>CBDFGO010000003.1:477500-2003299 GCA_965247125.1 Rhodothermales bacterium | reverse complement strand
CGAAAACTGCATTTCAAGAACAAGGAAATGGTTCGGGAGCGCACCGCCAAACTGAAGAGGGACGCTGACCGGGCGCAGCAGATGGCCGACGAAGCCGAGGCCGCAAATCGAGACAAAGGAAAGTCGAAAAAATCTAAAGGCTAGTCATGCACAAGTGGATGTATTCGGGGTATCAGGAACTCATGTCTACCGGCGTCACCGGGAAGACACTTGATGCTATTCTGGTGGACGCGAACGACACGCTCGACCAGTCGGGCAATCGCTTTGTCTCCGATATATCCGCCAATGAACTGAGCGGTGGTAACTATACCCGGATACCGCTGACCGGCGTGGTCATGATCGAGAATCAGAACGGACACGCTGTTGTCTTCAGCGGAGATGACGTGATTTTCCCATTGGTAAACGCCGGCACGGCTGCGGTCGCATACATCGTCATTCGCCACGCCTCGGGCGATGCTTCTTCCAAGCTCGTCGTGAGAATCGACGACGACGACATTGTGACCAACGGCGGAGATGTGACGCTTCAAGCAGATCAGGACGACGGTTTCGGGGTGATCGATCTCTAATGGCTACCTCAGCAAATAGAAAAATCAGGCTCAATGGCGGCGGGAACGTCCTTCTCAACGCTGGCGGCTACGCACTGATAAATACCTCTGACCACGTAATCGGCGGCGTCCCTGTGGGTACAGGTTCCGGTCCGAATGATGTGCTGCGGCCCAAACCGCCTTCACCACCAGCTGATGTCAGGGCCGCTCGGTCGGCTGACTTCCTCTCCACCGTGCTCACCTGGCTTGCAGTTGCGGGAGCAACGGGATACGAAATCTACCGGGCCCTTGATTACCGGGCGCAACCGACGCTAGTTCGCACAGAAACCTCTCCTTACATGGACTGACACTGGCCTCGACCTTGACCTGAACTACGTCTACTCAATCCGCGCCATCAACGCGACAATGAACATTAATGGGCGTCGCTCCCTCGGTCACTTTGTGCCGAAAAAGAACGACGTCATAAACGAGTAGCATCATGGCTGACTCCCTCTTTCACGACATACCGACCAACGTAACTGCCCCCCAGTCGACAGATCTGCTTCTGCTCGACGTGGATGGCGGCGGCTCTTGGTCTGACGGGAAAATGCAGCTTGGCGTCCTGGCCACATTCATTGGCGACAACTATACCACCTCAACGGGCGTCGACGGAACAGGAATCGTATCCGTCCTATCGATCGAGTCTGACGCGAAAACCGTCAACGACGGCGTGTTCTTCGATTTTGACGCGCTCAACGATGGCGACAATCCGACCACCTACGGCTCGGTCGGATACGTTATCACTGATCCGAGCGATGCTTCCGAGGACGCTGACGCTTACTTCAAATCCATGCAGGGTGGAACGCTCACGACGTTCATGTACACCGACGGGGATGAAGTTAATGTGCCTGGATCGTTTTTCGTCACAGGGGCGACGACGCTCAGTAGCGCAGTACAGATCAACGGAGTCCTCACTGTTCAGTCGAATGACATCGACCTGGGGGATGTTGCTGGCGGTAATTATCTGAATCTTGGTACGCTAGGAAGCTCAACGGCAGTATATGTAAAATCCAAAAAGCTCAATTCTGATCTAAGGTTGGAATCTACTGGCGGTGGTGGGGACATTGTTTTTTACAACAATATCTCAGGTGAACTTGGCAGATTCAATCCGACGGAACTGAACTTTGACCTGAGCGCAACGAAAATAATCACCACGGGCACCCTTGCCGCTGGCGCTACGACGATTACGGGTACGCTGTCGGCGTCCACTCGATTCGCTGTCGGGACCACGCCCCACGCCACGTACACGGGGTGGTTCAGAACTGCTTCGGCTGGCGCAGTAACGGCTAATACTCAAGCTGACGAAGGTGTCTTTGAGAACTCCGATCATGGCGGCGTAAGTGTTTTGGTGGGTGACACCAAATTTGCAAGCTACTATCTGGGCTCTACATCCCTCGCAAGAGGCGCAAGGATACGCTGGCAGTACAGCAATAGCGCCCTTGTTATGGCGACCACGAAGGCCGGGGCGACCTTTGTTCTTGGCGGTGATAATGATGTCGCCAACCTCACCCTCTCAGGTGCCATTTCTTCAGAACTTGCCACTTTCGCCGGAAACGTCACCCTGAGCAACGGAGATCTAGAGCTATCTGCCGGAACGATTCTGTTAAACGGATCGATCACCCCTGCAAGCATGGTAGGAGGCGCGGTCCTCTTTAGTGGCACGGACCCAACTGCTGGAGCCGCAAACGCCGTCGCACTCTACTCAACAGACCTCACCGCAGGAAACACCATTCTGGGCCTATTCGCCGAAGGTTCAGGAATCCTGGCAACCGGCACACCCGCCGGCGCCGACGGCGCGATCGCAATGGAAATTAACGGCACAGTGCGATACCTCACTTACTCAGACACAGCACCATCATGAACAAGTTAACATTCAAAGACGACCCTGCATCAAAGGGAGTGGCAGTACCGGCTCATGTTGGTCAGATTGGAGTCGTCGCGCTTTTCGAAAACGCTGTCTATGAACCTGTATTGGTTCCTGTCGAGGGCGTCTTCATCGATCATTACACGGGCGAAGATACCGATTCGGAGAAATGGTTCAAGATGGACCCGGATCGACCTGGCGTGACTATCGCAAGCGGGAAGAACGAACAGAAGTACGCTCAGCCCAACTACCCGGGTACGAAGATCCCTGCGGAGCACCGAGGTGGTGGTTCCGTCTACGCACATCTACTAGACGCGGACGGTGTGGTTATCAAGCGAAAAGAAATCCCAGTGTCGGCTTTCCCGCTTGAAGAGCAAGCAAAACCTCTTTCCTTCTCCCAGTTCGCACGGACGTTAGCCGCTGAGGAATACGGGGTGACGGTCTCCGAACGCCCAACGTCAAGCTAGCGCCTGTCGAGCAATCTCCATTTCACCAAAAGGTCGCCCTGATGAAACATATCTATAAACAAAAATCGCTACTGGAAGTCGAGGGTATGCGAGCCACGATCACCGAGGCCCTCCACTCGGCTGTATCTACCAAACTGCATGAAGCAGCAAAGGATACTTACGGTCGTCTTAATAACAGGATGGAACACGTGGCCCATGTCCGCAGAGCCTATGTACGCCAGGCTGCTCAGGTAACGGAGCTGGAAAATGGTGACGTCACGGTTAAGACAAATCGAGCTGGTAAGGAGCTGTTTCGCGAAGGCCACTCGTGGGAAACAGTCAAGGAAAAGGTGCGCGACTACCAGCGGGGCAAGATCGTCACCATCAAGATCGCCGTAGTCGACCATTCGGAGATCAAGAAAGGCAAAGAAAAACTCAAAGGTATAGTCGAAATCGCCCTCGGTTTCATGCTGGAAAACTGCCCTTGGGATAAGGTGACGGACGATCCTGCGCTCTCTCTTCCTCCTGGACTCGAGAACTTTGCTGATCCTGTCGACGAGAAGAAAACGACACCAGCGATCGAGGTCGAGAAACCCGAAGACGCGGGACCGAACGGCCAGAAAAAGAAAGGTGCTACCGCTGACGCATGACTCTCGCAACACTCCATCGAATCACCTGGCTCTTAGCACCCGCCATCGTTTCGGCTCTCGCAACATCAGCGTGTCGAGACTTCGTGGTGGATGGGATGGCCGAGGATTCCGATGGAGGCGTGGTGCGGCCTGATTCAGTGTACTATCCCTGCTTCTCAAAAGACGAATTACAATGTCCAGACGCATAAGGTCAAAGCATTTCGAGATAGCTCGGAACAGAACGGGTCGGGTTGAAGGCGGCTATGTAAACAATCCGAACGACCTCGGCGGGCCCACAAACCATGGCGTGACCGAGCAGACTGCGCGTCGGCATGAGTATGAGGGTGACATGCGGGATTTCACTGCTGAGATGGCGGATCAGGTATTCTTCGAGGACTACTGGCGCGCAATGCATTTGGACGCGATCGCAAAGCTCTCGCCGCCGATTGCATACGAGCTCTTTGATTCGGCGGTCAATATGACGGGGCCAGGCGGTCATAAGATTGGGCGTTGGTTACAGGGTATTCTCAACTCCGGCAACTACCACGGAAAGTTCTACACCGACCTGGTTGTGGACGGGAAAATAGGCCCTGCTACAGTCAAAGCTCTCGCGGCTTATTTGAAACGCCGCGGCTGGCGTGGGGAAATTGCCCTGTTCTGCGCGCTCAATGGCGAACAGGTCCATCACTACAACAAGATTACGATCGCGCGCGAGCAGAACGAAGAGTTCTGGTTCGGGTGGATCTGGCACCGAGTAGTGGTTGACCTATTCAATATCATCATGGGGCGTATTCAGGCCTCCCTGCTAAACTCGTAGCCGTCATGACCGGGATCAAAATACCGTTTGTCTTCTCCTATTTCGGGGCCTCTCTGAGTCTGCTCTGGGGCCAAGAGAGTGCGCCGGAGCCACTTACGGCTTTTCTGATCAAGTACGGCTGGGCGGGACTGTTTGTATTATCGTGTTTCGTTATCCGGTTTCTTTATCTGAAGATGGAAAAGGAGCGGAAGAAGAACGAGGAACAGCGCCAGACTGATCGTGCAAACTTCGATAAGGCCCTCGAGGATGCCCGTGACGAACTGGTCGACGAGCTAAAAACCCGAATCAAACGGCTGGCTGAAGAAAAAAAGGAAGGCAGCTAATTTTTGTTTTTACAACCTCATCCTACGTGGTTTATCTATCACGTAGTGGTGATTAACCACAATGAACGGAAAAATGACACAGCAACTCAATAATAAGCCTACAAAAAAGGTCTTCGCATCATCTGCAGCATCCGCCATCGTCGGAGCGCTCATTGGTCTCTTTGGCATCGACGTCGGCGCCGAAAGCCTGGTGGCCATCGAACAGCTGGTGGCCGGCGGCGTGGTCGCGCTCATCTCTTTTTTGACCTCCCTGCTGGCCGGCTACGTCAAGAAGCCGTCGAAAGACGACCAGGTCATCGGATAGACTGATGAGCAAGACCTCTTTCAACATCGTCGCAATCGTAGCGGTACTGATCGCGGCTTCGCTCGCCGGCGCATTTCTGTCGAGAAGATTCTTTCCCCGTCTGATTCGGGACACGAAGATTCAATATGTCGATCGGGATATCACCAGGCGAGATACCGTCACGATCATGCGGCCAGTGACCCGGACGATCTATCGACAGGTGACAGACACTGTTCGGGTTGAAGTTCGGGTACCGGTCGATTTCCCTGTGGTCGGAGTAATAGCACCGACGCCGATTCGGTTCGATCGCGGAGATGTCATCCTCACCTACTACGCTCCCGATCGGGGCTCCTTCGTGCAAGATCGATTCGAAGTTCGAGGGCCCAGGTTCGGCTATCAGATAGCGCCATACGTAGCCTTCAACATCATGGGTGACGGCGTCGGAGAAGTCGGCCTCGAGTTCTCCATTCGCTACCGCGCCGTATCGGCCTTCGCCCGAATGTACTCGACCACGGATGGGCAGGCACTCGCCGGCTGGGGCCTGCGCCTCCGCTTGAAGGGTAGGCCATGAACGGACGCGTCGACATGGTCCATTTCTGGAATACTGGTGAGGTGTACGCTTACATCAGCATTCCGGACAAGTGGTCACGGCGCGTTTGCTACGAGACCTCTCCAAAGGGGGGATATCGAGTCACAGACCTGCAGGCACTGCTCGGTGGTGTGCACGACCAGACCCAATTCAAAGCATGGGCCATGAGGCGGCGCAGGATCGAAAGGAAACTGGTCAGCTGCATAGAATTCAGAAAGTGGCTTGCAGTGCACCATTCCAACGGGGTCGCCTGGTAGTATGTCCAGTTACAGTCGCAAGGTGAAAAGGAGACAGAAGCGCCCTGATGCGAAGGCCCGCATCATGATGAGCACGCGCTTTCAGCGTCCGTGGCGGGAAGTCGCAGATACCATCCGAGACAAGAAGGCGATGCAAAGGTATTCGAGACAGCATCCCATCCGGACCCGGTTGCTCCTGATCGCCGCCAGATCTGTTCTCTGGCTGGAGTTTCTCGGCAGGGTCACCTGGCTTCCGTTCACATTTATCAAGGGGCTCGCGCGAAAAAGATGAAATATATTTACCCAGTCACATCTCTAGTCGTTTCTGCCTCAATCATTGGGCTGCTTCTATGGAGCCGCCGGAAAAAACGAGCCCGCAGGAGTCTGTTCCGCCGCTGAAAGGGGGACATACCAATCAAAAAGCGTCACCAATAGCGTCACCAACTAAAATAGATAACCCGATCTCCGTGTAGACCAGAGAGATAGGGTTTCGTATCGTGGAGATCTATCCACCACCTCAAACAGGTTACTGAAGTCGTCCGTCCAGATGATGGGATTGAGTTCGTGGTGCCATTCATCCGTGAGTCGGCGAACATCCGGATCGTCAAGAAAGGCCTGGTTATCGGTGATAATGATCCAGTCGCTGCCGATATCATATTTATCAGAACTGCCTTCGTCTTCGATGAAAATGACTTCCTTGCCCGCATGAATCGCCAACTGACGTACGACGTCGCTCAGGTCGACATGTAGGTTGGAAATATGCATTGCAAGAACGCCGTCTTCTTTCAGATGGCGCCAGTAGATGTCCGACGATTCCTGGGTCAAGAGATGAATCGGGATTGCGTCGCCACTGAACGCATCGACTATAATCACATCGTATTGCTGTGAACCCTCCGTCTCCAGTTCATTCTGCATGCTCCGCCGTCCATCACCGATAACGACGTCTATTTCCGCTTCGCTGTTATCCAGGTACCGGAAGTAGTCCAGTGCTGCTGTCTCCACTTCGGGATCGATTTCATAAAACCGAAAGAAATCTCCCGGTCTTCCATATGCTGCAATCGTGCCGATTCCCAACCCGATTGCACCAACTTTTATGGCGCGTTTTTCGGGGTCTTCATTTTTTCGCGCGGGAAGGGCATTCAGCGCAAGCGCGACGCCAGATCGACGACCGTAATATGCTGTTGGCTCACGCATATCTGATTCATGCAGCCACTGCTCACCATGTTTTATGCGACCGTGATACAATGAGCGGTAATGTTGATCCGTGCCGAGGCCTGTTTCTTGCACATGAAGAATGCCGAAGAAGCTGCGTTTATTGAAAATCGTTGCTTCCTGCTGCTCCGTCATATGTCTGTCGAGAAACCAGACCAACACGCCAACAGCAATAAACCCGGAGAAAATGTACGCAAAGCGCTGAAAACGCTCCACTGAGATCGTTTCGACGGCAATAAGCATGCTGGCTATAGCACTGACAAAAACCAGGCTGCCGTGCAATTCCCAGTATCCATTGAACAGTAGTGGTGCAATCAGACTGACAAATACGCCCCCGAGCGCACCACCCAACGCGATATAAACGTAAAACGTGGTCAGGTCGCCCACGGTCGGGCGGCGGCGCACCATCTCTCCGTGGCAAATCATACAGCACCCAAACAGGGCACCACAGTAGATTATTATCTGATAAGCCAGGGATATTTCATCATCCGCAAAATCCTGACCCATCAGATAGACTAACGCACCAATACTGAGAGCCAGGAATGGAATCCAGATCTCGCGCTTATACCAGGCATCACGTTCGAAGCAGATGATGAATGTGATCAGATATAAACTCAGTGGGACGACCCACAGAAATGGAATGACGGCTATGTCCTGGGTCATTTGATTCGTTATCGCGAGTAGGACCACCGAACCACATGCGGCCAGCACCATCCAGCTGACGCGATCGAACCAGCTCGGTTTAGGCGCGCGGTCCTGGGAGGTCGAGGCCGAGATCGATTCCTGGCTCTGGGCTAACCCTCGTTTCAGAAGCGGCATTGCGCACCAGAACGTCACGCCCATGAACGCGACAAAGAGGAGGGACCAGGTCCAGGTTTGGGTCGTCAGTCCCAGCGAAGGCTCGACCAAAAACGGGTAACCCAGCAGCGCGAGCAGGGAGCCGACGTTCGAGAGGGCATACAGACGAAACGGTGATTTGTCTGGATGAACATGAGAAAACCAGTGTTGAAATAATGGAGCGGAAGCCGACAGCAGGATGAAGGGAAAACCTACAGAAAGGGCCAGTACGCTCAGTATTTCAAACGTTTGAGGTATGCTCTGAGCCGCGTCTGGCAACTCCGGTGTAATTGGGAGCATCAACAGCGAAAGTGCCAGTAGGCTACCATGAACGATCGCCTGCTGTCTCAGCTGAAGGCGCTTCGCGAGAAGATGTGCGTACACATAGCCCGTCAATAGGCCGAGCTGGAAGAAAAGCAGACAGGTCGTCCATACACCTGGAGTGCCCCCGTACCAGGGCAAAATGAATCGAGCGATGACCGACTGAACCTGAAAAACGAGAAAGGCGCTGGTAAAAATTGCCACGGCGAACGGGAGTCCAACGGCCATCTTGCCGCCATTTCCCGTCTCGATCTCTGAGGTTGTCATCTATGCCTGGATAATGGCTCCTGAGGAAGAATGGCGATCAGGCCGTAGGCATCGCTGCGAGCCCGCCGAACGTGCGCTCTCCGCTTCCCAATCTATAACCATCCTCTGACTTTTCGGTAATAAATCTTACCTGTCAAACGCGAAAACACATCCGCCTGGAATGATTTCCTACATTGGTTGCGTGGGGAATCCCGTTTCGGATTGCTCACGTCTACCTGCGGCTTGTTTTCGGCGCAATAATCTGGTCCTTACCGAAACCTCATGATTCCCTCGACTGCTTCGACCGAAACAATTCCAGTCATCGACATTGGTGGCCTTCTCGATCGCGGCATCGCGTCCGCCGACGGTGATGAGGCCGCACGGCAGATCGGTGACGCCTGCCGAGATGTCGGTTTTTTCTACATCCAGAACCATGGCATCCCCTCTGATCATCGGGAGGCCGTCTTCAGCGAGGCGAAACGGTTCTTCGAGCTGCCAATCAATCAAAAAATGGAGATCCACCTCAAGCGATCGAAACAAAATCGCGGATACATTCCAGTAGGCGGCGAGAAGACAGCAAAGAAAACGGATTCGCTCGAAGCGGTGGATTTCGGGAGAGATCTGTCGCCGGATCACCCCGATGTGCGCTCCGGCAAGCCTCTTTGCGGGCCAAATCAGTGGCCCTCTGGTATGCCGGGCTTCAAAAGGGTTATGGATGAGCACTGGGAGTACATGATTGATCTCGGAGCGAGGGTGACCGAGGGAATCGCGCGGAGTCTGGGCCTGGCATCGGATTATTTTGAGCGGTACACCGTGAACCCTCTGCACGACTGGAGATTGGTTCGATATCCGCCTGCGAAGGGTGGCGACGAAGGTGACCGCGGAATCGGTGCGCACGTCGACTACGGTTTCGTGACCATTCTGGCACAGGACGAGGTCGGCGGACTTGAAGTACAGACGGCGTCTGGGGAGTGGATTCTAGCCCCATTCATACCGGAAACATTCATCGTCAATATCGGCCACATGGTACAGCGTTGGACCAACGACAAGTACACGGCCACGCGGCACCGCGTCCGATCACCCGGTGGGCGCGAACGCCTCTCTATTCCTTTTTTTTACAGTCCCAGCTACGACACCATCGTCGAGCCGCTCCCATCCTGTTGCAGTGCCGATAATCCGCCTCAGTATGAGCCCTGCCACTTCGGGGAGTACTCGGTGGCGGCGTTTGCCAAAAGCTACGGCTGATCTTCTGGTTACCGGTGAATATGGCGAATCCACGGACTGGTCGATCCTCCGGCACCGGGCTGGTTTTCATCCGTGCAAACGACGGCTCGAACACGATCACGATTCTGGAGAATGAGGCGACGGCGGTCGGGATGGAGGAAGACGCGACCGAGTTTCCGCATGACGCTCAATTGACGCACAATTACCCCAATCCGTTCGGCCAAAAAACGACTATTGCATACCGGCTGGTGCGAGCGGACGCGGTTACCCTTCGTGTTTATGATGCTCTGGGACGAAATGTGGTCACCCTCGTCGATTCATTCCTGGAGGCGGGCGATCATGAGGCTGAATTCGACGCCGGCGAGCTTCCCAGTGGCGTGTACCGGGTCTGGCTGCGGGTTGGGACGCGCGTGTATTCGCGGGTCATGATCAGGGTATAGGCCAGCTATTCGAATGCACATCAATACCCGTGTGCGATCCGCCTGAGGGACGGATCGCACCGAGTAGCGACCAAACAAGTGGAACGTCGACAGTCGACTAGAAACACGCTATTAGCGCGTCGAGAAGAGCCACAAGAGCGGCTCCTCCCAACACGACTCCTGCCACGGTGAGACAGCCAACCAGGACCGCGATCGCTGCGGGTCCACCCGGAATTAGCGCGGCAATAGCTGCAACGATGCAACCAATCAGGATGCCCAATGCCCACCAGCCGAGATTTGCCGGTAGATTAGCAAGAAAGACTCTCTTTATACATGCCCACATATTACACCTCCACCGTGTTTGAACTGCTCTTTGACCTACGACCTGCAGCGATGGCGACCATTAGAGAGGCAAAGATCAGTAGACCCTGGTGCCCATCCTCCAGGTATTCGAACGCATACATGTACGCGGCCGCGCAAACACCAATTGCGACACTCAAAAGTATCTTCTTCATCATGGCAACACTCTTCCGATAATTGTAAAAAGTAGGGAAAGGACACCCTCGTTTAACCAATTATCTGGGGAATGTCAACCAGGGCGATCGGCTTCATGACATATACTGTCTCTGAGCACTTTATCGACTTTTGGCGACCGCGAGGACCCTCGCCTCTCCGCTCGACATATCTATTCAAAGAGTCTGCAGGTGGCGAAACTCGGGAGAAGGGCGAAAACGCCTCTTGATCATGTATCCGCCCAATTTTGCCATCATGGAAAGCTTACTCAATGTCGGCCTTTGGGCAGGAGCGGAGAAGGGGGCCGGTTCGGTGTGGTAGACTTTGACGTCCACTTCTCCGATGCCTTCGCAGAACTCGAGTCTGTCTTCGAGTTCGACTCCTTCGAGATCCTCACACAATTCAGCGAAAGGGGTACTGAGTAGAATGTACTCGTCACTTTCAATCGAATTCTTCAGCAGTCGATGTGCCAGAATGACGTCTTCGCTTCCGATTTTCTCAAAATTACGGATCTTTGTGAACGCTGCCTCTCCATGGTGAAGCACGGCTTTCATCTTCAACTTTCCAATGCTTTGACATGCCTCACAGTTACACGCTTCGCACTCGCTCACCAATTCCTTTTCGCGAACCCGGAACGCACCTACAAAATTGAGCACTTGAGTCCCAATATCCTGAGCCATTTCCCTGGAACCGTCTGAAATGGCGTAGAAATTTACTGCGTCGCCTTCGAGTTCGTGGAGCACCAGTGGTGATTTGGAGGACTCGATTATGAGTTTGAGGAGCTCAGTTATGATATACTCAGCATGCAAGAGGCTCGTCCGATGGGCCGTCAAAAACCTCGTATACCCACTGATGTCCACGAGCACAATAAATATTTGTCGGATCTCCATGGCTCACTCGGTCGGGTTGGATATTGAACGCAGGACTTCCAAGGGGAGTGCGATGTCTCGACGCCATTCGAATATAGCGAATCAACAATCCATGGCGCCGCTTCTGAAATAGGAGATCGCGGTGATCGTTCAATAAAGGAGTGAAACGAAGAGCGAAATGTTGAACATTCACCGCAGTAACTAAAGATCCACCTCCCTTTTTCGAACGAGGAAAAGGCCCTCGGTCTTGCTGCTTACGGCGATAATGCCGCTTTCGAAGAAGGGATAATTTCCCCATGATCCGGCAAATCCATAGATATTATCGGCGTTGGGGGCCGTATCGAAGTGTCCGGCTTCCACCGGATTCGCAGGATCGGTTATATCCAGGATGACAAGGCCTGCATTGTAATTCGATTCGTAGACGAAATTGCCTTTCACAAAAAGATTGTGGTCGCTGGCTCCGTTGCTGAGAAACACTTCTTTGACGAGTAGGGGATCATCCAGGTCACTCACGTCCCACACGAGCGTGCGCGTCCGATCGAATATCTTATTCATCTCGTCGAGCTCGTCATTCATGTAGAAATAGTTGTGATCCTCGCTGAGCCATCCCTGATGGGTATAGGCAGTGTTAGGGTAGGTCGCACTGGCTACTGTCACCGGATTGCTCTTGTCTGTGACATCAGCGATCATGAATGAGCTTCCGTTCGAGTTGAGACAGATTTCATTTCCGTTGTAGTCGCTGTCGCTGCCATGATAAATGACGCATTGTGCATCGTGGGTCCCACGGGAATTAGGATCGCCGTAGCATCCTGCAAATGTTGGATTGAGCGGATCGCTCAGATCGATCATGTGCAACTGGGCGCAAGCATGTTCGCTGCGACCGGTTCCAACTGCATAGGCGAATCCAGTGTCTTCATTGATTATCAGGTTGTGGGCACTGGCAATGCCCGTGTAGCGCGCCGATTCCTTAAAGTCGACTGGCATATCTGCCACATCGACGTCGCGCAGCTGCGTGAGGTCAAAAATCTGCATACCGTGATCTTGAGCGCCTCCAGAGACGATATATGCGTGATTATTATACACCTTTACGTCCCGCCACGTGCTTCCCGGAGATCCCTCCGTGCGCATGAGCTGCCCGACAACCCTCGGATGGGACGGATCTCCGATGTCCACAAAAGAGACGCCATCGGTGCGGGCCGCCAGCACCCACTCTCGCCCGGTTTCTGGATCGGTCCAGCCCCAGATGTCGTTCAGCTGTGCTCCGCGGTCGTTTACCATCTCGCTTGCTGATATGAAGGAAATAAGGTCGACTTCATCGCAGGGAAACAGACCAGCTGCTTTGCCTTCCTCGCACTCCGCCTTGTCGCCCGAAATCGATTCGTAGTAGTTGATGTCGTTTTCAAAAATGCTGGCACGCGCCCAGTTTCCGGAGCTTGATCGCTCAAACAGGGAAGCGATTCCCGCTTCGTAGTCGGCGAGGGGTGAGCCGAGAACAGCCACATCACCTTCGACGGCGATTCCTACTCCGAATCCTCTCGACGTACGGTCGTCAGGAGCTTCGAGCATCGTGTATCCGGCGTCCAGGTTATTCGCATCGAACGTGAAAATTGAGTTTCGAGCGCCGACCATCAGCGTTCCCTCAGAAACGGCCAGACTCAGACCAAACTGAGGCCGCCTTCTCGATCCCTCTTCAGCAGCGGGGGGCATCAGCGTGTGAGAGCGCGTCCATGCACCCTCTGAATCTTTTTCGTAGACGAATACGCCGCCCGCGCCATCGTACCCCATCGCCCCAACGTAGAGGCGATCGTTGTCTGCAGCGAGAGCTCGGCCGAAGAGAGCGCCTTCTTCCAATTCATCCACGGTGAGCGTGGTTGTATGGACCCAATTCCGGCTGTCCACATAGTCGTAGACCAGGACGCTGCCCTTGTCAGCATCGATGCTCGGCGTTCCGATGAAGAGCGTGCTTCCCGATGAGGCGAGGGACCAGGCATTTGCCTCGGTGAGGACGCCATGGTCCATCCACATCGTCCCCATCTGGTGAACGACGTGCACGGCGCCTTCGTTCGTGTCGGCATTGTAAGAGGTGACAAGCACGTTGTTTTCAACGGCCGTCATCACCTGAGAGCGATACCCACCTCGCGCGTAGGCTCCAGCGAACTCCGCGCCGTCTTTCAAGCCGGTGGCTTCCACTTTTGCCGTCTCGGTCCACTCGCCATCGCTCTTTTCAAACACGTAAACGGCATTCGCTCCCGGGGCGCCTAACAGCATGAGGGCTCCGTTGACCAGAATGGATCGACCGAAATCGTTGCCCAGCATCCCATCTGATGCCTGCAGCCGTGTCGCTTCAGCCCACTGGCCCTGGTCATCGCGGCGATAGATGTAGACCTCTCCCGCCGGGTCTGATCCCCTCGGCCAGCTGATAGGTGCCGACCCGACAAAAACCTCACCGTCAGAAATAGCCACAGCCCCTCCGAATCCAAGAAAAGACCCCGCATTTTCGGAGTAGTACGACTGGGCGTTGGCCGTCCAGACAAAAAGCAGAAGAACGAGAGATGACAGGTAGGTTTTCATGATCTGAATCCTGAATAGCTGATTCGCGCAATAACGAGGGCCAAGAGGTCAGTATACGATTCTAGAAAGCGTTTTTCACCCGCTCTGAAGGGTCCATAAAGCGGTGGTCCTACTCAGGATTACCATTTATGCACTATTGATGATGCAGGATTATCTTGCTAGAATGCGGGCAACGCATAACACTCTCTGCGACGTCCCTTCGTTTCTTTCATCCCAGACGCATTATAAAACGCATGGTCCACCTCCAACGCTCACTCATGTCCTTTTTGTTGATTGCCGTGTTTACTCTAGGTCTGGTCGGTTTCTCAGCACACACCCAGCGCGATGGCTTGCAGTACCGCGCAGTTAAAGTCGGCTCCGATCGCGATATCGACGACTCTTTTAACGAAATGGCCGAAGACGGCTGGTACCCTCGATTTGTTATGAAATTTGAGGGCGACGCCCGGCTGATCTACGAGCGGCCCCGCGACGAAGAAGAGCGTGTCTACGGCCTTGAGTACAAAGCAGAGGTCATCAGGTCAGCCAGACAGATCGATGATACGTTCAACAAGATGGCAGATGACGGCTGGTTCCCACGGTTCGTCTTTCGTACGGGCGCCCTCAAGCAGAATTGGCGGCTTATGATGGAGCGAGACCCAGAAGACGATGTCACAAACCTTGAATACCGCGCCGTCGTCCTCGATGAGGGACGCCAGGTGGACGACAAGTTCAACCAACTCTCCGCTGACGGATGGGACCCGCTTTTTGTCATACAAGGCGCCGACGACCACCGCATGCTCTTCGTCCGCGACCCAGACAACACCGAGCGAGCCATGCAGTTTATGGCGAAGGTGACGAGCAATATCAAACAGATCGATGACCTGTACAACGAGCATGGAGAGGACGGCTGGGAGCCGATGTTCCTCTTCCAGGATGAAAATGATGCCTTCCGCTCACTCTTCCAGAAACCTCTCGGCGAGGAATCCCCTTCATTCGAGTATCAAGCCCGTCGGATCGAGGAGATGAACCAGATTGACGACAAGTTCAATCAGTACGGTGCCGACGGTTGGTACCCTATGTTCGTCATCCGCGACATTGATGAATCGCTCGAGGACTATACGGACCTCGAGGGCAACGAACGCACCCGCTCGGTCGAAGATGTCCGGTGGCGGATGCTCTTTGGACGGGCTGTCGACTAGGCACGAATCGAGTTCATCCAGCGTTTTTCAGAGGTGGTGTAACCTTTTCGGGGGGTAGGTCGTAATTTTACCTAGCGTAGGTCATAATTCGACTTACCGACCACAAACCGCGACTCTCTCCACTTCGATGCTGTCAAAACCCCTCGTGAGCGCTTCACTGAAGCCGCTGATTCTTTCTCTTCTGATCGACGGGCCCAAGTACGGATTTCAGATCGCGCATAACGCCAAGATTCTGTCTGAGAACAAGATCAGCTGGCCCAACTCGAAGCTTTATCCGCTGCTGCACAAGTTGGAGATCGAGGGGCTCGTCGAGGCGTTCTGGGAACCGTCGAAATCGGGACCAGACCGCAAATATTACAAATTGACTGCGGCTGGCAAGAAAGAGCTTACGCGTACACAGTCAGAGTGGAGAGCTGTTACCGCCATATTTGACGCGCTGTGGGTGCCGGGCGTAGAGGTAGCATAACATGTTTGATCTCGAAAAAGCCATTGCCACGTGGCGGCACCAGTATAAATTCAGTCGCCTGTTTCAATCCATCGAAGTCGATGAATTGGAGCGACACCTTCGCGACCAGATTCAATTCATGGTCGACCAGGGGATGAGTGAGGAAGAAGCCTATCGGAAGACGCATCATGAGTTCGGAAATTTTTCCGACACGGAAGTCGAGTTCAGAAAGATGTTCTGGATGAAGCTGCGCTATAGGCGCGGCGTGATGAGCGAATTAACATGGAATCTGACGATGCTCAAGAACTATTTGAAGGTCTCCATACGCACGCTGTTCAAGAACAAGGCCTACACCGCGATCAATCTCTCGGGCCTGACTGTGGGGATAACGTGTTGTGTTCTGATCTACATGGTTGTTCAGCACGAGACAAGTTTTGATCGATTCCATGAAAATGTCGACCAGATTCATCGGGTGAATGTTCGTTGGCAAAATTCCAATTTCGATTTCACGAACGCGCTGACACCAGCTCCAGTCGGGCCGGCCTTGCAGGCGGAGTTTCCCGAAGTTCGAGACATGGTTCGGTTCATGCCCGTCAGCGAAAAAGTGTTGGTTACGTTCGAGGAGAAGCGATTCTATACCGATCACCAGCGATTTATTTACGCGGACCCGTCCGTGTTCAACATCTTCTCGTTTGGATTGAAGGGTGGAAATCCCGAAACGGCGCTTGCAGAGCCCGGCACGATCGTCCTGACCAGGTCGGTTGCCGCAAAGTATTTCGGCACTGGGGATCCCGTTGGTCAGACCCTTCGAATCGACGACCGCGAAGACTACACGGTCACGGGCGTCGTCGATGATCTGCCGTCGAACGCGCACTTTCATTTTGACTTTCTGGCTTCATGGGAAAATCTGGCTTTGCGTGAGGCAGATAACATGACAAGCTGGGGCTGGAATCCGTTTTTTACCTATGTGCTGCTTCCCGAGACCTTTTCGAAAGTGGAGTTGCAGCAACAGATTACCGATATGGTGGCGAGGTATGCTGGCGATGAATTTGAATATGGCCGTCTTGAACTCCAACCCCTCGCAGAAATTCATCTCGAGCAAAAAGGCAACGAGATCGAACAAGGCAGCAGTTCGATGTTTGTCTACCTGCTCTCTGTCGTCGCCCTGCTCATCCTGGCGATTGCCTGTTTCAATTTTATCAATCTGGCGACCGCGCGCTCATCGACCCGCACCCGCGAAATCAGTATGCGAAAGGTCGTGGGGGCCCGGCGTACTCAGTTGATCACCCAGTTCATCGGTGAGTCTGTTTTTCTTGCCCTTGTATCGGGAGTCCTGGCAGTCGGAGTGGTATATGCATTCCTGCCGACGTTCTCGAGCATGATCGACATTCCGTTGTCACTGGACTGGAGTTGGCTTCAGGCCGGTGTGATAGTCGCACTTGTGGGACTGATTGGAGTTCTGGCTGGATCATACCCGGCGTTTGTGTTGTCGGGATACTCGCCAATCGGGCTCGTCAAGGGGATGCTCGGGGGCGGGGAGACAGGCCGATCGCCAAAACGTCTTCGAAGCTCACTGGTAGTCTTCCAGTTTGCCGTTTCTGTGGTCCTGATCGTGACAACATTGGTAGTCGTCAATCAGCTCAACTACATGCACAACAAGGATCTTGGGCTAAATCCGGAGCAGATCGTCTCGATTCCTGTTCAGGCCGAATCTGTGCTCGATAACGCTGATGTCATGCGTGACGAGCTCCTTCGGCTCCCGAATGTCACCAAAGTCACCTTTGCCTCGCGTAAACCGGGGGCAGGAGCATGGGGAACGGGAGTAAGACGGGTTGACGCAACCGATGATGATTGGGTTGGTCTGAAATATCAGTCTGTAGACTACGATTACTTCGGGACGCTCGATATGGCAATTTTAGCGGGTCGAAGCTTCTCCAGAGATTTTCCCTCGGATGAGAATGAGACAGGTATATTGAACGAAGAAGCTGTGAGCCAGCTTGGTTGGTCATCGCCTGAGGAGGCTACCGGAGAATATGTGACCAGAGGAAGGAACACCAGGTATCAGATTGTTGGGGTGGTGCGCAATTTTTACTTTCAGACCTTCCGCGTATTCATGCAGCCCATGATCATGTTCCTGGCTCCCAGTGGGTCGGATTACATGTTCGTCAAGGTTGCTGGAGAAGATCCTGGAAAGGCGATCGCGGGAATCGCAGGCGTGTGGGATAAGGTTGCACCGGAATGGCCGATGACGTATACCTTTCTGGACCAGGACTATCAGAATTTCTACGCCGCTGAAGAGCGATTCGGACGGGTATCTGGAAGTTTCACGCTCCTCGCGCTGTTCATCGCTGGCCTCGGACTTTTCGGTCTGGTTTCGTTTTCTGTTGAACGACGAACGAGAGAGATGGGGATCCGCAAAGCGCTGGGAGCATCCGGCAGCTCTGTCGTGATGTTGCTGTCCAAAGACCTCGCGCGGCTGGTTCTGATTGCCAACCTCATCGCCTGGCCCGTCGCCTACTATGCGGCAGACAGTTGGCTTCAGAATTATCCGTTTCGCTCCGAAATAGCACCCTGGATCTTCGTTTCCGCTACACTGGGAGCGATGTTGATCGCGTGGTTGAGCATCAGCTACCGAGCGCTTCAGGCGTCCCGCGCAAATCCGGTGGAAGCGCTGCGGTACGAATGAGGGGTGGTTGGTAGGCTCGTTGGTGCGCAAACTCGACTCGATCCCGCTGCACGACAATTCCTTTTCCAGATTATTCTTCTGAGAACCTTCCACCTGGTTTACTGTACCAATTCCTTGGTCAGTAACCCGCTGACACGGCCTTTCCGTTCTGGATCGCCGTCAGGACGGTTTGAAGCTCGATGCTGGATCCCACAATCCGACCATCACCGGTTTCATGAGACACGCTATTCCTCTCTTCCTTCTTGTTACCGCGCTGCTGGGAGGCCAGCAGTCCACTGCCCAGACTATTCTTCGAGCCAGTCAATTCGGTAGTAGTGGCGCTCAGCTGACGGGTACCAACAATAATCTTTTTGGCACCCTGGGAGGCGAGATTGCCGGACATTCTGACGCACTGCGAAGTGGATTCTGGTATGTGGCTGGCTCCATTGCCCTAGCCACTGGAGTTGATGTAGACCTCTCAGAGACGGATGATCCAAATGCTTCTCTGCCGGCTCGGTATCGACTGCGCCAGAATTATCCCAACCCCTTCAATCCATCCACAATCATCGCATACGATCTGCCCGAGCTTTCAACGGTTCGCATGGAGATATTCGATGGGCTTGGTCGCTTCGTGCGAGAACTCGTCCATACCGATCAGGCTGCCGGTACCTACCGCGTCGCCTGGGACGGACGGGATATGAGTGGCCGCCCTGTTTCTACCGGCTTTTACCTCTATCGCCTGGCTTCTTCGTCTTTTTCGCAGACCCGTATCATGTTCCTCGTGAAATAAACGATCGACGAAGGCGCCTCGGACGTTGTCGTTGAGTGGGTTTTGTCGCTTCCGATTCGCATTTCTGATCGATCGACCAACAGATTTGAATCACACAGCCGCCCAGACCCATGAAACGCATTACCCTCGTCCTGATCTTTGCCCTGTTCGGCCTTCCTCAAACAACCAGCGCCCAGGTGCCTCAAACTCTGGGTTACCAGGGTGTTCTCACCGACGGAAGCAACACACCACTCGCGGACGGGAACTACGATCTAACGTTCGCCCTGTATGATGTATCTACAGGCGGAATTGCGCTCTGGACGGAGACACAGACCGTCCAGATCCTGAGTGGCGTATTCAGTGTCGCTCTCGGTACTTCGACGGACATCAATCTTCCATTCGACACCGCGTACTGGCTGGGTATTGCAGTTGGAACCGAGACGGAATTGGATCCTCGTGTTGCGCTCATGGCATCTCCTTACAGCCTGACTTCTCGTGGCGTCGTAAACGAACCTGCCGATGGTGACAGTTTCGCCATTCGCGCAATGGATGGAGAGACCGCCCATCTCATGAGTCCGAACGGTGACGTTGAGCACGCCGGCATCGGTTTCTTCGATGGTGGGATCGTTGTCGGGGCAGATACAACGGCATTCGTCTTGCCGGACTCCTTGGTCGGAAATGTGGTGACAGCCAAGCAAACTGGTGAGGTACCGAATGTCGGTATGCGTGTCGAAGGTGTCGCAATCGGCATATGGGGAAAAACACAGACCGGACGAGGCGTCTACGGTGAGTCGGATGGGGCCGGGGTGGGCGTTTGGGGGCTTCGGAAACTGGTCGAGGCGTCAATGGTCAGTCGCTAGATGGGATAGGCGTCGCCGGCTTTTCGGAGAACGTAGCCGTTGAAGCCGTTTCTTTCGTTGGAACAGGCCTGAAGGCTGAAGGAAAGCCTGCCGGTGATTTCATTGGTCAGATCAAGATCTCAGACGTTCCTCTCGATCCGGAAAATGAGCGCGTCCTCGTCTGGGGCACGGATGACATCGTGAAACACAAAGTGCTATCCGATACTGGTGGAGGGGCAGCCTTCGTCGGCACACTCGTGAACCTGCCATTTGTAATGACAGATGTTGGGGGTAACGAGGTCTTCCGCGTCAATACCGATGGCACGTCTACCCACTCCGGTCTCGAGACATTCGCGGGCGGAATCGTAGTTCAGGATGCCTCGGGTACATCCGTCATGACTGTTGGTGGGGCCGACAAATCTGTAGAGATTAATCCTACCGGCACATCCACCACCAAAGGAGCAGTCGCCTCAATCGGCTTGGGGATACAGGCGGCATTGCCGATCTCGGCGACCTGCACGGGATCGGGATGTACGGGGGCTCAGTTTACGACCGGAGATGGCGTTGGTGTATTGGGGGTCGCCCTCGAATCCGCTGGCAGAGCCGGCATGTTTATCGGAGATGTAAATATTGTTGGAGACCTGGATGTATCGGGTGTACTCAGTAAAGGAGGCGGCTCATTTGTCATCGATCATCCTCTCGATCCGCAGAATCGGTATCTGTACCACTCCTTCGTGGAGAGCCCGGATATGATGAACATCTACAATGGAAATGTGGTGTTGGATGAAGCCGGGGAGGCCGAAGTGCAGCTACCGAACTATTTCGAGGCACTTAACATTGATTTTCGCTACCAGTTGACTGCCGTTGGAGGGCCCGGTCCGAACTTGTACGTCGCACAGAAAATCAGTGAAAACCGTTTTCGTATCGCAGGTGGCGTACCGGGTCTCGAGGTGTCCTGGCAGGTCACCGGCATCCGCAACGACACGTGGGCCCGCGAGAATCGGATTCAGGTGGAAGTGGATAAATAGCATCTTGGATCTTCGTCGTGACAATGAAACACAAAACGCGTACGTCTGCGCATCTTTTTTACGTGTCCAGATGGTAGATTGACGGCTTCACCTGGGAAAACCTCTGAGCCTATGTCGTCGATCAAACTTTTCTTGAGCATTGTTGGACTATGTCTGATCACGTGCCCGCCATCTTTTGCGCAAGAACAGTCTATTTCTCGCAGGCCTGATCTGGAGATCGCCATTCCAAAAATGGAAATCCCCGTGATGTCGATAGACGGATTTTTGGATGAAGAGGTATGGAGCCAGGCGGCGGTGACAGCCGATTTCATGCAGTATATCCCGGTCGATGGAAGTCCGGCTGAAGACAGAACGAAGGTTTTGCTGTGGTACGGCTCCAGTGCGCTCTACATCGGGATTGAGGCGGAAGAGGTCCACGGAGAAGTGCGTTCCACTCTGGCTGACCGCGACAATCTGGACAACGACGATCGCGTATTGATCGTGTTGGATACCTATAACGATCAACGTTCGGCTTTTGCATTCATCGTCAATCCGATAGGTCAGCAAGCCGACGGTATGCTCAGAGACCGCTCCTCGTCTTCAGGCGGGTTTGGACGCGGCGGCGCGGAACCCTTTTCTGTCGATGAAAACCCAGACTTTGTGTTCACATCTCAAGGACGGCTGACCGAATCTGGATACGTCGTAGAAATTGAAATCCCCTTCAAGAGCCTCCGTTTCGGCAATGCTGCGTTGCAAAATTGGGGATTTAACGTGCTTCGCAAAGTCCAGCACTCGGGTTATTGGTCGTCATGGAGTGGCGTCCGGTTAGGTGGAGCTTCGTTTCTTGCGCAAAATGGATCGCTTTCTGGGCTCTCAGAGTTGAGACGGGGGCGTGTTCTGGATTTCAATCCGGAAATCCGAGGAGCCCTGAACAGAGGTCCCGATCCAGAAGCGTTTGAGAGAGACACGACCGACCCTTTGGGGTTGAACGTACGATATGGCCTCTCCTCCAATATGGTTCTCAATGCGACCCTGAATCCGGACTTTTCGCAAATTGAGGCCGATGTTGTCCAGATTAACTACGATCCACGCCGGTCTGTATCCTTTCCGGAAAAACGCCCGTTCTTTCTGGATGGCATCGAAATGTTCAGCACACCGACAAGGCTCATTTATACCCGGAGCATCGCCAATCCACTTGCCGCGGTTAAAGTGGCAGGAAAGTCTGGATCCACTACCATCGCGGCGTTATCAGCCGTGGACAATGCTGGGCCCTCGATCGCTGATGTGGATGCGTCCTACGTGAACGCGATCCGTATGAAAAAAGACCTGGGTGGACAAAACAGCGTGGGTGTGGTTTACACAGACCGAATGCACGATGACTGGTCAAATCGAGTGTTTGCCGTCGATGGAAATGTTATTGCGAAGGACAAGTATTCCCTTCGCGCGCAAACTGGATTCAGCTCCACGTCCGGCATTGACGGACTGGCGCCCATGTGGAATGCAAGCGCCAGTGTATCGACCCGGAAATGGTCTGGCGGCCTCAACACGAGCGGTTATCATGCCGATTTCGACCCGGCAGTGGGCTTCTTGAGTCGTGGCAATCAAGTGACGATCGGCGCAAATGTCGCCAGAACCATATACGGAAACGATGGCGATTTTCTTGAAAGGTCAAACCTTTCTTTCCGTCTGTCAGGAGCGTGGGATTACGACGGCTTCATGAATGGCGATGATCCTGAAGATATCCGATTCTATCCGTCCTTAAATTTCCAGATGAGGGGCGGATGGAATCTGAACATTGTTACCTGGATCGAGACATTCGGCTATCCCGCAGAATTTTTCACTCACTTCTACCTCAAAACGGACACTGGTTTTGAGCCATACAAAGGCGTTCCAAATCTGTTCAACATCGGTCCGATGATCACCCTTTCGACTCCTCAGTTCAATCGATTTTCAGGATTTATCCGATATGGTTTTGGCCGGGATCCCAACTATGATGAATGGGCCGACGCGAACCTCCGGAATCTTGAATTGGAAGCCAGGTACACACCCACAGATCAGTTACGCTTCGAATTCAGATATGACCATCAGCAGCATTTTCGGGCTTCGGACCAGTCCCTGGTGTCGTTGAGCCGTGTTCCGAGGCTCAAAGTCGAATATCAGGTTACACCAACCTTGTTTGTACGCTTCGTCGGTCAATATCGCTCGTTGTACAAAGATGCTCTTCGGGATGACTCGAGGACTGATCTTCCCATTTATTTCCTTACTGGCGACGGGAGCTACGTCAAAGCGGACAGTCGGCGTACGAACAATATCCAGGCGGACTTCCTGCTTTCCTATCGCCCGACACCTGGGACCGTCGTATTCGTCGGGTACGGAACGGCGATGAGCGAACAGGAGACGTATCGATTTCGCAACCTGACCCGCCAAGCGGACGGCTTTTTTATGAAGCTGAGCTACCTGTTCCGAGTTTAACACGACCTGGAATTGTAGTTCTGTTAGGATCCTCGTTTCTTGTGGCTCCTTGACGCAGATCACGATGGTTGGCAAGTCTTTATCGCACTATAAAATCCTCGAAGAACTCGGCCGTGGTGGCATGGGGATCGTCTACAAGGGTGAGGATACAAAACTGCACCGCACCGTGGCCATTAAGGTGCTGCCTGCTGCTGCTCTATCGAGTGATGATGACCGCGCTCGATTCTATCGCGAAGCCCGCGCTGCAGCATCCCTCTCTCACCCTAACATCGCCACCGTCTACGAAATAGACGAAGCCGTCCCGGAAGGCTCGAACACAGATGACATTCGCCCTTTCATCGCGATGGAGTTCATCGAAGGCGATACGCTTGAGGACCGCATCAAGCAAGGCCCGATGAAGCTTGCGGAAGCGGTGCGCATCGCCAGCGAGATTGCCTCCGGACTTGAAGCAGCACACAAGAAGGACATTGTCCACCGCGATATAAAGTCTGCCAATGTCATGCTCGACGATGATGGGAGAGCAAAAATAATGGACTTCGGTCTCGCCCAAACGGCGCAGTCCACCAAGCTCACCCGCATGGGATCTACACTGGGCACCATTTCCTATATGAGCCCAGAGCAAGCTCGCGGCGAAGAAGTCGATGCCCGTACAGATCTTTGGGCTCTTGGTGTGACACTCTACGAAATGATAGCTGGAAAGCATCCCTTCGAGGGCGATTACGAGCAAGCAGTCGTCTACTCCATCATGAACGAAGACCCAGAACCGCTCACTGCTGTCAGGACGGGCGTTCCTATGCAACTTGAGTGGTTAATTGAGAAGTGCCTCGTCAAGAAGTCGGAAGGGCGCTATCAGTCGGCCCAGGAGCTAATCGTGGATCTGAAGGCAATTGACGTGACATCGTTAGCTGTGTCTCGGGTCTCCACGACTTCAATGAATGGCGGACGGAGCGCAACACATTCCGCGTCGACGGCAAATCCATCAAATAGAAACACCTGGATCGTGGCGGCAGTAGGCGTGATTGCGGCAATAGGGCTATTCTTTGCTGGCAGGAACTCAACGAATCGTTCTATCGAAGCTCTACCGCTTCAGCGGTTAACGATTTCTACACCGGGGGATTACCCCACAAAGTCTCCGACCATGTCGGAAGACGGTCGGTGGATGGCAGTTGGTGCCATTAAGGTTGACGATAGAAGTGATGCGCTGCTGATCTATGACCTCACTGAAGCAGTTCTACACGTGGCTGAAACGTCTGCAGATCTTCCAGCATTCTCTCCGAACGGAGAGTGGTTGACATTCTCTAAAGGAGCTGCTTTAATGAAAATGCGTGTTCCTGATGGCACCCCCTCACCTTTATTTAGAGGAACTTATCCGCACGGTGTTTGGGAGAACGATAGATCTATCATAGTTACTAAAGGAGTTAACCCCGAAAGTTGTGTACGGGTGAAAAAGGTATAGGCGGCGTATCCTGATGATGATTACGTCATTGTCAATCCGAAGATTGGAGGATACACCGCCCATGAAGACGAATAACGCACACGAGAACGAGAACTACAATAGCACAGAGGATGTGTTGACAGAAGTATTGCGAACAGGGGCCGCAAAGATGCTGGCCACAGCCGTTGAGGCCGAGGTTGAAGCTTTCTGCCAGCGCTACCAGTTCCTGCGCGACGAAGAGAATCGCCACCGCATCGTTCGCAATGGATATCTGCCAGAGAGGAAGATTTTGACTGGTATCGGGGAGGTCGCTGTAAAGATGCCCCGCATACGCGACCGTACGGGTCGGGGTGAGGATAGAATCGGTTTCCGCAGTTCGATACTACCAGCCTACCTCCGCAAGAGCCGCTCGCTTGAGGCTCTCATTCCATGGTTGTACCTGAAGGGAGTTTCAACGGGCGGCTTTGAGGCAGCGCTCTCGGCCCTTGTTGGTCCTGATGCCCCAGGGCTGACCTCCTCGACGATTGCGCGCCTGAAGACGCTTTGGACAAGGGAGCACGAAGACTGGCAAAAGCGGAGCCTGAAGGAGAAGCACTACGTCTATTTCTGGGCCGACGGTATTCACGTAAACGTACGCATGGATAAACAGAAACTGTGTCTGCTGGTCGTGATCGGCGCTACGGCCGATGGAAGGAAGGAGCTTATAGCACTCGAGGACGGCTTTCGCGAGAGCAAGCAGTCGTGGCGAGAGTTGCTCCTGGAGCTGAGGCACCGCGGGCTGGATCAAGGACCGAAGCTGGCTGTTGCCGATGGAGCCATGGGATTCTGGAGTGCTCTCGCAGAAGTTTATCCCGAGACGCGAGCCGCACGCTGTTGGGTGCACAAGACAGCAAATGTGCTCAACCGCCTGCCCAAGTCCGTTCAGAAGAAGGCAAAAGGTCACCTCACGCAGATCTATACAGCAGAAACAAAAAAGCAGGCAGAGAGCGCCCTTCTGTTTTTCATCAAAGCCTACCAGCAAAAGTATCCGAAAGCAGCAGAGATTCTGGTGAAAGACCGAGAAGAACTGCTCGCTTTTTATGACTTTCCGGCAGAACACTGGATCCATCTTCGGAGCACAAATCCGATCGAATCTACGTTCGCGACCGTGCGCCTCAGGACCGCCAAAACGAGGGGATGTCTGAGCCGAGAAACAGCTCTTGCAATGGCCTTCCGTCTATGTAAAGAGGCTCAGAAGAAGTGGAGGAAACTGAATGCACCGCACCTATTGCAACTTGTAAAAAAAGGAATCAAATTCACCGACGGAATTACATCAGAACGACACGCTGCCTAAACCTTCCATACACAACTTTTGGGCATAGCTCTTACTAAAGGGGATGCAGTCGTCTTGTACAGAGTTGACGCCGAAGACGGTTCGGCGACTGAAATTGCACGCTCGGACTCATTGTTGTATCGCAATTTCTGGGACCCATATCCCGTTCCGGGGTTTGACATCGCGATAGTTTCGCGCGAGCGTCCCGGTAGCGGGGTGGACGAATTGCTAGTAGTCGATCTTAAATCAAAGGAGGTGATCGAGCTGGATGAGGACATGGTGGACGGAGACTATGTAAGCAGTGGTCATATTTTATATATCGCTGGGGGCGACTTTGGCGTTTTAACTGCTAGACCATTTGATGCGAAAAAGAGAGCGTGGACTGGACCCGGTGTGGATATTCTTCGCTTCGTTAATTGGCCCGACTTCAGCGTTGGTCGAAACGGTGCCCTTGTCACGGTTAGCCGCGATAGAAGCCAGCCATTGACAGCATATCGACTTGGTGATCCAGACGCAACAGATCCGCCGTTTGGCATTACACCCGGTCAATACCATTCCCCTGTACTTTCTCCGGACGGAAACCGGATTGCCATAGTGCACGGGCTTGCTGGAGTAGCGGGAGACATATTCGTTTATGATCGCGGGGGAGGTCCGCCACGTCGACTCACATCTTCAGGAATCGCCGCTGAACCGTCATGGACCGCTGACGGGAATTATGTTGCCTACACCAGGCGGTTTCGCGACGGCGGAAATCAAATTTTTAGAGTTCGTTCGAGTGGAGGGGGGATACCGGAACAGATTCAAACGGCTTACGACAATGTATCAGAACCCGTTTTTTCATCTGACGGAAAGTGGATGATCGCACTGGTTAGGCTCTCCACTGTGGAGGGTCGCGAGTTATATAAATTTGCTGAAGACGATTCTGTGGGTACAAGGATAGAGACACGGAGCGGTTCGCCGCTAAATTTCACGTTTTCAAAGGATAACCGTTATCTCGCTTATCGGGACTTCTTAGATAATAACAGGGTCCGGATAAAAGAATTTGACGGCGATGGATTTCTTCAGGTAACGTCTTTGGCAGATGCAGGCACGTCAAGATTTTCTGTCGATGGAAACTATCTGTACACGAGCCAACGTGGCGCTCTGGTCAGAGTGCCTGTGACGCTCGGAGACGATCTCTCTAATGGAAATGTCGAGGTGTTCTCGACCGATCCTCGTATCGTTTATTCTTGATCCGATTGACAACGACGTCATTCTGATAGGCAGACGTGGAGCGGAACTCTATTCAGAATCCGTCGAGGTTTGGTTAAATTTCCCCGACCACCTGAGAAAAATCGCCCCGCCTTCGCGATAATTGCACTCTCGCATTCTTGACAGTACTGTTAGCTTCACCTTACTGTCGGGAATCCACCACCGGGTACTAAACGAAGAGGCCCCTCGTGAACACTACTCGATCCCGTTATGCCGCATTTTCAGTAGCACTCAGCCTTGCCTGTATCTCGACCTCGTGCGTGCTCGCGCAGGATAATCAGGCGAGTGTGGAGGAGGCAGTCGCCTTCATTGCTCAGGTGGAAGATGAACTTGAAGATCTCGGGTTGAAGCTGCTTCGGGCGAAGTGGGTACAATGGACGTACATCACGCACGACACTGAACAAATTGTGGCAGACGCCAGCGACGCATTTGGCGCCGCCTCAATCCAGTTTGTCAAGGACGCAAGGCGGTATGATGATGTGGAAATGCCGTCCGAACTCCGACGAAAATTCGACATCCTCCGATCCTTGCTCGTGACGCCGGCTCCGGGAGATCCAGCCCTCAACGCGGAGGTATCGAGACTCTACACTGAGCTCACTTCCATGGCTGCTCGACCTGAGTACTGTGATGAAGACGGGACGTGTTACGAAATTGACGAACTCAACCGGATCATGAGGACGAGCCGAGATCCAGACAGCCTGAAGTTCGCCTGGCAAGCTGGTAGACTCGCGACACCACCCATGCGCGAAAAGTACACGCGCTTCGCGGAACTGATGAATGAAGGGGCTCGCGAAATTGGTTTCGCCGATCTGGGTGAGATGTGGCGCTCCACCTATGATATGGACCCAGACGATTTCATCGATGATTTGGATCGGGTCTGGGAGCAGGTAAAGCCCCTATACGTCGCCTTGCACTGCCTTGCGCGCGATACCCTGCAAGACCTCTACGGTGAAGAGATTGTGCGCGAGGGCGAACCGATACCCGCGCACCTGCTGGGAAGCATGTCCAGTTCGGGATGGTCGAATCTATTTGAACTTATGGCGCCCGAAAACGCAGATCCCGGTTACGATCTGACTGCAATATTGCAGGAGAAAGGACTGGACGAACGCGGCATGGCTGAATATGGCGAACGGTTTTTTACATCGCTGGGCCTGGATCCACTCCCGGATACGTTTTGGGAGCGCTCCATGTTCAAGCGGCCAGCCGATCGGGACGTCGTGTGCGGTGCCAGTGCCTGGGACCTGGATGACAAGGACGATGTACGCATCAAGATGTGTATCGGGATCACCGGAAGGAGCCTGCAGACGGTGCATCACGAAATAGGCCATAATATATACCAGCGAGCCTATCAGGACCAGCCTACTCTCTTTCGGGCGAGTGCCAACTACGGATTTCACGAGGCCCTCGGTAGCACGATGGCACTGTCTCTGACCCCGCGATATCTGGTCGAGACAGATTTGCTGGAACGCGAGCCTGAAAATGCCAGTGATATTGCAGTGCTCATTCGCAGTGCGCTGGGCAAGGTAATCTCAGTGCCGAATGGCCTGATGATCGATCGGTGGCGCTGGAAAGTGTTCAGTGGTGAAATCGGACCAGAAGACTACAATCGCGGATGGTGGGAGCTTCGAGAAGAGTTTCAGGGAATCGCACCGCCGGTTGAGCGCCCTGAACATCTGTTCGACCCTGGAACGAGACGGCATATCCCAACCAACGTCCCGTACACGAGGTATTTTGTGTCACAAATCGTCCAGTTCCAATTCCACCGGGCACTTTGTGAGATAGCTGGCCAGGAAGGTCCCCTGCACCTCTGTTCGATCTACGGAAGCAAAGAGGCCGGCGCGCGATTGAAAGAGTTCATGGAAATGGGAAGACAGTATCCATGGCCCGATGCACTTGAAGCCCTGACTGGAGAGCGAAACATGGACGCCTCCGCCATGCTCGAGTACTACGAACCGCTCCGACGCTGGCTCGACGAGCAAAACAGAGGCAAAATGTGCGGCTGGTAGCGGAGGGCGATTTGAACCAACTCATTCGACCTGGAATTGTAGTTCTGTTAGGATCCTCGTTAATTGTGGCTCCTTGACGCAGATCACGATGGTTGGCAAGAAGTTATCTCATTACAAGATCCTAGATGAACTCGGCCGTGGTGGCATGGGGATCGTCTATCAAGGCGAAGACACCAAGCTACACCGCACGGTAGCCATCAAGGTGCTACCAGCCGCCGCATTATCCAGCGACGATGATCGGGCCCGGTTTTACCGCGAGGCCCGCGCCGCTGCCTCCCTTTCGCATCCAAATATCGCCGTCATCCATGAGATAGATGAAGCGGTGCCAGAGGGCTCTAAAGACGATGATCTGAGACCTTTCATAGCGATGGAGTTTATTGAAGGAGACACGCTTGAAGACCGGGTCAAGCAGGGGCCTATGAAGCTGGAGGAAGCGGTACGGATTGCGAGTGAGGTAGCCAGTGCGCTCGAAGCCGCCCACGAAAAAGACATTGTGCACCGCGACATCAAGGCGGCCAACGTGATGCTTACGGCCAAAGGCTCAGCCAAGGTACTCGACTTCGGTCTTGCCCAGACAGCCGCATCTACAAAGCTCACACGCATGGGCTCGACGCTTGGAACAGTCGCTTATATGAGCCCAGAGCAGGCGCGAGGCGAGGAGGTTGACAGCCGAACAGATATTTGGGCGCTCGGCATTACGCTCTATGAAATGATCGCAGGCAGGCATCCGTTTCCCGGAGACTACGAGCAAGCCGCCGTCTATAGCATCCTGAATGAAGACCCAGAACCACTCACCGCTGTCCGCACAGGTGTGCCGATGAGCGTGGAGTGGATCGTGTCGAAGTGTCTCGCCAAGAAGGCTCAGGATCGTTACCAGACGGCCACAGATCTGCTCGTCGACCTGCGAAATGTGGACCTGCTGAAAGCAGAAATGTCTCGAATGTCCGACACGATGACGGGATTCGGTCAAACACAAGCCTCGGCCGCGAACCACAATGAGATTCAGTCATTAAGAAAAATGACGCTCAAAGTGTGGCCCGTGATCGCTTTCACTTTTGCCGTAGCACTTGGACTCGGCTATCTCGCGTTTTCAGGTGGGAATCCACAGCCGTGGATGACAGCGGAACAGAAGTATGAAATCTATTTGGATGGAATTTATGATGCATCGCATCCCACAGCCTCACCAACTTCCGAATATCTTGCCTTTTCCGGTATGGATACGCTCGGTCGAAGTGGAATTTTCCTTTTTCATGTTAAGAGCGCTGAGATCACTTACGTAGATGGAACGGAAGGTGGTTTTTGGCCCCGCTTCTCGCCTGACGCTTCCCAGCTTGCCTTTGGAAGGGCCGGGGCGGCTTTCGTCATCACCATGCCTACTGGTGTCCCTGAAAAGGTGGTTTCGACAGGGATTTTCCCCGTCTGGGAGAGCGCGAAATCCCTACTGTATTTCGACCAGTCTTCGTTAGGTACTCGGCGCATCGATCTGGAATCTGGAGATGTTACACCCGTAGCGATGCCAGACACCTCATCCGCAGATCCGTACAGGTACTATGTCCTCAGCGTCGATCTTGAAACAGGTATGGGCGTCGGAGTTCGAGAAATTGCCGCGAGCACGGATCCGACTCTTTTGATCATCGATCTTGAATCTGGCGTGATGAGCTTCGAAGAGACAGGGGGCACGAACCCCAACTACGCTTCGAGCGGTTTTATCGTGTATCAATTGGGGCGCAATACTGGGCCGTACGTGGCGCGTGCATTTGATCCGCAATCACGCGAGTTCATGGCCCCCCCTGCGCCTTTGATAAACGATATAATCTGGACCGGACAGTCCGTTGGCGCAGATGGAAGCTATCTCTATGTCCCCGAACTACTTGGAACAAATATCCGAGAGTCTAAGCTTTTCTTATATACTCTTTCTGATCGATCGGTAGAGGCGATCGACGGGACCGCGGAAGGGGGGCTCGCCCGGCCCGCCTTTTCTCCGGACGGAACTTCTGTGGCCGTTGAAGTCCAGAGCTATGACAACAGTAGGCCGCTGTTCGTTTCTGTCTATGACTTGCAAACGGGAGTCTTCAGGCGTCGAACCTTCGGGGCTGGCCGCGAAGATCCAGACTGGTCTCCTGACGGCTCTTTCCTGTATTACGATGGTTCTTCCTCCAAGAGGCCGGGTATTTACAGGCAGGCAGCGGACGTTCCCGGCGAAGATATTCCTGTGCTGGAAGGCGGAGAAGAAAGTCCAACTTTATCTCCAGATGGAGACTGGTTGGCGTTTTCGCGAAACAATGACGTGTTTCTCCACAATTTGCTATCCGGAACTGAATCCGTTATTGATACCACGTCAGGTAGACAACGGCATCCTGATTTCTCTCCTGACAGCCGATATGTTGCGTTCGAAACAGATGAGTCGGGTAGATGGGATATCGCCATTAGACCGATTACCGGGACCGCATACTTTCCCATCAGCCATCCGCAAGCGCAGACGCCCAAATGGGCACCTGACGGCAAAAGTCTGTACTTCTTGGTCCCTGGCGACGGGATATACCGCGTATCTGTTACAACAGAGCCATCCTTCGATATTAGAGGTGAAGCGCAGAAAGTCGTCAGTGTCGATGGGGATGCCCTCAATCAGTGGTTTGACATAAGTCCAGACGGAAACACACTGGCAATTACCGGTACTTCAGTGGGTGTCGATCTACAGGAAGAAAAAACCTACTCTACCCTCATGTGGTGGCGCAACTGGGCGCAGTCACTTGAGGATAACTGAGCAGTTCTCGCTGCGATAAGTTGGGATTTTCGCGGGGAGTTAGCTCAGAGAAGGATCCGCATGAGGTTTCCCAATCCCAGTCCAAGGTAATTGCCGATCGCCGTGCCGATGATTCCCACGGCCACCCCTGGAAGAATGCGGCTGTTATAACCCCTCGCAGTCGCAATCGCCATCGCGTTCGCTCCTCCTCCGATGTTCGCTTGTGATGCAATGGCCAGGGTGCCTGCATCAATCTTCAACATCATTCCAATACCAAATGATGATGCCGTGGATTGCCACAGTTCCTGAGGCGAAGTAGAAGACCTCAGGGCCAACTTCCACGATCTTGGCGACCACTGATTTTGCTCCATTGCATGCCAAAAAGAGCATAATCAGATAATTTCCGATGACGGTAGCCCCGACGAGGCGTTTTACGGCCGGAAGTTGGGCCAGCACCAGGACCAATGTCGTCAGCCAGAACACCTCGGGAATCACAGGAATGAGATCATTAAGTAGGGAAGAGACCCAGACAACGGAAACGGTGATTCCCACGATGGCCCCCAGGTCAACCAAGGTGACTGCCTTCCCACTACTGTAGAGCGCCTTATCCAGCGTATGTCCAGAGCTTTGCGAGGAGGTATTATCGGACTCGACATCACTCTCACCCGGAGGCTCAGATTTCAGCAGAATCGGGGCCGCCAAACAGGCCACGAGCCAAAACGCAGTAATAATGACGTCGGCTGCGATGCCAGCCGTGAAAAGCTCGCCCGATGTCCCAAATGCGTTCCCAACGGCTGCAAAGTTCATCCCTCCACCGACGTAGGTGGCCGCGAATTGTCCGGATAGCTTGTAGGTGTCTTCTCCCAGGGACGGATAGAGGAAGTACCCCATGGTCGCGGCTCCAATTGTCGTGCCCACGGCACCGACGACGAAGGCCTTGGCCATCGTAGATCCAGCTGCCTTTATGGAGGCCAAATCCACACTCAGAAGAATAAGTACGGTGCCCGCCAGAACTCCGTACCCTGTGAAGAAATCATAGACCAGAGACTCGCCCGGGATGAGTCCTGCATTCGAGAGAACCATGCAGAAGAGGATGGAAGCGGCGGCGGCTCCCAGCTTTCTGAAATGTGGATACCGCTCCAACCAGATCATCCCAAAGACGACGAGAGACAAAAGGCTGAAAATGGCTACAGGATTCGAAATCATCTGAAAATGTTCTCAATAACGTCGTCCGTATGATAGATAAAGGGTGGCAGAAAAGGGATAGGCCACTTAAGCCACCGTCCCACTCTTTGAATTGTTGTCTTGGTCGGGTCGGAATGACGAGTTTGTTTGAGTAGCAGCACTATCTTCGTAATGGAAATCGAAATCGAAATCTTGGGAGTGGTCAGTGGATACTTCCCACTCACGACTTCAAAGGAATAATCAACTCATCCGGAAAAATGCGCATAACATCACTTTTATTTGTTGCTCTACTAATGGTCCCCTCATTAGCCACCGCTCAGATGCGGCCGGCCTCGCCTCGCGGGGAAGCTGCCACACAGGTTGGCGGAGCCTACGTAGACGGTGATTACGATGGTGGAAGTTGGGTGGCAGTCGATTATGGCCGACCCATTCTTCGCGGTCGCACCATGATCTTCGGCGAAGGAGAGTCCTACGGCGAGGTCGTCAATTCTGACGCACCAGTGTGGCGTGTAGGTGCAAATAAGACTACTCGGTTTATGACCGAAACTGATCTGATCATCGGTGGCGAACATCTACCTGCCGGCGAATATTCGTTCTACATTGACCTGGCAGAAAATGAATGGACGCTGATCTTGTCGAATCACATAGTGAGGCCAGATTTTCGCTCAGAAGAACCCGGGCTCTGGGGATCATTTGGATACATGGAAGAGATGGACGAGCTGCGTGCACCGATGGCGCTGAACGAAGCTCCCATGTCATTCGATCAGTTAACGATTGCTTTCCTGGATATGACTCAAGAAGGTGGAACGCTGGCGGTCATGTGGGAGGATATAATGGCAACTGTCAAGTTTTCCGTCGCGAATACCCACTAGCCACCGTACGGGCGAGGATTCTTAGCTCCAAACGAGGGTTCTACCCCTTTTTAACGGGGGGTGGAGGCAGCCTGTTTGTCGATTGTTCTGGATCTTGTGTAACCAAATACGAATCGCATTCGTATTAGGCCATCATAAGTATCTTCAATGATCCAGAAACGATGACAAACTGGCGAAAAACAGCGATTCAATCGCGAAGTAAGGCGACAGAAAAGGCGCTTTCAAGAGCAGCACGCGAGCTCCTCAATGAAAAATCATTCACCGATATACGTGTGGATGAAGTCGCTCGGAACGCGGGCGTCTCCGTTGGCGGCTATTACGCTCGATTCAAGGGCAAGAGTGCTCTATTGCACCTGGCAGATATAGACTTCCTGGACGCATGTGTGGAAGCATTCGATGAGGCGGTGCCTGAAGACTTTTCCGGAAACATCTTCGAATTACTGCGCTCATTTATCACGATGATGGTTCATCAGTTCAGCAATCACCGAGAGGCCATGTTACAGATCATTCAGCATGCGGCCGAGGACGACCAGGGCGAATTCAGACGTCGAACAACCGAGTTCAATGATCACGTGCACGGCCGTCTCAGACGAATAATGTCTCGGAACGCGAGTTCGATTGCTCATCCGGACCCGGAACGAGCCGCCAATATGGCCATCTTCATTGCGTCCGCATCGGCTAGAGACGCAGTCCTCCGAAATTCTCTACGGGCATACCCCATTGAGCTGTCTGAACAAGGCCTCGTGGACGAACTTGTGCTCTGTTCTTCTCTCTATTTGACCGGTCAGAAAGCATGAAAAAGATTTTAGTTGGCCTCGTATTGTTTTCTGTTTTCGCAGCCACCCAAAACGCACGTGCCCAGGTAAAAGAAGCCACGATTCGGTCCCTGATGGAGGAGTACAATGTTCCGGGCCTAAGCCTCTCGATCGTACGCGGCGATTCAATGACAAATCTTGCCCTCGGCTACGCGGATTCGGCCGCGACGCGACCCGTAACCCCCGAAACGCGGTTTCGAATCGCATCGGTGGCAAAAGCGCTGGTTGCCGCAACCGTACTGTCGGAGGTTGCGGCTGGCAGTCTTGGGCTTGACGATGATGTATCAGGATTGACCAAGCAATCGGGCGAATTTAGTGGCCCGATCACGCTGCACGATCTGCTCACGCACACGGCTGGCTTCGACGAGCGCTTCGTGGGTTACGCCGCTCGCTCGTCGGATACGATGATCCCCCTCGCGGACTACCTCTACGATCGGATGCCGCCACGCGGATGGCCAGTCGGCGAACAGATTAGCCACTCGAATCATGGCATGTCGCTCGCAGCACTTGCCGTAGAATCGGCGGCCAACATTCCCTTTGCAGACGTTGCAAAATCCACCTTATTCGAGCCCCTGGGGATGTTTTCCACGGGTTTTCTCAGAGATGGCGACGCCGTGCCCAGTGGGGCGGCAGAACCGCTTCGGTGCAATGATGAAGGATGTAAGTCTGTAGATCACATCTTCTCACACGCCTACCCGGCTGGACTGGCATTTTCGACCGCGCCAGATATGGGAAGATTCGTTTCCGCAGTCTTAACAGCCGAACGAGACCAAACTCCTCTGGCGGCTCTCATTCCTACTCGATTCAAACATGACGAGCGGATTCCGGGAATGTCCTACGGGTTGTTCAATCAGTCGTACAATGGGTTCAAGGTTCTGGCCCATGCTGGAAGTGTTCCAGGATACTGGGCGCTTATGATCATCGTACCCGAGAAAAACGTCGGTTTCTTTTTTGCAGCAAATGGAGGCAGTTCCAGATTTGGCGAAAAGCTCTCTGGCGAACTGCTCGAAGATCTCCTCGGGCCAGAAAGCCTTCTGCCCGTCACGAAAAGGACCACCGAAGATGTCGCTGCCCGAGCAGGAGTCTACGAGATAACCAGATACTCGCATGAGACTATCGAGCGCTTTCCGCAGGTATTCCTCAACTCGATCACGGTCACGACCTCTGGAGATACTCTGCAGGTCTATTCAGGTGGACGAGTTCGGGAGTATGTACAGACCGACGATGCTCTCTATGAAAACGTAAACGGAACGGATACAATCGCATTCGGAATGCGCCGTGGAGAGCCACGCATGTTCCGACAGACATTCCTCTACGGCGCTGGACTATCGGTGGCTTACGAGAAACGCGCCTGGTACCGCGCTCCCCGATTCCTGAACGAATATGTGTCCTGGCTGCTGGTCGTGCCAATTCTGATGATGATTTTAGTATGGCCGATAGCGGCAGGAGTCGGTGCTTTCAGGCGTAGACGATTAGGAATTAAGGGTCAAAAGCAGCGAGGGCCCTCTCGCGTTGCACTGATCTTTTTAGGAATCAGCATGGTCCTCTTTACCTGGTTTGGCTTTGGATTCGTGGCAATGAGCAATCGTCTTTTCGATTCGGGGGAGATGTTCTACGGAGTGCCCGATTCCCTCGCAGCCCTGACCTGGATGCCGTCTCTTCACGCGTCAATTGCTCTCATGCTGGCTCTCGGCGTCGTTCTGGCCTGGCGAAATAGGTGGTGGGACGTTTTTAGACGAGTCGTATTCACTGTGGCAGTTGTCTCCATCGCCCTGCAGGTCGCCTTCTTTATAAACTGGAATTATCTACCTATCGCGTGGTAGGGGCAGGGGGAACGTCCTGGATGGTAGCTGGCGCTCTGCTGACTTGGAGTTGACCCGCTCTAGTGGACAGTTTCGGGAGGACCCCTTCTTTCGGTGGTCTGACGCTCAGTGCGAAAAGTAAAAAGGCGAACCGGCTTCACGCCGGTTCACCTTTCTAGTGACCAGAATCGTAGTTCTATCTCTTTCGGACTTGCGACAGAGGCAAGTATCGAAGCTCAATCACATCAGATGAATAAGAGCACATCAGATGATTAAGAGCAGATCAGATGATTAAGAGCCGTTGGGATTAGGTTCCGGCCTGTTCCCATGCCCACATAACAAGAACTCCAACTGCAGAGGCTGCAGCCAGAGCAGCGCCATTGGTTAGAATAGCTGTCAAGTACTCTCCAACGGCTGGAATCGAACTCAATGCTCCTGCGACAATCGAAAGACCGATCGCAATTACAAAGGTTCTCATGAGATCTCCTGTGTCACGTTGCACGCCAACCGCAAGTCCCAGAATCGCTGTGATGGCGGCTGCATAAGGGATCTCAACGAATGCTGTCAATATGATGAACGCCAGGCCGACACGAAGAGTGGTCTTCAAATAGTCCATGTTTTCCTCAGGATATCAGTTCTTGATTACAGGAATCCCTCCCCGCGACTAGTTTATCGAATCGAAGCTCCAAGACAAAATCTTTTGTGACACTTTTTGTGATAGTGTGAATAAGTCTTTTGATTCGCTAACGACTACGGCAGGCGCCTAAGTGTACTCTCAGGTCGAACATTATGAGTTAAATGGCAATCGTCCGATCTTGATCGCTTGACGCACCAGATTCCTCATGATTTTTAAAACCAAAATCCCAGACTTTCCGCTGAATACTCTCGTGAACAGCATGTCATATTTCGAGGGGTTTTCAGCGTTGCACAAAGTTGATCGTTTTGTGCCCGATGGAGGAATTGAGCTCCTTTTGAATCTGACTGAAAATTCTCAAGCTGTATATGATGACACCGGGACTAGTGAATTGAGGAGCTATCGAAAGTCGTGGGTTTCTGGAATCAGAACCAGTCACATCAACATTGCTGCAGGAAAAGATTCGACCATGTTTGTCGTGGAGTTTGTACCGGGCTTAACGTTTCCTCTGTTTCCATTCCCCATGCATGAAATTGCCAATTCGGTCGTTGAGGCAGACGCAATCTTTGGGAATTCCATCGCCGATCTCAGAGAAAGAATCCTCAATTCGGAGACGTTGGAGATGAAATTTGATGTCCTGGAGGAATGGCTGTCCCGAAAGCTGGAAGAACCCAATAGAAATATCAAAATTATTCGTCATGCCGCCTCTCTGTTGTCTCAATTGCCCTCTTCTTATGACATTGGAGAGATTTCATATTCAACGGGCGTGTCCAACAAGCATTTGGCCCACATTTTCAAGCAGCATCTTGGAATACCACCAAAACAGTTCCAGCGCATTCACAGGTTTCAGAATGTGTTAAAAGAGATTGAAGCGACCACGGATCCGGATTGGTTGACCCTTGCTATTGGAAATGGATTCTACGACCAAGCACATCTCATTAATGAGTTCAAACATTTCTGCGGCTTTACCCCCAGCGAATACCTGAAAAGAAAGGGCCCCTTCCTCAATTATATACCGATTGCTTGAGGTAATTTTTTTCCAATACATTTCTTGAGTCGTTTCCTAAAATTGCGTTGAATCCGTCATTAGTAAATCAACAATTACATGGAAACCTTGATAATTAATCATTACGCGGTGTTTACTGCCGCTGTCGCTAACATGGTCGTCGGCGCAATTTGGTACTCACCCGCGCTGTTTTTCAATTCGTGGAAACAGGAAGCCGGCGTGACAGACGAAGCCCTGGAGTCTGCCAATTTGGCAAAGACTTACACCTTTGCCTTTCTGATTGCTCTGCTTATCGCATACAATCTCGCCGCATTTCTTGGAGATGCGAATACAACTGCATCATGGGGAGCCACGGCTGGTTTCTTAGCGGGATTTGGATTTTCTGCAGCCGTGTTTTGTGCGATCGCACTTTTTGAACTACGCTCGCTCAAATACATGCTCATCAACAGCGGCTACATCACAGTATGCTTCACGGTCATGGGATTGATAATTGGCGTGTGGCGATAGTCGGTTCGTCGATTTTCGTCACCTAAAATGAAGGGAGTAACATGGAACATTCAGTCGAAGAAAAAACCGGCAAACCACTCGCCGCTTGGATTCAGATCGTTAAGACGCAGCAACTTGAGAAACATGGCCAAATTGTCGCTTTTCTAAAAAGTGAGCACGGCATTACGCACGGTTATGCCAATCTGATTGCGCATAAAGCACTGAAATCAGACGCAGGGTCGAGTGACGCAGACAGCCTGGTCGAGGCCCAGTATTCAAAGGGAAAAGAACACCTGAAGCCAATCCTCGATGTGTTATCGAATCACATCAAGAAGTTCGGTGACGACATTGAGTTTGCCCCCAAAAGGGCGAATGTCAGTGTTCGAAGGAAGAAACAGTTTCTCCTGATTCAGCCTTCGACTAAAACCCGAATGGATTTAGGATTGAAGTTGAAAGGAGTCGAAACAACCGATCGCCTCGAAAACTCTGGCCCATTTGGGTCTATGTGCACGCATCGAGTCAGAGTTGAAGCTGTCACCGACATTGATGACGAACTGCTCGCCTGGATCCACCAAGCGTATGAGATGGCCTCATAAGCAGCTCAGTTTATTCGTGCCAGCCTTTTTGCACACGCAATATACCTTTGATGTAAAGCCATGAATCGAATATGTCTGACCTTTGTGATTGTGGTTTTAGGATCAATTTCCCTAGTAGGTACAAGCCAAGGACAAGATCTTCCTGTCCCCTCGGAGTTCAGTACTCTCTTCGCCTGGTTCCTGGTTGTTAATCCAGATTATGAACCGGAATCACAATTCGCCGATAGTACGATTTCAGCAGGTCACATTCAGTACCAACTTCGTCTCGTCAAAGATGGAAAATCGATTGTTGGGGGAGGATTGGGTCCGATTTCTGGAGATAAAACGGTGGGCCTTACAATTCTTCGTGCAAGCACGAAGGAAGAGGCGCAGGCGTTGGCAGAGGCAGATCCGGCGGTTCGAGCAGGTCGCTTGTCAGTCGTTCTTCGGGAGTGGTGGGTGCCTTCAGAACAGATGAGGTAAATGTAATGTGTGTTGGCTGAGGAAACGGTGCATAGCAAGCACACTTTGCGGTTCGTATCTCGGCCTTAAACTCCGATAACGTCCCCTTATTGAAGTAAGATTTACGGACTTCCATCTTGTGCTACCGACCGCTAAGTCCTTCGCCATATTGCATCCACATAATTGCACGTCCGACGCTTATCTCGTTACTTGCGACTCCTAACGCGCATCATCATGGTCGGCAAGTCCTTATCCCATTACAAGATCCTGGAAGAACTAGGCCGTGGCGGCATGGGAATCGTCTACAAAGGCGAGGACACCAAGCTACACCGCACGGTAGCCATCAAGGTGCTGCCGGCTGCTGCTCTGTCGAGCGACGACGACCGGGCCCGTTTCTACCGCGAAGCACGCGCTGCTGCATCCCTCTCCCACCCTAACATCGCTACGGTCTACGAGATAGACGAAGCAGTGCCAGAAGGCTCGAAGGATGACGACCTGCGCCCCTTCATTGCGATGGAGTTCATCGAAGGTGATACGCTTGAGGATCGTATCAAGCAAGGCCCGATGAAGCTGGAAGGAGCGGTACGCATCGCAAGCGAGATAGCCTCTGCCCTCGAAGCTGCTCATGAAAATAACATCGTGCACCGCGACATCAAGGCGGCGAACGTGATGTTGACGGCCAAAGGGTCAGTCAAAGTGCTCGACTTCGGTCTCGCCCAAACGGCGCAGTCCACCAAGCTCACCCGCATGGGCTCCACGCTCGGCACCGTTGCCTACATGAGCCCAGAGCAAGCGAGAGGAGAAGAAGTAGACGGTAGAGCAGACATCTGGGCCTTGGGCGTCACGCTTTACGAAATGATTGCGGGAAGACATCCTTTCGCGGGTGATTACGAACAGGCTGTGGTTTATTCAATTCTAAATGAAGAGCCAGAACCGCTGACAGCAATTAGGACAGGCGTTCCTATGTCAGTGGAGTGGATTATAAACAAATGTCTTGCAAAATCTGCCGCTGATAGATATCAGTCAGCAAAAGAATTACTCGTGGATCTGCGTACTGGGCAAACAAAGGTTTCGAGTAGTTCCAAGTCGGTAATACGAGAGTCGAATACTCTGACTTCAACTGCCACGAAAGGCTTTTTCACCAGACATCGTGGTATTGCGCTTATGACGATTCTGAGCTTGGGGTTCTTTTTATTGGGCGTCTTGTTCTCCAGTATTCGTCAGGCGGGAGAATCGGATTCGATTCGTAGATATGCGCTGACCATGCCCGGCCTCTCGATTGCTTCCGTTTCTCCATTAGGAGACCGAACAGCTTACGTTCGATCAGATTCGCTTTGGATTCAAGGAGAGAATTCATTTGATCCAGTACTCGCGGTCTCCGATGAGACAAATATTGACCGGCTTTGCTGGTCACCGGACGGAACCGAGCTCGCTTACGTTTCGGAGTCGGATATCTATAAAGTAGACGCCGAAGGGGCATCCGTCACATTTATTGCCTCGTTTACTCCCCTGTCAGTCCGTGGATGCACATGGACGGGAGACGGCGAATTACTGATAAGTGCCGTACCAGGCCGACTTGATGGAAAGATGTTTCGAGTCCCATCCACAGGCGGAACTCCCGAATTAATTCGGAGCGCAGATCCTTCTCGTAAGGAACTCAATTTTCAATCGTTGCTTTGGATCTCATCGTCAGATCGTGTGCTCGTCGAAGTTGAGCTCGACGATACACATTTAGAACTACAATATTTAGATGACGAGAATAACACCCCGTTAGCTTCCTCCTGGAAAGGCTTCGAAGGATTAACATTTAGTATGTCCGGGCATGTTTTATTCGAGCAGACTGGTACAGGAACCTGGGCGTTAAACCTTTCGGAAATTTCAAAAATCAGCGACAATCTTCCAATATTTGTGTCTGGTAACACCATCTCGCCAAGCATTTCGAACGACGGACAACTCGTATTAGTAGAGAAGATTCCGGTCGAACGGCAGTTTGGCTGGTACTCTCGGAACGGGCGTCTCGTAGAAATGGTAGGTATTCGACACTCCGATCTTAGATACCCCACACTTTCTTCTGACGGAAGGCGTTTCGGATATTCTCTCGAAGGAGATGTTTGGATTCGGGATTTAGAGACGGGTAACAGTGACCGCCTCAGCTCATCTGACGCGGATGAATTCCCAAACCTGTTTATTCCCGGAACGTACGAGCTCATGGGCGTGAGTTACCGCTCAGGACTTGGCGACATCTATGGCTGGAAGGGAGGGAGCCGAAACCCACAATTATACTTGGGAGATGAGAAGGGTGAATTCACCCCCTCGATGCCGAACGACCACTCCTCTATTGTCTACTATGTAGTTGATCCCGAAACGTTAAGAGATTTATACCACGTCAAAACAGCGATGGTTGATGACAGTCTGGTATTTCTCTCTGATCCCGAGCCCCTCTTAGTGACGCCTTTTCAGGAGCGTAGTCCCATAATTGATCCTACAGGAACTCGTGTTGCTTATCTCTCAAATCGCACTGGTTCTTATCAACTTTATGTTAGGTCGTATCCGGACGGAGACCAAGACATTCCGGTATCTAGCGATGGAGCTCGTGCGCCGTTGTGGAATTCCGATGGCACAGAATTGTTTTACACGAATGATCAGGCTACCCTCATGCTGATTGATATTCCAGCGGGCAGAACTATGAATCCCCGCCGTCCAGTACCCCTTTTCAATTTAAGAGAGCTCAATGTTGAGACATTCGGCATCGGAGCCCGAAAAATTGCCTACGATCCCACTCGTGATCAATTCATTTTTCCGGTTCAAGTAGAAGGGTCAGTTCCCGAACGTATGTTGATAATAGAAAACTGGGCGCAGTCGCTTAAGGATGAGTGAGCGGTTCTTGCTGCGATAAGTGGAGATTATTGCGGGCTTGCAAGTGCCTAAAAACCCATGACTTGGGCAGAAGTCTAGACTTTCCTTAATCGATTCCTTAACCCTCTAGGCTCGACTACTCCGTTATCCGTTGATGCGCAAAGACTTGTGAAATACAATCCGACTCGTGAGCAGGGCACAACCGAATGGTTTTTCGATTCGTCTGCATTCTAAAGGCCTCTCACACATGTGAGGAGCCTTTTTTTGTGAAACAAAGGCACTATTGCGAGTCCGAACTCTCCAACTTTACTTGTCTGCCGGTGTATTTATGGAAACCGCATCTGCCAGAGGAGACAATATGCAATCGATTTTCAGTTCAAAAAGATGGACACTCCTTTCTATTTCCGTAATCGGTATCGTGCTGATAGTGCTGGTGGCACGGGAAAACGGTGCCAATGAAGCTCAATTGGTGGGCACGATGTCTGAAATAACGGCAGCTCAAGCGGCCGTAGCTCTCGAGGACATAGAGGCTGCTTGGTCGGAAGGAGACGACGAACGCTCCAATTACGGAAGTCTCGACGACACTTTTGGCGTTACGATAAAAGCCGCTAATCAGACCGACGAGATTAAAGAGGAGCAGTTGACTCTTTACTTTTCGAGTGATGATAATTTTAGCAGAGACGAGGACTGCCAGATTGCTGAACGCACCTTCAGAGTGGAGCCCGACGGGGATACCGAAGTTCAATTTCGCTCGACAGGCCGCATTGTCGACTGTTTGGATGCGGGACCATGGTTTGCGGCCGTGTACTCTTCGGAAGGATTCTGGACGGTTCTGAACGAGGTCTATCATGTGGGCAGCGGAGATGCCGAGGTCGAAATCGAAGAGTTGGCACCGCATGTTATCCCTGACGGGTCTATCGAAATGCAGTTGCGCGTTCATCGTCCGCGGACGGTAACCGGATATGACGGACTGCACGAGTTTCCCGTAGACATCTGGCTGGCCCAAGACGGCATGCTGTGTCTGTTCGAGGCTGAAACGATTTCCGTGCCGAGAGACAGAGTCGTCGGGTCAGGGGAGTCCTATAAACCGTCCGACGTGGATCTCACGCTTGAATTGGCCAGGGCCAAGATGGTTGACGTGTCTTCGATGTCTACTTCACCGTTTGCCATGAATGAAGAACTAGGCCTCATTCGTGACTGCGAAAATTGTGTACAACAACAGCGGGAGCTGAGCTGCCAGTTGACAGAAGGTCCCTTGAAGGTCACCGCTGGACCGACGGATCTTGGATTTCAGGCCGTTCAGGAGACATATCTTCACGCCTCGCCCGTCACTATTGAGAGTGGACTTTTTGAGGTGACAGTTACTGCCGGAGAGACCGTCGATGTATTGCGAACCGTTTACAATCCGAGTGTGGATGACGTGACGTGGAGTATCTCGAGTGAAAACGGGTCGGACTGGTTCGTCCAAAAGACAAATCAGCCGCTACGCGGTCGCGCATCTTCTGAGATCGAGTTTACTGTTTCAGCCGCTGATCTTTCACCGGGAACGTATACCACCACTGTGCAACTGGCAGTTTCCGACTTTTACGAGACGACAGTGGAGGTTGAGGTCGAAGTGACGGTTGTGCCAGCTAGCGAGACCGTGACAGACGCTCTCGCGGAAGAGACTGTAGATGAGAGTGAAGCGATCGGTGTAGCTGTTGAGGATGGTGCTCTGCCCACATCGTTTTCACTCGGCAATTATCCGAACCCATTCAACCCGTCCACCACGATCCGTTTCCAGCTTCCTCAGGGTGAACATGTCTCCCTGATCGTCTACGACTTGACTGGACGACAGGTACGGGTTCTTCACGAGGGCACATTGAGTTCGGGGCTGCACGAATTCAGATTCGATGCTGACCAATTGCCAAGCAGCACCTATCTGTATCGCTTGACCACACCTTCCATGTCGAAAACTGAACAGATGATCCTGGTGAAATAGGGAGGGTTAGAACGAACTTCCGACATCGTGCATGAGCTTACATGCGCTACGTCGATAGGATTATTCAGACGCATCGCGGGCTGGTGCCTCTCGCCGCTGAATCATTGTGCTTCTCACCGGCAAAACAATACATTGCTGGAGCTCCTCCCATCAATCGGCTCCCGTCATGAGAAGGCCCCGTTCGTTCCGGAACCCACACGCGTCGTCAACTCCAATCCATGATTCGAATGGCCTGCGAATGGCGCCGCGGCAGGTGCTCACAACCGGAGCCCTGCACTCCACACTGCTTTGTACCGCCGCTGTGTTTTGTGCGTCCGCTGTGTTTAGTGCGGCCGCTGTGTTTAGCGCGGCCGAAGTGCGTGCACAGGAAATCGACCTGCAGCCCGACCGGGAATTCCGGTTGGTAGCCTCGGTTTTGGGGTATCGTGGGATTGGCGCTGAGATAGATGGAATTCGAAATCCAATCCTCCAGGCAAACAAAGGAGAGGTTGTAAGGATCACGATAGTGAACGGCGAGATACTGCCGCACGATATCGCGATGGAGAACGCAGGTGTAAAAAGCGACACCATCGTCGACGAGGGCGCCACGACTTCAATCACGTTCACCGCCGAAGTGAGCGACACCTATTACTGTTCCATACCCGGCCACCGGGCCGCTGGAATGGAGGGGAAATTCCAGCTTTTCGAAGATGCTGACGTCGTTCTGGCTGGCCGTCCTGTAATGAAGAATGGCCAGGCCCTGAACTTCGGGTTCGAAGACGGTTCGTTCGAGGGATGGACTGCAACCGGCGATGCGTTCGGTGCGCAACCGAACGAAGGTGACATTGTTCTGGCCCGGACGGGCGACATTCGGAGTCAACATGACGGCGTATTCTGGGCCGCATCGAATGAGAATGCGGGGAGCCAGGCGACCGGCACGCTCACGTCGGTCCCTTTCACGGTAACGGACCCGATCATCAGTTTTTTGGTAGCGGGAGGGGCCCTCCAGGACACTCGCGCTGAATTGGTAAGCGCTTCTGACGGCGCAGTGATATTCGAGATTACTGGCAACAACAGTCCCGCCTTGCGGCCGGTTGTCGTGGACGTGACTTCGGCCCTGGGAAGCGAAATCTTCGTGCGGCTTGTCGACAACGAAACGGGCGTATCGGCGATCCCATACATCGGCGATAACCCGAACGCCTACATAGCGTTTGACGACCTTCGGTTTTTTTCCGAACGTCCGACGTTCATGAATGAGTTGTCTCGCGAGAACATCGTGATTCTCCCCATGATCGATCTGGTCCTCAACCAGGGATTGTCGGGCGAGGATGCAGTAGCAGCAATGTCTGTGCCCCCGGGGTTTTCGGTCACGCTTGCCGCAGCCGAGCCCGACGTCATCCGCCCAATCACGTTCACGTATGATGATCGTGGACGCGTGTGGGTCGTCGAGGCGCACACGTATCCGGAACCCGCCCCTGAGGGTGAAGGCAAAGATCGAATCTTGATCTTTGAAGACACCAACGGAGACGGGACGCTAGACAGCCGCAAAATCTTCATTGAGAACCTGAATCTGGTCAGTGGGATGGAGCTTGGATTTGGGGGCGTCTGGGTTGGGGCAGCGCCGTACTTCATGTTCATACCGATTGAGCCGGGTACGGACTCGCCTGCCGGACCTCCGCAGATTCTGCTGGACGGATGGGGGACGCAGGACACGCACGAAACGCTCAACAGCTTCCACTGGGGTCCGGACGGTTGGCTCTACGGAAACCACGGCGTGTTTACGCACTCACTGGTTGGGCAACCCGGAACGCCGGATGACGACCGCGTGGGACTGAATGCCGGCGTCTGGCGATACCATCCGACGCGGCACGAATTTGAAGTGTTCGCTCACGGCACCAGCAACCCGTGGGGTCTGGACTTCAACGATTACGGCCACGTGTTCATCACGGGGTGTGTCATTCCTCACCTGTACCACATGATTCAGGGTGGTCGGTATCAACGACAGGGGGGCAGACACTTCAACCAGTATACCTACGATGATATCAAGACCAACGGCGATCACGTCCATTGGGTAGGTGAGAATGGGCCGCACGCGGGGAATCACAGATCAGGTGAAGCCGGTGGTGGCCATGCACATGCGGGTGCAATGTTCTATCAGGGTGGATCATGGCCGGATGAATACCGTGATCAGCTGTTTATGAACAACATTCACGGGTTTAGAACGAATGTAGATGTTGTCGAGCGATCTGGTTCAGGCTACGTCGGCAAGCATGGGGAAGACTTCCTGCTGGCCAATGATACGTGGTCACAAATGCTGAACCATCGATACGGGCCAGATGGATCGGTCCACGTTATCGATTGGTACGACAAGAACCAGTGCCACAGTCCAAATGCGGATGTGCACGACAAAACGCTGGGTAGGATTTTCAAGATCACCCATGAAAACGACGAATGGGTGCAAGTCGACCTGCGGGAGATGAGCTCCGAGGCGCTTGTAGAGCTCCAGCTCGACAAGAACGACTGGTATGTTCGTCATGCGAGACGGCTTCTGCAGGAGAGAGGCCCAGACGCGCGCGTGCACGCAGGGTTGAAGAGAATCCTCAACGAGAACACCGACATCACGCGGCGGCTTCGCGCAATGTGGGCTCTATTCGTTACCGATGGCCTGTCTGATGACGATCTGGGCGACCTCCTCCAGGACCCTGACGAATACGTGCGGAGCTGGGCCGTGCAACTTATGGCTGAGGATGGCGAGGTTTCAACGGGCGCGATGGCGAAGCTGGCCGAGTTGGCCAAGCGCGATGAGTCGCAGATCGTGCGTCTCTACATAACGAGCGCGCTCCAGCGGCTGCCCGAATCTGATCGCTGGGGTGTTCTTGAGGAGTTGTCTACTCGCGCCGAAGACGCAGGGGACCACAACCTTCCGTTGATGATCTGGTACGCTGCCGAACCGCTTGTCGAAGGGGATATGACCCGCGCGTTGCAAATGGCGCTTGCCGCTGAGGTTGATAATCTCCTGTCCTTCACGGTTCGCCGTATGGCCGCGACCGGAAGTCCAGAAGCACTCAGTACGCTGGCTCGGGCACTTGAGACGGAAACGGATCCCGAAAAACAGGCAGAATTGGTCAAGGGGCTCAACGAATTAATGGGAGGAACTCACTAAAGAGGGGCGCGGGGTGCCCGTGTTCGTGCGCGATGCCACATGCATCTGTCCTAGCGCTGCAAGTGTACGGTCGTGCCGGTCTTGTTGCCTACAACAACGTCTGGTCGGCCATTACCGTCAATGTCTCCCGCGACGATCTGAACGCCGATTCCTGAATCGTCGTCAATGAGGTGCGGCACGAACTCCACGCTGATTCCACCATGTGCATCCGTGTACCGAACAGTTTGGAACCAGTACAGCCACGCTTTCGGATTCATGTCGGGGTCGCCCTCGGCGCCGTGCGACCACCATCGTTTTCCTGTCACGATATCCTTGACGCCATCGCCATCCATGTCGATCAGGTCAATAGCATGTAGTTCAGCAAACGCGACGCCGAAGGCGTTTAGTTCTGAGCTCTCGTTCAAGATCAGGTGTCGGGTGAACGAGATGTCTCCATCGGTTCCGCCCGGTTCGGCCGACGCGCCCGTATTCTCATACCAGGCGAGTCCGTATTCATGGGCCGCGAGCGAGGCGATTACGTCGTTGTCACCGTCCCCATCAACATCATAGGCGTACATCTGCGAACCACCGCCCTTCTCGCTGAATGCAACTTCGTGGAATTGCCAGATGGGGTCGCCAGCAAGGGAAGGGGGCTGCTCCCACCAGCCTGCCCGCTCCATAATATCATCGCGTCCGTCTCCGTTGACATCACCGACTCCGAGTCCGTGGGTGAAGCGCTGCCAACCGCCATCAGAAGAGATCAGATGGAAGGTCCAGGGCAACTCTGGATGGTTCCAGTCTGGCTCGATGTAGCCATATCTACCATTCGATATGGCAACGATCTCGGGATGACCGTCACCGGTGATGTCAGTCCACCAAGGCGATTCATTGTCAACGACGTCAAAAACCACATGCGCCGCCCAGTGGCCTGATGCGCTCCCGGCCGCCCCTGGATTCTCGTACCAGGTCGCCGTTTGGCCGGGGAATCCGATGATCAGAATGTCGTTGAGTCCGTCGGAGTTGAAGTCGAGGACATGGGCGAAGAAATTGTCCGAGTAGCCGTCCGGGTCAAACGGTTTTGGTTCGTAGTAAGCGTGCCGCCGCCCGAAGTCAGGACCCTGGTACCAAAATGGCCCGGATACCAGATCATTGGTGCCGTCGCCGTCGATGTCTCCAAAGTTGGCGCCTTCCGAGTAGAACACGTTGTCCAGCCGCGTGCGTTCGAAGGAGATGGTGCTTCCGGGCAGCTCCGTCACCTGGATATCCTTGTGCCACGCCTCTGCAGGAGCCCCACTATGAATCTGCAGGCAGAAATTTCCCGTCCTTGGAACGTGGTCCCGCTCAATGTAGTCGACGGTCTGAAGGTCGTTGATCCAGATACGAATGCGAGGGCCCTCGGCGCGCACGACCAGTTGGTTCCAATCGCCGACGTTGACTACTGGAGCGACATCTTCGGGCATTCCCCACGCCAGATAGCGGTTCCGCCGGGTTTCATCATAAAGGGAGCCCCACACGGGCGAGCGCTCTCCTGCAGCGGCCTCTGACGTGCTCCCAATCACGGTATTAAACCACGAGGCTGACACGGTGCCGGCGTCAGCCTGATAGCCGGAGACTTCGTGGTGGCTGGCCAGTCTGCGGCTGCGAAACTGAATTCCTGCGTTGTCGCCCGGCCCATCGAGCCGCACCAACAATCGAAGCTCGAAGTCGCTGAATTCATCGGTTGAGCAGAGGAACGCATTCGTTGGAATCGGCTCATCGAGCCTCCCAGCAACGATTGCGCCGTCCTCGATCCGGAACAAGTCGCTTGTCCCTTCCCAGTTGGTGAACGTTTCGCCGTCGAACAGCGACCCGGTTTGCGGGAATGAACGACTATCCTGTGCCGTAGCGCTGCCAGGCACGATGAACGGCATGCAAAACGAGGCGCAAAGGAGCACTCGGCGGGTGATTCCGGCTACGTTGAGTATGAGAAGGCGGATTCGCATGGTGGCTGGCGTCTGGTTCTGCTCGAAGATAGGTGAACGTGCATGATTGTTATGAGCGTATTTGCTACACTCAAGATTCCAGCTCCAATCGCACGGTCGTCGCACCAAGAATTATGAACCCTATCAAAGTTGCCGTCATCGGACTCGGGTTCGGTGCAGAGTTTATCCCGATCTATCAGCGCCATCCGGGGGTCGAGCTTTGGGCCATATGCCAACGAGATGAGGAGAATCTCAACAAGATCGGAGATCAATTCGGCGTTGAGAAGCGGTACACGGACCTTGAGGCGCTCCTTGCGGATCCAGACCTGGATGCCGTTCACATAAATACGCCGATTTCCGCGCACGCTCCCATGTCGCTTGCCGCGCTTGAAGCGGGTAAACACTGCGCGTGTACCGTTCCGATGGCCACGACGCAGGAGGAGTGCCTGAAGATTGTCGATGCGCGCAACCGGTCGGGTAAGGTCTATATGATGATGGAGACTGCGATCTACACGCGCGAGTACCTGTATGCGAAAGAGCTCGTGGATTCCGGCAGAATCGGGAAGATCCAGTTTCTCCGCGGGTCCCATCAACAGAATATGGGACTTCCAGGCTGGCCCAGCTACTGGTATGGCTTCCCGCCGATGCACTACGCGACGCATGCCGTCAGCCCGCTGCTGGCGATTTCGGGTACTACAGCAGAATCAGTTGTGTGCTTTGGATCCGGTCGCATCGACAGTGAATACACAAAACACTACAACGCTCCTTTCGCCGTCGAATCGACGCTGATCAAGCTGGCCGACAGTGACCTGGCTTGCGAGGTCACGCGATCTCTGTTCAATACCATTCGGCAGTATCGAGAGAGTTTCGACGTGTACGGGACCGAAAGCTCATTCGAGTGGGAGCAGGTCGTCGGCGAAGGCCCCGTCGTCTATTCCGGGTTTGAAGACGCGACGCGAGTCGAGGTGCCGGACTATGGTCACCGGTTGCCGTCGGAGATTTCCGGTTTTACACAGGCCGGGGTGTACGACGACGAACACGAACACACATCGTTCATCCAGGGCGGCGGTCATGGCGGTTCACACCCACACCTCGTGCACGAGTTCATCTCATCGATCCAGGAACAGCGTGAGTCGATCGCCGATGCACGGGCCGCGGCCAATTGGACAATGACTGGAATCTGCGCACACGAATCGGCAATGAAAGATGGCTCACGCATCGTGATCCCTTCGTAGGATCCTTTGGGTCAGACCCAGCCAACGCATCGTATACACCCCGGAAATACCTCGGATACACCATGGCAATGACAACGCATTCTTCCCGAACTCAGCCGGGCGGCGTAAACCGAGATCAGCTCTTTGTTGCCAGATGCTTCGCACTGGCCGTCTCGGCAGGCGCTTTTGCCGTGATTGGAGACATTCTGGCAACGCTCAAGACTCAGTTCATTCTCTCGAATCTGCAAATTGGGTATATCGGGGGCGCTGGGGTCTGGAGCTTCACGATATCGATTATGATCTTTGGGCCGCCTGTCCACCCGTTTCAGTCCCCACGGACCAGCAGCAGGATTACATTTACATCTAAAACCTTCGCACCGTGCTCGCTACCGCCTTTCCTTTTTTGAACGAGATGGTGGTGCTCTTTATCGCGAGCGCCTTCATCGCCTATCTGTGTTACAGATTACGCTTCCCACCGATCGCGGGCTTCCTTTTGGCCGGTATCATTATTGGCCCCAACAGCCTCGGCCTTGTATCCGACCAGTCGCTCGTTGACATTTTGGCCGAGGTAGGTATCATTTTGCTGCTTTTCACGATCGGGCTTGAGTTCAGCCTGAAGAAACTGGCGCGAATCGGACGAGCTATCCTCGTTGGCGGAGGAATGCAAGTGGTCCTCTCCATCCTAATGGTGCTGGGTGTGCTTCTGGCTTTCGACATTCACTGGAAGGTCGGTGTCTATACTGGGTGCCTGGTAGCGCTCAGTTCAACCGCTATCGTCCTTGGGCTCCTCTCGGATCGAGAAGAAAACGATTCGGCCGCGGGCCGTCTTTCACTTGCCATCCTAATCTTTCAGGACCTGGCTATCGTCGTCATGGTACTTCTCGTACCGATGCTTGCCGGCCATCAAACCACACCCTTCGAGCTATTCTGGGTGCTTGGAAAAGCACTGGTGCTTATCACGGCGGTACTCATATTCGCCAGGCGAATCGTGCCGTGGATTCTTGAGCACGTTACGCGCACCCGGCGTCAAGACCTGTTCCTACTATCCGTGGTAGCGATCTGCTTCGGCACTGCGGCTGCCTCAAGCTACGCAGGTGTCAGTCTGGCCCTTGGGGCGTTCCTCGCAGGGCTGGTTGTAAGTGAGACGCGATACAGCGAACATGCGCTAAGCGAGATTCTACCTCTTCGCACGATTTTCGGTGCAGTCTTTTTTGCATCGGTAGGAATGTTGCTCGATTTGGGGTTTCTGATCGACAATCTCGTGCTTGTGCTCGCAGCAGCAGGTGTCGTCGTCTTTATAAAGGTAGTCACAACCACCGGTAGTGCGCTCGTCTCGGGTTATCCTATCCGAATTGCAGCCACCGTCGGTTTAGGACTGGCTCAAATCGGCGAGTTTTCGTTCGTGCTTGAACGCGCGGGTCGAGAGGTCGGTCTTTCACCGGCGGGTCTGGGCGAGGCCGGAGCTCAGACGTTCCTAGCGGCGGCCGTTCTTCTTATGCTGCTCACTCCGCTACAGATGCACTTTTCGCGTCGCTTTGGGAATTTGTTATCCCGTACACCGCTGCAGAGACTGGGCGCCCCGGATGACCATTCAGCGATCGCGGAGAGCAAGCACCTCGAAGACCACGTAATAATCGTGGGATGTGGTCCCACAGGCCGGTGGCTTGTGCATGTGCTTCAGGATCGAGGAATTCCCTTCGTCGTGATCGAAATGAATCCGGCGACCGTCAACGAACTACACCAGAAGGGTGTGAATGCAGTTTATGGAGATGCATCACGATCTATCATTCTGGAATCGGCTGGCATCAAGAGCGCCAAACTGTGCACACTGGTCATTAACGATCAAGCGATCGTCCCCCGCATTATTTACGTGGCCAGATTTTTGAATCCTACCCTTCAGATCATCGCTCGAACGCGCGCCCTGGCGAATACTAAGTCTCTGCAGGAAGCTGGTGCCGATATTGTAGTGCCGGAGGAGATGGAAACGACCGTGCGAATCTTCAGCCATGTCCTCGGAGCCTACATGATCCCACCTGAGGAGATCGAACGGCAAGTTCAGATCATCCGCTCGGAAGACTACGGCATCATGAGAGGCAGCATTCAGGAGGCACACCTGATGGTGCTACAAGGGCTCGACGAGGATGGCATGCATACTCGCGCTGTAGCCGTTCGGAAAGGGGCTCCAGCCGCAGGCAAAACCCTTGAGGAGTTGGCCTTGCGTCAGCGGCACGGGCTTACGGTTCTGGTGGTGCGTCGAGGAAGGAATACCATCGCCAGTCCTGCGGGAGACTTCCGCGTCCAAGCAGGAGACCGGCTCGTCATGGTCGGTACGGCAGAGCGTTTCGCGGCGTGCGCGGCCCTGTTTCGAACCGAGTCACTCGACATCGATCAATCGACCGATGAGCTTTCGTCAGATTGAGAATACTCTCACAAGTTGGAAGCCTTTTCAGCGACCTCTACAGGCTTTGCAGGCTTCACTCTTCAATCACCGGCTGTCATTCCCTTTTTTGGCAATCATCGGGGCGATGCTTTACTTGCTCGGGTTATTCAAGTCTATCTAAAGGGCGGTAGTTGTGACAAGGCTGGCTGGTTCATTTCGGGTTGTACTCTTCTATGTGAGTATCTCGACCCTGGCATTTGCCCAAGAATGCTCAGATGGAATTGACAATGACGGTGATGGTCTCGTTGACTGGGAGTATGACCTCGGCTGTACGGGCGCCGATGACCCAACGGAAGGAGGCCTGGCTTCTCGCGAGATCGAAAATGGCTGGACCGTCCTGGAGCCGGGATTGACTACGCGGATATTCTATGTCAGCTCAAGCACGGGTGACGACGGAAACGATGGCCTTTCGCCAGGCCAGGCCTTGCGCACCTTTGACGCCGCGTTTAACAAGACTTTTGAGAAATACGGCGACTGGATCCTCCTGAAGCGTGGAGACGTCTGGTTCGAGTCTCTTCAAGTACGAAACGGCAGATCTCGCACCGATCCGTTCGTAATAGGCAGCTACGGCACATCGACTGAACGACCCCTGCTGAAGACAGGGGCCGGTCGAGGCATTCGGGTCTGCTGCCGCGATTATAGTGACTTCGTTTTGCTGGGCATTCACATGTATGCCCACACGCGCAATAGAGACTCAGCAGAATATGTTTCCATGGCAGGCGCGGAGGGATTCGATTTTTTTACCTGAGTTAACCCCGAAAGTTGTGTACGGGTGAAAAAGGTATAGGCGGCGTATCCTGATGATGATTACGTCATTGTCAATCCGAAGATTGGAGGATACACCGCCCATGAAGACGAATAACGCACACGAGAACGAGAACTACAATAGCACAGAGGATGTGTTGACAGAAGTATTGCGAACAGGGGCCGCAAAGATGCTGGCCACAGCCGTTGAGGCCGAGGTTGAAGCTTTCTGCCAGCGCTACCAGTTCCTGCGCGACGAAGAGAATCGCCACCGCATCGTTCGCAATGGATATCTGCCAGAGAGGAAGATTTTGACTGGTATCGGGGAGGTCGCTGTAAAGATGCCCCGCATACGCGACCGTACGGGTCGGGGTGAGGATAGAATCGGTTTCCGCAGTTCGATACTACCAGCCTACCTCCGCAAGAGCCGCTCGCTTGAGGCTCTCATTCCATGGTTGTACCTGAAGGGAGTTTCAACGGGCGGCTTTGAGGCAGCGCTCTCGGCCCTTGTTGGTCCTGATGCCCCAGGGCTGACCTCCTCGACGATTGCGCGCCTGAAGACGCTTTGGACAAGGGAGCACGAAGACTGGCAAAAGCGGAGCCTGCAGGAGAAGCACTACGTCTATTTCTGGGCCGACGGTATTCACGTAAACGTACGCATGGATAAACAGAAACTGTGTCTGCTGGTCGTGATCGGCGCTACGGCCGATGGAAGGAAGGAGCTTATAGCACTCGAGGACGGCTTTCGCGAGAGCAAGCAGTCGTGGCGAGAGTTGCTCCTGGAGCTGAGGCACCGCGGGCTGGATCAAGGACCGAAGCTGGCTGTTGCCGATGGAGCCATGGGATTCTGGAGTGCTCTCGCAGAAGTTTATCCCGAGACGCGAGCCGCACGCTGTTGGGTGCACAAGACAGCAAATGTGCTCAACCGCCTGCCCAAGTCCGTTCAGAAGAAGGCAAAAGGTCACCTCACGCAGATCTATACAGCAGAAACAAAAAAGCAGGCAGAGAGCGCCCTTCTGTTTTTCATCAAAGCCTACCAGCAAAAGTATCCGAAAGCAGCAGAGATTCTGGTGAAAGACCGAGAAGAACTGCTCGCTTTTTATGACTTTCCGGCAGAACACTGGATCCATCTTCGGAGCACAAATCCGATCGAATCTACGTTCGCGACCGTGCGCCTCAGGACCGCCAAAACGAGGGGATGTCTGAGCCGAGAAACAGCTCTTGCAATGGCCTTCCGTCTATGTAAAGAGGCTCAGAAGAAGTGGAGGAAACTGAATGCACCGCACCTATTGCAACTTGTAAAAAAAGGAATCAAATTCACCGACGGAATTACATCAGAACGACACGCTGCCTAAACCTTCCATACACAACTTTTGGGCATAGCTCTTTTTACCTTCCCAGGAAGTACTGGGAAGGGGGTACTGATCGAAGATTCTGTATTTCGTTTCTACACCATAAACATTGTGCAGGGACCGGGTGATAACAGCGACATTGTGATCCGCCGAAGTCTGATTTTGGACAGTTTTAATGAACTAACCCACGCTCAGGGCCTGTTTCTTGGTAATGTTTCTGTGCTGCTTGAGGAAAATATCTTCGATCATAATGGTTGGTTCATCCAGCAGGTCAGTCCAGGAGCCAACATAAAGGACGAGGGAATGGCGACCTTCTTCAATCACAACACCTATACGGGGAACAGTCACGGCGTGATTTTCAGGGGAAATTCCTTCCTTAGGGCCTCCTCCATTGCCAACAAGTTCACAGCCGAAGGCGAGGATGGTGCTGGAGATATCATCATCGATAACAATCTCTACGTCGATGGGGAAATTGCGATGAGCATTGGCGGCAACGATAACGTGGCGCCCTATCGCTTCACAAACATGGTCGTAACAAACAACGTGATGCTCGACATGGGTCTCTCTCAACCCACCAATCGAACACTGGGCTGGTATGTGGATATCAACGACTGGGATGTTGGAGCCGTCACACATAATCTGTTCCTGAACAAGGCGAATCCCGCCGTCACAAATGTCTACGCCATTCGCCTGGTGGGAAAGACGAAAGACGTCAGGATCGCGGACAACATTGTTTATGGGTTGGGAACAGACGAAGACCTCGTAATACTTGAGGACGGTGCCAACGTTGAGCGCATAAGCTTTGTCGATAACATCATCCAGAGTCATTATGACAATGCCACATTGGTAAGCGCCACCGCAAGTTTGGATAATTACACGTTTTCTGGCAACAGGTACTATGCCACCGGGGCCCTTGATGAGTGGTTCCAAGTTGCCGGTACGAATCTGGATTTCAGCGGTTGGGAAAGCACGTCATCAGAGTCGGGAGCAGTCGTGGAGGAGGTGATATTTCCCGATCCGGATCGAACCATTCAGAACTACCAGACTCATCTTGGCAAACCAGCATCCATGGAGGCCTTTATCGAAGAGGTGCGCCAGCAGTCCAAGTACAACTGGCGCAGGGAATACACGGCGGATTCGGTAAACAGCTGGGTTCGGGAAGGTTTTGGTGTTGTAAAAGCAGTGAATGTGACTCCAGATCCTGTCGTTGAATTGCCCATGGAACGATTCAGCCTACAGGCCTGGCCAAACCCGTTTGATAGTCAGGTCTCTATTTCTCTCTCTGCGAATGGGGGCTTTGTGAATGGGGTCGATGCGAACGAGACGGTTGCAACTATGAGGATATTCGATTTGCAGGGAAGACAGGTTTATTCCGCAATGTCATGTGCCTCCCAAACATGTACGTGGAATGGCCGAAACAGCAATCAGTCGTACGTCACTGCAGGCGTCTACTTTGTTCGAATTACGACAGCGGAGGCCATCTACCACCAGAGTATTGTAAAGATTGGGGATAGAAAGTGATTGGCGGAGGTGTGCTCCAGAGATCATTCGGACTATGGTCACCGGTTGCCGCCGGAGATTTCCGGTTTTACGCAGGCGGGGGTGTACGACGACGAACACGAACACGAACACGAACACACATCCTTCATCCAGGGCGGTGGCCATGGCGGTTCGCACCCGCACCTCGTGCACGAGTTCATCTCATCGATCCAGGAACAGCGGCAGTCGATCGCTGATGCACCGGCCGCGGCTAATTGGACGATGACTGGAATCTGCGCACACGAATCGGCAATGAAAGATGGGTTACGCGTCGTGATTCCTTCGTAGGACCCTTTGGGTCAGACTCCGCGAGTCGTGGAAGTCCGCAACATGCGCTTGATATTTCCAAGAAGGCCCCTGCCTCCGACATTAGGAGTGCATAGATCTAACTCAAAAACAGAGGCACCTCATGGAAACAGTCTATTTCACGGGTATCGATCAGCATAAGCGAACAAGCTTTCTGACCACACTCGATTCAGACGGAGATATCGTACGCTCCGTAAAACTCAAAAACAATCCGGATTCGATTCGGGCCTACTTCCGAACCCTTCCAGGAGAGCACCACGCAACCGTTGAAACGACAACGGGCTGGTACTGGATGAACGATCTGCTCGAACGAGAAGGAGTTGATCTCAGCCTGGCCCACGCCAAGTTTGTCAAGGCGATATCCTACGCGAAGGTCAAAACCGACAAGGTCGATGCGCACACACTGGCTCAGCTGCTCAGGGTGGGATTGATCCCGGAAGCCCACAAAATATCATCGGAGATGCGCGATGTCCGAGACACGCTTCGCACTCGTCTGCACCTGGTCGAGAAACGAGTATCGGCACAAAACTCGGTGCACCGGGTGCTCGAGAAGTTCAACACAGATTCAGTTGATGATTTGCCTGAACTCTTTCGTCTTCAGGCTGGCCTTCACTCCGAACGAGTGGCATTGATCAACGAGCAGATCAAGATGATCGACCGGGCGCTAAATGCCCTTCTTCTTGATAGTGAAGACATTCAGCGACTGCTCTGGATTCCGGGTATTGGAAGGCTGAACGCATTTACGATCTATCTCGAGGTCGATGGCATCGAACGCTTTGCGAGCGTGAAGAACTTCTATTCCTACTGCCGCCTCGTTCCGGGAGCGCATAACTCAGGCGGCAAAACGCGCCACCGATCCTCGAAAGAGGGCAACAAGTATCTCAAGATTGCTTTCTCGCACGCGGCCACGCGGGCCATCCAGTACTACCCCATCGTGAAAAAGTATTATCACCGCATGGCCAGAAAGAAAGGAGCGCCCATTGCCCGTGCGCTCGTGGCCAAAGAAATCGCAAGGTCCGTTTACTTCGTGCTCCAGACGGATAAGCCGTATAACCAACTATTCAAAGGAATGAGATTGGAACGCTCCAAGCTCTCCTCGTGGCCTCGCAGGGCAAGCCCCGATGCATAACTGGATCTGTCCGACAGATCCATGCGCTTGATTGGGAAGCTCAGCGTTCTAACCAGGATCGTATCTGGGACGGCTCACGAGAGCAATCATTCAATAGGAATGATGGGACCGAAAAGGTGTTTGGTTGCCACTAGATGTGGTTATTCGAATCGATACGAAGCGGGCGCCACGCAGAACAGCCTTTGAATCGAACTGCTAGAAAAAAAGCACATGAAAGAGCTACGCCCTATTGACATCGGCCTTCTTAAAGGTGTTATACGAAATAGGATCTTGTGGCCACGATCACCTTTCTTGGGATCTCCAACGATCGACGATCTTTGCAACATCGAGATCTTGAACCCCATCTTTCCACTCGGAGTAAAAATCCACGTCATCACTATTCGGGGTCGGATTTGGAAGATCGATTTGAACTCGAGATGGTATCGGAACAGCTTCTCCTAGGATCAAAGCTTCACCTCTTCCCAATCCCGAAAGGATACTTACCAAGTCTCCTTCACTCTCAGGGACCAAGCTCTTCACGTAATTCTGATCATGAGGATTTGTGATTCTGAGACACAGAAATGTTCCACACTGTGACAACACTGTTTCAGATACCTCATGCGGTCTTTGGCTGACTACGGCCAGTCCAACACCGTACTTTCTCCCTTCTTTTGCAATTCGTTCCATTGATTTGCGTGATCCCGCAAACTGGCTTTTTGCAGATCTGGGGATGTAGTTGTGCGCTTCCTCACAAACCAGCAACAATGGAAATTGACGGTATTCGGGATTCCAATAGTTGAATTCAAAAGACAATCTTCCGATTTGAGCAGCAACGGTTGGACGGACGTCGAATGGAACGGAAGACAAATCAATCACAGTGATGTTTCTTTTCGGGTCTCCCAGTCCAACAAAGTCACGAAGAAGTGACTCTAGCGAATCAGAATGATTCCGATTGGAGGGTTTAAGTAAGAAATCGTATCTGACATCGTTCAGTTTACTGTCGAGCCTCATCAAAAAATCGTCAAACTTGCCTGTTAGAGGGCCATTTTTAGGGCCTCGCTGCCCAGGCACTTGACCATTAAGTGCTTCTATTTCCCCTCTCAATTCGAATATGTCAAACCAAACTGGAGTGTCTAGCGTCGTTCGGTCTAGTCCCAGTTTTTCTCCCTCGGCAATTCTCAAACGACCTAGAACATCTCTGAATGCAGCGACCTGATTATGTGCGCTGAAATCTGTATGATCGATTAACAAATCGCAAAGCTCTGCGTATGTCAGCAACCAGTACGGGATTTCGAGATCCCGTGCATCTATGTGCCGGACAACTGAATCGTCGAAGGCGAAGCTGAGTTCACCATCATCTTGTTTCCAACAATATTCACCATGAAGGTCAAGAATGACTATATGAGAATTGGGCATTGTTGATGTTGCGGCCTGAAGCAGGGAAGCGACTGTCCATGATTTTCTGGCACCTGTTTGCCCAAGAACTGCGAAATGCCTACCAAACAAATTGGTCGGATCCAAATAGACTCTCATGTCAGGAGCCGATGAAACCACTCCAACTGAATAGTCTTTCGACTGAAACTTCGAGAACATTCTTGCGATCTCATCAGAGCTCATTGCACAAACCTGCGCACCGGTGGTAGGATATTGCCCTACCCCTCGAACAAATTCTCCCTCTGAGTTCAGCGCACCAATTGGAGTCAGCTTGGCTATGCGTTTGGCGAACGGAAGTTTGGCTGGTTCTTCCCCGTAGCCCTCTATTTGAATTGGAGACAGGAGCTCATGCTCTGTTACTCGAGTCACTACCGCAATTACACTATTGGAGCCTTGTTGAATCTTTAAATATGAACCAAGGCGGCCGACGACTATATCTTCATCTCCAATAGTAACTGTAGGGGGCCCTGACTGCTCATCTGAAGTCAGGACAATCGTAATCATAGCCCCTGCGACATCCGCAACATGGCCTACAACAGTACAAGGATCTGACATGTTTACACCTGCAATGTTAAGTTCTCAAAGCTCCACAATTCATCGTGGCCGGGTCCGTGCTCCCCATATAATGAACTCCTTGATTCAGTTACGATAATAATATTTGTCTCGTTTGACCATCTCTAAGCTTCAACTACCGCGTTTACGTGTTCATCTTGGAACCCGTATCCAATAACAACTAAGCGATGGATCGGAGCACCACCGTGGCCGAACACACCCCTAAAAATGGACCACAAAGAGGAGTACGGAGGGTACATTGTATCAACCGCTTTTCTTCTTTGTGGTGGTATCATCAGTCGTTTTTGTGTTGGTTGCAACGCTAATCCATGAGGTCCACGGCGGCTAATCTGAGCATCGTCTTCGGACCAACCAATTGACCCATGCAACTTTACCAGACGAATGGGAAGCGAAGTAATCTCCATCCTCCTTCCGCGGAATCCGCCTCTAGTTGTTCCGATAGATTCCTCAAATACTGACGAATTGAAAAAGGCGCTTTCAGATCCAACGAATCCATCAATAACTCTGATTTTGGCGATGTCAGCAGCCCTTTCGATTAGAGGGTCATAATTCAAACTAAAGATTGTTGTTTTGGCTTCATTGCGGGCTTCTAAGCTTTTCAGAAATTCAATGTGTTTCTCGAGGGGGGGAGATATTTCCAAAAATAATTCCGCGATTGCCTCGGTTACCAAATGTCGGTACGGACTGTCGGTCGCCCCTCCGTCGTCCAGCAAATCCAACGCATGTTCAATTCCATTCGCTCCATCGTCCAAAACGGCCTGAATTTCATCCCGTTTAGACGCATCGGAAATTCGTTCACGAATATTGCTCCACAAATCAGACGCAAGTGGATATCCATTTCCGTTGAGATAGGAGGATCCTGCTCCCAGCAGATATCCTACCTTCCTTGACTGAAGCTGTTGAGAAACTTCGCGCTCCAATGTTGAAATAAATGCGTCTTGTCTTGGCATTCCTATTTCGTATAACAGGAAGATCTACAGAACTGTCGACGGCGAAATGACGTCCCGCAGTGGAGTGTATACGACCATAAGATTAAGTGATATAAACAGTTACGTCAATGGGCCGTAATACGTAGAGATATTGATATCAGTATTTCGCTGGTCTGCATATTATTTATTAGAGTACCAAAGGAAACCAAAACGATAAACCGGAATTACTCGGATTCTTCGCATCCTTCGTTAGTTGGGAAGCTGCGCCTCCCTCGTCTGCCCCCCTTATTCCGTGCGTTCGCAATCACCTGAACGCAAATTGGCCAGAAGACAAAGGTTGTCCCGGGACTCTTCACCCAATTGAACATCACGCTGAACTCGAGTTTGTTATAAGAGCTCGTCTCGGAAGTTCTAAGCTTCTATCTAGGCAACGCGTCAACAAGGCTCTCAAGTTCCTCCCAAATCTTAACCATCGCCAGGGTGTCCATTTTGCAGTAGGCGAGTAGATCCGAATGAATCACGTCTTTCGCCACTCCGTCTTCCATCCGGATCATCTTATTCCACCATCCTCCAGCGTCACTTCCGTTGGCGACAACCATGCCGTCGTAAGAAAACCCCGGTACAAGCACGGGTAGCACATTCTTGATGGATTTGGAGCCCAAGAAGCCTGGGTGCTCAATGTATTTCCGGACCAGAACCAGCAGATCCCAGAATCGATCATTCAGCGCCAGCAGCTCCGCCGATAAAGAAGGCACACGTGCCGCCAGATCTCGAATCACTCCTTGCTCAAAACCGGCGTTATACGCTATGATGGATCCATTATCGCCGAGGTCACCGACCAGACGGGAAGCCAACGAGGAATGAGGGTCTGACAGGTCGTCATGCAGGTATTCGACATGTCGCATGCTGCCATCCGAGTCGACGATGTGGCAGCTGTATTGATAGGGCATCTTCGCATACGGAGACAGGCCATCTGCGCGTGGAAGAGCGGGGTTATCCGTTTCGAAATCGAGGAAGTAGTAGGGGGGAGTAAGATCGGCGAGCATGGATTCAATTCCACTCATGTCGAAATCCACTTCTCCCGTGCGTAGCCGGTTGACGTAGGCTCTTTGTTTGTCGCTGAGGTGCATGTCTTCCGGGACATCGCAGGCGTTATGGATCCCGGCGTGAACCATCTCAAACGCTTTGGTCTTTTTCATGCTCGGAATGGTCAGCACGGACTCCGTCGGTAGAAATAACCAACAGTGCTCCTGAAAAGGACAGTCGTACGGAACGCTGCAATGCACGCCGATGGGGACATCTGGCTCATCACGGTCCATCACTCCTAGTAGACTTTTGAGCTCGGATACGACGGCGGGGAGCACGGTCTCTACCTCTTGACCCACATCCTCCATCACGAGAAAATCGCCACTATTCGGGTGGACATATTCTCTGTTCACGTGCATCAAGTAGAGACCCGTCACAGTGACGCCGGCCTTCTTCAGGAGGTGATATTGAAAGGCGATGTCAATGATGTGGACAGGCTTGGCCTTTGTTGAGCCCTTTACCTCGATGAGATCCCATCCGTAGGGTGTTCGACGCAGGACATCAACGCGCGCGTACAGTCTGCCGACACGGAAGGTGGCCTCAAAGATGGCCGGCACATCGGTTTCCATCAACTTCTGCGTCTCACAAACCGCGCCGAAGAAGTCCGAATGATCTACTTCAACACCGCCTGGTAACTGTTCAGTAGCCAGATGGCCAATCTGATGGCCTTGTTCGAATACCCATTCTTTGGCAGCCGAGACGGGCGTCGCAAGGTCGCGGCGGTTGACCTCCAGCCAGAGCTTCTTGTGGCACTGGGAGCCGGAGAGGAATTTTGATTTGGAGAAGTATTTGGGCAAATGGTGCAGATATTGATTTTAATTCAAGGTATCTGTTTCAATTTCAAGTACCCCCACCGTCGGACAGTCTCGTAATTTTTTCGTATGCCTAGTAACGCGAGCCAGAGATGGTCCTGATTCATCGGACAGTCTGAACAACAAATAAGGTGGAGTCTTGCGATCTTATCACCCTCAAGAAAGGATACAAACGATGAGTCGCAAAAGAAGAAACCACAGCAACACATTCAAAGCGAACGTAGCGCTGGCGGCGGTCAAAGGAGATCGCACAATGGCTGAGTTGGCAGACCAGTTCCAGGTTCATCCGAACCAGATTCAGACGTGGAAAAAGAAGCTGATTCAGGACGCTGAAGAGGTCTTTGAAAAAGGGTATTCCAGAAAGCACAACGAGGAGGGCCAGATCAAGGAGCTTCACGCCAAAATTGGCGAGCTTTCGATGGAGAAGGATTTTTTATCCAAAGCGCTCGGTCGCACCCAGTAGGTGAGCGCCGCCAAATGATCGACCCAATCCACGACCTCTCCATCAAACGGCAGTGCAATCTGCTGGAGCTGAATCGCTCAACGGCCTACTACAAGCCGGTGGACGAGAGCAAAGAGAACCTGGCCGTGATGAAAAAACTGGATGAGCTCTACCTTGAGCGGCCCACGCGAGGATCGCGCACCATGAAGGATGCGCTCGAGGACAGAGGTATTTTTGTGGGCCGCCATCGAATCCGGCGATTAATGCGTCTGATGGGCCTTATTGCCATTTATCCTAAGAAACGGACCTCGATTCCGGGGAAAGGTCACAAGATTTATCCGTATCTCTTGCGTAAGCTCAACGTGACGCGGCCCCGGCAGGTTTACGCAAGCGACATCACATTCATTCCGATGAAAAGGGGATTCGTTTACCTGGTCGCCGTCATCGACTGGTACAGCCGAAAAGTACTCTCACGCCGGATCTCCAATACGATGGACACCGACTTCTGTGTGGAAGCGCTCGAAGAAGCAATCGCCGTGTATGGAGCGCCAGAGATCTTCAATACGGATCAGGGCAGCCAGTTCACACCCGTGGCCTTTACTGATGTGCTGAAGAATCATGACATCAAAATCTCTATGGATGGCAAAGGACGCTGGATGGGCAACGTGTTCGTTGAACGTCTGTGGCGTAGCCTGAAATATGAAGAGGTGTACCTTAAAGCCTATGACAGTGTGGCTGAAGCCCGCAAATCCATTGCTGTATACTTCGACTACTTCAATAACGAAAGGCGACACAGCTCACACGGAAGAAAGACCCCTGATCACGTATTTTTTAATCACCAGCCGCTTCAAGAAGCAGCATAATCAATCCGCAAGATTCCACCTAAGTGAACCGCCCCGGGAATATCGGAGACTTATTTATGTGAGTGACGCATCGAGAGCGTGACTCTGTTTGCGTCTGTGAAAGGCTTCTTCAAACTCCGCCGGTGGAATATAACCGATGGGTTCGAGAAGCCGTTTTTGATTGAACCACCACACCCATGCGAGCGTCGCCAGTTCGACCTGTTCAAGGCTTTTCCACGGCCCCTTTTTGTTGATCAGTTCTGTCTTGTAGAGACCGATGATCGTCTCGGCCAGTGCGTTGTCATAGGAGTCCCCTCGGCTTCCCACCGAGGGCTCTATGCCAGCTTCTGCCAGTCGCTCTGTGTAGCGGATCGAGAGATACTGCACGCCCCGATCGCTGTGGTGAACCAACTGCTCGTGCTGCTCTTGATCCCGCTCCCAAAGGGCCTGCTCCAGGGCATCGAGCGCCAGATCGCTTCTGAGCGAGTTTGATACGCGCCAGCCTAAAATCCGGCGACTGAAGACATCGATGACGAAGGCGATGTAAACGAATCCTCTCCAGGTGGCTAGTAGAGTAAGAGACAGGGCGTAGTCGAACTATTTCCCTGTCTCTCCTCTCCGAACCGTACGTGCACCTCTCAGCGCATACGGCTCTCCATTCAGGCATGACCCATGGCCATGGCAACGTCTCTATATCGCGAGGTGACAACGCTCTCGCCAAGATTCCCAACGATGTAGGGATTCCCAGCTGGATTGCGCCATCTGAACTGACATTTGCGACTACCAACCATACGTCTGAGCGATATTCCACGGTGTCGATCTCGTCCGTTATGACCAAACAGAAGCCACGTTTTGGCCTGGCCCTCTACAGGACGCCTGAACCACTGTCGCATAAGCGACTTGATTGACGTCTTGTATTTGCGGGCAAGCCAGTGACCCAGTTTCCAGAACAGGACGGAATCTATTCTCATGTAATACCGCGCCGTATAGTCCGTGTATTGATAAAAGGCCGTCCATCCCGCTATTTTGCGGTTCAGACGCTCTATCATGTCAATTGTATTCACGCTGTAATTGCCGCTCAGTTCTTTGACAAGTTCGCACGAGAAGTTTCTGAACTTCTCCCTCGGTATCGTGGTCACGGGACGCATCGTACCACGCGGACCTCGTTTGCGAATGATTCGATGTCCAAGAAAGACAATGCCCTCGTTGATATGCGTAATACGGGTTTTCTCCATATTGAGCTTCAACTTCAGCGTGCCTTCCAAGAAGCATCGGCACCGTTCGCGGATCGCTTCTGCCTGTGACTTGTTTCCTTTTACAATCACGACAAAATCATCCGCAAACCGGCAGTAGGAGACCGCAGCCTTCCAGCGCCGGTCTTCTCGAATGGCTATCGGACGTTTTCGTTTGATTGTGTCATTGAAGCTCCAGCGATCACCTCGTGCTTTTGAGTTCAGGTACTCTTTGTCCATCCACTGATCAAATTCGTTGAGTACGATATTTGATAGTAATGGAGAGAGAACGCCCCCTTGGGGGACGCCTTCGCTCGCGGCGCAGAACAGGCCCTTATCAATATGGCCTGCCTTCATGATTTGCCAGAGAACTGTCAGGAAACGCTTGTCACAGATGCGCTTGCGCACACTTTTCATCAACACCTTATGGTGAACCGTGTCGAAGTAACTGGCAAGATCGCCCTCTATCACCCAGCGTCCTTTGGCGACAGAGCCGTCTTGCACTTGAAACTTCACGGTTCTAATGGCATGATGAACGCTACGCCCGATGCGGAATCCGTAGGATAGTCGATGAAAATCGCTCTCCCAGATGGGATCCATCACCATAAGCATAGCGCGTTGCAGAATCCGGTCTCGAAGCGTTGGTATACCTAGAGGCCTCAGTTTGCCGTTTGCTTTTGGAATATAGATGCGCCGCGCTGGTTGTGGCTCGTACGTTCCAGCCAGCAACTCTTCGCGCAGTGACATCAGCTGAGCATCCAGCCCAGCCATCATCATCACTCCCGTTATTCCATCTACTCCCGCCGTTCTGGCTCCTTTCGAAGACAGTGTGATACGGGCGGCTTCACGAAGCCAAGATCTGTTAGCAATTATTCTCAAGAGTCGGTCAAAGCGGCGGCTTTCGTCCGCCGTTGACCATGTTGCCAGTTTGCCCTGCATTTCGCTGATTATCAAAGGTCTTCACCTCTCTAAGGTCAGTTAGTCGTTCAGACAAACATCCTAAACTGTTCCCCTTCGCCGTGTGCAGATTTCTCGGCACATGTGGCAGGCTTTCCCCGCCTCAGACTACTACAGGAACTCCGCCAACCTCTCTGGCATCGGGGAGCGCACTCCCTTGGCATCCAGAAAAGCCTTCCCCAGTTCACATGCTGGACTCTTTCTATGGGTTAGGCTGCCGATCGCAGTCTTTAACCTTGCTTTTCACAAGTCGAAACAGATCCCCGCAGTTTAGTTACGCACTTCTGTAGGGCCCTCCGGAACCGACCTACATGTACAGTTCGGATTCGAGAGCATGGCACATTTTGATTACCTGCTCTATCCGTTTCCCACCTATTAAACCGTGTAGGTGAGGGCGACATTTCAGCCCACAGATGCGGGTTAATCGGTTCGTGTTCCTCAACCTTCCCATAGTCAGCCTAGAGACTCATCTTGGCGTAACGGTTTCGCCTCAAGCCCCATTTTCCACGGGCTGCGTCACGTTGCCAGTGCTCGGCAACTCACCGCCGCTTAGGCTCTCGCTCCCCCGCAACGGGGAGCGGTCACTCCAATCCCGGAATCAGAGTACATTCCAGACATGCTGTGCTTTGTCAGCCGTACCCGGATGGTTGACAAAGCTTGGGCACACCATAGGTCAGATCCGAGACCCACAGCCGGTTTGGCTCACCTGCCTTAAAGTCTCGCTCGACCAGATCCAGCGGACGAGCAGCCTGCTCATCAGGAATCGTTGTTCTATGCTTTTTGCCCCGTACGACGCCGTGAAGGCCCATATCGCGCATGAGACGCTCCACGGTGCAGCGTGCCACCTCGAGGCCTTCGCGGCCCAGTTGACGCCACACCTTGCGAACCCCGTAGACCTGGAAGTTTTCTTCCCAGACTCGACGGATTTCTACGCTCAGGTACTCATCATTCTTTGCCCGGGCAGATCGGCGTTCAGGATCAACCTGCAGGATTTTGCAGGCATAGTAGGTCGACGGAGCAATCGGCAATACTCTGCAGATCGGCTCGACTCCGTAAACACTGCGATGATCGTCGATGAAAGTCACCATTATTTGGGTCGGCGGCCGAGCTCCGCCTGTGCAAAATACGCCGATGCCTTGCGTAGGATCTCATTCGTCTGACGAAGCTCCTTGACCTCACGTTCAAGCACTTTGATGCGATCCTTCTCCACCGTCGTCAGCCCAGGCCTGCGACCCGTATCGTGTTCGCTCTGTCGAACCCAGCGGCGAAGCGTCTCCTTCGTACAACCGATCTTCTCAGCAATCGATTCGATGGCTGCCCATTGTGATGAATACTCGCGTTCGTGCTCCAACACCATGCGTACTGCTCGCTCCCTGACTTCAGGTGCGTATCTCTTTCCTTTTTTCATAACTCCAAGTTCTCAAACTTTGGAGTCTCCGGCAAACCCGGGGCGGTTCATTTCATGCCCATTATTGTACAGAGAGCGAAACTCGTCTTGCGTCCAACTTGCTCAGATGAAGTCTGTCGAAAACCCGACAAGAGACGACTCTGTAAACAAAATGCCGAGACTTCAGGGGGAATCCTACATTCGGGTGATCATCAAAACGCACCGGGAATTAAGCATAAGTAGCTGTACGCATTGCGATAAGCGATTGTGGCTGTTACACTTTGGTTGAACCACAACGGATCGAGTGGCCTTATTCGGCCTCGTGTCGATTCGTGGAAACCGTGTTAGATTGCCATACTCAAGTGACTATTGAGGTAACCGTGATGAACAAACTTGTGTCCTCCACTTTTTTGTTTCTACCAACTCTCGTTGCATCTCTCTTCTTCGGTGTCCCGGCCGTTTTCGGGCAAGTGCAAACAACGGCCAAAGCCGCATCATTTCCTGCCGACTCAGTTTTTGCCAAAGTGGACGAAATATTTGCTCAGTGGAATAAACCAGGCTCGCCGGGATGCGCGTTAGGCATCATCAAAGACGGCCAGTTGATTTATAAGCGCGGCTATGGCATGGCAAATCTGGATTATGACATCCCGATTTTCCCGGAATCAGTCTTCGACATGGCCTCTATTTCCAAGCAATTCACAGCCATGAGCATCTTGCTTCTCTCTAAGCAAGGGAAACTCTCTTTGGATGATGAGATTCAGGAATATCTGCCGGAAATTCCCCGGTATGAGAGCCCTGTTACAATCAGGCATCTCATTCATCACACCAGCGGTCTTCGCTCGGGTCTTATGTTGGCTGAACTTCTCGGGATGGACAGCCATAAGGTCCACCTGACACCAGATGATTTCCTTGCATTGTTAGCGCGACAGAAAGAGCCCAGTAACAAGGCAGGGGAAGAATTTGACTACCTCAATACTGGATATTTACTCCTGGGATTTATCGTTAAAAGAGTCAGTGGCACGTCTTTGCGCGAATATGCTGAGGAAAACATTTTCAAGCCGCTTGGTATGCGTAACACTCATTTTCATGATGACCAAACCATGGTGATCAAGAATAGAGTAAACGGTTATCTCACAAGAGACGGGAGATATTCAGTTGCGATATCCATCGGCGAAGGAGTGGGTCATACCGCCCTCTTTACCACGGTTGAAGACCTTTTCCTTTGGGATCAAAACTTCAACGACAATAAGCTGGGTGGCGGGCCGGATTTGATCAAGGACTTTCTATCAGGAAGCGTTCTCAACAACGGTGAAATAGTAACCTACGCATTCGGTACCAGATTCTCAGAGTACAAAGGATTGAAAAGAAGTGGTCATGGGGGGACGGGGTGGGGTTTCAAGCTTAGAATGGATCGCTACCTGGGGCAGAATTTTTCCATTTACTGTCTTTGTAACCTCGACACCATTAATCCGCGTAGATTAGCTAACCAAGTGGCTGACATTTTCCTGGCAGATCAATTCGAGCAAGATGAGGACCTAGTTGAAGAAGCCGTTGAGGAGACGCCCGTCATCGTCAATGTTCCAGAGGAAGAGTTAGCTGCCCTGACGGGGCTCTACTTTGATCCTGTCGCCGAACAAGTCCGCAGATTCTTTATGGCTGATGTCAAGCTGACGGTAGAGCCAAATTTTGACGGTCGGAACTTTGAGCTTTTGCCTCTTGGCCAGAATAGTTTCAGGCTTGCGGTAGCGCCGGTCGAACGCGCTGCCTATTTCCGCTTTACGCAACAAATTGTAGGCGGTCCAATGAAGCTGCAAGAAAGTGGTGCAGGAACACCAGCGGCAAGGATAGCTGGAGCAGGGACGTTTGACGCAGTCGAGACGCTCACATTGGACCAATTGGCTGAGTACACGGGCGAGTACAGCAACAACAGCGATGAGTTACCGGGAGCAACGTATTCGTTGAGCATTACGGATGGAGAAATCCGCTTGATAGCCAGCAACGCATCGACCCTAATCAGTAGTGAGAGAGGATTGACATCGTATCAAGCAGCGAACGGCGATTTATTAACACCCGTGTCTGCCGATTTTTTCGTTTTTGTTGTCGCTGGTGATGTCAGTTCGCTGACATTCACGCGAAACCAGCAAAACGCAGTCTCAGGATTTGCGCTAAGTGTAGGGTCGACTAAAAATATACGTTTCGATAAGTTATAGCAGTACCCGGTTAGTTAGTCCACGACCTTTAAGCGGAAGTCACGATACTTTACGTTTATCAGCTTCCCAAACAACCAGGCTGGTCGATCAGAATAAATTAGATGTCCTGGTGCGCTGAGTTCGGCACCTGAGTATAGAAGCAAATCTCAGTTTCGCATTTTGTACAGACTGCGAAATCACACACCGGTTAGCGGGGTACATCTTTATGAATTTAATCTCGATGAAGCTGAAGAAAAGGTGACTGAACTGTTGACCTTCTTGTTTGAATACCAGGTAATCAAATCCGATTTGTAAGTTCAACAGGTTGGCTTCTCCAACAATTCTATGCATTGTATCTAGAAAACAGTCGGTTTCCCGCCTCTCGTTATGTTGAGGTTTCTGGGGAAGGCTGTAGCTGCATTAGGTCCTGTTTGTCAGTGAACCTGTCCGTTATATCAGCCCCCCGCCTGACCCAAGCAGAAGGCTGAGGAGTTTACGAGGCCCGGATCATTTCGCGTGATACTGTGAGCCTGCATATACAATGTCCGCCGCCTGGGTCGGGAGCTATGCCCAAAAGTTGTGTATGGAAGGTTTAGGCAGCGTGTCGTTCTGATGTAATTCCGTCGGTGAATTTGATTCCTTTTTTTACAAGTTGCAATAGGTGCGGTGCATTCAGTTTCCTCCACTTCTTCTGAGCCTCTTTACATAGACGGAAGGCCATTGCAAGAGCTGTTTCTCGGCTCAGACATCCCCTCGTTTTGGCGGTCCTGAGGCGCACGGTCGCGAACGTAGATTCGATCGGATTTGTGCTCCGAAGATGGATCCAGTGTTCTGCCGGAAAGTCATAAAAAGCGAGCAGTTCTTCTCGGTCTTTCACCAGAATCTCTGCTGCTTTCGGATACTTTTGCTGGTAGGCTTTGATGAAAAACAGAAGGGCGCTCTCTGCCTGCTTTTTTGTTTCTGCTGTATAGATCTGCGTGAGGTGACCTTTTGCCTTCTTCTGAACGGACTTGGGCAGGCGGTTGAGCACATTTGCTGTCTTGTGCACCCAACAGCGTGCGGCTCGCGTCTCGGGATAAACTTCTGCGAGAGCACTCCAGAATCCCATGGCTCCATCGGCAACAGCCAGCTTCGGTCCTTGATCCAGCCCGCGGTGCCTCAGCTCCAGGAGCAACTCTCGCCACGACTGCTTGCTCTCGCGAAAGCCGTCCTCGAGTGCTATAAGCTCCTTCCTTCCATCGGCCGTAGCGCCGATCACGACCAGCAGACACAGTTTCTGTTTATCCATGCGTACGTTTACGTGAATACCGTCGGCCCAGAAATAGACGTAGTGCTTCTCCTTCAGGCTCCGCTTTTGCCAGTCTTCGTGCTCCCTTGTCCAAAGCGTCTTCAGGCGCGCAATCGTCGAGGAGGTCAGCCCTGGGGCATCAGGACCAACAAGGGCCGAGAGCGCTGCCTCAAAGCCGCCCGTTGAAACTCCCTTCAGGTACAACCATGGAATGAGAGCCTCAAGCGAGCGGCTCTTGCGGAGGTAGGCTGGTAGTATCGAACTGCGGAAACCGATTCTATCCTCACCCCGACCCGTACGGTCGCGTATGCGGGGCATCTTTACAGCGACCTCCCCGATACCAGTCAAAATCTTCCTCTCTGGCAGATATCCATTGCGAACGATGCGGTGGCGATTCTCTTCGTCGCGCAGGAACTGGTAGCGCTGGCAGAAAGCTTCAACCTCGGCCTCAACGGCTGTGGCCAGCATCTTTGCGGCCCCTGTTCGCAATACTTCTGTCAACACATCCTCTGTGCTATTGTAGTTCTCGTTCTCGTGTGCGTTATTCGTCTTCATGGGCGGTGTATCCTCCAATCTTCGGATTGACAATGACGTAATCATCATCAGGATACGCCGCCTATACCTTTTTCACCCGTACACAACTTTCGGGGTTAACTCCCAAGAAGAACTACCGGAATTCTGTCAGATAGGACGTAGAGACTTCGAAGTCCTTCGATGAGTTGGTTTGAAAACCTGACCCCTTTGGGGTAGTAGGCCAATCGAGTTCAGATTTCGGATACCCCTGCTGAGATTGGTCCGTTCTACACCTAAAAGACATGCCATATCTTCGTGCGTCAGGTCGCAACGGCCTGTATTTCTATGAGCGACGGCTATAATCATCCAGGTAGCGACCTCCAGTTGGCTGGCCTTGGCATGTTTGAGGGCGGGTGTGTAGCGGAGGAGTTCATTCATTAATAGTGCGGGCTCTACTCTCTCTGTTGGTGGCCTCGGCGTCTAAGCGCGGTCTGTGGTCGCTTCCGCTTCAAAAGTGTTGGAAGAAGCGGACGCTGTACCAGGTGAACAGTCGAGAGGAGCCCTATTTGGAATGCGACGCCGTTCCCGTCCAGCATCCCGAGTCTGAAATGCGATATCTGCTCCATATGTGAGCGTGGTTGAAGTCGCAGTCCTGAATCCGTCGATTAGGTTTATTGCCTCATCCCTGGGCATAGTTGAGTTCTCGATCTCTTCCTGTAGAACCACGCCCGCAGCGTGCATTAAGAGACCCATTTTTTGACGAAATGGCAGAGTTGATTTTTTGACAATCCGTTCAATGAGCACCCGCAGGGCGATCACTCTTTCGTCATCGTAATCCTTATTCGGATAAAAGCGACATGCTTCGCTGAGGGAGCCACTCTGTGAAGCGTCGAACTGGAATTGGGATGATTTTGACATGTAGGGAGCACCAAGCTGTGTTTTTTGGAGAAAGAGCCGAAAAATGAAAAGGAGACCCAACGATTGCTCGCGGTGTCTCCTCTACATGCCCATTGACGCTAAACGTCCTTGTGCCTCGTAATTCAGAATCGCACGTTCTGAGATATACTCGACTTTACCCTTCCTATTTTTTTTAGCCTCTAACTCACCCGTTTCAACCAAGTCCATGATTTTCCGATAGGCCCATCCTCTTGCAGATTTATCAAGGAGAACCCCATGCTTCAATCGAACCCCAGCGCTGGTAATGGTGTGTTTGTAGTCTCTGTCCGGCTTCTTGCCAACGTATCGAGATGTTGAATCCATGTATTCGGCCCGATGTTTGTATATTACACGGTTAAATCCTAATAAATACCATCATGTAGTAAATTGACTGCAAAAGATGAAATTAATCACGATTTCGAAGGATTATACAGTGTGAAATTGTAATAAACAACAGTTATTAAGAAAATATGGACACCTCTTCTGATAAAAAAGAGAGAGAACAAAAAGGAAAAGCCCGCAGAAAGGACACTATGCCAGCGATCCTAAGGTTGTTGGAGGCAGTTTATCCCGACACCTTGTATTCGGGCGACATTGTTGAAACGCTTGCAGAGGAGGACTATGCTCCAAGCACAATCAATAACGGATTAAAATCTTTGCTGCAAGAAGGGAAAATTGATAAACCCTTCCGGGGAACATGGTTGTTTGTCCCCGCCGATTCGGTTCAGACCCCTCCGGCGAAAGCCATTCGCTTTTTTCCGAGCGACGAAGAACTCGCGATGATGTCGGTTGGTGAGCTTTCCTCCGCGCCGAATGCAGCAAAGCTCATATTCAATTTGGAGGGCTTGTCAGAAGGAGCGTTTCGTGAGAGGGGTCTCGAAAGTATTATTGGCAGGGTCCGATCCGCTCAAGCCAACACGTTTTTTTTGCGGTCCTCCACCGACTATATGGAGGGCAGCATCCGGAAAAACAGCATAGTCGAGTTCACCGTGATAGATACCGACAGCACCCCGCCATCAATGCTCCTGCCTGGCATCTACTTTTACAGCTACAACGGCAAGACCGGTATTGCTCGCCTAGAATTTATTGACGATCAGACCATAGACATTATTCCAGAGAACCCGAAGTACGACGGCAAGCGACTACAACTCACCGAAGTTGATGATTTCCGGCTTTTAGGGAGAATCGTGTGATCCGAGTCTATCCGACAAAGAAGAACAAAACGCACGATGTCATTTTTTACGACAAAAGGCGTAATCCTGTGCAAAAGTGGGTATCTCTGGAGACGAAAAACGCCACCGCCGCACGGCAGAAGCTCGCGAAAATCGAGCGTGATCTAGCATTTGGACGCCTGAAAGACCCCTGGGCGGAAAACGTAATTAATCCCGTCCATAGGGCGGTTGATTTCTGGATTGACCGATATTTCTCCTCGAAAGAGTATGCTCATCCAGATCAGATTAAATCAAGACTGAACGGTTTTGCGTCCGACATTGGTGTCGATACACCTGTTGCTCTTATCACCAGAGAAATGGTGCTGACGAGCGTTAGGAAATACAACACAAGCTCCAGCCGAAATTTTCAGCGACAGATCCTTTCCGCATTTTTCGCCTTTCTCGTGAAAGAAGGAGTGTTACAGGCCAGCCCGGCCGCAGACGTGGCCCAGGAAGGATACACGTCTCCTCGAACGGCCCTCTGGCCGAGCGAGATCATTGCCCTAAAAGAGCAATCGAATGAAGAAATTAAGGTCGTGATCGACTGCCTCGTCTGTAGCGGCCTCCGCCTGGGTGAGTTTCTGCGCCTATCTCACGATGATATCGATGTCGACGGAGAAAAATCGCAGCTTTTAGTGCAAAACGGTAAATTATCAGGAGAGACAACCCGAACCGTATTGTTGTACCCTACAGGAAAGGAGGCGTACCAGAACTATAAATCCGTGAAGAAACGTGGCGATGGGCGGCAATGGATTCAGCGTGGCGTGCGACGTGCATCCATAAAGGCGTTTGAAAACAGGATCGTTACTCCACACTGGCTTCGCCATACCTACATTTCTTGGATGCTAAATGACCTGGGGATACCGCTTCAAATCGTATCACCGATGGTGGGACACAAAAAATATTCAACAACACGGCGGTATGCACACGCGACCGATGACACGATGTACCGAATGTTGATGCGGGCCGTTGGGATTTACGATAAATCGAGCACATCGCCAGTGGCCGAGTATCTTTTCCCGAAGGAGTTAAGAGAGGAGAGCGAAATGTTAGCGGGGGTAGCGAACAGCCCGCGGCCAATGTGAGTAAGTTTCTAAAGATTTTCTAAAAATGATGTCAAAAAACGCACTTTATATCACAAAACGCATTGCGTGCAATGCCTCTAACGCGTTCTGGGACAAGGAATATCGCAAAATTGGTACATAAGGTGTTTGTCTTGGACAAACCAGGTCACGCAGTGATCAAGGTAAAAGGGTCTCGGTTTATCGCCGAGGCCCTTCCTGTTTCCTCTGTCGAGGACGCAAACCAGGAACTCGCATCGATTCGTAAACGCGACTACGATGCCACCCATCACTGCAGTGCATTTCGAATAGGATCCGAGGCTACTCAGTTTCGATACAGCGATGATGGCGAGCCAAACTCGTCGGCCGGGTTGCCGATTTTTCGCCAGATTGAGGGTCGAAAATTAACGGATACACTGGTTGTGGTAGTTCGATATTTCGGCGGGACCAAATTGGGAACGGGGGGACTTATCAGGGCCTACTCGGAAGCAGCGTCACTCGCGCTCGATAGTGCATCCTTGAGAGAGATAATACCCAGAACGAGGGTGCAAATCCGGTTCGCCTATCAGGACACATCTGGCGCCATGCACGTCCTTTCTCAGTTTGATGTCGTCATCGCGGCCACGGAATATGGCGATGATACCGCGATCCAATTGGACGTGAGGAGTACGCAGGTCAGGGCCTTTAGGGGCGCCTTTGTCGAGGCGCTTTCGGGCCGGGGTCAGCTCGACAGGGAATCAGCCTAACTTCATGGCCTCCACGGCCAATCCATCTACTCGATTGTTCAATTCATCGTCGGCGTGTCCTTTGACCTTCACAAACTCCACCTCGTGTTTCTCCATGAGGCTCAGCATGTCTTTCCACAGGTCTTGATTCTTGACGGGCCTCTTGCTCGCAGTCTTCCAGCCCCGCCCGATCCATGCGTCGATCCAGTTGTCATTGAACGCGTTGGCTATGTATGCACTGTCGGTAAAGACTCGAACAATACAGGGCTCTTTGAGCACACGCAGTGACTCTACCACTGCCGCCAGTTCCATGCGATTGTTGGTGGTCAACTTTTCTGCCCCGGTGATCACCCGCTCGCTGCCAGAGTATATGAGCAGTGCGGCCCAGCCTCCAGGACCCGGGTTACCGCTGCACGAGCCGTCCGTATAAATAGTTATGTGTTTCTTGGGCATGGGTCGACTTGATGGGCAAGTGTGGTGGATGAGAGGATAACAAATGGCGCGCTTTCAGACATGAGGCCAAATCGACACATGATCGTTTTTGGCAACAGGGCGTTGAAGGGAGTCCGCGTGTATAGTGCTCGCAGGTGATTTCAGCTCTCACAGCGGCCTCGAACGGCACTTACAGATAAAAGATCTACATGAAATTTGTCGACTACGTTACGATAACCGTCAGAAGCGGCAAGGGTGGCGCGGGCCGCGTCTCTTTCAGGCGGGAAAAATATGAGCCGATGGGCGGGCCTGACGGCGGCGACGGTGGCCTGGGGGGCTCGGTAACTCTTGTTGCCGACAGAGACCTGTACACGCTGCTGGATCATCGCTACAACAGGCATCATTTCGCGGAGAACGGAGGGAATGGCTCGGGCGCGAAGAAGAAGGGAAAGGACGGTTACAACATCCTCCTTCGAGTTCCGGTGGGCACGGTGGTTCGGGATACCGATACGAGCGAACGATTGGGTGAACTCCTCGTGGAAGGTGAGCGCCTTCACCTCGCACAAGGGGGGCGTGGCGGCATGGGGAATACGTTTTTTAAATCGTCCACGAATCGATCTCCCCGCCATGCGCAACCTGGAGAGCCGGGTGAAGAACGAAATGTTACGTTGGAGCTCAAGCTACTCGCAGATGTCGGTCTTGTTGGATTCCCCAACGCCGGAAAGAGCACGCTCGTCTCAAGCCTTTCAGCCGCCCGGCCCAAAGTTGCCGACTATCCCTTCACGACCTTGGTACCGTCCCTCGGAGTAGTATCTCTGGACAACTTTGAATCCTTCGTGATAGCGGATATTCCCGGAATAATCGAAGGAGCACACCAGGGCAAGGGATTGGGTATCCAATTCCTCAAACACATAGAGCGGAATGCAGTGTTGCTGTTCATGATTCCCGTGACCTCTGAAGACTTTGCGGCAGATTTCAAAACACTCAGAGGCGAGCTTGAGGCCTTCAACGACCAGATTCTCGAGAAGCCTCAGATCGTCGGTGTTTCTAAACTTGATCTGGTGGCTCCAGATGAGAAAGAGGCGGTCCTGGCTGAAATACGGTCCTCTCTCGGTTCCGATACAGAAGTTATTGCTTTTAGTGCGGTGTCTCGCAAAGGGTTAGAGGATCTTAAAAGAGCGCTGTGGATTCATGTTCAACGGGCGCGGTCGTTTGGGGAATAGATCCTTCTGTGAGGCGCCAGCGTCTGAAGCCGAGCTTTCGGCCAGAATTCAGTTGGACACGGTCCCAGGACTGGGAACTCGGCGGATCAGCCGTTTGTATCGCACGTTCGGCTCCGCATCGAATGTCAAGAAGCAGAACTCTCGGACATTGCGGGCAGTGGACGGAATTGGACCCTCACTCGCGAGTGGTGTCGTTCGGACACTGAAAGGACCCTTGACCGAGGCCTCAAGTGAGTTGAAGCAGTACGCAGAAAGCGGCGCTCTGTGGTTGGTCGGCTTTCCGGATAATAATTATTCAGTGGCGCTTCGTGAAATTCATTCGCCACCCAGTTTGTTGTGGCTGAAGGGAACGCTCACAGATCTGAATCGACCCTGTGTTGCCATTGTTGGTACGCGCCGTGCGTCGGCCTATGGCCGACGCACGGCGCACCGACTGGCATTCGAACTCGCTTCAGAAGGTGTGGTTGTGGTGAGCGGGCTTGCGTACGGTATTGATGCTGCGGCTCATGAAGGGGCACTAGACGCTGGTGGTAAGACCATCGCAGTGTTGGGATCGGGCGTTGAAGAAATTTACCCACGTGCTCATCAGGATCTCGCGGCCCGCATCACTGGTTCCGGATGTCTCGTTTCTGAGCTCCATCCCAGAGCCCGGCCCAAGCCGCAACACTTCCCAATCAGAAACCGGATCATCAGCGGTCTCTGTCCCGCAATTATCATCGTCGAAGCTTTCGAAAAGGCCGGTGCTCTAATAACAGCCCGAAGCGCTCTCGATGAGAGCCGCGATTTGTACATCGTCCCGGGCCGTATCGACGAGGAAACATCGACGGGCACAAACCTCAGCCTTCTGCGTGGTGAGGGACAGATTCTTTGTTCGGTCCAGCAGATTTTTACGGACTATCGGGAAAGAAGTCTTCTTACGTCTGAAACCCGGTCCAAAGAACAGAGTCTGCCCCTTTTCGCCGAGAAAAGTCTCAAGTCAGCTGTTGAAAACGCAATTCTGGACCATTTGAATCAATCTGAGATGCATATTGATGATCTCGATCACCAGCTGGATTTTCCGGCTTCAGAGTTGTGGGTCGCTCTCTTGAATCTGGAATGCGATGGTCTCATCCGCGCGCTTCCCGGAAATCGGTACGAAGCGATGCGCAGAACGGCAAACCGACAGAGCAAAAAAAGAGGATAACCGGTCAACCCCACCAGACGACCGGCTATCCCTAGGTGTTTTCATCAGAGGGAGAAGATGTTGCCAGATATTCCCGCCTGAAACACTACGTATAAGACGCGAAAGTTCGCCCGATGTTACAGCGTGTGGATTGCACGAATGACCAATTCGCAACGTGCTTTTTGGGTAAACTGTCGCATGAGCGAACCAGAAAAACAGCCGACGGAATTGCGATATGATGTTCCTCCTGGATACAGGGAGGCCGAGCGTCTGGATGTTTACCTGACCGGCTTCATTCTGAACGCAACGAGGGCTAAAATTCAGAAAGGAATAAAAGTAGGGCAAGTAACCGTCAACGCGAAGGTCGTAAAGAAGTCGTCTACGCCTGTCCATGCGGGTGATGTTATTATCTGCACGGTGATGAAGGCTCCTCACGTGAATATTGTCGCCGAGCCCATCGATCTCGAAATCTGCTTCGAGGACTCGGATATTATTGTTGTGAACAAAGCCGCGGGAATGGTGGTCCATCCGGCTCACGGCCATCGCACCGGCACCCTCGTCCACGCTCTGCTCTATCATGTCGGCGGTGAGAGCATCACGATGGAAGAGTCTGACCTCGATCCTGAAACCAATTTATCTGCCGTCAATGCCAGCCCTCGTTTCGAGGGCGATGTGGCTTTGCGGCCGGGAATCGTTCACCGGCTTGACAAGGACACAAGTGGATTGCTGGTTGCTGCCAGGAACGACGAGACCCACACCGCCCTCGCCAGGCAGTTTGCGGCCCGAACCACGCGTAGAAAATATCTTGCCATCGTGTGGGGTGTTCCAGATGAAGACAGTGGAACGATAGACACCGAGATCGCGCGGGACACACGTGACAGAAGAAAAATGGCGGTTGTCGCGCCGGGTAAAGGAAAAAGGGCGGTGACACACTTTCGCATTATTGAAAAGTTTGGATACACTTGCCTTGTCGAACTTCAGCTGGAAACAGGTCGAACCCATCAGATACGGGTGCACGCAGCTCACATGACTCATCCAGTTTTTGGAGACGTGACCTACGGAGGAGATCGAATTCGCTACGGAAAGGATGAAGGGCAGCGCCGGACGTTTTATCGGAACCTGTTTGAGGGGCTTCCGAGGCAGGCGCTTCACGCAGCATCGCTCGGTTTTCGGCATCCACGAACTGGCGAAGAGGTTGATTTTGAGTCCGATCTGCCCGACGACATGTCCCACGTAATCGGTCGTCTGAGAACGTTCGACATCACCCGATAGCGAAATTCCTTTCATATTTGTTTTCAAAAGGGTGCAACCAAGGCACTTTTCTTGGTAGATTGCGCGCTGAATTACCGAAATGAAGCGGAATTCGAAATTCGGATCGGAAGCGTAGAAGAGAGATGGATCTCAGGGAATTACTCGACATCGAAAGCGTAGCAGTTGGCGTTGAAGCCAACGACAAGAAGGCATTGATCGATGCCGTTATTGATCTTATCGCCGGTTCCGAGGCGGTTGAAGATGTTGACGAGGTGAGAAACGCGGTTCACCGCCGTGAATCGACCATGTCCACAGGCGTGGGAAAGGGTCTGGCCCTACCTCACGCAAAAACTTCTGCGGTTACGGGCATTGTGGCGGCCCTCGTGACAACCAAAGAACCCGTTGAGTTTGGCGCCCTTGATAATGCCCCGGTGCAGATTGTTTTTCTTCTGGTAGGAAAACAGGACGCCAAATCGCAGCACGTCAGAATATTGAGTCGTTTTTCGCGTATGATGAACCGCGATGAGAATCGGGATCTTCTTTTGTCCGCGACGACCGCGGAAGGGCTTCTCGATAGTATTTACCAGGCCGAAGCCACACTGAATTGACCGAGCATGAATCAGTTCAAATCCATCCCCGGCACATTTGACGTTCTTCCACGAGGCTACACGTCCGGTGGGGACGCGATAGCGGCAGTAAGCGTCTGGCGACACGTGGAGGAGGTGGTCCGTCGCGTGATGGTCAGATACGGGGCGGAGGAAATTCGAACGCCTATTCTCGAGCCGACTGAATTGATTGCGCGCGGGATTGGTCAGTCGACCGATATCGTTTCGAAAGAGATGTTCGCTTTCGAGCGCGGTTCGACCAACTACGTAATGCGGCCTGAGGTAACGGCACCGGTGATGCGTGCCTTCCTCCAGCACAATATGGCACAACAGGGCGGCATTCAGAGGCTCTTTTACATTGGACCGTGTTTCAGGGCTGAGCGACCCCAGAAGGGGCGTTACCGCCAATTTCATCAATTTGGCATCGAGCTAATCGGCTCAGAGGACGCCCGTGCTGACGCAGAGACCATCACTTCCGCACTCGATGTCTACCTCGAATTGGGTCTGACACAGTTCACCGTTCGAATCAATTCACTCGGGGATGGAGACAGCCGACCAAAGTATCAACAGGCCTTGCTGGACTACCTTCTTCCGCATGCAGATCAACTTTCGGAGGTGAGTCGGAACCGTCTTGACACAAATCCGCTTCGCATTCTTGACACGAAGAACGAGAGAGAGCGCGAATTGCTCGAGGGCGCGCCGATCTTGCTTGATTTCATTGATGATGAAAGCCGCCAGCATTATGAGTCGGTGAAAGAGCACTTGACGGACGTGGGCGTTTCCTTTGTTGAGGACCCTTTCCTCGTCAGGGGGCTCGACTACTACAGCCGAACTACATTTGAAATTGAAAGCGCCGTACTCGGAGCTCAGAGCGCTCTCGCCGGAGGTGGGCGATACGACATGCTGTCCAGCGAGGTGGGCTCGAAAAAGGTCGTGCCGGCAGTCGGATTTGCAGCGGGTTTTGAGCGTCTGATAATGGCCCTCAACGCTGCAGGAAAAGCCGATGTTGATTCGGATAGACCGGACGCGTTCATCGTGAGCATTGACAATGTTGGTCCCGGATGGATCTTTCGTACCGCTAAAACTCTGAGAGACTCGGGATTATCGATTTGCTATGACCTGCAGGGTCGTTCGATGAAGGCGCAGATGCGCGAGGCGAATAGACAAAAAGCCCGATACGTTGTCATCGTGTGCGAAGAGGACATCACCTCGGGTGCGGTGCAGCTCAAGGATATGACCGATGGATCCCAGGAAGCAGTCCGTATCGACCTTCTGGCGAAGGCCATCGGCGCATCTCAGTCCTGAACAATTCATCCGACGGAACGGAAGTGTTAGGCGAGGGTTGTCGCCTGCATCAAATCAGTCGCGTGAGAAGAGTAAATAGGCCATGTATCCCCGACTAAGCGACATCTTTCCGGATTTATTCGGATTCAGCCTTCCATTTCCCATCTATTCTTTTGGGTTTATGGTTGCCATGGGCGCCATGGCAGGTGCCTGGATCGTACAGAAAGAATTCGATCGAATGTACGGGATTGATCAACTGAGCGGCGTACGCATTCCTGATCCGAGCAAAGGGAAGAAGGGCAAAAAAAAGATGGTGACCGTCAGCCCATCCTTCATTGTCGGCACCATTACCATCATACTCATTATAGCGGGGTTCGCAGGCGCCAAGGCTTTTCACATTCTGGAGAATCTCGACGCGTTTTCTCGGTCACCCAGCCGGATGATTTTCTCGACGGGTGGGTTCACATTTTACGGAGGCATGATTTTCGGCGGCTTCGCGGTGGTCCACTACGTCCGAAAAAAAGGACTCAACCTCGGCTCTGTCGCCGACGCGATAGCGCCAGGTGTGATGGTGGCCTACGGTGTCGGACGAATAGGATGTCAGCTTTCGGGAGACGGAGATTGGGGCATCGCCTCGAATCTGGCCGCGAAGCCCGATCTTATTCCGATGTGGTTCTGGGCAGAGACCTATCCCAACAATATTATGGGCGTCGATTTGTCTTCCATGCCGGTCTATCCCACCCCGATCTACGAGTTTCTCGCGGCCATGGCTATTTTCGGCATTCTTTGGTCGTTCCGAAAACACGCCCACCTGACGGGCTGGCTGTTCTGGGTCTACATTGTATTCAACGGTGCAGAACGCTTTTTCATTGAAAAAATCCGGGTAAACAATCGCTTCGATCTGTTTGGAATTACCATGCCCCAGGCTGAAGTAATAGCCCTTTGCCTGATTGTGATCGGAGTGGTAGGGGTCTGGAAAACCTGGCCAAAGAGAGAGAGCACACAGCCCGCCGCCTCGTCCTCTTAGGATGAGCGCCACAAGGGCCGGGTGAGACAGGTTGGTCCACCCCCACCAGCGAGTGAAATCTGTTTGCCGTGATACGTGAGTACTTCGAAACCACTTGTCGAAAGCAATGCAGCCGTCTTTACGTTGCCCTCTTCAATCAGACAGGTATTCTCATCGAGGGCCAGCACGTTGCATCCCATGGAGTCATACTCGTCTTCAGGTACTTCCAGCAGCTCAAATTCCATATCGAGTAGCATATTGCGAAAAGTGACAGGCAAGAGTCGGCTGTAAACCAGCAGCTTGCGGCGAGCAAGGGGAGATAGCATCGACATCAAGTGAAGGATGTCGGTTGGCCCGTTCCAGTGGGGCAAAGATACCGGGATCACTTCCCGGATCGAGTCGCCGCAGATTCTTTTCAGTTCTGCAATTCCCCTGGCGTTTGACCGATACCCTTCACCCACAGCGGGTAGATCCGGGTCAAGCCACACAACGTCTCCACCCTCCAATATGGCCCCTTCCGCCTCGAAGTGAGATACATTCAAGTCATTGTCCTGCAAAAATTTGCCGATTGAGCGTGGCTCGTGTTCTCGCAGGTCCTTGCCCATCCTTGTCGTCACGAAGCCTCCATCTACGCCTACAACCGGGTCGTGTACATAGAGCGAATCCAGGCCCGTACACAGCTCTGGGGGCAATACTTCAACCGTCACCCCGAACTGTTTAAGGACGCCCATGAATTCGTCGGATTCAACGCATGCGTCGTCAAAGTCAGGCTCGTATGCGAATCCAAATGGTCTCCAGTTTTCGGACAGGTGTGTCTGAGACCGGAAACAATCTCTTGCGTGTGCAACCAGGACGCGATCGAGTCGCGCCGTCATCGAAAATCTGCTCATCGTTTCGGTTAGGATCAGGAAGTCTTATCGGTGCGGTCACCGTACCTTACGGACGGCCAAAAGCCGCAATGGCATAGGGCCCCATAGGTTCCAGGAAAGCGGACAGGATACGAAGACCTGCGTGTCCCCATGCTGCAAGAGTCGTGAACAAAAAGGCTATTCCGATCGAATCCAATACTCTCAGATATATTGCGGGCCGAAATCCGGTGCGTGAACAGCTGGACCGTGACGCAGCCCCGGCAGAAAAATTACTGCTTCAGAAGGGCGCCACCGGCTCACTGCTGTCTCTTAAATCTTTGGCAAAAGCTCAAGGAATTCCGGTTCAGTTTGTGCCACCTCAGAAGCTTTCATCACTCGTACCTGGCGTCAATCATCAGGGTGTGCTTCTGGTTATTTCTCCAATCGAATACCTGAATGTCGACGACATGCTCTCACACATTGCCCCGACGATGGACGACGTGAGAGCCAGGAAGCCCATTGTTATCATTCTGGATCACATTCAGGATCCCTATAATCTTGGGGCGATAATTCGAAGTGGTGTTGCCGCAGGAGCGCAAGGTCTCATCATTCCGGACCGAGGAGCCGCGCCCGTTACCGCAGCGTCTATCAAAACATCAGCCGGGACCATAGCGGAGATGAGTATTGCTCGGGTCGGAAATCTGACTCAGGTCATCTCACAATTGAAGGAACGAGGCTATTGGATCGTGGGGGCTGAGGGAAGCGGAGACACCAGTATGACAGAGATGGATTGGGATAGACCACTGGCAATCGTAATCGGAAGCGAAGAAAAGGGCATGAGTCGCATCGTGAGGGATGCATGCGACTACCTCGTGCGGATTCCGATGCGGGGAAAGGCAGAATCTCTGAACGCATCGGTAGCGGCGGGCATACTCCTCATGCAAGCATCCAACTCCAGAATCGAGGCTGGGATGGAATGAATGGCTTTGATTTTTCGTCTAATTGACGTGGCGTTAAAACAAACGACCCCGACTAACCGATGCGGTACCACGCAAAGGTCAGTCGGGGCGCCCACCTTTCAAGCGCAACAGACACCTATTGGCGCTGTCGTCACCTGAAATTCGTTAGCGAGAACGCTAGATCAGCGCCGATTCCCGTTCAGCTTGTAGACGATCTTACGGATCGTGTCAAATTGTAAGTAGGGATACTCTTCCCGCAGCATCTCAATCGCATCGTAGGCTGGGACGTTCTCCCTTCGCATGATGCGAAACGCGTTCCTGATTTGATAGTCACGGACTCCCTTCTCACTCAGGAGATTGTGGTTATCCAGAACGTCATAAATGTCGCTGCTAATTAGGCCATCCAGAGGATTATCGATGGCTTGTTCGGTCATTGCCTGCATGATCTCACTTGTCAGATTCCTGATGTATAGGTCTGGCGTCTTCCTGCGAGAAGGAGGGGCCTATCCTTACTCGGCGAAGAAAGGGTAGGGCAGAAGCAGCGGGGTGCAAAGTGAATTGACCTGAACGGTTTTCCCCCGCCCGCGAGCCGTTTCAATATCGATACGAGTCGTTCAGGTCACTTCCGAGTGGACTGAATAGCCTGCCAGTCGTCGAAAATCGACCGCCGGTGGTTACCGTTCGGTGAGTAGAATCAGCCGGTTGAGTTGGCGTCTCAGCTTCAGGTCAGGCTCCGCGGCAGCAATCCTGTGGAGTAACGGGATGTCGATCTCGGCTGGATCCGATTCCTGGAGTATCTCCACAGCTACCGCACGTCGCGCATATTCGTCCGCTTCCAGCCAGGAGGCCGTGGTTTTCAAGACGAGATCGTCCGAGGAATCGACCCGATTCAGTGCACGTAAGGCGGCAATGCCAAGCGGAATCTGGTCCTCGAGAAAGGAAGATATACTGGTGAAAATATCTTCTTTTTGTGCCATTTCTCCTTCAATGATATTCAACGCCGTGAGTCGCACGATGTCGTTTCTGGACGGAGTAACGAGTGCCGAGCGCAGGTAGGTCCAGGCATTTGAAGGGCGTAGCCGCGTAAGCGAGAATACAGCCGCAGCAAGCACTTCTGAATCTTGCGCCGTATTGGCAGCCGAGAGCACCGCCTGAAAAGCGCTCGGTGCGTCGAGGTAAGCTGCCATCGCCCGGATAGCTGCTGCGCGTACGCGAGAGTCATTGTGCGTCGAATAAGAGAGCAGAATGTTCAGTGCCGATGTGGAGGGCGCCATTTTGCCCAGCAAATCGCACGTCGTCAACAAGACAGAAGGGGCCCTGTCCGCCTGGATGGATGAGCGTAAACCCAGAAGAACTGCGGGCTCCGAATCCATATCGAGAAGCAGTTTCAACGACCTGATAGTTGATCCCGAACTCAGCGAATTTCGCATCTGCGAAACAAGGTCATCTCGGCTGAGCGGCACGGAAAAATCGAGTAATACAGTCGCATATGCGTCGGGATGGACGTATCTGGGAGAGAGACCGGTCGAAATACTGGTAGATTGCGAACGGTCAGAGACGCGAACCAGCATTGCATTCGTTTCCGCAAGGGACGAAAACTGAAAGGTGGCATCAAACTCGAATGCAGTTGGGACGAGTGGCCCGTCCTGATGCTGAACGGTTATGATCGTAGCTTTTTCTGAAGCGATGTCAAAGCTGTAGGACAATTCAAGTTTCGGATGACCTGCGCTGTAGACCCAGGTATCAAAAAACCTTCCAAGATCCTCACGCGATGCTGTTTCGAGACTCATCCGAAGGGTTTCCGAGTCAACCGCATCGGTCTGTCCGGCCATCAAGAATAGACGTATTCCTGCGAACAGGGATCGGGCGCCCAGGCGCTCTTTGAGCATTCGAAAGATCCATGCGCCCTTTGCGCTCGCGTGAGCGTCCGCTAGATCTGAGGCGTTAACCCATCGATCCCACACCAACGGTCTAACATAGTCGGTACTCTCCGCCAGATAGGCTCTTCTCAGTTCCTCCAGAACGAGGCCGCTGGTCGCGTCACCTTCTGTCTTGCGCAAATAGTCTACTGCAAGCCACGACGCCAGCCCCTCCCGGATCCAGGAGTCGGTTGGTATCAACCTGTTCAACGATCCAGAAAGTTTGGTTTGAATGTGCTGTCTGGCCATATCGAAATCTGCAGGCCAGGGAGATTTTGCGAGAGGTGTATGAGCAGGAAGCAGCGCATATCGATCGAACGTGTCCGGATAGTGGATTCCCGGGATAAACATGATCTCATGGTCCCTGCCGTTCGATAGGTTCAGGTATTCCTCGAGGTAGCTTTTAACCTTTCTCGAACTCGCTTTGTGTAGCGAGTCAGATGACAAGCTGGGAGAAGAGATCAAACTGTTGCTTCCCTCAGGAGCGATGCTGGAAGGGTCGAACGCGATGAAGCCACTTGTCTGAGCGAAGAAACCGTCATTTCGACTTTGAAGGATGGCACCGCCCTCCACCGTAATTCTTTGCTCCTCTGTTCCAGAATTCCAGATGGTCCACCCCGGAGGAGCGACGATTCTGAACTGGGTGTGGAGTGGACTCAATTCATTGATCGGCGTGGGCATCCATTGTGTTCTTCCGGGCTCGCTCGACGACCATACCATGCTCCAACCCGAAGCATCTGAACGATGGCGGAGGGCATTTCGAACCGTGTACGTAATTTCCACTGGCCATTCCTCGGCTCGAGAGGAATCGAGCGTCACGACCAGAACATCGCCGAACGTAGACCACGCAATTGGCTCGGAGAATGCGGAGACGTCGAGGATGTCGAGCTCAGAAGTATTGAGGTACAGTTCACTTGGGCCCGTCTTTTCAGGAATGGCGTGAACGATTGCTCTGCCTCGAACCTCTTTTTCAACGGGAAGAATCTGCAGTGCTACGCGAATCATTTCTACCCTTGAACCAAGATCCTCGTCCGATCTCACGGGGCCATCCATCAGCGGATTAGTCCAATCCTCTTGAGCGTGTGCCGGCGCACCGACCAACAAGGGCAGGATCAGAACGGATATGATGAACAGCTTCGAAATCACTCTTCGGCCCCGTCATCATCCCCCGTCACAGACAGGTTCGCACCAAAAAACAGAATGCTGACGAATCCCACGATTAAATACAGCATCATTTGACCCGTGTGTGTAAGAAGGGCATAGGTCGCGGCTTCAGTCTGAGGCATTGCGTACAGGAGTGCAAGCGACTGAATGGTGATGAAGTGATACGTTCCAAATCCCCCGGGAGAGGGGATCACGACTCCGATGGCGCCGAGCAGCATCAGCCCCCAGGCACCTACAAAGCCAATGCTGTAAGCATCGTCGTAGCCTAGAACCAGAAACGGTAGATAGGCCATGAGTCCATAACAGATCCATATTCCGACAGTTAATAGCCCTATCTGCACGGGTTGTTCTGTGCGCACAATGCTCGAAAAACCATCTCCAAAACGCTCGTAAAGACCCCCCAACTTCGTATTTGGATGACGAATCGCTCTCACGAGCAGATAAATGAGAACGAGGATGATCGTGGTGATTCCAAGGGCTCCGAGCGTGAGAATAGTGGCAGATTGAGCTGACACCCATGCTTGGAGGGGACGAACCAGCATTTCGCCGACTGCTTCGATCTGGTCGATGAAGATCAACGGAATGCTGAGTAGTGCGAGCGCAAACGTCACCATATCGATGGCTCGTTCGACCACCACCGTGCCAAGTACGGTCGAAAAGTACATCCCTTCCTTCTTCGCAACGCCACCCGTTCGAATAACCTCGCCGAGCCTCGGACCTGCATAGTTGGCCATGTATCCGATCATGACCGAAACGAACGTATTGAGCTTAGATATTTCTCCCCGCGACCCGTCCCGACGAGGGGACACTTCGAGCAAGACGACCCATCGGAGAGCTCTCAGCCAGTGACTCAACAGGGTGACGGCGACAATAGGAATCACCCACCAGTAGTTGGCGTGTACCAGCGCGGTGCCGACTTGCCGCAAGTCTACACCACGCATCGCCAGAAACAAGAGAAGGCCGGCGATAGCGAAGCTTCCGCCCCGTATCAACCATTTTTTAGTTCCGGTGTGCATCCAGGAGAATTGAATTGTTGGAGCGGGTCAACCCAGCACCTTCCCGCTCCGTTCCCGGCTAATTTCTGAGATCGATAATCTCCACGTCTTCTGGGATTTGGAAGGCGAAAGTGTGGGAATCGAGCTCTGGATTTACGATGATTTCAGAGAGATCGAAGGTCATGGTCACGTCATTAAGATCAATGACGACCAGATGAGTTACGATCAGATCTCTTCTGCGAATCCACAGCCTGACGCTACGGTAGGCCGAGAAGTCATCGCGGGGCGTCAGAAACAGAATATCGTGTTGAGTTCCTGAGAGCGACTCCTGCCCGTCGGCTCGAACATCATACTCCGAGTCGAAATTCCTTAAAAAGGACGTAAGAGAAAATGAGGTCTCGTCCTCCACAAAATCGTTGATCAGCACCTGCTGTTCGCCGCGGTTGTGAATCCATGTTGTCGTTCCATCCGTTACGATCGTCTGAGTGCTCGTCTCGACTCGATATTGATTCTGCGAAAAAATCAGGAGGCCTGAGAATCGTTCCGGATCGTCCATGAATTGGGAGGTCGCGATCTGTACGAACCGAGCCTGCATCGCCTGAACCGAATCGTACTTGTCCGCCAGACGCGCGGCGAGAGCCTGGGCGCGTTGCTGACCGGGGTCAACGGAAGTGACCTGTGCCGTTGCTTTTAGAGCAGTGCCGGCCAGAAACATGGAGCAAGCCAGAAGCATGAAGCCAGCCGGAACCAAGGCACCGGCCTGAAAGGCGCAATTGATATTTCGTGTTGCGGATGATTTCATTTGATTCCCTTCCGAGCCACAGTAGGCGGCTTTCGACCTGTTTATCGATGTATTCAGTATAAAGTCTTTCAATCGTTGTGCCGAAGATCTGACGGCGTATTCAGGGTCAAAATCGCCCCTTAGAAGTCCAGATTAGTGAACAGCCTCCTTTAAAGCGTCTACAAATGCGACCATATCATTCATGTCGTTGTACACATTGGGGGAGATTCGAATGGCATCACCCCGGATTGAAATAAAAATATTTTTGGCCCGCAAAACCTCGTTGATTGTTGCCACCTCCAGGCCGGGAGGCATCCGGATTCCGACCAGATGAGAACCCCTGTTGGCTTCGTCCGCAAGTTGAAACCCCAGATCGAGGATGGTGTCGGTCCAGGGCGTGAGCAGTTTGCGGTCATACTCCTGAATGCCTTCAGGTGTCCACTCGAGCACCTGCTCGAGCGCAGCCTTGAGCATGGGAAGGAGCGCAAAATTGCTCTTCTCGCCGACGTCGTAACGGACCGATCCCTCGTGATAACGGGCTTCAACGTCTACGAGGCTAGCGAAGTCTTCGCTCCCAAGTCGATTCAGCCAGCTTTCTTCCAGCGGTGTACCGTGGGCGAAACGATCGCCCCACCAAGCCAGTCCGCAGGAATAAGGTCCAAGCAACCATTTGTAACTCGCTACAATAAGTGCGTCCGGTTGAATGCGCTCTACGTCAAATGGAAGGGCCCCGATCGACTGCGTGCCGTCTATGACGAGTGCTGCACCAAGGTCTCTGGCGCGGCTGCCGATAGATTCGAGGTCGAACAACGTTCCATCTGTCCAGTGCACAATGGGAAGAGTGACGGCGAGCGTGTCAGAGTCGATGGCTTCCAGAATACTCTCATTCCAGCCTCTGGACCTGTCCGCTCTGGTATCGGGAGGGAGAATGGTGCGAAGTTCGAGATCCTGCTCATCTGCGAGACGGCGCCACGTGTAGAGGTTGCTGGGAAACTGCTCGTGAAGGAGAACCACATTTTGACCTTGCCTTGCCTCAAGATTGTTGGCTGCAATCGCGATGCCATACGAGACGGAAGGCAGCAGCGATATTCGATCTGGGCTGGCCGAGCCGATCAAGTCAGCAAACAATTTCTTCACGGCCTGTGGAGTTTCGAAAAAATCCTCAGGCGTGATGAGGGCGGGGTTTCTCTTGCTCTGCACACCCTTTATCCCGGCTGCCTCCACTTTTTTGGAGAGCGGCGACATGTATGCACAGTTCAGATAGTGCAGATCTGACGGCAAAGAGAAAGCGTCGGCCTGGCAGGGTAGCATTAACGGTGGAATTGATTGGTGTGCAAGATACGGTGCCCTAATTTCGAACCGCAGCGCAGAACAGCAACAGCATAGGGACTTGCAATGGCTCTGGAAGCAATCATCAGCGGTGGACAAACGGGCGTCGATCGGGGGGCCATCGATGCAGCACTCGCTCTAGGCTTCCGGTGTGGCGGCACCTGTCCCAGAGGAAGAAGAGCGGAAGATGGGGTAATTCCAGATCGGTACCCATTTACTGAATCAACAGAGGATCACTATTCGGCGCGAACCGAAGCGAACATTTTGAACTCGGATGCCACCCTCATTCTCGTCTTGTCTCTCCCTCTCGAGGGCGGTACGCTTCTGACCAAAGAACTTGCGGTGGAAAAAAGAGCAGCGTTTCTCATTCATACCGTTCCATGGAGTACGCAAGAGGTGATGGATTGGTTGGTCGTTTCCGAGGCTAAACGGCTGAACGTGGCGGGGCCAAGAGAAAGTGGCGCGCCCGGAATCGGGCGCGCCACTTTTGAATTTCTGTCCGAGCTTCTAAAACGCTTGTCTTGACCTAATACAGGCGATCCTAGTTGGCGGAGCGAACTTTGAAACGACGTTTACGATTTTTTCGCCCGTCGGCCTCCGCGCTTTCGATATCCGTCTTCAATTCGAAGACTGTCATATCCAGCTCTGATTCCATTTCGTTCAGGGCTTCCCGTATCGTGGCTTCCAGATCTCCCATTCCCTCTTCATGGAGACGAATCTTGAAGTTCTGCCCGTGAAGGGACTCCCGCGCAATTTCGATGGCCCGCACGGCGCCGAAACGAATTTCTTCTGTCTGCATGGTGCGGAGTTCTCTGGATAGCTCTCGTTCCAGGCGCCGCGCTGCACTCTCCATTTCAGCGATTTCGCGATCAAGATCTGTGTCGTGCGAGTGAGAGCGGTGGCGTGGAAGGCGCATTACGAATCGGTGCGAACGCCTCGGAGAATGCCGGATGCTCCTATCCACAATAATTTCCATATCAGTATCGCAATCGACCTCCCATTCCGTAAGAGCATCGGTATCAGCTTCCTGAGTTGCGGAGAACATGGTAAAGTTTGCCTGTTCCGGCCAAAAATGTTTGGCCACGGCCGTAAGTAAGTTGGCGGAAAACAATACGATAGTTGCGATTCCGAGCGCCATCACGACACGATTGCGACGTTCGGAGTTATCAGTAGCCATGTTGAGGTCCCTCTCTCAAGTCAGATTGAACAGCGCCGTTTTTCGCGGCATGAACGTCTTCCGAAAACGTTTCGAGTCTGTCCGATTACCTACCTTTCAAACGACACGGGTCTGGGAATATTGCCCAAGTCCTAAAAAATTTGAAAGGTAATTTGCGGTGCCTACGTGGTCTTATCTTTTAAAGTTGCTTCCCTATTCAGAGTCGCCTTCGACTTCAAAGTTGCTGTGGAATAGAGAGTCAGATCCACCTCATCTTTGAGATGCCAGCACCAGAACTGCTGGCAGGAAAAGGAATTTTCGTAGAGAGCCCGGCCAACGATGACCGAGTCCACTCCACAATCCAACAGGTCATTCAGTGCGATCAAATGCAAGTGTGATCCGATGCCTCCCGAGGCCGTGATTTTCGTCTTCGAAAGCCTCGTTCCCATCTCTCTGTAAGCATCAAGGTTTGGGCCTTCCATAGTGCCATCCCTGGAAATATCTGTATAGATGATCCGCCTACACCCTCTTGATTCCATATCGAGGGCGAATGACACCGCGTCAATTCCACTCCCCTCTGTCCATCCCTGTACCCTGATCTCTCCGTCGTCCACATCAATTCCGACGACGATTTTACTGCACCCGTGTTTCTCGATGGCTTCAGTGACGAGGTCTGGATTCTGAGCGGCCGCCGTTCCAACTATCACCCGATAGACGCCCGCTTCGAGGGCACGATCGATATCATCCATCGTCCGGATGCCGCCCCCTATCTGAATTGGGATATCGAGTTCTTCGCAAATGCTGTGAATGACATTGCGATTGTTCTCGGATCCTCCTTTGGCTGCGTCCAGATCAACGACGTGAAGGACCTTGGCATTTTGAACTCGCCAGAGCTTGGCCATCTTTACGGGATCGTCGAAATAGACCTTTTCCGTTTCGTACTTCCCCTGGTAAAGTCTAACGCAGCGGCCGCCGCGAATGTCGATTGCCGGTATGACGAGGATTTTATGCATGCTTGGGAGTTGGCTCGATCAAACTGTCCCTGAAAGAGTGTGTTTCCTCTCTGGGGACATCAATCCCGATGATATTCATATCTGCACGGGATTCAGAGGAATCATGTCAGCCCGGTACGTAGTTTATTGCGGCTCGTTCAGCGATTCATCCAATTCAAGCTTATGTCCAAACAGGACTACAAACGTATCCTCGTCACGTCTGCGCTGCCCTATGCGAATGGGCCGATACACCTCGGGCACCTCGCGGGCGCATATCTACCTGCTGATCTTTTCTGTCGCTACCAGCGAATGAAGGGAAGTGATGTCGTCTACGTATGCGGCTCAGACGAGTTGGGGGTAGCCATCATGGTGCGAGCTCGAAACGAGGGAATTGAGCCCCAGGCGTTGGTGGACCGATACCATCCGGTAATCGAATCGGCCTTCAAAGATTTCGGGATGAGCTTCGATCACTACGGACGAACGACGTCGACTGTCCACGCGGAGACGAGTCAGGAGTTTTTTCGAACACTCGCCGGGGAAGACGTTTTCACGTTGAAGACAGAAAAACAGCTGTTCGACCCCGAAGCTGGAATCTTCCTGGCGGATCGGTTCGTGATCGGCACCTGCCCCACGTGCGGCAACGAAGATGCTTACGGAGACCAATGTGAAAATTGCGGCTCGACACTCAGCCCGATGGAGCTTCTCCACCCCCGGAGCACGCTGACCGACGCGAAACCCGAGCTTCGTGAGACGACCCACTTTTACCTTCCACTGGGCGACTTCCAGGATCGACTTGAGAAGTGGATCGGAACGCACCCTGAGTGGAAGCCCAATGTACTCGGACAAGTCAAGAGTTGGTTGACAGAGGGTTTGAGAGACCGCGCTATCACACGCGATGTGCCGTGGGGAGTCTCCGTACCCGAGGACGTCGCTGCCGACATGGGCGTTGATGCATCGGGAAAGGTTATCTACGTATGGTTTGACGCTCCGATTGGGTACATCTCCGATACAAAAGAGTGGGCTGTCAAGAAGGGAGACCCGGAAGCCTGGAAACGATACTGGCAGGATGAAGGAACGCGCCTGATCCACTTTATTGGCAAGGACAACATTGTCTTCCATTGTCTGATGTTCCCCGCGATGCTCATGGCACACGGTGACTACGTACTACCGGAAAACGTGCCTGCAAATGAGTTCTTGAATATTGAGGGAGCGAAGCTATCTACCAGTCGGAATTGGGCGATCTGGCTCCACGAGGTTCTTGAGGTTTTCGAGCCGGATCTCTTGCGATATGCGCTGGCATCCATGCTGCCAGAGACCAAGGATGCTGATTTCAACTGGACCGAATTTCAGAGCAGAGTCAATTCAGAGCTGGCAGACGTGCTGGGCAACTTCATCAATCGCACCATGACGTTCGCACATCGGTTCGCGGATGGCAAGTTGCCGGAGCTAAAAAATGCCGACGAGCTCGACGAGTCGGTATTGGCTCAGATGAAGACTTTTCCAGAACGCATCGGGGACGCATACGACCACCATCGAAACAGGGATGCTGTTTTTGAAACAATGGCGCTCGCCCGCCTTGGAAACAAGTATTTCAACGATGCTGAGCCCTGGCACACGCGCAAATCAAATCCTCAAGCGTGCGCCAACACGATCCATGTTTCGCTGCAGATATGTGCCTCACTATCGGTTCTGATGGAGCCGGTACTGCCATATACTGGCGTGAAGTTGAGAAAAATGCTAAAATTGACGGGTGTGCGTTCTAGCATGCCCGAGGGTGACGATGGCATCGGATGGGATGATGCCGCGGGGAGTCTGCTTGAGGTAGGTCACAAACTGGGTGACGCCGCAATCTTGTTCAGTAAAATCGAGGACGAAATCATCGAGGAGCAGAAATCAAAACTCGGAGCCCTGGAGGCAGCGGAGTCGGAAGACGCGCCCTTTGAAACGCTGAAGGAAGCGATCACGTACGATGATTTTTCCAAGCTGGATTTTCGGATGGGCACCATCACGGCTGCAGAACAGATTCCGAAATCGAAGAAGCTGTTGCGGACAGAGGTGGATCTGGGATTCGAAAAACGGCAGATCCTGGCCGGAATTGCTCAGCATTTTGATCCCGAGGAGCTCATCGGGCGGCGAGTAGCCGTCGTGGCCAACCTTGCGCCTCGAAAAATGATGGGACTTGAGAGTCAGGGCATGATCCTCATGGCCGAAGATCGGGACGGGAAGCTGTTCCTGATGGAGTCCGACGGGGAAAACGGCTTGGTGATTCGCTAGCCGGCTGTTCGTACCGTTTAGATGTTGATCGCGACGCCGTAGGCGGCGCGTGTCGCTTCCATGAGTGCTTCAGACAGGGTCGGATGAGGGTGGATCGATTCCATGATCTCGTGAGCCGTGGTCTCCAGTGTTCGGGCCGTAACGGCTTCCGCAATCAATTCTGTGGCATCATATCCAATAATGTGGCAACCCAGAAACTCGCCGTATTTAGCGTCGAATATGACTTTGACGAATCCTTCGACATGTCCTATGGCTGAAGCTTTACCGCTCGCGGTGAATGGGAATTTTCCGACCTTGAGTTTGTGGCCCGCTTCCTTTGCTTTTTCTTCTGTGTAGCCCACCGAAGCGATCTGTGGCTGACAATAGGTGCATCCCGGGACGTTGAGTTTGTTGAGAGGGTGGACGTCTTCGCCGGCGATTTTTTCTACACAGATGACGCCTTCGTGGCTTGCCTTGTGTGCGAGCCAAGGGGGGCCGGCCACATCGCCGATGGCGTAGACCCCGGATACATTTGTCCGGCAGAACTCATCGATCACCACGGCACCGCGGTCAGTTTTTACACCCGCTTTTTCGAGCCCAATGTCTTCGATATTGCCAGAAACGCCGACCGCCGACAGGACCTGGTCGGCTTCCAGAACTTCGATCCTCTTCTTGATCTCCACCGATACTTTGAGCGTCTTTCCTGACGTATCAACCGATTTGACCATGGATCCGGTCATCACCTTGATACCCGTCTTCTTGAAGGCTCGGGCCAGCTCTCGGCTGACGTCTTTGTCCTCCACCGGCACCATTCGATCCATCACCTCGACAACGGTGACTTCTGTCCCCATATGGTGGTAGAAATAAGCGAATTCTACGCCGATGGCTCCGGCGCCGACTATCACGAGTCGGTCCGGTCGCTTGGTCTGAAGTAGTGCCTCCTTGGACGAAATGATTTTCTTTCCATCGAATGGAAGCGAAGGCAGTTCCCGAGGCCGGGCTCCGGTCGCCAGAATGATATGTTTGGCCGATACAGTCTGCTTTGTACCCAGCTTCTTGCCATCCATGTCCGTGGACGGAACGATGTTCACCTTGCCACCGCCTGCAAGTCTGGCATGACCGAAAAGAACTTCAATCTTGTTCTTTCTCATCAGGTAAGCCACGCCCTGATTCATTTTATCGGCAACGCCACGGCTTCTTCCCACGACACGGTCAAAATCTGCCTTGATGGTTCCTTCTGAGGAAAGCCCGTAAGCATCCAGATGGGTGGCGTACTCCATTATTTTCGCACTCTTAAGCAGTGCTTTCGTCGGAATACAGCCAATATTGAGGCAAACCCCTCCGAGTTTGTCTTTTTCGACGACAGCTGTTTTCAATCCAAGCTGTGTCGCCCGTATTGCTGTCTCATAGCCGCCAGGGCCAGTTCCGATAACAAGGACGTCAAAAGATGCTTCTGCCATTTAATCAGGACTATTTTTCGTTCTGAACACGCTGAGTCGACGAAAATAAGATACGCCGGGATGTCTGCTATTGAGAGAAAGTGAATACGCTGTCGGCTCTAGTGCCCGCCAGGTCTATCGCTTCGAAAATCGTTCTTCGATGTCGGTCACTTTTTGCACGCGTCTCTCGTGACGGCCACCTTCGAATTCAGTCGTGAGGAACACGTCCACAATTCGCTTCACAACCTCATTTCCCATCGACCGGCTCCCCAGAGTGAGCACGTTGGCGTCATTGTGGGCGCGCGCATTCCAGGCGGCAAACTCGTTGTAAGCACAAGCGGCGCGCGCGCCGGGCACCTTGTTGCAGACGATGCTGCTTCCGACCCCCACACCGTCGATCATGATGCCAAGTCTGGCTCTTCCTTCAGCAACCATGCTCGCGACCGCATACGCGAAGTCGGGATAGTCACAACTTTTTGGAGTATCGGTGCCCAGATCTACGATCTGATGGCCTGCCTTATTTAACCAAGTGATCAACTCGGTCTTGAGCTCATATCCGCCGTGATCCGAGCCGATGCAGATCACCTGACTCACGTTTTTACCGGCCTGACCCGCTTGGGCCGAGGAATCTACCCCTTGGGAACCAAAAACGATGGAAATGCCCAATTCACGGGCTGCATCCCGAGCGAGGGGTGTGACAACGGCATTGTCAGGCGCGACATATGTCGTGGATCCCTCCTTTGCAGCGTCCCGGATCGCTCGTTCGGTAATGACCTTTCTTCCACCCATACATCGAAGCTACGGTGCCCCGTAGGCCGATGCAATCAGAGTTGGAGTCTCCGGGGGGCAATGGGCCTAACGGCTCAACCAGTTGAGTGGATCTTCGGGCTCTCCGTCCTGGAATACCGCAAAAAACACGGCTTCTCCCCGGGGTTCCGCCCCCGTACCGGATCGACCGACAAGTTGACCGGTCGTGATCTCATCTCCCACACCTACGTAAAACAGAGAAAGATTTCCGTAGACGGTATGGAATCCACCGTGCTCGATGATGGCAAAACGGCCCATATCGGGAAGAATGTCAATCGATGTGACACGACCATCGAAAACAGCTCGTACTTCCGCGGAGGGCTCCGTTGAGATCAGGATGCCCGGGTTTGGCGTTCTGGTTCCAAATTCCGGGTGAACAATGTCCCCATAGGGCTCCGTCACGTTTCCGTCAGCCGGCCATGGAAGTAGCGCTCTGGCACCGGCGAACGAAGTCGTAAGCTGCGCCAGAGCCGCCGTGTTGACTCTCGATCGATTTGAGTTCGACGCAATCAGCGCCCGCACCTGGATGACCAATTCCTGCTCAGCCGTTCGCTTTTCCGCGATTAGATCGGTGCGATCTTCTTTCTCCTGTTGGATGCGTTTTATTTCTGTTCTCACATCTCCAAGAAGGTCGTCCAGATTTTCCTGTTCACGGTCGACACCGGTGAGCATCACCTCCGATTCGACCAGTTTTCTCTGCATTTCGGTGCGTTTGGATGTCAAATCTGCGCTCGATGTCCGCAAACCATCGAGTTGAAATCTCCTTCTGTCAGAAAATCTGCGTAGATATCCAATTCGGACGAGCATCTGATTTATCGAAGAGGAGGATAAGATTAGTGCCGCGTCATGCTGCCGGCCGAATTTGTAGGCATGTGTCGCTCGCTGCTGATACTCCTCGCGCAGAGCGCCTACCTGACCGCCGAGATCGGAGATAGCGACCTGCAACGAATCCCTTTCAAATATTAGTTGACCAATCCGTAACTGGTAGGTGCGAACAAGTTCTTCCCGGAGCGACAGCTGCCTGTTAAGATCAGAAAGATGGGCGAGCGACATGCGCTCTTCATTTTTGGTTTCCTCAAGGCGTCGCTCTTCTTCAGCGATCTCTCCACGGATTTCCTCGAGGCGCGTTCCGGTTGTGATCGAGTTCTGGGCAAACACGGTTTTTGTACCGGGTTCGACCAGAACCAGGACGAGCAGGGCCAGGATATGCAAAGGCTTCGCTTTCATTAGCTTTCATTCGCCAAGGTAAATTCGCTCCACTCCTTCCTTGACCTCCAGGTCAAACGTCAATCTGCTTGGATCCATGTCAATTCTGCGGATGGCCATGGAGAGGCGGGTGTCTTCCTGGGGTCGAGAAAACACCATGCGTCTTGGAATGAGAATGTTGTTGATCAGGTCAAAATCCATATACGTACGCTGTTCAACTATTGTGCCTGAAGAATTGCTAAGGCGGTATCCGACGACTCGCCACAGACTTGGATCGATCAAATACCGGATGGTTTGGTCTTCGGAGTGGATGAAGTAGAAGAGTGAATCCGAGGAAAGAGACCAGGATCTGCTGGTATCCGGAATCAAGAAACCGGTCGCGATTTCCATCAACTGCGTGCCGGCGACCGCCTGAGGGAGAACGGCGGTAATTCGTTCGGGGGAGCCCGTATAGAGCACCTTCTCTATGCGATCGTACACGTACGCCGAATCGCCCGCCATGAGAACGCGTGCACCCTCAATTCCCAGTGGAAACCCAATCCTGGCAATCATCGAATCAGGCCTGTGGTAGCTAATTTTCGCCGTGAAGCGACCTTTTTCTTCGGGAGATGAAATAGCGATCTGGGCCTCGACGAAGACCCTGTCGAGTTCCGGCGGATAAGGTGGGAGCGCGCTCAGGACTTCACTCAGAGAATGATTCGGAAACCCATCGGGCAGTGTGCCCGACTGACGGCTCACAGACGAAGAAGAAGCGCAACCCGTTATCGCGAGCAGTCCGGCGCCGAGGAGTAAAAATAAAAAACGAGTGGACCGACGCGATTCCCACCTGGGCGGTTCGCGCGATAGGCGGCGCACGGGTATGGTTTCAGGTGCCGGGAGTGCCAAGCGGATCAAGCCTTCGTTGCGCTCGGCGGAATAATTTTCCTCTGCTGGGTCGATCGCTGGGTCGACAGTCGTACCGGTGGGTGCTGTACGGTTCATTGGGGTTGCTCCAGCTCAGCCAGAATCTTCTCAAGCCGAGCGGCGGCGGGATCCCGGAGCGGGAGTTCCGAGAGAACGCGGCGCGCTTGCTCAATGGCTTCGGCTACACGGTCGTTACTGGCCAAAACGACCACCAGCTCAACCGCGAATGGTACGTATCCCGGAAACAGAAGCGTTGCATCTTCTGCCACTGTGAGGGCCGAGTCGAAAGCCCCCAACTCGAGCTGACCTCGGATAGAGAGCAGCCACATCCGGAGCTGCTTTGGATCGCGCTCAATCTGACTTCCAGCGAAGAGCACCGTTTCCTCGAAATCGTTCGAACGGAACAGGAAACTCGCCAGGTCGAAGGCACGATCTGGGTCCTCAGGTGCGGCGGCATGGGCGTTTCGATAGTGGTCCAGAGAGTCAGGCGACACTCCGATATCTTCCGCTGGTTCGAGCACCAGCGCAAGAATCGGCTCAATTTCCTTGGTAAGATCCCGATCAGGGAGTGAGGACTGCAGAGCCAGCAAGGACGCTAGCGCCTCACGATCATCAGGCTCCTCGTTCAGAACCAGGATCAATTGGTCAGCAGCCTTCTCCCATCTGCCGGCTCTAATCAATACAACGGCGAGTGCGTGGCGATCGGCGGGGTCCTGAGTCACACCAACAAGGCTCTCGGACGATATCGCCGCATTTTCCAAATCACCTACCGATTCAAAGGCGCGAATGGCTGTCCTGAGTAAATCTTCGTCCTCGGAGAACAGGGACACCCCTGACTGAGCCTGACTTGCAGCCATGGATTTTCGATTCAGTGCCATCAGAAGTTCGATGTGCCGAGTGAGGGCAACCACGTCTGAGGGAGAGAGCTTCAGAATCTGGGTGGAATGTCGGAGACTGGATTCGGTGTCGCCAGATTCCAGCGCGAGCAGATAGGCTTGTCGGTGCAGATCAATGTCATCGGGTCGCGCCTGAAGCGCACCGTTCATGTAAAACAACGCAGACGTGAGGTCACCCAGAGAATGCTGGGCGTCAGCCATTGAGGCCAACAATGCAGGGTGGCTCGGATGTAATCTGAGGCCTTCCGCAAACATCAGGGCAGCCTTGTCCGGGTAACCGGTCCGCATAAATGTCAGCCCGCGCACCAGTAATCGCTCCAACTGGATCATATTTGGAGATTCATTCGACTGAGAAAACGACTCACCCGGGCCCAGTAGCATCAGAGAGATGGCAAGTACCATTATTCTGACGGGTGCTGTTTTGTGCGCTGGGGTTGACGGGATCATAGAATCAAAAACGGGAGCACGCCTGTGAGGTTTCGATTGAAACGCGGTTCCAAACGGTTGTTTCTTACGGCACACCTGTTTACTCTAGGTTTGAAGGGCCATACAAGGGGTTACGGATCCCCTGGAACTGGAACCAGCCGAAATGCCGATGGGCGTGCACGATGTAAACAGATTGGATAATGCTGCTGATATGCGGCGCTTCACGCGTCACATCATGCAGGATATGCGTGCACTCGAATACATGTTGGATGAGGACATGTTTGAAACCGATGTCCAGCGGATCGGTGCCGAGCAGGAGCTCTTCTTGATAGATCGAAATTGTCAGCCTGCGTCCCTGGCCGAGGAAGTTCTGGCGCTCAGTAACGATGACCGCCTCGTGAATGAGCTGACCAGGTTCAATCTGGAGGCCAATCTTGACCCCATTGTGTTCGACGGATCATGTTTTGCTGAGCTGGAACGCAAGTTGAACGAAATGCTCGTATATGTCCGATCGTTGACTGAGCAGGTCGATTCTGACGTGGTGCTCGCCGGAATTCTTCCCACGATACATGCCTGGGATCTCCGAATGGAAAACATGTCGCCGAAGGAGCGATACTATAAGTTGAACGACACGATCATGTCGCTCAAGGGCGGATTGGCTCAGTACAATATGCGCGGAGTGGATGAGCTTTTCTTCCAGCATGACAACATCATGGTAGAGGGGTGTAACACCAGTTTTCAGATCCACCTTCAGGTCACTCCCGACACGTTTGCGCACTATTACAATGTTGCCCAGCTCGTCTCAGCGCCGCTTCTTGCCGCCGCCGCGAACTCTCCGGTGCTCTTTGGCAAACGTCTGTGGCGCGAAACCAGAATTGCTCTTTTTCAGCAGGCCGTGGATACCAGAAGCAGTAACCTGTATCTGAGGGATATGAGTCCGCGGGTGCATTTTGGAACAGAATGGGTGAATGAATCTGTGAAGGAGGTCTTTCAGGAAGATATTGCGCGATTCCGCGTGATCATGACCACGGAGCATGAGGACCCCTTCGAAGTGTTGGATAAGGGAGGTGTACCCAAGTTGCACGCATTGCAGCTACACAACGGCACCGTCTATCGGTGGAACAGAGCATGCTACGGAATCAGTGGAGACAAGCCGCATCTCCGCATCGAAAATCGGCTGGTGCCCTCTGGTCCGACCGTCATAGACGAAGTCGCCAATACAGCATTCTGGACTGGCCTGGTGGAGGGATTGGCCAGACAGGTGGATGATCTTCGTCCGCTCATGGACTTTGATGATGCCAAGAGCAATTTTATCGGAGCCGCCCGGCGCGGCCTCGCGTCAGAAATCGATTGGATCGACGGGCGGCGATACAGTGCGAGCGATCTCATCCAAGGCCAACTTTTGGACGTGGCCAAACAAGGCCTTCAAGCGCGTGGAGTTGATGACGCGGACATCGAACGCTATCTCGGCATAATCGATGAGCGCGTCGCTTCGAAGCAAACGGGTGCGCAGTGGCAGTTGAGTTCGCTGGCGACCATGAGGAAGAAGGGCCATTCATCGCGGGCCGAGCGCCTCGATGCGTTGGTATCGTGTATGGTGAAGAATCAGGTTGAAGGCGACCCCGGGCATCTGTGGCCGCTCGCGGAGATCGAACCGCGGTCTTTCAACACGATCCACGGCACCCGCGTTGAACATTTTATGACGACGGATCTGTTCACTGTCGGAGAGGATGAGTTGATCGAGTTTGTTGCCGTTCTCATGAGCTGGCAGCATATTCGGCATGTCCTCGTGGAAGACGCCAAGCATAGTCTGGTCGGCCTGGTCACACACCGATCGATCCTCAAATCGCTGGCCAGTCAACCCGATGGCGCAGAAGCAGAAGACAATCCGGTAAGTGCGATAATGGTTCGGAATCCAATTTCGGTGTCCCCGGAGACGGCAACCATCGATGCCATTCGGATGATGCGAGAAAAGAATATCGGAGCCCTGCCCGTGGTATTGGATGGGCATCTCGTCGGCATAATCACCGAAACAGATTTCAATCTGCTGGCGGCGCGTCTTTTTGAAGACAGTGCCACCTTAACACAAACGGCGGAGGAGTAAACCCTATTCCTCTGCTATCGGGCCTTGTTGCCCGTTCCTCTCTAACCAACCCACCGGAGGGAAGATGAAACCTGCAATCAGGCTGGCACTGATCGCCCTAGTGCTCGCGTCATTTACTATTTCCGCCACAGCCCAGAAGTCTGCCATCCTGGCCGGGCATCTCATCGACACGGCCACAGGAACGGCCACGCCGGACCAGATCATCCTTGTCGAGCGTGACCCCGCGACCGGCAGGAGCACGATTCTCGAGATCGGTTCCGATGTCTCCATTCCGGATGGCGCTGCAGTCATCGACCTGTCGGATAAGTGGGTGCTGGGAGGTTTGGTTGATGCCCACGATCATCTCGGGATCACCTACAAGGAGGAACCCGAGAGCTGGTACTATTACATGACCATCATCATGGACTCAACACCGTTGAGGGCCATCCAGTCATTCAGTACAGGATTCCAGAAACTGGCTTCTGGATTCACCATCGTGCGAGATCTGGGTAACAACGCATTGTATGCGGACACGGCTCTTCGGCAGGCCATTGAGATGGGCTGGGTGCCAGGTCCGACGATGATCAATTCGGGCATCATTATTGGAGCCTTCGGTGGGCAACTTTATGAAACACCGGAGCGTGAGGATACCGTCTATCCCGAATATCTGAACGCGGATACCGATGACGAGATCGTCAAAGCGATCCGCAGAAACATCCATTATGGAGCAAAAGTGATCAAAGTGTGCGTCGATTGTCAGGCGTATCCCTATACGACCGATCAACTCAAGCTCTTTGTGAGTGAAGCTGCGAACGCAGGGCAGAAGGTTTCCGGGCACGTGCAGACGCGCGAGGGCGCTCGAAGAGCCATTGAAGCGGGTCTCTGGTCCATTGATCACGACGGTGCGCTCGATCCCGAGCTCCATTCGATGATGAAGGAAAAGGGGGTATGGCGTGTTGGAACGGAAACGCCGCACGCCGACTGGTCCCGCGTGAGCGAGTCTCGTTACGAACGAAGGGTGGCCAGCCTTCGAGACGCGTATGATCAGGGGGTCAAACTCGCGTTCTCAACCGACGCGGATTATTTCATCCGCGGGATGAATCGTGGCGAGCTCACGATTGAGTTTATTAAAACCTGGAAAGATGCTGGAATTCCCGCCGATGAAATTTTGAAAATCATGACCACCAATGGATACGAGATCAGTGAGCTCGAAGATCGGCGCGGTCCTGTGAAAGTTGGTTTTGCCGCGGATATCATTGCGACCACCGAGAACCCGCTGGAGGATATCAACGCCCTGCGCGACGTCCAGTTCGTCATGAAGGACGGACAGGTTTTCAAATCAGGTGGAGTGGTTGCCTCGCTGAGCTTCTTTCACAACGGCCCCGCCTATGGCTGGCGCAAGCGCTAGGCCAGGGCTCAGAGGGTGAGGCGCAATCCTGCGAGCAGGATTGCGCCCTGTCCCACATCGCGGCCGTGCACAACAGTGTTGATTTCTGCCCCGAAGCCGAGAGTAAAATCGAGGCTCATGACGCCAATCATTTTTCGGAATCCCGCTCGTGCGGTGGGCTGAAGCACAGCGATGCGGGAATCCCCTGATGAAGGAGGCGAATCGTTCCGCCAATCGATTGTCAGCGCCCATAGATCCACTCGCGCACCCACCCAAACCGCGGGTCGCTCCTGCACAAAGAACCAGGAAACGTCGATTCCGCCTCCGAAACCGCTTCCCGTTTCGCTGTCATTTTCGCCCCAGGCTCTGCGGTCGGTGAGATTCACACCCGCATGTAGACGGACTTCGATCTGACCCGGAGAGAGCACTGTGTACCCAACCGCCCCAATAAGTCCTGCGGGGTACGCCTGAAACTCGATGCTCTGTGCCCGGGCGGGGAGGCCGACGAGCAGTATAACTCCGATTGCAGGGATCAATCGTCTAGACATTCATTCCTCAACCTCAGTCGTTCTTCTTCGGTCAGTTCGAGCCAATGAACGCCCCGTAAGGCTGCTTCGAGCCCGTAAATCAGATTCATCGAGGCGTTCGTACCCTTCCCTTTCAAAATTTTGAGAACAAGTGGGAGGCCAAGTTTGCGGACGTCACCTGCGGTGAACACATCAACGGAGTCCAGCATGCGCACGGACGCAGGCCCCAGATTCTTCAGCTCTCCGATAGGCGTAGAGTCAGGAGGGTTCATACCGTGGTCGGTTCATGTGGCGGGGGCTTTTGATTCCTCTCGATTGCGATGTTACGAACCCGTAGATTGCGCCGCTAGTGGAAATCCTATTCCTAACCGATCGCGTCCATAACCACCCCACCTATGCAACGCTTCCTCAGCTTCATTGTCGCCGCTCTCTTCCTTTCACTGTCGACCGCCACAAGTTTTGCCCGGCAGGCCGATCAATCCGGTTCGCTGCTAGGGGAGTATCAATCTGTAGCTGACCAGTTGATTGATGCCGCGCTGGCTGACAGCGCGGCATGGGACAGGTTGGCCTACCTGACCGATACGTTTGGACCACGCTTCTCAGGTACCGAAAATCTCGAGAGTGCCATCGATTGGATACTCGAGGAGATGAATCGGGACGGGCTGGAAAACGTCCGCGGTGAGCCTGTGAAGATCCCGCACTGGGTCAGGGGAGAGGAAATGCTCATGCTGCTCGCCCCGCACGTTCGGGAGTTGGAGATTCTGGGACTGGGTGGAAGTGTCGGGACAGGCACGGCTGGAATTCAGGGAGAAGTCTTTGTCGTCAATTCCTACGATGACCTGGAGGCCAATCGTGACAAGGCCAGAGGAAAAATCGTTCTCTGGAACGTTCCGTTCATCTCGTACGGCACAACCGTGCAGTATCGAGGAAACGGTTCCGTCCGAGCGGCTCAGGCCGGCGCCATCGCAAGCCTGGTCCGAAGTGTGGCCCCGACATCCCTGTACACGCCCCATACCGGCAATTCCAGGTACGACGAAAACGTACCTCGCATTCCTCACGCGGCCGTCACCATCGAAGATGCCCTCATGATGCAGCGAATGCAGGATCGCGGGCAACGCGTTGAGATTCGCCTCATGATGAACGATTACTGGCTCCCGGATGCCGATTCCCGCAACGTGGTTGCCGAACTCGTCGGTAGTGAGTATCCGGAGGAGGTAATCGTCTTTGGCGGTCATATTGACTCATGGGACGTCGGCACGGGCGCAATGGACGATGCCGGAGGTTGCGTTGTCGCGTGGGAAGCCCTTCGCTTGATGAAAAAGCTGGGTCTACAACCAAAACGCACTATTCGAGTCGTGATGTGGACCAACGAGGAGAATGGAATGCGGGGTGGAAATGCGTATCGAGACGCCCACATGGACGAACTCGATGATCACATCTTGGCAATGGAATCAGACGGCGGTGTTTTCAAACCAAGAGGATTCGGATTTTCGGGTAGTGACGCTGCATTCGATACCATTACTCAGGTCGGGAAGCTCCTGGATCGGATCGATTCGGGACTTATCACCAGGGGTGGAGGTGGAGCAGATATCGGCCCCATCATGCGGGAGGGCGTTCCAGGGATGGGATTGCGCGTCGAGGGAGACCGCTATTTCTGGTATCACCACACCAAAGCCGACTACGTAGACAAACTGGATCCGGACGAGGTAGCCCGCTCGGTAGCTACGATGGCCGTCATGGCTTATGTGGTCGCTGACATGGAGCAACGCCTCTCCAGATAACCCCATCTGAGCGTTAAGAGGAGGGCGTTTGGGTCGATACCGATTTCAGGATCGACAACCGCTAATGTCCTTTTCTTATGAAAGTCCTCAAGATCGGCCTGTTTCTCATTGCTCTTTGGAGTATTCAACCTTCGCAACTCGTTGGGCAGGAATATTTTACAGCTACACCAAGCACCGGAGAAGGCATCTGGTCCCTTTTGCGGAAACCGGGAGTAAAGCCAACCCCCTCGTCTGTCGCAAAATTCAAGACGTTGAACGCCGACAATCTGATTCGAAACGACCAATTGAAGAAGGGCGTCGAGTATCTGATCCCATCTACTTCGAAAAGATATCCGATCTTTGGTTCGGCCTATGAAGATGTGGCCGTCGTCAGTGACCATCTCGTAGGCCATGTGTACTACATTGTTGGAGGGCATGGTGGACCGGATCCAGGTACGCTGGGCCGTTACCGAGGTAAGGAGATTGTGGAAGATGAGATCGCCTACGATACCGCTCTTCGACTCGCCCGTGAGTTGATCGCCGATGGTGCAACGGTACACATAATTGTTCGTGATCCCAACGACGGTATACGTGATTCGGATCACCTACCCGCAGACAGGGATGAGGTCTATTTCGGCGGCAAAACGATTGTCCTGAATCAGGTTAACAGGCTTCGAACCAGGGCCAGGATCATCAACGAACTGTACGACTCTCATCGTTCTACGGCAAAAAGCCAACAAGTAATTGCACTACACGTCGACTCGTACGGCTACCGGGTTGAACCCCAGGTCGATGTACACTTCATCGTTGCAAGTCAGCGCGGAAGAGAGCTTGGTGAGACTATCAGATCCACGGTAAAGGCTCAGTACGCCATTCATCAGCCGGACAGAGGCTATCACGGAGACATCAAGTCTCGTGATCTCATGATTCTTCGCGAAACCAAGCCTACGGCCATTCTCATCGAGCTCGGAAATATCCGGCACTCCGGAGATCAGCGCCGCCTCATCGAACCCCAGAACCGGCAGACGCTGGCTGAGTGGATCAAGAAAGGTCTGGTTGCCCGGGCGACTCGACTCAGCGCGTAACCAATACGGGATGCGAATGAGCGGTCCTAAATGTTACAATTCTGTGGCATCGGACGGCTATAGTGGGAAACCGTGTCTCAACTGAACCATATGATCCGCGAACCGACATGAATTCTACTATGCGCCTTTTTATTCTTTGTGCTTTTGTTCTGATTTTTAGCATCGGGGCACCCAATTCAGTGGCACAGGTCCGGGGAGAAGGAGGGCTTTCCTTCTCAGTCGGCGTACCCACCGGCGAGTTCGGCGACCAGCTGGAATCAGTTGGTTTTGGAGGACACATCTTCGGAGCCATTGGGCTTCCGGGTTCGCCCTTATTGTTCGGCGCCGACGTGGGATTTCTGATCTATGGCCGTGAAAGAAGGAATGAGCCCTTTTCCACAACCATTCCCGACGTGCGCGTGGATGTGGTTACTGACAATAATCTGGTCAGCGGTCACTTTTTTGTTCGACTTCAACCAGATCTGGAGGGAATTCGGCCCTATGCGGACGTATTGATCGGGTTCAAACACCTCTTTACGCAGACCCGGATTCAAAATGAAGGATTTGAAGACATCGAAATAGCTCGATCCACAAATTTCAACGACACGGCACTCAGTTATGGAGTTGGCGGCGGAGTGCAGTTTCAGGTCTATAGCGGCGGCCGAGAAAAAGGCCCGTCCGCTGCCTATGTAGATCTCGGAGTGAAATACCTGATCGGATCCCGCGCGGGATACCTGAAAGAGGGCTCCATTCGAAGAGAAGATGGGAATGTGACGTTTGATGTCACCAATTCCGACACGTCAATGCTCGTGGCACAGATCGGCGTTGCAATACGATTTTAAGCGCGATCAGTCCCAGATGGCAGCCACGTCCCGATCGAACGCATGACGTCGTTCCGGCGACACATTTTCTCGCATCTCGAGAACGTCCTCCGAGGTCAGATCGCGCTCAATTTGCTCGGATACCCATTCGGACTCAAAAAAGCCCATCATCTTGAGACCGTACTCAGATTCAAAATAGGCAACCAATTGGGTCGCTGAATCCGTTTTCGAGTCCAGTTCGTAGCCAGCGCTACGCAGGAAGGAGTGGATTTTTAAGGACAGACTGTCCATGGTTGCAGGGTACATTGCCACGACGCAGAGAGGTTGTAATCATAGTATGACCACAGTATCGGTCTGCAGTGCATACGATTTAAGACTCTACTACCGATTCACCCGACACCATGGTATAGCCCTGGATCGAGAGGTCGTCGCTTAGATGGGTCCTGCTGCGTTTCGATGGGTCAAGCGTCATTTTCCACTGGTAAAAGGAGGAAAAATGAGGCGCGACCTTTGCCAGTAACTTGGCAAATTTACCACTGCTCTCGTATTCCTTTGCGAGCTCTTGGCTGTCCCAAACAGTCACCGAAATACACTCGCTGTTATCCTTCATGGCGATGAGATAACCGGCGCGGCACCCGGGAGTGTTCAACAACTCTGGAGTCAGTTTATCATACTCGGCGCTGAGTTCCTCAAAATGTCCGGGATTGATCTTGGCGTTCAGGACCCGCACGTATGTGTGATCGCCCATCCGGCTGGCGGCGTCTCCTTCGGAAGAGCCGGCCACAATGGGCATCGCTTTTACAACCGGCTTCTCTCTAACAGGTTTGTACTCGAGCGTATTGTCCGCAGTCAACTGGATCTTCCACTCGGTGGATTCCATTTCGAAGGGCTCGTTCTCACTGATCAGGCTGGCATATTGTCCGCTATTTTCGAACTCAAAGGCTTTTTCAGCGGACTCCCACAGTGTGAAAGAGCTGAAACTGGAGTCCGAGTCTGTGGCCTTGATGAGCCGCGCAAATACACACCCATCGACGGCCAGAAGTGCCGGCCCCACCCTGTGCTCATAAAACCGCTCGAACGCAGTGGCCGCGTCCGGATTGATGCTAAGCTGGACGAATCGCATAAACATGACATTTCCTCCCTGGTGTGGGTTGATGAATGGGATTATTCGGGCTCGCGCACCGACTGATCGAGGATTTCGTATTGGCCGACGGTGCGTCCGGTCATTGTTTCAGGTCTTGGTGGGAGAAAGGACTATCTCTGATGATAAACGTTCACGTGCGCAATCTCAACGCTCGTGAGAGGCGCGGGCACAAATAAAAAGGGCGCGAATCTTCGATTCGCGCCCTTCACAGACCCTATGGTCTTCACTTTTAGCGCATGGCCTGCGCGGCTTCTTCGACTGAATCGAAATCTTCGAATACGGATCCAAGAAGGCGAGTCAGAAGAAACAGATTTTTGATTCGATCCTTCATGCAGGCCAGCTTGACATCACCGCCTACTTTTTTCATTGTCGCGAGCGCCCCGATAAGCGTTCCGATTCCTGAGGAATCCATAAAATCGGCCTTGGAAAGATCGACAACTACCTTTGTCTTTCCCTCAGCCTTAATTTCCTCGAGCTTTTCCTTGAAGGCCGGACCTTCTATACTTCCCAGAAATTTACCAGAAATCTGAAAGACGACGGCCTGATACTGCTCGCTAGTTGAAAAGGGCATATCGATGATCTATTTGTTATGCGTTCGGCGTTAGCAGACGGACACTACCCCGCTAACGAACAATAGTCAAGTCCTGGCGCTGAAATCGTGTTAATTCTCACGTTTGACAACGAGCATGGTGATGTCATCGTTTTGAGCGGCGCCGTCAGCGTGTTTTTTTACTGCCGTGTGGACGCGATCAATGTATTCCTGTGCTGTCGCGTCTCCCATTCCCTTGAGGACGGCTTCGAGTCGTTCCTCCTCAAACTGATCGTGGGCTTCGTTCATCGCCTCTGTGACACCATCTGAGAATATGAACAGGGTATCTCCTACTTCAAACGTGAATGACTCCTCCCCATAAGTCTGCGTTCCGATAAAGCCTACGACGAGTCCACCGAGAGTCAGTGTTTCCCGTGTGCCGTCTGCGCGGTGAACATAGGGCCTGTTGTGTCCAGCATTTGAATACGTGTAGACACCTGAGACAACGTCCAAAACGCCGTAGAACAATGTCAGAAACGACCCGCGTCTGATACTGTCGGAGAGCAATTTATTCGATCGTTCCACGGTCTCATGAACCGACATTCCAAAGGTCGATTGACCCCTGAGTGTGGCCTGGGCATTTGCCATCATGAGAGCCGCCGGCATTCCTTTTCCAGAGACATCACCAACGCAGAGTCCCCAGTGATAGTCGTCGATTTTGATGTAATCGAAATAGTCTCCACTAACACTCTGAGCCGGGACAGAAATTCCCGCAAGGTCATAACCCTTGATGTCCGGTGCTTTCAGGGGGAGGAGATTGGTCTGGATCTCGTTCGCAAGATTCAACTCCTGTTGAACAGTGACCAGCTTCTTTTCCTCCTCGTAAAGACGCGCCGTTTCGATGACCTGTGCCGACTGGCCGCCGAGAATAGACAAAAGTCGTTGGTCTTCAGTCGAAAAGTCTCCGCCTCGCTTTTTGTTGTACAACGTCAGAATGCCGATCAGGCGCGAGTGAACCTGCATCGGCACCGAAACCAGGGAACGCACCGATTCTGTCCAGCTGACACCCTGGAATCGCTCGTCATTCTTTGGATCGTTGATAACCAGCGGTTTTCGATTGATGTACATCCAACCGAGAAGGTTCTGATCGGGCGAATAGGCCTCCCGGTCTCCAGAACTCGCCATCGTTCGAACGAGCGTCCGAGTCGGATCCGAAGCGTCATCACCGACGAGGGTGATAACCCCCTGCTCCGCAGAAATCGCCTTGATGGAGCGACGAATGATCGTTTTTATCACTTCGTCGGTACCGCGGGACGAACTTATCGCTATCGATAGCTCATTCAAGACAGACAACTCCTCAACAGCGCGGTGCAGCTGCTGGTTTTCGCGCTCGAGGGAGTCTAGCCTTGCTTGTGAGAGATCGGACATGGCGGTGCTTTGATCGACAAGTCAAATGTATAGCTATACAACTCAGTTCACAAAGTCACGGAAAAGATGGTTGGAAGTTGCGTTGGGCGGATCAGTCCACCGAAAAGAGCGTTTCGTGATTTCGCCCGACCGCCTACCGTCCGTCTGAGTTCTAGATGCGCTCGCTGAAGCCCCTCAATTTCTACTACTGGCGCTATAAGCGCCTGTTTGTACCCGGATTGTTGTGCGCAGTCGCGTCCTCCGTTTTTGCGATTTTTGTACCTATGATTGTTCGGCAGGCTATAGATAGCATTCCGAGGTTTGTCAGTACCTATCGCGCTTTTCAGGGGACTCCGCTCGAATCGTCTCTTTATACAGATTTCTTCGTATCGCTGGCTGTATTCGGACTCATCATCATTGGGTTAAGTATCGGTAGTGGGATTTTTTCCTTTTTGATGAGGCAGACCGTGGTCGTGGCTTCCCGCCATATTGAGTACGACCTGAGAAATCGCCTCTATGATCAGCTTCAATCGCTTTCCCATGATTTCTATCTCGAACATGCCACTGGAGACCTGATCACCAGAGCAACGAGCGACATAGAACAGGTGCGCCGCTATATCGGGCCGGCCATCATGTACACGACGCGCGCCGTGGTGACCATTGTCACGGCCCTGACCGTGATGTTCATCATTTCGCCGAAGCTCACTCTGTACACGCTGATACCCATGCCGCTGCTCGCTGTGGCGGTGTTCATGGTTGCCAAGATGGTCCATATCCGAAGCGACGAATTACAGAAACAGTACTCCATTCTTACCTCAAAAGTGCAGGAAGCACTCTCCGGCATCCGCGTACTCAAAGCCTATGCGCGGGAAGAGAGGGAGGCGGAGGCGTTTGACCTAGAGAGTTCGGACTATCGAAAACGCAGTTTGAGTCTGGCGATGATTGAGGCCGCCTGGCGGCCGGTGTTCGTGACTCTGGTGGGTTCCTCCACACTGATAGTGGTCTGGGTTGGAGGAAATCTCGCGATGGCAGGGGAGATTACCCTCGGAAATATAGCGGAATACATCATTTACGTAGCTCTGATGACGTTTCCGGTCGCAGCCATGGGCTTTGTGATCACGATGGTGCAGCGGGCTGCAGCATCCATGGCCCGCCTGAATGAAATATTTGATGCCAGGCCGAGCATTCCTTCTTCCAACGGGGCCGAACGTATTCGGATCGAAGGGGGAATTTCGTTCAGTAACGTCTCGTTTCGACATCCTCACAGTGGGGTTCTGGCGCTCGACGATGTCAGTTTCGATATACAGCCCGGAAGTACGTTTGCCATTGTGGGGCGAACCGGATCAGGGAAGACTACGCTCGTGGAGATGATACCGCGGCTGCTTGACGCCCAGGAAGGTGCCGTATTGATAGACGGAAGAAACGTTAAAAGTGCATCGGTCGATCACGTCAGGTCAGCGATCGGGTACGTACCCCAGGACGTATTTCTTTTTTCGGACACCGTAGCAAACAATATTTCATTTGGCGAGATGGACGCGGGTGTCCGCGATATCGAACGGGCAGCTGCAGAAGCAGACCTCCTGGAAAATGTCCGCGAGTTCAAGGAGGGATTTGAGACGTTTGTCGGAGAAAGGGGAATCACCCTCTCCGGAGGACAAAAACAGCGGACATCGATATCCAGGGCCCTGATTCGCGATCCAAAGATCCTGATCTTGGATGACGCTCTGTCCGCGGTGGACGTAAATACAGAACGAACCATTCTGTCTCACCTCCGAAAACACTTCGGCAAACGGACCATCGTGATCGTTAGTCACCGGGTCTCAGCCGTTCAGGACGCCGATCAGATCATTGTGCTCGATGACGGTCGGATTATCGAGCGCGGCAATCATGCATCTCTTCTCGATAACAAAGGCTTCTACGCTTCGCTCTATCACAAGCAGCAGCTCGAGCAGGAACTGGAGGAGCTGGAATGAGCAAGAAAGAAGAGAAAAAGGGAATAGACGGGCGCCTTCTGATGCGCATCATCACCTACCTGGGGCCTTATAAGGGGTGGGTCGGTCTGGCGTTTGTGACCGTGATGATGGCGGCTTTCTTAGGCCCTCTTGTACCGAAGTTGGTCCAGATCACCATTGACCGTGACATCGTTGCCGGGGATGCTGACGGACTGAGAAGGATGATTTCAATCCTTTTCATGGTTCTGGTGGCCGAAGGCCTTCTCTCGTTTATCAATGCATACATGACCCAGTGGATCGGCCAGCAGGCGATCTACGACCTCCGAACTACTGTTTATCGCCATATTCAGCACCAGTCGCTCCGATTTTTTGATGGAACCCCAATTGGCCGGCTCATCACGCGGACAACCAGTGATGTGGAATCCCTGAGTCAGGTCCTCTCGGCGGGACTCGTGACCATCATGGGTGACCTGTTCAAGATCATCTTCATTTCCTGGTTCATGTTCTCGCTTAATCCTGGACTGGCGTTTGTCACCTTGTCAGTGATGCCGCTGATGCTTTTCGCGACATTCTGGTTCAAGAGAAAGGTTCGTGAGGCCTACAGGGACACGAGAAAGCAGGTAGCTCGACTGAATTCGTTCCTTCAGGAGCACATCACCGGTATGCGAATCGTCCAACTCTTCGGGCGCGAAGAGGAGGAAATGACCCGATTCGACAGCATCAACGACGATCACCGCCAGGCCCACATCCACACCATTTTTTACTACGCCCTGTTTTTTCCGATCGTCGACATCGTTGCTACGACTGCGCTGGGGCTGGTCATCTGGTTTGGCGGCCTCACCGCGATGTCCGGAACGTTGACGCTCGGAGTCTTGATAGCCTTCATTCAGTACGCGCGAAGATTTTTTGAACCCATCCGAAATCTTTCAGACCAGTTCAATACGCTGCAGAGTGCGATGGCCGGGGCCGAGCGAATCTTCGGACTACTCGATGTCGACGCATCCATTCAAGAGGTCGACGAGCCCCTCGAATGGGGGGAAGTCGAGGGGCGTATCGAATTCAGAAACGTCTGGTTTTCCTACGATCCTGAGATGGATAAGGATGACGATGATTCCAACTGGATTCTTAAGGATGTCAGTTTCACTGTCGAACCTGGACAGTCGCTTGCTATTGTGGGCGCGACCGGAGCTGGGAAAACGACCATTATCAGTCTGTTGCTGAGGTTTTACGATATCCAGAGGGGGACTATTCTAGTAGATGGTTTTGATACACGGTCGGTCAGGTTGACCGACCTCCGAGAGCATATAGGGCTGGTCTTGCAGGACGTCTTTCTGTTTTCGGGATCTATTCGAGACAACATCACCCTCCGAAATACAGCGTTGAAGGAAGAGAGCGTCGTGAAAGCAGCTCGCGCGATCGGAGCATCTGGATTCATCGAAAGACTTCCAAGCGCGTATGATCACGAGGTCAAGGAGCGGGGCATGTCGCTCTCGCACGGACAACGACAATTGCTGTCCTTTGCGCGGGTCCTCGTCTACAATCCGCGGATTCTGGTACTGGACGAAGCAACTTCGAGTGTCGATACCGAGACCGAAGAAACTATTCAACACGCTCTTGAAACGTTGATGCAGGGCAGAACCAGCATCGCTATCGCGCATCGTTTGTCGACCGTGCAGCACGCAAACCAGATCTTGGTGATGCACCGTGGACAGGTGCGGGAGAGGGGTAATCACCAGGAACTGATTGCTACAGATGGACTCTATCGGACCCTGTACGAGCTTCAGTATCAGGACCAGGAAGTAGAGGCCTGATTCGCATTCCAAATATTATGTGCCGCAGCGTGAAACTTTTATTTCCTTTATCGTATATTTGCGATATACGATTTAACTAACAATCCAAGCAGCTATTTTCAAATGGCAAAAGCACAGAGTGACCGTTTTTCGACCCAGCAACAATCGCTGGCGGACCTTGCAAAAGCGCTATCACATCCGGCTCGTATAGCGATCCTGGAAGTTTTGGCGGCTCGCAATGTCTGTATCTGCGGAGAATTGGTCGCCGAGTTGCCCCTTTCACAGGCCACCGTTTCCCAGCATCTGAAGGTGCTGAAGGAGGCCGGGCTGGTGATTGGCGAAATCGACGGGCCCAAGTCGTGTTACTGTGTCGATTGGTCGAAACTGGCCAACGCACAGTCGGCAATCGCGACCTGGTTCTCGAAGACTGACGCTTTGAAGGCGAACTGCTGCTGAAACAAGAGGATATATATCATGACGCTCACTGTCACATACGATAATTGCTGTAACGAGGTCACCATGACCCGGAACGAGCCTTGCTGCGAACCGAAGGGACAAATCAACGAAACCGAATCGTGCTGCAGTCCGACCGAAAGGCGCTCTGAGGGAGAGCCATGTTGTGCTGCCGCCGAGGATGCGGAAGAAGGCGAGGCGTGCTGCACACCCGGAGAGCCCGGCTGCTGCACCTCTGATAAACTGGAATCCTCGAGTGAGGGCATCAAAGAGCAGGTGAGGAAGAAATATGCGGCCGTGGTCACATCCACGGGCGGTTGCGGCTGCGGAGACGAGGCAGTCTTTATAGGGGATGCCTATGAGGGAGCCGAAGGCTATCAAGAAGATGCGGACCTTCAGTTGGGTTGCGGAATTCCGACTGAGGTGGCCGACCTGCAGGAAGGCCACGATGTCCTTGATCTGGGCTCCGGAGCCGGAATCGACGTTTTCATCGCTCGAAAAAGCGTTGGGGATACCGGAACCGTGACCGGACTGGATTTCACAAGCGAGATGGTCGAATTGGCTCGAAAAAATGCGGACGAGCTCGGCTACCAAAACGTCCGGTTTTTGGAGGGAGATATTGAATCCATGCCTTTTGATGACGGATCGTTCGATCGGATCATCTCAAACTGCGTGATAAATCTGGTCCCGGACAAACGGCGGGCCTTTTCGGAGATATTTCGGGTCCTTCGAGAAACGGGATCCTTCGCGATATCGGACATCGTGCTCGAGGGTGATCTACCGCCGGCTATTCAAGAATCGGCTGAAATGTATGCCGGTTGCGTGTCCGGTGCGATCACTAAAACAGAATATCTGCAGGTTGTCTCCGACCTGGGTTTCACAGATGTTCAAGTTCAAAAGGAGCGGGTCATCGAGCTTTCTGACGAAGATCTCCGGGGAGTTGCCTCCGAGGACGAAATAGCGGTCTTCAGGGCTTCAAAGGCTGCGATCCTGAGCATTACACTCAGCGGGACGCGGCCCTAGTAGAGCCACATGTCGAAGGTTCGACGATAGGCCCGCGTCGCCGGGTGACCGGGTCCGAGTATCGTAAACACGGACACACCCAGTTTCCGGGCCGCGTCGTCGTGCAAATACCTGTTTTTCTTGAGAACCTCAATGAGCAGCGGAAAGGCGTCGTTTAGCCTGTCTTCCTGCAGGGCTTTGACCGCGGCAACATACTCCTGAGATCCCTCTGCGGAGTCGTCCAGCTCATTTTTCTGGAGCAATTCGGAAAGGCTCGTAACCGCTGAGGCTATCTGGACCACTCTGGGCTCGCCGGTCATTGCGATTTGGGCGAGTAGACGAGCCCTGGCGGGATCAGAAAAAGCGAGCAAGCCGGCGCGAAGCCCTGCGGCCGTCGGATTCGTAGGTTCGTTTTCCAGCACCCGATCCAGAAGCTCACCGGCCGCGACACGGTCTCCCACATCCAAAAGGTGTTCAGCCTCACGAAGAAGATTTTTCGCCTCGCTAGGTAGTGCCTTTTCCAGCCATTGCCGGATGGCAGGCTCAGGAAGCGATCCAGTGAATTCGTCTACAACCACCCCACCGACGAACATCTTCACGGCTGGAATTCCCTTGATTTCAAAGCGGGTGGAAATTTCTGGATGATCGTCAGAATTTACTTTGACGAGATCCCACAAATCCGACTGCTCCCCAGCCAGTTTCTCGATCACTGGACCGAGTACGCGGCACGGCCCACACCACGGAGCCCAAAAATCGACCACTACGGGCTTTTTGTGGCTGGCCTCGATTACTTCTTCTTCAAAGCTTTGAACCTCGAATCCCATCCAGAGCGTAATTTTGGTTTAAATAATCTCAGCAATTCTATACAATGTTATACCGTCAGCAATAAAAATCTGATCGGAATCACATTCCTAAAATCACTCCTCATGAGAACTCTTTCCAGATTCATTGGATTCGGCGCCATCGCAATTTTGTTTTCGGCGGGGCTCGGAGCGTGCAATACCGGCGAGCACACCGATTTACCAGAAGCGTATGACGCATCCCAGGACTCGCTCCGGTTCGAAAACGAATCGCATTTTCGGAATGTGAAGCAGCTCACCTTCGGCGGGAATAACGCCGAAGCTTACTGGAATTTTGACGATTCCAATCTCATTTTCCAGAGTGACTGGAGCGAGATCAACGATCAGGGATGCGACCAGATTTATGTGGTGGACCCCGCTTCAACCGGAAATGGAGACCCTGCCAACTACAAGCTGGTCTCCACAGGCATGGGCCGAACGACGTGCAGCTATTTTCTGCCGGATGGTCGTATTGTCTTCGGGTCTACCCATTCAGCAGCGAAGGAATGCCCGCCCACCGCCATGTTCGAGCAGGGCCGATATGTCTGGCCGATCTACGAATCATACGATATATATATAGCGAACGGAGACGGGTCAGGTATTGAGCGGTTGATCGGGGGCGAGGGATACGACGCGGAGGCGACCGTTTCGCCGGACGGCAAGTACATCATCTTCACCTCGACCCGGTCCGGTGATCTGGAATTGTGGCGCTTTGAGATCGAATCCGGAGATGTGCTTCAATTGACCGATACACTGGGATATGATGGCGGGGCATTTTTCTCCAGGGACTCTAGCAAGATTGTCTGGCGTGCTTCACGCCCTGAGGGCGAGGAGGCCGATGTGTATCGGGGGCTTCTGCAAGACGGATTCGTAGAGCCAGCAGCATTGAATCTTTACGTGGCAAATATCGACGGCAGCGACGCCCGGCAGGTCACCGATCTTCCCGGTGCGAACTGGGCGCCATTTTTCCACCCATCTGGAGAGCAGATTATCTTCACGACCAATCATCATTCGATGGAGCAAGGGGGCAGGTTGTTCGACCTGTTCCTCATCAATACCGATGGAACGGGTCTTGAGCAGGTAACCTACTCGGGCACCTTCGATGCTTTTCCCATGTTCTCTTTCGACGGCACAAAGATTGCGTTTTCCAGCAACCGAAATGCTTCCAGAACCGAGACCAGAGACACGAACGTTTTCGTTGCTGAATGGGTGGACTAGCGTCCGAGTATTGTGACATGAGGGAAATCGGTTGGAGATGTGCCATAAAAGCCCTTTTATGGTCGATCCCCGGTCGTTCTGAAAAAAGTTAAATATTTTTTCAGGCGTAGCGCAAAAATCGGGTTATTACTCGTAATCCGTAGATAGCTGAGGTAGATAATCCCGCCAAATAGCCCAAAACGAGTGTTTTAGGGATGTTTGAGGGATTCTCCTTGAACTATTTAATTGCCCAGACGCTACGTTATCCGAAAGGGGACGCTATACGAATGAAATTCAAAGCTACTATTTTTGCGCTGTTCTTCGCTGTTCTTCGCTGTTCTCGCGACCAGCAGTGCATTTGCCGCCATCCGCTACGTAGATGACACCGGTGGGGCCGATGTAGGTGATTGTCTTGCACCCGGTTCCCCATGCCTGACGATTACCTATGCGTTGTCCGTGGCAGACCAGGGAGATACTATCGAGGTTGCAGCTGGAGATTACCCAGAAGACGAAATCGATATCACTCTGGATTTCATAACGATTGAAGGCCCCCTCCCAGCTTCTGACCCCACTGCCCGTACCTCCTACGCAGCCGGTTGTCATGTCGCTGAAGCTTGCGTCGGTGTATCGGGAGGTGGTGAATACATCTTCGGAATTGGTGCGGACAATGTGATCATCCAGGGTCTTGACATTGTTGGAGATCCTGGTGATACATGGGCCGGTATCAAGATCCTCACAGGTGGATGGGATCGTTGGACGATTGAATTCAATATCATAGAAGAAATCGATTTCGAGAACACTGCGTCGATCTTCAATTTTTCCTTCGGTATTTACGGCGATTCCCAGACTTCGGACGGCACAGTCAGCATGACAGGAAATGAAGTCGGGAATAACCTGATCTTCGAGCTGGGTGGGCTGGCTCTTGCTGGATCAAACCAAACGGCTGGAATGGGTATTTTCCTGGAAGGAATCGAGGGTGAGAGCGAATTCTGTTCGACGCTGGATAAATTTGACTGTGGCATCTGGGTCCATGACAATCTATTTGACGAACTGGCCATTGGACAGAACGAAGACAACTTTTCCTTCGATGTAAATGGTGTGGAAGCATCTGTTGGGGTAAATATCGTTCAGGATGACGAAAACTCGCTTCCCAATAATGGTGCGTTGCTTGAAGACAACGTATATGCCGGAGATGCTGTCGATGGCGACATGGAAAACGGCGTGATAATCGGAATCGGTGATTCTCAGGTCAATGAACTGAATGCCGACATGATTGGCGAAGTTGTCGCTTACGTAACCAATATTGACCGGAAAGCAACGATTGCTGAGCTGCTTCTGGCAGACTTCTTCAAAACGCTGCATCCCTCATTCTTCGGACCGGGTTCGGACATCTATTTTGAGGATGAGACCGAAGCCAAAGACAACTCGGATGACACCGCAACGATCGTGCATCTTGAATTAACGAGTGGTCCCGCCCCAGATCTGTTCAAGATCAGTGTTGAAGCACAGGGTACGACGGCGAGTTACAAGGTATCTCTCGATAGCGCCGGTGATCTCAACTTACGTCAGGGTGCCCGACTGCTGTTTGATGGGGCCCTGTCTGATCTTTCAACTGACGGAGTCACGGAAATAGTTCTGGACGGAACGGAAGGAAATGACCTTCTGACAATTGATTTCAACAACGGGAACCCGCTTCCGTTGGTTGACCCGGGAGTCGATTTTGACGGCAAGGGTGGATTTGACAAAATTGTCTTGCGCGGTGATGAACAGGTCACCGATCAGACCTTTGACATGTCAGGCCCTTCTTCAGGTACGATCTACTTCGAGCCGGGCGCTGGTCCCGATCTTGCTCCAGCAACGTTTTCATCTGGTACAACGACTTCAATTGCATTCACCGATCTTGAGCCTATCGATGACCTGATCATCGTCAATGGTGAATATTCAATCATCGCTCCAGACGACACGAATAATGAAATCAACATTATAAACGGTCCTTTCCGTTTCGGATTTGAGACGTTTCAGGTCAACAGTGGACAGAATGCGACCTTTGAGGAAATCAACTTCGCGAACTAAAAAAACAGTCAACATCTACGGCTCAGATGATACCGGTGGTGGTGGTGGTTCTTTAGACACTGGAGATGACGTTTTCACTGTGTTCACAGAAGACGGCAATGCGCCGGATCTGTTGTTAAGTATTAACATGTTTGGTGGCAGCGAAGCTGTAGATGATTCCGACGATTATTTTGTGGTCCGTCCTTCTACTGATTTCCCGATCACCGCTGATGGGGGCTCGGAATTTGCCGACGACTGGATCTTCATTGATTGTGCCGACACACATTCGAGTTGTGATCCTGGTTTGATCACGGGTGGCGGTGGCCTTCCCGCCGGCTCAATAACAGCCGGAACCATTACAGGATTTGATGCCGTCACATGGGCTGCAATGGAAGAGGAAGCAGATGACCTTGGTGCCGATGATCTCGGAATCCGCAAGGAACTGATTGGATTCGCAGCAGATGGAGCCCATCCAGGTGACGACATCGAATATCGAGTGACTGTCCGAAATGACGGTGGCGGGCCGATAGATCTGACCTCAACACCTGCTTGGATCACTGACGTGATTGACCATCGCCTTTCCCTCGTGGAACAGAGCGTGGTTGTAGAAAGCGGTACCGTTCAGGTTGCAGGAAGCAATACGGCCATGCTGTGGCTTATTGATGACGTGTCTGCTCTCGCAGCTGGTGACTCCATCAGCATGACCTACACGGTTATTGTGAACACGCTGATCACTACCGATGACGTGCACAATTATGCCTCCATTCTGAACGAAGATGCCACCGTGGATCAGTTTGTGGACAATGGCGGTGATACTCTCGAACACTTCGGTCACGTTGACCTGGATGTGTTGGACGTATTCGGATTCCCTGTAAAAGCAGCCATTCAGGCCTCGCTGTTCTTTGAAACAGAAGCCGGACCACGTTATATGGTGGGTCTGTATGCGGGAGCGAATGATCCAGCGACTGGAAATATTGGCGCCATGTTGTGCCGTGTGCCTGATACCAACGCAGCAGTGGGCTGGGACGGTGGTCTTGGTAACCTCTGGTACAGCTGTGGTGAAGGCCTTCCAAACACTGATGGTCTCTTCCTTCCACTCGTGATCACTGATCTCTTTCAGGACTCCGCAAGTCGCATCTGGCTGACCTCATGGGGCTTTGATGGTCTCTACTTCAGTGATGATGGTGGTCAGACCTGGGAAAGCGCTGAGGTTGACCTCTCTGGAGGCCTTGGAGGCGCTCCTGACGGCCTTCCTGACGGATATGCACAGATCTACGCTATTACGGAAGATATTCTCGGTACGCTCTATATTTCGGCCAATAACGGTGACGTGTATCGTTCGTTTGACCGCGGCGTGACCTGGCAGAAGTCAAAACAGCTGCCTCTTGGTTCAGCCGACACCGCATTTGCGCTGGAAGCAGATCCGACAGTTCCCGGTAAAGTGTATGCCGGTACGTTTGGCGATTCGCTCTACGTCACCCAGGACTTTGCCGAAACCTGGCAGCGTCCTGATGGAAACGACCTGGGTAACGGGTACATTTTCGACATCGAACTCGATCCGATTTCTGGTAACTTGTTTGTTGGTACCGCGAAAGGAATCTTCTATTCCTCTGACGATGGTGACAACTGGACCGGTCTGAACAGCGCGTTCCCATTCCCGACCAATCCGCCAGAAATCCGGAACATCGCTTTTGACGAGGATGGGGCGTTATTCGCTTCCACCTGGGGTCAAGGGGTGTGGTCCTCACTGGACTGGCAAGCGTTCTCGCTTGCGGAGTTTGCCCTGAAAACTGGAAACGTCTTTGATATGACGGTATCGGATGGGATGGTATACATTCTCTTTGAAAACGGCTCAACCAGTTCATACAGCTACAACAACAGTATAATTAGTTCCGTTGACGTGGATGAGTTGGAGAACGAACTTCCGAGTTCCTTCTCACTGGATCAGAACTATCCGAACCCGTTCAATCCGACCACCTCGATACGGTTTACACTTCCTGCAACGCAGAATTTGAATCTAGTCGTATTCGATATGCTCGGCCGGCGCGTAGCCACGCTGGTGAACGGACCACTGACCGCGGGTCAGCATCAGATCACGTTCCAGGCGTCTGCACTACCGAGTGGTATGTATCTATACCGCTTGTCGACGCCAAACGGATCTATCAGCCAGAAAATGATTCTGTTGAAATAACAAAAGACTCACATCCTGGATGATCCGGATGAAGGCCGGCGATCTTTGATCGCCGGCCTTCACCGGTTTTGGGCGTTATTTCCGGCTGGCCAGGCCGCCCCAGAGGGCCGATCTTCAGAATGGCACTGGAGTACTCAGCAAATATCGAGCATTGGAGGCCTTCCGGGTGGTATCAATCGGTATAGAAGGCATTCAATCAGCCGATATCATGGACATGTACAAGAGCAAAATCCACATTAGAGCGGCACTGTGCCTGAGCGTTGTTCTGGGGCTGTCTGCAGAGCTCGCCGCAGCACAGACGTTCTCCGATGTCACACCTCCTGGACTCGCAGGATGAGGCGCTACACAGCGCATGGGGAGCCAGTATCGCCGATGTTGACGGAAACGGGCTAGCCGACATATATGAGCCGGGCATTCTCTACCTGCAGCAGGAGGATGGATCGTTCGTATCGTCACTGCCAGAGCTAGGTATCGAGTTTCAAGTGACTCTTCAGGGAAGTTTGCCCGTCGTCGCCTGGGGACGGACGATCTTCGGCTCGGTAATGGCCGATGTCGACGACGATGGGTTTCTCGAAATGGTGGTCATGGATCTGGCTGACGACAGCAGCCATTTCTACAAAGGCCTGTTCGGGCTCCGTCTTGAGGAGGTCGGTCCGCAGGTCGGTATCGTATTCCAGGGGGAGGGGCAGGGAACACTGTTCGCCGATTTCAACGAGGATGGAACCCTCGACCTGTTCTTCGGTGAGGAGAAGGGTCACAATCAGTTATTTTTGGGCGATGGGCTGGGTTCGTTTACGGAATTCACCACGCAATCTGGAGTTGACAGCAGCGTGCAGACCTATGGAGTAGCTGCTGCGGACTATGACAACGACGGAGATCTGGATATTTTCATAGGTGCGTGTGCTCAGCGGGATCAGAGCAAGTCCGTAAACCTTCTCTTCAGAAACAACGGAGACGGCACTTTTGAAGAAGTTGGACAAGAAGCCGGCATAGATAGCAATCGTGCCGCCTGGGCCGCCTCCTGGCTCGATTACGACCACGACGGATACCTGGATGTTTACGTTGCAAATATGCTGGTTCTGGACGGGAGATCGGGCCGTAATCTGCTCTACCACAACAATGGTGACGGCACCTTTTCTGACGTCGCCGCCCTAGCGGGAGTGGATGGAGATTCGCTGAGCCTGAGTTTCGGCGCCTCGGTCGCAGACTTCAACAATGACGGATTCGATGACCTCTATGTGGCAAACGGAATTGCTCCGCCAAACGTATACATCAATAATGGTGACGGCACATTTACCGATCGATATTCCACATCGGGACTGAGCGACGTTTTTCAAAACCTATCCATCGCGGTTGCAGATCTTAACGATGACGGATGGATTGATTATTTCACCGGAGCAGACCAGAATCCCTACAGTCGGATCTTCATGAACGACGGTGGCACGAACGGATTTCTGAAAGTGAACCTCATCCAGCCTGCGCCGAACAAAATGGCGATAGGCGCTCGATTGGAGCTCTGGAATGAAGGAGTGCCCCAGACCCGTCTCATAACTTCCGGCGACGGATTTACGAGCCAGAACATGGCCCATGGGGCTCATTTCGGGATGGGTACGACCGAAAGTGCGGACTCTCTCATCGTGCGGTGGCCAGATGGAAGCCGAAATGTATGGATCGATGTGGCCAGAGATCAGAGTCTCTGGTTGGAAAAGGGCGGAAGCAATAATCGACCTCCCACTGCTTTCAGAGCTTACGATGGAATCATGGGCAAAGGTGGATCGCACCCAGCATGGATTGCGATGTGGGATGCATCCGTTGATCCAGAAGGGCAGTCGATCTCTTACCAGGTGGCCTTCAGGGCACCCAGCGGCGAAATCGTGCATGTAAGCGATCCTCTCACAGAACTCACCTACTCGGTTGATCTTCCAACAACCACCCAGGGGCCCTACACGTTTGCTGTTACCGCCTCTGACGGGGCGCATATTCGACGCTCAACCAACATTGGTAGCCCGTATCTCGAAGGAACCGCGACCGAAGGGTTTGACCTTCCCAGGAATCTCTCACTACAAGCACTCTATCCGAATCCAGCTTCCGGGCAGATCGTCATTCAGCTCGAATCGAGGGAGTCCGGCGAGCTTCAATGGGGAATTCTGAACCCACTCGGGCAGCGAGTTTTGGAGGGTACTGGAGGCATGTTGATTCTCGGATCCTCAGAGCACAGCATTGATACGAGTCGACTGGCCTCGGGACTGTACGCACTACGCATTAGAGCTGGAGAAAATGTGATTACCCGCAGTGTCGTAATCTTCCGCTAGGATGGATCCTGGCTGGACTCTTTTTGGAAGCCACTCAGCTCATCTCTGACCTGATTCAGCGCACCCTCAAAATGGCTGAGCTTCAACCGTACTTCTTCCAGGTCATCCAACAGGCAGCTCTTTTCCAGTTCTCCACATAACTCGGAAAGATCCTGGGCCCCAATCACCGCACTCGATGCTTTCAGGGAGTGTACCGCTCTGCAGACCAGCTCAACGTCTTCCGACGCCAGCCCCGCGTAGATATCTGACCGGATCCGGGACGCTTCTGAGAGATAATCTCGAATCAGTTCGCGGGTAAATTCCTCGTCGAACTCTCCCATCGCTTCCAGGAACGTATTCAGAATCGAATGATTGATCACCACCGACTCGGAGGCAAAATAGGTCGGTTTCAGGAAGCGGTTAATACACTCCTCGAGTTGCTGCGAGGTGAACGGTTTCGGGATGAAGGCATCCATTCCTGCATCCATACAATTGCGCTCGTCCTGCGACTCGGTTCTAGCCGTAAGAGCCACGATCGGCACGCGCAGAGCGGGCCTCTCAAATTCTCTGATCTCGATTGTAGCCGACAGTCCGTCCAATTCGGGCATCATCACGTCCATGAAAACGAGATCGTATTTCCCGGTCAAGGCCGCTTCAACCGCTTTTTTTCCATTGTCCACGACCTCGACATCATGTCCGAGTCGCGACAACATCTGGATTGCAACCTGTTGATTTACCAGGTTGTCTTCGGCCACAAGTATATCTTTGGTCGTCATTTTTCGCTTCAGCCTCTGAATGTTAGCGAGGAACGGCTTTCACGCATACCGTACCCACCCGCTGGTATCGGCGAAAAACACGAGAAGTATAAGCGATTGGCGAAAATGGCCTAAATCCGCCCAAAAAACGACGCTTACTGATTGGAGCGTTTTACCGCGATCCTCAGGTCCAAAGATCTCCTGAAGACAGACAGGATCAACCCGAAGGCCAGAAAAATAAATCCAAACCAGACCAGGGTGATGAAGGGTTTTTCGTAGGCCTGCACGACGACCCAGTCCTCAGCTGAAACCGGAATCCCCTGGATCGCGAGGTTGATGGATCCAGAATCCACATTCATCCCGGTGAAAGCGACGGTAATATTCCAGTCCGTTATCGTGTTCTGAACATATTCGACGTTGCGATCCTTTCCGATCAGGTATATCGGGTTCAGCTCACGAACGTCTCCAGTCGCGCGCTCGGTAAGTCGAATTCGAGCACCCACCGCGACTTCTGTGGAATCGGTCATAAACTGTTCGTCTACATTCAGATCGAACTCCACAAATTCAATCAGATACAGGTCGTTTCCAATCAGACTCGAATCGCCTCGAGCGAGCGTCAACTGTCCACCATCTGTTTCTGAATCGAACATCACGTTTGGAGAGACCGCCACGAAGAGGTCCTTCTCAACAAACATCTTCACGTCCGGGTGCTGAATCCACTGTCCTCGATTGCTCTCATACACAACGGGCGCCATCTTGAACGTTTTTCCATTTGGATCGGTGAAATCAAGCAAGTAGGTGGGAAGCCCATCTTCATTCGTTCCGTGCCCCGTATAGCTTACCACGTACCCCTGTACGCTCCTAGTTTCCCCGAGTGAGAGGATAAAATTGTCACGACTGTCTCCTAGTTGTGCTCCATTTTCACCAATGGCATTGCTGAGGCCGCTCGAAGCGACGATGCCGAGTACCATGATAGCAAAGCCGACGTGTGTGGCAGATCCGCCCGCCAGCCGAAGATTTCCTCTGGCAATCCGGAAGAGGACCTCTCCATTACCGTAGAGCGCGAAGAACGCTACAAATACGAGAATCAGCATCATGAGATAGGGTCCGTGCTGCGCCCAGGTGTCGGCCAAGGATCCGATCACCCCTGCTGAATTCAAGGCTTCTGACCCACCGGAGGCATAGACGACGGCCTCCGCCGCGCGATCTCGAAATGGAGTCAGGAAAAACACGGCAATCGTGGAAACCGAAGCAAGGACAATCGGTCGGAAAAGGACCTTGTTGACCGTCTCGACGGTCATTTTATTCCACCAGAAAAGTTGTCCCAGGCCGGCGAGGAACAGAAAGGCAATGGTCAGCGGCAACGACCACTTGTTGTAAAATGCCAGGGGCACGGTCGATGGATTATCCCGGAAAAGTCGACCGATAATGGGTGCGCTCGTTCCGAGTAGAACAACCAGCGCAACACCTGTGAGAATCATTGCGCCTGAGAATATCATGAACTCCCGAGACAAAAACTCGGGCTCTTTATCAGGTCTGGGAAGCTCATTCATGCGGATCGCGAATAGTCCAAATCCGAGGCAGGCCATGAACAATATCCAGATCAGCAGCTGATTGTACAGGCCAAGATCGACGAAGGAATGGACAGAAAAGTCACCCAGGATTCCACTTCTCGTCAGAAAAGTTGAGTACACGATCAGGATGTACGAAAGAATCGTTAGAAACAGAGCCGCTTTGTGACTGTGTCCAGATCGTTTTTGTACAATCATGGTGTGGACAGCTGCTATCGCAATGATCCACGGCACAAGGGAAGAGTTCTCCACCGGATCCCAGGCCCAGTACCCCCCAAAACTCAGGGTGACATACGCCCAATAGCCGCCGAGAGTGATGCCGACGCCAAGCGCGAGAATGGCAAACAGTGCCCACGGAAGAGCAGGACGAACCCATTCGATGTAACGACGCTTCCACAGGGCTGTCACTGCGAAAGCAAAGGGCACGATCATGGCGGCAAAACCCGAGAAGAGGATCGGTGGATGAATAACCATCCAATAGTTCTGTAGCAGGTCGTTCAATCCCTGACCATCCGTCGGAATGATCCCTGCCTGAATCATCGGTGCGGTGGGAAATTTCTCCACGATTGTCGCGAATGGAGAAGATCCAATTGCGAGTGGGCCAATCTGCAACCCTGCGACCATTGATATCAGAAAGACCTGGCAGAGGGCAATGACGACCATCACCGGCGATTCGTATTCCTTCGCGAACTTCATCACCGCGAGACCTACGAGGCAGTTCATCACAATCCAGAGAAGAAACGAACCCTCTTGACCTGCCCAGGTCGATGCAATCAAATAGTCCAGCGGTAGGTCCAGGGACGTATTTTCCCACACGTAGGCGTACTCAAACGCGTGTGTCACATTCAGAAAAGCCAGCAGAGCAAAACTGACCAACATCCCGATCGTCAGCACCCACCAGGAGTATCGTCCGATACGCTTCCACTCTCGAACCCGATCGTCCAGCTTTGACGACCGAAGAAAGGTCAGTCCGGAAAGGATTCCGGCGACCATCGAGATCAGAATCAGAAGCTTACCAATCGTTCCAATCATACCAGGGATGGATTGTGCAAGGACCATGCGGGAGCGTCCCGCGACATCAGGCGAAGAAGATAGTACTCCGATCCTTCTACGCAGTACCCTGAAATCACACTTCTGCTATATTCATGTGTTTTTTGAAGATGGGCCCAGGCGGAGTACTGCTGAAGCTGCCGGAATGGTTCCTCGGCAGATCATTTAGAAATAGATACGGCACAAAAAAAGGCACTGACCCACTTCCAGAGTAGAAGAATCTCCTATCCCACATAATGGGTACCGCTCAGTCTCTTTCGATTTCCCCGGTTGCCCGGTACGAGTACCGGATGTCCCGATTAACGGGTGGGGCCTGCCGTCCAAGCCCGAAGGAGGGCTCCCTACAAGAAATTGTTAGATTCTTATCGTGTAGAAGCGAGTCGTGCCTGAACACTAGATACGGCGTCTTTACACGTCGTGCAAGCATTCTGAGTCGCACCGGTGGGCAGTTCGATCCAGGAGTCCATTAACTCACGCCGCAACGATTTGGCCCGCAACGCAATGACTTCTCAGGACAAAAGTGCCTTGGAAAGCTTTTTTTCCATCTGCGCAAGCACAGTGTTTACGTGCTCACCCGGATCCAGGCCTGACGCCCTCTCGACAAACAACTCTTCGGTGATGGCCAGTCCCGTAATCACAGCTGCAGTCAAATCAGATTGTTCAGGGTGGGCTTCCTTGAACGCTCTCATTTTTGAATCCAGATACTCCGCCATTTCAAGCGTAGCAAGTTCGTCTTCTTCGGACACACGAAGCGTGTAATCTTTGCCGAGGAATCGGACCTTGATCGGTAGAAGTTGGGACATGGTGTGCTTAGTCTTCCGATTCGTTTTCGGTGGACTCCTCGCTATCAATGTAGCTATCGATCACCTTGATGAACGATTCGACTTTTGAGCGGAGCGCCGCTGGGCTGTCAGTGAATACAACGGGTGTACCATCAACGGATTCCGTACGTCGGCTCTTCAACGAATCCATTTCCTTGTGGAGGGAATGATTCTCATCTTTCAACCGATTGAGTTCCTTGACGGCCAGCTCGATGCGATCTCGGAGCCGTTCGAGAGATCTGGTTCCTTTCAAATGAACGGGACCTCGTTTTCGGGTTTTTCCATTTGAGGGCGTTGAGTCAGCTGAAGAAAACATGCTCTGCTGTCCGGGCAGTTCTTCGGAAGCGTGGCCCTGGTCTTCGGAAGCCATAATGTCGAGATGCGAAAGTCGGACAATACATCGGTCGGATATCGTTAATCCGCTCCAGAATATAGGGCCGAGCTACCGAAGTTTGGCATTAAAATCAGATTCGAGAGCTTTAAGCACTTTCGAGACGGTCTTGTCTACATCCTTGTCTCGCAACGTTCGGTCTGCGCCCAGGCTGAGTCCAAAAGCGACGCTTTTCTCCTTGGCTCCCACGTTCTCGCCTTCGTAGACATCGAATACCGTCACATTTTTCAGCAGGGGCTGCCCCGCCCTTCGGATCGATTCCAGCATGGGGCCGGCCGGTTGCGCGGTGTCCACTACGACGGCGATGTCGCGCTCCACGACGGGATGTCGGCTCACAGTGCTGTAGCGTACGCGCAGCCGGCCGGACACCAGCTCACAAATCGTGGTCCAGTCCAGCTCGGCGACAAATGCAGCGGAGCTCAAATCAATCTCTTTTGCAATCTTGTTGGATATGCCCGCCACAACACCAATCCACCGTTTACCACTGAACACATCCACGGACTGGCTGAATAAGGAATCAGAGTTGGCCTCAAGGTATCTGACGTCGCGCACGCCGGTAGAAGAGAGTACTAGATCCACAAGTCCTTTCACCGCAAATAGATCTACCTCCGGGGCTTCGCCGTACCATCCGTGCGAAGCCCAGTGGCCCGCAGTTCCAACCAGCAGGGTTTCAACTTCGGTGTAGTCACCAACCACACTCAGGTTCGTTTTCCGCCTGGTGTGGACCCGGCCAAACTCGAAGAATTTTATCGCTGTCTGGCCGTGATTCTGATTGTGCGCGATGGCCTTCAGCATACCGGGAAGGAGGGAAGGTCTGAGCGCTCCCATTTCTGTTGTGATTGGATTCAGGGTCGTGACAATTTCACCCTTGAATCGGCCTGCCGGTAACGCCGGCGTGTTGAATCGCTCTGCCACGTCGAGTGGCAGCATTGAGTTCGTATAGATTTCGCGGAATCCAGCGCCTGAAAGTAGGTCTCGTGTGGCTTCCCGTAGCTGCCGGATACTGGCGATCCCCGGGGTAAAGTTCGGAATATGGGAATGAGTCGGCTCAGGAATGTTGTCGTAGCCGTACAGCCTGGCGATTTCCTCGATTACATCGATTTCACGTTCTACATCCGGGCGGAATGACGGGACGGTCACATCCCATACGACAGGAGCCTTCAACGTCTGGGAAACTGAAAATCCAATCGCTTCGAGGAGTCGAACCATTTCGTCAGCCTCAATTTGAACTCCCACAATTCTTTCGACTCGCGCCGCACGAACCGAGATCGTCAGGGCCTGGTGCTGCGTGGGGTGAACATCCAACATGCCCTCAACCAGGGTTCCGGCCGCGAGCTCGACCATCAGATCCGCCGCGCGTTTTGCCGCCCATGCCTGACCCTGAGAGTCGATTCCGCGTTCGAACCGGTACGAGGCGTCTGTCTGGAGTCCCAAGGCTTTTGCGGTCCGCCGAATGGTTGAAGGGTCGAAATAGGCGCTCTCGATGAGCACATTCGATGTAGTGTCGGTGACCTCTGAGTTCTCTCCTCCCATGACGCCCGCGATGGCAACTTCGCGTTCTCCATCACAGATCATAAGCGTGCCCTTTGGCAGCTTGCGATCTTTGGAATCCAGCGTGGTAAAGGTCGAGGCTTGGCCGGTTTTACGGACTACAATCTTTTTCCCGGCTACTTCGTCGTAGTCGAATGCGTGCAACGGCTGGCCGCACTCATACATCACGTAATTAGTAATGTCGACGATGTTATTGCGTGGACGCAGCCCAATCGCCAGGAGCCGGTGCTTCATCCACGTGGGAGATTCTCCTACGGAAACACCCCTGACAAGAATGCCGACATAGCGATGGCAAGCCTCCGCCGCTTCGATCGAGATGTCGATCTCATCCAGTATAGAGCCTCCGATCTGTGGCAGGATGACGTCGGGCTTCGTTACGGAAGAACGGGTTAGCGCGGCAACATCTCGCGCAATTCCGAGGTGACTGATCGCGTCGGGCCGATTCGGTGTGATGGCGATATCGATAGCGACATCAGACGAAGACATCCCTTTTCCGGCCAGATAAGACTCAAACGATGATCCAACAGGAGCGTCCCCGTCGAGCACCAGTATTCCGTCGTGCTGATTGCTGAGGCCGAGTTCATCCTCTGCGCAAATCATCCCAAAGGACTCTTCTCCTCGGATTTTAGCCTTTTTCATCGTCACGGGCACTCGTTCGGCTGGATTATCCCGCGGTGCCAGATTCAGAACCGCTCCAACAGTGGCTACGGCCACTTTCTGGTCGGCTGCGACGTTTGGAGCGCCACACACAATCTGTAAGGGTGACTCCTGTCCGACGTCGACCGTGCACACGGACAGGCGATCGGCGTTGGGATGAGCCTCGGCAGAAAGTACCTGGCCAACGACGACTCCGGAGAAATCCGTCCCGACCTGCTCGACAGATGCGACTTCAAGGCCGCACATCGTCAAGCGCTCTGCCAGTTCGTCCGTTGACAGCGAGTGATCTACATAATCAGCCAGCCAGTTCGTACTAATAATCATGATGGCTCTTCTTCGATCCTAAAAATCAGTGGTCGTGTTGGTTAAGCGTCGTGATTGATTGCGGTCGTCAATTCAGCTGAACTGTTCAAGAAAACGATTGTCGTTCTCGTACAGGATGCGAATGTCGTCGATGCCGTATCGCAACATGGCGATACGCTCGATTCCCATCCCGAAAGCATACCCGGTGTAGCGCTCGGAATCGATGCCGACGCCCTCCAGAACATTTGGGTCTACCATTCCCGTTCCCATTATTTCCATCCACCGGCCGCCGCCTGGGAGAGCTTCGTCCTTCCACCAGATATCAACCTCTGCGCTCGGCTCCGTGAATGGAAAGAAACTTGGTCGGAAGCGCATTTTCACGTCTTCACCGAACAGCGTACGCGCGAAGGCATGAAGGATCTGTTTCAAATCCGCCATCGTGACACCCTCATCGACGTAAAGGCCTTCGACCTGGTGAAAGAGGCAGTACGATTTGTAGGAAATCGCCTCGTTTCGATACACTCGCCCGGGCACAATTACACGGATGGGCGGCTCCCGATTCTCCATGATCCGAATCTGAACCGGAGAGGTGTGTGTGCGCAGCAATATGCCACCATGCTCTTCATCGGGGGGCTCGATGAAAAACGTGTCCTGCATGTCTCGCGCAGGGTGGTCCGCTGGAAAATTGAGAGCAGAAAAGTTGTGCCAATCGTCTTCGATTTCCGGTCCTTCTGCTACCTCGAAGCCATAATTTTCAAACACCCGCGTAATCAATCGCTGCGCCTGGGTGATGGGATGCAGACTGCCTTGAGCCATTGCTCTTCCCGGGAGGGTGAGATCAACCAGCCCCGAACTGGCATCGGACTCGTCGGAAAACTCCCCGGTGGCTTCTTCGATTCGCGCTTCAACACGCGCTTTGGCCGCATTGATTTCCTGTCCGAAGTTTTTACGATCCTCAGGCGCGACTTCCGGAATTCGTTTCAGTAAGGCAGTGATCTGGCCCTGTTTTCTGCTGAGAAACCGAATACGGTAGTCGTCAACGCCCTGAGATGTTCTCAGGTCGGTCTCCTCGATCTCGACTTTGAGATCGTTCAGCGCCGCGAGGGCGTTGTCAACACTTGATTTCTGCTCGTCCATCGTGTGATGCTGCTTGGTAGTTCAATAAACGAAAAATCCCGCCTGACCTTTCGAAGGAGGCGGGAATTTCCAAAATGTGCAAATCCGTCTGATGTCTCATCCGGTCGGCGCCACCTACAACAAACAAGTGGTAGTACGGCCGATAAATCGTTCCTTTATAGAAGCTCTGTGGATCATTGCAAGACCTCCAAGGCAAGACCTATGAGGCCTTCTTTACGACGGCAGTGAAGGCGGCGGGATCCTGCATGGCCAGATCTGCGAGCACTTTTCTGTTCAGCTGCACATCTGCTTTCCGGAGCGAGCCCATCAACCGCGAATACGTGGTACCATTGAGGCGTGCGCCTGCGTTGATACGCGCAATCCAAAGGCGACGAAACTGGCGCTTGCGAGCGCGCCGATCCCGATACTGATAAACAAGCGCCTTCTCGACGGCGTTTTTGGCGACGGTGTAGACGTTTTTCCGACGACCCCAATAGCCTTTGGCCATTGACATTATCCGCTTTCGACGACGTCTTGAAGCTACTCTATTAGTTGCGCGTGGCATTCTCTCTTACTACTGTTTGTTGCTCTTGAAACCCGTTACCGCCTGACAAAGGCAGGGGCGAGGGTGGCGTTTTCTAGCCGCCAATAAGCTTGCGCATGCGCGGCTCATCGGCTTTGTCGACCAGTGTTGCGGTGCGAAGGTTACGCTTGCGCTTGGGCGACTTTTTGGTCAGAATGTGACTAGCAAAGGCTTTTTTGCGTTTCAGGCGACCGGACGCGGTCACTTTGAAGCGTTTCTTAGCACCGCTATTCGTTTTCATTTTTGGCATAATACCTGCCTTAGGAGGTCATTCAGGTCTGAATACACGTGTCGTCTGGACTAAAAATCTTTGCAGATCGCACAAACGACTGAGCCTCAAAAACTACGAAACACGGGTACGCCCTGCAAACCTGTTTTCAGTCAAGAAGTGTCGAATTACGTTGATTATTCCGTGAATCGATCGCTCTGCAGAGGATCCAGCCTCACACTTTCTTTTTGACCGGACTCAGAATAGTGGTCATCCTGCGGCCTTCCATCTTGGGTTCCTGGTCAATCTTTGCCAGCTCGGCCAGCTCCTGGATAAATCGCGCCAGAATTTCCATGCCGTGGTCCTTGTATATGATATCCCTACCACGGAATTGAACGTATGCACGGACCTTGTGACCGTGCTCAAGGAAATTTTTGGCGTGCTTCGTTTTGAAGTTGAAATCGTGGGTATCCGTATGAGGCCTAAAACGGATCTCCTTCATCTCAATGGTGTGCTGCTTTTTGCGAGCTTCCTTATCTCTTTTCTGCTGCTCGTACCGGAATTTGCCATAATCCATGATTTTGCAAACCGGCGGCTCAGCGTTTGGAGAGATCTCGACCAGGTCTAAATCCTGATCATCTGCCATTTTCAGGGCTTCTTCGGTGGGATAGATTCCGTGCGCTCCCTGCGGATCAACCACGCGGACTTCAGTGGCCCGAATGCGATCGTTTACTCGAATGAACTGTTTTGCGATGACAATGTGGGTGGTTAAATGATGGTGCTGGGCGAAAATGGACCAAACGTGTCTGTAACCCTGAATTTAGGGTTTTGATTCAAAAGATGTAACAGCCGACTTAATTCCTCACAGGCTCACGCGCCCTGGAGTGCGTCACTCACTTCGGCGTTAAAGGTCGCAATGAACTCGGTGACGGATTGTGATCCCGTATCACCCTCCCCGTGACGTCTCACAGAAACAGATCCTGAATCCATTTCTCGCTGCCCGACAACGAGCATGAATGGGATCTTTTGAACCTCAGCCGATCGAATTTTGTATCCGACTTTTTCGTGACGCGTGTCATTCTTGACCCGAATTCCGGCGTCTCGTAACTGCGTGGCGACATCGGACGCATAGTCATTGAAAGACTGTCCGACGGGCAGTATCTGTACCTGAATGGGTGCCAACCAGGAAGGGAAATTACCCCCACAGTGTTCGATGAGGACAGCTATAAATCTCTCCAGGGATCCGAACGGTGCTCGGTGGATCATCACCGGACGGTGTTTCTGATTGTCTTCCCCGACGTAAGTCAGGTCGAAACGCTGGGGCAGATTGTAGTCGATCTGAATCGTTCCGAGCTGCCACTCGCGTCCGAGCGCATCCTTCACCATGAAGTCCAATTTGGGCCCGTAAAAGGCCGCCTCTCCTTCGATCTCAATGGCATCCAGACCCTTTTCTTCGACAGCTTCACGAATTGCCTGCTCCGCCGCATCCCACTGCCCGTCTTCACCTACGTACTTCTCTTTGTTTTCCTTGTCGCGGAGAGAAATCTGCACCGTAAATTTACTGAAGCCCAGCGAACTGAATACACGAAGGGTCAGGTCGATGACGTCTTTAAACTCTTCCTTGACCTGGTCAGGCCTGCAAAAAATGTGCGCATCATCGACCGTGAAACCTCTCACGCGGGTCAGGCCCGAGAGCTCTCCGGACTGCTCGTAGCGATAGACCGTTCCGAACTCTGCGAGGCGAACAGGCAGCTCCCGGTACGAGCGCGGGCGTGCGTCATAAATCTGAGTGTGGTGGGGACAATTCATCGGCCGCAGGAGATATCCCTCTTCTTCGTCGTCCATCATGGGTGGGAACTGGCTATCGCTGTAGTAGGGATAGTGTCCGCTGATTTTGAAGAGCTCCAATCGTCCAATATGAGGTGTGATGACGGGCTCGTATCCGCGTCGAAGCTGTTCTTCCTTGAGGAAATTGACCAGTGTTTCCCTCAATATGGCCCCTTTGGGCAACCACAACGGAAGTCCCGAGCCAACCTTTTTAGAGAAGGTGAACAGTTCCAGTTCCTTTCCCAGCTTGCGGTGATCTCGCTCGCGAGCGAGTTCCAGCATTTCGAGGTACTCGTCGAGTGCCTTTTTCTTCGGGAAAGTTATTCCGTAGAGCCGGGTAAGTTGCTTTCGATCCTGGTCCCCGCGCCAGTACGCGCCCGCGATGTTCAGCAGCTTCGCGTATTTGATGGTGCCGGTGGAAGGAACGTGCGGTCCACGACACAGATCGGTGAAGTCTCCCTGAGTGTAGAATGTGATCGTACCATCTTCCAGACCCTCGAGCAGCTCCAGTTTGTACTCATCATCCTTTTCCTTGAAGTAGGAGATCGCCTCGGCCTTGCCCACTTCGCGCCGCTCGAAGGAGGCGTTCTGCTTGGCAAGCTCCATCATTTTCTTTTCGATCACCTCCAAGTCTTCAGCGATCAGCGTGCGCTCGCCCAGATCAACGTCGTAATAGAATCCTTTGTCGATGGAGGGTCCGATACCGAATTTTACTCCGGGATAAAGCTCCTGCAGGGCCTCGGCCATCAGATGGGCAGAGGAATGCCAGTAGGTCGCCCAACCCTCGTCATCGCGGAGTGTATACAGCTGGATCGCAGCGTTTTCGTCGATGGATCTGGACAGATCTCGAGTCTCTCCATCAATCCCGATTGAGACGGCCATGCGTGCGAGCCCTTCCGATATACTCGCGGCTACGTCATTACCCGTCACTCCGCGATCAAAATCGCGGGTGGATCCGTCTGGAAACGTGAGTGTGATCTGGTCTGGCATGGCGGAGAAGGACGCGGGTGATTATCTGAACCGGTAGTACACCAATGTGGCTCGCAATATATAATGTCCTGCCACCCGTGATCCACGAAATTCGCGGGTATTCTTCAGTTCAGGATCTCGGACAGCCAGAGTCGAGAATTCTTGGAGAGAAACGGACGCTTTGCATGGTTCGTCGTTGGAAAGGCGGGGAATCTAATTACTTTTCGAGAGGCGACGGCGTTCCGAAGGCTTGCGAAGGCTCGCCGTCACCGCCAAGTTGGTCTCTCGCTACAATAAATACTTGAGGGCACTCGTTCATATACCGACGCCACCCGATTTGAATCGGAAATCTGCACCATCGCCTACCGAAATAATGAAACGCTTACTGTCTTTACTTGCTCTTGTACTGGCCCTTCCGCTCTCAGCCGTTGCCCAGGAAGGCAGTGTATTGTACGAGAGAATCGTAAAAATGGAGTTCGAGCTTCCCCCAGAAATGGAACATATGCGGGATCAGATTCCCAGAGAGAACACGACGTCGATGGTTCTCTACTTCAACGAGCTCGAATCATTGATGAAGGCCACAGAAGAAGAGGAAAAACCACAGGACATCGTGGCCGGTGGAGGAAATATGGTTTTTCGTATGGCAGGCTCCTCCAAAGATGAAAATGAGACCTATCAGAACTACGACGACGGCACAGTCTCTGAGAAGAGGGATTTCATGGGCCGAACGTTTTTAATTGCGGGAGACCAGCCGACATACGCCTGGAAATTGACTGGGGAGCAGAGTGAGTATCTAGGCTTCGGAGTCCAGAAAGCCACCGCAGTGCGTGACAGTACCATTATCGAGGCATGGTTCAGTCCAGAAATACCGGTTTCGGCAGGACCGGAGCTCTTCAGCGGGCTCCCGGGAATGATCTTGGTCCTCTCTCTCAACGATGGACAGACGGTCTTTTCGGCAAAAGAGATTAATCTGGACGGGGTAGAGGATGGAATGATATCCGCTCCGAAAAAGGGGAAGAAGGTATCCCGGGCCGAATTTGATTCAATCGTCGCGGAAAAAATGAAAGAGATGCAGGCGATGCGTGGCGGCAGAGGGCACAACACCGTCCGGATTATGCGTCACTAACCATCAAGCGAACTCGGAATACGCAAGACACCAACCATCACACTCATCTCTCTTAGCTCTTAATGATTACCAATCTTCGATTTGTCGCCCGTGGTATCGCCATTTGCGCCATCGTTCTCTTTTCATTTCTCTTCGCCGATCTCGCTTCTGCCCAGACATCCAGGTTTAATGTGACCGGTGTCGTGGTTGATTCGGTAGGCGCGCCACTACAGGGCGCGACGGTAGTTGCTCTCACTCGAGCTGATTCAATCCTGACAAAATTTGCGACGGCCAATGGCAAGGGAGAGTTCACACTTCGGCGCGTGCCCGAGGGAGAGTACATCCTTCAGATCACCTTTGTCGGCTTCCAGCCCCTTCGGAGAAACTTTACGATAGCTGACGAAGCATACGACGCTGGAACACTTACTCTGGACTATTCAGTGGCTGAGCTCGGCGAGCTCGTAGTCAGCGCGGAGCATATTCCGATCGTGGTCAAAGGGGATACGCTTGAATACAATGCTGCTGCGTTCGCGACTCGGCCAAATGCCGTCGTCGAGGATCTGCTGAGAAAACTTCCGGGAGTTGAGGTTGAAGCGGACGGTACGATTAAAGCTCAGGGCGAGACGGTCCAACAAGTATTTGTGGACGGCAAAGAGTTCTTTGGTGACGACCCGAAAATCGCGACCAGAAACTTGCCAGCCGACGCAATTGATAAGGTGCAGGTCTATGACAAGCTCAGCGATATGGCTGAATTCACAGGCGTCGATGATGGCGAGGAGACTAAAACGATAAATCTGGAGCTGAGGGAGGACGCCAGGCAGGGCTATTTCGGAAACATGAGTGGTGGTTACGGCGACGACGGTCGCTATGATGGTCAGGCCTCGATAAATCGGTTCAGCCCGACAACCCAGCTATCATTCCTCGGAAATCTGAACAACGTCAACCGACAAGGCTTTTCGTTCGGCGATTACATGAGTTTCATGGGGGGCGTGCAAGCCGTGATGATGGACGGTGGAAGAATGGGAGGCGGCGGTGTACCTGTGGGAACGAACATCAATGACGGATTCTCCGAAACACTCGCTCTGGGCCTCAATGCCAGTCGTGATCTCAACTCGAAAACCTTTGTCAGCGGCAGCTATTTCCTCTCAAGTATTGAGAATCAACAGACGCGAACGGTCCAGCAGCAGCAACTTCTTGGTTCATCTCTGTCCTCGCTGGTACAGGAAAACAACAACCAGCTAAGTGACAACCTCTCGCACCGGTTGAATCTGAGTAGCAAATATGATTTTGCGAAGGGTCACGACATCCGATTCCGGGGAAATATTTCGACCAGCACCTCTTCTCTGACGAGTTCGGGCTTGCGCTCAACTCTTGGCGCGTTGGGGATAGAGCAGAATACGAGCGAAACAACCTATATAACCGATGGAGATCAGACGGCTGGAGATGCTTCGCTTACCTATCGAAAACGGTTGAACGAAAAAGGAAGAAGCCTCGTCGCCGTTGCGCGTCTGAATCTGAACGATTCCGAAACCGGAGCCGATCTGAATTCTTTGACCGGCATCCTCGGTTCGGGAGATATTTTCACATACGATGAGATCGCCCAAATCCAGTCGTCGCTTGGAAATACACTCCAACAAACCCAACGGATCTCCTTGAGTGAGCCGCTCGGGAAAGGGCGACTCATCGAGCTCCGCGGCGAGCGCCGGCAGATCAACGAGGACAAGGACAAGACGGTCAGTGACCTGGTGCGTGGGTCTCTCGTGCTGAATGACGCGTTGAGTTCCGGTCTGGATCGCACCTATACGTACTATAAAGCCGGATTGAACTTTCGAAAAAACTGGGAGTCGGTAAACTTCGGAATCGGAGTTGATATCCAGGAATCTACACTGGACGGGACGATCCTGGATAGAGATGTTTCAATCTCGAACGGGTTTACCCACTGGCTTCCGTCGGCAAATCTCAGATGGTCGATCGACACTGGTAAGAGCCTGAGTGTGCGCTACAGTGCTTCAACCCGGGAGCCTTCCATGACGGAGTTGCAGCCCTTCACCGACAACAACGATCCCCTGAATGTTTACGTCGGTAATCCGGAACTGGAGCCCGAGTATCGTCACCGTACCAGCATCAATTACCACTTTTTCGACCAGTTCACGTTCACCAATATGTTCGCATTTCTGAGTGCGAACTACACACAGAACAAGATTGCTCGCTCCCGGACAATCGACGATTCGTTCAAGCAGGAAGTCACATCGGTCAATACAGACGGAGACTGGACCTTTTCGGGAAGTCTTTATTTCGGCACTCCAATCCGGCCGATCGGAGCAAAAATAAATCTGTCGAACAGAGCAGTCTACAGTCGCGGAATCGAATTCATCAATGCCGAGGAGAATCGATCCAACATCCTTCGGAATACGCTCGGTATCAAGCTGGAAAACAGAAACAAAGACCTGTTTGACGTCGGCGTCGGCGCCCAATTCACGTTCAACAACGTGAGTTATTCGCTCAATGAAAATCTGAATCAGAACTACGTCAACAGCACGTACTCAGCCAACGCCAGCTATTATCTGGGTGAGTCGTGGGAATTCTCGACTGCACTGGATTACCGCGCGTATTCGCAGGAGGTTTTCGGCTCTTCCAGTAGCGTGCCGCTCTTGGAGGCATCGATAACGAAAACTCTCATGAGGCAGCGGGCAGATGTGCAGCTTGTGGGACTGGATCTTCTGGATCGGAATCAAGGCATTAACTTCTCAAACACCGGCAATATGATTCAGGAAGTGCGCACCAACTCTCTCGGTCGCTACGTGATGCTGAAATTCATCTATCGCATTTCCGGCAGAACAAGCGGAAGGGGTAATACGGTATTTGTCGACGGACACTAGAAGGGGCACCGGTCGTCCGGCACATACCGTGCGTGTTTTTCACCAATAGGTAGGCACGTAGTCAGGGGGTAGGTCAGCGGGCCGGATGTTTTCCCTCGTCCAGATATGCGCCCAAGCTGCTGAAGGCCTGCTCCCAAAACTTTTCGTAGGTGCTGACCCAATCTTTGATTTCCATCAGGGGACGGGCGTTCGCCTGGCACACCCGTTTGCGGCCTCTGGAATGAATGTTTACCAGCTTCGCTTCTTCGAGCATCTTCAAGTGTTTGGTGACACCCTGTCGGCTCATTGCGAAATGTGCGCTGATCTCGTTGATCGTGAGGGACTCACGCGATCCGACGAGAACGTGAAAGATTTCACGCCTCGTTGGATCTGCGATGGCCCTGAAGACGCTGTTGACGTTACTTGACATAAACTTGGATCGTGTTAATAGGCCCTAGTTGTCGAGATGGCTCACCAATCCGGAGAGGCACTGATCCCAACCGTGACTGAAGCCGTTAAACATGTTAGTGGCCATTTCTTCGCTCGGATAGCCGCTGATGCCGCTGTGCTCGAGGTAGAGTTGGGTACCACCATCAACTTCTTTCAGTCTCCAACTTACGGTGGTAACGGTGTTCGGATCTCCAACGATCCACGTATAGACCAGGGTGTGTACGGGATCCGCCTTCAGCACTTCTCCCTTAATGACCGTGCTCTCACGGGTAAACGTGTACTGAAATCCGGGTTCTGCCTTGAAGCTGGCATCGATGAACCAAGTTGAAATCTCCTTTTCATCGGAAATGGCATTCCAGACGGTGTTGATAGGATGATTGAAAAATTGCTCTCTGGTGATGATATCGTTCATAATTTACTTGAGTGATGGTGATATATGCAACGGAATGGTTGCAAATTTACAAACTATCCAGTGGTATGCAACTAAATAGTTGCATTATTTATTTCTTGCGTGCCTGACGTAGTCTGCCTCTTTGATGACTCTACAGAGACGCGCCCTCTTGGGCCTGATAGGATCTCAAGCGAGCAATTGATATCTGCTGCCTGCGAACCTACTTTTTAACTGTACCGGCACAACGTCGCCGGTTCAACGAATTTGCCCCGTCAGATAGTAACCATCGATCTCGTGACGCGACCAGAATCTCTGAATAGAGCAACACCGTTCCTTGCTCTAGTGCTTCTTTTGTCGTGCGTGAGCAGCCCGTGGATTCAATCGGCGCTGGCCCAAGCGGGGGAGCCGGCCGACGGAAGTAGATTTCAAACCTGGTTTTTGGAGATGCTGGAAATTGGATTCGGTCGACAGACAGAAAACGGATCTTGCGCGTGGCGGCCGGCCTGGCGGTGCTGGTTCCGCTTTCGTACTTCGATCAACAGGAGAGTGAGGCGGCCCTAGGTTGGGGAAATGGGGGATTTGGCGAATTCCTACGAATTACCAATGAGGCCGGAGGACCGTACGCACTCTCGGTTCCCACCGCCGTGTTCTCAATCTCTCTACTAGGCAACAACGAGAAATTTCAAGATGCCGCGTTCACGTCGCTTCAGGCACCGATTTACGCCGGACTGGTAACCGTACTCGCGAAAACAGCATTTGGGCGATCTCGTCCCGAAGCCGGGCGGGGAGCCCGTGATTTTAACCCGTTCACAGATATGAACTCGGCCTTCCCTTCTGGTCACGCAACTGCCGCGTTCGCCATCCTCGCACCATGGACCTTCTATTATCCAAATGTCTTCACCTACGGCCTTCTGGCCATCGGAACGGGCACGGCCATTGCTCGAATGGAACGCCAAAAACACTGGCTGACCGATGTTCTGGCCGGAAGCGCGACGGGCCTGACCATGGCATACTGGCTTTCTCGAAGGCATCAGGGCAAATCCGCACGTATTAGCCTTTCTCCGTCACTCGGCAGGAGTGGGATAGGAATGAGAATGAGTCTGATTCTGTAGATCGATCAACCAGGAGAGACGGATCTGGGATGGATCATACCGGATAAGTGTTGGAAGGCCCCCTAGCGATGATCGATGCATACCTCAATGACATCTGGTCAGGTAGAAACCCGTCCGAATTCGCGTTGATTTTAGAATTTGAGGCACGGTTCTGATATCTGTGGATGCAAAAAGGCAACCTGTAGGGGGTTCTCATCGTTTCGAAGCGGTGATCACGATTACGCAACCCCAAGAATCCTCAGATTTAAGCCTGACTAATGTCCTCAGCTGTTCGTCGCCACCCGCCCGTTAATTGGAAGTGGATAATCGGAGCCTACGTAGTGGTTTCGCTTATTTATACTGGGGAGGAGACGCTCAGGGCGTATCTCCTCGACCTTCCGATGAGTTCGTTTGAACTGTACGGTGGGCAATTTTTATACTGGGGAATTCTTGTAGCTGAATTACCTTTCATTCTTTGGGTGGCCAGGCGATTTCGAATAGAAAAGGCCACCCTTTTCAAGGTGTTAATTCCGCATTTAGCGTTTTTTCTGGTCTTCGTGACCATTCACAGTTTTGTGTGGATGATCAGCTGGAACATGATTTTCATCGAAAGAGACCTTCTTTCGATTCTGTCTGAAATGTGGGACTTGCGTTCTCGGCATCTGCTTGCCCTGATGTTTTATTCCTACAAATACTTCGCGATACTGGCGGTCTACGTAGCATTTGACTATTCCTGGAGATACAAACAAGAGGAGATTGCCCGGGCCACCTTTGCCCTCGAAAGATCAAATCTCCAGGCGCAGCTTTCACGAGCACAATTTGACGCGCTTCGAATGCAGCTGCACCCACATTTCCTATTCAACACACTGAACGCGATTTCTATTCTCATTGACGAGGAACCGGAGAAGGCGAACAGGATGCTCCATCATCTGAGCGATCTGCTTCGTTTCACACTGGAAAAAAGCGGTAGAGATGAAGTTCAGCTTGCTGAAGAAATTGACTATATCCAGCGATATCTAAGAATCGAGCAAATTCGGTTCGAGGACCGGCTCACAGTGACGTATGACATTCCCGAGGAGACGATGGAAATCCGAATCCCGAATCTGATTCTGCAGCCTCTCGTTGAAAATGCCATCAAACACGGAATCGCGCCGTCCGCAAAATCGGGCCACATCCATATATCCTCCTCGGTGTCTGAAGGGGATGTCGTTATCTGTGTGGAGGACAATGGAGCAGGTTTTCCTGGCGACGAGCAGTGGAGCGAGGGCATCGGATTATCAAATACGCGGGCCCGTCTGGATAGATTTTCTCGAGCCTATGATCGATTCAGGATTGGAATAGGAGCCCTGGGAGGAGCCCGGGTAACACTCGTGCTACCAAAAGAAGTCAAATTATGAGCAAATCGTTTTCAGTCTTGATCGTCGACGACGAACCCGTAGCGCGGAAGGGTCTGCGGCGCATTGTTGAAAAATATCCGCTCACGCGGGTCGTAGGAGAGGCGCGTAGTGGCAAAGAGGCGATTTCTCAGATTCAGGAGATGAACCCTGATGTTGTGCTGCTCGACATCGAGATGCCGGAGAAGAATGGGCTCGAGGTCGTGCAGGAAATAGGTGCAGCTGCGATGCCCCTCGTAGTTTTTGTCACGGCCTTCGATCAGTATGCGGTGACGGCCTTTGACGTCCATGCGATCGACTATGTACTCAAGCCGATCAGAAAGGACCGAGTCCACGAAGCCCTGAATCGTGTTTCCGAAAAACTGAACGAATCAGCGTCGATTTCAGGCCAGCTTTCTGATGCTCTGGAAATGATACAGGATTTGTCCAAAGCGAAGGAAAATGAGCAAGACCGACTGGTTATCAGAGATGGGTCAACTATCCGGTTGATAAACCTCACCGACATCACATGGGTCGAAAGTGCCGGCAACTACGTGCAGATTCACTCGGAAGGGGCTCGATTCCTGTATCGAGCGACTATGACGTCGATGGAAGAGCGCCTGAGGCAGTATGGATTCTTCAGAACGAGCCGATCGACGCTGGTCAATGTGAAGTTCGTTAAAGAGTGTAGGTACAAGAAGCGAGGTGGATTCACCATTCATCTGTTGAATGGGGACATTCTGCCCACCAGTAAGGCCTACCGGGTCAATATCGAGCAGATGTTATCCCGGAGTGCTTAAGACCAAGCCCTGCTAGTTTGAACCATGGGCTTTAAAGGGATTTGCTAGAGCTGCACGCTGGGAGTGGGTTCGTGGGCCAAATCGACATCGTCGGAGCCTTCAGTTTAGTTCGTTCTTCGCCTGGTTAGCCAGTGCTTCGACTATTTCAGCGCCTATCCAGTAATAATCGCCATCTCCATAACCCACGGTTAGCTTTGTGTGGCGGGCAAAAATAAGTGCTTCTCCGTCGGGAGTTATGGTAGGGAATCTATCCAGCCGGTCGGAGTTAACTTTTGGCCCCAGGTTGATGGGCTCCTTCCAACTACCGTCCTCGTCGCTGAAACTCACGTACAGATCTCCGTCCCCGAACCCACCGGGTCGATCCGAAGAAAAAATTAGAAATCGCTCCTCTGGATCGACGTAGATATTTGAAAAATGCGCGCCGTTGTTGATCCACGTCGGAAGAGGCTCCCGAGGTTGTAACGCACCGTCCACAAAAAGGGAACGATAATACTCTTTTGTATCACCCAGGACGGTGAAATAGACATTTCCAGAGGAAGCCACGGTCGGGAAAACTTCGTTTCCGGTCGAATTCACCTCGGATGGTAGTTTGACGGGCCGACTCCAATCTCCATCCTGATCAAAGTCGCTGTACCAGATATTCCAGTTGAGATCCAACGTTGAACGCATCTCTTCCCTGGCTTTCGAGGCGAAGTAGACGCGATCTCCATCCGGATTGAATGTGGCACCATCAAAATCAGGGTGACCTTCCAGCAAGACCAGATTGGATACGCCCCAATTTCGATTCAGATAATTCATGCCGATGACACTCACACCCTGTGGCATCCACACCGACCAGATCACGTGTTTTCCATCTGCACTGAAGGTGGGTGAAACGTGCTCGGTCATACTCGTCGTGAAACGACCACTACCAAATATCTCCGCCGACTCGGTGGGTGGCTGAGAGATGAGTCCGAGTTTTCTCCAGGACGCCTGCTTCGTCTGCGCCATGCCATCAAGCGAAACAAGACAGATCACCGCACAAAGCACCAATTTGGGCGCCGAAAGGGTGAATCTGTGCGGCTCCATTAATCGTCTTCCGAAAAACATAATCATCGTCGAAATCTAGGTGAGGACCAGAGTTACAAGGTACGCGTGAACTCGGAGAATTCAGTGCCGGGCGGTGCAACGCTTCTAGCGTATCCAAATACCTCCACACTTTCGTAATTCGACCTCATTTGTTTCAGTGAAATGAGTTCAAGTGTTCAGATCCGCCTGCACTGCGCCGTGTGGGGGGATACGAGGGACGAACGCTGAAAACGAACTTGTTCTAAACCAGGAGCGCCGTAACGTACATCACTCCGATTCCTGTGAGCATACCGAGCATGTTTGTCCACGAGATCCAGTTGACATCATCTTTACCGGCACCCAGAAGGCGGCTTACCTCCACGATGACCTGGAGAATGGCACCAGCACCAACGGCAAAGAATAGAACCGCGAGAAAAGGCGTGTAAGAAAAGCCCCCGATCCAGGTGCCCAAAATGGCCGGTCCACCGGCAATCATCGTGAGGAGGACGAGTCTGGCCAGGCTAGGCCGATCAGACGCCATCGGAGCACCAATCCCAACTCCTTCTGTCACGTTGTGGAGCACAAAACCGATTATTAGGAAGCTTCCCAGGGCTGCTTCACCCGCTGCGATCGATGCTCCAACCGCCATTCCTTCTCCCAGGTTATGCAGCCCGATACCGATGGCAATGGCCGTTGCAATCCAGAGGCGCCCACTCGGCGTTGAGCGATCGCGGACGCCCTGCCGGCGACCCACAATCGTTAGCACCATGTAGCTGAGAAATCCAATGAGAAATACCAGCGGCAGCCCTTTGAAAACCCCAGGCACTCCTTCGGCGAGCTCAACGCCCTCAAGGACCGTATCGACCAAAAGAAAGATGAGCAGACCCACCGTCAGAGAAAGGACAAAATCCAAAGAGCTTTTTTTCAGGCCGTGAAGCAAAGGAAACCACATCAGTCCCAATCCGACAGGTACGATTCCAACAAAAAATCCAACGAGGCCCAGAAGTAGCCATCGTGTTGCGTCGAGAGGTGGCGTTGCAACGGCCACGTCGATGGTATGATCGAAAGTGGCACCCGAACTGGTCAGTATTCGAAGCTCGTGAGCATCGCCTTCCACCCAGTGGTACGGAATGGTGATAATCGCCGTCCGGAGTCGAGAAAGTTCATTCGATGGTTCGATCGTGAACGACCAGTACGCCTCATCTACGAGGACCTGGGCAATGGTGACCGTCTCTGGTCCCGCGTTTACCACGTGCATGACTATTCCATCCTCGTTCAGGATCACCTTTGTCACGGAGAGGTCTTCTACTGGAGGCTGGCCACCGGTGAGAAGCTCCATAGGGTTATACTGATAGAAAAGTGCGAGCACGCCCGCCAGTAAAACCAGTGGAAGGGCGAATTGAACGGACTTCATGAGACCGGAAGTAGGCTGCGAAGAATCACTCATGATTATGGACTCGGACTGAAGATGGAAGTGAGGGTGACGCGTGGGTGAGCAGGTCGGATATCAGGCCAGTTGCGGAAACCCTCCGTCAACATCGAAAAATCCCATCCATCCCAGTTCGGCAAATTCGCTCTGGTGTGCGTGAAACATGAATGAGCCCGGGTTGAATCCTTCGTAGGAGAATTCCAGAATGCCTCGTTGTCCCTGGCACTGCATTATGGTATCGACTCTCTTCAGGGTTGGTTCGAAGGTCGTGCCATGGTCGTAGTAGTCGTAAAAATTTCCGTGCAGGTGAAACGAGTTCACCGGATCGAATTCGGTTGCGTTGATCAGGAACAGTCGTTGTCTGACTGAGCTCTCGATTGGAATGCCAGGGCTCGAATAGGCAAATGCAACGGTGTTAGCCGCGTAGACCTCGTTATCGCCGTCAAAGTTGGTGTCGAAACCGTTCATCACCATCACCATCTCGTTGATGGCCTGGCACTCAGGGTATTCGTGGTTACGTCGTTTGGCGGCTTCACGTTCGGCGCCTTGATAGAGCTCGGGATCAGGGTCGATAATGAACGCCCCGTACAGTCCTTTGTGGATATGCCTTTTGAGGGGAACTGCGTGGCAGTGATAAAAGTGGCATCCGAACGGCGCCGCATCGAACTCATATACCGTGGCTCCTCCCGTCTCAATCAAGCCTGGACCGGCTCCGGGAACGCCGTCCATGGCCGCCTGATGGATACCGTGAAAATGAATGGTGTGGGGATGGCTGCCGGCATTCACGAATCGAACGCGAATGCGGTCACCTTCGACGCATCGGATCGTCGGTCCGGGGACTCTGCCATTGTAGGTCCAGGCCGGGAAGAACACGCCAGGCGCAATTTCAATCTCGCGATCTTCAGCAACGAACTCGTACTCGCGAAGTCGTTGTCCACTGGGCAGTCGGCTGACTGTACCATAGTCAAAGTCGCTAAGGATCTCCATCGGGTCGAATCCATTTCGCGCATGGTCAACCGTTCCCACCGTGTGCATGGCGCCGGTAGGTGGTCCCTGGTGGGGCAAGTCGTCGGGACCTGCTTCGGGCGCGTTGACCAAGCGGCCAATTGGACGAGCTGCGAGGGATGTTATTCCAGCAACTCCGGCGAGGCCCAGGGCTCCACCGGTTCGCAGCCACTCACGCCTGGAAAGGCCGCGACAATTTTGATCTTCTTTCTTGTTCTTGGGAGAGCTGCTCATGTCATCAGGGTCTTGCGGACGGTCGCTAGCGGGGGAAATGGCATCAATGGAGACTCGAACGAGCGTTTCTGAAACTTGTTTTCACACAATCATTAAGATTTAGCCAAGACTAAATATAATCAAAAATTTTTCCTGAGGAAGTGGAAACGTACTCGGGGACGGTCATCAGGGGACGAACTATCTGGGACCAACAATCCATGTGCGGGCGGCAGAGAAAAATCATGAGGTTACACTCTTCAATCCCATAAGTCGTCGGAGCCTTCGAACATTGGTTTCAGGGATATGTACGCGGCGGGACGCGATTTTTGTGGCTGGCCCCCCTGGATGGCACCAGGAGCAACGGCTTAATCCGCGCCTCGAAAAAGACGATATCAATATCAGTTCACCTTATCCGGGCTTGTTCTGATGAGATACTTCCTTTTAGCATCTGTTTTGGCCTCCGCTGGAGCGAGCCAGTACGCGTACGTGCAGTATGCACCGCTCACACCCGAGCAGCGCATTGAGAAGGCGCAACAACTTCCTGTCGTAAAGCAGTATGTCCAGCATCGGGAAACACGAATGGTGAACGAGGCTTTTGATCTCGATCCCGACGGCATCAAAACCCATTTTGCGGACGGTGAGCGCCAGTCGTGGAACAGCGCTGAAGACCTGTTGGCCGAAGCGCGAGCAGGTGGATGGATGGCGCTGGCCATGGTTGAACGCATCAAACATGCCAAAGACTTGCTAGCAGATATCATTGAAAAGCGGGATGCGGCTGAACAGGGCGAAGCCATTGCCGTTCTGGAGTACTTCAAAGCCAGTCAGGCGATGGGAGACCTCATCGAAATCAACCGGGCGACCACGATGATGGCGCACCATCCCGGTGTGCTGGAGCGCTACAATATGGCCATATTGACCGGCGATAATCTGGATTGGTCAAAACTCAAGGACATCGACCTGAACTTCGACGCATTACTCGCCGGGACGAACACGGGTCTTTCCCATATATCGAATGACAGGGTTTCAGCCATTGTTGGTGGAAGCAATCCCGTATTCCAGATGCTGACAGGGGACGGATCCAATGGCGAACTAGACGTGGCGTCGGCGATCAAGGAGTTTAATCTGGAAGACCTGCTTAAAGACTTGGAAAACCAGTAACCCGGCTCTTTTTCCACCACTGTTCTCCCGACGAATTATGAACCATCGAGAGTCCTGTTTCGGTCAAACGAAGTCAGCCACCGATGGGCGACTCTGATGGGTCTGATTCCAAAAACGGATACTCGAAACTGAGCGCCGGATTAAAGGTCTCTTTGATCGTACGAGCCGAAACCCAGCGAATGAGGTTGAGATATGAACCCGCCTTGTCGTTTGTGCCAGATGCACGAGCTCCCCCGAATGGTTGGTGTCCGACCACGGCACCCGAGGGTTTATCGTTTATATAAAAATTACCTGCGTTGTCGATAAGCCGCCTGGTGCCAGCCTGGATCACTTTGCGCTCACGCGCAAAAAGAGCACCAGTAAGAGCGTACTCAGATGTCTTATCCAGCAAATCGAGCGTCTGTTCATATTGGTCGTCATCGTAGACAAATATGGTTACGACGGGACCAAATATCTCCTCGCACATGGTCCGATAGGAGGGATCGCTGGCTACCAGAACGGTTGGTTCAATATAAAAGCCGACCTCGTCCGAATATTCACCACCGAAGATGATTTCCACGGCGGGATCAGACTTGGCATGATCGATATAACCCGTAATGCTATCGAAAGCTTTTCGATCAATCACGGCATTAATAAAATTCGAAAAATCCTCAACGGGTCCCATTGAAATCCGGGACAGCTGATCTCCAACCGTTTCCCGAATCTCACTCCAGAGCGATTTCGGTACATAAACTCTAGACGCTGCCGAACACTTTTGGCCCTGGTATTCGAAAGCACCACGGACTATAGCTGTACCCACGGCAACAGGATCAGCGGAGGGATGCGCCATAATGAAATCTTTCCCGCCGGTTTCTCCGACGAGTCTCGGATAGGTTCGATAGTTTGAAAGATTATTGGCGACTGTTGCCCACATATATTGAAACGTAGGTGTCGAACCCGTGAAATGCAGCCCCGTAAATTCGGGTGAGGCGAATACATGTTTGCCCATTTCTGAGCCGCGTCCGGGTATGAAATTGATAACCCCGTCGGGCAGACCGGCTGCCTCTAGAAGTTTGTAGACGTAGTAGGAGGAGAGGCTGGACGTAGATGCCGGTTTCCAAAGAACCGTATTTCCCATGAGAGCAGGCGCGGTGGGAAGGTTTCCGGCGATTGAGGTGAAGTTGAATGGTGTGACTGCAAAAACAAAACCCTCTAGCGCTCGGTACTGAACCCGATTCCAGACTCCAGGCCCTGACAATGGCTGCTGCTGATAAATCTGCTCCATATAGTGAACGTTGAAACGGAAGAAGTCTATAAGCTCACATGCCGCATCAACTTCAGCCTGATAGGCATTTTTGCTCTGTCCGAGCATGGTTGCTGCATTGATCGTATCTCTCCACGGTCCAGCCAGCAAATCTGCGGCCTTCAGGAAGATCGCGGCTCGGTCAGACCAATCCATAAACATCCAGTCGTGTCGCGCCTGAAGGGCCTCCTTGATTGCGACATTAATTTCTTTCTCTCCACACTGGTGTGCCGTGGCTAGCTCCCGTGAATGCTCGTGCGGAGCAACTATCGAGAGTGTGTTTCCGGTTCTAATTTCTTTCCCACCAATGATAGCTGGAATGTCCAGGGTCTCGGAGCGCATCTCTGACAGTCGTTTGCGCAGCGACACACGTTCCGGGGATCCCGGGGCGTATGATTTTACTGGTTCGTTTATCGGCTGGGGAGGAACGGACATCAAATTATTCATCGGGACAATCGCTTGATTCAGTTATACTTTTGCTGCAAGTTACATCTGCATAAATGCCGGAGAGGTCGTATTCGGTTATCAGTTCCTATTCAACCTCTCCAAGCCACAACAGATATCCGTCCTTCTTGACGGGCATACTGACGTTTATGCTCATCACCTTCATATCGGCTGGTGCTTCGACGACCTGGAGGACGCTTCCGAAGTAGTCTCGCACCACTCCGATCCGCTGTCCGGCGGTGACATGCTGGCAGACCTCCACTTCAGGGAAAAACATACCCTGTTCATCCGCTGTGAGCCAGTACCGATCACCGATGACTTTGAGTTCGGGAACGTCGGGCACGTCACCTTCGAGAAAGTCCAATTCGCGCAGGACATTCACGATACCCGTATACATAAGGCTATCGTCTCGACTGCCCTTCTCACCCACTTCGGGGGTGATCTCCGGAATACCGAGTTCGTCGCAGAGGTTTTTCTTGGGCCACAACCACCAGGACGCAGCTTCGTGCGCCCTGTCCGCTGGCGGGACCCCTCTATATCTAGAAAGGCTCACATAGCCCACTCCAAATGCCTTTGCCATCTGCATCACCGTCGCCTCGGCCTTTTCGTCGCCGATGAGTCGGCAAATGACGTATGGGCACATGGCTTCGCTGTACTCGCCGCCATGGCAGTTGATGATATACTGGCTTCCCCGACCCAGTTCTATCATCATGTCTTTGACTTCGGGTAGAGTGGGTGCAAATTGGGTCCAGTTCAATAGCGATTCTTCATTGGTCGCCAGGCTGATTACAATTGTGCCGCGCACAGCTGCGGGATCGAGTTCACGATACAAACGCTGCACGGCTTCGATGCCTGCATACTCTGTGCCGTGCTGCCCTCCGTAGATGGAGATTTGCTCGCCCGCGCGCGCGCCACGAATGGTGCCAGTCGGAATGCGCAGTTCTTTTCCTTCCGTCGTTGTGCGGGTGATGTATTCAGCGTCTTTGGTGCCGTTCATTTTCGAAAGGGATTGAGCCGCGGCTATTGCGTACCATACGTAATGATCACCCCGATTAGCAAGTGAACCACCTATAAACGATTACCCATGCAATACACACGCCTCGGCCGCAGCGGACTGACCGTTTCGCGCCTCTGCCTCGGCTGTATGAGCTACGGCGACCCGAAATGGCGCCCGTGGATCCTGGATGAAGAGGCCTCCCAACCATTCTTCCGCCAGGCCATTGAGAACGGAATAAACTTCTTCGACACGGCAGACCAGTATTCGCTGGGTGTCAGCGAGGAGGTCACTGGGCGTGCGCTCCGTGAGTATGGCAACCTGGATGAGATCGTTATCGCCACCAAGGGCTTTTTCTCGATGACCGACGCGCCCAACATGGGTGGCCTTTCTCGCAAGCACATTGTGCAGGCTTGCGAAGCGAGCCTGCGCCGCCTCGGTGTAGAGACGATCGATCTTTACCAGATTCACCGCTACGACCCGAACACGCCAATCGAGGAGACGCTGGAGGCACTCGACTTACTCGTACGGCAGGGTAAAATACGCTACATCGGGGCGAGTTCGATGTACGCCTGGCAACTGGCCCAGATGCTCAGCACCTCGGAACGTAATGGCTGGGCGCGTTTCGTCTCTATGCAGAACCACTACAACATGATCTACCGGGAAGAGGAGCGCGAGATGATACCTCTGTGCACGGCGGAGGGACTGGGCGTGATGGCCTGGTCACCGTTAGCCCGGGGCCTTCTAGCCCGAACCCAAAGAGCGGAGACCTCAAGTGGTACTGCCCGTGCCGAGAGTGACACGCTCGCCCCTCAGCTTTACAACCACCCAGACGACGAGGCTACCATCACCGGCCTCCGACAGGTCGCTGACGGACGCGATGTATCAACCGCTGAAGTCGCCCTCGCATGGCTTTTGTCTAAGCCCGCCGTGACGGCCCCGGTTCTAGGCGTCACCAAACTTGCACACCTCGACACCGCTTTGAGTGCCCTTGATCTGGAATTGACGGTAGAGGAGCTTGAGACGCTTGAAGCTCCGTATCGACCCCATGCCGTTCGGGGTCATTCATGAACAATTACGGATTCGATGTCATTTTTCTTAGCGCCTGACAGCCGCACCCCACAAGTGAATCATTTCATCCATCCGAGGAGTCCATTCGACGCTACGGCTCACGCCGTAGGTATCTAACTGGATGTAGAGGAATATCCAGGGGGCCTCTTCGAGAACGATCTCCTGCATTCGCAGGCCGATCTCATAACGACGATCAAGGTCGAGTTCACGTTGAAGCTCTTTCCACAGCACCTCATACTCCGCGTTTTCCATGCGATAGAAATTGCCGGGACTCGTAATGGTAAAATCAGCCGCTTCTAACGCTAGCTCGAACTCACCGCCGCTTGCTTGCACAAACAGGCCCGGCAGGTCATAACTCAGCAGTTTGGCCCGATAATTTCCCCATTCGTAACTACGAACCCCTTCGGTAAACGAAACGCCAATCTCACCGAGTTGTGCAGCGACGGCTTGCGCCAGTTCATAATCCTGGACCCATCGCCCAGTAGGTGTGTCCAGGGAATTCAGCTCAAATCCGTTCGGATATCCGGCTTCAGCTAACAATGCTTTGGCCTTTTCCAGGTCGAAAGGATAGGCTTTCAGGTTTTTATGGGCATTGGGCGGATTGAAGACGTACGACATACGTCTGGCGCGCCCTCCGAACAATCCTTCATTGATGGCATCGAAGTCTATGGCGTAATTCAAGGCTTGCCGAACCCTCTTGTCCGCCAGCGGTGCAGGGCCATTTTGATTGGTGATCCCGACCAATACGCGACGTCCTCCCTCAATGGTTTCTATCCGAACATCGGATGAGCCGAGCAGGACTCGAGTCTGATCAAAGGGCAAACCGGGTACAATGTGGACACCGCCGGTCTCAAGCTCAGCAATCTGGGTTGAGACTTCTGGAATCACCCGAAACGTGATCCGCTCCATGATCGGTGCCTCCCCCCAATAGTCCGGAAACCTGGTAAGCGTAGTATGGCTGTCGCGTACGCGTTCACTAATGACATACGGACCCGTACCGACCATCTGCACAGCTCGCTCCTGGTCTGAGGCGTGCGCGTAGAAGCCGGGTGACACGATCGGGAGCTGAGTTAGATAAAATGGCAGCAGCGCCTTAGGATTCGCCGTCGTGATCCGTACGGTATGCGTATCGACGACATCGACATGCGTAATTTCGGCCGAGGGCACCGCGACTGTGGCTCCTCCCAGCGTTTTCCCTTCTGCATTCCTCTGATTCACCATATCGATGCTGAATTTGACAGCTTCCGCTTCGAATGGCTCCCCATTGTGGAATTGGACCCCCTCACGGAGCTCAAATTCCCAGGTCAGGCTGTCTTCTAGCCGCTGCCATTTGGTCGCCAGCCAGGGAACAATGTCCATCTCTTTATCGAGGAATGTCAGCGTTTGAATAACATGATCTGCAAAACTCACCTCGTGGCGGCTGAACATTGCATAGGGATCAAGCGTCGAGACGTCTGTCGCGTTGGCGACTACAAGGGAATCTGATTCTCGCTCACACGCTGCGAGGGTCGAGATGAGTGCAACTCCAAGAACGATGCGAGCGGGGATTCTCATGGCTCATAATGCGATAAAGAATTGCCAACCATTGTGATGCAGGAGAGGTTGGGCCAAAGAAAAGGGCTGACGGGCGGTGGTGCAATTTCCAATGGCTCCTAGGGCGAAAAAGCAGACAAAAGTGGGTGAGAAGGGGGTAGCCCGTCAGCATCACGATGAGATTACCCCCCTCGACCCTAGTCGTGCAAGTCCGCAACATGCGCTTGATATTTCCAAGAAGACCCCTGCCTCCGACATTAGGAGTGCATAGATCTAACTCAAAAACAGAGGCACCTCATGGAAACAGTCTATTTCACGGGTATCGATCAGCATAAGCGAACAAGCTTTCTGACCACACTCGATTCAGACGGAGATATCGTACGCTCCGTAAAACTCAAAAACAATCCGGATTCGATTCGGGCCTACTTCCGAACCCTTCCAGGAGAGCACCACGCAACCGTTGAAACGACAACGGGCTGGTACTGGATGAACGATCTGCTCGAACGAGAAGGAGTTGATCTCAGCCTGGCCCACGCCAAGTTTGTCAAGGCGATATCCTACGCGAAGGTCAAAACCGACAAGGTCGATGCGCACACACTGGCTCAGCTGCTCAGGGTGGGATTGATCCCGGAAGCCCACAAAATATCATCGGAGATGCGCGATGTCCGAGACACGCTTCGCACTCGTCTGCACCTGGTCGAGAAACGAGTATCGGCACAAAACTCGGTGCACCGGGTGCTCGAGAAGTTCAACACAGATTCAGTTGATGATTTGCCTGAACTCTTTCGTCTTCAGGCTGGCCTTCACTCCGAACGAGTGGCATTGATCAACGAGCAGATCAAGATGATCGACCGGGCGCTAAATGCCCTTCTTCTTGATAGTGAAGACATTCAGCGACTGCTCTGGATTCCGGGTATTGGAAGGCTGAACGCATTTACGATCTATCTCGAGGTCGATGGCATCGAACGCTTTGCGAGCGTGAAGAACTTCTATTCCTACTGCCGCCTCGTTCCGGGAGCGCATAACTCAGGCGGCAAAACGCGCCACCGATCCTCGAAAGAGGGCAACAAGTATCTCAAGATTGCTTTCTCGCACGCGGCCACGCGGGCCATCCAGTACTACCCCATCGTGAAAAAGTATTATCACCGCATGGCCAGAAAGAAAGGAGCGCCCATTGCCCGTGCGCTCGTGGCCAAAGAAATCGCAAGGTCCGTTTACTTCGTGCTCCAGACGGATAAGCCGTATAACCAACTATTCAAAGGAATGAGATTGGAACGCTCCAAGCTCTCCTCGTGGCCTCGCAGGGCAAGCCCCGATGCATAACCGGATCTGTCCGACAGATCCATGCGCTTGATTGGGAAGCTCAGCGTTCTAACCAGGATCGTATCTGGGACGGCTCACGAGAGCAATCATTCAATAGGAATGATGGGACCGAAAAGGTGTTTGGTTGCCACTAGATGTGGTTATTCGAATCGATACGAAGCGGGCGCCACGCAGAACAGCCTTTGAATCGAACTGCTAGAAAAAAAGCACATGAAAGAGCTACGCCCTATTGACATCGGCCTTCTTAAAGGTGTTATGCGCCGAACCTCCGTTGTCAATATGAATCAATAACCGCTCGTCCAATCAGGTAGAATTACGTTGTTTTCGGCAGCATATTCCTCCCAATACTCTTTTAATTCAGCCAGTTTCTCGGGATTCGTCGAAGCTAGATCTTGCATTTCGGCTGGATCATTAGAAAGGTTGTACAACTGCCACGTATCCAGTAGAGCAACGGGCGGAATCATACTCTCGCGGTACTCGTGACTTGGTAGATATACTATTTTCCAATCTCCGTGGCGGATTGCCCGTTTGCCGTAAAGCTCCCACCCCACATATTCATCGTCATCATGTACTGAATCGCTGTCGCCCGTCAGTACGCTCACCATGGATTTGCCTTGCATCGCAATCACTTCTCTACCGCTATACTGACCTGCACCTGGATGTTCGAGAGCTATGCCCAAAAGTTGTGTATGGAAGGTTTAGGCAGCGTGTCGTTCTGATGTAATTCCGTCGGTGAATTTGATTCCTTTTTTTACAAGTTGCAATAGGTGCGGTGCATTCAGTTTCCTCCACTTCTTCTGAGCCTCTTTACATAGACGGAAGGCCATTGCAAGAGCTGTTTCTCGGCTCAGACATCCCCTCGTTTTGGCGGTCCTGAGGCGCACGGTCGCGAACGTAGATTCGATCGGATTTGTGCTCCGAAGATGGATCCAGTGTTCTGCCGGAAAGTCATAAAAAGCGAGCAGTTCTTCTCGGTCTTTCACCAGAATCTCTGCTGCTTTCGGATACTTTTGCTGGTAGGCTTTGATGAAAAACAGAAGGGCGCTCTCTGCCTGCTTTTTTGTTTCTGCTGTATAGATCTGCGTGAGGTGACCTTTTGCCTTCTTCTGAACGGACTTGGGCAGGCGGTTGAGCACATTTGCTGTCTTGTGCACCCAACAGCGTGCGGCTCGCGTCTCGGGATAAACTTCTGCGAGAGCACTCCAGAATCCCATGGCTCCATCGGCAACAGCCAGCTTCGGTCCTTGATCCAGCCCGCGGTGCCTCAGCTCCAGGAGCAACTCTCGCCACGACTGCTTGCTCTCGCGAAAGCCGTCCTCGAGTGCTATAAGCTCCTTCCTTCCATCGGCCGTAGCGCCGATCACGACCAGCAGACACAGTTTCTGTTTATCCATGCGTACGTTTACGTGAATACCGTCGGCCCAGAAATAGACGTAGTGCTTCTCCTTCAGGCTCCGCTTTTGCCAGTCTTCGTGCTCCCTTGTCCAAAGCGTCTTCAGGCGCGCAATCGTCGAGGAGGTCAGCCCTGGGGCATCAGGACCAACAAGGGCCGAGAGCGCTGCCTCAAAGCCGCCCGTTGAAACTCCCTTCAGGTACAACCATGGAATGAGAGCCTCAAGCGAGCGGCTCTTGCGGAGGTAGGCTGGTAGTATCGAACTGCGGAAACCGATTCTATCCTCACCCCGACCCGTACGGTCGCGTATGCGGGGCATCTTTACAGCGACCTCCCCGATACCAGTCAAAATCTTCCTCTCTGGCAGATATCCATTGCGAACGATGCGGTGGCGATTCTCTTCGTCGCGCAGGAACTGGTAGCGCTGGCAGAAAGCTTCAACCTCGGCCTCAACGGCTGTGGCCAGCATCTTTGCGGCCCCTGTTCGCAATACTTCTGTCAACACATCCTCTGTGCTATTGTAGTTCTCGTTCTCGTGTGCGTTATTCGTCTTCATGGGCGGTGTATCCTCCAATCTTCGGATTGACAATGACGTAATCATCATCAGGATACGCCGCCTATACCTTTTTCACCCGTACACAACTTTCGGGGTTAACTCATTCATGCAACGCAGAAGGAAGTATTCCAAGGAATTCAAACAGGAAGCCATTGTGATGCTACGACTGACATGTGAAGCTGTCTCCCGCGGTTATCCGAAGCCGCCATAATTCGGTCGGTAGTCAGGTTGCAAAGTTCGTTCTCATCCAGAATGAAGTCGTCGTCGAGCGTTCTCAAGCCGAACGGGAAGTTGTTTAAAGTGCTCCAACCGCTCCAAGCACCTTCTCGACCTTATCCCAATAATCTGGAGCTGGCACAACACGCTGGCCATGTACATTTACCAGTGTCCAATTTTTGTTTTTTCCATGATAAATATTGAATGCCGTTTTGGCGGCATCAATAAGAGTTTGGATGTCGCGCGGACGTAGTAGCGTGTTTTTGGTTTCTTCGAGAATGGCGTTATGGAGAAGTCGCTCATCGAATACAAGATAATTGAACCTCGATTGGCTTGGCCCACAACTGACGCTTAGCCCTAGGTGATCAATGGAAATACAGAAGCCATCACCGAGAGCGTATTCACCATTCCAGATATTCAGTTCTTTTTGTAGGATTTGTAACACTTTTCCTCGAACTATACGTGAAACGCGTGTTATTGGTAATTGTAGTTCGATACAAAATTCTTGCAAGTTCATTTTGTCACCTATGTGTTTGATTAACGGATATGCAGAAGCATGCGACAGTCAATCGACATTCACTTGCAGCTGTTGTTATTGATTATTGAATGCGGCGAAATGCCCTTCTTACCAGGAGAAAGACAGTCACTTGAGCCTGCTGGGCAGGTTTGATGACCAAGAAGAACTACCGGAATTCTGTCAGATAGGACGTAGAGACTTCGAAGTCCTTCGATGAGTTGGTTTGAAAACCTGACCCCTTTGGGGTACCAGAACGGTCATCCGGTATCAGCCGGGTGACCGTTTTGTATTTCAACGTGTGAGGTTGGTCGTTCGAATTGACGCGAATCTGCTTACTCGTCGCTCTCGCCCTCTTGGCGTTCTGCAGAATGCTCTGGAAGCTGGCGCGTCCTCTTCTCAATCACTTCTAGCCGCTCTTCCAGCGGAGCTATGGCTTCGTGCATGGACTCCTGAATGAGATCACGAAGTTCGCCTGTGCCAAGGCTATTGTCTCCTTCTTCGCCGCGAAGTCGTTCTTTCTTGAGATTGAAATCGTTGTCCCATTTGATAGCCAATCCAGCAAAACAGAGAACGATCACGAGGGCCATAAGAATGAACGCAATAACTTCGGGTGGCATAGTATCTGCATGAAGTACGGCTAGATCTCAAGATCACGCCGGTGGGTTGAAAGTGACAAACGCAACGTCACAAGTCTTCAATCTAGAGAATTTACTAGGTCAGTCGATAAAGTACCACGCTCTGTAAATCTTTCCGGCACGCATTTCATAGATGCCCATGGCTGACGAGCTCACCTTCAGTCCATTTTCGTCGTAGTGACTGACGACCTCTTTGAAGCTGATTCTGTTTCCATCGATGGTGTAACTCTCGATTGATGACTCAATGGGTGGTCTGGACTGATAATATGCCTCCATACTGGTCCTGAAGTTTTCTTTTCCGGCAACCTCAATCATCAACGTGTCGGACGTGATGGAATACCATATGAAGTCGTCTGTGACGTTTTCAACCAATCGCGCCACGTCTTTTTCGTTGAAAGCGTCCATTTGGTCCTTCAAAATATCGAGTACGGGCTCGTTCTGGGCGCACGCGCTCAATAACAGGAGCGCAGAACCAAAGAGTATTAATCGATTCATTCTCACTATTGAGGGGTCGGTTCGAGAGTAGTGTCAGAACAACAGCCGCCGTGCTGGATGAAGGCGATGCGGCCCGCCATGTATAATCTCAGTGAGATACTACCCACATTCGAATCGCCAGAGCGATGACGACCGGTAGCATGGATGGCGGAATGGCTTGGGAAAGAATAAACTGGAGGACCAGGATTGCCACCGTCCAGTAGCTGGCATATCGAAGATAAAGCCTCAGGCGTGGAATCCGTCTCCACGTCATAGCGACGAGAAAGTGTGTCGGAAGAGCCCAGGCTACATTCCAGTTCAGCGCAGTCAATGTGTGGGGGGTGAAGAACCACATAACCATCAGAAACAGGCCCGCGAATCCGGTCACTCCGAGCAGCCAGCGGTCAAGTCGGCTGGGCTCGGTCAGCGTTTTGTCACGATATCCTTTGGCGGTGATGGCCAGGAGTGCGAGAGCCGCTGTCCAGAAAAACGGAATCGTCCAGGGAAGCCCGCTCTGATCTGGCCTAGCGCCGTACTCGGCCAGCATTCGTTTTTCGCGGACCAATGGTGAACCATCATACGACGCGGATACGTCCAGAATATCCATCAAATAGACGGGCAAAAATGTTCGAGCGCGAACATCTGGATTGGTGTCCAATTTGGAGCCCAGTACCAGATCGATTCCAAGATCCAGGAGCGCGCGATTGTGGATATACTCGTCAAGCATCTCGCGAAATGTCGCCGAATATGGATCATCCGCTGGTAGCGTGATTGATTCCGTGGCTTCCAACAGGTCTATCAGCCGGGTAGAGCAGTTGTCGTATACAAAATCGTAGAGGTAAGATTTATTTTCCTCTCTCAGGTTTTCCATGAGGAGGGCCCACATCCGTGTGGTCGCTTCGGCATCCAGGTGTAGTACCTGCTCGACAACATCCCGTTGTTCGATTTCAGATTTTCGCATGAAGCGCGTCATGGGCTCGACGCTGATTTTATACAGCATGTCGCCATAGACGAATCGGGGGATGAAGTAGGGCCTCGATGGGTCAAACGTACCATAACTGAACACCGCGTCAATGCCCGAGTCAGGATCCTGAATCCGCATTGCGCTGTGGCCCCAGGCGGAGTAGACGGGAGCTCCGGGAAACGTCGTGAGAATCGAAACGGATGACGAGTCTGAGATCAGGCCGGGTAATTGTGCGCGGGCTTCGCCCGTGCACAGCACAATAATCAGAGCGGTTGTCCCGACGCGTATGTAGTTTCGCAGCACGGAATCCAGGAATCGTGTCATGTCACAAGGAGTGAGAGAAGAGGCTGAATTTGGCAAAAATGAGTAGGTCTCAGCGCGCGGTCTGCGCGCTCGAATCATTGCGAAAGGTGATACCGGCGCCGGAAACGGAGCTCACGTATACAGACAGCTGGCAATTACTGGTTGCAGTGGTGTTATCGGCCCAATGTACCGATGCCAGAGTCAATCAAATAACCCCCGCTCTGTTCGAACGGTTTCCGGATGCCGCGTCAACTGCAAAAAGTACTCCTGAAGAGGTCTTTCCCTTTATTCGCTCGATTTCGTATCCAAATAATAAGTCCAAGCATCTTGTCAGGGCAGCACAATTGGTGATGTCAGAATTCGGGGGTAGAGTGCCCGAAACCGTAGACGAAATCGTGAAGCTTCCGGGCGCAGGAAGAAAGACTGCTCAGGTTGTCGCCTCGGTAGCCTTCGGCGTACCGACCCTGGCAGTCGACACACACGTCTTTCGTGTTGCCAACCGTATCGGGCTGGTCGGTCGAGATGCCAAGACTCCGGAAAAGGTTGAGCGTCAATTGAAGCGACTGTTGCCGGAAAGCACGTGGGGCGAGGCCCATCACTTACTCATCCTGCACGGCCGATACACATGTACTGCCAGAACTCCTTCCTGTGACGTCTGTGCGTCCGCTCACTGTTGCAACTACAAACTGAATCTGGACCAACTACCGGCGCCGGAAAAATCGTTGGATCCAAAGCGCGGTCGGTACTACTGCAAGACACGCAAACACTATTTTGAAGAGCCGGATCTTGTCACCGACAGAGCGGGAGTGGAGCAGATTTCGTGTCCGCGGTGTGGGTCGATGAATGTATTTCTTTCAAAATCCGGTATGACCACCCGACGAGTTAAGGACTTCCGTGTATAATGACCGACCAACAGCGCTGAGACCCTGCACGCGAGAATGAAGAAGCACCTTCTCATGATTCTTGACGGCTACGGAATTGCGGAAGACCCTTCCGTGAGCGCCATCGATCGTGCTCGAAAGCCGTTCCTGGACGACCTGTTTTCTCGATGGCCCCACAGCAGGCTGGATGCGTCGGGAGAAGCGGTGGGATTGCCGGAAGGTCAGATGGGGAATTCGGAAGTCGGGCACATGAATCTCGGCGCTGGTCGCGTGGTGTATCAGGAAATGACGCGGATCAACAAATCGATCCTTGATGGAGATTTCTTCTCTAATGAAGTTCTGCTCGCCGCCATCAATAGATCGAAGGTAAGTGGCTCACAACTGCATCTGATAGGATTGTTGTCCGACGGCGGTGTCCATTCTCTACAGAATCACTTGCATTGCTTGATTGATCTCGCTGCCCAAAACGGCCTATCAGGGGATAGTGTTGTTGTGCACGCGTTTATGGACGGTCGAGATACCGCTCCGACAGGCGGTGCAGAGTACCTCCGCCTCCTCGAGAGCCATATGAGCAGCAGCGGCTGTGGGGTGATTGGTTCGATTGTGGGACGTTACTGGGCCATGGACAGAGATCGGAGATGGCCGCGCACGGAAAAGGCGTATCAATTGCTGGTGAATGGGGCAGGGGAACAGTTCCAGTCGTCTGCGGAGGCCATACAGGTGTGTTACGATCGGGGTATCACGGACGAATTTGCGGAGCCGTTCGCCATCGGAGATCCAGACCGAAATCGAATCTCGGCTGGCGACGTGGTTGTTTTCTTCAACTTTCGAGCAGATCGTGCACGCCAGATAACCCGAGCACTGACGGACAGCGCATTTACAGGCTTTGCTCGAAGCCAGCCCGACAATCTGCACTTCGTGACCTTCACACCTTACGAAGAGTCATTTACCTTTCCCGTGGGGTTCCCGAAAGTAAACCTCACAGATACTCTCGGAGAAGTAATTGCTGAGGCGGGTCTGCGACAATTGCGTGCCGCAGAGACCGAAAAATACCCCCACGTTACCTATTTCTTCAGCGGTGGGCGCGAGCAGCCCTTCAGTGGAGAAGATCGCATCCTGGTGGCCTCTCCCAAGGTCGCTACATACGATTTACAACCGCGGATGAGTGCTCCGGAGCTGGCACAAGAAGTCGCGGCTGCCATCAAGAAGACCGACTACGCATTCGTGGTGATAAACTTTGCGAACCCAGATATGGTGGGACACACGGGGGTTTTTGAAGCCGCGGTGGAAGCCGTCGAGGCGGTCGATGCAGCGGCCAGAGTAGTGATCGAAGCGGCACGTGAAGCGGGATATTCGATTAATGTGATCGCTGATCACGGAAACGCAGATCGTATGATCAATCCAGACGGCTCGCCCCACACCGCTCATACAACAGTGCCCGTGCCACATCTGATTATGGTCGATGGATTCTCTGGACCTATCGAGACCGGGAAGCTCGCGGACATAGCACCGACGATACTCGCCATTCTCGGGATAGACCGGCCAGCCTCGATGACAGGCACGTCATTAATCTAGCATTGATCTAGCGGAATGATATTTCTGGCGTAAATCTAGCCTGGACGGTTCCTTCAGCTTGGATCAATTCTTGAAGATGCTCTACGTGGGAGTTAATCTGTCTGAGGGGTTCGGTACTCAGTGCGCCCGCAATCCATTGCACGGAAATCGCACCCGCAAGGGACATTTGCTCGAGGAACGTCAGTGCTTTCGGATAATGAACAAGCTGGACCTCCTCGGGATCGAGGTCTGCTTCGGAGGCGGCCTTGGCAACGGCAACTTCGAAGCCTCCCAGTTCATCGATCAAACCATTTTCCACTCCGTCCGAGCCTGTCCAGACCCTGCCCTGAGCGATTTCATGGACCGCTTCTACACTCATGTCGCGTCCCTGGGCCACTTTCTCGAGGAAGGCGAGGTACGTGGCCTCTGTGGCGCGTGTCAGCATGGCCCGCTCCGCTGATGAGTACACTCTCATTCCCGAAAACATGTCCGCCGATGGGCCGGTCGACACAGCATCAAACGTGATGCCGATCTTTCCTTCAAGCAGGTCGCTTGCGTCGAAAAACATCGAATAGACGCCGATTGAACCAGTTATCGTATTGGCCTCCGCGATCACATAGTCTCCTCCCATCGCAATCCAGTACCCGCCGCTCGCCGCAAGATCACCCATTGAAATGATGACGGGCATTTCTTGGGCGGTGAGCTCAATTTCGCGCAGCATAGCGTCAGCCGCGGGCGCGAATCCCCCAGGAGAGTCAATTCGCACGACCAGTGCCTTGACTCCGGTTCGTTTTCGGGCATCTCTAAGCGCCTTCACGATCGTATCAGAAGCAGCATTGCTTGCGCCCGAGAAGGGACTGGCTGGCGCCCCAGAACCGGCAACGATCACTCCGTCGATGTGCACCACCGAGATCTTGTCAGACTTGGATCTGCCTCGTACGCGACGAGCGTAGTTCGCGATTGAAATCGTTTTCAGTTGGGTACCCTCTTCACTCTGGAGCACGCCATTGAATCGAGATCTGATCTCGTCGTTAAACGCGAGAGCATCAACGAGGCCCGCCGTAACCGCATCTCGCGCGGAAAACATGATGTCGCGGTCCATCAGCTGACGCACCTCGTCAACCGACATTCCACGGGAGGCCGAGACCCCCGAGGTGAAGGAGACCTCAATACCATCAAGAAGGCCTTGCATCTGTTCCCGATTCTCGTCGCTCATGGTCGATCGGGTGTAGGGTTCAACGGCTCCCTTGTAGTTCCCGGCTCGCACGATGACCGGTTCCACGCCCAACTTGTCGAGGAGGTCGCCATAGAAGGTCATCGTCATCGCGAAGCCGTTGAATTCAAAGATGGACTCAGGATCGAGAAAGACGCTGTCGGCGACCGAAGCGAGGAAATATTCAGACTCGTTCATGAAATAGGTAGGGCTCGAAGCATAGATGGGTTTGCCCGACTCCTTGAAGACCTGCAGAGATCTACGAATTGCCTCCAACGTCGCCCACCCGGTCGAGAGCCCATCAGGGCGCAGCCACATAGCCTCGATGCGCACGTCCTCAGCCGCGGCTTCCAGGGCAGAGGTAAGCCCCGATAGATCATAGGCCGGCTCGTTCAGCAACATTTGCGTCAGCGGATCACCCGATACGCGCTCGGCTACCGCTCCACTCAGATCAACCATCAGGACGGATCCGGATCGCAGGGGAGGCTGTGCGTCTCCCGCAGCGGCGGCGAACGCCATGAGGAACAAAAATCCGAAAAACAGGAGGACACCGAAGGCTATCAGAGAGCCCAGGATGCTTGCAGTAAGGGTTTTGAGAAACTTCATGCCTTGGAAATGAGATTCGCGGGGAGCCTTATTATACGCAGTGTCTTTCGGGTCGTTCTCGCATGAGCCACCTTGCGCAATCATTTTCCTGCCATGCTCGATCAACTGGCTGATTATAGTATTCCAATTCTCCACCCGGTGATCGTACACTTTCCGGTGGCCTTGTCACTGGTTGCACTCCTCTGTGCATCTGTTTGGCTGATTCGGGACAAGGAATTCTGGCTGCGAAGCACGACTTACCTGGAGATCCTGGCATTCGTCGGAGCATTTTTCGCCGTTCGTACTGGGAAACTGATGAAGGAGCAGAGCGAAGGAGTGCCCATGGTGGATCGATTCGTAGAGTACCATGAGGCGATGGGAGAGCGAGCGTTGTGGCTTCTGGGACTGACACTTGTGGCCATTACTGCCTGTTATTGGTTCACAAACCGGGATATGTCACGGTCGGGCACGAGGCTCTCTGTTCGAATTATCACCTTTCTCTTCGTCGCCCTTTCCGCCTTTTTTGCTGGAATGGCGGGCTACATTGGTGGAATCATGACATGGAGCATTCCGGTCTGATGGGAAGCCTCTGACGAGCATAATCTGTATAGATTAATAGACAGTATTTCTTTGAATTGACGTCCTGAGAGGCGTTTCGGGTTAGTCCTCCCTCTTTTACCTCCCATTTGGTGCGTTGCCGATAAGTGGCACGTAATTGTCTATGGGTCAGGCAGGGTCCGTTTCAACAATCAACACTAAACCTGAAACGGGGTAGAAGACGATGAAACAACAGATTACCAGATTCAGATATCTCAAGCTTCGACAGTTGAAGCTGAAACATTTCGCACTGTCGCTTCTCATCGCCATCCTGACATTGGCGGCGATGCCCCTGGCGTCCTCCGCCCAACGGGGGCGCACAAATAAAGGAAAGGTCGAACGGACCCAGTCGAAAACGAAAAAGAGCAAGGCGACGAAATCAGGTGCCCGAAGCTCCAGATCGAGTGGACGAAAATCAGGTGCGCGTAAATCGACCCCCAAAAAATCAGGAGGCAAGCTCAGATCTAGATCTAAGGCCAGGTCATCGGGCAGATCCAAGGCGTCGGGCAAGTCGCGTGGCGTTGAGCGGAATAGTCGTTCAAATTCGGGTGGTGTTCGCTCACAGGATCGAAACGCACGTGATCGAAACGCGCGTGCGAGTGAAAGTCGCTCGAACCGCGGAAATTCACGAGCCTCACAAAATCGCGTTCGAAACAATGGATCAGCTGCTGGTCGGGATGAAAGACGGGTAGGATCCCAATCCAGAAATTCAGGTGCACGGTCGTCGAATGGCAGTAAAACAGGCGTTCGCGGAGCTACGCGGGCATCAAACAATCGACGAATTGTTCTTCAGGGCCGACGCTCCAGGCTGAATCTGCCACACGTGGCAGCAAAATATCGCCACCATGGAAGCAGACACATTCGGTTCAGACCTCTGATTCACTTCAGGCTGGGACACTCCCATTACCGTCACTGATACCGACACATCAATGTGCACATTGCATGGCCCTGGCAACTGCGTTATCGTCGCCACTGGTCCCCTCGGTACACCTATCGCCAGGTCGTGTATGTTCAGGCGAAATGGGGTAGACAAAATCGGTCGACACGCGTCGAAATGGAGACGACCTATCGTCATAAAGTGCGCTTTGCCAATGACGAGTACGCGGTTCTGGATATCGAGATAGAAGAAATTGGGCTCTATGACGGGGATAGATTTCTTGGCTCGGTTGATCGGATTCCTGGAAATCTGGCCAATATTGAGGCTACGGTATTCCTGAATGGAGACATCGCATTTGATCGCGACGTGTTCATCGTGGGGGACCGCGCGAGCGGATTCGAGATCATTTCGACCGAGTACAACGACGGATACGCTTTGGCAGGTCACGAATCTGGACGCGGATATCGCGTCGGACGTCTCGATCTACGCTCAGGACGGGTACGATCTGCGCGAAGAAGTCGACTTTTCAACCCACGGAATTTCAGGGGATATGCTCCAATCTCGCTGCTTCCCGAGCAGGAAGGCTGGCTGTGGGACTATGGGTTGGAAGCGCTGAGCGCCGAAAGTGACGATTACAGTGATTACTACGGCTATTCATCTGCAAATGGAGTCGGCTACAGGTCATCGGCTGTTACCAGCGCGGAATCGGACTATGAGTACTCGACTGCGTTCGGGGCCGATTTCAGCGTCAACCGGAAGTCAGAAATTCGACGCATTGAATAGCGGACCCTGGTAATTCAATGTGTTGATAGGTGGGGCCTCCTCTTTTCAGAGGAGGCCCCACTGCCTTATTGGACTTCCTGTTTTTGAAATCGCTGCTAAGGGAAACTCTGCACCCGCATTTCAGGTTGGAGACCAAAATCAAACCTGGCTCCCAGCTCCACCGAGCATGAACAAGCGATCGTAAGAAAATTCTTTCATAGCGACCTCTCCCAAACTCTCCGAAAAATGACGGAGAGGCAGCGCTCCGTTCTGCGAATGGTTGTTAAGAGTTTTATCGAAACCGCTGGCCCGGTCGGCTCAAAATATCTGAAGAAGGAGTTCGCGCTGGGAATGAGTTCAGCAACGATTCGCAGTACCATGAGCGACCTGGAGACGATGGGCTTTTTGGGCCATCCCCATACGTCGGCGGGCCGGGTCCCTACTGATCTGGGTTACCAGGCATTTGTGGGCCAGCTGATGGAAGCTGCGGTTCTGGAAGACCGTGAGAAGCGGATCATGCAGAACGAACTTGTGGATGCGTTGAACGACACCCAAGCGTTGATCAAGGAGAGCTCCCGCCTCCTGGCCAGATTGGCCCAGATGCTCGGTGTGGTGTTGAGTCCCAAAATGGATAAGGGTGTTTTACAGCGTCTCGAAATAGTCCCTGTTGCCTCGGACAGTGTTCTGTTCGTGATCAGCGTTGAGGGTGGGCATGTACGAACGATTCTCATGAAGATCGAGTCTGATCTGAAACGATCGCAGTTGGATCGACTCGTTCCTTTATTGAATGAACGCCTCGTCGGCCTGACATTGGATGAAATTCGCCGCACGTGCGTTCCGAGAATCAGGGATCTTGCGAACGACGATACGGGAGTGATCCAATTGATTCTGAACAGGTCGTCGGATCTGTTCACCGAGGAGCCTCAGTCCAGGACTGTTCAATTTGACGGCACTACCTACATGCTGTCCCAACCAGAGTTTTCAAAATCGGCCCCGTTCAGGGATTTGATCGAATTCCTGGATGACGAACCCCTCGTAGTGAGATTGATGGAAGATGATCTTTCACACACACCTGGCCGCGCGCGCATCCAGATCGGCTGTAACACCGGACATCGAAAGGGCGAGCATTTTTTGGAAAGGATATCGATTGTTACGGCTCCATATATAAGAAGCAATATGCGGGGAACGATCGGCGTGATCGGCCCCACTCGAATGAATTACGCCCGAGCTGTTGCTCTGGTGGAAGGCATGGCCACACTGATGAGTATTTCAGGGTCTCATAAAAACCTTGCCTGACCTCCCGGGACGACTTCGCGCGTTCCTTCACCCACTGATGACGAATGACTGAAAAAAAGCTGGAACCACTCAGCGATAACGAAATGTCCGAAGAATCGGTCGAGGAGCTCCTTTCTGAATCTCAGGAAGACAAAAAAGATGTCGTAATTCAGGCTATCGATGAGTTGGCAGATAGAGCGAGTGAAATCGATAAACTCAAACGTGAACTTGAGCAGACTACTGACAAATGGAAAAGGCAAGCTGCTGAGTTTCAGAACTACAGGAGACGCACAGAGCAGGAAAAAGCGCGCGGGGTTTCGCTCGGTAAAGGCCTCGTAATTCAACAGTTGCTCGATGTAGTCGATGATTTTCACCGATCTCTGGAAGCCACCACGCAGGCAGAATTGGAATCGGAGGGCAAACTCTCGGCCGCGTATCAATCATTGAAAAGCGGCGTAGAACTCGTCTATCAAAAGCTGATGAGCGAGCTCGAAAGGCTGGGCGTTCATCCGATAGAATCCGTCGGCAAGCCGTTCAATGAGGACGAGCACGAGGCAGTAATGCAGCAGGAAGCCGCCGATGGAGAGGAAGCAGGAATCGTCCTGAGCGAAATTCAACGCGGTTACCGGATGGGAGACAAGGTCTTGCGCCACGCGCGAGTCGTAGTTTCTACCTGATATGAGAGATTATTACGATATACTTGGTGTGGAGAACAACGCCTCTGGTGAGCAGCTCAAGAAGGCTTATCGCAAATTGGCCTTGATGTATCACCCCGACCGAAATTCGGGTGATGCAGAGGCCGAAGAGAAGTTCAAAGAAGCCGCCGAGGCGTACGAGGTGCTCTCCGACCCCTCCAAGCGTCAGCGCTACGACCAGTTCGGTCATGCCGGTGTCAGAGGAAGCGCTGGCGGTGGCGGGGCAGGCTTTCAGGACATCAACGACATCTTCAGCGCTTTCAGCGACATTTTTGGGAGTGGCGGGAGCATTTTTGATGAGATGTTTGGTGGACGGGGTGCAGGCGGTGCTCGTCGTCGGCAGGGACGCCCGGGAAGTGATTTGCGGATCAAACTTCCGCTCTCTCTGGAAGACATCGCCGAGGGAACTGAAAAAAAGATCAAAGTCCGAAAATTCATCGCATGCGAAGTGTGCGATGGGAAAGGAGTTGAGGATCCGCAAACAGGCTACGAAACCTGTTCGACGTGTAAGGGGGCCGGCGAGGTCAGACAGGTATCTCGAACGGTGTTTGGTCAATTTGTGAACGTCCAGCCCTGTCCGACGTGCAGGGGGGAAGGAAAAATCATTCGCGAACCCTGTGAGACCTGCGCAGGTGAGGGTCGAACGAAGGGAGAAGAGACAATCAATATTACCGTTCCTGCAGGGGTTCTGGAGGGGCATTACCTGACACTTCGGGGTGCGGGAAATGCTGGCCAGCGCGGCGGCAGTTCGGGTGACCTTAGGGTCGAAATCATTGAAAAACAGCACGAGCACTTCACCCGCGAAGGGCTCGACATCTTTTACGAGTTGCACATTTCGTTTCCAGATGCAGCTCTCGGTACAGAAGTGGAAGTCCCAACGCTTAAGGGGCGCGCCCGTCTGCAAATAGATGCAGGAGTACAGTCGGGTAAAATTCTTCGGATGCGAGAGCGTGGAATTCCTGATATCGAATCGAGTCGAATCGGCGATCAGATGGTCCGGGTCCGTGTCTGGACGCCGACAATCCTCACAGATGAAGAACGAGAGGGGCTCGAAGGATTGCGGGATGCCGATTCTTTCCAGCCGGATCCAGATTCTCTTGGAGATCGCCCAGGATTCTTTTCTCGCGTCAAAGACGTGTTTTCATAGCACAGGTAAGAAAAAGCAATCTTGAGTAACAATCCTATGGTACCCGTAGACGCAGAATCGTTTAGGCGTGGAATGCGACACGTTCCGACGGTCGTGACGGTGGTAACTTTTGACGCAAAGGAAGGACCCTGTGGAATCACGATAGGTTCGTTCGTCAGTCTTTCCCTGGATCCTCCTCTCGTCTGTTTCAACATCAACAAGGACTCTTCCCTTTACGCAGAGGCGATCCTGGCAGAACGCTTTCTTGTACACGTTTTGATGGATGATCAAGCAGATGTATCTGATCATTTTGCAGATCCCACACTTTCTTGTCGAGAACAGCTAAATCCGAACTGGACGGAGGGTGGGCCACATAATATTCCCACTCTGAAACAATATCTGGTGCGCTTCGACTGCAGAAAAACCCAGATTTACGATGGTGGGGATCATTCGATCTTCCTGGCCTGCGTCGAAGACATCAAGGAAGGAAAGCCAGCCAGGCCCATCGTGTATCACCAGCGGGCTTACCACGCGGTTGGTGATCACATGGCGGATCGTTCGATCTAACTCTCTGTTTCCAGACTAAGCGTTTCTCCCGCTGATCCGGCACCGAACAGAGCAAAATCGTACTTGCAGGGATCCGCTGGGTCCAACACCATGCAATTCAAGGTGAGATTCTCGACGGCCTTCCAGTCGTTTGATTTGCGTTCGAGGAGCCCGATAGCGCGGGCCTGAGTTCCGGAGTGGACGTCCAGCGGAAGTTTCAGCTCTGAAGGATCCAGGATGTGCCATATTCCCAGATCGACAGGACCCTTTCGAACCATCCAGCGCAAGTACATGTTCATTCGTTTGCAGGCGCTTCCATTGGATGGTCGCGCGATATGCTGTCTGATGCGAGTCGGTTGGCCTGGTACACCGCCGATCATTCGATCGGAAAAACTCTGAATTCCAGACTTAACAGGATCCGAGGGATCCACTCCACCGAGGAACGCTTGCTCAACCGTCCCGCCGTTGAGCAGCTTTTTCAGAGAGACCAGGATGCCGTCCAGGTCGCCTTCGTTAAAGGTGCGATGAACGAATCCTGCGAGACGTCCACGATCCCTGCCGCTCTCGTATGAGTGCACGAATGAGGCTGGTCTATATGACATGCGGTCACACAGCTCTCCCAGTTTGCGCATCATGACATCGCGTCGTCCCCAGGCCAACATCGAGGCGAAGAGTCCAATTACTTCCTGATCCTTAGGGTCGTCGAAGGCGTGGGGAATCGAAATGGGGTCGTCTTGAATGAACGAAGCCGACTCATACTTCGATACGATGGGATTCAGATACAACCGGAATCTACTTATGGAATCCAGTTCCATCATCGGGCTCAAATGTGCTGCTGCTCTTGAAACAGGGAAAGAGCATCTGCCAGGTCGACGTTCCCACCGCTTATAATCACCGCTACTCTGGCCCCCTTGATGTCGAATTGACCGGAAAGCATCCCTGCCGTAGCCAAGGCGCCCGTGGGCTCGACAACCAGCTTCGCACGCTCCCAAAAGAAACGCATCGCATTGACGAGATCGCTGTCAGGAACGGTGATCATGTCATCGACGTGGGCCCGAACCAGTGGAAAGGTGATCTTGCCCAGGTATGGAGTTCTGGCGCCATCCGCAATCGTGTCCGGATTGTGGACTGTCTGCAAAGTGCCTGAATAAAAGGAGCGGGTCGCGTCGTCCGCTTCGACGGGCTCCACGCCGACGACCTTGCATTTCGGCTGGAGATGTTTGGTAGAGATGGCACAGCCTGACAGGAGGCCGCCCCCTCCGCACGGAACGAATATGAAATCAAGATCGTGCGCAGCCTGCATCACTTCGAGTCCAACCGTTCCCTGGCCCGCAACTACATCGACATGATCGTAGGGCGGAATGATGGTCATGCCCCTCTCTTCTGCTATGGAAGCAGCCAGGGTTTCACGGCTCGTAGCACCTTTATCATACGTGATGATTTCAGCCCCGTAGCCTGCGGTGGCCCTCATCTTAACAGCCGGCGCATCTTCAGGCATCACGATCGTTGTACGAATACCCAGCAGTTTACCCGCCAGAGCCATCGCTTGAGCGTGATTTCCCGATGAGTAGGTGAGGACTCCCGCTTCTTTGTCGCTTTCGCGCAGCCGGCTGAGGGCGTTGTATGCGCCGCGAAACTTAAAGGCACCAGAGCGCTGAAAATTTTCGCATTTCACGAAAACAGTTGCACCCGACATTTCATCGAGTGTTCGACTGGTGATTACCGGCGTCTTGGTCGCAATTCCCGAAAGCCGATCTGCGGCCGAAAGAAGATTGTTGAATGTAACAGGCAAGACAGGTGAATTTCCGTTCACCCGACCCACTGGATTCACATCAGTCATTAACGAGGCTCGGAAGGATGAGAAATGTCACTCGGTATCGAGTGAAGGTAGGATTACTCTTCTTCGTTAGCCACTTCTTCGACTTCAACCTCGGTAACATCTTCCTCTTCTCGTTCGACCTCAATTTCCACGTCTGTCACGAGTGCAGCCAGAGCACCGACCGCTGCCAGCGTTGGCATGAGAAAGATGGCGGCAGTCGCACCACCCACTCCAACAGAAAGGGGGAATTCGAGAAGGGTTCGACCATCTTTGCGGATGCTGACCCGTTTGGCGTTGCCGTCCTCGATAATTTCCTTGACTTTATCTACGAGTTGATTGCCTTTAACCTTCATTTCTTCAATCGAAATGCGAACCTTTTCCTTGTCAACCATGAGTAATACCTACGATCATAATCATTAAAACGAACCGAATATGACAGATTTACGCATTATAGACCGTTGTGTTGCGATTGATTAGCCAAAAGGAAGCGCTATGAAGTGTTTCCTTCACACTATCTTCACACACAAATGTTTTAAGAGCACTCACCAGACGTCGATACCGCATCCAGAACGAATTTTCCGAATGAAGTGCGTTCTATCAATTGTGATCTAACAAAACAACCAAGGAGGCTCACCAATGGGTCAGCAGCAACTTCTTCTCCTCGTACTCGGTATCGTGATCGTCGGCCTCGCCGTCGTAGTCGGTATCCAGGCGTTCTCAGAAAATCAGAAACAGGCCAATGCAGACCAGATGGTGAACGATTCTATCCGTATCGCATCTGACTCACAGGCATGGAAACTGAAGCCTTCCGCTTTTGGTGGTGGTGCTTCAGCAACTAACTGGACCGGTCTTGACTTCGGTCAGATGGGTTATACAGTAGGCGACCAGGGTTTACACCCAGGTACCGCAGCTGCAGCTGATCAGTATGAAAACCTCAATGGCGTGTATGATATCGCTTCTGCAGGTGCAACGCTAACGATTACCGCGACCAGTTTTGATCCTGCAGGTGCAGCGATGAATACTGTAGTCGTTCTGGTAACCGGTACGACTCCTGGAAGCATCGCAACGACTATTAACTAAGTCTAGCGATCTTACCAGCCTGACGTGACCTCGGTCACGAAAGGAAAGCATTAAGCGCGGGGGCATGCGAAAGCAAGCCCCCGCGCTTTTTTATGGTCTTTATTTCGTCCTGACAATCGGTACCAGAGTGGACTTTAATTCATTAAGAAAGCGGTTGGAACGCCGATACTGAATCTATCCGAAGCCAGCATTTTTGGATGTTCGGTAGAACCAGCCATTTGATACTGTGGGACAACAACAACTTTTACTTCTTGTGATGGGTGTCATCATCGCCGCGCTTGCTACAGTGACTGGGATCGTTGCATTTAAAGAGAAGATGGAGCAGTCGGAGATGGAGCACATCGTAGATCGCAATGTCAAAATCGCCTCGGCTGCCGCATTCTGGAAATCCAAACTGGATCCCTTCTCGGGAGGAAACGCCTCCTACGATGGACTCGAAACCAATGGGCTCGCGAAAATTCACATGCTCCCGGAAACACATCACGCGAGATACGAAATCACCCAGGCCGCGGGCTCAAACCTGGTCATTACCGGAGTAAGCATTCGATTCCCGGAGATCGGAGCTCGTACCTACGTAAATATGTATTCGGTCGACTCGACCGCCCTCAGTTTTGTCGGTGAGTTCACCGTCGAATAAGATTATAAGCAGCCATGGCAATTAGAGAATACAGATTCAACGGAGTCAGTAAGGCCGGTCAGCCGGTCCAAGGTACCGTATTTGCTCCTAGTGTAAAGAAGGCGCGTGTCCGCGTTGATGCACTGGCTGAAAAACACGCGTTCAGTACGAAAAGTATTGAGAAGCGCGAGACCTATACGTATAAAGTCCGTCACTTCAACGGCAAAATGATCGATGGGGAGCAGAAGGCCTTTTCTGAAGATGAACTTCGCTCTGCTCTGACGAAAATGGGTCTTGAAGTCATCAAGATCAAGCAGCGAAAATTCGATTTCCAGAAAAAGCCGCCATCGACCGATCTCATAATGTTCGTACGCCTCTCAGCAAACCTGCTGAACGAAAAACTGCCCTTTGACGAGGTACTGAACCTGCTTGTAAATGACGTTTCCTCGACGAGTCTCAAACAGGTCATCAGAGACTTGAACGCGGATTTGAAGGGTGGGATGGAGGCTCAGCAAGCGTTTATGAAGCAACAGCATATGCTAGGTAAGTTTACCGCCTATATGCTCGGTATTGCGTCTCAGACAGGAAACATGGCCGAGATTTACGAGGCCACGGCGCGCTTTATGGAGCGCCAGAACGAATTCAGGAAAAGCATTAAAAGCGCCATGATAACTCCAATAATCACGCTTCTAGCGTTGGGTGGAGCTTTCGTGTGGTACATATGGTACATCTTTCCTCAAACGGCCGGTCTATTCGAAAACTTTGACATTAAGTTGCCACCGTTGACAGTGGCCACGCTTGATTTTTCGAAATGGATGGATGCGAATTATGGATGGGTGCTTCTCGTTTGTAGCGTGATAGGGGGTGCAGCTTATGCATTTTTCACCTCATCCAGGGGCATCTTTTTGACGCACCGATTCATGATCCGGATTCCGGTGATTGGAGCGCTCCTGCATAAACTTAACATTGAGATCTTCTGCCGTGTCTTCGCCGTCCTCTACTCTGGGAGTGGGGAAAATATCGCCGTTATCAAGGTTGCGGCTGAAGCAAGCGGAAATCATTACCTGGAGCACCGTGTCAAGACCATCACCATTCCGATGATGGTTGCACAGGGTGCCGACCTGGTAAAGTCCATGGAGGCGTCCGGTGTGTTCACAAATATGACGTTGGCCCGATTTCGGAGTGGATCTGAAACGGGAAACGTGAGAGCCGCTGCTTTTCAAATGGCAGACTATTACGAAAGTGAGACTTCCTTGAAGTTGAGGTCGGTCGTGGAAATGATCCAGACCGTAGTGGCTCTGATCATCACGCTGGCAATTATGGGACTGACGATTCTGTCATCCGAGCTGGCACTGATATCTCCTTCCGCAGCCGATTTCATGTAAACAGACGGTTTTCATCACGAATGACATGAGCATACGCTTGTTTGACAAAGCGAAATTGAAAATTGGCCAAAGATCCTCCGATCGTGGTCCTGAGAAATCTGTGTTTGCGATTCGCGAGGAGAAGATTTTGGATGAGGCCATCAGCGAGCTGAGTGCACTCTCTCTCGACCAGATGATGACGGCACTTCAGGGACTTGAAGAGGAAGGCATCGCTGAAGTGGGAGAGGAAGCAATCGCTCCGGGCGAAAAAGAAGTGTTCACCCTTGAAGAGGTATATGGCGCCCTGGAACAACAGGATCCAGGCGATAATGAAGTCGAGGAAGAAGAACTTCTCGTTGGCGAAGTCGAGATTGCCGAGAAGGAAGAAGTTCTCATTGGCGAAGTCGAGATTGGCGAGGAGGAAGAAGTTCTCGTTGGCGAAGTCGAGATTGCCGAGGAGGAAGAACTTCTCGTTGGCGAAGTCGAGATTGGCGAGGAGGAAAAACCTCTCGTTGACGAAGTCGAGATTGCCGAGGTGAGTACTCCAGAAGAGGATGAATCGGTAGCCATTGGCGACGATCCTCCAGTAGAAGTTCAGTCGGAAGACTCCCTGGATATTAACACCGATGCTCCCGAGATTGAACAGCACGAATTCGAATCTACGGCCAACATCGGATTAAACGAAGGATTTGAGCCTACGGAAGATTCTCCCATATCTGGCGTGGTGAAGGACGAAATTGTGTTATCGCTTCTTCAATCCGAGCTTGTTTCCATGTCTCAAGTATTCGATGCTATTCGTGGAAGAGAGGAAGGCGTAGATCTCTGGAGAATTCTTGCAGCTCATCCTGAGGCCAACTCGGTTGAAATTCAGGCTGCTGTCGCCTCAGAACGTGGATATAAATTTCACGAGTACATTAGTACGCCTCCAACCCGTTCCTTCATCGATAAAGTGCTGGATATTTTTCCGGGGACGGATCTGGCGAAGCTGGTTTCGGTCGGTCTGCTGCCAATAAGTCTCGATATTGATCTCGAAACGGTCCGACACACCGTGGTGGTATTGTCCGCAGATCCATTGGATTCTCGAGTCCAGGCGGCTCTACTGTCATCACCCATTGAAGTGGACTGTAGATTTTCTCCACAAAATACGGTCGAACACCTGCTTACGGACGTTCGGATGTGGTTGGACGGAAAAGGATTTTCGATCGACGATTCTGAAAGCGAATCGTTTGAAAAACTCGAGCCAGAACATGTGGAGGACCCGGTCGATATCGATTTCAAGGCTGAAGACGACCTCGACGAGGACGTTGTAGTGGATAGTGATGAGACAGATGCTGCTCCCCGTCCGACGCGTTCGCGTAAAATGAGGCCAGATAGGGGATCTCGCACGACGATGGACCGTGTCGTCAAGCACCTCGTGGAAAATGACTTGATCGACGAGTTCAAGCTTGCCGAAGCGAAAGAAGAATTCGAATCACTGGGCGGAATGGTCGCCTTGTGGCGCCTCGTCGCAGACCTTTCGGGCGTATCTCGGGAAATGGTCTTCGAGACTGCGGCAAAAGTGTACGCCTTCAAGCATGAAAAAATGGGCCCCGGTCGCCCCGATTATGACTTCGTGCGCTTGACCATGGGAACGCTGTCGGATGGGAGCCAGGAAGAGATGATGGCGATGCTTCTCATTCCGTTCGAACACACTATTGATTTTGAAACGGGAACGGGACGAATTGTATTCGTGACACCAGACCCGACAAACGCAGATGTCAATCGTCTGGTGCACGACCTCGACCTGGGACGTTTTGAGCTTAGATACGCTTCAGAATCAGAGATTATAAAGGCTTATGAGGAAGTATTTCCTCGTAAGAACGAGTATCTCGATGCTATCAGTGACGGCTCAGACGCGTTTGATCTGGGAATGTCGTATGACGAAGGCGACACCATAATCGACGAGGATGCGCTAGAAGCGGAAATCAGCCGTTCGAAGCTGATTAACCTGTTTGAAGCATCTCTCATGGAAGCAGTTCGTCAGGGAGTATCGGACATTCACATGTTTCCGAATCCGAACAGACAGGTTGAAATTCATTTCAGGATCGATGGTCGACTGAAGAAATGGCATACTGAAGACAAGGCCCATCCAGAAGCATTTCTCGCGGTTGTGAAAGACAATTCAACCAATGTTGACCGTTTTGATCGCGATTCTGCGCAGGATGGGTTTATCCAGAGGGACATTGACGGCGCGCTCATTCGATTCCGGGTATCGATTCTTCCAATTGCCACAGCAAATCAGGAAATACGCGCCGAGAGTATAGTCATACGTATTCTGGATGATCGGAAGGTTCTTACCGATATCTCCAAGCTGGGCATGTTGGATGTCGCAATGGAGCGTTTCGACCTGGCCATTCGCCAGCCACACGGCATGGTGATTCTGACAGGTCCAACCGGGTCAGGTAAGAGTACCACGCTCGTTGCAGCGCTCTACCAGGTTGTCACTGAGGAAGTGAATGTGCTTACGGTGGAAGACCCTGTTGAGTACATCATCAGGGGCGTACGACAGATAAAATTGAGCAACAAACTGGACCTAGAAGGGGCCTTGCGCGCCATCCTGCGTCACGATCCGGATATCGTGATGGTAGGGGAAATGCGAGATAAATACACCGCAGAGTTGGCTATTAAACTGGCAAACACGGGTCACCTCACGTTCTCGACGCTGCATACCAATGATGCCCCGGCAGCCGTAAGTCGTCTTTACAAAATGGGCGTAGAGCCATTCCTGATCGCTTATGCAATCAACCTCGTCGTTGCTCAGAGGCTGATCAGAGAAGTATGCCAAGAGTGCAAGGAAGCAGATCCCGATCCGGACAAGGTAATGATGAAGACGCTTGGGTTCACCGACGAGGAAATTGCTGAGGTTACCGTATATCGAGCCAATCTGGGATCCGGTTGCGCGATCTGCGGCGGAAACGGTTACAAGGGACGCCGCGCGGTCTGTGAAACGCTCTACTTCACACCCGAAATAAGGGCTATGATAGCCGAATCAGGGGATGCGATTGATGAAGACGCCATTCGAACACAGGCTGAAAAAGATGGCATGTTGGGGCTCGGCGACTCTGCACGTGAGCTGGTCAAAATGGGCGCGACCACTCTTGAAGAAGTACTGCGAATGACTTCTTCGTAGGACGCAGTAGACTGTCCGCGGATATTGTTTGCATCGACTCGACAGATTCTCCCAGGGATGTGCCGCAATTCTTACTCGACCTCCAACCAGAAGCGATCACCCGTCAAAAAACGCTCGACATGCGTCTGCGACACGTACCTGTTGGGCCCGCGTCAGCTCGGTATGCATGGGAAGGGAGAGCACCTCGTTTGTAGCCCGAATGGTCTCATCCATCGTTCCTGTCTTGCAGGAGGCCGGATCGTCTTTGTAGATCGGCAGCAGATGCAGTGGAACGGGGTAGTACACAAACGACGGGACCCCACGCTGCTTCAGGAATTGCTGTAGGGCGTCACGTCTCTGCGAATCATTTCCGACCACCCTGACCGTGTACTGGTGGAAGACGTGCGTGCCTCGCTGGTCTCGAACGGGACATGCGATTTCACTCATATCCAAAAACAGCTCATCGTATCGGTCGGCGGCCATTCTTCGGGCATCCGAGTACTCTCGAAGGTGTTTCAGTTTCACCCGAAGAATGGCCGCCTGAATCGTATCCAATCTCGAATTAATTCCGACAATTTCGTTGTGGTATTTCTTCCTGGAGCCGTGATTTGCGATGAGGCGGGCGCGATCGAGGAGATCTGGATCGCGGCTGACGACGGCTCCGCCGTCTCCGAAGCAGGCCAGATTTTTAGTTGGAAAGAAGGACAGTGTGCCGAAATCGCCCATGGTGCCAGCCATTCGGCCTTCGAACTGAGCCCCAACGGCTTGTGCAGCATCTTCGATTACAGGAATTCCACGAGACTCGGCAATAGCCGTGATGGCGCTCATATCCGCACATTGACCGAACAAATGCACCGGTACGATGGCTTTGGTCTTTTCCGTAATCAGTGCCGGAATCTTTTCGACGTCTATGTTAAACGTATGGGGATCGATGTCGGCGAAAACCGGAGTTGCTCCAAGTAATCCAACCGCTTCCGCAGTCGCCACAAACGTAAACGAGGCCGTAATAACCTCGTCTCCCGGGCCGACACCAAGGGCCATGAGCGCAATCTGTAGTGCATCGGTGCCGTTCGCTACGCCGAGAACCCCAACAGCGTCAAGTTCTGCCGACAATTCAGACTCAAATGCGGCCAACGCAGGCCCTCGAATAAACATCGAGCTGTCGATGACCCCTTGAATGGCGGTGTCAATCTCCTCTTTAATCCCGAGATACTGGCCATGGAGGTCAACCATATGAATGTCCATTGGCGGATCCATCAATCTTCAGAGGACAACAATTGCTCCTTCGGAACAGGTCCGGAAGCTTTGGCTGGCACACCCATGTGTACCGTTGCTTCCTCGGCGTCTCTCGTCTGGACAGCTCCTGCCGCGACCACGGCCTCTTTCGAGATGACGACTCCTGGAAGCAGGACGGCTCCTACACCCACGCGAGCGCCCTTTTCAAGAATCGCACCTTTGAAGTGTTTGAACCGCTCCTCAGTCCGGCCAATAAAATTATCATTGCTCGTCAGAACACCCGGCGCTACAAATACCCGATCTCCGATAGTTGAGTAGGCGGTGATATATGCATTGGTCTCCAATTTGCACAGTTTACCGATGGTACACCGGTTTTCGATGGCTACGCCACGCCCCACGATCGTTTTTTGTCCGATGGTTACCTGTTCTCGGATCGTCACCATGTCGGCAACAAATACATCCTCAGCCACTTCGCATCCTGCATAAATTATCGAAGACGAGCCGATGCAAACCCGGTCCCCAATCACAGGACCAGCGTGCACTTCGGAAGTGGTTACAGCCGAGTTTGCGGCTTTCATAGGCTGCTTTCCAAGAATGCTGTGGTCACCAACCTGCACGGATTCGCCCAGTCTGGTTCCGCTCTTTAAAATGACATGGTGTCCGATCGAGCAGTTGTCACCAATTACTACATCCGCTTCAATCACAACGAATTGGCCGAGTGTGGTGCCACTTCCAACGTCAGCACTGGCTGATATGTCTTGGAACTCCATTGATTTTCAGGCTACTTAGGTAGGTAAGATACGCAGGCACACGATGGAGATAAAAAAAGCCCGCGGCCATTCGGCCGCGGGCTTTCAACATTCTGGTTGCACAGGGTGTTCACCTGTCGCAAATCAGTTGGAACCAAGCGTTTCGATGAAGTGCTCGGCGGAATTTTTATAGTTGCCGAATGCAGCATTCTGAAAAGCTTCCTTGGCACCCGGTACGTCCCCGATGTTCATGAGCGCTTCGCCCTTGACGAAGTAAATTTTTGCTTTGTCCGTACGGCTTCCGGTATGAACGGCCAACGCTTCATCTGCACTCATTACCGCTTCCATGAACTGCCCTTTGACTTTCTGGCTCTCTGCCATGTAGTAGAAGGCGTCGGCATCCGGATCAACGTACTGAAGCATTGTGACGATGTAATCCATCGCTTCATTGGCATCCGTCGCCGAGGTGCGTGCTCCATTACGGCTAAGTGCCGTGGAGGCCAGAAATACATAGTGACCCCGAATCGCATCTTCAGCTTGGCGAGCTGTCTTGGTATCGCTGGCTGCGGTTGCAACATCCATCGTCTGAGCGAAACCGGTAATGGCATCGTCCAGGCGATCCATTTTTTTCAGCGTGCTCGCGCGAGCGAGATAATTTTTCGCGTAACTCGGGTAGTTCGAAATTCCGTTGTCGAAGTGTGCGAGAGCGCTGTTGAAATCGTCATTTTTAAGATATCCTCTGCCAAGAATGTATTCTAGAGACGCGATCGTCTTGCGTGCCTTCCTTTCTACAGCATCATCTCCTTCAACGTTTGCTGCTGCAGCGGCATCTGTGTACTTCGTGAGGGCGGTAGGATAGTCCTTCGCCAGGGCGGCTTCGCGAGCCTCGTTAAACGTCTCTTTATAATCTTGAGCCGTGGCCGAATTATCGCTGAGAACGACCATAAAGGTCAGGCAAAGCGTCATCGTGATGGCGGTCCGCATGGAGCTGAAAACAGTCATCGGGTATTTACTGGTTGGTCGAAAATGATAAAGAGCTCTGTATTGGTGGCTACTTCTTGAGTACAGGGCTCCGGGGTAAAGAACGTTGAGAGATCAAGAAGTTGCACCAACGCCACGAGAAATCTCGTTGTTTCCTCTGTGGGGAGGTCACATCGGGGTAAATCTAAGTACATCAGAGCACACATGTGTCAATAGAATTAGAAATTCGGAGTCATCGCCCGATCTTGATAAAAGGTGCTGATCAGTTGAGCTGCTTCTTCCGGATCGTCAGTAACGCTGAATAATTCGAGATTTTCGGGAGAAATGTTACCAGCCTCCAACATTGTGATCTTCAGCCAATCAAGGAGACCCGGCCAGAATTTACGGCCCATCAGCACGACCGGGAAGGGAGTAGATTTGTGAGTCTGTATCAGCGTTAGCGCCTCGAAAAGTTCGTCCATGGTTCCAAATCCGCCCGGCAGTACCACAAATCCCTGCGCGTATTTGACGAACATGACTTTTCTGACGAAGAAGAAATTAAAATCAATGAGGTGCTCAGGATCTATGTATGGATTGGATTGCTGCTCGTGGGGCAGATCAATATTCAATCCTACCGATACCCCTTTTGCTTCCCGAGCACCCTTGTTGGCCGCCTCCATGATTCCCGGGCCTCCACCGCTGATTACCCCGAATCCACGGCGGACGAGTGCACTGGCGACCTGTTCCGCCAGCAAATAATTGGGGTGGTCGGGCTTGGTTCTTGCGGATCCGAAGATGAATACCGCTGGTCCCACCTCGGATAACGTTTCGAAGCCATCGACAAATTCGCCCATTATGCGAAATACCCGCCACAAGTCCTTAATCCGGGCATCCTGCCAGGAGTCATAGGTCGTTGTAGAAGCGCCCGGCTCCTCTTGCGTGAATTGACTCATGTTCTCGGGGTTTGGGATTGTTGGAATGGCGCGTCATCCGCCAGAACCCAGCGCGTCGCCAGAGCAAGGATACTGACCACATACGACAACAAAAACCGGTCAAAATCCTTGGACATTTAGTCGCATCATCCGTGTGAGTGCTTTTCTCTAGACCTATCTTGGGGACCGAAATCTATTTCGAATTCAACTGACCACATGAAGCTGATAATCCCGATGGCCGGACGTGGAACGCGTGTCCGTCCGCACTCTAACGTGACCCCCAAACCGCTTCTACCCGTTTGCGGTAAAAGCATGGTGGAACGAATCGTGGATACGTTTTCCGCGGTTCTTCCCCGGCCGATCACGGAAGGAGTTTTCATTCTCGGTCCCGATTTTGGCCAGGAAGTAAGGGATTCCCTGACTGACATCTGTGAACGTCACGATGCAGCGGTATCATTCGGCGTCCAGGATGTCGCCCTGGGCACAGCGCATGCCGTGGGATGCGCAGGCGATAAGTTGGAAGGAGAAGGGATCGTTGTGTTCGCCGACACTCTCTTTTTCATGGAACCCGGAGTCGATTTGTCGGATTCCGACGTCGTGGCCTGGGTAAAACACGTGGATGACCCCAGTCGATTTGGTGTTGCCGTTCGCGAGGGGGATCGAATTGTCGCACTGGTAGAGAAGCCCGAGAAATTGATCTCCACCGAAGCGCTGATCGGAATCTACTATGTTCGTGACCTATCATTGCTGCGGAGCGCGATCCAGTACCTGTTCGATAACAATATCACCGGATTCGGAGGCGAATATCAATTGACTGACGCCTTCGATCGAATTCTCAAGGAGAACCGCGTGTTTCGAACGGCGACCGTCACTGACTGGCTCGATTGCGGGACCATCGAAGCGCTCGCCGAGACGACACGATTCATTATTCGCCGAGAGAAGCACCCCGTACCAGAAGGCAGCGTCGAAGGGACCGTTGTGAACGAACCCGTATATGTCGGGGAGGGAGTCCACATCGTCGGTGGTGAAATTGGACCGGAAACATCGATTGAATCCGGTGCGACGATTTCGAACTCGGTGCTGAAGGGTGGGATCGTCTTCGCCGACGCGACCATTTCAAATTCAAATCTGTCGGACTCCCTCGTCGGCAGGAGTGCTCGCGTTGAGGGGTTCACCGGTGTGCTGAACATCGGCGATCACAGCGAAGTGTCGACTTGAGAAAAGGATTCGAAACGTGATGATTTATCCTTCAGAGGGTGCGGACAAGTTGGGATTGAATGTGGTGTTATCACGACTGGCCCAACACCTTTCCGGGGAGGGGACCAGGTTTCGCCTGACGGAATTCTTAACGTTTGATACAGTCGAGGAAGTTCGGAGTGAGCTCGAGGCCGTTGCAGAACTGCAGCGATGCCTCGAATTTGATGATCCGCTTCACTTCAACGGGCTTCCTGATGTCGCTCGGTCCCTCGGGAAAGTACCGCCAGTAGGATCTGCTCTGGATACTGTCGAGATTTATTCGATTGGCCTGTTTCTCAATCTGGCCGCGCATGTTGAGCGGTTTTTTCACCTCAGATTGGACAAGTATCCGCTTATCAATGGCATACTTGAGGGAATGTCCGCAGTCGATTCTCCATCTGAAGCGATTTTTTCGGCCATCGATGAATCAGGAGAGTTCAAAGATGGGGCGTCATCCGAATTGCGGAAAATCAGACGAGATCTGGTCAGTGCACACCAAAGAGCCCGCCGATCTGCGTCCGATGCGCTCAAACGGGCATCTGGTGAGGGCTACGCTGCAGATGATCAGCCTACCATACGGGCCGGGAGGGTCGTCATTCCGATTCGCGTGGAGGCGAAAAGGCGCGTGGATGGATTTGTTCACGACGTATCGGCCTCTGGAAAAACGGTGTTCATTGAGCCGGCAGCAAGTCTCGAAAGCAACAATTTGGTTCGGGAACTGGAGCTGGAAGAGAGGAGAGAGATGTTCGCGATTCGGGTTGAGTTAACCGACAGGATCCGGGAAATTCTGCCGTCGCTCGGCTCCTCGGTCGACCAGCTGGCCCGGTTCGATGTTCTGTTGGCCAAAGCAGCCCTCTCCAATGAGCTGGGGGCCTGCGTTCCCGAGGTAGAGCAAGCGGGAATGGTGTCCTTTACTGCTGGCCGAAATCCAGCTCTTTCGCTCCTGTTCAAGGCAGAGGACTCGTCTCGAGAGGTCGTCCCCTTTTCCCTGAACCTGGGAGAAGATCACACCGTCCTCATCATTTCTGGTCCCAACGCCGGCGGAAAATCGGTGACGATGAAAGCGGTTGGGTTGATGGCCTCCATGACCCAGCTTGGACTTCCCATCCCGGTGGGTGAGGAATCCCGATTCGATTTGTTCAGTGGGATATTCGTCGACATCGGAGACGAACAGTCCCTCTCAGACGATCTGTCGACGTTTACCTCTCACCTCAAGACCCTCAGCCATATTCTCGAAACAGCCGATCGCGATTCACTTGTCCTCATCGATGAAGCGGGAACGGGAACGGATCCCGAAGCGGGTGGCGCCCTGGCGCGAGCCATTCTGGAGTCCTTGCATGAAAAGGAGGTCCGCACCATCGTGACGACACATTATGGTCCTCTCAAAGTATTTGCACACGAATCAGAGGGGATTCAAAACGGTTCGATGATGTTCGATCAGAACAATCTCAGGCCCACCTTCGAGTTTGTACCGGGAATTCCGGGTTCATCCTACGCCACCGAAATCGCCTCACGTGCCGGCCTTCCCGCGGCCGTGATTTCTCGTTCCACGGACTTGATGGAGTCAGGGCATGCCAGCGCCGAAATTCTTATCGGGGATCTAATGAGGAGAAACAGCGAGCTTGCCGAAACCCTTCGCGATTTGGACGAGATGAAGGGCGATGTGGCCGAGCGCCGCGAAATTTTCCAGCAGCGAGTGGAGTCACTCCAGGAAGAACGGCAGAATATTCGTGACGACGCCCTCCGCCGGGCAGATGCGATTGTGCGCGATGCTAACCGGGTGGTAGAGAGGACAATCCGGGATATCAAGGAATCGGGAGCCGACCGGAAAACGACATCCCAGGCGCGAGAAAAGCTTGAAAAGAAAAAGGTCAATCTCGCGAAAGAAACGAAAAGAAGTGAAAGCAAGGGAAGGTCGCGAAAAAAGAAAAAGGCATCCGAGGATTCCTCAGCGCCACGGGTTGCTGGCCCAATTCGGGTTGGTGATCAGGTCCGGATGACCGACGGCCAGACCGTCGGAGAAATTCTGGAATTGGAGGAAGATCAGGCGCTGGTCGCCTTCTCCAGCATGCAGATGAAAACCGAGATCGACAGGCTCATAAAGGTTGCAGGCAAACCAAAGCAGGAGGTGAGGGTCCGAAAGTCGTCCTCCACCAATTCGGGATTGCGGGTTCAATCTGCTTCGATCCGCCTCGATATCCGCGGTAGAAGGGTGGATGAAGCTTTTTCGGAAATCACTCCCTTCGTAGATCAGGCAATGGCCGCCGGAATTGAACGAGCAGAAGTTCTGCACGGAAAGGGGACTGGAGCGCTTCGCTCAGCGCTCCACGAGTATCTCGCCAATACAGACAGTGTCTCTCACTTCGAGGAGGCTCCGATCAGTGAAGGCGGAGCGGGAGTCACCCTCATCTACTTCAAATAGACTGACGCAGTGAGCTGACGTGGCCTTTTAAAAGATCACGCCTGTAGACGATTCCCTACAATGGAGGCGCGGCCCAGCCGCATTTGGCCACGAATAGGCCCGAAAGCTTTTCTTGCGATTATGGGCGCATTTCTTGCTACTTTTTGAGACATGAATCGCTTTACGTCCATAGTCTTGGCAGTCACGCTCTTACTCGGCCTCGAGAATAGTGTCCAGGCGCAATCGCGCGAGCAAGTATTGTCGGAGATTCGGGCATCCATGATGTCGGCAGACGCCGTTGGACTGGCCAGACAGACCGTCAGTTCTGTAGAGATCGCCTTGTTCGGTGAAGGCCGTTTTTACTCTCGTGGACAGGCTACACTCCTCCTGAAGGAGTTCTTCAGCGACTTTCCACCCGATGAGTTCAAGATTGTCAACTTTACCCAGACGCCTAGCGCGTGGTTTCTCGAGGGTGCTTACCAGACAAAGGCCTCGAAAACACCGATCCCGATCTTTATGCGCTTGCGTGGCTCGAACGGCGTCTGGAAGATTCGAGAGCTGCTGATTGAGGAGGCCGATGGCTGAATCCCGTCACCCGTTGTTGGAAGCCGTGTGGTCCAGGAATTCTCGCCTGGTTCTGACGTTTCTGGTTCTGGCAGCCCTGTTAACCTGGATTGGAGGTATTTGGGATGTCTCCCGACTTGAATCCGCACACTCGGACTTGTCCGCGGAAAAGAGAGTGGAAGCAGTCACGCTGATTCAAGCAGAACTGGATCACCTATATGTGGACCTGCGAAATCGAGCATCAGAGATCGCGCGACGGGAATCAGTAATCGACGGATTCCGTCAATTGGGGGAGAACCAATCCGGACGGGAAGAGCTCGTCCAAGAAGCGGCTTCTTTGAGACTGGAAGCCCGACAATTTGTAGAGTTCTACGACCCGACGCCAACTCTCACAGCGTGGAAAGGCGCAGTATTTCCCATGGACTCCGCCGTTCAGGATGAACGGTTTCTGGCTCAGGTTCAGGAAAGCCTGGTTCTGGATGGCCAGTCAAGAACGGCCGTCATCGTGTGGGTGCCCGTTCGAGACGGCACCTCAGTTCTGGGTGTAATTCGGCTCGGACAGATCGTCGAGAGCAGAATGCCGCTTAAAAATGACTACCTCAGAGACTATACGTGGGATGAAGAGTGGTCTCGCCAACTCGAACGGACGGTAACGTTCACCTTCGGCCTGGCGGTTCGGCCCTCGGTTGAAGGCGATTATTTTTTGAGATCGCCTCTGGATTTTCCGGTCGGCAGCGTATCGATAACAGACGCCAATCTGGCCGCGTGGAGAACGATAAAAAAGGCCCAGTACGTGGATGTCCTGGCTTTCTGGTTGTTCATGTTGATCTTCTACGTGATCGTCAGAATGACGTCGATACTGTGGCGATACGTTCCGGGCGAAGGGTCCTCACGGGTAGCGAGAGGACCCATTTTCGGCTATCTCGGGATCTTACTGATTTCCAGATGGATCTTGCTGTTTGCGCACATTCCGTCCCGGTGGCAGACCGGAAAAGCTCCTCTGGCGCCCTTGTTTGACGCCCAACACCTTGCTTCTGTATTCGGATTCGGGAGCTTGCGAACCATCGGAGACCTGTTCATCACCGCGCTAGCCATTTCTCTGGGAGCATTGATGATACTCCGCTTGTCAGCCCCGCTGAGAGAACGGATACAATCCATCCTTGGATACACAAGCTCCAAGATTTCACTTCGGGTGGTCACGAGCATTGTTCTGCACCAGATCGTAGTGCTTTTCCTTGCCGCCATTCTGTTTCAGATTGCCCAGCATGCGGTGCTTGACAGTACGTTGGATCTGTTTGCTCGCTCCGGGCTGCTGCCAGAACAACTTGTTCTCGTGGTGTTCGGCGCACTACTTCTACTTGTGTTTTCTGTCATTCTCCTGGGGGGTAGATCTCTCTGGCTGGTGACAGAGGCCCTGCACGTTCCATTCGATGTGCTACCTTCCAAAAACAGCCTTCTTCTCATTGTAGGGGTTACGGCAGCCGTGATATCGGCGCTGATTTCCTTCGTTGGACCCGTCGGAAATCTTCTGCCCGTCGAAATATTTATCATCGTCGTATCGGTGACGTATGTCACTGCGTTCATCGGACCCATTCAACCAACTCGCAGATCTCCGATCGTCGTATTAAGGCGAATCGTTCCCATGATCATCGTAACATCGATGGTGCTCTTTCCGATGCTTGAGATGAGCTCGAATCGGAAAGTTGAGTTGAGAATGCAGGATGCTGCAGAGTCATTTCTCGAGGATCGCGATTCCCGGGTGATGTTTGCCATTTCGCAGGTCCTCGGCGACGCTCATTCGGACGAATTTGGTGACAATCTGGACCTGGTGCCGGGCGCCGAGGGTTTCGATCGTCGTTCTCGGATGGACTCATTGGTGGGATCTGTTACCAAAGGCACTTTTCTGACGGCGCTGGCGAGCTACGATGTAACAATTACGCTCTTCGACGACGACGGGAGCGTGCAGGGGAGGTACAGCAACCTCAACCGCAGATTGCCTCGTGCCATGCAGGATGCGGCCGATGAATCGGAATTTGATCTTTTTACGGCGATGTACGACGACTTTGGAAATTCCGGGTCGATGATCGAAAAGTTGACGGGATCGAAGGACCAGAATCGATTCAGATACGCCGGTTTTCGGCTGTTGCGGGGCGATGGGTTCATTCTGGTGCTGGCTGAACAGCGTGCCCTGGCGGGTTCGGCCGCCTCACCGTTTCCCAAGGTGTTGGCACCCGGCGGGTATTATGGCGATAGATATTCCGACCTGTCGGTGGCGGAATTCAGAGACGGGGTCCTGGTTCGAACCGAAGGGAAAAACTTCGGGCGAACAATTCTGGATCGGAACGTGACCGCCAGTCTGCAAGGAGAAACGGATTTATGGACTCTTGAATCGGTTCGTGATCGGGAGTATCAGACCTTCTACCGTGTGGAAGAAAGTCTCGAGCAAAATGCGGGAATTGGGGTCACGGCTGTCCGTAGACGGACGACCAACGTGTTCGACCAGCTCTATCATTTATTGCGCATTGTAGTCGCGGGCCTGTTTCTGGCGATGCCGTTTTACTTCGGCGGCCTTTTCTTCAGGCTGCGAAATCCATCCCTTCAACCGGATGTTCGCCAGTTTCGGGATAAAGTTCTGAATGCGTTCTTTTCCGTAGGCATTATTACGGTTGTCGCGATGGGCGTCGTTGGACTCGGCGTGGTGACTGAGGAAAATGAGCAGGCCATCGAATCCTGGCTCAGGCAACATCTGGAACGAGTGGAACAGACACTCGATCTCGAGACGAGGGGCGAAGAGCTACCCTATCGAGTTCTGGATCGCATCAGCGTGGATTCTCTGGCGGCGCGGGTGGGACTCGACTTGAATGTCTATCACAATCTCGAAGTTGAACAAGCGTCCCGACCGGAATTAATCCGCGATCGATTGATCGAACGGAGACTGCCCATCGAAGCGTATGAAGCGCTCTATTTCAAAGGATTCAGATTCATCACCGTTGAAGAGAAATTGGGCACGTTTGCCTATAAGGCTGGCTACATCGCGCTGACGGATGAGCGAGGAATCCCTCACTACGTCGTTTCCATTCCGACGCTGCCTGAGCAGGAGCGTATTGAAGAAGAGCGGGCACGAACGGTCGCCTATCTCTTTGGAGCCCTCCTGCTACTTGTTCTCGTGGTCATGGTCACTGCATCGCTGCTGGCAAATGCCCTGACACGTCCGATAGCGCAGCTTCGAGCCGGACTCAAGGCTGTGGCGGCGGGACATTTCGAGCGTATCTCGAAAGTAGACACGGGAGATGAAATAGCGGATCTGGTCGATTCCTTTAACACCATGCAGGATCAGATCGAGGAGAGTAGACATCTTCTGGGGCAACAGGAACGTCAACTGGCCTGGCGAGAAATGGCCCGCCAGGTTGCCCATGAAATCAAGAATCCACTGACACCCATGAAGTTGTCGATTCAGCACCTTCGTACCGCGTTCAATCGAAGGAGTGAGGATGGCTCGGACGATGACAAGTTTTCCCGAAAGTTTTCCCAGACTACGAGCACCCTCATCGAACAGATCGATACCCTTGCCAGAATCGCGAACGAGTTTTCTTCGTTTGGGCGAATGCCGAAGCATATCCGGGAAGAGGTAAACTTGAATGACGTGATAGCCGAGGCGGTAGAATTGATGCAGGCCGAAGACAATGTCAATATTGAGATGGAGCTTCATCCAACCGCATTGATCGTGTCTGGTGACCGGGAAGCCGTTCGAAGGGTGTACGTCAATTTCCTCAAAAATGCCATTCAAGCCGTACCCGAAGACAGAATGGCCGAGATCAGCGTCTCGACGAACCTGCAGACCGATGTGCGCGGGGTCTTATGGGTACTGGGCCGGGTTTCGGACAATGGTTCAGGAATTTCTCGAAACCTTTGGGAAAAGATATTCGTGCCCAGTTTTTCGACCAAGACGAGCGGCACAGGACTGGGTCTGGCAATCGCACGCAGAACCATCGAGAGTATGGATGGGGAGATTGGATTCGATACCGAATTGAACAGCGGAACAACGTTTTGGATAAAAGTACCTCTCTCGGTTTCTGAAACCCGGTCTGAAGAGCGTTCGGACCCTGAAACAGACTCTAAAGCCTCCCAAGAGCCCGAATCCGCTGCTGATTCCCCGGACGGATCACATCCTGATTGATCTGGCTGCAATTGACCGCCCTTTCCCGCATAACTATCTTGGGATCGGTTATCGTTGTTCGTCTAAATTCTTTATATGGAAAGTCCTCTTCCGGACATTGATGAGTTGCCCGACACTGATTCGCCGGCCAATCGTTCGCTCGAAATCCAGGCAGGACTCGATTCAGAAGACCAATCCTCCGTGGAGCTTGAGATTCCTCCCTTCGCCGCGAGATGCCTCCAGGCATGTCGCAGTCAATGGGAGGCGTCTTTCGATCATCCCTTTGTGAAAGGCCTGATCGACGGGACCTTGTCGAGGGAACGCTTCCGATTTTACCAGATGCAGGATGCGCGCTATCTGGAAGCTTTCGCTGACGCCTGCAGCATTCTGTCAACACGCTTTATTGCGCCGGATGACAAGCTGTGGTTTATCGAAGGGGCGCGTCTCGCCATTGTCGTCGAAAGGCAGCTTCACGATGAGTATGGAAAGCTACTCGGATATAGTCCGCAGGATATCGCTTCCCTCGAACTGAGTCCGAATAATCGAGCCTATCAGGACCATTTGTTGACGTGCGCAAGGCAGGGTTCGCTCCTCGAAGCCGTCGGCGCACTCACGCCCTGCCCATGGCTCTACACAGATATTGGAATCAGAATTCTCGAGGAGATGGGACACATCCCTGACTCCCACCCGTATCGAGAATGGCTAGGCACCTATGCAGATCCGTCATTTGTGACGTATTCGAACGAGATGATGGCCTTTCTGGAACGGCTTGCCAAGTCGCACGGATCTGAACACCGAGAGCGGGCTGTGGATGCTTTCCGGACCAGCACACGTTACGAGTGGATGTTCTGGGATCAAGCATGGGAGATGCAGCAATGGCCGGTCTGAGTAACATTATTGAAACAAGTCCAAATCGATGAGAGCGATCGTAATCGGTGCAGGTGTGGTCGGATATGACGTGGCGAAATTGCTTTCGCACGCGGAGCATGATGTTGTCGTTGTGGATGTCAACCCGGATGCACTGGCTCGGGTAAACGACAAACTCGACGTAATGACGGTTTGCGGTAACGGCACCTCGACGGCTGTTTTGGAAGAAGCGGGAATACAAAACGCGCGCATCATTGTAGCGGTCACAGCCATCGATGAGGTCAATATCATCGCGTGTATGCTTGCGGATCGTCTGGGCGTCGAAACGACCATCGCCAGAGTTCGGTCCGAGGAATTGTCACGAAAACAGACGGTTCTGAAGACTTCTGATTTTGGTATTGATCTGATTATCCATCCAGAAGAGAGCGCTGCGGCAGAGGTCACAAGGCTCATTCGGCGTGCAAGTGCGACGGATGTCCTCATGTTGGCTGACGATCGGCTCCATTTGGTAGGCCTCAGGCTGGATCCCGACAGTCCAGCTATCGGCCGAAGTTTAATTGACCTGGTATCGGATACTCCAGATATCAAATTCCGGGTAATGGCCATCGCGCGCGGAATTCGAACCATATTGCCTGGTGGCCGCGAGCGCCTCCGGAAAAATGATCAGATTTTTGTTCTCGCCAGACCCAAGGATATTCCGCCTGTCCTGAAATTACTCGGAAAATCCGATCAGAAGTTGGAAGACATAATGATTCTGGGTGGCACCGACATTGGCGCCAGGGTTGCTCTACAGCTCAGCCAGGAAAAAGACAAAAATGTCAAGCTCGTGGAATCCAACCGGGCGCGAGCTGAGGAGTTGGCAGAGGAGTTGAGTTCTGTCCTTGTTATCCATGGTGAAGGCACCGATATAGATCTGCTGGTACGCGAGGGCCTCTCCGAAATGGACGCCTTTGTAGCCGTGACGGACGATGAGGAGTCAAATCTCGTTACATGCTTGTTGGCCAAGCATTTACGGGTACGTAAAACGGTGGCACTTCTCTCCAACGGAGCATATATCCCGATCAGTCAGTCCATCGGCCTTGACGCGGCGGTGAATAAAAAATTGGCCGTGTCCCGGGAGGTCATCCGCTTTCTGCGAGGAAAACACGTCAGAAGCGTCGCCAATGTGCACGGCCTGGATGCCGAAATACTGGAGATTGAGGCAGCGCCGATGTCTGTCATCACGAAGGACATTCTCATGAATATTGATCTTCCGGAGGGATTACTCATCGCAGCCGTGATCAAGGGCAGTGATCTCGAAATTGCCACGGGTCTGACACACATCACTCCGGGGGCCCGAGCTTACATTTTCGTTCTTCCAGGTACACTGGAGGCTGCCGAGCAACTGTTCGCGAACTGACCCATGGTTTTAAATATTCGCGCGGTCATATTCACTCTCGGCATCCTGGTTCTCTTCCTGGGTGTGGCGTTGCTCGTGCCCATGCTGGTCGCTCTATTTTATGGTGAGCCCGAGTGGTGGACATTTGGAGTGACCGCGGTGGGATCTATCGCGCTGGGATTGCTGTCCTGGTTCCGGCGGGATGAAAAACGGAGTGAGCTCCAAATAAGAGAGGGATTCGCGATTGTAGCGTTTGCCTGGGTCGTGTTGTCGATCGTGGGCGCCTTTCCTTTCGTTCTGGGTGGTGTTCTGGAGTCGTACACGGATGCATTCTTTGAGACGATGAGCGCGTTCTCTACGACAGGCGCAACCATTCTTGGTGGAGGCGGGAATCCAGACATCGAGGAAATCCCGAAGGCGTTTCTTTTTTGGAGAAGCCTCGCTCACTGGTTGGGCGGCATGGGGATCATCGTGTTGACCCTGGCCATTCTTCCGCTACTGGGAGTTGGAGGCATGCAGCTTTACAAGGCGGAAGTCCCCGGGCCCTCCGCCGACAAGCTTACGCCGCGCGTTCAGGAAACCGCAAAGCGGTTGTGGTTGATTTATGTTGGCATCACGGTGGCTGAAATCTTCTTGCTGATGCCGGCCATGGGTCCCTTTGACGCCGTCAATCACGCATTCGCTACCATGGCGACGGGTGGATTCTCGACCAAAAATGGTTCGATCGGGCAGTTTGGATCGGCCTATATCGAGTGGGTGATCACCGTCTTCATGTTCCTGGCTGGTGTCAACTTCGCGCTCCATTACCGTCTGCTTCGCGGCAAAACAATTACAGTGTTCCGAGATACCGAATTTCGGGTGTATGTCGGTATCATGGCCGTAGCTACCCTTCTGATAACATTTGGCACCTGGTCGCCGGTGCTGGCTTATCTACCGAGTTTTCAGGGGGATGGCGTCTTTGAAGGATACGCATCTGTCGCCGAAGCACTTCGCTACGGAGCGTTCCAGGCGGCGGCCATCATCACGACAACGGGCTTTGGCACGGTCGACTACGAAATCTGGCCACCGCTCGTCGTGGGCGTCATCTTCCTGTGCTTTTTTATTGGAGGTATGGCCGGATCAACTGGTGGAGGAGTTAAAGTGATTCGGCACGTCCTCATGTTCAAGAACTCGTTCAAGGAGGTCAAACAACTCATCCACCCTCAAGCGGTCATCCCTATCCGACTTGGAGATCGCGTCGTTTCGCAGGATGTGATGAAGAACGTGCTTTCCTTTATCGTTCTGTATCTCGGTCTGATTGGAGTCGGAACACTGGCCATGGCCTTTTTCGGACTTGACCTGTTGACCGCTTTTGGGGCCACCGTGTCCAGTGTAGGAAACGTTGGGCCTGCCTTCGGCACGCTGGGGCCCACTGAGAACTACGCACACATCCCCATGGCCGGAAAATGGATGCTTTCATTCCTCATGATGGCAGGAAGGCTCGAAATATTTACAGCAATCATCATCTTTGTTCCCGCCTTCTGGCGGCGCTGATGCGGTTCGGCCCCTTTTTATGACCGTTCAGTCGGATGCGCCCGGGCCTCCGCATCTATGGCACGTCGTTTGAACTACGACCAGGCAGTACCCCAAGTGGGTTGCTGCCTTTTGTTTTTCAGCAAAATGACGATAACAATCGTATGGAAAGCCAAGAAATCGAATCGGGAGAACTGACAGGTTCGGTGGAGGATCAAATGATGGGAGCACACGAATACTTAGAAAAATATGTTCGCAGTGTACCGGGCGGAGCAATCGCCTGGGAACGTTCCATTTTTTCTCACTCTGGCAAGTGGAATCCGGCCGAGTTGATTGATGCAGCGGTCGACATTGCCTGGGAGACCTTTTCTTCCGACTCCTCTCTGGAACGCACTGGCCTGGATATCCATCGCGCCGGAAACTACTTCGTGATCAAACCACTGACGGTCACCGACGGAGACTTCCTCGAACTGGCTTCTGCACTGTCGGCGGCCTGAAAGGCCAGGCTTCTTGAACAACCAGGCGGCTCGAACGGCTGAGCGGCTCTGAATGGACGACGGACTGAGGGATCAGGATGACGAATCAGAAAAATCCCGATGTCCGAAGTAGTGTAGGACAAACTTCATCTTATGGGCCTTCATTTTTCCAAATCCAGGCAACTCCATTAGTCGTTTCTGGATGATGTCGAAGGGAATGTCTTCAGACCACATGTTGGCCGCACTACCATCGTACTTTTCGGCGACGATTCCCGCGATTGCGTGCGTTCTCTCCGCCATGACGTTGGTAAAACGATGTACAGCGGGCTTCGCTGCGAAATGGGCTCTGAGGTCTTCAAGATCCATCGCGGCCATCTTCGGCATGTCGAAATGGCCAAGTCGATCCCGCAGGCGAACCGTTCCAGTGAAAGCGTACTCTGCACGAACCCGCTGATCGAAGAGCATCCCGATCAAAGCCGCGTCTGCGTTCTGAATCAAAAATCGATCTGCCGTTTCGTCTCCAGTCATGCTGCCTTCTGTCTTGAATCGCTCCATCATGCGAACCAATCCGCCTTCCAGCGAGCCATAGTCGAGTAGTGTTTTGCCGTATCCCATACAGTTATAATTTCCCCATTCTCTTCCACCTGGCGCCATCCGGTGTATCCATGATTTCGACGCCCATCTCAGTCAACTGATCTCGAATTTCGTCGGCACGAGCCCAATTCCCTTCTTCTCTGGCCTTCGTACGGTCCTCCAACAGCGGTTGGACGACGGCCTCCAGGGGATCCACCTTGTCCCCGGCATCATCCTCCGTGTTCTTGAAGACTACTCCAAGGAGATTATTCATATCCAACAACCACTTCCGCGCCGAAGCTCGATCCGCTTCATCCGTACCCACAGATGAGGAAAGAATCGTTTTCGTCCCGCCGAACAAGGCGGCGAGGGCAGAGGGTGTATTCAAGTCGTCAGTCATCGCATCCAGGGCTTGGGAGTAATTCTCTGACAAGCTCGTTCCCAGGTTACCCGAGTATTCGGCCCCGTCTTCCGCCGGATGGCCAACGAGAGCGATTGCTTCTTGCAGTCGTTCGCGGTGTTTGACATTCGCTTTCAGCGTCTTCATTGTGAAGTTGAAAGGCTTCCGGTAGTGGCCCGATAGCAATGTCATGCGCAATGCCAGGGGATCGATTCCTTTGCCGCCCGAATCTTCAGCGTCTACCAGATCCCGGACCAGATGAAAGTTGCCCAGGCTTTTGGACATTTTCTCACCCTCAACCTTAAGAAAACGCGTATGCACCCAGGTTTTTGCGAACGTCTTACCCGTCAACGACTCTGCCTGCGCTATTTCACATTCGTGGTGGGGAAAAATGAGATCCTCTCCTCCTGCATGCAGATCGATTTCGTCGCCGAGGTATCTCATTGCCATCACCGAGCACTCAATGTGCCAACCCGGAAAACCCCATCCCCACGGACTGTACCATTGCATCAGGTGCTTGTCGTCCTTTTTCCAGAGAGCAAAATCGCGCGGATCTTTTTTCTCTTCGTCCACCACCACATCTCGAACGGTCTGCTCGAGTTCGTTCTCCAGGGTGTTGCCAGAGAGTTTGCCATATTCCGGAAACGAACTCACAGAGAAATACACACCCTGTGACGTTTCGTAGGCGTGTCCCTTTTCCATCAGCTGTTCAACCGCCGAGATCTGCTCGCGCATGTGCTCCGTGGCCCGCGGCCTGACCGTCGGCTCCAGTAGATTCAGGCTTCGCCAATCGGAAATCAGCGTGTCAGTGTAATATCGGGCCAGGTCCCAGATGTTAACGAAGTCTTCGCCCTCTTTCGACCGAAGTGCCTTAACCATCCGGTCTTCACCTGCAGGATCGGTCAGGTCGTCCTCCGTGAGGTGCCCTACATCTGTAACATTTGTCGCGTATTTGACCTCCCAACCCAGCGCCAACGCGGTGCGATAGATCAGGTCTGCGGTGATGAACGAGCGGAAATTTCCGATGTGTGCGTAGGAATAGACTGTTGGGCCACAGGAGTAGAAGGTCAAGTGATCCTTTTCTCTCGGCTCTATCGGTTCAACCGAATTGGACAGTGTATTGTATATGCGGAACTCCCTGGGCACGGTAGGCGGTGGATTTCGGCGGTGGTTTTCGGCTGCGATTACTGGCGGTGATTTCTGGCTGCGATTTTCGCGAACGCACGGCCTCTCCATCGGTTCACGTGCGACGGAGGGCTGGCTCGATCTCGATGGAATGTAACGGATTCAGAATCGTCTAATAACAAAATGATCACAAAACAGACATAAGTGATGAACTCCTCCAAAAAAGTTATGCATCGGCTCGGGATGCTGACGCTGCTGACCGTCGTGATGGCGGGGTCGGTGTTCGGGCAACGCCGGCAGCGGATGTCTGCCGAAGAACAGAAACAAGCGTTTGAGTCGACGTTCGACGAGTTGATCGCTTCCCTCGAATTGAGTGAAGAAGCGGCTCCGGGCGTCAAAGAAGTTCTCTGGGCGCAACAGGAAAAGCGGACGGAACTCTTCGCGTCGCTTCAAGGCGGTGGCGGAAGAGAAGGTATGCGTGAAAAGATGGGCGCTCTGCAAGAAGAAACGTTGACAGCTCTCGCAGACTTGTTGACAGCAGACCAACTGGAGAAATACCAGGAGATTCAGGAAGCGCAACGTCGGAACCGCGGACAGCGTGGTGGTGGACAGCGAATACGGCCACCCCAATAGCATATTAAATTGCAGCTAGCACTCTCCATATCGCCTTCTCTGCTGTATCCTTTGCATCTCGTAAAGGATGTATCCAGGGAAGAGTTGACGTTCAATAACCAAAGTTCGGATCAGACGCTGATCGATGGGACGGTCGGAGGAAATGAGAATGCGTTTCGCATTCTCGTTGACCGGTTCATGGACGAAGTGTCCCGGACGGTAACGGGTATGTTGGGCGCTATTCCAGAAGTGGATGATGTGGTACAAGAAGTGTTTATCAAGCTGCATCAGTCGCTACACTCTTTTCGGGGCGACGCTTCCTTAAAAACTTTCATTGTTCGCATGGCGATCAATAAGAGCCTGGATGCGCTCAGAAGGATGAAGCGGAGACGGTGGCTGCAGCCCTGGACCACGATCGAAAATGTTGAACTGGCAGCTGCTACTCGCTCTGATGAAAATCTGGATGCGAAGGAAGACAGCCGAATATTGCGGCAGGCAATCGACAGTCTTCCCGAAAAACAACGCTCGGTAATTATCCTGCGACTTGTCGAGGATATGAGCACAGAGGAAACGGCGAGAGCCCTGGACATTCCCTACGGAACCGTTCTTTCTCGCTTGAAGAGAGGAGTAGAACGACTCAAATTGGAGCTTGGGGACGCCACGGTGCTTCGGTAAAAGTCGCACCTCCAAATGTACACGACCATGAAAGAGTATCAACCACATAACCCGGATCCGGACTCCGCGGAAGTCTCTCCCGAGTTTGTAGACTCAATTCGCAGTCTTATAGAAAGTGAACGGAATGCATCGATGATGTCGATGCCGACGGAACGCATCGTACGGGCTGTGCGCCGATCGACAGGAAGAAGCTGGTCAAACGGCGACAACCTGTCGGTAGAACTGATGAGCTGGTTTCGGCCAGTTTTCGTGGCCGGCATGTTGCTGATATTCGCCATGGCAGCATACAATTTTCGAATGTCACGCACGAACGAGTTTGCGCAGTCGACCACGGAAATGGTTTTGGGCCTGCACCCAGTCACGGTTGCGGCGGCCTACGACCCGACCATAGAGGACCACTAGGGCTTATATCACCATCATGAAACTGTCTTCCAAATCAATATCTGTACTCATCGGGACGCTTCTCATCGGAGTAGTCGTCGGAGCGCTGGGCTGGAGTATGCTTCACAACCAGAGAGACAGGCAGCGAGCTGAGATGCGCCGCCAGGGTGGTCTTTATTCGATGATCGACAGATACATCGAGCCAACCGACAAAGCCCAGGAGCTCGCACTGCGCGAGTTGGCCGATGCGTATCAAGACACCTTGAACCCACACCTCCAACATTACAGGCGACATCGCGTCGAATTGATGGAGGCCCTGAAGGAGGAAATGTTGCTCATCTTGAGTGCAGATCAGATTCCACAGATCACTCCATGGCTCGACCGGATGACGACTCTTCCCGAGTCCGCCAGACGCGACAGCACGCGGAGTCGAGGATCCACAAGGCCCGACTCATCGGCCTCCAATTAGAGCCTGTTACCAGGCTTCAGTACTAACAAATCCTCAGTTTGCCGACGATCGGCATGGCCAAATGAAAAAACTTATCGCTTTTACAGTAGTTCTGATTGTCGTAGTCGGGGTGGTGTGGTACACCAACAGCGCCGAAGCCGAATCCAGGATGGAATATCGATTCGTCACGCTTGAGACCGGTGACCTGGAATCTGTGGTCGCATCGACCGGAAATCTGGGTGCTGTTACCACCGTCCAGATTGGAACGCAGGTGTCAGGGATTGTAAACCGGATTTATGTCGATTTTAATGATCGTGTCAGACGCGGGCAGATTATTGCACGAATTGACACCACCCTTCTCGCCAGTTCGCTGAAAGATGCGCGTACAACGCTGAACCGCAACCGGGCCCAGCTTGACTATGCCCAGACGGAGTTCAACCGCGTACAAAATCTTTTCGAGAAAAGTTTTTCGACCGAAGTGGAGTTCAACCAGGTCAAGTACAATCTGGACCTGGCCAAAACCAGTATCGTATCGTCCGAAATTGGTGTGGAACGAGCCGAACGAAATCTCGGCTATGCCACAATCGTTTCGCCTATAAGCGGAGTAGTTATCGAGCGAAATGTAGACGAAGGCCAGACGGTGGCGGCATCGCTGAACACACCCCAGCTTTTTCTGATCGCCAATGATCTTTCCAGGATGGAAATTCTGGCCTCGGTAGATGAAAGTGATATTGGATTGATCAAGGAAGGCCAAACCGTTCGCTTTACAGTTCAGGCTTATGACGAAGGTGTGTTTTACGGTCAGGTTCGGCAGGTTCGCCTCCAGTCCAGCATTCAGGAAAATGTGGTTACTTACACGGCAGTGGTAGACGTCGACAATTCTGATGGGCAACTTCTGCCCGGAATGACTGCTACAGTAGAATTTCTGATTGAGCAGGTAGCTGATGTCCTGAAGGTCCCGAACGCCGCGCTTCGATTTCGTCCCAATGAGCAGATGATGGCTAGCCTGATGGCGCGATTTGAAGCCATGCGAGAATCGCGCGGCGATTCAACGGGTGCGGGCCAGCAGGGCGGTGGTGATCGTGGCGGTCAAGCTCGTCAAGGCGGCCAGGGTGGCCAGGGCGGCTTCGCTGGCCAGGGTGGCCAGGGTGGATTTGGGGCTGGTGGATTTGGTGGCGGGCAAGGCGGCGGTCGATCCAATTCAGCCACTCTCTGGTATCTCGATGACGACGGCCAAATAATGGTTGCCCGGGTCAGGACCGGCATCACAGACGGCTCCCAGACCGAGGTAATTGGTCGAAATCTCGAATCCGGCTTACAGATCATCTCCGGTGTGACCATGTCCGAAGTGGCCAGCGCATTCCAGAATCCTTTCAGTCGGAACACGGAAAGCCGCGGCAGTCGTTTCAGTCGAGGCGGCGGATTCTAGACAAATCTAATATTTCAATACGAAGAACATTATTTTAAGTCGAAGAGAGATGAGTGAAGCTCCCCCGGTAATAGAGGTTTCCAGCGTTCGGAAAACCTACATCATGGGAAAGACGAAAGTCCATGCGTTGCAAGGACTAGATGTTACTATCTGGCAAGGTGAGCTTGTCGCGATTATGGGCCATTCTGGCTCCGGTAAATCGACGCTGATGAACATCATTGGCGGATTGGACTACCCGACAGAGGGATCCTACTTCCTCGATGGCATTGAGGTAAACAAACTCGGAAAGAACGAGCTGGCTGACATCCGAAATCAGAAGATTGGTTTCGTATTTCAGGGATTCAATCTGCTGGCCAGGACCTCTGCAGCAGAAAACACCGAACTGCCACTACTCTACGATCGATCCAATCGCGTAAAAAATCATCGGAAAGCGGCCATCAAGGCTCTGGATAAAGTAGGCTTGAGTGACCGGGTGGATCATTATCCCAATGAGTTGTCCGGGGGGCAGCAGCAACGAGTCGCCATCGCCCGCGCACTCGTAACGGAGCCCAGTATTGTGCTGGCAGATGAGCCGACTGGAAACCTGGACAGCCGCACGACGGCAGAAGTCATGCAGCTATTTCAGGAACTGAACGAGCAGGGAATTACGATCATCATCGTGACGCACGAAGGGGACGTGGTTCGATATGCGAAACGGGTCATCGAGCTGCGGGATGGTCGGATCATCCGTGACGATATTCAAGAGCCGGATTCCGCCGCTGCTAATCTTGAGAAGCTGATTGCTGAACAGGAAGAGGAAATTCTGGAAGAAGAAATGTCAGACAGTCTCTGACACCGACAATAAGCAAATTATGAGAACTCTAAGACTGGTCAAAGTTGCTGGCAAAAGCATTGTCAAGAACAAGATGAGGACGCTTTTGACGATGCTGGGCATCATCATTGGCGTCGGTGCCGTTATCATTATGGTCGCGGTTGGCGAGGGAGCGCAATCTCAGATACAGGAGCAAATTCAGAATCTGGGGACCAACATGCTGGTCATCACTCCTGGCGCCAGCACGTCAGGTGGAGTGAGTCAGGGCGCTTCCAGTTTCAACAGACTGAAGTTGGAGGATGCGGAAAAGATTAGGAACGAGTCTGCATTCGTAGCGGGTGTATCGCCAGTAATCTTTACAAGGACCCAGATTGTGGGGGGAAACGGAAACTGGAGGTCAACCATTCATGGCGTTACAATTGACTATCCCCTGATCCGAGACTGGGAGCTCACGTCCGGCCGATTTTTTGACGCATCGGAAGAACGAACTGGAAAGAAAGTACTAATCCTCGGTGCCACAATCGCCGAACAACTTTTTCCTGATTCAGAACCGGTGGGAGAGCGGGTGTTGGTGCGCAATGTACCGCTGGTAGTGATCGGTGTACTCGAGAAAAAGGGTCAGACTCCCGATGGAAATGATCAGGATGATGTTGCGCTGGCTCCTATTCTGACCGTACAGAGACGCCTGTCGAACTGGAATTTCATCCGTCAGATTCTGGCGAACACGTATTCGCCGGACGACATCGATGAGGCTCAGGAGGAATTACGAGCCATCATGAGGGAGTCTCACGGTCTCGCAGAGTGGGAGGGAGACGACTTCGAAATAAAAAATCAGGCTCAGCTGAGTGAAGCGGCCGAGGGAACGACCGAGGTGATGACCATGCTTCTCGCAGCGATCGCCTCCATTTCCCTCCTCGTTGGAGGTATCGGCATCATGAATATCATGCTCGTATCGGTCACCGAGCGTACCCGAGAGATCGGAATACGGATGGCCATTGGCGCCCGCGGATCGGATGTTCTCACACAATTTTTGATCGAATCTATCGTGATGAGCATCCTCGGGGGTGCGATAGGAGTCGCCATCGGATTCGGGGGCGCAAATCTTCTGGCTTCGTTCACCGGGTGGAACACAGTCGTAAACACCGAAACCGTGATCGTTGCAATCGTATTTTCAGCCGCGGTGGGAATTTTCTTCGGCTTCTATCCGGCGCGGAAAGCGGCCTCGCTCAATCCGATCGACGCTCTTCGTTTCGAATGATGTGAACTGTTTTGGACTGAAGGACTCCTTACTTCCGGATTTCCGACACCAGGTGGCCTATCTGAGGCAAAATCAGCTCCTGCATGGCCAGATCGACCGCGCCTCTGGAGCCCGGTAGCGAAAACACCACCATATTTCCGATCAAGCCAGCCGACGCTCGGGAGAGCATTGCGGCCGGACCGATATCCTGATAGGAGAGCATTCTGAAGAGTTCACCGAATCCTGGAATGGGAGTATCAGTCATCTTCTGAACCGCATCGAACGTGTTGTCCCGCTTGGAAATGCCCGTGCCGCCGTTAATTACCACAACCTCCACTTGCTCAGAAGTGAGTCGCGTGAGCTGTGAGCGGATTTCGTCTGCTTCATCTGGAATGAGGGCGTAGCTCACAAGCTCATGGCCGGCAGCAGTAAGCTGCTCCTGAATCAATCGTCCACTGGTATCGGTATCCGTTGTTCGCGTGTCACTGCACGTCAAAACGGCGCATCGCGCGGTAACAGATTTGGCGATTTCAGTGTGTTTGCTGTGACTCATCGTTAATTGATTCTGTTCGCTCCCGCTCCGAATACCAGACGGGGGGGTCGTGACCGTGACCACCCCACGGATTGCATCGTACCACACGGTGGGAGGCCAAGATAAAGCCCTTGATGGCACCATACCGTCGGAGCGCATCGATCGCGTACTCTGAACAACTCGGGGTAAAGCGACAGGATGCGCCGAGGTGTGGAGAAAGAATGAGTTGGTATCCGCGAACGAGGGACACAAGAACTTGGCGAGGTATGTGTAAGATGCGCATCGACATACGGCACATGGACGTGTGGAGTGCCGCGGGGTTTCTGCGTCCCTCTATTTGGCTAGGAGCCTAATGTAGATCTCGACTGCTGAATCGGCGAGTTGACGTCGCGTGTTATTGTGCGTTCCATGTCACGCGCCGTGACGTACCCCTCAGAATCGTCAGGCAGGCGAACATGATAGTACGTGCTCGTACCTCCGATAATATGCATGTCCACCGGAGATTCAAATCGTGCAAGCGCAAGGCTCCGGGACGATGGAGCTTGGAGGAGTGAGACCCGGGAAGTGGCGGTTCGTCGCCACGTTCCGAAGTACTGACTTTCGACCCGTAGAGAAGACGGTCTGAGATTCGGCGAAAAAACGAACGGCCACGGATTGTGAGGGCCGTTCTTGTAGATCCCAAAGTGTAAATGCGGAGGTGTGTTTCTCGCATTGCCCGAGTTTCCTACGAGCCCCAGTGTGTCGCCAGGAACCACGCGCTGGCCGGATTGAACCAGTTGTTCTTCCAGGTGCGCATAGTAGAAGCTGTGGCCCCTGTTATCACGCAACCACACGGTCCTTCCGCCGAGTCCGCCCGTGCGCACGCGACTGATTCTTCCCGCCCTCACGGCAATTACCGGAGTTCCTCGGGGCGCGAAGATGTCAATACCATGGTGACTTCTCCTTCCGGCCTCACGAGAATCTCCAAAAAAGCTCTGTACGGCCCCCGTATCACGGCCGGTGACTGGAAAGATGATCGAAGCGTCAGTCTTGATTTCAATTCGGAACCCACCTTCCGAAAGGATTTCTGGTTGGAGGCGAAGAAAATATTCTTTGGTGTGATCGATGTCGTGCTTCAGCTCAGCCGTGGAATCTGCGCTTGCTACCCTGCGCAGGGGCAATCCCATGGCATCCAGTGATTCGTACAAGTCGACGAAAAAATCATTTCCGTTTTCCAGTGACGCCCGGACAATCAGCTGTTGGCCACGCTCCAGTCTCAGCCGGTATCCCAACGCCATTATCTCGGTGGGAAGGAGGCTGCCTTCTTCGCGATAGGGAAGGGTTGGAGAAAGTGTGACGCGGAGCGCTTCATCTCCCTGAAGTGCCCACTCGCTGGCTATCGCGCTCTCGGCAATCCCCATCGTTTCGAGTCCGAGCACATAGGCCTCTCTTGGAGAGCCGGGTCGATATCGCTGCCGCAAATCCTCAAGAGGAGACCCACAGCCGGTTGCGACCAGGATCAATGTCAAGACTGAAAGCGATCGGAGCATTTTATCGAATTCTAACATCATTGCCGTCGATTACGGCACGTTCGGAATAGGGTTACGGTACAAGAGGGCCAAAGGGGCTTCGAGTTGCTCAGCTCTCGCCCTCTACGACAATTGCGCGGCGACCGAAAAGACCAAAGAGCCCTTGCATCACCTCGTTATTAGGGTCGATCACAAAATTTCGGCTGAGCACGCGGGTTGGGTGGGGACTTCGCTCGGAAATCAGGTCGAAGTAGAGCTTACACGTCCCCCGGTGCTCGGAAAGTAGCTCTTCCAATCCCTCGACCTGCTCCTTGGACAGCTCGTCTGCGGGCACACGTATCGCCAACGATTTTACCATCTGTTCCCGCACTTTCCACATAGGTATCACGTCGTTTGCGATCACATTGACCGTGCCCCTTCGCATCTCCAGACTGCCTTTGATCAATACGATTTCATCGACCTCCAGGTACCGTTGAATCCTGTCGTAGGTGTTCGAAAAGCACATCAGCTCGGCCTGGCCGGTAAAGTCTTCAAACTGAGCGAAAGCGTACGGCTTGCCCGATTTGTTGACGCGGTGCTGAACCTCGGTGATGATTCCGCAGAACGTATGCAGAGGGCGGTTATTTCTGCCCGCCCAGCTATCGTCAACGGGACCATCACGCTCAATGATGGCCGGACCGTCCACGATCTGTGCGGACGCAAAAGCCCGAGATTCTGCTATGTAGGCCTCCAGCGGGTGCCCCGACACATAAAATCCGACCGCCTCGCGTTCTTCTTTCAGCAGTCGGGCTCGCGGCCAGGGGTCGGCAACCGGCAGGGAAGGCTCAAGTCCCGCAGCGCCGTCACCACCCGCCTCCCCAAAAAGGGAAATCATGCCAGCCGCCTCGTTGGCCTGCGCCTTCTGGCCGTATTGCATGGCCAAATCGACTGCTTCTGAGAGTTGTGCGCGGTGTCCCTCCAGCCGGTCCATCGCACCAACTCGGGCAAGGCTTTCAACGGCTTTTTTATTGACAGCCTTCAGATCGACTCGACGAGCGAAATCAAACAGGCTTTTGTACGGACCATTTTCGTTGCGCTCCTCCTCAATGGCTTCGATGGCACCCGATCCCACGCCCTTGACCGCTCGGAGGCCGAATCGAATTTTTCCACCATCGACCGTAAACCGTGCTGAACTCGCGTTGATGTCGGGGGCCAGCAGTTCGAGTCCAAGATGACGGGCTTCTTCCAGTATGATGGCCAACTTTTTAGTATCGCCCATTTCGTTCGACATGGCGGCGGCCAGGTATTCTGCCGGATAGTGCGCTTTCAGATAAGCGGTGTGAAACGCTACAATCGAGTAAGCTGCCGCATGCGATTTGTTGAATCCGTAACCGGCAAACTTCGCCATGAGGTCGAAAACTTCATTGGCCGTCTTCTCGTCGACCTCGCGCTCTGCAGCGCCCTCGACAAAAACGGCCCTTTGCTTGACCATTTCGGATTCTTTCTTCTTGCCCATCGCGCGCCGCAGAATATCCGCGCTGCCGAGTGTATATCCACCCATGACCTGCGCCATCTTCATCACCTGTTCCTGGTAGACTGGGATGCCGTATGTAGGCTCGAGGATCGGCTTGAGCATTTCGTGGGGATAGCTGACCGCCTCCTGTCCGTGCTTCCTTGCGATGTAGGTCGGAATATTGTCCATGGGCCCTGGCCGATAGAGGGCATTCATGGCAATCAGGTCGTTAATGGCTGTAGGCTTGAGTTTGCGGAGCCATTCCCGCATACCACTCGACTCAAACTGGAAAATGGCAATGGATTCGCCTTTTTGAAACAGCTCGTAGGTCCGCTCATCGTCCAGAGGAATTTCGTCTACATCGATGTCGATGTCATGCGTCTGCTTGATCAATTCAATGGCGTCATCGATCACAGATAGCGTCTTGAGCCCCAAAAAGTCCATTTTCAAGAGGCCCAACGACTCGACCCACTTTCCGTCATACTGGGTGGTCACGATATCGTCGGCGCCAGCCTTTCCCCGTGCGATAGAAACGGGGACGTAGTTACTTACGTCTCCCGGAGCAATGATCACGCCAGCTGCGTGTACGCCGGTGTGTCGGGCACTACCCTCGAGCACCTTGGCGTAGTGCATAAGATTCCGAATCTGCTCGTTCGGATCGTTCAACAGTTTTCCGAACTCCGGCACCTCCTTGAAAGCAGTGTCCAGCGTCACTCCCGGACGCTCGGGAATGAGTTTCGCTATGCGATCAGCTTCGGGAAGGGGAATCTGGAGAACACGGGCCACATCGCGGATGACCGAGCGAGGCCCCATCGTTCCGAACGTGATGATCTGACACACATTTTGGCGACCGTACTTCTCGACAACGTAGTCAATAACCTTCGCCCGACCTCGATCATCAAAATCAATGTCGATATCCGGCATCGATATTCGTTCGGGGTTCAGGAAGCGCTCAAAAAGAAGACCGTACTTGAGCGGATCGACATTGGTGATCCCCAGCACGTATGCGACTAGACTTCCTGCGGCCGAGCCTCGTCCCGGGCCGACGGACACACCTAGATCACGAGCGGCAGTGGTAAAATCCTGCACGATCAGGAAATAGCCCGCATATCCCATCTGGGACACAATCCCGAGTTCCAGATCCAGTCGATCGGTCTGCTCTACGCTTATGGTCCCGAATTTCTGTTTCGCCCGTTCATAAACGAGGTGCTTCAGAAAACCATCGGTGTCTTCCTCGAACTCAGTCGGAAGGGGGTAGTGCGGCATCAGAAGCTGTCCCATCGGCAGCTCAAACGAACACTTGTCGGCGATTGATACGCTTGATTCGAGTGCCTCCTTGACCTGCGCATCGCTCACGTTCTTCAGAGCGAGCTCCATTTCCGCAGCACTTTTCAGATAGAACTGATCATTCTCGAAACGCATCCGGTTGGGATCCGAGAGATCCTTTCCCGTCTGGAGGCACAACAGCACATCCTGCGCGGCTGAATCTTCCTGGTCGACGTAGTGCACATCGTTTGTGGCCACAATCGACACTTCGTACTCTTTCGCCCAGCGCAATAACACCTCATTGCATCGGTGCTGATCGGGAATGTTGTGGTTCTGAATTTCTATGTAGTAATCGTCTCCGAATACGTCGAGATAGGATTCGAATACCTGTCGGGCCTCCGCTTCGCCCTGCTTCAGAATGGCCTGGAGAACTTGCCCCTGCAGACAACATGTCGTTGCTACGAGACCGCCCGAGTGCTTTCTCAGGGTCTCGAGATCGATCCGCGGCTTATAGTAGTAGCCGTCCGTAAACGAGAGCGATGAAAGTCTGATCAGGTTTTGATACCCTTCCTCGTCCTTGGCGAGGAGCACCTGGTGATAGCGAACCCTGTCGGACTTGTCCGCCATCCCACTCGCGGTGACGTAAAACTCGCATCCAATTATCGGACGGATGCCGGCTCGCTTGGCTGTGGTATAGAATTCTGGAACACCAAACAAATTGCCGTGATCGGTTATCGCCAGTGCTGGCATTTCGAGTTCTTCTGCCCGAGCGACAAGCCGTTTGATCCGGGCTGCACCGTCAAGAAGAGAATACTGTGTGTGACAGTGCAGATGGCAGAAATCCATATGATCAAAATGACGAGATTGGCGTAGTGGAAACGCCAGGAATTAGCAGAATTAAGGCGACTGAAATGCTGCTCGAAATATGGTCTTTCGGCGGCTCGAAATCAATTTTTGTTGGTAAGTCTGACTCGCCCATTTGTGTCTGAAAATGATAGAACTGATCTGCATCGACTATGACGTTCAGGGAGATCTCATGTTCTGGGATCAGCTTGCTCGCGGCCTCGCTTCGAGGAGCATTTCAGACATCCAGATCTGCCTCTTTCTCGGGTCCGCCGAGAATACTGAACGGGAGCTGGAGACGGTTGGACAGGATGTAAAACGAGTGGATGGAGCCCTACATATTTCCGAAAAGGTCAGCAGCGGCTACGAAATATCAATGAGAGCGGGAAATCGGCGCGCGGTGGCGCGACTGACCGATGAGGGCGTGGTTACGGCCGGATTTCTGGGTTCAGATCGAGGATTACTCAAGCAAATAAATGGCGCCTGGATTGCCTCGAAATTGTTTAAAAAAGGGCTCTGGGAGTCGGATCAAGTGGTTCTCATCGTGTCTTCCGTCGGCCGCAGCGAGCAAGGGATGCCAGTCGATCTTTCGCCCCTCAACGCGGCCCGAATCGTTTCAAGTGTTTTGTCGGATGACTGCCAGATAATCCATCTGTCACAACATATTACGCCGAATATGAAGGAGGCGATATCTGATGATAGGCCAGCCTCTGGAGCCGAGTTGAAGAGCGAAAATGCACTACCCGAATGGTTCGATTTTGGCGATCTATCCAAGAAATATGCTATTTCCCATGTGTCCTGGATCGGGCGTCAAAGCGGGCTCAAAATACAGTGAATTTCGCCCTTTGAAGTTCACGTAAATTCTGGCTTTAGGGCCTATTGTTCGGGGCAGTATTCTTTAGTCAAAGTTTCAGATGTGGACAAGTAATTGCCCTTTTTCGCTTAAAAAGGAAGATTATATCTTGACAGCCTCCCAGAATGCGCTTAGCTTTGGATTGATTAGCACGAGGTGTACTTCACACTCCTCGTTACACAGATTACATCTATCCCAAGAGGAATCGCAATGAGTAGATTCGCCGATCTAAAAGGCTTCGTAGAGGGTGTGGAAGACGACTTTAATAAGTTCTACGATAAGGGCAATAAAGCGGCGGGTACGAGAGTCCGCAAAGCCATGCAACAGCTGAAAGCTGTTGCTCAGGAAATTCGAGTTGAAGTCCAGAATATGAAGAACGATTAATCCCGTTTTTCGTGTTTTTTGAGAAGGCCGTACTGCTCTAGTACGGCCTTTTCTTTTGGTCCTTATTTTTGCCTGCGCTGTTGCTGTATGCGTCGATCAAAAAATGAATAGATTCATTCTTCTTGTCCTTCTGACCCTGTTCGTTTCTCCCAGAGTTCTGGCTCAGACGAATGAACAGGTGGACCCGGCCAGGTGGGCTCCGAACCTCATTGGAAAGCTGGCCGGATCACAGGCTGGATTTCAGAACTGGGCCGAGGGTGGGGTCAATACTCTCGCATTCAGTCTTGGCCTGGACGGGAGAGCAGAACGCACCCGAAACGGTTGGATGCAGAAGCATGAAGCACGCCTCTCGTTTGGTCTGGTGAAACAGGATACCCTCGATTTCAGAAAGGCCGAAGACCTCGTTCGCCTCAGATCCACATTCAAGTATACAGGCGACGGGTTTCTGGATAAGCTTCAGCCCACCATAGCCCTTCTCGCCCGAACCCAGTTTGCACCGGGATTCAATTTTGACAAGAATCCGTTCAAGGACGGACGAACGCCGCCGGTAAAGGTCTCCGACTTCCTGTCTCCCGCCACGTTCACACAGTCGATTGGCATGACCTATCTGTTCAGGCCGTTCCTGAGCCAGCGCCTGGGAATAGGTGCGAAGGAAACAGTCGTGATGATCGAGCAGCTCCGCACGCTCTACAATGTTGATCCCGACAAAAGCATGCGGCTGGAGATGGGTATCGAAGCGTATACTAATTTCGACAAGGAAATCGTCACGAATGTGGTTCTGAAGTCCGCGTTGGGGATTTTTGCAGCATTTAACAAGCCGGAAAGCCCTGACTTCATCTGGGAGAGTATTCTCAACATGAAGGTAAACTCGTGGCTGAACGTCAACTTTGAGTGGGCCGTATTTTTTGACGATGACATCAGCGATAGGGCGCAGCTGAAGGAAGTTCTATCCATCGGATTCTCCTACACCTTCATTTGATGGGATGAAAACCATTACTCTCGGCAGAATTGTGGACGTGGAATCGGTCGTCTATGTAGTTCTGTGTCTGGGATTGTGGCTGGTGCCTGTCTTCGACCGGTTGCATGTCGAGTCTGCTGCCGTCATTTCATTCGTGGCCTTCTTCCTCGCCGGCCTGCGCGCGATCACTTCATCCGGGTCGACATTCTCGGAGTCACTGGTAAGGCAGCTCAGTTGGCTTGCTCTACCGTGGGGATTGATGACTCTTTCGGCGGTGTGGGCACCCAACTGTGATTATCTCAGAGGACTGGGATTCTTCGTTCTGTTCGTACCGATCTCCGTTGTTTTCTCGGTTTCGCTGGCCAGTCTGCTGAAGGATCGGGTGGCGCGGCCTGCGCTGTGGCTGGCTCTGATAGGAGTTGGCATCGCCGTTCTGGGGCCCGTGTTCGATATCGGACTACACCCTCAATTTTACACCTATAATCATGTTTTTGGGGGCATTCTGGGGCCGATATATGACGTGGAACTGGTAGTTCGGCCTGGATTGTTTGTATTTCGGGGCCTCACTCTGCTGTGGTCGCTCCTGTTTTTATGTCTGCTGAAGCGGCGGACGGTGTGGGCGCTCGTCCTGGTTCTTTCGATCGGTTCGGCATACGTCTGGTCGGGCCCGCTGGGTATCAATACACCCTCCCGGTTTTTGAAAGGCTCGTTTTCAGGCGTAGCCACCACGGAGCATTTCGACGTCTTTTTCGACGATGAGTCACTGTCGGAATCTTCCCTTGCGCGGCTCCTGGATGAGCACGAGTTCCGATATGTAGAGCTCACGCGGAAGCTCGGGGTCGAGCCCTCTTCCAAAGTGATCTCCTACGTCTATCCCGATGTCGAGGCGCGCGCCCGCATGAGGGGCGCGCGCTATACGAGCGTAGCTCCCGTGTGGCTTGCTGATCCACAGGTTCACGTGACGATGGATTCGTTCTATGGCGTGTTTGCTCACGAACTCGCCCACGTGTTTTCAAGAGAGTTCGGCCTGCCCGTCATTCGGGCCTCGACGTCCATCGGGCTTGTAGAAGGCCTCGCAGTCGCGCTCGAACCACCCGACGGAAGGCCAACACCGCATGAGTTGGTTGCGGCCTTTGAGCGGTCCACCAAGGGCGATTCTGTCTGGACCGTTGGCCAGCGAGTCACAGCAAGTCTTTCGGCTCTTGGCTTTTGGGGGGGAAGGGGCGCTGTTTCGTACACGACCACGGGTTCATTCGTCCACTATTTGCTCGAAGAGTACGGTGCAGACGCATTCAGAGAGGCGTATCGGGCGGGTTCATTTTCCGACACCTACCAAAAATCAGTCGGTGAATTGGCCCAAGAATGGCAGGATATGCTGCTTCATCTAACTGTCGAACATCCGGATGCTGGTTCGCGCGCAGCGCGGCAGTTTTCCGTTCTCTCGCTGTTCGAAACCACATGTCCCCACTACACGCCGCCCGATGTGCGCGCCGCCCTGCGCGCGGCCAGACTCACAGAAGAAGGGAGGCACGAGGAGGCACGGGACCAGTTGAGTCAGTTGATAAAGGACGACCCGGCGTTCGAAATGCTTGCTCTTCTTCGGGCCGAAATCAGTCTCGAGGAGGATCACCTTCCTGACGCGGCCCGCTACCTTTCTTCCCGTCCTGATTCAATCAGAAATATGAGAGAGTGGCTGCTTAGCGGTCACTACGCAGCCATTATTGGCAATGATGAAGAAGCGAGCGCCTCGTTCGCCGAGGTTCAGAAGCTGCTCTCGACCTCTGCGCACCGTTCACGGGCCGCTGTCGCGGCCCGACAAATGCTCCTTGGTCTAGCTGGCGCCATCGAACTCCTGGCGAGGCCCGGCCCGCTCTCGGACCGGATAGAATCTCTTGAGACCTACCGGCTGAGCGCAGCATTCAGCCCCGACGAAAGCCGGGCCTTCAGCTACGTACTGGGGTCGGCCTACTTCGAGTCAGATCGCTTCGACGCGGCTCTTCCGCTTTTTGAATCGGTGCTGATCGACAGAAAAGATGCACAGGACCACACCGAGCTCGACTACGCGACCTTTCTCGCGATGCAGTCGGCTTATGGACTTAGGGACCTTCCCCGAGCCGATGCGTTTGCAAGCGCGGTGGCAGTTTTGTACGCTGATGACCCCGCAATGAGCGAGTTGATCAACAATTGGAAGGAGCGAATCACATGGCTCGATCGGTGAGGTCATTTCCAAGAATATTTCGAATGATATTACTGGCGGGCGTTCTTATGCTGTCGGCGTGTGCCGCTACAGAGGAATCAACAGATGATCGGCCCGCACGCATCCCCGAGCCTGAGGGCCTGGTGCTGCCGGTTGACAACCTTGATGCGAGGACGATCCAGTTGCACGCGGGCAGCGGTGAGACGTCATTACCCATCGTTGAGATGGGATCAGGCCTCCAGCTTCGCCTCGCATTCGATATGATGGGTAGCCGAGGCCGGCCACTGACGGTGTATTTCTATCATGCGGACCGGAATTGGAAGCGAGATCTGTTCGCCGCCGAATACCTCAGCATCTTTCATCGTGATGACATAATGGACTACCGGCAGAGCCAGGCCACGTACGTGGACTATGTGCACTACGAGTACCAGTTTCCCAATTCTGTCATCGACTTTCGACTCAGCGGCAACTATATCCTGCGTGTGACGGAGCAGGGAATGGAAGACGAGGTCCTGTTCGAGCGACCATTTTTCGTAACCGAGCAATCGACACCAATCGATATGCGACTGGACAATGTTCTGGTAGCAGGCCGCCAGTTCTCTTCGATCCAGCCCTTCGTTCGCTTCAGCCCACCTGAATTGAATACCAATGTGTTCGACTACACCGTCTGTTTTCTGAGGAACAGCTGGTATCAGGCAAGTCGGTGTGTCGATCGGCCGTCTTTGAACGTGCGCCCGGACCTGCAATATTATCTCGAACCACGCAATTCGTTCGGTCATCTGACGGCAAACTATTACATCAATCTATCGGATATCCGCACTGGCGGTAGGATTGAGCGGGTCGATCAGAACTCCATCCCATGGAGCGTCACGCTCGAACCAGATTACGCCAATCTGGGCGCATCGGGCATTGCGCCGTTTCTGAATGGGCAGTCACTGGTGCGCGAAGGTGTACGATCAGTGACTGATCCTGATTATTCTGGAGAATACATCGACGTCACTCTGCGTCTGGTGCCCCCGAATGAGCAGCGCGTCCAGGGCAGAGTCTACATAGTGGGGAGCTTCTCCAATTGGGAGGCCATCGAGGAAAATCAGCTGGATTGGGACGGGAGCAGGGGTTGGTATGAGGGGGTCGTCAATATGAAGCAAGGGCAGCACGAGTATCGGTACGTGGTCGATGATGCGGGCTTGCAACGAGCGCTGGACGGCGGCATTCCCCAGACACAGAATATGTTCACCACATTTATCTATTTCGACGACATTTCTGCCCAGACAGATCGGCTGATTACGGCTCAAGGAATACTCTCCCGTTAGGTAACAGCCCATCCCCGTGAAGTGAGAGAAAGCGCGAATTGCATTGAATGACGCGTCTTGGATGGCTAAATTCTTTGCTCCATTGTTCGCGGTTCCGTGACGATTCTCGGAAGTTGACCCCACCATCGGCTCCGCGTAACAAATTTCGTGTAACAGATTTTCTGAATTCAATTCTTGATACCCATGAGGATCCCCAGAATATTACTGATGCTTTCGATGGCCGTCTTCCTGTTGGCCGGCTGTGCAGCATCCAAGGGCGCGAGTACCGCGCAGTCAAAACCGGATGCGTCCAAAAAATCAGACGATAAAGACAAGGAAAAGGGCCCCAAAGCCTTCTCAGAAGTCATCAAAGACGATTTTGTCAAAGACGAAGGTCTTTTCGACGTCTACCGTGACGACGCGACTTACTACTACGTGATTCCGAATGAGGAGCTTGGCAAGGAGTTTCTGCTCGTAACGCGCATCGCAAAGACGGCTGACAATGTTGGCTACGGCGGGCAGAAGACAAATACCCAGGTAGTCCGTTGGGACCGCAAGAATGACAAGGTCCTGCTGCGCGTGGTCGGTTATTCGAATCGTGCAAGCGAAGACAGTCCCATATACGAGGCCGTTCGAAATTCGAACTTAGAGCCAATCATCAAGGCATTCGAGATCAAAGCCCATAACGAAGACACGACGGGAGTTGTTATTGATGTTTCGAGCCTTTTTACAGGAGACGTTCCGTCACTCGGGCTTCAAGCGTCTCGCCGCACGTCGCTCAAGGTGCGCCGCGTAGACGGCGATAGAAGCTACATTGAATCGGTCAAGTCGTTTCCGACGAACATTGAGGTTCGGCACGTCCTGACCTACGATGCTACAGGCGCGCCTTCGAATGGATCGACCAATTCGATCACGCTGGAAATGGCGCAGTCGATGGTCTCACTACCGGATGATCCGATGACTCCTCGCCTCTGCGACGAACGCGTCGGACTCTTCAGCGTCCGCTTTACAGAATTCGACGAGGAGCAGCATCGCTCGGAAACGACCTGCTACATTACTCGCTACCGCCTCGTGCCCAAGGATCCCGCAGCCTACGCCCGCGGTGAATTGGTAGAACCCGTCGATCAGATCGTCTACTATATCGATCAGAACACTCCTGAAATCTGGCGCGAAGCGCTCATTCAGGGCGTAGACGACTGGCAACGCTCGTTCGAAGCAGCGGGATTCAAGAATGCCATCGTCGGTAAAATGGCACCGACTGCTGAAGAAGATCCTGATTTTAGCCCAGAAGACGCTCGGTATTCGGTTCTTCGCTACTACGCGTCAGATGTTCAGAATGCATCGGGTCCCCACGTACACGATCCGCGAACCGGAGAAATTCTGGAAAGCGATATCAACTGGTATCACAATGTGATGACGCTGCTTCGCAACTGGTACCTGGTGCAGACCGCCGCTGTCAATCCCAGTGCTCGAGGCGCCAAGTTCGACGACGATGTCATGGCCGAGCTGGTCCGATTTGTATCGGCCCACGAGATCGGACACACGCTCGGCTACCAGCACAATATGGGGTCATCGTACGCCTACACGGTCGAGCAGCTTCGTGACCCTGAATTCACGAGCACACATGGCGTCGCGCCTTCGATCATGGACTACGCACGATTCAACTATGTAGCGCAACCAGAGGACGGAGTCACGCAGTTCAGTGCTCTCGTTGGTGAATACGATGATTGGGCTACCAAATGGGCCTATTCCTGGTTCGACGGCGACCGCAATTCAGACGAGGAGCACCTGCTTCTGAATGAGTGGGTGAAGGACCGTGCAGACGATCCAGCCATGTGGTTCGGCAGTGGGTTCGGTGACCCCAGAGTTCAGACGGAAAACATTTCAAATGACGAAATGGAAGCGTCTCGCCTGGGCATCCTGAATCTGGAGCGCATCCTCGACGGCATCGCTGATTGGAGCGAAGACGATGGCCAGAACTACGACCAACTGCAAGAGATGTACGTCAATGTTGGCCGTCAGTATAGCCGATATATCGGTCACGTGTCCAACAACGTTGGCGGCGTCTACGAGCAACTCAAGACAACGGATCAGAACGGCACGGTCTACGAGGCTGTACCTAAAGAGCGCCAGGCTCGTGCAGTCCAATGGATTGCGGACCATGTGTTCACGACTCCTAAGTGGATGATTCGCGAGGACATTCTTCAGCGCATCGAGAATGGCGGTATCGTCAACCGTATCCGCGGCTACCAGGTCGGAGGCATTACTCGCCTGCTCGATCCTCAGAAACTAGCTCGGATGATGGAGGGTGAAGCACGGTGGGGAAGTGACCAGTACACGGTCACCGATCTCATGGGAGATATGCGAGGAGCCATTTTCTCTGAGCTCTCGAGCTCAGGGGCCATTGACTCCTACCGACGCAATCTGCAGCGCGGCTACGTGTCTTCGCTCGAACGCCTGATGGATCTCGATTTCAATGCCGTCGGCTTCCTGGCAACCAGAGGTTTCCAGAGTGTCGATGCAGACGATTCGGATCTGAAGATGCTCGTCCGCGGCGAACTCGAAACGACGAAGGCCCTGGTAGACCGCGCAGCATCACGCACCCGCGACTCGATGACCCGCCTTCATCTCAGAGATCTCTCGGCCCGCCTCGACGAAATCCTGGATGCAGACGACGACTAGAGGTTTAACTCTCTAAGGGACTTCAAGCGGCGCGGCGATCATATCGCCGCGCCGCTTCCTTTTTGCCCACCCCCCAATCCCGTAGATTCGGCCAACCCGAACCGAGTCAATGAAAACCAGAAACATCACCCTTCTCTCGATTGTGACTCTGCTGTCACTCTCCCTCTGGTTTTCAGCCTCAGCGGTTATCCCGCAACTCACCCAGGAGTGGGACCTCAGCTCATCGATGCAGGCCTGGATGACGATGTCGGTTCAGATCGGATTCGTTGCAGGAGCGCTCATCAGCGCAATCCTGAATCTGGCTGACAAGTACTCCGCTCCAAAACTCATCGCAGTGAGCGCCCTCTTCGGCGCCATCGTCAACGGGCTGATCCCGCTCGTATCGACAGAACCTACCTCTGCGCTCACATTCCGTTTCCTGACCGGCGCCGCGATGGCAGGTGTCTATCCTCCAGCAATGAAGATCATGGCTTCCTGGTCCACGAAGGACCGAGGCAAGCTCATCGGACTGTTGGTAGGAGCCGTGGTCATCGGCTCCGGGATGCCCCACCTGCTGAACGCACTTTCGACCGGTGCAACCGGCATCCCACCCTGGCGCATCGTGCTCTATGGCACCTCGATTCAGGCGGTTATAGGCGCCATCATATCCTGGTTCTGGATCACGTCCGGCCCTCACCTCGGAAAAGCCTCACGATTCAACTGGCGTCACGCCGCCGCTGGACTCACCGATAGACCCACAAGGCTCGCCAACTTCGGCTACTTCGGACACATGTGGGAGCTATACGCCATGTGGGCCTGGGTGCCCATAATGCTACTGGTCAGCTATCAGAATGCAGGACTACCAGAATACCTTGCCAAATACGCCGCATTCGGAATCTTCGTCGCCGGTGGCATGGGATCATACATCGCCGGCATCTGGGCAGACAAGATCGGACGGACCACCATCACATCCATCGCACTGGCCATCTCAGGCATCTGCTGTGCCATTGTCGGATTCTTCTTCGACCAACCCATTCTCCTGACAGCCATCTGCCTGATTTGGGGCCTGGCTGTAGTAGCCGACTCAGCCCAGTTTAGTGCGGCAGTTTCAGAGCTTGCAGACCCCGATTACGTCGGCACCGCTCTACAAGTACAAACGAGCATTGGCTTCCTGCTAACCTTGGTGACCTTGCAGGCGATGCCTACTCTCATTGAAGCCATTGGTTATGAGTATGCATATATAGTTCTAATTCCAGGCCCCATAGTTGGAATCATTAGCATGCAGCGACTTAAGTCAGATCCGCGGTCGCTAAACATGGCTTCCGGAAGTCGTTAGTCAAATGCCTAGGCAGGCGGCTCACCTACGGAAGGGGCTCCAATATGGACAAATCCTGACCAGTAGTAAGGCTTTGCGATCGGTCCCCCTGAATTGATAAGCGTTAGTTTTGCATTTCGCAATGCTGTAGGGATTGGATGCCCCTCTGCAAGTTCTCTATAAAATTGCTCCATTAGGATACTCGCACCGACATCGTCACTGGGCCAGAGGGAAGCGACCAGGTTCTGGGCCCCTGCATAAATAAAGCCCCTCGCAAATCCAGCAAGTCCCCCGGAATCACTTTCGCTGCTTTTCGCAGTGTCGCAGGAACTCAAAACAACAAGTTCAGCACTTATGTCCAATCCAAATACTTCGCTGGCATATAAGATTCCGTCCTCTCCATTTGTCCCATTGGTCTCCAGGATAATCCCCGAAGAAGCAGGATCCTCTTGATTTGCGAAGCTGTGCGTAGCGAAGTGAATGTATCTGTAATCATTCAAATTAAGAGTCTTTAGCTGATGTTCAGTCGAACGCTTTCTCAGTAGTATGTCGCTCTCCTTGCTGAGTTAACCCCGAAAGTTGTGTACGGGTGAAAAAGGTATAGGCGGCGTATCCTGATGATGATTACGTCATTGTCAATCCGAAGATTGGAGGATACACCGCCCATGAAGACGAATAACGCACACGAGAACGAGAACTACAATAGCACAGAGGATGTGTTGACAGAAGTATTGCGAACAGGGGCCGCAAAGATGCTGGCCACAGCCGTTGAGGCCGAGGTTGAAGCTTTCTGCCAGCGCTACCAGTTCCTGCGCGACGAAGAGAATCGCCACCGCATCGTTCGCAATGGATATCTGCCAGAGAGGAAGATTTTGACTGGTATCGGGGAGGTCGCTGTAAAGATGCCCCGCATACGCGACCGTACGGGTCGGGGTGAGGATAGAATCGGTTTCCGCAGTTCGATACTACCAGCCTACCTCCGCAAGAGCCGCTCGCTTGAGGCTCTCATTCCATGGTTGTACCTGAAGGGAGTTTCAACGGGCGGCTTTGAGGCAGCGCTCTCGGCCCTTGTTGGTCCTGATGCCCCAGGGCTGACCTCCTCGACGATTGCGCGCCTGAAGACGCTTTGGACAAGGGAGCACGAAGACTGGCAAAAGCGGAGCCTGAAGGAGAAGCACTACGTCTATTTCTGGGCCGACGGTATTCACGTAAACGTACGCATGGATAAACAGAAACTGTGTCTGCTGGTCGTGATCGGCGCTACGGCCGATGGAAGGAAGGAGCTTATAGCACTCGAGGACGGCTTTCGCGAGAGCAAGCAGTCGTGGCGAGAGTTGCTCCTGGAGCTGAGGCACCGCGGGCTGGATCAAGGACCGAAGCTGGCTGTTGCCGATGGAGCCATGGGATTCTGGAGTGCTCTCGCAGAAGTTTATCCCGAGACGCGAGCCGCACGCTGTTGGGTGCACAAGACAGCAAATGTGCTCAACCGCCTGCCCAAGTCCGTTCAGAAGAAGGCAAAAGGTCACCTCACGCAGATCTATACAGCAGAAACAAAAAAGCAGGCAGAGAGCGCCCTTCTGTTTTTCATCAAAGCCTACCAGCAAAAGTATCCGAAAGCAGCAGAGATTCTGGTGAAAGACCGAGAAGAACTGCTCGCTTTTTATGACTTTCCGGCAGAACACTGGATCCATCTTCGGAGCACAAATCCGATCGAATCTACGTTCGCGACCGTGCGCCTCAGGACCGCCAAAACGAGGGGATGTCTGAGCCGAGAAACAGCTCTTGCAATGGCCTTCCGTCTATGTAAAGAGGCTCAGAAGAAGTGGAGGAAACTGAATGCACCGCACCTATTGCAACTTGTAAAAAAAGGAATCAAATTCACCGACGGAATTACATCAGAACGACACGCTGCCTAAACCTTCCATACACAACTTTTGGGCATAGCTCCTCCTTGCTAGTCCAGGAAGCGAACCAACCATTCTTTCGTTTCATGATCTTGGAAATATTCTTCACCTCCCGTGCTGAGCCCATCAGTTTCGCCAAGCGTGGAGGATCCGGCGCGCGCTCACCAAGAGTCGTATTCAAAAACTCGGTGACCTCCTGAGAGAACGTAACCGATTTATCAAACACAGGCGCAAACGCTAAAATGTCACTCGAAAAAGTAACGCTTCGATATTTTTCACTATCAAGAATCATAGAAATGGAATAACCATATTTAAACTCATAGTTCTTTATCAGGAAATCCAGCTTTGCGTCGACGAACGTCATGTTGTACTCCAACGAGTCAGACGATATCAAGGACTCGAAGGAAATCTGTTCTACCACACGATTCGGGACGATGATCAATCGCGAACTTGTGAACAAATGTTGCAGCGGCTGAAAGAGTCGCTCGTACAACCCGAAAGACGCGTCGAGATATTTAGGGGTTCTTCTGGTAGTTATAGCATGGCGGAGTGAATCGGCCAGATCCCGGATCGCATCCGTTCGGTCTAACGCCACAAAGTGATACGAATTTTCAGTAACCACGAAGGCAAACAGAGAGTCCGAAATCGTATAATACTCTATTAAATTGTGATTATATCTATCTAAATATTCACGCATGTTATTTGCAGTATATCTCGACCACCGAGGCCTATAATCTGAGTAGAGCGGATATTTAAAAGCAAGTATGGATTTCTGGGCCGCACGTAATTCATTGACACGAAAAAGAGAATCTCTAGCCAGTTCGGACGAGGCGTCTGAGCTGCGTTTTGCCCGAATTATTCTCTGAAGCTCAAGTGATGCGTGCATACTTCGTCGGAGATCAGAGATTTCGGCTTCTGTCGCTCCAGCCATTTCAAAGGCCCTAAACTCACCAAGTTGGTTCTGAAGCATCCAGTTGTTGGAATAGTCAGCAAGCTCTAAAGATTGTTTGACGTATTGATCGTCTCCTGTGAACCTAAATAATTTGATGAGTACCGAGATGCTAGACACAACAAACTCGTTTGCGATGCCAGAAGAACGACTATGAAACACGTCAATTATGGATGATGAAAGAGATCTTTCAATCGTCAGGAGGGCGAACTGATTAACCCGTAGGATGGAGAGAAGGATTTCGACCTGCCCTGTCGAAGGCGTGTTGTTCACACTACCGGAAAGGATGGTTGAGATAATGCTGAGAGAATTGAGAAGAACATCCCGATTAATGCTCCGAAAATCTATCATTGAAAGATCGTAGAGCTGAGTTAGTCTCAAGCCTGCATTTGATACGATAGCGCGACGAGCGAAGGTCATGGCGAGGTCCTTTTCGCCCTTGCTGCGGAACGACTCAGCAATTTGGTTGAAGGTTTTCGCGATCAATGGGTGGTCGTTTCCTACCCTTATGATGACATCAGAAATTATTTTCTGAGCTTCCAACATGGCAGATTCGTCGGCCCGATGATCAATTAAATAACGTGCATAATAAATATCTAAAAAAGAACATAAATAACTGTCAGAATAATTGCAGTATAAGGTGGACGTATTGAATAAGGAATCAGAAACGGATAATCTTCCCAGGGATGCGTTAATCGTTGCTGCCAGTGAGACACTGTTGACGTAGTCGAAGTGTCGTTCACCTACGACAATACGCTTCATATTCATAGCTCGGCCGACAAGCTCGAGTGCTCTCTTGTCGTCTTTTAGTGCGTGGTACGTCGACGCGAGATTGTGGTAAGAGTGGGCCGTAAAAATGTGACTTCCGAACGCGTTCAATCGAATGTGTAATGCGTTGTTGTGAAAATTTAGCGCTCTTTCATGGTCTCCAATCTCTTCGAGCAATACACCAAGATTATTATAGGAGGTTGCTATATCCGGATGAAACTGGGTCAGTACCTTTCTCTTTAGAGACAAAGACCGTTCATGGAACGCTAGCGCCATTTCATATTGGCCCTTTTTCCAATAGATATTGCCAATATTGTTCAGTGTAGCAGCTCGATTCACCGCGGATAAAAAATCAGAACTGTGCCAATTTGAGAGGGCTGCATTATAATATTTAAGTGCTTGATCGAGATCCCCCTGCTCATGGAGCAGTAAGCCTTTCAGATGAAACACATTTCTATAATTAGTAGGATGCTCATCCGGCAATGCGCGAAAAAAATCGTAACAACGATTTAAAAACTGACCAGCGGCTTCAAACTTTCCCAATCTGATCCAGATATGGGCGATCCCACACAGCGAACTAAAATATAGCTTCGGTCGCTCGTGCTTTAGATCATCGGTGGCGGTGACTAACTTGAAATGATCAAGTCCATTCTCGAGATTTCCCGAAAGGGTGAGTACCCTTCCGATCATTAGATAAGAGTCTTCCTGGATCGCTGACATTTCTTCAATACTTACTCCTCGGATCTCGCTTTGCAGAATGAAAAGAACCTCTTTGTAATTCCCATCAGAAAATGCATTCTCGGCGGTTCTGGCTTGTTGAACCCTCTCATTCACGAGGCGGCTGGGTGATGAGAGTGTTGATCCGAAGACTACAAATAGTCTTGTCGCAGAGATGATCGCGATGACTAGGATGATGGTGTAGGCGAACGTTTTCATATTGACAGGTTTTTTATGTGGGTGCCTGTTCTATAGAGCACGGAAGTGGTCAACGCGCAACGAAAAATATTTAGGGTGGGTTTTTCGCTTCGCTAATTGGGCTTCCGTGCGGTAGGAAAAGAGAAAATCGTTCCCGGATCGTGAGTCCTCTACCTATCGAAACGCATTTTGAGACCAGCTCACGACTAAACTTGGCGAACACCCATCAAGGGATGAACTCCAGCAACAACTGGTAGGAACGCGGGTAGATTGTCGGGACTTCAATCTTGATTAGAAAAGACGCATAGAAAGGCCTCACGCAGCCACTATTTGTGACCCACGGTAATTCGAGAACGTCTTTCAAAATGCTCCTCGCCTTCGCGGCGGTGTACTTCATTTGGGGGTCGACGTATCTGGGGATAGCCTTCGCTGTTGAATCGATTCCTCCTTTTCTGATGGTTGGGTCGCGGTTTGCGGTTGCTGGATTGTCGCTCTACGCCTTGTTGAGGATGAGGGGGAAGACTGCGCCGACGATGCGTCAGGTGGTAAATGCTTCCCTGATTGGAGTGACGACACTGGGGTTGGGGACGAGTCTCGTGGCATGGGCTGAGCAGCATATTGCATCTGGCCTGGCTGCGCTCATCATCACGGCCGTTCCTTTGTGGTTGGTACTTCTGGACTGGATGATGCTCAAGGGAGGGGCGCCGACGCGTCCTGTTGTCGGAGGGCTCGTTCTGGGGTTCGTGGGGATCATGGTTCTGGTGGGGCCGGATGTGCTCTCGGGGGTCACAAGTTCAAATAGCCTGGCGGTCATCGCGGTGTTTGTGGCCACTATTGCGTGGTCTGTTGGATCGCTTCGGAGCAAGATGATCGAGATGCCGAGCAATCTGTTCATGTCCTCCGCCATTCAGATGGCTGGGGGCGGACTGGGCATTGCGGTGGTTGGGATCGCGCTTGGTGAACTGAGTGGCTTTCAACTCAGCGCAATGACGGCAAAGTCGATGTGGGGATGGGGCTATTTGGTTGTATTTGGGTCCTGGGGGGCATTTTCGGCCTATGTGTGGCTGCTGGCGCATGCTCCGCCTAAGCAACTCGCATCTTATGCGTTCGTGAATCCGGTGGTGGCTGTGTTTCTGGGGTGGTGGCTGGCCGATGAGGTGATCGATACGCGGATCGTCGTGGCTGTGGTGATCATGGTAACTGCGGTAGCGCTGATTGTGATGTACGGTGGGAAGTCTACAAAGAACCGGGCGCGCGTTTAGTCCTCAGAGCGGCGTGAATTAGACGCCGTGCGCCGATAGTGATATTTTCCTATTCTGAGCGCGCCAGCCCACCATTTGCCGGATCGTCTCAATGCGCTTCAACTCTCTCCCGTTATTGCTCGCGGGTTTTCTTTCTCTTTCCTGCCAGAGCGAAGCCCCCGCCACGATAGAACAGCCGAACATCCTGCTCATTTCGTTGGACGACATGAACAACTGGATCGGGCCCATGGGGGGGCATCCACAGGCGCTCACGCCCAATCTGGATTCGTTTGCGCTAAGTGGGTTCACGTTTCAGCACGCGTACACGGCGTCTCCTTCGTGCAATCCATCGCGAACAGCCATGATGAGCGGTAAAGCGCCGTGGGTGACGGGTGTCTACAAAAATCCACAGATATGGAGACACGTCCTGGGAGACGAAAAGATGCTACCCGAGCTGTTCAGGGATGCTGGGTATTCGACGGGTGGGGCAGGCAAGATCTATCACAATAACATGCCGGATCCACGCTCCTGGGATACGTATTTCCCTGATTCAATCCAGCACTTTCCGGATTACTGGTTGCCCGTTCGCGACGAAGCCACGGGCGAGAAGCGGTTCGCGCTTACGGACAACGAAATTCGGGAAGATGGTCTTGAGCGCGTGACCTTCACGGTGCCCTCTTTTCAGGGGATGTATATGGCATTCGATTTCGAGCCGCTTCCGGTGTCGACAGAAGAAACGGGCGATTTTTCATCCGTCAACTGGGTATCAGAGCAGTTCAGGAAGGATCACGACAAGCCATTCTTCCTGGCGGCGGGCATCTATCGTCCCCACCTGCCGTGGTACGTGCCGCAAAAATACTACGACAAGTTTCCTCTCGAAGACGTCGAGCTTCCGGAGTTATTGGAGACGGATACTCAGGATCTTCCAGCAGAGGGACAAAGCATCGCGAGAAGTCGCTACCACGATCGGATTATCGAGGAGGGGCTGTGGGAAGAAGCCGTCCAGGGCTATCTGGCCTCTATCAACTATGCAGATGATCTCGTAGGGAAACTGCTGACAGATCTAGAAGCGAGTGAGTATGCGGACAATACCATCGTAGTGATCTTCTCGGATCACGGATGGCAATTGGGAGAAAAGGGCCACTGGCGCAAATTTGCGCTATGGGAAGATGTGCTCAATACGGTTCTCATGGTTCGTGTGCCAAAGGGTGTCAAGGGGCTTCCAGAGGGCAATTATGTGGGTGGCGAGAGCGATGGGAATGTGTCTTTGCTTGATGTTCTTCCGACCCTTCTAGAGCTGGCCGGAATCGAGCCTAAAGAGGGAATTTCCGGGCGAAGTATCGTCCCTCTCCTCACTGATCCCGATGCCGAGTGGAACCAGCCCGTTGTATCTGTCTTTGGTGACAATCGCTATTCGGTAATTCAGGGAAACTGGCACTATATCCTTTACGAAGAGGGGGGAGAGGAGCTCTATAACATGGTCGATGATCCCCATGAGTGGGAAAATCTGGCTTTGCTCGCCGAACACGCAGGCCTCAAAGAAATGTTGGTCAGCCATATTCCGACAGAGCGGGCAGAAATGGTAGAGACTGAACGACCCATCTGGGCCAACGTGCTCGACGGGACTATCGATCTGTACAATCCGGCTGACAGGTAAGGGCCTCGACTTTTCTTATAGCGCCGCAATCATTCGCGAGATACATTGTGGGCCGCACTTTTTGTCCCACCCACTATAGATCTCCACCCGAGACCTCCCACCATGTCACATCTACGCGTAAGATCACTTCTCGTGGTTGCTGTCCTTCTGGCGTTTGCCAGCCATACTGCGATCGCCCAGTACACGTCTGCCGAAGAGCGCCTCGAGCGATACGAGCGGCACGTGGCGATGACGGAGTCATCGCCATATACTGGCCTTTCCTGGCAATTTGTAGGCCCGACCAATATTTCGGGTCGCATGACGGATGTGGCTGTGGTGGAGCCCAGAGGGGAGAATTACACGATGTATGTGGCGGGGGCCTCTGGTGGTGTCTGGAAAACATCGAACGAAGGCACGACGTGGGATGCTGTGTTTGAGCACGGTCCGTCAACTTCAATTGGGGATGTGACGGTAGCTCCATCGAATCCAAACATCGTCTGGATCGGAACAGGAGAAGCCAACATATTCCGGAGCTCGATGGCGGGCGCGGGAGCCTTCAAGTCTACCAATGCTGGCAAGTCCTGGACATATATGGGTCTGGCGGGGACGCATACGATAGCGCGAATCATCATCCACCCGACAAATCCCGACATCGTTTACGTGTCGGCATCGGGTCATGAGTGGGGTCACAACGATGAGCGGGGAGTCTACAAGACCACCGATGGGGGAGAGAACTGGACAAAAATCCTGTATCGGGGCGAGGAAACGGCGGCCAATGATCTGGTGATGTCACCCGACAATCCGGATGTGCTTTACGCTTCGATGTGGCAGCGCGTGCGCGAGAAGTGGAACGATCCACGAAACGAGGCTGATTATACCCAGAGCGGTATCCTGCGCTCGGACGACGTTGGAGCGACCTGGACGGATATCAACGAAGGACTTCCAGCGGCAGTCAGTCGTGGGCGTATTGGAATCGACGTAGCCGCATCCAATCCCGACGTGATCTACGCATTCGTGGACAACTACGAAGCAGCTCGCGAGGCAGAAGAGGATGAAACGGATTCGTACGGTCGTCCGAAGGGGCCGATCATCTACGGGGCGACGCTCTACCGGAGTGACAATCGGGGCGACTCATGGCGCCGCGTAAGCGCGCAGGATTCGTACATGGAACGGCTCTCTTCGACCTACGGGTGGGTGTTTGGGCAGATGCGCGTCGATCCAAATAATGAGGACCGGGTCTATGTGATGGGGCTCGGGTTAAACGTATCGGATGATGCAGGAAAGACGTTTCGTCGCCTGCCGGGCATGCACGGAGACCATCATGGATTGTGGATCGACCCTGAAAACTCTGACTATCTGGTGAACGTGAACGATGGCGGGCTCGCCATTTCCTACGACCGCGGGGTGAGTTGGAAACGCATGATCGACAACCTGCCGCTGGTGCAGTTCTTCAATGTCACGCACGACCTTGACGAGCCGTTCAATGTCTACGGCTCCGTGCAGGATCATGGCAGCTACAGCGGGGCCATCGACCTGAGTCGTGGTCGTCACAACATTCCGGCGGTGTCGTTCTCATCAGCACCAGGTGGAGAAGGGAGCCGCCACGCCATCGATCCGACAGATCCGTCGGTCGTGTACTCTGCAGGGTTCTATGGCACGATATCCCGATCAAACATCGATGACAATACTCGCGAGTCGATCATGCCGGAGCGAGTCGACCCCGATGCTCCGCTCAGAGGGCAGTGGCTCGCGAAATTCATCATCTCCCCCCACAATCCGCGCATCATTTATCACGGGATGAATTACCTGTTTCGGTCCATGAATCGGGGTGAGACGTGGGAAGCTATCAGCGGCGATTTGACTGACAACAACCTCGATGAACTCGGAGACATTCAGTATCAGACCATCTTCTCCCTTTCAGAATCGCCCTTCAAATTCGGGCAGATTTACGTGGGTACGGATGACGGGCGCGTACACGTAACCCACAATTCAGGAGAGACGTGGACCGAATTGACGGATAAATTCCCCAAACGCCGCTGGATTGCAAAGATTGAAGCCAGCCAGCACGATGCGGGGACGGTATATCTGGCTCAGAACGGCAAGCGGGACGAGGATTTCACCCCGTACCTCTGGCGCTCAACCAACAATGGGGAGTCATGGGAAGACATCGCGAGTGGGATCCCCTCGGGGCCCATCAATGTGGTGACAGAAGATCCCAATAATGCCAATATTCTGTATGTGGGCACCGATCTGGGGGCCTATGTATCGATGGATATGGGCGGGAGTTGGTGGTCGCTGGCTGAAGGATTGCCCACCACGTTTGTAAGCGATCTGTCGGTGCATCCAACCGAGGATATTCTGGTGGCATCCACACACGGTCGCGGCATCTATGTGATGGACATTCGGCCGCTTCACAAACTGAGTGACGAATCGACGGGTGGCTTGACGCTTCTCGCGCCCGAAGATGCCCGTCTTTCGACTGGTTTTCGCTCACCATCCCTTCCGGCCATGTTCTATTACACCACGCCAGAGGCCGGAGAGGTCGCATTCAGCATCATCGACGCTGACGGGGAGCAGGTGGGCGGCATGACTGAGACGGCGGTAGCGGGTCTCAATTCGGTTGAGTGGAATCTCATTGGCTCCAATGATGAAGGGGTTTCAGCAGGCGAGTACACCGTCATGATCAGCCAGGGAGATTCTTCGTCTGAAGCGATATTGACAGTCAGACGGCCATAAATCTCGATTGGGGCAGTGGCGTGATGGAATCAGCTGTATTGAGCTACAACAATCGGACAATCGTATTCGATTCGCTCTATTGACCGGTCTCCAAACCCGTCTCACCGCACACAGCATGTGATTTTATGATCCAGTCAGGCATTTTCTCGAGAAAGCGTTCGATTTTGAGAGCATGTTTCGCTGCTGTCCTGTTTCTTGGTGCTGTGGACAGCACTGCTCAATACCTCGGCCCGGGAGATTTCGAATATCCCTTGATCGGATTCGATGCCCGTATTTCGTACGGGGCGGACACTTTGCAGTATGCAGATCTCAGGCTTCCCGGTGGAAACGGACCACACCCCGTCATCGTGCTGCTGCACGGGGGGTGCTGGCAGGGACTGCACCGGCCAAGGCATATTGAGCGATTGGCCGTGGCGCTGACCGATGCAGGATGGGCAACGTGGAATCTGTCCCACAGACAGGTCCCAGATCCCGGAGGCGGATGGACGGGCACGTTTGAGGATGTCAGCCTCGGCATCGATCGCCTTCGAAAGGTGGCCCAGAAGTACGAGCTGGATCTGGACGCGATCGTCACGATGGGACATTCTGCTGGCGGCCATCTCGCCATCTGGGCGGGCGCGCGGTCGCGGGTCCCTGAGGACAGCGAAATCCACTACGAAGATCCGCTGCTACTGGCTGGCGCAATCAGTCTGGGTGGCATTCCAGATCTGGTAGCCCACTATAATCAGGAGGTCAATCCCTGCGGAAAAGGGGTAACTGATTTAATGGGCGGCAAGCCTTCCGCGTTTCCCGAGCGATACACTCACGCGTCGCCCTCCGAGCTGCTTCCGACAGGCACCCGGCAGCTTATTTTGCACGGTGTGGATGATTATGTCGTCCCTGTATCGTTGGTGGAAGCCTATGCGAGACAAGCGAATGAAGCTGGAGACGATGTTCAGATGGCCGTCATATCAAATGCCAGCCATTTCGAGATGATCGCGCCCTGGTCTGAGGCCTGGCAGGAGCGGGTGAAACCGGTGCTCATGCAGTTCCTGGATCAAATCAGAAGCCTCTCAGATTAGGACAAGGACAACAATTAGTCAACGTCTCCACAACCCCGCATCTGGAAAGCGCCGATGCGGGTGGAATAGTGTTCGGCGCCTGCTTCGAGGTAATCGCCCACGTACCAGATGGTGCAGTCGTCCGATGGGTCAACGGCGGTCTGGGTGTAGTCTTCCCACCTGAGCGTGTTCTTCTGGGACTCCTCGCCTTCGACCAAGAGGGCTTCGCGTAGAGTGAGTTCGCCGAGTGGGTCGCCGTCCAGGCGACCCGCGAATCGCTGACCCGGGTAGTCTGGCAGTCCGCCGAAGGAATATCCGATGCCGATATTTCCATTCTTGTCCATCGCAGGACTGGCCATCCAGCGGTACTGTCCCCCAGGAGCGTATGTGCCCTCCTGATACAGCTCGATATCGCCCGCCATGTCGATCCGGAATTCGTACCAACGAACACCGCCTCCACCGGCCGCCGTGTTCACCGAGTGAACGGCTACGATGGATTGCACGTCTCCGCGACGGCGGTAGACGAGCCGGGCCATGATCTTATCTCCCTGCGAATCGATACGCTGATCCGTGCCGGGTTGCGGAACACATTCCTTCAACTGGCCACCGCACAGATAGTGATAGGGGGCTACCATGATCTTTTCCGGCCCCCCAAGGCGGGTTTTGGAAGCATCGCGCCAATTGACAAAGAATTTCCAGGCGTAGATTCCGTCGTCCTCAAGCACACCACTCAGCTGGCTACCGCCGGTGGCCATCACGATGTTTGGCGCTTGGCGATCGGGAGTCTCGAAACCGTCCACGCCGGCATTGTTCAAAAAGTTGACGTCGTTGATGATCAGGCATTGCTCGGTAGCGATTTCGCCCATCAACATCGCGTGACGGTCTACCACGCATGCGTGTTTCTCAATGATATCATCGCCAGTACTGGTCGGAACGTAGTACCCATCGGGCCACACTGCGGGGCGGGGATAGTCCGGGAAGAGCGGCCGTACAAATTCGTATCGGTAGTAGGAGCCAAACGGATCTGGAGAGGTCGAGAGGGCATAGCACATCGCGAAGCCGCCCTCGTTCAGGCGCGGCGCCGCGCGCTGCTCCGTTCGGATCGAATCTCGCTCGTACAGTTCTTCCTTGGTAGGGTGCTGAAGTTCTTTAGCTCGCCCGGGCTGGATATTCTGACCAATCATGCTCTCTTTTGCCGGATCACCATCCTTGCGCGCCGCAGGTTCATCTTCGCGCGTCGGGATCCGCGAGAAGATGGGCATCACGATCAGCCAGCGGTCCGCGAGTTGGTCATAGAGGACGACCGTGTCACCGTTATTGCGCTCGTCGCACGCGCCTCCAAATCCATTGAATACGTGGCGCGTTTCTGCAGGACCGTACAATACGCGGCCCGTTTCGCCGAAAACGTCTCCCTTCTTGGTGAAGATGGCCATGCGCGAATTGACGATCTGAACGATATGATTGGGACCGACGGCCAGTGAATTGTCTGACGGGTTGCGGAGCGAGACCGAGTCGGGCACCTCGCCTTGCGGCCCCGAAAACCCTACTCCGAGTCCGTCAAAGCTGGCGGCAATATGGGGTGCTTCGCCGGATCCCATCTCCGTCTGTTCAACCAGACGGGAACGGGCGTCCACAGTCATCGAGACCCTCACAGATACAGATGCACTGTTCTGAGGAGAAAGTGAGTTTGGTGGTGCGAAGGCCGGGCTCGGTTCCGAAGAGTCGAACGATGTCATCTCTGAGAGAGGAGGAGACTCGTCATATGCCACGGCTGTGCTCACGGTCACGTCACCGGATGCCGGCTCGCCGTTCAGGGAGACCAGCACAAAAAGCAGGACGGCGGTACAACATAGACCGATTCCAAGAGCAGCTCTCTTTCGCATGGGAGATCCATTTGGTGGGTTGACCGAAACCTACCAAATCCACGCGAGGGAGTCCACGTCGTCAGGCGGATTTTCTTCGCCCTGGTTGCGAAAAGGACCTGTAACATCCGTGCCCTTAGCGAAACTGAACATCCAATGACTCGTCGAAGGGGTCTGCGGGTGCGGCAGTAGATCAATAAAAGGGGCTAAATGGCCGAAAAAGCTACACAATACGATTTTTTATTCAATACCAGACTCAGTTTTGAGCATCTGATTGGTTTCTGGCAGCGCGAGCTCGAAAATGGTTCTGCCGCGCGCCGTGCCGTTGCCGAGAAAGTTTTCGAATTCATTCCTGAAGACCACCCTCTTCGCGCATTCGAAGTGAGCGTGGAGGACAGCAAGGAGCACTGGGAATTGATCGATCTTCTCATGACAGCGGTCATCCCAACGTCATCCCGAGAGGACAGCATCGCGGCGGCATTCGTACCGTTCAATCTGATTCCGATATTTGCGACCAAGCCGTTTCTGGAGCTAAAGGTGCTGGATCCCGACAACAGTTCCTTCACGACCGCGGTTGGAAAAATCGCTCAGGCGGACCTGGGAGTGCACAAAACGCTCGCCGCGTTCAACGTCATTCTTGAGACGTTTTACGGTGTTGGTAAGCATGTGGAGCATTCCTACGTAATCGAATCCATCGATCCGGAAAACGGACTGGCTCGATTTCATCGCATCGCAATCGACACACAGTTCGTCCGCATCGTTCTGACGGGCGATAAACCTGAGCTCACAGCTGACGATCTCCAGCTTATCTCGGACAATCCGAGTGATCTGGACCTGCTGACAAGCAAACTGCCGACCGAATGCTTCGAATTTCAGGGATTCTCGATCCTGAGAGCAATTGATGTGACTCAGAGCGAGACGGTCTCGCGCCTCAAACAGGATTTACTCACGAAGGATGCGCTGGTCACAGAATCCAATATTCTGGAGTTGGAGCAGGGCATTCAAGCGTTGCTTTCGCTGCCTGATGCTCGCCTGGGAGTTATCGCCCTCGATCGCTGCGTGAAAGGAAATGTATCGGGTGCACGGAGGATTGGGCGTAGTCTCTTGCTTCAGGACGGCATGCCCGAGTGCGCTTGCCCGGATAGCTCAGTCTATCACAAGGCAATCAGCGAGGGAAGAAGTTTCGTCATAAACGGACTGGAAGGAGCGGAAAAACCGACGGCTTTCGAGCATGTCTTGGTAAGACACGGCATCGACAGCCTGTATCTCGCCCCGCTCATGGACGGCGACACGATCATTGGCCTCATAGAAATCGGGTCCCCCCAGCGAGGAGACATTGCTGCTACACAGGTTCAGTTGCTTGACAACGTGGCACTGCTCTTCTCGACGGCGCTCAAACGCAGTCTGGACGAGCAGGAAGATCGAGTTCAGGCTCTTATCAAGAAGCAGTTCACGGCCATCCATCCCGTCGTCGAGTGGAAATTCAGGGATGTAGCGCTGCGTACTCTCGCTGAGGCGGACTCGAAAGCCATTCATTCGATTCGCTTCAAGAATGTCCACTCATTCTATGCTACGAGTGATATTCGAAACTCGTCCATTCGTCGCGGTGAAGCCGTTCAGCAGGACCTCGCCGAACAACTGGGTCTTGCGCTCGCGGTCATAATCGCGGCAAGCACAATCCGCCCGCGTCCGTCTCTTGATGAGCTGGGCTATCGTCTGAGCAGCAATATCGAAAAGGTGCTGTCGCGCATTGATTCGGGAGACGAGTTGACGTACTCAACTTTTCTCGCAGATGAAATTGAACCTCTCTTCGACGAGATAAAATCGTATTCGCCGGATGTCGCCACGCAGATAAAGAAGTATTACGGCGCGCTCGATCCGCAGCTGCATACGCTGTACAGAAAGCGCAAAAACTTTGACGATTCGGTGGCCATTATTAACAATTCTATCGGTGACTACGTCAATCAGCGGCAGGAAGAAGCCCAGGCAATGATTCCGCACTATTTCGAGATGTATCGAACGGATGGGGTCGAATACAATATGTATGCGGGCCAGTCGCTTTTGAACGAGAGTACGTTTTCAGATCTCGACCTGAGTAATCTCCGGTTGTGGCAGCTGATCACGATGGCCGGTGTAACCAGTCAGATGAAGCAATTAATGCCGACGCTGTCGGTGCAGCTTGAAACGGCACAGCTGATCCTGATTCAGTCCGTTCCTGTGGATATTCGTTTTCGGGTCGATGAGAAACAGTTTGACGTAGACGGAGCATACAATGTCCGCTACGAAGTCATGAAAAAGAGGATTGACAAAGCCACCGTCAAAGGTACTGGCGAGCGCCTGACACAACCGGGCACCGTAGCCCTTGTCTTTTCACAGGAATCGGACGAACTGGAATACCGTCGGTACCTGGATTACCTCTACGCGGCCGGCTATTTCACGGGCGAAATAGAAGCCTTCGAACTGGCTGACCTTCCCGGAGTCACCGGCCTGAAAGCGCTTCGTGTGACCGTTGCAGACACGTGGCCCGGTCAGACCTCATTTCCAATTCCTGAGCCTTCAGACATTCGGACAGGTCGAGACGAGGACGATCAAGTGGAAATAGACGTTCAGACGAAGAGTCCCGCTGCGTCCCGCAAGGCAACCACGCCGTCGGGGTCATCAAAGAGGAAGACCACGTAGACGTAGGTGAGGATGAAGAGCAGGATTCCCAGGGTCAGTCCAATCATGAACGCCGTGTAGGGCTTGCGAAGCAGGATGAACTTCTTGGATAACACCTTTCCAAGTCCGTAGATGTCCTTGATCATACTCTGATACAGCGTCGTCTGATCTTCCATCAGATCTGTCATTCCTTCAATGAAATCTTCCTCGGGCATCGAAACGTAATTGCCGAAGAATAAAATGTTGGAATGTTGGCTCCGGAAGTCTTCGAGGGTCACCACTTTTGAACTGACTCTCGGGCGAGCAGCGAGGACGGCGTATACAATTGAGATGAGACAGGACAGGAGCATAATGCTCGTCGGAATGAGCAGAAACGTGTTACTGTCTATTTTTGGAGATATCGAGGCGATGATGATAGATATGATGATTCCATTGATGGTAATCATGATATTCGCTTTCGCATCTGCCAGAGACGACAGGTCCATGTGAACCCGGTAGGACGTGCGAAAAACGGTCTCGACACCTCGACTGGTGCCCAGTTTCCCCTTTTTCTTGCCCTTATCCTTCGCTGGTTCGGCGACGATGCTACTATCTTCCGAGAGCATTGGATCTAGCGGAATTTCTTCTTGTGGGTCCACAGTGCTCATGTTTCAGGTAATCTAATCTCGGGGTGCGTAACTCCCTCGCCATTCAAGGTACAAAGATTCGTTCTTTTCGAGTCACCAATTCTATTTTGGGGACCCAAGTTCATTTGAGAACAGATTCGTGAAACCCGGTTTCATACTATTCGTTTTGACTTCTGCCGTCCTTCTGGTAGGAGTAGCTCTGACGGCTACGCGCGGCGGATCCACTCCTCCGCAAGATCTCGACAGTGTATCCACAGTTGCCGATTTCGAGAAAATTCAATCAGTCGACACGGTGGACGTCACGTACGACTTCACCCAGCCGACTCTGGAAATCCGCTTACCTCGAATGCTTCGTGAGATATCGGCGCTTTCGATGGATGAATCTGGGCGTCTTCTGGCAGTGCAGGACGAAACAGGATTTCTGTTTACGATCGATCCTGGCACCGGCGAAATCATCAAGCGGGAGCGTTTTGAGTCCGGTGGTGATTATGAAGGCCTAGAGCGGGTGGGTGATCGCGTCCTTGTCTTGCGATCATCGGGTCACCTCTACACGGTCAGTGGTGCGAATCCGAATAGGAAGACGACGACTCGTCAGAAGCTCAGGTTGCCCGGCGACTGTGACGCCGAGGCCTTGGGTTATGATGATATACGTGACATTATTCTTGTAGGCTGTAAGTCGGGCGATGGGGTGAGAGGACGCAGGGGCCGTTCCATTTTTGCCTTTGACCGATCTGGCGGCTCACTCTCGGACGAGCCCTATCTGTTCATTGACGACGATCTGCTGGCGGCCGCGTGCGGCGACTGCAGCAAGCGTTCACGCGCCTTCAATCCTTCGGCGATCGCTGTGCAACCCACCACCGGGGAGTTGTACATTTTGTCAGCAACGAATGAATTGCTGCTGATCTATTCTCCTGAATCAAGTAAACTGATCAAGCTGAAACTGGATAGACTTCCTCAGCCAGAAGGTCTCACATTCGATCGAGACGGCGTATTGTATATCGCCAGCGAAGGACAATCGAAGAAGGCCACCTTGTATGCATTCAACCCTATAAAAAACTGATCAGAGAATTAATGTTTAGACCGGATAATATGTTGCAGTGCATATTAGTAGCTCTAATTGCTATATGTTCTTTGTCGGTCCCTCAGCATTCTTCTGCCCAAGTGGCAGATCTGACGTATCGAGTCTATCTGATTGGCGACACGGGCGCGAGTGAGACCGCGAATCCATCTGCCGCACTCCGACGATTGAAGGAGCTTCTGGCAGCTGAATCATCCCGATCAGCAGTTGTATTTCTTGGGGACAACATCTACTGCTGCGGATTGCCAGATTCATCATCTGCCCGCCGGGCACAGGCTGAAATGAGGATCGATTCGGCCATCGACGCTGTTGATGGATTCGCCGGACAGACTATTTTCATCCCGGGGAATCACGACTGGGGAGCGACAGGTCGATACTCTCAAGAAACATTGCTCCGGCAGCAACGCTACATAGAGGATCGTCTCGGTGAAGGCAGTTTTCTCCCACAAGATGGATTTCCCGGACCCACCGAGGTAAAGTTGACCGATGAAATACGTCTCATCGCTATCGATACGCAGTGGTGGATGCTCGATGATAAACCGTTTGGGGACACGGGAGAGTACGAGGTCGAGGAAGACGGTGACTTTCTATTGGAGCTTCGAGACTTGTTGGCCAAGCGAGATGATGAACAAGTATTGCTGGTGGGCCATCATCCCCTCATCTCATATGGCGAACATGGTGGCCATTTCTCGCTCAAGGATCACCTCTTTCCGCTAACGAATATCTGGGGCAATGCGTGGCTGCCTCTACCTATAATTGGCTCTCTGTACCCTTTGTTTCGCAGCATCGCAGGGGCAGATCAGGACATCTCAAATCCTCACTACCAAGCGCTGCAGGGAGTACTGCTCTCACTGTTTCGACGCCATGATGGAAATCTGGTTTATGTATCGGGACATGATCACAATCTGCAGCACATCGTCGAAGGCGCGACTCATCTTGTGGTGAGTGGATCTGGATCATGACCGGGGTACGCCAGTAATTTTGGGTCGGCCGCGTTTACAAGTGGCGAAGCGGGGTTCATGGTCCTGGATTATCTGAGTGACGGAAGTGTCGAGATGAGGGCTGAATCCGGTTCAGGAGAAACACTCTACCAGACGAATCTTTTTTCGGCTGCGACCACGGCAGCAGAACAAGCACCACTTTCAGAAGAGGATGAGGTGACCGTGCCTCCACTGCCCGATGGTCCCGTCACGCGGGCAATGAATGTCGAATTGGGTGCTTCCAGTTTCAAACAGAAGCTTTGGGGTAGCAATCATCGACACGCCTGGACGACACCCGTTGAGGTACCGGTCTTCGACATCTCCGACATATATGGAGGACTTACACCTCTCAAACGCGGTGGTGGGATGCAGACGACCTCCCTGAGACTTGAAGACAAGGAGGGCTACCAATATGTCCTTCGCTCACTCGACAAAGATCCCTCGAGAACGATTCCGATTGAATTCCAGGGGACGTTTGTCTCTGGCGTAGTTGAGGATCAGATCTCGATAATGAATCCCTTCGCGGCTCTGATGGTGCCGCCACTGGCCAAAGCTGCGGGAATTTACTACACCATCCCGCGCTTGTATTACGTACCGCTGGATCGTGGCTTCAGCCCGTTCACGGAACTCATGGGAGATCAGATGTCGCTATTTGAACGGCGGCCGGATGATGACATGTCAGCGTTCGAAAACTATGGCCATTCGGATGATGTGATCTCCACGCCGAAGATGTATCGCAACCTACTCGAGGATAATGACAATCGGGTGGACGCAACCTTCCACGCCAGATCACGATTGTTCGATATGTACATCAGCGACTGGGACAGACACGCAGATCAGTGGCGTTGGGCATCATTTGATGATCCTGACGGAAAAGGCGAGCTCTACCGACCGATTCCACGCGACCGGGATTTCTCGTTCAATCGGGTAAATGGCCTCTTTCCAACGGTCTACAAATCGAGATGGTTCATGCCCAGATTTCAGGATTTTCGACCCGAGTTTGGATTGATCTGGGGTCTGAACAAGCAGGGCATGCCTCTAGACCGCCGATTCACCTCGGAGTTGACTGAACGGCAGTGGGTGTCTATTGCGCAGGAATTGACTGAATCGATTACAAAAAGCGACATGCAGGCGGCCGTCGACCAACTACCCGAAGAAGTGAGGCCCCTCTACGAGTCTGACATCATGTCCACACTGGCATCCAGGCTGGCAGAGCTTCCGGAGGTTGCTTCAGAATATTACCGAATCCTTTCCAAATACGTTGACGTGGTTGGTTCGGACAAACACGAAAAGTTTACGGTGATCGCGGCCGAAGACAGCATTATTGTCACGATGAGCAAGGTCACCAAGAAGGGCGAATTCAGACAGGATCTTTTCAGGCGAACATTCTATCCTGATGAAACCGAAGAGATTCGACTCTATGGATTTGGTGGAGATGATCGATTCGTTCTTCGCGGCAGTTCGCGGTTTCCGATCCGCATTTATGCCGTGGGTGGAAGCGGAGAGGATCAATTCCAGGACCTCACAACAGAATCGGTGGTGAGGCGAAACTGGTATGTGCGCGACACCCCCGAAGAATCGACACTACAGCAAGGCGCTTCAACCCGAAATCAGCTAACTCGGGATGTCAGCGTTCATGACTACAGCCCATACGGAGTTTGGTTTAAGCCCGATTTTCCGATAATAATTTTTTCCACGAACCCGGAGGACGGAGTGGTTCTCGGCGGTGGTATCACTCACACATCCCGTGTTTTCCACCGACAGCCCTTTTCCACGAAGCACACCGTACAGGGTAGCATTGCCTCTCGATCACAGGCATTTACATTTAACTACGAGGGCCTTTTCGCTCAACGACTTGGATCCTGGGGGGTGATCGCAAACGCGAGTGCACGCTCTCAGCGGAATCTTCAGAATTTTTATGGATTTGGCTCCAACACACGGAGACCTGAGTCACGTGCCTCTTTTTATGAGTCAGAGATGCAGGATTATCACCTGGACCTTGGCTTATTTCGGGATTGGTATTCAACAGTGCATCTGAAGCTCACCTCATTGATTGAATTTGCAGACGTGGACGAATCGCAAGGCGGATTTGCGACACTACCACAGGCTGGCTTATCCGATGATGCCCTCTCTAAATTGATTCACGCAGGATTATCTGGAACCATAACGATAGATCGCCGAGACAACACGCTGTATCCACTTTCGGGTTTTCAATGGGTCTCTACCGTTCGTACTCGCATCGGATTGAACGACGAATCGGGCGATTTTACGTCTTTGGCTTCTAAATTTTCGTTTTACCTCACGCCCGGCATTAATCGAAAAACAACGGTTGCAGGACGTTTTGGAGCATCCCACGTCACCGGTGATTTTCCGTATTTCCGCTCGGCCACCGTGGGTAGTACATCTGGACTACGCGGTTGGAGGCGTGACAGATTTTCTGGCAACAGCTCGCTCTACCAGAACATCGAGTTGCGGCACGAATTGTTCACTTTTTCCGGAATTCTGGCGATCGGGAGGGGTGGGATCAGCCTCTTCCTGGATAACGGGCGAGTTTTTTCGGACAACGAGGAAACAGGAGCGTGGCATCAGGGATACGGCGGTGGTTTCTGGCTGAACATCTTTGACTTCGCGATCTTCCAGATATCTGTGGGTGCCAGTGATGAGGAGACCCTGATCAACTCCGGACTGGGATTCGAATTCTAGGATGCGGAGCGCCTCGCGTCCGGCTTCGTTGGGTCACTCCGGATCAACCACATCGTACGTGTACTGAACCAGTCCGCTCGGCCAGTTTCTCGAGTCGATCAACTTGAGGCGAACATCTTCGGCAACGGAACCAAAGAGTGGTATCCCTTCTCCGATCAGCACTGGAATTACCGTGACGATGAACCGATCAACCAGTCCCGCCTGCAGGAATCGTTGTGTGGTATTACCGCCGTCGATGTAAGCGTGCTCGACGCCCCGCTGGATGAGCGTCTGGACAATCTCGGTCATGGACCCCGAAATGTGCTCTACGGTATCGGGCACATCGGTCGGAATTTTGAGCGTCCGGCTGCTCAGGACGAATACGGGTTTGTCACCATAGGGCCACTTCACGCCAAATGAAAGGACCTTTTCGAATGTATTGCGCCCCATGACGAGAGCATCGACACTGTCCATGAACGTATGGAAGCCATAGTCTTCTCCCGTCATTCCAAATTGCGGAAGCCAATCCACGTCTCCGTTTTTCCGGGCAATAAAGCCGTCGAGACTGGTGGCGATGTAGACGGTTGTTTTCACGAGGTCGTTGATTCTAGGCCAGAATACAACCAACGCGAACCAACCGAAAGATGTGCGTTTCTTTTGTAACCATCGGGACCGCGGCAGGTCAGTTGGCGTCGCCCGGCGCAACGCTTAAAACTTCAGCCCGATCCGGATATTCAGCGTCCGGGGGGTCAATCTGGTTGGAATACGCTGCCAGATGCCGGATGCGTCCGGTACCCAGGAATAACTGACCGTATTGATCATATCAAACAGATTCAGAATTTCCGCGGTGAGTTCGATTGCGAACGGTGTTCCAGTCTTTTCGGCTGATATTTCCTTCGTAGCACCGATGTCAAATCGAAAAAACCGGGTGTATCTGGCTGAAAAGCGATCCCCCGGCTCCTGCACCAGGAGATTACCCAACTGCTCACCCGGAACGGGGGGGGTGTAGGGTAGTCCCGAACCGTACAACGTTCGCAGGTGCAGTTTCCACGTGGGATCAGAAGGAATGTAGTCCTGGACAAAGATCGAGACAGTATGCCGCTGGTCCGTAGGCCTCGCGACCAACCCCGCGTTGCGCTGGGTCTCGAAGTCATCGCTGAACTTTTCACGGGCAACCAGAAACGAATAATTGATCCAACTTTCCAGGCCGGGTACCATCTCGCCACGAAGTTGGAGGTCGATTCCGTAGGCTCTTCCGCGCGCGTCATTCTCACCCGAATAACGGACGCGCACGTTGTCGATGTCGTAGGAAATCAGATTCGAGATCTTTTTGAAGTAGATCTCAGCCCTGAGGAATATTCTTTTTGAGGGGACGAAATACTCGCCGCCAAACACCATCTGGAGCGAACGCTGCGATTTGAGATTCTTGTTGAGGGCGCCCAGAATCGTCTCACCAACTTCGGGTTTGCCCCGCAGTTCGCGGTATGTAGGGGCCTGATAATAGAGGCCGAAAGACCCGAAATAGGTCGTGATGGGATTGGCCAGATAGGAAAAAGAGGCCCTCGGCGAGATTGTCCACTCGTCGGTAAATGAGTAGCGGTCGGCTCGGAGCCCCGCAGTGACGACTAGTTTTCCAGGCTCATCACTAAACACATCGTACGAATCCTGCAGGAAGTATGCGGATTGCCAGGCGTCAAAAGAGGCGGCATCGTTCAGACTGTCTGCAACGATGCGAACCACGTCACCCGTCGTTGCGCGCCCCACCACAACTGATTTTTCTTCGAGTCGGTCATCGAACTGGAGCCGGCGCACCGTCCAGCCGGCCTCCGCCGCGTGCCGGGAGGTCGTGTAGTACCATCGACCTTGACCGGAGATCGTTTGGACGTCGATGCGATTATCTGCGTTGTCTTCTTGTCGACTCGATCCGGTAGGGAAGAGTCCTTCTCCATCCTGAGGGTTATCCGATCCGGGGTCAACCTGGTAAAGGACGGCGGTTCCAGAAAGCTCAAAACGTTCCGTCTCCCGGGTGTCGTAGAGCGAGACATCGTGCTCGATGCGAAGCTTCGGGCTGAGCTGATCGCTCAGACGGAGGCCTGAAAAGATGGTCGTATACGCGTCGGTTTCATTGTTACCCTCATCAAACCGTATCCACAGCGACTGAAGGTTTGACGGTGCGAGGAGTTCGTTCTGGCTCAATGTCCCGAAAAAGGTCTTGCGAGAATTGGGATCCAAATTGAATTCGTTTTGAGCATACATCCCCAAAAATTCGAGCTCATGGCCCTTGGAGAGCTCGAGACCCAGATAGCCCTGGACATCGGTAAAGTTGGGCTGATACTCGCCTTTGAGATCCTGCGTCTCGAAAAAACGTCGGGCCTGAGCCTTTCTGACTCCTAGGAGCCATCCCAGGCGGCCGCCCAGCGCCGAGCTTCCCGCAGATGCGCCGTAATCCAGCAGAGAAGCGTAACCGGTGACGAAGAGGGGCTCACCGATTCGCTGCGGCTTGCGATAGCGCGCGTCTACCGCAGCCGACAACTTGCCCCCATATCGAACCGGAAATCCACCGGTAAACAGGGTCAGTCGATCAGCGAGGTCGGCGTTGATGAGGGAGAGGCCCTCCTGTTCGCCCGTTCTCGGTCTGAAGGGGAGAAAAATTTCGAAACCGTTTACGAAGAACAGGTTTTCGTTGAAGCCACCGCCCCGGACCGAAAACTGATTGGACAGCTCATTGTTGGCTACCACGCCGGGTAGGACTTTGAGCGCCCGCAAAGCGTCGCGAATGGGTGTAGGAATATTCTGCACTAGCTCGGGGGAGATTTCGAACACCCCGGCCTGAACGGGTCGCCTGCCTTCGACGGTCACTTCACCAATTTCAATGGTCTGTGGATCAAGCGAGACATTCAGAAACGTTGTCTTGCCCGAATCGACAAAAACAGTATCGAGGCGGGGAGCAAAACCGACGGACGAGTACCGCAGGACGAACCTGCCGATCGGAAGCCGAAGCGTGTACTTTCCGTCTACGTCCGCCGCAGTTCCGAAATTCGTGCCATAAACGAGTACCGTTCCGCCCGGAACGGGAAAACGTGTGTCTGAAGTCCGAATTTGTCCTGAAACAGATCCCCATTCCTGGGCCCCAGCCAGAAGAGGGAGTGAACAAAGGCAAACGCAAAAAAACTGCTTGAGGCGCATAAACAGGCGCACCGTGGAATCAATGGAAGGAATCTTCGTGGTAGCAGTCTATGCAGGGAGTCTTGGATTGGGAGCGTTTTCGCGCGTTTTAGAACTGATAGCGTGCGTACCGGAAGGAAATTGCTTCGTTCCATCGCACCGGGTCAAAAAATGATACCGAGTTCGTGCAGTCCAAGGAGTTCTAGGGGAGTCACCATTGTTCCGAAGAGCATACCACTGGCGACCTCTCTCGCCGTATGTGCCTTTCCTGCCAGTCGAGCCCAGATTACGAGCGGGACGATGATCGCCGCGATCATCATCGTGACCATGCCCCCAGGGATTTCTCTTCCCGAAAGGATTTGGATCGTGAGCAGGATGAAAAAGAACCCGGTAACGGCCGCAGCGTGGAGTGAGATCTTGAACCGGCGGGTGACAATGGCGAGTATGAATGAGTTGAGCGCCGTGAATCCGGCGATGGACATTACAATCGAGCGAGATACTTCCGTCGCAAACCACAATGCAGGGAGGGCTAAAACGAGAAAAAACACACCCACAAACAGGGGCCCGGACCGTTTTGATCGATCTCGTGCTTCGAGTGATTCAATTTTTCCAAGTTGTTGCAGTGCAATAAGATAGCTGAATGGAATTACCAGAAAAAACATCGAAGAAACGATGACTACGAGCTGTATTTCTTCAGGCGAAGCCCCGGCGTGTCCAGCCGAGAGCGACAAGAGCAATGGCGGTAGCACCAGCGGGTTGATGGTCATGGCCACGAGCCAGGCCACTCTTTCGACTGCTCTCCTCGAATGCGTCGCTGTCTGCACTTTTTAATATGTTAGGTCGCTGACTGAACGGATTAAGCACATGATACGAGCCGCAACATCTTCGAACGTTATCTGTGGGCTAGTGACGGTGGTTCTGCTGCTGCCAGTGGGCTGCGCCGAATCCGAGCGCGCGCGTGAAGGAGGACCGAACGTCATCATCATCTTCGCGGATGACATGGGCTACACCGATCTGTCCTCGTTCGGCGCTGATCGCTGGGAGACACCGAATCTTGACCGATTGGCATCCGAAGGAGTGCGTTTTACAAATTTCTATGTCCCAACACCCGCATGTTCGCCTTCTCGCGCCGCCATGCTCACGGGGCGGTATCCCCTGAAGGCCGGTGTCCGCGAAGTGATCAGTCCGCGAACGCTTCGGGGCTTGCCAGAGGTGGAGGTCACCTCTGCGGAGCTGTTCAGGGAGGCCGGGTACGTCACGGCAGCCATCGGAAAGTGGCACCTGGGGACCCACCCAAACTTTCTGCCGACCAATCACGGGTTCGATTCCTGGTTCGGACTCCCGTACTCGAACGACTACAGCCCTATGTCGATCAACAATCCTCGATCCCGTGCGGCTCAATGGCCGCGTCTGCCATTGTTCAGGGACACGACCATCGTTGAAAGGGAGCCCGATCAGCGCCTCTTGACCGAACGATATACGCAGGAAGCTCTGCGGTTCATCGATCGGCACCGCAGCGAGCCGTTCTTTCTGTACCTGGCGCACTCGATGCCGCACGTACCGCTCTGGGTTTCAGATCCTTTTGAGGACGCAACCGGAGCCGGACTCTACGGCGACGTACTATCCGAGGTGGACGCCTCGACAGGGCGCATCATGGATCGGCTCGAGGAACTTGGTCTAGACGAAAATACGATCGTCGTCTTCACCTCGGACAACGGCCCCTGGCTTCTGATGGGTGACCACGGCGGTACGCGAGGGAATTTCCGCGAGGGAAAAGCGACGACGTTTGAAGGAGGAATAAGGATGCCGGCGATGATTCGGGCCCCGGGCCAAATCGAGCCGGGAGGAACGATCGAGGAGCCTGTCATCGTAATGGATGTGCTGCCGACCGTTTTAAGTCTCGCTGGGATAGACATTCCCGATAATCTGGATGGTCTGGATCTGGTGCCCGCACTGCAAAATCAGACTGGACTTGACCCCGAGCGCACACTCTTTTTCTACCGATCCGGCCAGCTACGCTCTATGCGAAAAGGAAAATGGAAGATGCACGTGCCTCACAGATACGCATCTATGACGCCAGAATCGGGAGGCATACCGGGAAGCGGTGGTCATCCAGGTACCTACGGCCGCGGGGAAATAGGTGTGGCTCTGTATGATCTGGAGGTCGATCCCGGAGAAACAACGGATGTGAAAGATCAACATCCCGACGTCGTGCAGGAGCTGATGATCCACATTGAATACGCCCGTGCTCACATTGGGGACGAGCTGACGGATCGCGTTGGAGACGAAGCGACTCCACCGCAGCTTATCGAAAGCGTATGGCCTACGCTGGAAGACGATCAGTAAGAGCGAGCATAGTATACGCGGCCCTTCGACGGTTTTCCGGACACGGGGTCGATTCCATCTTCATCATAGTCCTCCAGAGGAATGCACCGAATGGTGGCCTTTGTCTCCTCTTTGATCTGGGATTCGGTTTCTGCGGTCCCATCCCAGTGCATCTGTACGAATCCTCCTTTTTCGTCGAGAACGCTCTTGAATTCGTCGTAGGAGTCGACCTTGGTTGTTCTGGATTCTCGCTCTGCAAGGGCCTTGTCGAACAATCCCTGCTGGATCGTTTCGAGTAATTCCTGGATTTGGGCCGTCAGGTCTGACTGATTTACTGTTGTTTTGTCACCGGTATCTCTGCGCGCGACCTCGACGGTGTCGCCTTCGACATCCCGGGGCCCGAGAGCCAGCCGAACCGGTACACCCTGAACCTCATACTCATGGAACTTCCAGCCCGGACGGAATGCGTCGCGATCATCGACGAACACCCTGATGCCTGCGGCCTTCAATTCGGATTTAATACGAGATGCGGCTTCCAGGACCAAAACTCTCTCCTCGTCTTTTCGATAAATAGGTATAAGTGCGACCTGAGTGGGCGCCAGTTTTGGAGGAAGCACAAGCCCCTTATCATCCGAATGAACCATAATCAGGGCGCCGATGAGTCTCGTTGAAACTCCCCACGACGTGGCCCAGACGTATTCCAATTCGTTGTTCTTGTTCTGAAACTGGCAATCAAAGGCTTTGGCAAAATTTTGACCCAGGAAGTGGCTCGTTCCGGCCTGGAGAGACTTTCCATCCTGCATGAGCGCCTCGATGCAGTAGGTTTCGACCGCGCCTGCAAATCGCTCCGACGCCGTCTTGAGGCCGCGGATCACAGGAACGGCCATGTACTCCTCGGCAAATTTCGCGTACACATCGAGAATGGTCAGCGTTTCCTCGACCGCTTCTTCTTCGGTCGCGTGAGCGGTGTGACCTTCCTGCCAGAGAAACTCCATGGTGCGAAGGAACAGGCGGGTGCGCATTTCCCATCGGACAACATTGGCCCACTGATTTAGGAGAATGGGCAGATCGCGCCACGACTGAATCCAGCGGCTGTACGTATGCCAGATGATGGTTTCAGATGTAGGCCGAACGATAAGATTTTCTTCCAGCTTCGAATCGGGATCCGGGACGAGTCCGTCCTCATCATCCAACGTCAAACGCGAGTGGGTAACGACGGCGCATTCTTTGGCAAACCCCTCAACGTGCTCCGCTTCCTTGGCCAGGAAAGACTGCGGAATGAAGATGGGGAAGTAGGCATTCTGGTGGCCTGTTTCCTTGAACATCCCATCGAGTCCAGCCTGCATGTTTTCCCACAGAGCATACCCGTTCGGGCGAATGATCATGCATCCTCGAACGGGAGAATGATCAGCCAGTTTGGCACTCTTGATGACGTCCAGATACCACTGCGAGTAGTCTTTTTCGCGCGGTGTTATTGCTTCAGCCATGGGGAGGAGTCGGTAGCTCTTCTGATAGGGTAAAAATGAGTGCTTGCCGGGTGGTTTAGGGCCCTGAACCGGTGTTCACAGGGGGCGACACATTCGGTATAAAATAGTACAGTAAATACGTCGATTGCCCACAAAACAAGTCATCGTTCGGCTATATACACCGCGAATACGTGTCCGACACAACTCGGCAGGGTATTTGCCTCACTTTTCATCGAAGCGCCGAACTACGTGGGTGCAATGATCTCCACCGCCGGAGAATCCATTGCGCGAGGAAGCCACGAAGGTCCGGTGTGCCAATCTGACGACTGGCTGCGTCTATACAACAGAGTGCGGCTATATGACTGAGGAAACTTTAAATGAGTTCGCAGTTACCCGGTCGAACCAGAGTCGGATTGTCACACTTACTCAATCAAGAGTGCAACACGGAGAGGACATAGCAATGCAGACGGACCAAATGCACGACAATTCGCTGGGCGAAACTTCGAGTACATCCCGAACGATGAACAACTTCCCGGTTCTGGCTTTTGCTTTAATCGCGATTTTTGGCCTCAGCGGGTGTTATACCCAGTTGGCCGTTTTCGAGAAAGAGCACGGCGATCTACAGCGAGTCGAAGCCGACTATGTAGATGACGGCGATGTTCTCGTGCGTCAGTATTACGAGGATGGCTACGTCGAAGAAGAGGTGTACGACGAATACGACTGGTACTATCACAGACCTTACACGTATGCGAGATACTTCGACAGCTTCTACGATCCGTTCTATACAAATTTCAGCTGCTTTAACCTGTACTACTGCAATCCGTTTTACGGCGGCTACTATTCGTCCGGATTTGGGCTGACGATCGGATTCGGTCACTACGGTTTCGGAAATTCATATTGGGGACATCACTACGGATATGGTAACTACGGCCATGGATATGGTCTGGGTGGTTACGGATATGGCTACGGCGGATATGGCTACAATGGATATGCTTACGGCTACGGCGGTGGTCTTGGTGGAGTATCAATAGCGAGAGGCAATTACGGACCTCGCGGGTCCACGATGGGGCGGAGTGCATTGACAGGCCGAACGCGCGGTTCGCGCGGCGGCCGTGATCAGGCGACCATCACCGGTAATCGAAGCACATTAGGTGGATCTTCTGCAAGGTCAGGTGACCTCGGCACGCGGACGATCGTCAATACCAGTCGTGGCTCGACCAGCACCAGCAAAGGTGAGTCCTCTACGAGAACCACGAGAGGTGCACTGACATCGACACGTGATTCACGAGGCACTGATCGGACTACGAGAACGACCACATCAACGCGCCGGCCAGTAAGCCGGGCGACGACGACGCGTTCGGGAGCGACGTCTCGGGACGTATCGAGAACGTCTTCTGGATCGTCGACTTCGCGATCGGGAACGAGGACTACGTCGCGGTCAAGCGGTACACGTTCTACCGGTTCATCGAACAGGTCAACTGGGACTCGTACGACGCGTTCATCGAACAGATCAAGCGGTACTCGGTCTTCGGGTTCGTCGAGTAGATCTTCAGGCACTCGGTCTTCGGGTTCGTCGAATAGATCCTCCGGAGCTCGGTCTTCGGGTTCGTCGAATAGATCCTCCGGAGCTCGGTCTTCCGGTTCTTCAAGTAGATCTTCAGGCGCTCGGTCTTCCGGTTCTTCAAGTAGATCCTCGGGCGCTCGCTCTTCGGGTTCGTCAAGTAGATCCTCAGGCGCTCGCTCTTCGGGTTCGTCAAGTAGATCCTCAGGCGCTCGCTCTTCGGGTTCGTCAAGTAGATCTTCGGGTTCTCGCTCGTCGTCCAAACGCAGCAGCAGAAAAAAATAGCCTCCATTCAGTGGGAGGAGGGCGGTTGCTTGTTTGAGCAACATTCAAGGGCCCGTGTCGGAAATATTGGTTGATCGTGGGCACAGTCCATTTGAGACCATGGAACACACGGGCTCTTTTTATGCCCGAAAATGACAACAGGAAAATGATATAAGTAACTGATATTGTTACATTTACGAATAATATGATGACTCTCGCACTTAGAAAAGATTCACAGACAATCAGGACGGGGAGTACCTACGCAGTCGCGCTTGCGCTGCTCACAGTGGCTCTACTCGTACCGTCTTCAAAGCTCGCGAAAGCTCAAACGGGAGATGACGCGCTTCGCATCGCTCAGCGCGCTCCCGGCCAGACGGCGAAGAATCTGGGTCTCGGCGGCACGGGCGTGGCCGGTGTCGTTGACGCGTCAGCATTCTTCAGCAATCCCGCCGGTCTTGGTTGGGCCGACAAATCCTGGTTCAGCGGGTCGGTCACCTCGATCATGGCAAAAGACGAGGGTGTGTTTCAGGCGCCGGGTTCGATTGGATCTCGAGATGAGGAGGTCACATCGGTTGGCCTGGGCAACCTGTCCTACCTGTTCAAGATTCCAACAACGCGGGGAGCCATGGTTGTGGGCGCCTCGATTTCGGAGGTGTCATCGTTTGAACGCGGCCTTTTCTTTGATGGAGACAACAACGCAAATTCGATCACCGATTTCTTTATCCCATTCTCAGATGAGTTCTTTCTGGAAGATGACGGAGACGGTGGCGTATTCCCAAGTTTTGACCGGACACTGTCATTCATAGGATTCGAGACCTTTGCCATCGACCTGGACCAGGATCTTGTGGCCGCAGGAGATCCGGTTCCGTTCCGATCCGCGGTCTCGGCAGGGACAATAGCCCAGACTGGATTCGTCGAGGAATCGGGACGCATGATGGAATTGAACGTGGGAGGCGCGGTCGAAGTGTCGAAGGATGTGATGATTGGTGCATCAATCAACGTGCCATTTGGTACGTACAACTTCCGCCGTGTACTTGAAGAAGACGACTATCTCAATCACAATGATGGCACGGGCGGGACGACAGACTTTGCGTTTCTCAGCTTTTCTGAGCGGTTTGAATCCGAGATTGTAGGCGCCAATCTGAGAGTCGGAATCTCAGCGCAAGTGAACGAGAGCCTGCGTCTCGGCGCCAGTGTCGAGACCCCAACATATTATTCGATTGAAGATAATTTCAGCACCCGGTTGCAGACCGAGTTTGACAACGGAGATTTCTACTCCTACGGCGGCGACTCCGCGGAGAGGGCTGGCACCGGGACATTTGACTACAATGTGACCACCCCGTGGAAGCTGAGTCTGGGCGCTTCATACATATCGGGAGATCTGAAGCTGCTCGCGGACGTGGATTGGATCGATTGGTCACAGCTCGAGCTTGATTCGGATGGATTCTCATTCGAAGACGAAAACCTGGCGATCAGTCAAGGCCTCGATGCGGTCGTAAACGTCCGTGTTGGAGCATCCTATGATCTGAATGCGTGGCAATTCAGGATTGGAGCCGGCGCCTATCAGGACCCACATGGGAGCGTACTCGGTTCAACGGCAGCAGCCACAGTGGATCGCGAACGGATGTACGCTTCCGGCGGTGTCGGCTACAAGATCAGTGACAAGATCAATGTCGATATCGGGTGGATGGCCGAAACGTTTGACGATCGTTATGACCTGTACACTGAAGTCACAGACGCGCCATTCGTGCTTGAAGAGGTGACCCGTCAGACGGTGAAAATCGGATTATCGTTCAGTCTCTAGCGCTGGTTTGTGTCTGCTGGCCGGCTATATCTGCCCCAGCCCCAGGTCCCTGATGATCGCAAACAGGGCCCGACGGGCTGCAGGTGTGTCATTGTTACCCAGCGCGTAGATGGCTGCTTTCTGCACTTCGCGACTTGAATCGCGCTCGATGACGCGCTTCAGGACGGTGACGACATTCTCACTCTCCTGATTGCCAATCGAGTAAACCACAGCCTTCCTGACCTCAACATTTCTGTTGCTGTCGGCGATGTCTGCCAGATAGGGTAGGATTCCACGTTCGCCCTGAACGGAGCCCATCGCCCACGCCAGGCCCTTCTGAACCTCGACGGGCGCGCGATCGCTGAACAGATCTTTCAGCAGATCGAATGTCGCAGATGAATTGGCGTCCCCCATCCAGAAGATGCCCTCGCCGTCGAAATCGAATCTCGAAGACATGTTCGAGAGATCAACATCAGTGAGTTCTCCGTCCTCAAAGTGAAATAGAACCGCCATATCCTTCGTGATCATCCGATCAGAGTGATCGTCCTTTCCATCGCTGTCGATTTGATCCAGTGCTTTTTGGGCCGCGCCACTTACCGTTTCCGGCGCGGGGATCCTGTCGTGAATAATTTCATCAATCGATTTTCGGTTGCGAGACCCATTCGACCAGGATCCCATATGGCAGTGTTCGCACATCACGCGCTGAAAACTGAAAACCACCCATGAGTCGCCTCGAGAAGACGTTGCCTGCCCCTGCGCCCAATCCCATCGATCCATCAGGCTGAGGGTCATGGAAGGGGCACGGGTGACGGTTTGAGCCTGCAAGGCTGTGCTCTGGAATGCGAAAGTCAGAAACAGGAATGCGAGAATTATTTTGCGCATTTCGGTCACCGATTGCTAATGATATCGAGTAGTGCTTTGCGGGCCACTTCAGAATCGATGTTTCCCAACGAATGCACGGCAGCTTTGCGGACTTCGGTGGGAGCGTTCGATCCCATAATGCGGATGAGCGCGCTTACTGCACTTTCCTGGTCTGTGTTTGCGAGCGCATACACGGCAGCCTTCTGGAGTTCAACCTCGGTTTCGTTGTCGAGAATGGATACCAGAGCTTCAACCGCCTGGTCACTGCTAGCGTTGCCAATCTGGTAGAGAGCGGCCTTGCGCACTTCTACGGAACCTGCGTCCTCGAGAATGCGGAGCAGAGGGCCAACCTCATTGTCCTTGAGCGTGTTCGAAAGAGCATACGTAGCTGCCTTGGCCAATTCCACACGTTCGTGCGTCAGGGCCACGCCCATCAGAAACTCTTTCACTTCGTCCGTTTCGTGGTTGCCTACCGCATACAACGCGGCCTTCTGCACTTCAATGTGATAATCGCCTGAAACGATGGGAAACAGCATGCTGATTTCGTCATCATCCAGCGAATTGGAGAGGGCATAGATGGCAGCTTTCACGAGTTCTGGATCATCATCCTCCAGGTTGGCAAGGAGGAAGGAGATCGAACTGGATTCTGAGATTTCAGTCTCGACCATTTCCGATTCGGTCAGAGAGGTGAAGGCCTGCTTGGCGAGGCTGATTGGATGAATGCCGATAAATGGCATGAGGGCGAGTACGACGAAGCCGCCGATTATGCCGATTGCGAAAAGTTTTTTGGTCCGTTCCATGGTTCTGGTTGTTGTGGTTTCGGTTGTGAAAAGGGTGTAGAATGCCTGTTCAAGCTTGAAAAAGCTTAAAAATGATCAATATGGTTGGTTGCTGTCTGCGTCAGGCCGCGGATGAATCGACGTGCCGACGCGCTTCCGATCAGTTGCCGCCGTCAAGGATGTCGATGATGGCTCGACGCGCCTCCGGTGTTCCGATGTTGCCAAGCGCCTGCACGGCGGCGGTTTTGACCTGGGTGCTAGGGTCGGTTTTTATGATCTCGACGAGAAGAGGCACAGCGCCATTGAGTTCGGTGTTTCCTATCGCCTGAACTACCGCACGACGTACTTCAGAGTCCTGGGATTGCTCAAGGATGCCGGCCATAAAATCAATGTCATCTTCTTCGATCCAATTGGCGATCGCGTATATCGCAGTTCTTGCCAAATCCGCATCACCGCTTGACAGCGCGGTGTTCAACAAAAAATCTTTCGTCGATTCTTCCTCTCGATTACCGAAGGCATGAATGACTGCTTTCTTTACCTCCATATGGGATGACTCTTCGAAGATCATCATGAGGGCCTGTGTCGCTTCCCGACCATCGATGTTTGCGATGGCATAGGCGGCAGTTTTTTGCAATTCAGCATCATCACTATTCAGCGCAGCATCTCTCAAAAGGGGAAGTCCTTCCTGGTCATCCCGATTACCGAGGGCATACAGGGCAGACTTTCGTACTTCGAGATCTGATGCATTCTGCAGAATATTGGCCAGTGCAGCGGCTGCATCGCGGCTATCGTGATTTCCGATCGCGTAGGTTGCCGTTTTCGCTATTTCAGTGTTCCGGGTCGTTAGGGCGGCGTTCAGTAGGAAGGCTACATGGTCCTCATTGTCCATATTGGACAGCGCGTAGAGAGCCGCTTTTTGAACCTCCACCGAGCGTGCATCACTAAAAACGACTTTCAGAGCGTCTTCGGCCATTCGAGAGTCTGCATTGGCCAGGGCGTAAGTAGCTGACTTGGCAAGCTCACTGTTCCCGTCACTCAGCGCTATTCCGGTGAGAATCGGGATTACATCGTCGAGGTCGACATTTCCGAGGGCGTTGAGCGCGGCCTTTCGAACTTCGGTACTGGTGTCGGATTCGAGAATTTGCTTGAGTGATTCCACAACGACCGTCTCGTCGTCGTAATTCCCCATTGCGTAGACCGCGCTTTTTCGAATTTCTGTAGATTCGTTTCCCTTCGCGATTTCAATCAGCTTTGGAAGCACTTCAGGTGCGTCGAAATCACTCATCGCGTATACAATCCGCTTCTTGACTTCACTGCTCTTTGTTCGGTCGAAGAGGTTCATCATGGTCGCAAGGGCTTCGTCGTCGCCGATGTTTCGAAGGGCATACAGTGCCGCGAGAGCAACTTCTTCGTCGCCCTCATCTCGAATAGCCTGGATACGCGCGACGTACTGCGGCAATCCCTGGCGCGAGAGCTGCTGGGCGATCCGAATCAGACTGGTCTGGGCATCGTCGGAATAGCTGCTGTTGCTGTATCCGTCGACGAAGTCGCTGTAGCATTCGAAGACTTCACGCGAGTCGACGTCCCCTTTTTCGGCGGCGTAGCACCGGTAAAAATTTGCGTCATCAGTACGACGACCGTCAGGATTAGCCCGAAGGAATGCATCAAAGGCATCTGCCGCACTGGTCCACGACTCATCGAGGATGTAGTTGTTGGCTACTGAGTAAGCTGCCTCGTAGGTCTCTTGAGCGTTAGCTCTCGAGGTGGTTACCAACAGCACCGCTGCAAGTAACAGGAAGCGTGGTATGATGTTAGATCGTTTCATGATTCAGTTTATCCTGGTTCTTCAAACAGCCGAGTTCGCATTGCCAGAGGCATTCTTTCGCGATGGCGCGAATTGTGGAGTTCGCTGTGTGTCGAATCGACGCATCGATTCAATGTCAATTTTAAACATGATGGCTTTGCGGTCGACACCGCTCTGAACCATCTCGATTTCGGGAATGTTGTATGTAGACTCGAAGTTGGCGATCTGAAGTAGAATGATTTCAAGATCAGCAATCAGGTCGCTCAGTCTTCGCTCATCGGCAGCGGACAGATCAGCGCGCAGGAGGCTTGCTTCCTGGATCAGCGATCCGGCCATCGTACGCCGACGATCGAGGTTTAATGAGTTTGGATCATCCTGAGTGGCATCAAAGTTGACGACTCCCAGAAGAAGCGTCTTGGAACGATCGAGGTAGGAATACGCCCGTTCTTGAACTGCGGAGGGTCGGGTGGACTCGGCGCCGGCAAACTGCTGTGAGGATGAATCTCCTGTCAGGGTAATTCGGCCAATCAGAACGCCCGAGACAATCAGGACGACGGCTGCGGCGACCTGCAGTGCCCAGCGCGGCGTAAGCGTCACCAATCGGAAAGAAAAGGGCACCTGGGAAGGTTTTTCAGCCATTCGGCTCGACAGTTTGGCGTAGTAGCTGTCCCAGTACGCTTCTCCTGGATCGCTTTTATTCGAGGTCGCTCCCACAATCGTCTGAAGACTGTTGAAGGCTTCCGAACAGGCTTCGCACGTGTGGAGGTGTTCCAACAGTAGAGGCCGATCTCCCTTGTCGGCCGCGCCTGATACAACTTCCGTTATCTGCGATGTAAATTCTGTGCAAGCTTTCATGCTAACCCTCTAATCGTGACTGTATTTCAGTCGGTTGCCGTTCCTCTTTCAAAAACGATAGTTCTTCCTGCAGTTTTCGCGTTGCCCGGAAGAGAAGACTCTTGACGGTGCCACTTGCGACTTCCATCGAATCTGCTACATCCTGCGTACTCATGTCCTGGTGATGCCTCAGGGTGAAGGCGGTGCGTTCGCGCGGCGACAGTTTCTTGAGCGCTCGCTCAACGTGCTGCCGGACATTCGCTCCATCTGCATGGTCGAAGGGCGAAGGACCTTCCGAGGGAGATCGATCGGGCTCGTCATCATCGCCGAAAAACCGCATCAATGTGAGCGCTTTTTTTCGCTTCTTGTTGAGATACGTATTGATCGCGATGCGCCGGAGCCAGGTGTACATCTGGGCGTCTCCACGGAAGTTGTGTAATCCGCGATGAGCTTTTATGAACACCTCCTGCGACAGGTCTTCAGCATCATGATGATTTCCCGTGAGGTCCAGCGCGAGATAGTAGAGGGCGCGTTTGTGCGTCTCGACGATCTCTCGGAACGAAAGGTCTGCGTTGCCGGTGGCCACGCTGGCTTGTGCGGGTTCAGTCATCAAATACATCAGGCACCTGATTTGTCGCTATAGACACGGGGGGTACCTGAGGGGTTTACAAAGCAGGATGTGGAACTTGAAATAAACGACAAGAGCCACGAGGAAACAGTCTCTAGCCGGACTCGGCGGCGGCCTGCTCTCTCCTGCGCTGATCCATCAATCGGAAATAGGACTGCGCATTCCTTCGGTGCTCTGACAGGGTGCGACTGAAGATGTGCTGTCCATCACCCTTCGCAACGAAGTAAAAAAATCGGTGCTCTTCGGGAAAAAGAACAGACTGAATGGACGTTGACCCTGGATTTGTGATGGGGCCAGGTGGTAGACCTCGATACTTGTAGGTGTTGAACGGATCATCGAGGTCGTAGTCCTTAAAACGTAGTCTCCTTTTTTCGCCTTCAGTAAGCATGATCGCGTACTGAATGGTGGGATCAGCCTGCAGCGCCCAGCGATTACGCAGCCGATTCATGTACACTCCCGCGATCGTTGCCTTCTCCGGAACGTGCGCCGATTCCCACTCCACGATCCCCGCCAGGCGAATGATCTCTTCTGGTGTCATGTTCATCGGAATGGCATCGAGCGAGTCCATGGCAGACGCAATGATACTGTCGAAGTGATCCTTAACCCTGCGTATTACGTCTTCCGGTTCGGTCAACCAGTAGAACGAATAGGTATCCGGAATCATGAACCCCCAGAGATGATTGGTGTCGGTCGATAAATCGCGCGCCAGACTGTCATCAGAGAGGGCTCGCGCCAGGTCTTCTTCTGAAAACGCCATTTCTGACGCCATCGCGCTGATCAGGCGCTCTTTTCGCGTGCCCGCAGGAATTCGAACGCGAAGCGGCTCTTGCAAACCACGCCGGAGCACATCCAGAATGTCTCTGTTTGACACGCCCTCACGGAATTCGAAGTGTCCCGCTTTAATCTGGCTTCCCCAACCCGTGATTTTTCCCAGCCAGACGAACCGGTTCTTTTTCTTCAGGATTCCTGCGTCGACCAGGCCAATTCCGACTTCATCCAGGCTGGAGCTGGGTCGAATGTTGATGAATCGAGTCTCGTCAAAGGAAGGTGTGGCGTTCCTCAGGAACAGATCGTAGCCTGCCCCTACGAATACGATAGCAAGCAGCAGCGTGATGCCGCCGAGTTTGTAGAGATCCTTCTTCACTTATTGGGGCCGCCTTTCTTCTGACTTTTCTGGGCTTGGTATTGTTGACGCTCCTGAGATCTGGTTTCGTCTATGATGCGTTCGAAAAGACGCCGGACCGCCGCGTCATTAAGCGGTCCATCGTTGCCATCCAGAACGTTCAGGAGGACTTGCTTCTCTCTTTCGGGCACGTAGATGGGAAGTTGCGACTCATTCTTGATGTGTCCAATTTTGTTCGCGGTCCTGCTGCGTTCGTTCAGCAAAGCCAGCAGGATCTGATCGATACCATCGATGCGGTCTCGCCATCGGGAGATTTCACCAATTTGCTCCTCGTCGGCAGGCTGGGTTTCCTGTCGGAGCTGCTCAAGCCGGGCAATCATGTCGTCTAGCCGTATCACTTAATTACCAATCCCGGTTCTGCGGTGATGGTGAGCGGACTGAATTCATTCGCCTGAAACTGCTGATAGCCAGCCATGGCGATCATCGCGGCGTTATCCATGCAGTGTTCGAGCGACGGCACAAACAATTCGCCGCCGAAAGAATCGGTCAGTGCCTGCATTCGTTCCCGAAGCCGTGAATTTGCCGACACTCCACCAACGAGGCCGACATGGTAAATACCGGAATCCCGCATGGCCTTTTTGACCGGCGCGATCAGCATATCGACGACAGCTTCCTGAAACGCTGCGCAAATGTCGGACAGATGTTCTTCAATTAACAGCTCACGGTCTTCGCTGGAAAAAGCATTCAAGTAATACAGAACGGCAGTTTTTATACCCGAAAACGAGTAATCAAATCCCTTCAGGCGGGTTCTGGGAAAGGTATGGAAGGTGTGATCTCCTTTTCGGGCCAGGTCATCGATGCGCGGCCCACCCGGATAGGGGAGACCGAGTAGCTTCGCGACCTTATCAAAGGCCTCTCCCGCTGCATCGTCGCGGGTTTTTCCCATCAACTGGATCTTTCCCCGCTCCTCGATGCGCATGAGTTGGGTGTGACCTCCACTTACGATCAGGCAGAGGTGGGGAAACGGTGGTCCCTTTCGTTCGAGGAATAGAGAAGCGAGGTGTCCCTCAAGGTGATTTACGCCCATCAGAGGCACATTGAGGCCCACTGAAAGGGCTTTGCAAAACGAAACACCAACCAGAAGGGAGCCGATGAGCCCCGGGCCTACCGTAACAGCCAGGCCGTCGATGTCAGATTTTGTGAGTCCCGAGCCCTCAATGGCCGATTCTACAACGGGTACGATGAGCCTTTCGTGCGCCCGGGAAGCGAGTTCCGGAACAACCCCGCCATAAGCTTCATGCTCAATCTGGGAGGATATGGTGCTTGAAAGCAGTTTTCCACCGGACACTACGGCTGCAGCCGTATCATCGCACGACGTTTCGATACCTAGTATTACGGGTCCCCGTGACATGACGGACTGAGGCTGGAAGAGGGGGCTGGAAGATTACCCCACAGCATGTGGGGAGTGGACAAAATAAAAGGGCACGTGGAACGTTATTGACAAGGCCCGTATACACCTATATTATACGACTTTCCCGCCGCTTACTGAGACAACTACAGAAACGCGTCCCCGGACGGAAATACGCATGCGTTCTTCTATCTTCGCCTTCTGCCTGATCGCGCTCCTCGCCCTCAGCACACCGGCTCAAGCACAACTTCGGTCTGCCGGTTCGCCTCACGAAACGAGCGTAAGACTGTACGACCAGGGAAATGCCGGATTTTCTCTCAGCCGCTTTTTTACCCCCCAACACTTTCAGATGAGCCATTCATTTGAAATGTCTTCTTCGTCCTTCGGCGGGGGATCATCGCTGGCGATGTATACCAACTCAATGAGGTGGCAGTTCAACAGCAAGTTGGCCGCCAGACTGGACGTATCCGCTGCATACTCTCCGCTTGGAGACAATCGGCTGACGAGCGTAACTGGTGCAAATCAGGGCCAGGTATATGTCAGCAATGCTGAGATCGCTTACAAGCCGTCAAAAAACGTCCAGATCCATCTATCGATGCGTCGCAGTCCATACGGCTCCTATATGAGTCCTTACGGATCATATGGCGGCCGCGGATACGGCTATGATCGCTTCAGCGGCGGCTCTTTCAACGCAAACTTTGGCCCCCGCAGCCACGATCTCTTCTGGAATGATCGCCTGCGCTAGAGTCCGGCATCTTGTCAGATTGTGTGAGATTGTGTTAGCTGGCGCCGGATTCTGCTAAAAAACATCTTTTGACGTAACAAATCGTCGTATTTTAAAGCGCGGCGGAGATGACTATCTCCGCCGCGCTTTCGTTACTGTATCACTCATAGTCAGTTACCTGCTTTGTCCTCCCGGTTTGGAAACTGGATGCTGAACGTCGGATTGATCGTCGTACTCGTTCTGGCGGCTGCGTTGATTTATGCGTTCGCCACGCGCGTGACCACACCGACGCCCGATCCGAGGAGAATGGAAGCAACGCCAAACCTGCTCGGTGATTTCATCCAGTTGCAGGTGCTTAACGGAACTGAAGTGGCCGGAGCCGCGGCACAGCTGACGCAGCACATGAGAGATCTTGGATTTGACGTTATCGAAGTGGACACCAATCCAGATCAAACTGTTCCGAAAACCGTGATCCTGGATCGCGTTGGTAATTACGATGCAGCGCAACAGGTTGCACTGGCCATTGGTGTGACAGATGATCGGATTTCAGAAGAATTAAGACCCGATTATTTTTTTGACGCAACAATCATCATTGGTGCTGACTATGCTTCGATCAAACCCTTCGTGGATATGCCAGGCGCAAGGTCCGATTCTGCGGAGGAAACTGGGGATTCAAGGGAAGAAAATGAACTATAATGACCGGGTGACATCCCGGGGAGTGAACAACTGAGCCAGAAGAAGACAAATATGGTAGCACCGGAGTTAATTCCAGCGCGAACCGAAGATAAAAAAAGGCTGTCTACGACCCCCACGAGGGTAATTGCAAGCTTGGCTGTAGATGCCATTCTCGAAAAGAAGGGGCGAGATATCCTTGTCCTCGATGTCCACCAGGTCAGCGGTGTAGCCGACATTTTCATCCTGGTGACGGGCGAATCTGAGCTTCAAAATAAAGCGATTGTAGATTCAGTCCGGATCAGCGTGCGAGAAAATGCGGGCGAGCGCCCCTGGCACGTAGAAGGAAGCGACCACAACCAGTGGGTGCTGATGGATTATGTGGATCTCGTTGTGCATGTTTTCATGCCGGAAAAAAGGGAATTTTACGGACTGGAGAGGCTCTGGGGTGATGCTCCCAGAGAAGAAGTGACCGAAGAGATGTCCGCTTCGGATGTAAAGATATTGGCAGACTGATCAGCGAGGAAAGATCATGACTCACAGATTATTCGAAAAGATGGCACTCGCGGCAGGTGTGAGCGCCGTTTGCATCGGCTTCGCTGCGTGTGGCTCCCTTTCACCAGCCAGCACAGAAGAATCTGAGTTTGGCCATCGGGCGTCTATAGGTCAGGATGGACGGACGACCATCGTTCTCACTGCAGCTGAAGAGGGTGTTGAATATCGCTTGTTTGATGCAACGTATGAATCGGCCGTGGTTCGTCCTGATATCTCAAGTCAGACCGCCTCGTCTGCCGAAGTAGCCGTCGAGGTTTTGATCAAAGGAGCCTTTCCCGATTCGTGCTCTCAGTTGCACAACGTCGTCCAGCAACGGGCGGGAAATCTTGTTCTCGTCACACTCTCTATGCGGCGACCCCAGGGTGCTATCTGCGCGAGTGTGATGCGTCCGTACCGATTTTATCTGACTCTGGAGGGGTCGTTTTCTCCTGGCCCATACTCACTCAAGTTGAATGACATTTCTCATCCCTTCGTTGTTCGAAATCGTTCAGAAAACTAGTCAACTTACATGAATAGTCGCCTTCGGGCCTCCGGGGCTCCGTTTATTCTACTGGTATGCGCCTCCACACTGGTCGGCGCATCCCTTTTTTCTAGCGGAGGTGCTCCGTCCAGGCGCACCGGAGCACCGGGAGATTTTACCTGTGCTGACAGCGGCTGTCACGTTGGAAACGCCGTCAACACGGGCTCTGGATCCGTGTCCATATTGGGAGCGGGGGAGTACGTAGTCGGAATGCCACTCGATCTGGTGGTCCATGCTCAACGCGCAAGCGCAGGTGCATTCGGATTTTCCATTACCGTGCGGGACGTCAGCAACAACATGGTCGGTGCGTGGGAAATAGTCTCGGACTCAGGAACGGAAATCTCCGAAAGTGGATTTGACCCAACTCATGTCACACACGACCAGGCCGTACACGTCACCGAGGAATTTCAATGGAACCTGCGGTGGATACCGCCTGCGTCCGACGCCGGGCCGGTGACCTTTTACGCTGCGGCAAATACGGCCAACGGCACCGGTACACAGTTCGGAGATTTTATTTACACCACCTCACATTCCGCCACCTTCGCCGGCACCACTCGCGCCGAAAATATCGGACTACCCCCACGGATCAGCATCGATTCAATCTTTCCCAATCCGGCTCATGAATCGGTCACTTTCGACTTCGATATTGTCCAACCGGGTATCGTGCAGCTGCATCTTTTCGACATGGATGGACGCCTGGTTTCGAGCCTGAGCAGGACCCTGTCTGCTGGGAATAATCCCGTCTCGATTGCTACCGAGGACTTCGCCGCCGGAGTATACGCGTACAGGCTCGTTTCCTCAGGGCATTCAGAATCCGGGACCTTGTCCGTCTCCCACTGAATCCACGCTGGTGTTGTACATCAGTTCGACTTCTTCTGCGGTCTGGGTAGAGGATTCGTCGCCAATGATTATCCCGATTTTATTGGTCAGATTAGCGTAGCCCTCGAAGTTCTGGGTCTCCAGATAAGCGCCGTGCAGAATATCGATGAACCGAATTGAACGCGACAGAGCCCTTTCATTCTGCGTTCTCCATGCATTTGATAGACGTTGCAGGACAACCGGTTCAGCCTGCTGCCACAATTCTGCTGATTTGTCTACTTCTCCGAGTAATGAGTAGGCCTGAGCCATGAACGCAAAAGATGGTTCGTCTCCCGGAATCGTAGAAAACGGAACCTGCTCCATAAACCAGTCGAGTAATTCCAGTCCTTCCTCCGCGCGACCTTCAGCGGCCAACACCTCGGCCGTGTGCGAGAATATATTTCGGTAGCTGTCGACCATCCTGCGGATATTTTCGTCGAAGTACACATCCGGATCGTTCAATCTCGTGAATCTGAACATGCGCAGTTTCGCCGGTGTTATGTCTGGAACGACCCGACCAAGCTGCTCTTCATGACGAATGGGAACGATTCGATAGGCCTGACCCTCCAGCTGAAAATAGTTTCTGAGATCAAGTTGCCCGTCGGGACTGACCGTGACCGCAATATAAATTGGGCGTTTCCAGTTCTGCATCGCGTTGGTCACCAGAATGTTCAACGCGACTTGGTCTGCTCCATAGAGCAGGCGAATTTCATCGTTGTATGGTCGACCATCCAGTGTCCATTTCATCGGGCTTTCGATGAGGCTCGAATCTTCGTGTTGGGTGAATGCGCTCATTTCGGACGAATTCTGCAACGCTTCCTTGTCGACGGGTAATTCGAGTTCTGTAGGCTGCCATCGAATAATCTGGAGGTCGTCGATTATTTCATCTGAAAGTGAGATTGGCAGTGGCGGAGAATCGCGCGACCATTGATTTTTGAGCTGATGCACGTACCAGGATGTGTTGAGCAACGACAGATTTGCCACTCGAACGTCCTGCCTTATACCCTCAACTTCCTGGAGATACCAGAGCGGGAACGTGTCATTATCCCCATTGGTAAAAATGACAGCATCCTTCTCCAGACCAATCAACATATTGTAGGCATAATCGCCGGCAACGTAGCGGCCACTTCGATCGTGATCATCGAAGTTAACAAGGAGCATGAGCAGCGGCACAGCCGCAAATATGCCTGCACCGACCAGCATAAGGCTCTTTTTAAGTATCCCGGATTCAAAACGCTCTTTCAGCCGATCGTGTACAAGTCGGAGGATGCCTGTGGCACCGATGCCGATCCAGATGCTGAAGGCGAAGAAAGATGCAACGTAGGCGTAGTCTCGTTCACGCGGTTGAAAAGGCGTCTGGTTCAAATAGAAGATGATCCCAAATCCAGTGATCAGGAACAGAATCAGCACCGCGAACGCTCGTCTCCAGTCTCGCATAAAATGAAACGCTGCTCCGATCAAACCCAGGAGCAGGGGTAAGCCGTAGTAAGCGTTTCGGCTGGCTTTCTCGCTCGGGGTCTGGTAGAGATAGGCATCATGCTCCCGACTGGAAAAGCCGGTGATGGCTGGCGCATCCTGCACGTCGCTCGCCCTACCCACAAAATTCCAGAGAAAGTACCTGACGTACATATGCCCGATCTGATAATTCCAGAAGTACTCAGAATCCGACGTGAACTGGGCATACATGCGAGCATGATTCGGATCCTGCGAATGACGACGAGGTAGCCACGTCTCATCTGTCAGATCCAGGCTTCCAAGGCGATTACTGTAGGTGTAGCCTTTTAGAATGGGTGTGTCGCCGTACTGCTCCCTTTTTAAATAAGACACAATGCCTTCGACCGTTTCTGGGTCATTCTCATCAATGGGGGGATCCGCGGCGCTTCGAATGAAAATGAGCGCGTAAGATGAATACCCGATCATTACCATCGTCAAACAGAGCATCACCAGATTGAGTGCCTGTTTGCCGTTTGTATGTGTCCAGTAGACGCCGACCCCGATCGCGAGCAGAAGTAGCAGCCCGAACAAAACGGGGGCGGGAGAGTCTCCCAGAGCTCCCGGAAGAATTTGAACTACGCCAGGATAGATGACCAGAAACGCTGCGGATGAGACGACGCCCGTCGCTATCAGGCCTGTCCACCTTTGCCGCGGTGTCCATTCTGGATTCTCGAATTCGATATAGAAAACGATCAGGGCTACGAAAAATATTGCGAGCAGATTCAGGAGGTGAATTCCGATGGCCAGACCGAAGAGATACGAAATCAGGATGAGATAACGATTTGCAGCCAGGCCGAAACGATGTTGTCCTCCCTTGAGGCGTTCATCCTCCAGAGCCGCTTCTTCACGCCACTTCATGATCAAAAATACTACCAGTGCGGTGAACAGCATGGAGGGACCGTAGACCTCGGCCTCCACAGCGTTAAACCAGAATGAATCTGTAACTGCGTAAGTACAGGCTCCGATGAGACCTCCTCCGAGAGCAACCATGTAATCGATGGGATTCCATGTGCCGGGATTCCCCTGCCATTCTCGGACAAAGCGGACGATGATCAGATGCAGCAGAAGCACCGTGAAGGCGCTCGAGAGTACGGAAACGAGATTGATCGAGAGAGCGATGTAGGCCGTCGGGACGAACATCGAAAAAAACCTGCCCACCAACATGTAGAATGGAGCTCCCGGTGGGTGGGATACCTGCAAACGATTGGCGATCGCAATGAACTCTCCAGAATCCCAGAAAGAGGTGGCTGGAGCGACCGTCAGTAAATAAATCACCAGCGCGTAGCCAAATACGAGGGCCGCTACAACCTTTTCGGTTCGTTTCCAGTGCATATAATGGGGATTAAACTTGGGCGAGATCGCCGATTTTCGGCTGAAACGCGGGCGGTGTTGGTTTGATTCAGGAGGGTGAGATCGGCGAACTCGAAGCCGCCATGCGCTCTGTGGTTTTGGCCGAACCGAGGAGGACTACACACTCCCCTCGAACTTTTGTCTGAGTCTGGCACCACACAATCAATTCCGCCAGCGTGCCCCGGATGAACTCCTCAAATTTTTTGGAGATTTCGCGGGCGACGACCGCCTGGCGGTCGTCGCCCGCAAACTCAGCCATTTGCTTCAATAATTTTTCTAGACGGTGGGGCGACTCGTACAGAATGACCGTCCGATCCTCTTCCACAAGAGCTTTGATACGGGTTTGACGGCCCTTTTTTGTCGGAAGAAAGCCTTCAAAAACGAATCGATCCGAGGGAAAACCACTCGCTGCGAGCGCGGGAATGACAGCAGAGGGTCCCGGAAGTGAGCACACATCCAGACTCGCGTCGAGCGCAGCTCGAACCAGCAGATACCCTGGATCTGAGATGCCGGGACTGCCGGCATCAGAAATCAGGGCGACGTCGTCACCACCCTTCATTTTATCGATGATGCGGCTCGCTTTTCCGTGTTCATTATGGGAGTGAAAACTGGTTCGAGGAGTGTCGATTCCGAAGTGGTTTAAAAGTACGGCCGAGGTCCGGGTGTCCTCACATGCAATAAGAGAGACCGATTTGAGCGTCTCGATCGCGCGATGACTCATATCGCCAAGATTTCCGATGGGTGTGGGGACCAGATAGAGCGTTCCCGGATGGTCGACTGTCATTGGCTAACTAGGGTCATTGGCTAACTAGGGTCATTGGCTAACTAGGGTCATTGGCTAACTAGGGTCATTGGCTATCGAGGGACTTGGCTTCGGCGGATCGGCCAAAACTGAACGAAAATTCTGGAATCGCGCGAAGGTCTCGCCACACGAAAAATGTCAGCCAGATGGCCAGGACACCTGTGACGATGTCCGCCAACCACATTCCCAGCCATGGTTCCAGGAGGCCTCGGTCGGCTAGTTTTTCACCGTTCGCCAGGGATATCCAGTGGAAAAGGAAAATGGTTGCCGCCAGTGTGGCAGCCGTACCCAGCCCGCCCTTTCGGATGTACAAGCCCAGCGGTGCCCCGATCATCATGAAGATCAGGCAAGCCAGAGCAATCGAATATTTTTTATGGATTTCAACCCGATACTTATCCGCCTGTCTCTGGGGAAACGTTATGGACTGCGATGCAGTTACAATGCGCCTGCGAACGGATCGGGTCGTTCGAGTAGCGGTATCTCGCAGCTCGGACGGTGATTGGGTCGTAGTTGAGGGTGTGGGGCCGAGACGGGTTACGTCCCGGATTAGTCCTCCGACCTCATCTCTACTTACCGTGCCCGTACCCACCGAAAGCAGAATGGATCGTAGGCGCTCCTCGTCCCGATTGATCTGTACTTCGAACGAGTCGACAAGCGCCTTCATTTCTCGGGTATCCATCGTTCGATCGTGGCGACGCCCCTCACGCGGGTCAGATCGTGTAAACAGCAGATCCTCAAGCGATATGCGAATTACATGCCGGTCGAAGGCAAGAACTTCATAGCGGTCCGCATTTCCAGTACCTGGAGGGCGCCGTCGGTGAACCTCTCCATCATATAGGATCATATTCAGAAAGCGGCCCTCGCGAATGGTCTCCAGCTCACCGCGGACGGCGTGAATATCGGTCCGGAAGCGGGCGCCGTGGGAGTAGTCGAAGATGGTCACATCAAAGAGTACGTTCGGGTTCTCGGGAGAGATATCGTCAACCAATATCTTGTAGTTCTGAATCCCATCGTAGAACACACCGGCCTGCAGATCAAATCCCGGTTTGGCGGTTCGAATATCCCGCCAAAGATTACTCGCCCGGAAATTGGATTCAGGGTGGATCTCGGTATTGAAATACCACATTCCAGCCGTCAGCATAATGCCGACCAGGTAGACGGGCCACACCAGTTGTGGAAACGAGACTCCCGATCCTTTGATGACTACGTATGCATTCGATTCGGCCAGGCGCCCGAACGCCATCAGCGTCGCGATGAGGGCGGCCATCGGAACCGCGAGTACGAGCATGTAGCCCAGATTGTAGGCAATCAGTTCGAAAATTACCGGCACTGGCAATCCCTTGCCGACGAGTTGCGGCAGGTACTTGATCAGAAACTGCATCACCAGGAGAAATATCAGCACGATCAGCCAGGCCGCAAACGGCGCCGGCAGCATCCGAAGAATCATTCGGTGAAACTGTTTCATCCTATCAGCGTGGCAGTCAGGTCTCTGAAAAGCGCTTCACGTTCAAGCCAACTGCGATATACACTTCCTCTGTTTAAGTTTCGACAGGGCCCGTCCTCATGACCGTCAAATCGTTCACATTCAATCCATTCGAGACCAACTGCTATGTGGTAAGCAGCGCCGGCCAGACCGTAATTATCGACCCTTCTTGCCAAAGCTCGACAGAATTCGAGGTCATCACAAATTATCTGAAGGAGCTGGATACCCGGGTCGTCAGAATTCTGCTGACCCACGCACACATCGATCATATTTTCGGGTGCGCTTTCCTGTCCGAATATTGTGAGGTCGGAATAGAAGTACACGCCTCCGAAGCAATCCTGCTCGAACGGGGAGAGTTTCAGGCGCAGATGTTCGGTGTGGAGTTGGTACCGCCCCCCGAGCCCGTACGGTTCATCGAACCCGGGGAGCAGATTTCGTTCGGCGACGTCACCTGGGATGTTCTGCACACGCCGGGTCACTCCCCTGGCTCGGTCGCTTTCGTGGACGAGGCGAACAAGCTGGTCTTTTCAGGAGACGTTCTTTTCTCTGGCTCGATTGGGCGGACCGACTTGTGGCAGGGCTCTCTTCCGGTTCTGATGGAGTCCGTCTTTCAGCAGCTCATCCCATTGGGAGATGATTTTCGAGTGTTGTCCGGACACGGTCCAGAAACCACGATCGGTCGAGAGCGCGAATTCAATCCCTTCTTGGTAGGGCACGCCCCCATCTGAGATCGACAATGGTCCGGGTTCGCCTCATTGGGTCTCCTGCGGGTGTGTGGCTGGTGCAGAAGATTCCAGCAGCAACATGATCGAGTTGAAAACGAGTTCGCCCATGGTATCACACGCTTCGAATCGGGATTCTTTGTAGTGGGAGGCCAGTTGTTTTCCGAGTCGTTTGACATACTTGTCTGACGAGATGATGTCTTCTTGCATGACGTCCATCAGTTCTGAAAAACGACCGTGAGAGACTCGAACACGGTTGGCTATCAGGCTTCGTTCCTCTTTTTGATACTGCAGGACGTTTTCTGGAGCCAATTTTTCCATGGTGAGCTTCAAAAAAGGCCTGTTCTGATGATAGAACTGGGGTAGATAGACCTCCTTTCGCCAGTGGTGGCTTTGCTGGTCGAAATCTATCGAATGCATCCGAAAGTGCCACTTCTCGAAGTCACGGGTAAGTTCGATCACGAAATTCCCTGCGTGCATGTCCCCTAGAAGAGAAATGAAGCAGCGCTCGTTGAACTTTACGAACTCCTTCGCAAGCCGGACGCGGTCAAAATCGGTGATCTTGATATCTTCTTTCAGGAACGCATCCGCCGGTATTCCGATGATGTGTTCTTCCACGATGGTGCGATCGTGAATGAAGTAGTTTATTCGATTGGGAGACAGAATATGCTCCAATTCCAGACCATAGATTCGGTTGGCGTCGATCTTTTTGACGTAGAAATAGTCAAAATTTTCGTTGAGGCGGTTGACCACTCTTATCCGGAATGGAAGAGTATTTCCATGAATGCACATGTCGACCCGCTCGATGAACAAGAATTGTGTTATCGAAATGTCGCCGTCGGCTTTCAGAATGGCGTACGCCTTCAGCAATCGCCTGTGAATCTCCTCCCGTTCGGAATCTGCGTATAGAACGGTCGACCAGAGTGTGTCCTGATCTACCTCGTCGTAGACGGGGACAGCATTTGTGAAACGAATGAGGTCTTCGTACCGGATGGAATCATTCCACATGCGGCTGTAACGCGTCAGATAAGCTCGGAGGAAGTCACTGAGGGGATACAGCGTCTTTTTTTTGCTGATGAGGTGCTGTTCACTCATGACCGATGCTGGATGTGATTCGACATGCCTTCCCCTCTCGCGCAGCACGTCAATTCGTCAAACGGGCGAGGTCAGGCGGTCCATTATCTGCTCATAATACGATTCGTAATGCGGAACGATAATGTCGGTGTCAAAGTGCTCGACCGCGCGTGCCCGTGCCGAGGCAGACATGGTGGTCATGAGATCTTCGTCATCCAGCATTCGCCTGACCGCTGTCGTAAAGGCTTCGATATCTCCAAGCTCGCACAGGAACCCGGATTCCCCATCGATGACCAGTTCCGGCAATCCCCCGATGTCGGAAACCACTACAGGAACGCCGCACGACATAGCTTCCAACGCGGCGAGACCGAACGTCTCGGAGCCCGACGGCATCAGAAAAACGTCAGCGATCGAAAGAATCTCTTCAACCGGCTCCTGTTTCCCCAAGAATCGAACATCATCTACAACACCCAGCTCCCGCGCTCTGTGCTCTGTGGCGGCGCGGTCCGGGCCGTCGCCCACCATCAGTAGTTTTACTTTGTATCCAAGCTCGAGGAGCTGATAAAAAATCTCGACCACGTCAACAGCACGTTTGACAGGTCGGAAGTTGGATACGTGGACCAGCAGCTTTTCTCCATTTGGACAGAGAGCCTGCTTGAAATGATCTTTCTGCATCGGCCGAAATCGGGCCGTATCGATAAAGTTTGGAATAACTTCAATGTCCGCTTTGATGTCACCTGATTCTGCCGTTTCCCTCTTGAGGTACTCGGAAACGGCCGTCACTCCGTCAGACTCGTTGATAGAGTAATTCACCACGGGTGCAAAAGAAGGGTCCTGGCCGATGATGGTAATATCGGTGCCATGAAGGGTGGTCACAATTGGGATGTGGATCCCTTGCGAAGCCAGTATCTGCCGTGCGAGCACGGCGCTCGTTGCGTGCGGGATCGCATAATGCATGTGGAGAATATCCAGCTCAGCAAATTTGACCGTATCGACAATTTTCGACGTCAGGTTGAGCGTATATGGAGGATATTCGAACAGCGGGTATGCATTTACATTTACCTCATGGAAGTGAATGTTTTCCTGAACATGCCCGAGCCTGAATGGAATCGAGTAGGCAATAAAATGAATATGGTGTCCGCGCGTCGCGAGCGCTTTTCCAAGCTCCGTCGCAACGACCCCGCTGCCTCCATACACTGGATAACAAGTGATTCCAATCTTCATTCTTTCGATCCTCCCGGGTGTTCTGCTCCAAAGCGCAAACTCCTTTATGGTGGCGAGGTTGCAGGCTCCGCCATCGGTGCGAAACCACGTGCCTCCTTGAAGATGCCACCTTCCTCATTGAACATGGAAGTATCGGAATCCTTGTTGGGTGCGGCTACGTTCATGGGGCGAGAATGACTCGACTGCAGAGATCATCCTCTGTTGGGCAATATGCCGGTAACGCGAAACAACCAATCCGATTGATCAATGAAGCAGACGTACACATTACTGACACTGATCCTCGCGATCCTGATTTTGACTCCCACGCAGGCTCAAGGCCAGCTCGGAATCGCGGCAGGACTCAACTACGATGAACTGTCTGATATCAGCGGCAACCGCGAGGCCGCTTTCGACAATGCTAGTGGCTATCACGTTGGTGTTTTTTATGACCTCAGTCTGGCCACTGTGGGATTGCGCGTCGGGGCGTTCTACCGCGATGCAGGTGATGTCGATGTGTCAATTTCCGACGTGGATGACACTTTCGCCCTGACCTCGTGGGACTTTCCAGTCGACATTCGATTCAATCTTTCTGCAACACCTGTTATCAGACCCTACGTCATGGTCGGACCTGTTTTTTCGTTTCCGTCATCGGGAGCAGATGAGTACGACGGTGCACTGGAAGACGTCAGTATTTCGGGCAATATTGGAGCGGGTCTCGAACTGAGCCTTGGTAGCATTCGACTCTATCCTGAATTCCGTTATTCGATCGGCGTATCAAGATTTATGAAGGATAAGTTCAGCATCGGTGGGGTCGAATTTGATGCAGACGAAATACAGCGCCAGAACTCGGTCATGCTACGTCTTGGAATTGGGTTTTGATCGTCAGGAAGCCAGACCGGCACAATGTCGCTCATGAAGTAAGAGGTGGCTCATGAAGTGAGTTTTATCCATCTCGCAGAAAGAGATGATAGGCTGGATTATTATTCTCAGATCTGAATCTGAAGCCGACGTCAGTGAGGTAATTCTCAAGCTCATCCTTGTCCGTGTCAGGTCCCTGCAGTCCGACCAGAACATCTCCGTAGTCTGAGCCGATATTTCGATAGTGGAAGAGACTGATATTCCATTTTGTCGGAATTCCGGAGAGAAACTGCATCAGAGCGCCTGGCCGTTCCGGAAACTCGAACCGGTAGAGTGATTCGTCCCTCGCGAGGGGTGACGTGCCCCCGACCATATGCCGAAGGTGAGTCTTTGAAAGCTCGTCGTGCGAGAGGTCAATTGTCTGGAAACCCTCGTCTATCAGGGCAGTGGCCATGTTTTGTCCATCCTCTTCGCCCTGGGTCTCGATGCCCAGCAAGATGTGCGCCTTGTTTTCGTGCGCGATCCGGTAGTTGAACTCGGTCACGCTGTGATCTCCGACCAGCCCGCACAGTCTTCTAAAGCTGCCGCGCTCTTCGGGAATCGTAATCGCGAAAACAGCCTCTCGGTGCCTTCCTACTTCGGCCCGTTCCGAGATAAAACGCAGCCGATTGAAATTCATGTTCGCGCCGGTAGCGACAGAGATCAATGTATTGCCAGAGCATTTTTCTCGATCGACATATTTCTTCAGGCCGGCGAGCGAGAGTGCGCCTGCCGGCTCCAGAATGCTCCGAGTATCCAGAAAGACGTCGCTGATCGCTGCGCAGATTGCATCCGTATCCACCGTGATCATCTCATCGACTACATGCTTGCACAGTTCGAACGGTTCACGTCCGACCCTTTTCACGGCAGTTCCATCAGAAAAAAGGCTGACTTCCTCGAGGGCCACCCGTTCGTCACGTTCGAGGGAGACGCTCATTGCCTCGGAATCCTGCGCTTGAACACCAATGATCTTTATTTCAGGCCGCTCAGATTTGACGAAGGCGCCAATGCCCGAAATCAGGCCTCCACCTCCTACGGGGACGAATATGGCGTCGATTGGACCAGGATGCTGATTGAGCAATTCCATTCCTATCGTTCCCTGGCCAGCGATCACCAGCGGGTCATCGAATGGATGGACGAACGTCATGCCCCTCGCTTCCTGGAGTTTGACGGCGTGTGCGTGCGTGTCACTGTATGATTCGCCATGCACTACGATCTGGGTCCATTGTCCGCCAAAACCCGACACCGCGTCGATTTTTACCTGGGGTGTCGTCATAGGCATCACGATGACCGACTTACACTGCAACTTGGCGGCGGCCAATGCGACTCCCTGGGCATGATTGCCGGCTGAAGATGCGATTATGCCGTTCGCAAGCTCATCTTTATTTAGATGAGCCATCTTGTTGTAAGCTCCTCGAATCTTGAAGGAGAAGCTGATCTGCTGATCTTCGCGCTTGAGCAGAATGTTGTTGGCGAGCCGATTACTCAATCGGCTCGCGACAAACAGGTTAGTCACTCTCGCAATGTCGTACACATGCGCCGAGCGAATGCGTTTGACGTACGTCTTCAGCATGGTGGGGAAGGGATGGCAAAACTGTACGGTAATCTGCCCCTAAACTACATCGCAGAAATGCAGGAATTCCGCGCCAACACACATTAGGCGGGTACACGCCGCACCATGCCTTCGAGAGCGATAAGCGGACAGATTCTGGAGTCGATATACTCGATCAAAACAGTGGCCACTCTAGGAATCATTGCTACAGCTTTCTCGTCGCGGACTTTGCCATTCTCATCGAACACGCTCCTGACACTGGCAATGGAGATCGGCCCGGCGAGGACCAGCCCTCCGACGTGAGACGCGACACTTCGCAAGTGCTCCAGCGCCTTGATGGCTCCGATTCTTCCTCCTGCCACACCCAGTAAAGAAATTGGTTTTCCTTTCAGTGACGAGGGGAATCCAAGATTATCGATCAGCAGTTTCATGACGCTGGAAAAGCTGCCGTGATATTCAGGGGTGGCCAGAATGACACCATCTGCGGCGGCAACCTTGGCCTGAATTGCTTTAGCGTCTTCGGTCGTGCCGAGGCCGGGCCAGGCAATGTCCAGCGTGGCCGGGTCGATAATCTCCAGGGAAACACCGGGGTGCCTCTCAATCTCCTCCTGAACAAGCGCGAACGCCTTCGAGGTATAATTTCCGGGTCTGGCACTTCCGAGAATAGCAACGAGATTTATCCGTCGATCAGGTCGAGCTTCCATGAGCCTTTAAATAATGTGACATGATGATAATTGTATATACAACAATATAGCGATAAGGATCTGGATAGTCCACTGCGCAACTGCCCTACACTTCACGCCATCCATCTAACGCAGAAAGGGGGCCTCTCATCCGAGAGGCCCCCTTTCAACACATCAGGTATTCCTGAACTGGCTGGTTATTCGTCTGTGCCGGACATGATCGCCACCGCTTCTTCCGTTGTAATCACCTGGTTGGCGATAAATCGGAAGTTGGTCGTTGCCGAAACGTATCCATCTAAATCGGGCAGAACAGCCGCTGCAGCGGCATCTTCTACGACTGCGACTTCAAAACCCTGCTCCAGCAGCTCGCGCAGATGAGATTCTGTACACAGGTTGGCTGACATGCCCGCGAGGATTATTGTATCGATACCGCGCTTCCTCAACTGAAGGACAAGATCGTTCGTTTCTGGTCCGTACACCTTGTGGGGACTTGTAACCACCGTTTCACCATCTTCGATATAGGGTTTGTAGCGCTCGAGCCAATCTGCACCCGATCCAACGAATCCATCGACGTTCAGTGCGTTTGGGCGATCGAACATACCGATGGCGTGCATCAGCACTTCCAGGGGCCCTTCAAACTTCCAGCCATGGTCAGTCGGGTAATAATAGTGGGGTGAAATGAAAAGAGGGAGGCCCGCATCCTTGGTGGCGGCCATAAGCTGGTCGAGATGCTCGCGCGTATCGTTTTCAATGACACTCGCACCAACAACGCCCCAGGCAACTCCGTTTTCATGAAGAAAATCATTCTGCGGGTCAGTGATGACGACCGCCGTCCGATCCGGATCAAAATGTATGGAGGTTTCCGGAAGTTGAGCGCTTGAGGTCAACGCAGGGGTGGATGCTATGACGAATGCGAGTGCGAACAGGTAGGGTTTAAAAGTTTTCATGACCTAGGACATAAAGTGAAATGAGTAGTAACGTCGATGGTGTTTAGTACTAAACAGTACTAATACGTTACACATCCTCTCAAACTTTTTTCTATTCAAAAAATTCGAGCCTGGCTGGCCTGAATCAAATCAATCAGTGTTGAGCCGGGCTCATCGACTTCTGCCCCATTCCTGCGAAGCCCACTCAGAAGCAAACCACCTTCGAGCACAGTAACTACAGTCCCGGCAATGCGGTGCGCAGCATTTTCCCTTAAGCAGCTCCCTGGAGCGGTCATGAGTAGCGCGGAGATGCGATCTTGCAGCGATCGAAAGTACCGGTCGATTTTTACCTGGACCTGAGGCAATTCGCTGGCCAATTCCGAGCTCAATCGAGCCAATGGGCACCCAATCAAGCCTTCCTCGCCCCTTTGGCTTGCCGCAGCATGTTTATACAGGCTCCTGAGCCGGTCCCAAATGTTGACGGTATCATCGCCGAGTGAAGCGTTGATCAGATTGATCTCATAGTCATTCACCCAGAAATCAGTGACGGCTTCAGCCAAATCATCTTTCTTGGCGAAGTGGTAATAAAAATTCGATTTTGCTACATCGCTGGCGTCCAGTATATCGTCGACACTGGTGCCGTGAAACCCGTAACGCATGAACAATCCGGCGGCGACCTGGATGAGCTTATCTCGATTATTCTCCATGGGACATTATGACCAGGAATTAGGACTAAATGGTACTACATCTATTAGACGTCAGGTCACGCCAATCGGATCCCGCGACACGCTCTCCATATCTTGGCGAGGATTCGTCCGCACTCAGAATCTCCATTTTTGACCTCAGCTCCATTGTAGATCCCGACGAGTATTTGATGGGCCCGCGTATATTCTGGTGCAAGCCGGACTGAAGCCGGACTGAAGGCGGACAATGATTGCACAACCGATGGTTCTGGAGGTCGAGCAACTCGTTACGGTATTTGATACACCGGACGGGCCGGTTCGTGCGGTAGACGGATTCGATATCTCAGTCGGTCCGCGGGAAACGGTGGCGTTGGTTGGAGAGTCAGGTTCGGGCAAGTCGGTAACATGCTTGAGCATCATGGGCCTGTTACCGCAATCAGGACGCATTCACGAGGGTGCGATCCGCTTCATGGGCGAGGATCTTGTTCAGGCAACTGACTCCCGCAGGCGCGAGCTTCGCGGTTCTTCGATTGCCATGATTTTTCAGGAGCCAATGACGAGCCTGAACCCCGTTTTTCGCGTTGGAAAGCAGATATCAGAAACCATCCGTGCGCATCTCGGAAGCTCAGCAGAAAATGCCTCCAAACGGGCCATCGAACTGCTTGATCTGGTTGGTATTCCCGAGGCGGGTCGAAGAGCCCGCGATTATCCGCACGAGTTATCGGGAGGTATGCGACAACGCGTGATGATAGCCATCGCGCTCGCTTGCGAGCCAAAACTGCTCATCGCGGACGAACCAACGACAGCGTTGGATGTGACTGTGCAAGCACAGATCCTCGAGCTTCTGAAAGATCTTCAATCCGATCTTGAGATGGCCGTCTTATTCGTGACGCACGATCTGGGAGTGGTCGCGGGCATCGCGGATCGAGTCCACGTGATGTATGCGGGACAGGGAGTGGAAAGCGGGAAAGTGTTGGATGTGTACCGACGTCCACTCATGCCCTACACAGAAGGTCTACTCCTGAGTATTCCTCAACTCGTCGCCGCGGGATCAGAACAAAGACTGCCTACCATTGACGGCCAGAGTCCATCAGCCGAATTTCGAGCTGAAGGATGCGCATTTCTGGAGCGCTGCAGATATGCTCGGGATCTCTGCAGGGAAGGATCGGTGGAGCTGGAAATCCGTGAGGACCGATCGGTTCGATGCCGGAGGGTGGATGACTTGGAGTTGTTGGGGACCATGTCATGAGTGGGGAAAGGTCAATTCTGATAGGTGTCCAAAATCTGAGTGTACATTTTCCTTCGGAAAATGGTGAAACTGTCAAAGCCGTCACCGACCTGACTCTGGACATCAGAAGAGGAGAGGTTTTCGGACTGGTGGGCGAATCGGGATCCGGTAAAACAACGCTGGGCCGCGCAATGTTACGCCTGGTTGATTTGACGACGGGCTCGGTCGAGTACGACGGTGAAGATCTGTCTCATCTAACCGGAAAGCAGATGCGGCCCTACCGCTCTCGCATGCAAGTCATCTTTCAGGATCCGTTCGGCAGCTTGAATCCGCGAATGAGGGTCGATGCAATTCTTGGAGAAGCTGTCGCACTACTCGGTGGGGGTGACTCCCTTGCAGAACGTGTGACCGAACTCTTGGATCTGGTAGGTCTTCCGGCAGCGTCTCAAAGAAGATTTCCGCACGAGTTCTCAGGCGGACAACGCCAACGTATCTGTATTGCCCGCGCGCTGGCCGTCAGGCCCGAATTTATCGTTGCCGATGAGCCCGTCGCGGCTCTGGACGTCTCGATTCAGGCTCAAATCGTCAATCTTTTACAAGATCTGAAGGACGAACTGAACCTGACCATGCTTTTTATTTCACACGATCTGGCAGTGGTACGACACATTTCTGATCGAATTGGGGTGATGTATCTGGGACGAATGCAAGAAATCGGCCCGGCCGATACGGTAGTTGCTGATCCATATCATCCCTACACGAAGGCTCTACTGTCCGCCGTTCCAGTTCCTGATCCCGAGACAAGGGCCAGCCGGCAGGTACTGAGTGGAGATATGCCAAGCCCCTTGAATCCGCCGAGCGGTTGTGTTTTTCGGACGCGTTGTCCGATTGCTGACCATGAATGCGCTGCCACTATTCCCGAACTCAGAGGAGACTCGTCCCGCCGCGTCGCCTGTCTGAAAGTATCCTAGAGCGGGCTGACCGTTTGCACTCCTTCAATTTTAAGGCTGAATCCGACACGTTCTACAGTGGCCGTCAGTTCACGCTCGGTGAAGGGATCGATGTGTCGGCCGGGCGGTCGGATAAATCGTGACGCAATTATTCCTCTACTGTGGTAGATAAACTTCCTGTACGCCAGGCCAATTTTGGGCTGAAATTCGTAGCGAATGAGGGGGACGTAGCGATCGAATATTCTCGCGGCCAGCTCCACATTGCCATCCCGGAACGCGTTGTAGACCCCTACCAGCACTTCCGGAAAAGCGAACCCTGTCATGATTCCACTTGATCCACGACCGAGTTCTTCCAGGAAGTACAGACCTCCAAGCCCACCGAATACGCCGATCTCGTTTGGCGCGAGGGAAAGAATTTTCGACAATTTTGCGAGAACGGGCGGCTCCTCCAGCTTTATATAGTCGACCCCCGGGATCTGCTTGGCCATTCGTGCGACGAGTTCGGCCGATAGGGTCGTGCCGAAAGATTCCGGGAAATCGTGAATGATTACCGGTACGTCGACGGCTTCAGCAACAGCCAAGTAGAAATCGAACAGAACCTGGTCATTCTGGACGCCGATTGGTGCCACGAAGACAGCATCTGCGCCTAAGTCCTGGGCTTCACGAGCTTGTTCGATGGCGCCCGCGGATCCGTATGAACGAACTCCCGTCCACACGGGAATGGCTCCGCCAATTTGATCGACTACAGCGGAAACGACGAGTTTACGCTCAGAGGCTGCCAGCTTATGCGCTTCCCCCATAAAACCCAGTATCGAGACGCCGTGCACGCCCACTTCAAGTTCAAAGTCGATCAGTCGGCGCAAGCCCCGGTCATCGACAGCTCCCTGTTCGGTAAACGGAGTTGGAAGAATGGGAAGGACGCCCTGAAAGTTCATGTCAGGATCCGGGTTATAATTTATTTGGACGAACGAACCGGCCAGAACCAGGTGTACCAGTCACCTCATCGTTTTGAAATACGCACTCGCCCCGAAGCCACGTTGAATCGACGCGACCATTGACGCTTCTTCCGTTGTAGGGACTCACACCAACCGTGTAGTGAAGTTTGGCATCATCGACCTCCCAAGAGGCCGCGGGATCGAATATGACGAAATCTGCGTCAGCGCCGGGCGCGAGGCGCCCCTTTCCTCGAAAACCGAAGATATCGGAGGGACCAGAACAGACCAGCTCCAGAAAACGCGTCAGGCTGATGCGACCAGTGGCTACAGCTTCGCTGTACAGGAGGGTGCCCAGCGTTTCGGCACCAGGCATACCTGCATAGGCATCAAATATGTTTGCAGTTTCTTTGCGATGCAGAGGGTAGGGTGAATGGTCCGATGTGACGATGTCTATGATTCCACTCTCGAGCTGCTTCCATAATCCGGTAACATCTTCTTCCGTCCTGAGTGGAGGATTGCACTTGGCGCGACCTCCTTGCTCGATTAGCGCGTTCTGATCGAGGAGCAGGTACTGTAAACACGTTTCGCCGGTTGCTTTCACACCGTGACTCCTATTCCAGTCGATCAAGTCAAATGTGCGGGGAATCGTGCCGTGAACCATGTGAAGGCGCGCGCCCGTCCAATAAGCAAATTCCAAAAGTCGTCCCGCTGCTTCTGCCTCCGCCACGGCAGGCCTGCTCAGCGCATGATCAATGGGTTCGGTACGCCCTTCTGCGATGAATCGTCCTTCTTGGGAAAAGATGATTTCTTGGTTTTCCTGATGGGCTGCAACAGGTAGTCCCGTTTTTTCAATTTCCTGGAAGGCCTCATAAAATCGCCCATCAGGAATCCGGGGGAAGCGCACAGGATCCACTTCGATTGTAGAAACCTTGAATCCCGCGGCACCTGCGTCCGCCATCCGCTGAATATTGTCCAGGGATCCACTGGGGGAGAAGGTCACGTAGAGCCCAACATCGATAACAGCTTCCTGGGCTATGTCATCAATTTTAGTTCGAAGTCGCTCTTCAGTCGTAACCGGACGCGCAGGCCTATCGAACGGCATGTCGATGAGTGTTGTCGTCCCTCCGGCCGCCGCCGCCCGCGTAGTAGCCGTAATACCCTCGTCTACGCAAGACCTGGTGTGCACATGCGCATCCACGAAGCCCGGCAGTATCAGTTTGCCCGTCGCATCGAGATGCTTCAAGCCTTCAAGCGGTTTGTCCGAGATAGCAGCAATGATGCCATTATTGATCCCCAGCCACCCGTTCAGAGGCTTTTGGCCGTCGGGAAGGGCGAGGGTACCCGCGACGACAAGTTCGTGGTGTGGAGCTTCAGTCATCCATCAGGCCTGTTGCTTCATTCAATACGTCACGGCCAAATTCTGTCGCAAGATAGCCGAGATCATAAACAGGAATGTCTATCGATGAACTCACACTATCTACAATCGCTCTCGGATATCCAACATAGTCCAGAACAAGTGCCTCCGAAGGGGAAACGGAAGCCATCTCAATGAGCCAGGCGTCTGCAGATCCGTTTTCTGGTCGCTCGTCCATGGAGTGCACCTCCACTGCGAATCCTGCATTCTGCCATTTGTTTACAGCAGGTTGACTCTGGCCGGAAAATGGTACGACAACGAGCAACGAAGACAAGCCTTGTGAAGCGAAGTGCTCGGCCGCGTGTTCGAACGGACGAACCAGTAAACCCTTGGAATGAAGAGATGGAAAGGGGCCGGCGCACAACACGATGTGCACCGCCGCATCTATTTCCAGGCGATCTATGTGTGATTGGATCAATGGCTCGACAAAAGAAGAGCCGATTTCCACGCGCGTGCCATCATTCAGACGTGTTTCCAGCGGATAATCTCCAGCATCTGGAGTGGGGATAGAATCAGCAGAAAGCCCATCGAGAGCTCCTGTTATAGTGACGTGAGGCGTACCGAGTGCCGCCAGCATGAACGGCGCCAGGTCAGGTCGCGGAGTCTGGCCGATGGTATGGAGGGCGACATGTTCAGGCATCAGAAAATCAGGAGGCCACCGGTGGATGGATCCCAGTTCTCAAGTTTTGATCCGATGGCGGCGAGTTGTAGCGGATTATAAAGAAATACCCACGGTGCATCCTCTCGAAGCAGTGCGTAGGCCTGTCGGTAGAGTGCTGTGCGGTGCAGGGTATCCGAAGTCCTTCTTCCCTCATCCACAAGTTGATCGAAAGAAGCATTGCAGTAGCCCAACCACCACGGTCCCGCGAAACCGCTATGAAATTTCTCGCGATACACTCGAAAGGTGCTTGAGGGGCTGGAATCGAAACAAGCCGCTTCACCAATTTGTTTTTCGCGGACACGGAGGGCGTAATTAGTACGATCGGACTCTATCCTTATTTCCGTTTGCAAGCCTACGGCGGCGAGATATTCCGCGATTCGCTCGGCCAGCTGTGGCGCCTCGTCTGGAAGAACGGCAGGAATATCAAGTGTTATCTGAGTGCCGTCACCGATTCCGCCTGCTTTAAGTTCTGCGATGGCGGCATCTGGATCATAGGGCCAGGCGGAAACGGAAGGATCATATCCAACGTGCCTACGCGTGAGTGGGCCGTTGAGTGGATCGGCCGCTCCGAACATCACATCTTGAATGAGTTCATCTACGTCGATGGCCAGATTCAGCGCCCGGCGAAGGTGCCTATTCGTCGCCTCACCCTCAATCATGTTGAACATGAATGCTGCGCATACCGAAGTCGTACTCTGGTGAATACGCCCCGGCAATCCAGATGATAGACGGGAAGGAAGATGTGAGGCGATATCGGCTTCTCCACCTCGAATCGCTGCTCTCCTCGCATCATCGTCGGGTTCGGCATCGAAGATTAGTAATTGTTCGTCGGCGGATAAAACCGCCCGATCGTTGGACGACTCCAGAATTCGATACGAACCGGTGCCAATAAAGTCATTCGGCAACGCGGCGACCGACTTCTCAGACAGGATGGGGATATCGCAAAGTAGGTCGGCGAGGTCGGCCATGGGCTCTGGGGTCTTGATCCGGACTGACAGCGGCCCATCGTGCTCGATTTCGGCTCCTGCGAGGTACCCCTTGATGACGCCCCCCGTACCCAGCTCGCCCGCAATATTTTCATCTCTGATTCGCCGGAGGGAGAACACGACGTCTGATGCCCTGCATGGCTTTCCATCGTTAAAAAACTTGTCCTCTCTGATTCCGAAGGTCCAGAAGCAAGCGTCTTCCGAGAGGGACCAGGATTCGGCCACGCACGGAATAAAAACCCCGCCTTCAGTGGCGCGAAGAAGGGGTTCGAATACGTTTCCGAGTATTGACAAGCGGTCCACATCGTCGCTGGTGATGTGTGGATCTCCGATGCTCACGTGTGGCTGAAGGATCCGAACCGTCTTCATCACATGTCACCCTCTTTGTCTGGTAGCGGATCCAGATCCAACAGTCGCTCGGGGTTCGACCTGATCATTGTTCTGATGTCCTCCTCGGAGATTCCCAGGTCGAGCATGCAGGCGATGAACTCTCTGAATCCTTCGACGGGCGAAGGCAGTGTGTATACACCAAAATCTGTCGCGAGAATGCAGTGCTGGGCACCCAGTTCACGTATTTGTTCGGCGATTTTTTTGACTCCGCCGTCCGGCGCTGTCTCCATGCCCTCATCAATCGACATGTACTCTCGTTCGACGTAGTAGTGGGTCTTGGGAATTGGGGTGGTGTGCGTATAGGCCGCCAGAGTGTACTCGATAAACGCTCCACTTTCGGCCATCGAGCGGAGTTCAGCCATTGTCGCAATCTTGGTTACCGAGGAGGCCACGAGGACCTTTTTGATACCGTACTGTCCAGCCAGCTCAATGAGGCGTAGCGCCTCGGGAACCGAAATGTGGCCCGTGTTGAGATAGACGAGTGGGTGATCGGCAATCAGGCGGAGAATCTCGTCTAAAGCTGGATCCGGATCGTCCTCGAGCGGGATTCGAATACAGCGGTCCAATTCCTGGGTTTTGAACTCCGGATACAACTCACTCAGTGGAACGAATTCTCCGTCTACAAGATGGCCTTCTCTAGCGGCTTGAAAATAGGTTGAATGAGCCCCGAAACTCACGTATTTAGCCCCTGTGCCGTAATAGAGGGCTGTTTTTACAGCACGCGGATTCATTCCTCCATAGACTGTATTCATGATGAGGCCGCCAAATGTCTCGAAGTCCTTGACGACTCGGTTCACAATCCAGGACGTGCCGTTTGACATCTCAAACACATCCATATACACGATCGCTCGCATCCCGGCGTCTCGAGCTTCGATGGCCGCCTCTACTGGATCGACACGACGCGGACTCGAGAATATGTGTGGTCCGGCATGGACATGTATATCGATAGCGCCCTTGAGCAGATCACGCGAAAGCTCAAAGGATCGACCGGGTGGTAGGAGCTGATCCTGTTTCATAGACTAGAGTTGTCCGAGCCAGATGAGAAATCCGTCTTTCTTTACCGGCATGCCAATATTCATGTTCATCACTTTTGCGTCCTCTGGGGCCACGACGGATTGAAGCATCTCGCCGAAATAGTCTCTGACTTCGCCCAAGTTTTCGCCTTTGACGACATCCTGATTTACGTCCACTACCGGGAAAAATATGCCTTCCTGGTTTGCAGTCAGCCACCATCTATCGCCAATGATCTTGGGCTCCGGATGCTCAGTAGCTGGTCCGGCCAGGAATCCCAACTCCCTCAAAACGTTAAGAATGCCTTCGTACATGATGCGGTCATCACGATCGCCGACCTGTCCGACCTCCGGGGTTATTTCAGGAATCCCCAGTTTGTCACACAAGCCCTTTTTAGGCCACAACCACCAGGCCGGGCGCGCGCCTGAGGGGTCGGGAGGAGGCTCGCCCCGATATTTGGATAGACTCACGATTCCGACCCCGAAGGCGCGCGCCATGCGCATGGCAACCGCTTCGGCCTCTTCGTTTCCAATAAGCCTGCAGATGACGTAGGGGTGCATGAGTTCGGTGAACTCCCCTCCATGACAGTTGATGATGTACTGACTTCCGGTGGCCGCCTCCAACATCATATCGCTTATTTCCCGCGTCGTCGGAGCGAACTGAACCCAGTTCATCAGCGAGGCGTCGTTCGTTGCCATGCTGATGACAATTGTCCCGGTCACATCGGCAGGATTCGTCTCTCGGAATAGCCTCATTGCGGCTTCTATTCCAGCATATTCGGTTCCGTGCTGGCCCCCGAAGACCGTGATTCGCTCTCCGGGAGAGGCGCCATGGATGACCCCGATGGGCAGTCGGATTTCCTCGCCTGCATCATTGGTTTCTGACAGGAAATAGGTCTCCTTCATCGCCTATACCAGGTTCTTGACGAGATCGACAAAAATACGCTGGCCGTTAATGCAGCGGTACAGCCCGATTTCGGGATCTGTAAGGTCACCCTCTGGAGTAAAAGAAGTGTCCCCCAACACTCCGCTGTAGGTACCAAACCGTTGCATTTCGCTCAACACGGCTGCTCGTGATATCTCGGGAGCACGACGAATACATTCCAGAATCATGTTCGCGCAGTCGAACGCCTCGGGAGCGTATTGGGGAGAGTCCAACATGGTCGGAAAGCGGCGTGCGAAGTCTACCAGAAATTGCTTCGCCGAGGGCTTGAGCATCATATCAATTCCGGCCAGCGTGTGGTATGGCGGCGTTGTATCGAGGCTCGGCACCTCAAGAAAGGCATACGGTTTCAGCGCATCACTTCCCAGAAAAACGGCGCTCACCCCCCGGTCCCGAAGCCGATGCGCCAGAATATGCGTCTGATTCCAGTACACGGCGAAATAGATCAGGTCGGGATTCGCAGCCACCGTAGCATCTATCAGCTCATCATAGTCCAAATCCCTTTCTTTGGCGCCATATCCGTAATGAAGCACAGGCTCGACTCCAAGCCGCTTCGCTTCCGCAGAAAATATTTCTGAAATGGGCTCTCCCCACGCAGAATCCTCGTTCAATATCGCAATTCGCTTGGCCTTGATGTGGGAAACTGCCACGCGCGCCAGGGCACGGCCTTGAACCTCGTCGTTGGCCAGTGTCCTAAAAAAATGTGTGTATCCCTTGTTGGTGAGCAGAGGACTGGAGGCCTCTGAGCTCATTTGAAGGATGCCCGCGTCCGCATAGATGTCCTGAGATATTACAGCCATCGCGCTGTTCGTCGGGCCCAAGACTGCAATCGCATCATCCCGAGCTACGAAACTGGATGCGGCTCGGCGCGCGCTATCCCGATTTTTCGTGCTGACGATCACCTCCAGATTGACCTGGACGGAAAGGTCTCCCGCCTGGTTCGCGTCGTCAATGGCCATCTCTGCAGCACACCATCCGGCGACCGAGTATACATCGTCGCTCGAGAGCTCAAATCCAATCGTTACAGTGGAGGACATCGAATCGCACGTTTGGGTGGGAGGGGCTGGAAACTAGCAGAAATGGCGCCAGGATGCCACCGGAACGCATTGAACACAATAAACCTAATCGATGAGACGAGGATCGTAGAAGTCACGCAACCAATCGCCCAACATATTCACCGAGTAGACGCACATCATGAGGGCAATCCCGGGTAGGGTCGAGACCCACCATGCGATGCGCAGGTAGTTACGTCCCTCACCGAGCATTCCACCCCAGGTAGGAGTGCTCGGCGGCACCCCCACACCCAAAAAACTGAGCGAAGCCTCGTTGATAATGTTGGTGGCTAGAGCAAAACTGGCGACCACGATGAGTGGGCTCAATATGTTGGGGATCACGTGGCGTATGAGAATCGCAAAATCTTTGAGCCCCAACGCTTCAGCAGCGGTGATGTATTCCTGGCTGCATACGTGAAGCGTCTGACCTCGTGCGACACGGCAGAACGGCGCCCATGTCGAGAGGCTCAGGACGAAAATCACGTTCATCATGCTCGGTCCTACCAGGGCCATGATGGCCACGGCCAGAAGAATCGAAGGAAAAGCCATCTGAATATCTACCAGTCTCATGATGGTCGTTTCCGTTTTCCCGCGAAAATATCCCGCAACCATTCCAAGCAGAGAACCGGACAGCCCGCCGATCAGAATCGTCGCTATCCCGATAAACAGCGATACGCGGGCACCATAGATGATTCGCGCCAGTACGTCTCGCCCAACGTTGTCCGTTCCGAAGAGATGGCTCCAGGAGCCACCATCCATCCACACCGGCGGCATCAGTCTCGTTCTGATGTCTATTGAGCCAGGATCGTGGGGAGATATGAAGGGTGCAGCAACCGCCAGAATCACGAGAAAAGCCAACACTCCCGCTCCCGTCATCGCGAACGGTGATCTTTTTAAATATTTCCAGAGCTCACTCATTTCGGATTCTGGGATCGATGAGTGAATAGCTCAGGTCGACGGCCAAATTTACAAGTACGAAAATCAGGGCTCCGAACGTGATTACACCCTGAACGAGGGGGAGATCACGCGCCTGTATGGCCAGCAACGTAAGTCGCCCAATTCCAGGCCAGGCAAAAACAGTCTCTGTTATCAACGCGCCACCGAGAAGGCTGCCGATCTCAATGCCAAGCATGGTGATCACTGGAATTAACGCATTCCGAAGTGCGTGGACGAAATAAACTCGCCAGTCGGAAAGTCCTTTTGCTCTCGCGGTTCGAACATAGTCCTGTCCAAGTACATCCAACATTGATGAGCGAACAAGACGGGCAATTCGGGCGGTGGAAAACGTAGCCAGGGTGATGGCCGGAAGGATCAAGTGGGCAAAAGTGCCCCGACCCGACACTGGCAACCACCGGAGCATCACCCCAAATACCAGGATCAGAATGATGCCCAGCCAGAATGTTGGGACGGACTGAGCGACCAGGGCTCCGCTCATAGTGATTCGATCCGCCAGGGAATTTCTTTTCACTGCGGACAGCACACCGAGCGGAATAGAGATCGTAATGATCAGGAAAAGTGCCGCCGCGGTGAGTTCGAGCGTTGCCGGAAATCGCTGCCAGATCAGCTCTATAACTGGAATTTGCTGGCGGACAGATACGCCGAAATCACCCTGAACGAGGCGCCCCAGAAAGTCGCCATACTGCACTAGTAGGGGACGATCATACCCCATGTGATCCCGAAACGCCGCTATTTGCTCGGCAGTCCAGTGATCTCCGATCATGAGCGTGGCAGGGTCTCCAGATAAAAATGTCAGCCCAAAGGCGATGGTTGCAACAGCCCAGAGTATGAACACAGCCTGCAAGAGGCGTTTGGCGATAAATCGTTTCACATTTACTCGGAGAATGAGACATTCCAGAGATGAATGATCTCATCTGGGCGCGGCTGCCAATCAATCTTATCGCTTACCCCATACGTATCGGGCTGTATATGCAGGAAAATCCAGGGTGCCTCTTCATGCACAATCTCCTGCATCCTGTATCCAATCTGAGTCCGGCGGACCAGATCCAATTCAGTTTGGAGTTCCGTCCACAGCACCTCGTACTCGTCGTGCTGCCATTGATAGAAATTTGATGGGCTGGTGATGGTGAGATCCGCTGCTTCGGTCAGGAGTTCGAACTCTCCTCCCGATCCCTGCATGAATAGACCCGGAAGGTTATGGGAAAGAAGCTTGGCGCGATAATTTCCCCATTCGAATGTGCGGACCCCATCTCGAAGCGTAACACCAATTTCTGCCAGATCAGATTCAATCGTCTGAGCCAGTTCAAAATCCTGAATCCATTTTCCGAGTGGCGTATCGAGAGAGCCGAGTTCAAAACCATCCGGATATCCAGCTTCGGCCAACAATTTGCGTGCTCGCACCGGGTCGTACGGATACGGGTCGATTTCCCGATGGCTGAACGGAGGGTTGAAGATGTACGACATGCGCTCAACACTACCTCCGAAAAGACCAGCGCTAATCGCATCGAAGTCGATGGCGTAATTAAGAGCTTGTCGTACTCTCTTGTCTTCCAATGGCTTAGGACCTCCAGAGGTCGTAATACCAATCATTACGCGGCGACCACCCGGAATTGATGCCACGCGGACACCTGTCGCGCGGCTTAAAATGGCGGCCTGATCGAAGGGTAAATCGGTGATTATGTGGACGCCTCCCGTTTCCAACTCCGCGATTCGAGTAGATACTTCAGGTATCACTCGAAAAACCACGCGATCATTTATGGCCGGCTCTCCCCAGTAACTGACGAACCGTGAAAGAGAAACATGACTGTCGCGGACCCGCTCCTCGACAACGTATGGACCGGTTCCGACCGGGTTTTCCGCTCGCTTGGCATCGCTGGCACCGGCATAGTGCGCCGGCGCAATCATAAAGATCTGCGACAAATAAAAGGGCAGCAGAGCTTTGGGGCCATTGGTCGTGATGTTGACGGTCAGTGAATCGACGATTTCTACGCGCTTGATGTCGGCAGATGGGATCGTGACCGATGCCCCGCCGACGGTCTGGCCAGAATCATTTCGAGAAAGGACGATCTCCAGCGAAAATTTGACCGCTGAGGCGTCAAAGATCTCTCCATTGTGGAAACGTACTCCGTGCTGAAGTTGGAATGTCCATGTCGTATCGCCCTCGAGTCTTTCCCACGATCTGGCCAGCAGCGGGACCACCTCCATATCCGGATTGAAAAACGTCAGGGTCTGAAAAATGTGGTCTGCAAAAGCTATTTCCACGCGGCTGAACATACCGAACGGATCGAGTGTGGAAATATCTGTCGAGCTGGCCACCGTGAGGTCATTTGATCGGCTACATCCAACCATCACCAGTACAGCCAACAGACATGCAGAAAGGGTTTTCATCCTACCACACCGTCTTACTCTTACCACCGTCGACAAACAGCGTGGCGCCGGTTATGTAGCGTGCAGCATCAGAGAGCAGGAAGGCTCCCACATCTCCAAACTCCTGGATGGTGCCGTATCGACCCATGGGAATCATGCCATGTCGTTTTTCTTGCCAGTCCTCGAGCGGCATTCCCATCTGATTCGCCTTGAAAACATCGTTCGAACGGACCCGAGCCGTATCGATCTGGCCGGGAACGAGATTGTTGATTCGTATTCCTTCAGTGGCAAGGTCCACCGAGAGGCTTTTCACCAGGCTGACTACGCCCGAGCGGAAAACGTTCGATAGCAGCAAGATGTCAATTGGCTCCTTGATGGAAGACGATGTGATGGTGATAATGGCCCCCGATTTCTGTGCTCGCATCGTGGGAAGTACCGCGCGGATCATTCTAACGGCACTCATTAGGGTGAGATTGAACCCTTTTTCCCAGTCGTCATCTGAAAAACTGTCAAATTTGCCGGGTGGGGGGCCGCCTGCGTTCACGACCAGACCGTCGATTCGTCCAAAATCTTCGAGAGATTTGGAGACCCACTGATCGATGGACGCTGCGTCGGATGCGTCCATCTGGTACGCGCGCGTTTCCGCGCCGCGGTTAGTGGCGATTTCTGAAGCCGCAGCCTCAATTGAATCACGCGTTCTGCTCGCCATGGAGATGCGCGCTCCGTCACGGGCGACGGCGTCTGCGATCCCATATCCCAGGCCGGCTGAAGAAGCGGCAACGAGAATGACTTTGTCTTTCAGTTTCGAATCCTCCGAATATTATGCGTTTAAACCAACTCGCCTTCCATTGGGAAGTCGGCTCCTTCCCAGTCAGATATTCCGCCAGCGTAGCGACGAACATTGGTATAGCCGTTTTTCACCATCAGGCCGTAAGCGAATCCGCTTGCCGGACAGGACACGCTCGAACAGTAGACGACGATATCTTCGTCCTTCTCCAATCCAAACTCAGCCGCCTCTGATGGGGAAGAAATATTTATCGAGCCGGTGATATGCTTGGCTCGAAAATGCCATTCTCCAAGTACCATAACAAGCTTGAAGTTGTCGTTTCGGTCAAGTTTGGCTTTCAATTCTTCCCGCGTAATCAGATTCATGTCGTGTATTTGAAGGACGAAGGTCTCTTTGTTCAAGGCGAAAATCGCTCGTCTCGCTGCGATGGAAGATAACTTATTCTCTGCGTTTTCCGATGCCCTGATTGCCGCTTCATCGCGTTGTAATCTTTTTTCATCTTCATTCTGTCTAATCAGGAAACGGGCTGTACGAATCCCGTCGCATCATTCTCATTCGGCTTGCTTCGATGATTAAAAACTATTTCAAGATCTCACTCCGCGCCCTTCGGAGACATCCATCCTACGCGGGCATCAACATCGCCGGCCTCGCCGTGGGGATGGCGTGTTTTATGCTGATCGCACTGTACGTGCAGGATGAAAGGCAGTTTGATTCATTTCACGATAATGCAAACCGGATCGTTCGAATAACCTCTCACCGTTCCGAAGAAGGGAACACCCGGTCATTCGCAAGATCAAATCCTGCCATCGGTCCCACACTCCTTCAGGACCTGTCCGAGGTAGAAAATACGGTCCGGTTCCAGGCATATTCCGGATCATTTCGACACCAGAATCTCACATTCAGCGAAACTGAGGTCTTCTTCGTAGAAGCCTCTGTGTTTGACATATTCACGTTCCCGCTCTTGCAGGGAAATCCTAGGACGGCGCTATTGAGTCCGAATACGGCTGTGCTGACCGAAACCACGGCGAAAAGGTATTTCGGAGACGAGAACGCGCTCGGCGAGGTGATTGTCATGAGTGACACGCTGAATTTCACCGTTACGGGAGTGGCTGGGGACATCCCCGCGCAGTCACATTTGAACTTCGACATTCTACTGTCCTTCAGTACCTACAAGAGTTTACAGGCTGCTCGTGGCCGTGATCTCGATAATCTCTGGTCCTCAGGTACATTTTATACCTATGCATTGCTGACCAGCCCGGACGCTTTTGCGAGCACTGAAGAACAGCTATCAGCTTACCTCGAGCGCCAGATAGGACAACAGACCGCCGGGATGGAGTACAGCCTGGGACTTCAACCCCTGAGGGACATTCATCTCCGCTCGAATCTGCGTCAGGAACTTGGTCCCAATGGTAGTCTTACCTACAACTACGTCTTTTCGATTATTGCCATTTTCATTCTCCTGATCTCCTGTGTCAACTTCATGAATCTGGCTACGGCGCGCTCGACGCGTCGAGCGCGCGAGGTGGGCGTTCGGAAATCTCTCGGCGCTCTTCGTGCGCAGCTGATGCGTCAGTTCTTGAGCGAAAGTGTCCTGTTAAGTTTCGCCTCCCTGCTGCTGGCCCTCGCAGTGGTTGTGCTGGTATTGCCTGTGTTCAACGATTTTGCCGGTAAATCACTCACTTTTGAATGGGCCAGGCACTGGGCGTATCTACCACTTTCATTGGGTCTGGCGCTCATAGTGGGATTGCTTGCCGGCAGCTATCCGGCCTTGCTGCTCTCCGCGTTTCTTCCTGTGAAGGCTCTCAAAGGAGCGATCAGTTCAGGCCAAAAGGGGACCGCAATCGTTCTGAGGAGAGGATTGGTGGTGTTTCAGTTCACCCTGTCGATCGCCATCATCTCGGGGACGGTGATTGCAGTTCAACAGCTCGACCATATGCGTGGTCAGAGCCTCGGATTTGACCAGGAGCAAATAGCGGTCATTCCTTTTTCATGGGATTCAGTGGTGCAGGATAGGTATGAGACTCTCAAAGACCGATTTCTTGAAAGCGCGGCCATAGAACAGGTCACCGCATCCGGAGATGTTCCAGGAAGGATGTTTACTTCCATGGGGTACTGGATTGAAGGGATGCCCGATGAGGAATATGGCGGCATCAACGCGCTGATTGTCGAAGCAGACTTTGCCGAGACTTATGGCCTGGAGATGATTTCGGGTCGAGATTTTTCTGTCGATCAGGCTGCGAACCTGGGAGAGTCTTTTGTGCTCAATGAAGCGGCTGTTGCTGAAATTGGGATGACACCCCAAGAGATTATTGGAAAGCGATTCCAGATGAATTCGACAGGACCAGTAATCGGAGTCGTCAAAGATTTTCATTTCGCGGGTCTGCAGAATACGCTGGAACCCCTGGTGATGACCGTGTGGCCAAGCTGGTGGGGATATATTTCGCTTCGAATCAATTCCGCTGACATGGCAGGTACCCTGGCCAGCGTCGCACAGACCTGGAAGCAAGTTATTCCGAATCGCCCCTTCGAAGTCTTCTTTCTGGACGACGATTTCCAACGCTTGTACCAGGCCGAAAGTCGGTTTGGGAGATTATTTGTGATATTTGCTGTGCTGGCCATCTTCATTTCATGCCTGGGATTGTTTGGGCTGGCTGTGTTCACGGCCGAGCAGCGCACGAAAGAAATTGGTGTTCGAAAGGTGATGGGAGCCTCTGTTTCCAGCATCGTCCTTCTTCTGAACCGGGACATGACGCTCCTCGTCCTGGCATCTTCTGTGCTGGCCGCTCCAATAGCTTATTTCGCCATGCACCAATGGCTCGACACCTTCGCCTACCGCATAGATATATCACTCGCAGTTTTCATACTTGCCGGAGTCGGGGCCATGGCAGTCATGTGGATGACCGTTGCGTATCAATCTGCGAAAGCGGCCCTTACGGACCCGATTAAAGCTATTCGCTACGAGTAAATACGACACATTCGGACGCCGATGCCGGAAACGATTGGCGCCGTGAGCTGAGTAACGTTGAGGTCGAAGGCCTTGCTGCACGAAACCGCGATGGCATCCTCAATCGTCCTTCCCATGTGCCGCGCCGGGCATGGAGGGCGACGACCACATCAGGCGACCAAATCCGAACGCGTAGAGTCCCAGAAGCACAGCCAGGCCCCACAACCAGGAGTCGGTGGTGGAATCTATGCTGGAATCCATCAAATAACCCGTAAGCGTCGTGCAGAGCAGAACACCAAACATGGTATTGGCGAGGATGATGGGTCGACCGTAGATACCACCGTACACAGCCGATCGTCCGTGCCAATTCAAGCTGGCCATCGCAAGGAATCCAGCGGACAGGAGCTGTATCAGAACAGCCGAGCCGGGATCGAGGCCCGACAGGACGGCAATTTCAACCGGTAAAAAAAGTATTGTGAGGCCGAGCACGGCAAAGAGCACGGCAGACGCTGACATCAGGTGATTCGTATTCATGTGTTGCTCAATCTCGCCGACGTGATATACGGATCAGTACGAGGGCATACGCCGCAGTTAGACTGATCATGATTATTCCGCCCCAGAGAGATTCGGGGAGGAGGTAGGAGGCGTCACTACCATCAGTCACGATGAGATATACCCATTCGTCAAGTGCCATCCCTAGTCCCGCTCCGAAAGCGACCGCGGCGACATCCAGCCACCGACTCGTTCCGTCAATCAAGATTAGCGGCAGCCCGCCAACGGCGATCAGAAGAACGCCGGTAAACAGATGATGAATATTGTAGGGCCCGACGGTAAAGTTTGAGTTGGGCAGCAGGTGGAGGTAAACCCGAAGCGTCACAAACGTTATCAATAGGGACGACAACACCAACACGCCCCGCTTGCTCTTAATCCTCACGACTGGTCTCCTGAAAATCTGAAAAAAGGCAACTGAAATTGCTGACGTAGGCTGAGGTGTCGGCCGCCGGCAGGACCTCGCTACGCGTCAAGATATTTCTTGATCGGATCCCAGTACATGTTGTGCCAACCACCATCAAGATGATCGGCATGTTCTTCCGGGTATGCTTCGTGATCGAGCACCAGTCTGCATTCGTCTTCTCCGGCAGCTTCGAGTTCAAATCTCACCAGCGAATAATCTCCGGGCTCCCAGTTCGCAATGCGCCACGCCTGCACGATTCTCTGTCCGGCCACGAATTCCACAGTGACTCCCAACACCATCCCGCCGAAGCAGGAAAATTCGCCACCAACCTCTGCTACGATCTCGGCCGGAGCGCCAGTGAGTTCGCCAAACCGGTCGGCTCTCGTAAGCGCGTCAAAGAGTTTGTTGACGTTGCATTTGAAGGTTATTTCCTGATGTATGGACATGTTGGCTCACCCGTTTTTTCCACATTACCGCGGGAAAGATCTGAATACAAGCGGCAAGAGTCTACCTGTCCGTTCTTGAAATGCTCGATAGTCAGCACCGAATTTCGAGACGAGTTCGGCTTCCTCCTTGGGTAGGATTAAATAAACAATTCCCAATGCTGCAATCGTCGTCATCAACATCATGAACCAGTTACCCGCAGCCAGGCTCACCGACATCAGCATCAGAATGCTGACAGAGTAAAGCGGATGGCGAACCCACCGGAATGGGCCGTCCGTGACGAGTTCATGATTCTCCTTTGTCAGAACAGTCTCTGAAATATTGTTTCCGATGCTGATCATCACCCAGTAGACAAGAGGTAAGGCTAAGAGGCCGCAACCAACTGCCAGATGACGCACCCACATCGGCACATCGAAGGAGGACCATCCCATCCAGGAGGGATTCACAATGAACGCCAGAAAAGAGAGGTAGAGGGGCAGGGCGATCAGAAGTCGACCCACCTTGGTCGAGGAAGCTTCGCTTTGCCTAGAAATCGGCTCGAATTGTCGGGCGATTTTTCGGAAGTGGCCCGATATCGATCCCGCCCCTATAAAAATGACGGCTATTGACACCCTGAAGAAGAGTTCATCTGCCACTATGGTCACCCTGATAAATGATCGTAAGGCTGTTGAAACGACCTACACTCCTTTAGTGTTTCACGCAAACTTCATTATTTAGCCTAGGCTAAATATTAATGTATTATCGTCGATTACGAGCCTGGAAGAGCGGTTATGGAGCACCAGTTGGACCCAATACCGTCCATTAGGCTGATGAAAAGGTCCTAATTTCCGGCTTCTGGCGGTGCGATCCAGGTGTACTGATAAAGGGCCACGCTGCCCCACAGCCCATAGCCATTCTCCACGTTCGAGAGGGTCCCCGGCTGCGCGAGAATTTCGGGATCAAACAGGCCATTTGGAGGATCCCAGTTGGCATCAAGAGCCCGAATCTGAAGAAATATTGCGTGCAACAGCGGCAGGGGAGCACCCGGCGCGATTCCCATATAGTCACGCATGCGCGGCGCGTCCGCACCCATATCGATGGTGAATCGCCACCCCCCGTCGTCAGTTCGGAACCCCGGTCGTCCATATGGCAGGCGTACAAAGGTGCCCTGAAGATCGTAGGTGATTATCATATCCCAGGGAGACGCAATGTCAGGCACGTAAATTTCTCTACAGAAACCCGCCGAGTCGGGACTCGATTCGTAGGGGAAAAACAGAGTCGGCGGATCGGGGATCGTCACCGGAAATCTTGGTACCGTCGTTTCAGCGGTGGCCGAAATACCATCAGAGCGCAGGACTTCTAGGCGATAGGTTCGACCCGGGCGAGCCAAAAACTTTGCCCGAAAAATATGCCCGTACGTTCCGTCATCGAGGAGTTCGACCGAATGACCCCAGCGCGTTACCGCACCGCTGGAAAGATCGGTGGACGTGACCACCGCGTCGATCGAGCCCTGATCCTCGGACGGGTGATTGATGATTTCCCTGAAGCGGGTTACCGGGATCACTCGAACAGAGTGTTCTAATTCCGAGGCGTCAATAAATCCATAGATCGTGTAGAATCGATCGCCGTTCTCAAATGGGTCGAGGAACGTGCTGTCGCAGGCGGCCAGTCCAGCCATGACACCGATCAGCATAACCAGTACCAGGCGGGTGCTATTGATTAATGTATACTTGATCATGAAGTGGTCCGTGCGCAGATCCAGAGATCACACACCTTATGAAGCTGCTTTCATTCTGTCAAGCCAATCGATGAGCGCTGGCCCGGTGTAATCGGATTTATCGTAGCTGCGCCCGTCTCCCTCTCGGTCAGATCGACCCGCAATAGAGCTCGTCTGACTCCGAGAGATCGCTCTCGACTTCCTTTCGGCCCGTAAAAAAGCAGTGTAGGCATTTCAGGGCGGGCACGACGAACATCAAAGCACCCGTAGCCAAACCAATTCCAGAGATCAAAAATCCGGTCAGATACGGTCGAATCGAGAGCTGGAGTGCACGAAACGTGATGGAGGATTCCTGATTGAGCCATTCTCCTCTCTCCATCCCGCTCAGAACAAGAAATGTGAGGAACGCGAATAATGAGATGTGGAAAAGATAAAACCCCCTGTTGATCATCGAACGGTGCCGTTCGAGCACCCCTGAGTACTTTTGAGACAGGACGTAAAACACCGATGCCAATAAGATTGTGGAATTAATCCCGATCGTCGTGCCCATCGCGTGGGCTACTGTGATCCGCGTTCCGTGGGTCAACACATTGAGCGCCGGGACCGAAATAAACAGGGCCACGGCAAGATTCAGGAACACCCAGAGATCTGCCGAGAAGAGAAATCGCGCAGGAAGGAGCTCCGAATACTTAAGCGTTGAACTGACCTTTTTTCGCCAGTGCCAGATGATGTTTCCCAGTATGAGGAGTTCGGTCATGCTGATGGCATAGGCAACGGTCCTTACCCACGGGCTCGCAGGAATGATGTAGGTGTGATGACCCCATCCGAACAGGAGGTTGGTGAATCCCAGGAAATAGAGGGCGAATGCCTTCGACCCATAAGCCATCTTCTCATCTTTCGTGATGCTGTACATCAGGTACAGAGCAGTCCCGTAAATGAGCATATTCAGCGAGCCCACCATGGCGCCGTATGACTTCCACTGGACTGTCAGATCTCGAACAAGATTGTTTCGGAAGTACGGAATGAGCCACAAGTGGGCTTCGGTGAACGTGAAGAGGAAAAAGACAATTCCCGTCGCCCACATCCACAGAAATACAGGCCATCTATCCAGCTTTTTGTACAGCGTTCGAAAATAATTGAATCCAAACAGCCCCCATCCCACGAGAACAGGAATGGACAAAATGGGCGAGAAGGCCATGTATTCTCGACCGCCGAAAATTCCAAGCACGAGGGTCACAATTATCGCAAGCCCCGTTCCGATGAACAGATAGGCGTGAATCCTGGAAAGTCCTTTCGAATGCAGATTCGTGTCGCAAATTCGTGGCAGATAGTAGTAGATGCCGCCAAAGATGGATAAAACGATCCAGGAGAGCGCGAACGTAACATGCAGGGGGCGAATCTGATAGAATGCCAATTCGTCTTTCAAAAAGGAGGGGTACAGATACTGTATTCCGGCAATGCAGCCTATCGCCATTGCTGCAACAAATGAGACGAGTGCGATTCCGATAAAGAGGTGTGGGACGAAATCCTTTTTCATGTAGTATCCGAGCGAGATGATTCAGATTCCGGCACCAGAGCGTGCACCCGGGAAAGTTGACGCGTTGCGATCATGGAGAATCGTCTGTAATTTTGATCGAGCCATACCAGGTTCTTCGAGCATTTGGCTCCGGGAAATTGCCGGTCTGGTCCACATAGTCCAGATAGGCTACAAGCGCGGTAATTTCGCTTTCGGGCATGTTGTAGTTGGGCATCACGTCGGTTCCAACCTTCAACAGTGCCCGCACGTAGAGCTCCCCTTTTCCAGGAGCGGACATTACGTTTGTCAGATCGGGTCCGAGATAGCCGCCCATGCCGTAAAACTGATGACAGGCCGTGCAATTGTACTTCTGATAGAGGAGTTTTCCATCGCGGCCTATCTCCGAGATTGGCCGCGGAACGACTTCAACATCCGTCCCCGTCGTATAGATGAACGTCGTGTACGCCGCAAAAAGCGCTAGTAGTGTAAAAAGAACCCTTTGTTTAACCGGCGTCGCGTGGTCGCTCATTTGACGTTGAAGAGATGAAAAAATAGAATTGACGTGATGGTCCGGGCGGTGAAAGCCGTTGCGATCGGTTGTCGTTGTCGCGGACGAAAGTAAAGAAGTTTGATGGCATGTGCGCAAATGGGTTCATTCCTTACTTTCCTGGGGTGAAGAAAACGATCATCATATATAGTCTGGCGATTGCAGGAGCGGCATTTCTTCTCCAGTGGATGGAATATCTGCATGTCGTTCGCGTGTTTTCAACGGAGATCTACATGGTGCTCATCGCCGTGTTTTTTTCCGCCATCGGGATTTGGGCCGGAAACCGATTGACCAGAGGCTCTGCGCCTTCGCGATTTACAAAAAATCTGCAGGCGCTGAAATACCTCGGAATCAGTGATCGGGAATACGATGTGCTCGAACTCCTAGCGCAGGGCCAATCCAATAAGGAGATTGCAGAAACACTTTTTGTGTCTGGAAACACCGTAAAAACTCACCTTGCTCACCTCTACGAAAAACTGGAGGTATCGCGGCGGACCCAGGCGATCCAGAAGGCGAGATCCTTGAATATGATCCCCTGATCTAGTAACTATGGGTGATTATGATCAAATCACCCTTACAGGTGAGGCGCGCGTCCATTCCGGTGTGATAGGTTTGCGATGTCATTTGTAATTCTTCCAGAACAAACATCATCATGAAAAAAATCATCATCACTTACGGTATCATCTCTGGCGTCATCGTGATCACGAGCATGCTCATCGGCATGAATATGGCGAGTGGCTCTGAATCTGGCGACTTCTCAGTATGGATGGGTTATCTGTTCATGATCGTCGCACTCACACTCGTATTTATTGGAGTCAAAAGACACCGGGATCAAGAACTCGGCGGGGTAATCAAATTTAAAACCGCCTTCATGGTAGGCCTCGGAATTACCATGGTCGCCAGCATCATCTATATCGTGGTCTGGGAGATCAATCTGGCAGTCACCGACTACGCCTTCATGGACCAATACACAACTTCATTGATCGAGGCGAAGGAGGCAGAAGGGGTCAGTGCAGCAGAAATGGATTCTTTTCGGGCCGAAATGGCTGACATGACGGAGAAATACGCTAGTCCGCTGTACCGTGTCCCCTGGACGTTCCTCGAAATCTTTCCCGTGGGCCTGTTGATATCCCTACTAACCGCTGCTCTTCTTCGAAAGAGTACGTTTTTACCCGCGACGTAGCCGTTGGAATCCGTGCCAATACCGCCCTGTAGAGGGCTGGTAATGACATTCCAAGGCGGAAATGCGAGGTCAGCCAATGAGGAATAGCCGATGAATATTTGGAATGACGTCGCTTTGATATGAATAGTTGTCCACGAGATCCCTATTATTGCACCGATATCAGCACTTCTGCCTCTGGCTTCTTCGTCGTCTGGATCTTCGCACTTCATCCGAGAGCTTTTTTTCGGCCCTGGTTAAGCGGTAATCTCTTTGACTTCTGTGGTGACTTGTTAGGTGGAGACCGTTGATTTAGATCGTATTAACCAGCAGAGCGGGACCTAGTAGTTCCGACGACGTTATGAAGAATATTTTTGTCGGCAATTTGCCGTGGGGAATTGAAGATCAGGACCTCGAAAAACTTTTTGCAGCGTACGGCGACGTACAGTCAGCAAAGGTAATCACTGATCGTGACACGGGACGTTCCCGTGGCTTCGGTTTTGTAGAAATGGATGACGATGCTGCCAATGAGGCCATCGAAAACCTGAATGGAGCCGAAGTTGGCGATCGCGAGATCCGAGTCAACGAAGCCAATGATCGTCCAGAACGCAGCAATCGCGGTGGCGGTGGCGGCGGACGCGGCGGCTACGGCGGCAATGGTGGTGGCGGCGGTGGTCGCAACCGCTGGTAGACCGGCAAGCCTGAATATAAAGGGCCTCGGTGCATTTGCACCGAGGCCCTTTTTTTGTTTCGTACGGATTGGAAGGCTCAGAAATTGCTGAGTGGCTCCCGGGTGACGGGGGTTCGAGGCCCGGTCAACCTACAGAAGAGGTCATCCTTTTGAGATCAGGTGCCGTATGGTGTCGAGCTTTTCCCGAGGGCAGAATAGATGATCGTTCGTCGACCCGTTTTCGTGGCTGAGGTGAGTGATTTGCTTGAGTCCAAGATCAGTGATGCTGAAGGCCAGATAGTCCATGCCTTCGATACGTGATTGAATCTCACCTTCGATTCTGCCGGGAAGAACCTCGCATAGTATGAAGGGTCGATGGTTCTGAATAGTTGAGGCGGCCCCATCGAGAACGAGGTGTTCGGTTGCCTCTGTATCCAACTTGATCAGGCCGATCCCCTCGATTGGAATTTCTTTACAAAAACTATCCAGAGACATCTGTTCGACAGATACTTCTTCCAGAAGACGGGTTCTGTCCGCCTGCGTCCTGTCAAGACTCCCTGTGCTGGTCAACTGGTCTCGCACAAAAAGGAATTTGGGATTGAGGGAGAAAAAAAAGCTGGTGGACTTTGACTCATTCGACAGCGCAAGGGGGTGAGCCTCAATAGTCTGCGCCCCATTCAGGGCCCTGTTCAGGATCAGATACTTGAATGCCGCCGGCAACGGTTCAAAACTGATTATTCGTATCCGTGGATTGTATTGGTTTGCCAGAAGTGAAAAGAATCCAATGTTGGCGCCAATATCAAGGAAGGTATCTGCGCGTGTTACTAGTTCTTTGAAGACATGGTGCATCCCAGATTCAAATCCAGCAATGCCCCTCCAAAAAAGTACTTTCCCAAGATAGCAGGTTGGATTCACCGTGAGTCGAAGCGATGCACCCCCGGGAATCTTGACCCTGATGGTTCCGGATACGGGGAATTGCAGGCTTACGGGGGTAATATTTTTAAACGGTGTAGCGACCGTGCGAGCGATTCGGTTTCCAACTTCGCTGTAAAATAATTTCCGTAAGACCGACATCCGTATTACCAACACAGGCGCTGCTTTAGTCCGCGTGACTACTAGGGAGGGAAAGATAGAGATTCGACATTTCCTGATGTTGAATCGTCGTGAGGTACAGGGTGTTCTTCTGCACCTGGGCCGAATCAAAACAAGAAAAGGGCGGTGCGCTTTGCGCACCGCCCTTTCGAATTCAGGTGACGTCTGCGTTTCCTAGGAAATATCCTCGAAGAAACGGAAACGACGTTCGTCAACTTGCATGTCATAGCCGATTTCGACTGGGTCTAATCCCATTGCCCACGCGGGTACAGACCTTCCACCCATAGAACGCTGGCTATAAAAGTGGCGTGTCTGGTCCGAGAATGGTCTGTTCTCACTATCAGTAGTCCGAACAGCATGCGCGATTTTGAGCGCGGTCTGCCATCCAGGCACCTTCGAGTGGAGACTTAGGCCTGTGTAATACACACCATCTTGTGCACCCGGGCGAAATGCGCTGAACTGATAAGGATCAAGGATGACACTTTGATACGTTTGCTTTCCGCGGTAACGAGTGTCAACGCGGTTGCGGACAACCCAGGCAACAAGAGCCTGCTCATTGGCTCTCTTCGTTTCCGAGAAAATCACACGTGCCAACCACAGCGTTTCGGCATCAATTTGCTCAGGCGGTAGAGGCTTGAAATACCTTGGATTCTTTAGCGCTGCTTCAAGAGGGGTCAATTTTGGGCCAAGGCGGGCATCACCATGCGCCGCGATTACCTCATCCGTGGGAACGGGTGAGAGTGTACTGGGGGACTCGAACCGAAATGCGAGTACACCAGAAAAGCTAACTACGACGGCCAAAAAGGCCGGAGACGTAAAAAGCTTGAACTTCATAGCTGAGGGCGGTCTGTTAGGGATTCAGTTTCACGAACGGGCTTCAGCACAATTTTTTGAAGGGTGCATTCACCTGGGTCCATGTGTGATCAGATAGTATCTCGATCAAAAGGCGCTCACTACGAGAGTGATGGTCGCGAGTTTCGAGAAAAGTATGTTTTATAAATCGAGTAAAAACAGCATCTTACAGCGAAAACCTATTGAATTCACCTTGCGTTCAAGGATCCTTCACGGCCGATTCACTACCTGTTCTTGCGGTGTTGAAACAAGCTTCGTGCCGCATCTAACTTGAATGAGGGTTCTCATCCTTCACATAGTGTAAATACACCTGTGAAATGGCGGAAACCCATCGATCCGGTGCGAATTTCAGACCACTCGGATGGCTTTTGTAACCATTGAAGAATTAGGCATGCAAATCGTCCTCGATGCGCACATTCCATTCGCTTTGGACATTTTTTCCCAAATGGGTGAGGTGCATGCTGTTACAGCTCACGATATAGGGCCAGAATCGGTAAAAAACGCCGATATGTTGATTGTCAGAAGCATCACCCGCATTGACAAAAAGCTGCTGAATGGGAGCAATATTCGCTTTGTTGGCTCCGCTACGGCAGGTACGGATCACATTGATACCGAATATCTTTCCGGTGCGGGCATCCAGTTCGCCAACGCACCTGGCGCAAATGCCGATTCGGTGGTTGAATACGTGCTGGCGGCCCTCGCCCTGTTGTCTTCAAGATCAGGCGAGCATCTTCTCGAAAAGAGTATCGGGATAGTGGGTTGTGGAAACGTGGGCGGTCGACTCGCGGCTCGGTGCGCGGCCCTCGGAATGACGGTATTCCTCAATGATCCACCACGCGAAGAAAAGGAAGGGGGCACGCTGTTCACACCACTACCAGAGTTGCTCGGGCGGTGTGACATCGTGTCCATCCACACACCACTGATGGATGTCGGCCGGCATGCAACACGAGGTCTGATTTCGCACGAACAGATTGAATTACTGCGCGAGGGCACGTGGCTCGTTCAAACCGCGCGGGGTGGGGTTTGCGACGAAGGAAGTCTCACGCAGGCCCGGCGCCAGGGGCGGCTTTCAGGACTGGTCATCGACGTGTGGGACAACGAGCCCCTTCCCAACTCCCAATTGATCGAAGTGGCTGATGTGGCGACGGGCCATATCGCGGGATACTCCATCGACGCCAAGAGACAGGGAGTCATGATGATCCGGGAGGCAGCGTCTCGTTTTTTTGGTGCATCCGGGAATTCTGCTGAATCCGTAGGTGACCAAATCGTACGCACGATCACCGGATCCCCGTGGGCGACCTCGGAGGTCAATCATTTGGATTCGGTCATCCGCCAGATGGTGGATATCCGCGGAGACGACCAACGATTCCGCGCAGCGATGGCACGCGCTTTGGGTCGAGCGATGGCGTTCCATACCTACAGGGCTGAGTATCCAGAGAGATACAGTTTCTCGGCTTACACCGCGCCGGCTACAAGCACAGACGCGAGGATCAGTTCCGCACCTGATCTCTTAATCGCACTCGGGCTGCAGGCCCCTGGCTAGAGCGAATATCCGAATGAGCGGAGATGGGCGTCAGAATTTCGCCAGTCGCTTCGAACCTTGACGTGGAGCTTTAGAAAAACTCCCCGTCCAATGAATTCTTCGATGTCCTCGCGGGCAAATGTGCCAATTTTTTTCAGGACAATGCCTCCCTTTCCGATCAAGATGCCCTTCTGGGAATCTCTCTCCACAACAATATCGGCGTGGATCAAGTCCTTTTCATCCTTGCGCTCTTCCCACTCAATCACATTTACCTGTGTTGAGTAAGGGACTTCCTGTCTCAGAAGCTTGAATATCTTTTCGCGGATGATCTCAGCTACGAAAAATCGTTCCGGCTGCTCGCTGATCATCTCCTTGGGGTAAAAGCCGGGTCCAAATGGAAGTCGTTCCACGATGGATTTCAGCAAGATGTCAATATTTTTACCCTTGAGCGCAGACAGGGGGATGACTTCATCGAATTGATGTGTCTCGAGGTAACTGCTTACCAGCGGCAGCACCTTGTCCTGATGAATCTTGTCGATCTTGTTGAGAACAAGAATAGCCGGTTTGTCCCCAACAAATTTCAAGGAGAGGTCATCGATTTTGTCTATGGTAGCGTCGGCCATGAATACGAGCAAATCTGCATCGGAGGTAGATGTCCTCACCTCTTTCATCATGGCTTCCTGGAGTCCGTACCGTGGTTGGATGATCCCGGGAGTGTCCAGCAGAATGATCTGATAGTCCTCGTCCGAAAGAATTCCAAGTACCCGTTGCCGGGTGGTCTGCGGTTTACGGGTAACAATGGACAGCTTCATGCCCATCAGTGAGTTCAGAAGCGTGCTCTTTCCTACGTTTGGTTTTCCAATAAGAGCGACGTAGCCACAACGGTGGGTCGATGAGGGTTGGCTATTCGGCATAAACGGTGTTGGTTACAATGCTGTTCATTTCTTGGACGGCCTGTTTTATTCCGACGATGACGGCTCGGGCCACTATGGCAAAGCCGATCGAGACTTCCTTGAGATGAGGGATAGCTGTCGCAAAATCCGGGTAATTCTCCAGATCCAGACCATGGCCTGCGTGTACGTCCATTCCATTCAGAGCTGCCCGCTCTGCAGCGCGCGCCATGCGTTCTAGAATCTGCATGCGGGTCTCAAAGGACATCGCGTTTGCGTAGTCTCCAGTGTGCAGCTCAATGGCACTGGCTCCGAGCTCAGCCGCCATATCGATCTGGTTCAGGTCCGGGTCCAGAAAGAGGGCAACCTCGGAAACTCCGGAATCAAACAGCCGGGGAATCACCTCTGACAGGCGAGAAGCATTTGCGAGAGCATCCAGTCCGCCTTCTGTTGTCACCTCCTGCCTATTTTCCGGGACCAGCGTGGCGAGTTCGGGCTGGGTTCCGCAACAGATAGAAACGATTTCTTCAGCGGTCGAGAGTTCAAAATCCAGTTTTGCGTCAATTTCAGCTTTGAATCGACGAACATCCTCGTCCGTAATGTGTCGGCGATCTTCACGAAGGTGGAACACAATCCCCGTCGCACCGCCGGCCAGGCACTGCTGAGCGGCCACAACGGGATCCGGGAAGGATTCCCTTCTCGCATTTCTGAGTGTGGCTACGTGGTCAATATTGACGAGTAAGTTCGTCACAGTGCGAAGGTAGAATGCATTAGAGGGCAACTTGGGAAGTGATTCAAGGTCTCGTATATGGTCGCAGGGCAAACAACTGAAACCCGGACCTGGACCTAAAGTTTTGACTCAGCCGGGATTGAAGCGCTTCCAATTGCTTTTAGCCGGGGGAGCCGTTATTTTCGGTCGCGATGTACCTGTGGGTGTATCGCCCCACCACTTTTCCAACGCACATATCTCTACCGAATAAATATGGCGTCCACTAGCCAGGGCACCCAGACTGCAATCCGAGTCGGTCTTGCCATTGCCATCGTTGGCCTTGCCTATTTTCTCTACGTATCAATTACGGAACCGTATGAGAAGGTAGAGCGCAGGAAGGAGTTGACTGAACAGACCCGTGATCGGATGGATCAAGTCCGAACCGCAATGATTCAGTACCGGCGAGATAATGGCCGGTATATCACCACCCTTGATTCGCTCGTAATGTGGGTCAAGACGGATTCTGTGATGGTTGCCGGTGCCGACAGCGTCTTTGGAGCTGGCTTCAACGCCGACTCTCTGGCGCATTCTCCCCGTACTGGAACAATGTTTGAGCTCGCCGTGAACGATACGTCCAGCACACATACCTATCTACTCTCGGATCCAGATTCGAATGATCACATTGGAACGCTGAGCGGAGATACCACCCTATTGAATGCCGGTAGCTGGGAGTAGTAGTGGTGCCAGGCTGATTCGTTCAGCAATTCGCGCGTCCCGGAAAACTCGCAAGTCCAAATGGCTGTCCTATCAACGGCTGGAGTAGAATTCGCGGGTAGCGTAATGCGCTACTCTGAGATTGAACAGGTCGGTTCTGCGTTCAAGCTCCTCCGTCTGGGAAACTGCGAATTCGAGTTCGACGCGTCTTCTGCAATTTATGAGGAAGGATTCGCAGATCGGATCGAGACTATTCGACGCGCCCTACAGGACATCTTTCAGGGTACCCATGCGAGCGTATTTAGATTTGTGCTGCCGTCCAGCACAATGTCGCGTTTCACGAGCCTCGTGCCATCCGTGACGAGCGAAGCCGCACGCAAGGACCAGATTTCGTTCGAAACCGGCCTTCTGAGTGGAGAAGTCGGATTTGGAGACGTTTTTCCAGAGATTCTTGACTCGAAGTCAGAAGAAGGGCTGGAAAGATATTCGGTCTCCCATGTCACTCCGTTGATCTCGAAAAATCTGAAAGCCGTCGGTGCCGCTTTTGCAGATACTCCCGTGGAATTGGTGCCCTCAACGAATGCGGCGTATCTGGCTTTTCGTCACTTCGCGCAGAATTCTGCCCTTCCGCGCGGGGCCTACCTACTGATAGGAGCGTACTCATCGTTGACCGATTTCATCTTGATCAAGAATGGTGTGAGTCAGGCTCACTTTTCATTCCGGACTCCTTTTCCAGGGGACGTAGCCTACCACGCTCTCTTACTGGCAAATCGATTCGGCCTGGCTTACGGAGATATCACTCATCTGTATGTGTATGGAGAGGATCCTGGCCCCAAGTTCGTCCCCATACTCGAGGAGGCATTTGGAGAGATTGTGTCGGTGTTCAACCCAGGCGCCATCGTGGATCTCGAGGAAGATAGATTTGAATCAGGATTTCCGATTGAAGCCTTTGTCCCGAGTATCGGAGCGGCCATCCAGTAGTGGGCTATGAGAATAATTGGTGGTCGTTTCAGACACCGGACAATTGTATCGCCCCAAGGTGAAGGGACCCGGCCCACGACAGACAGGACGAGGGAGGCCATATTCAATATTGTTGTCTCGCGTCTCGATCTGAATGAGGTTGCTGTTCTGGATCTGTTCGCAGGAAGTGGAGCCCTGGGCCTGGAGGCAATGAGCCGGGGAGCTGGCTCTGTCGTCTTCGTTGATTTCAATCCGGATGTACTCCAGGTTGCGAAAGAAAACGCATTGAAGCTGGAATCTGATCTGTCCTGCCAGTTCGTGCGCCAGAATGTCTTTTCCTTCCTGAAAGACCAAACAACGGGTACGTACGGACTTATATTGGCGGATCCTCCGTACAGATTTCCAGACCTTGAAAAACTGACGGCGATGGTACTTCCTCTGCTGAGGGAACACGGTTTGTTTGTTTTGGAGCACGATGCCAAGGCACGGCCGGGGGACCATGCTGCACGCCTTGTTTCGCGGGGGTACGGAAAAAGCGCAGTTACCGTATACGGAGGAAGGTCTGCCGACAGCCGGTGACTCGTTTCTTCGTTCAGGATGGATTAATTAAATGACATTGCATTCAAAAGGATTGGGGCATTCAAAAGGATTGGGGCATTCAAAAGGATTGGGGCATTCAAAAGGATTGGCGCTTTACCCCGGTTCGTTCGACCCGTTCACGCTTGGGCATCTCGATATTCTGGAGAGGGGCTGTTGCCTGTTCGATCATGTGATCGTTACGATTGCCAATAACTCGTCCAAACGGGGCTTCTTCAGCCCAGAAGAGCGGCGAGACCTGATTCTCAAGTGCGTGGGCCACCTCGACAACGTTTCGGTAGAAATATTTGAGGGGCTGCTCGTCGAATATGCCAGCCAGAATAATGCGATTGCGCTCCTTAGAGGTCTCAGACAAGTGTCCGATTTTGACTATGAGTTTCGCATGGCGTTCGCCAATCGTAGACTTACTCCGGATATCGAAACCATATTCCTGATGACGAGCGAAGCACACGCGTTGATCAGTGCGTCAATTGTCAGGGAAATCCACGGCCACGGAGGAGACATTTCGTCATTCGTGCCCGAACCCGTCTTATCTTCGATGTTATCCAAATGAACGCCCGGAAGGGCCTGAAGAACCAAGGCCCGTCAAAAGAATCAAGGCCTGTCAAACAGCCCAAGACGTAGTGGAAGAAAAAATCCTGGATTTCAACAGTAGAGTAGCGTCGATGCAGCCCTCCGCGACGCTTGCGATGACGGCAGCAGCGAAGGATCGAATCCGATTGGGTTTCCCCGTTATAGGTCTCAGTGCGGGAGAGCCCGATTTTGACACTCCCACCGAGATTTCCGAAGCAGGAATTCAGGCTATTCGGGACGGTCACACGCACTACACGAACAATCTCGGATTACCAGAGCTCCGCGAAGCACTCGCAGCGAAGCTGGAAAAAGACAACGGACTTCGTTACGATCCGAGTCAGATTATCTGTTCAAATGGAGCAAAACAGTCCATTGCTCAGGCCGTGTCCGTGCTGTGCAGAGAGGGCGACGAAGTGCTGATACCGGCGCCGTACTGGGTGAGTTATCCGGAAATGGTTCGTTTCGCCGGGGCTGATCCTGTCGCCATCCCGAATACGGTTGAGTCTGACTACCTGTTGACAGCCGAACAACTCGAAGCGGCCATAACGCCCCGGACCCGCTTGCTCATACTGTGCTCTCCATCCAACCCGACTGGCGGCGTGTATTCCCCTCAGCAGCTGGGCGACCTCGCTGCGGTGCTGATGCGTCATCCCGATGTATTCGTTATTTCGGATGAGATCTATGAGCACATCATCTACGACGTTGAGCATCGCTCGATGGCCAGCTATCCGGGAATGAAAGAACGGACGTTGACGGTGAACGGTTTTTCCAAGGCCTACGCCATGACAGGTTGGAGACTGGGCTTCATGGCCGCCGATCCGATCATCATAAAAGCTGCCGGGAAGCTCCAGAGTCAACTGACCTCCGCGCCCTCCACAATCGCCCAAAAAGCAGGTATTGCAGCTCTGAAAATGGATCCCTCGGTGGTTCGTCAAATGGTGGACTCATTTCGCAGTCGACGCGACCTGATGCTTGAGCGGCTTGCCGACATCCCGGGTCTGGTCTGTCCCATCCCGCAGGGCGCGTTTTATCTGTTTCCGGATATCGCAGAATGGCTGGGGAGCACAACACGTTCGGGTAAGGTCCTGGAGACTTCAGAGGACATGTGTTTCTACATCCTGGAGTCACACAACGTGGCGCTCGTTCCGGGGCAGGCCTTCGGCGCACCTACAGGGATCCGGCTGTCCTATGCAGCTTCTGAGAGCGATCTGATGACCGCGTGTGATCGGCTCGATGAAGCCTTCTCCCAGCTCAAACGGCCAAACGCGTGAGCAGCACCGCTCCGTATCGGGACAGATACTGGCTTCACATACTGCTCTTCCTGCTGACGTTGGTGGCCACCATATGGGCTGGCGGCATCTGGACCTCTCGGATGCTGGTCTATACCGATGCGACTGCCTGGTTCTCCTTTGGCGGGGTAACGATTTCCGCTCCATTCGTAATGGACGGGCTTCGTTTTGGAGGATCTTTACTCCTCTTTCTCACCGTCCACGAGTTCGGGCACTATTTCGCGGCCAGGCGCCACGGCGTTGCCGTTTCCCTTCCGTACTACATTCCTTTTCCTTTCAACGGCATTGGAACGTTTGGAGCGGTAATTCGCATCCGCCAACAAATTCCTTCGATGACGAAGCTGTTTGACATCGGTGCGGCGGGACCTCTTGCTGGCTTCGTAGTCGCGCTGGCTGTACTCCTGGTTGGGTTCATTACGCTTCCCGGCCTCGATTACATGAACGGCATGCCCGATCATGAGGCCCTTCAGGCGTTCCTTCAGTCACAGGGAAGGTTTCCTGCTGATGTATTGACCGACTCTTCCGCAAACGGGATTCAGGTATTCAAGGTGGGAACGACTCCACTGTACTGGTTCCTGTCAAGGTTCTTTACCGACGTTCCGCCGATGTGGGAAATGTACCACTATCCCGTTCTGTGGGCGGGATGGTTTGGATTGTTCTTCACGGCCCTGAATCTTCTTCCGATTGGTCAGTTGGACGGCGGGCACATTCTGTACGCGTTGGTTGGACAGAAATGGCACAGCATAGTGGCGCGCGGGTTTGTCCTGCTGCTCCTCTTTTCCGGTGCGGTAGGTTTCGTAGATCAGGTCGGACCCATGCTCAGGGCGTTCGATCCTCTGCTGGGCCAGCTCACCTGGGTGATCCTTTCGACCATTCTGTTCTTGTACGCTTTTAAGATTTTCAGCGGGGATTTCCGCTGGGTCGTACCGATCGTCTTTACAATGGTCATTTCGACGGCGATTGTCTCCAGATTGCCGGCACTGGTCTCTTCTTTCGGCTACAGCGGATGGTTTGTCTGGTGCTTGTTGATCATGTTCCTAATCAAGGTGGATCATCCGCCGGTGCTCCATATGGAGCCGCTGAACAGGCGTCGCAAGATTCTGGGGATATTGAGTCTGCTCATTTTTGCCCTGTGTTTCAGCTTCAAACCGCTGTACATTGGGTAGGACTGAAGCGGGGAGTGTATGCCCTGAGTGTGTGGGAGCTTCGATACTAGGAGGGCTCCGTTTTCTGGATGATTTTCCAAATACCTGACGAAACGTAAGCTTATAGATCCCGTTCGCTACCGATCCCCAAATTAAGCACGGGCATTCCGTTACTCCGGTATTGATGATTCGTACGTCTTCACTCATTCGACAATTCACCCTGGCTGTGATCTGTGCGGCGGCGTTCTCCGCGTGCGACTCAGCTCCGGGCACCCAGGATTTGTCCCGGTCCGCGCCAGTCGTCCAGAATATTCAGGTAACACCGGATTTTCTCGCACTCGATCTGATTGGTGACACTGCAGGAGTAGTCGCGACAGACGTATCAGTGACGCTCGACGTCTCGGACGCCGATGGTGATCTCTCGATGGTATTCATCATCATTGGTTCTCCGGTTCCGGGAGGGTCGCCTGTAGGTGAGGCCGAAGTCGCCGTCCAGACGAATTCTCGGGTTGAAGCCACAGTTTCTGTTTCAATCCCATCGGGTCAGGCAGGGTTGCTCTCCGTTACTGCCTTTGCATCCGATGAAGAGGGAAGGATGAGCAATCGAATATTTTCATCGATAGAGGTCACCAGCGGAAGCGAACCACCGAGCATTGATCAGATCGTTATTCCCGATCGTGTCACGCGACCACCCCAGGATCAACCTCCGATAGACGTGCCGATTGTGGCGCACGTGAGCGACCCCGACGGAATCGGCAATGTGGCATTCGTCGAGGTGCTCGTAAATGGAAGTGTGACGCTCAGGCTTTGTGATGACGGGGGACAGGGCACGTGTAACACAGGCTTCGGCAGCAGTGGCGACGTGGCGGTGGGCGATGGGCTCTTCACGCTCACCATCCAGCTCGATGCTTCTAACGCTGCTGGCGACAATACCTTCGACTTCACGGCTGTAGACCGTTCCGGGCTCAGAAGCAATACCGTAATTAGAACCATAGCGGTGGATTGAGCCTTGAACCAAACCATTAACATATTGCGCATCAACGTGTTATGCTTTCTGGGCGTACTATTGTTCGCAGGCAGTGCAAGCGCCCAGAGAGTATTTCTGTCTTCCGGAAACCTCTCTGCTTTGGAGATCAGCGAGTACGGCATCCTGAACAACAGCGTTGCCAATCTGCACGCCGCCAGTGGAGAAGTCTGGATCGGACCATTCCTGAATCATTCGACTGACGGCGGCGCAACCTGGTATGTCCCGGACAGCGACTCCCTCTTTGGTTCGGTGAACCGACTCTTTTCCCTGGATATTGACGGCGATGTTATTGTCGCGGGTCTTGGGAGATCCGATCAGACGGGCGGAGAGAGCGTCCAAACAGCCGCCGGTTTTCTCATCTCTGAAGACGGAGGTGAAACGTTTTCCTATCGTTTTCCTCAGCTGGATGGATCGGAGGATGACACCCAGGTTTACGGGATATCGATTCTGCCCGCGCTTCCGGTTATTGTACCCCAACAGAGTCCTCCTTTTGATATAGATTTCGACCCGGCTACCGGAGACATCTTTGTTGCTGGGTGGGCCAGCGGGGTCAGAAGGTCCTCGGATATGGGGCGCACCTGGTCTCGCGTGGTCCTACCGCCGGATGACCTGGACTTCATTACACCCGATCAACCGTACTCTTTCACTGTCGAACCACAGCGCGGGGGCATGGGGTCACTGAACCACATGGGCTTCTCGGTCCTTGTAGATGGAAGCGGGCTCGTGTGGGCAGGGACCGCGAGTGGACTGAATCGATCGCCGGATGGCGGCTACACGTGGCAGCGCTTCAAGGCAGATGGAACGGGTGGGTCGTTGACCGGTGACTGGATAATCTCCATCGAAGAGCAGGTGTTTGACTCCCAGCGAATCATCTGGGCCGCGACCTGGAATACGAGCGAATCCGGTGGAGGTACCGGCCAGTTTGGTGTCACCTTTACCCGAGATGGTGGACAGACCTTCGAGCAAACCCTCCTCGGCGAACGAGTGTATGATTTCGCCTTCGACGGCGAATTGGTCTATGTCGCTGGAGAAAACGGGTTGTTCATCTCGTCAAATTTCGGTGTCTCTTGGGAATCCATCAATCAGTTTCGAGATCGGGTGGTCAGTAATCGGCTTGTACGGCCGGGATCGAGTGTTTTTTCCGTCGAGGTGGATCAGGGCATTCTATGGGTGGGCACTTCGGACGGACTTTTGAAATCGGTTGATGGGGGTTCGTCATGGAGCATTTTTCGGGTTCAGGTGCCCCTGCATCCCCAATCCTCAAGTGCGTCCGTTCCCAACGTGGATACGTACGCCTATCCGAACCCGTTCTCACCGAGCGACGACCGTTTCATCAGGATCAAATACGAGCGTCAAGGAACGGGCAACGTCGATATTCGAATATTCGATTTCGGAATGAATCTAGTACGCCAGTTGTCAGAATCTTCAGTCAGCGGAACCCACGAGTCGCTGTGGGATGGAACAGATGAACGCGGCATAAGGGTGGCAAATGGCGCCTACTTTTACGAAGTGAGCGCCAGTGGAGATCGTTTTCGCGGCAAGATTCTGGTGATCGAATGAGTACTTTACGCAGCATACTCCTTGCTCTGGTTTTCTCCTGTGGGATGGCGGCGAGTGCACAGGCCCAGTACGCAGGAGCTTTCTCCAGGGTTGGCTTCGGAGCCAGAGGAATCTCCATGGGAAATGCTCTCGCGGCTGATGTATTCGGAGCGGCGAGTGCCTATTACAATCCTGCACACGCTCCGTTGGCCGAAGGCCAGTATCTCGAAGCTTCAATTGCCACTCTCAGCTTTGACCGATCACTGCAGTTCTTGCAGATTGGGGCCCCTTTGCAGCAGCGAGCTGGATTTGCGATCGGAATCATTCACGCGGCGATCTCCGACATTGATGGAAGGGACAACAGTGGATTTCACACCGGCAATCTTTCCGTCGACGAATATGCGGGATTCCTGGCCTTCGGCCTCAGATTCAGCGACAGGGTCAGTGGTGGTATCAATCTGCAGATATTCCGGACTGATCTGTTTGATGGCCTGGAGCCTGCACGAACCATTGGTGTTGATATCGGGTTGGCCGTGCGTCTCTCAGATTCGTGGGCAACCGCGATTGTTCTGGATGACATGCTCGCCCGATATTCCTGGGACTCATCCGACCTTGGAAGTGGAGGAAGAAATGTGACGGATTCGTTTCCGCGTCGAATTCGTCTCGGGGTGACCAATCGAAGATTCAGTAATACCTTGTTGCTGTCTGCGGAGTTTGAGTCGCGTACGACAACCGTAGACTCCTTCACCCTCGTAACGCGTATTTTCGGTGATTCGCCGGCTGAGACGAGAGAAGAGACGAGTCTGACATTTCGAGAATCTCGCTTTCGTTTTGGCGCGGAGTATGTTCCAGCAGATGGTTTCGCCATACGGGCGGGAATGGAACAACTGGGTAGTGAAGTGCTCGACTCCGTACGTCCGTCTGTAGGATTCATGGCTGAACAGCCGATGGGCGAGCTCTTACTTCGGGCCGAGTATGCATTCGGATACGAGGCGAAAGCAGCCGGAACCATGCATCTGATCAGTCTTAAACTGTTTCTGTAGCCTAAGTAACTCTCATGCGCTTAGTTATCACATGCCTGATGATTTTGGCCGTCGTTTCTGACAGGAGCGCGGCGGCTCAGGGATCTGGTCTATCATTTCTGGCGCTGGGTACGAACGCCGAGGCGCTGGCACGAGGGGGTGCGGGCGTGGCAACCGCCAGGGGAGCATCGGCTACGTACTGGAATCCCGCGGGACTGGCCTCGAGTGGGACCAGAGAAATCGGTGTTTCCCATCACGTGTGGATAGCTGACATTCGAACCTACGCCTTGACAGGGGCCTTTTCTATCGGAGAAAAAACCGGATTGGGAATATTCGCCGTCGCGACGAGTTCGGGCGGTCTTGAGGCTCGTCAGACACCTGGAGAATCGGATGGATTTTTCGATGCACAGTTTGTTAGTGTCGGCGCTTCGGTGGCAAGAGCCATGGGCCCTTTTCGAGCCGGTGTCTCCGTAAAATTTCTGTCGGAGCGAATTTTTGCCAACTCAGCAAATGGGTATGGCTTCGATCTCGGTGTCCAGACCGATTTGATGGATGGAGGAATTCACCTGGGTGCTTCCTACTCGAACCTCGGCAAAATGGAAAAACTTAATGCCGAGGCGACAGAGCTTCCCAATATTGTGCGAGCAGGGGTGGAAATATTCCCATTCAGAATGGTGACTGCCGTAGATGGTGCAAGTCTATTATCCACGTCTCTGATCTTCGAGATTTCCCGAAACTATGTCACCGAGGCAACTCAGCTCCATATTGGAGTGTCCGGAGAGGTCCTCGAAACGGTCACTGCAAGGATTGGGTATCTCTCGAACGATCCACTACGTGAATACTCTGCCGGCATTGGACTCGAAATCACCGATCTCGTCTTCGACTATGCAGTATTGCCGTTCGAAGACGGATTTGGCGGTCCTGCCCACATTCTGACGTTGACGTATTCCTGGTAGTAGATCTCGCCGGATGGTGATTGTGAGGTAGGGCCTGTGAGCAGCTGCTATTCTCCGAGAGCTCGAAACATCTCCAACAGTGCTGCTGGCCCTTTTCCTGATACTCCTGTACGAATTCTAAACGTGCACCAGAGATCGATGATCAGCATCTGTGCCGCGTGTATCGGTACGGCAATCCAGAAGCTTCTCGCTCGCCAGACAAGCGCGCCGAGTAACACCCCACCCACAATCGAGAGGAGGGCCTCGGGCAGTGGCTTGTCAAAATGCAGGATGGCGAAGGGGACGGCCTGTACAAATATGGCCATAATTCCGAAGGTGCGAGCCGTGCCGAACAGCACGAAACCGCGCCACAGATATTCCCATCCCATCCAGTAGAAAAGGAAAAATGCCTCGTAAATGAGAAACACGTTCCAGTCCTGCGTGGCCGGAACGAAGTGGGGATAATTCTCCTGAAACGAAGCTGAATCGGACAGAAACCATGTCCCGATGAGTACGACAGGAAGATAAATCGCCGCAACACGGAGGGCGAATTTGTGGTCCCCTCGTCCCAGACCCATCACGCGGACCGGTACTCGGAAGCCAAATCGGAGGATGTAGACGGGAAGGATGAACCCGAGGAATCCCTGCATGCCAAACCACCATATCCAGGAGGCCAGTCCAGGCTGTTCGATGCCCAGAATTGGAGCGATTTCCCTCCGGAAAAGCCCTCTGTCGCCTAATTTCATCTGCAAGATGACCGACAATGCTGCGAAAAGCAGAACTACAGCTGTCTGAAGGTCGACTCTCTTGAGTGCGTTTTGCGCCCGCGCCAATTCACCTCTGATGGTGAGGCTCATACCCGTTTGTGTTATCCGTTAGACGTGCCGCTCGGCATGATACGAAGAACGAACGAGGGGGCCGCTTTCGACGTGCTCAATGCCCTTTGACTCCCCAATTTCCTTATACCACTCGAACACATCCGGATGGATGTACTCATCGACGGGAAGATGCATGCGCGTGGGCTGCAGATACTGACCGATCGTCATGACGTCGAGACCGATTTCCACATAGTCATCCATCAACTTGAGAACTTCTTCCTCCGTCTCACCGAGTCCCACCATGATTCCGCTTTTGGTTCGAAGGCCTTGCTCCTTGGATCTATTCAACACGTCCAGAGAGCGTTGGTAGATGGCTTGGGGTCGGACCCGTTTGTAGAGGCGGGGAACGGTCTCCATATTATGATTCAGCACTTCTGGTCGGGCATCAATGACAACTTGAAGCGCGTCCCAGATTCCCCGGAAGTCAGGAATGAGCACCTCGATGGTCACACCCGGAATTTCTTCACGGAGGCGCTTCATGGTTTCAGCGAAGATCGGTGCACCGCCGTCTTCCCGCTCGTCACGGTTTACACTGGTGACGACTGCGTGTTTGAGTCCCATCGTCTTCGCGGCGTGGGCAACCCTGTTCGGTTCGTCCCAGTCCAATCCCTCGCTGGGGCGCCCCGTCATGACGGCGCAGAAGCCGCAGCTTCGGGTACACACGTTACCCAGGATCATAAAGGTCGCTGTGCCGGAGGTCCAACACTCTCCAATATTTGGACACCGAGCGCTCTGACATACCGTGTGCAGGTCGTTGGACTCGATCGTTTCGACAATATTTCTATACGTTTCGCCGTATGGAAGCTTCACGCGGAGCCAATCGGGTCGTTTGCCCCGAACACTGTCTGGAAGGGGAGAGGTGATGACGGGTAACTCCATGAGGCCATCGACAGCCTCTGCTCTCACAGTGGCCGTCGTTTTCACGAGGGCAGGCGTTTTCAGCTTGATGTCTCCGGGGCGGAGAGGTTTCCGTGGCACTTCCATTTTGAGCGGCGTATTCGTCTTAAATCGGGCATTTCACCAACCTTTTCGGCGTTTGAATGATCCCTGAATTGAGTCCTTCAGGCGATGAACTGTCCCCCCGATACGCTATCTTTCAGTCTGCTCAAAAGCTGTCAAACAGCTTTGAATAGAGCCATAACGGACTTCAGAAGAGGAGAATGAATATGGAAGTAGCGGACGCCAAAACGATTACGCCCGATCAGGTAGAAGGAATTTTCAAAGAACACACCAATGCAGAGGGAATGATTCCTCTCGTGTTGGGAACGCAGTCGAGCAGCGGAATCGATCTGGTAGACGAACGTACGGATAGAGCGTACATGGATTTCTTCGGATTTTATGCCTCGAGTTCTGTGGGAATGAATCATCCCAAGATGATCAACGACGAAGATTTTAAATCACGACTCCTCGATGCGGCGATGAACAAGGTCACGAACTCGGATGTTCGGACCGTTCACATGGCTCGATTCCTCAATACATTTGGTCGTATCGCCAAGCCGGACTATCTGCCGTATGCGTTTTTCGTATCAGGAGGAGCACTTGCGGTAGAAAATGCGCTGAAGACTGCGTTTGACTGGAAGGTTCGCAAGAATTATCAGAAGGGATATGGGAAGGAGCTGGGCCACAAGGTCCTCCATTTTGACCAGGCGTTCCACGGTCGGACGGGATACACACTAAGCCTCACAAATACCTCCGATCCTCGGAAGACGATGCATTTTCCGCTGTTCGACTGGCCCCGTGTATCGAATCCGAAGATTGTATTCCCGATGGAGGATCACATGGATGACCTCATTCGTCGGGAGCAGGCAGCGCTCAATGAGGCAGAACAGTATTTCGAAACGCTGAAAGATGAAATCGCGTGTATCCTCATCGAACCTATCCAGGGAGAAGGTGGTGACAACCACTTCAGAAAGGAGTTTTTACAAGCACTGAAGGATCTTTGCCTGGAAAACGATGCATTGCTGATTTTCGATGAGGTACAGACAGGTGTTGGCATGACCGGCACATTCTGGGCCCATCAAGCGATCGGTGTGGAGCCGGATATCATTTCATTCGGTAAAAAGACGCAGGTTTGCGGCATTTTGGCGGGTCGTCGCCTGGATGAGGTCGAAGACCATGTCTTCAAGATGGGTAGCCGGCTAAACTCTACTTGGGGCGGTAATCTGGTCGATATGGTTCGTTTTGACCGCATTCTCGAGATTATTGAAGAAGACAATCTGGTCGAAAACGCCAACGTTGTGGGCGCGCATCTGATGAGTCTGCTTCACACACTGACCGAAGAGACGAACTCCGTTTCGAATGTTCGTGGAGCTGGATTATTTTGCGCGGTGGATGTGCCCTCGGGCGAATTTCGCGACAAACTCCTCGACCGGTGCTATGACGAAGGGATGATCATTCTGGGCTGCGGCGATCTTTCGGTGCGATTTCGCTCTCCGCTGACGATCACTGAGGAGGAAATCGGAACCGGAATCGATCTGATCCGGAAGATTATCCTTGAGATGGAAGGCGAAAGTCAGGGAGATCATAGCGAGAACGGAGTGACCGAAACCCTGGTGGACGCTTAGCCCATATATCCTGCCTGAAGTGATCTTATAAAAAAAGGGAGGTGCCTGAACGGCACCTCCCTTTTCATTTCAATCCCGGACGGAGATGATCTCAGACCGAGATTATTATTCGGGTGTCGCAGCGGCCCGCGCTCCTGACTTGGCAGCGAGCTGCGCAGGAGTCAGGCCGGTGTTGATCTCAATGGTTGAGAACGAGATAGACGAGTTTTGCTGAGTAGACTCTGTGACTTGTCCGCTGGAGAACAGGAGACCATCGATCTTCATGTACTCACCGAAAACGGTTGTCGCCGCACCAGCCGGTGTATCGACTTCCTGTGCCAACATGAGCAGGGATTCTTTGTCGATCATGATCTTGCTTTGGATTCCGAAGGTCGTGATACCTACAACATAGACGTCGTGACCGTCGAAAGTGCTTGCATCGTGCAAGACCAACAAGGAATCGTGCATGGCAATGTAGGTCAGCGCGTTTTTCGGGGATGATCGCACAAATTGCTGTCTCATCTGCGGCGCCAGATCGTTCAGATCCTGCCTACCCTGGGCATTTTCCAGCCATCCCTCCAGCGGGGTGTAGTACGCTTTCATATTCACCATTTCCGGGGGGATTCCGTCCGGGCCTGAACTCAGCTTCATGTCGGTGAACCCGTATCCCGGAAAGATTGACCACATGCTCATTTCGATGCCGAGCGCTCCCATTGGAGTTTCGACCTCGACTAACGCTTCGACATGCAAGTCTTCAACGGCATTCCACGCATCCATTCCCCCAGTCGCCTCGACGTGGGCTTCAAGTACGCCGCGCGCGGTTGACAAATCCTGGGCCAGGGCCGAAAGGGAACAGATGGACGTAGCGGACATGGCCACTGCCACGACAAAAATCTTTTTAGTCATTGAGTCTTCCTATTGATGAAAAAGAGGTATACGGAGGTCGTTCGTCTCAGATGCGTTTAATCCGTCGATTCAGTTGAACTTGACTCGTTGGATTCGGGATTCTCTTCTCCTGCCATGGAGTCGTCCCCGTTCTCCTCGACAATGATCTTCGTCACGTCAGCAATGGAGTCACCGTCGCGAAGTTTGATGACCCGAACACCCTGCGTATTTCTTCCGAGTCGCGATATCGAGCCGATGTCCATCCGGATCATGATTCCACCGACAGTTGAAATCATGAGGTCGTTCTGCTCGAGTACACCTTTAATGGCGACGATCGGTCCGGTCTTGGAATTCGTTTTCTGAGCAATGATTCCTTTTCCACCCCGCGACTGCAGTCGATAACCCTCGAGAGCGGTTCGTTTCCCGTATCCGTTTGCGCTGATCGTCAGGATGTCACGAGCCTCATCATCTACGACGATCATTCCGATAGCATGATGTCCTTCTACCAGGCGGATCCCACGTACACCACGCGTATTCCGACCCATAGAACGGGCATCTGATTCATTGAATCGGATACAGACGCCACTCGACGAAGCGATCATAACGTTCGCGCTACCATCGGTGAGGTGGGCTTCGATCAGTTCATCGCCGTCGACAATTGATATACCGATGATTCCGTCTATCCGCGGACGAGAGAAGGCTTCCAGGCTGGTTTTCTTCACTTTTCCGCTCTTTGTGGCCATCAGAACGAAATGTGAATCGAGGAATTCCTGACTCCTGAAATTGTCCTTGGAAACCGGTAGAATGGCTCGAATACGATCATCTGGGCCGATTTGGATGCAATTGCGTATCGATCGCCCCTTGCTGACGCGGCTTCCCTCCGGAATTTCGTAGATACGGAGCCAATAGCACCGTCCCTGATCGGTAAAGAAGAGCAGGTAGTCGTGATTGTTGCCGACAAAGAGGTGCTCGACAAAATCTTCGTCCCTCATCGCGGTGCCGCGCTTACCGATTCCACCACGTCCCTGTGCGCTGTATTCCGTGGAACTGGTGCGCTTGATTAAGCCCTGATGGGAGATGGACACCACCATCTGATCATCTTCGATTAGATCTTCGATGAAAATATCTCCGCCGCCGGTATAGTCGATCTCCGTTCTGCGTTCATCGCCGTATTTCTCACGCATCTCCAACAGTTCGGACCTGATGATGGCCATCCTCAAGCCATGATCGCCCAGAATTTCCTTCAGGCGTGCGATCTCCTTCAGGACTTCCGCATACTCATCTTCAATTTTCTGCCGCTCAAGGCCCGTCAGACGCTGCAGGCGGAGTTCGAGAATCGCCTTGGCTTGAATTTCGGTGAGGGAAAAAAGAGATTTTCCATCGGTTGGGAGGCCCAGTTTTTCGAGCTGGGATTTCGTGAGCTTGGACGGGAATGCACCGATCATCAGGTTATTCCGTGCTTCTTCCGCGTCCTTCGAATGGCGAATGATGGATATGACGGCGTCCAGATTATCCAGAGCTACGGTCAAGCCCTCCAACACATGAGCTCGATCTTCGGCCTTGTGTAGCTCGAATTCGGTTCGCCGTCTGACAACCTCATGCCTGTGATCGACATAGTGGCCGATCATCTCCTTCAGGTTGAGAGTTTTCGGTCTGCCGTGAACCAGCGCAACGACATTCATCCCGAACGTGTGCTGGAACTGTGTGAACTTGTAGAGCTGATTCTGTACGACCAGAGGTACAGCGTCACGTTTTAGTTCGATAACGATGCGCATTCCGTCGCGATCGGACTCGTCACGAAGATCAGAGATACCTTCAATCTTCTTATCTCGCGCGAGCAGGGCGATTTTTTCTATCAGCGCGCTTTTGTTTACCTGGTAAGGGATTTCTGTTGCGATGAGGGCATATCGACCAGGGCGAACCTCTTCTTCGTGAAACTTGCCGCGCATCACGACCCGACCGCGGCCGGTGTGATAAGCCTGCCGCACTTCGGTATGCCCGTATATAATGCCGCCGGTAGGAAAATCAGGGGCGGGCATGATTTCCACGAGCTCATCTATGGAGATGTCATTGTTGTCGATGTAGGCTACGGTCGCAGTGATCACCTCCCCAAGATTGTGTGGAGGAATCTTGGTAGCCATCCCGACCGCAATACCGTCAGATCCATTGACGAGAAGATTGGGAATGGCAGCAGGTAGAACCTCGGGTTCCCTCAGGGAGCCGTCGAAGTTATCCTGGAAATCCACGGTGTCCTTGCCAAGGTCCCTCAGCATTTCCTCGGCAACCCGGGTCATTCGGGCCTCCGTGTACCGCATGGCCGCCGCGCCGTCTCCATCCACCGAGCCGAAGTTTCCCTGCCCATCGACGAGGGGGGCTCGCATGGAAAAATCCTGGGCCATGCGAACCATGGTATCGTAAATTGCGGAGTCTCCGTGCGGGTGATACTTACCCATCACGTCTCCAACCAGGCGGGCACTTTTCTTGTACGTCGCTCCCGCACCCATTCCCAGTTCGTTCATTCCGTAGAGAACGCGCCGGTGTACGGGCTTGAGTCCATCTCTGACATCGGGAAGGGCCCGACTGACGATTACCGACATCGAATAATCGATGTAGGAGGACTTCATTTCCTCCTCAATATTGATCGGAATTATCCGAGGATTGTGTTCTTCCATGCGCGCGTGCGCTGACCGTATCTGATAGTTGAAACTGCGAGGAAAGCTGGCTTCTGGAGATCTGTTTTCCGGCCAACTAGACCGGATTTAGAGCCGAGGCTTTCTACATGACTTTAGAGGTCTAAATATACGCAGAATCACAGTGAAATCCTATCTCAAAACGATGCTCTCCACGGTACGGAAAACGCTTGGTGCACACGGATTTAGCGTTATAGAAAGAGCTACTCCTCTCGCTAAGAATTCTTCACGTTTACAGTCCGGGCCAAAAGGCGAAAAATGCAAGACAAATACGCCAGAAATTGGCGGATCGGGCACTCCCATTTCGGTGTGTGCTCGTCTTCCAGTACCGAGTTACGAATCCTCGTCAAAATGTCCAGTTAAGCGCCCAGTTTAGCTTGAAGTGCGCTTCAATCGCGTGTTGTGATCTACCGCCCTTATTCCATCCCCAAATAGATCCAGGCACTCGCTTGAGCCCAATTTAGACGTGCTTACACAGCACGGCTGTACAAATGGAATTCTGCCCGTCATTATTCCCGATTTGATACGAATAATCGGTTGGCATAAAAATTGAGTAAATCGAAGGAAAACAACGTAATCAAGGTCATTATGCCTCTTTTGAGCCTATGACCGACCTTTATGCGGAATCGCACTTCGGTAAATAGCATCCGATGGTGCCGTTGGCTTGTGCTGGCGGCGGCTGTCTCATTTTTGGGAATTCTCCCAACGATGGCTCAATCTATTACGCTACGCCTACCTCAGGTGCAGCGTGGAAGTAGTCAGGAATCGACGCTGCTCTTCAGGCCGTCAGATATCGTCACGATCCGGTGGGAAGAAAGTATTAGCGGATTGGAATTTAAAATCGGATCGAATCCGGGGCACTACACCCTCAAAAACATTCGCATGAGGGGAGATCGAAGCTCATCCTTCACTCCCAGCATCGTTGGATTGCCGGTCGGCGTTTACTACGCCGTATTGACGGATGCGAACGCGGAGACATTCACGGAGATTCAAATTGAAGCGTCGGCTGATGCATCGCTCAATTATTCCAGGGAATTTAAATTCGCCGTTGAATCTGAGTCGACCCCGAGAGCCATTTATCCACGTGGAACCATTTCCGAAAGGGTGCCCACCTTTGAATGGGAAGCGATCCCCGGTGTCGTTGCGTACGCGCTGATCGTCTCAAGTTCTCCATTCACCATCACAAGTAAGAACGGTCAGATCAGTGACGTAGAAGGACTCAACCCGGTTTGGATTCACCTCTCGTCAGACACCTCAGCCCTTTACGGAGAGGCGGCAGAAGCCAACCCCCTGATTCAGTTTTCGGCGTCTCCACTGGTTCCTGGTCACACCTACTACTACACCATTCTGAACGCCTTCGCCAAGACGGATCCGGTATTTCTGAGCGTCGTCATTGGACCAGTTGTCTCGTTCACATTGCAGGACCGCGGCGCGCTGGACAAACCCATCCTGACCTTTCCTGTCAGCGACGAGGTCATCCTCGGTGAAGACGAAGTGGGTTTTCAATGGGACGCCGTGTCAGGTGCTTTATCGTATGAGGTGTCCATTTTCGAACGCCTTCACGAGTCTGGGGGGACCTCGGATTTACAGGTTTACTCAGCCAGCACTCCCAATTCGTCATTATCGGTGCCGGCACTGGAGGTTTTCCGAAGGGGTGAGTACGTCTGGTTCGTCATCGCCAACGACGAGATAGGAGCTGCCAGCGTGAGTGGCTTCGCTACATTCCAGTACACGACCGAGATGGGAGAATTCACGTTTGAGACGCGTTCGGCCGACAATGATGCAGAACTTCTGGGGGTCACGGTTCAGGTATCATCGACAAGCGGAGGCTACAATCCGCCGAATCCACATGTAAACACTTCCAGCATTTCTTTTTCTGACAGCCTCGTAGTTGGGAACTACGAATTCAGGGCGTCAAAAATTGGATTTGCAGACCTCACAGTGCCGGTACAGATTCGCAGTGGTGTACGCGCCCGGGTCAAGTTGAACCTGATACCGCTTCCCTCGAAAATAACCGGACAGGTGGTCAATGGAAACGGAGCGCCGGTATCGGATGTGTCAATCGACTTCACCAATATTTTGACGGATGCCCAGCACCGGGCCAGTTCCAACATCGATGGATTCTTTTCGCAGGATATTACGGCAGGAACGTTTCGAGTCGTGGCCTCGAAAGAAGGCTATCGGGCAGCACCCGCCATCACCATCTCAGTCCTTGACAATCAAATCCTGACACTGCCAATCCCTCTCGTGGTGGTGGATGACCAGGTGTCTCTTTCCGGGCGAGTGACAAATCAGGACGGGATTCCCATTTCACAGGTTCGAGTCCGAGCCGTTCTCGGGCTCGAAGAGCACGAGACCATCACCGATGGAAATGGAGTGTGGAGTCTCGAACTGAGCCAGGGTCAGTGGACCCTGTCTGTTTCCAAGGAAGGCTTTTTGGCGCCCCTCGATCGCGTCATGAACCTGCTGGCGGGCGATGCCCTGACTAACATTAATTTTGTGCTCGTCCAACAGGCTAGTCGTATCGAGGGCAGGGTTCAGGGTCTCAGAACATTCCCCGATGGTCACCAGGAAATTTTCTCTCTTTCGGGGGAAGAAGTCATTGCGTATCCACTGGCTGGAAGTGGCACATCTACCACAACCGATGACCAAGGACGGTTTCTGCTCGATCTGGGTACCGGATCCTATTCTATTTTTGCCAGAAAACAGGGATTTGATACAAATGGTCGATTTGAGTTGATCATGAAGGCCAACCAGACCTTTCGTGACGTCAGTTTCCAGCTGAATGAACTCAATTCCATCGTGTTTGGCGCTGTCTTTGATGCTCGGGGCAATGGAGTGGAAGGTGCCGAAATTCGAAGTTCGGCGGGAACGAGCGCAATTTCGAGCGTCGGTGGCGCATTTACCTTATTCGTTCCAGACAGGGGGCAGGACATACAAGCAAGACGGCTGGGCTTTATCCCTTCTGCAACCCTTCGACTCGCGCCTACTACGCATTCCCAGGTTGCAGGAGTAATTCTTCAACTCAATGATAACGCAGCCTCTGTTTCTGGCATGATTCGAACGGCTACGGGAACGCTCGCGGGTGTGGAACTGATTGCCGTGAGTGGATTGGACCGATACGAATCGGTGAGTGGACCGAACGGAGAGTACTCTCTCCACCTACCGGGCGGGGAGTGGACAATCAATGCGAAATCAAACAAGTACCGGCTGCCAAATTCAGTACTACTGAGGGTAAGAGCGGGTCAGAACGCGGTCGGAGTAGATTTCTGGATGGAGCCCAACTTTATCCGGAAAGAAGGATTTGTAGCCAGCGGTCCTCTGGCCATATCGGGTGCGAATATAGACTACGACGACCTTGATGAATCGCTTGGCAGGCCTCTCGTGGTGTCAACCCTGACCGACCAAACGGGCTATTATGCACTCATTCTCGGCGCACGAATTCGATACGGAATGCGCATTGAAGAGAGCGGCTACGAGACGTTTCTGCACACCTTCACCACCAGTCTTCCTGGGATCGATATTGATTTCGACGTCGACCTCATTCCTTCCGAAGCGGTCGTTTCCGGCGTTGTTCGGGACTTCAATGGATTCAATCTTGCCGATATTTCTGTACAAGCGCAAATTGGGGGCGTGCCTGTATTCAGCACGATAACGGAAGCCGACGGATCCTTCCAGTTAAATCTGGAGGCTGGTTCCTACGAGCTGAATGCAAGTGCTTCAGGTTTTGAGCCATCTGGCATAGACCTGTCCGTGACGGCCGGGCAGCGCATTGACGATCTGGCGCTGGTCATTACGAGCAACACGGGCGCTTATGTCCTAACCGCGGTGGATCCACGAGGTGGAGTTCCAGTTGTGGACGCCGACCTGACTATGACGGGCCCTGTAGAACGAACAGGAAAAACGCAGGGAAACGGTCAGCTGATAATGAATGGTGTTCCCCCTGGCGAGTATCAATTTGTCCTTTCGCGCTCAGGATTTCTCGACGCGGTTCGCACAGTAACGATCCAACCCTCAACAACCTCGCGCCAGACCATTATTCTCATTCCGAGTGTCGGGAGCGTCGAGGGCCAGGTAGTTTCTGCCTCAGGCAATACTCCATTGAGCGGCGCCACGATCCGACTCAGGGGTACGGGTCTGGACCGACTCTCAACCAGTGATTCCAACGGCCGCTACCAGTTTAGGGAGCTTCCAGATGGTGGGTACTCCATTCAGGCTCAAAAAAGCGGTTATTCGCTGAGTCCAGCCGTAGCCGCAACCGTGTCGTTTGGGGACCGAACCATTACCGCACCGCAGATAGTACTCCGGGCAGTCTCGTGCCGGATCGTCGGATCCGTCGTCGACGGCGTCACGTCAACTCCGCTTTCCCAGGTTGTCATTACGGGATCGGGAAGCAGCGGGACCACTAGTACGTTGACCGCGGGAGACGGGACTTTTGAGCTGAACGGTCTGGAGGCCGGCTCCTGGACGGTTTCGGCGAAACTGGACGAGTATAGAGCGACTCCCGTGGGAGTGGACGTACTCGACGCCCAACTGGCCACGCTGGACATCGAAATGGCGCCCAATCGCGCCGCTATAACGGGTCGGATCCGATCGGTGACGGGGATCGCATTGCCGTTTGATGTGTCGGTCCAGGTACTGACGTCGCGTGAAACCAAACAAGTATTCACGGCGGCAGACGGAAGTTTTACCCTTGAGAATTTACCTGGCGGCGAATCAGTCATCCTAAATACATTGATTCAGCGCGAAGGATACCTGGACGTTCAACTTCACTTCGATTTGTCGGCCGGAGCCTCGATCTTGAACATCGGTGACGTTCCAGTCACAGTTCAATCGGCCAGCCTTTCGGGCTCTGCGGGGATTGCAGATGCGACGATTCGGATCAGCGAAGTATCTTCAGGCGCAACCATTGCCATCGCTTCGAGCCGCTCCACTGGATCGTACGATGTACCCTTTCTTTCTCCGGGCAGCTACTCGGTCGAGCCCTCCAAGTTGGGCTACGTGTTCACCCCTGTCTCGAGAACGGTTTCTCTTTCAGATTCAGAAAACGGAACAGCCTCATTTTCAGCGACCGCCAGCGTTGGCATCGTCCAAATCCTGGTCGTTACCCGGGATGGTAGCGCCGCGCCGAATGTTTCTGTTCGGATAACGAGCTTCGACCGGACGGTGGATCAAACGTCCATCACTGACGAAAATGGATTGATCTTACCTCCGGTTCTCCCATTGGGTCGTGTATATCGCGTTGAACCGATTGCGGGAGTCTACACGTTTGAGCCGACTTTCAGGGAACTGAACATGATCGCTCAGACTGAGGTCTCGATCTCGTTCACGCGTGTCGAAGTAAATTCATTTATCTCGGGATCCACGAAAGATGCCTCGGGTGAATCGATAGACAATGTTCTGGTGTCCGCTCGGAGGTCTGTAAACGAGAACTATGAAGCGTCTTCCGTCGCGGGCCAATTTGTTCTTGGTCCTCTGCCGGCAGGTACGTACCAGGTGATCGGGCGAAAAACAGGATTCATCGAATCGAGTCTAAGCATCACACTCGGAGAGAACGCCGAGGTGAGCGGTGTGGAACTGATCCTGGGTAGACAGAGCCTGGAAATCCGTGGCAAGATCCTCCGCGCTGGTCTACCTGTTGAAGGACAGACGGTGACGCTCAGTGGACCGGCCTCTCTTTCCACGCAGACATCTAGTGATGGCGTTTTTCGATTTTTGGACGTTCCGGTGGAAGAAGCAGGGGAGACGTACGCTGAAATTGGGGTTCCACGTGACGGAAGAGCTGCGCTCCTACGCCAGGTATCCTATTCCCTCTCAAACGTGGGTCAGGTGATTGAGCTAGAAGATATTATCCTGGCCTCCGGTAAGATCACGCTGGAACTCCTCGATGGGATCAACCCCATCCAGGGCGTTCTGATCGCTCTTAGAGGCCCTGAGGGTAGAGTTCTTCAGGCTGTCTCTAACGTTCAGGGTCGTTTTGAGAGTTCGGCTGATCTGGATGCTGGTCAATACATCATCGACCTTATCGAATCGGATCGGCTCCATCCAGACGAATCCACTCGTACCATCGCTTTGACCGACGCACAGACGCAGGTGTCCACTCAACTCGTCCTGCCGTTCGTCCACGCACCGAACTCCATTTTCAGGAGCGATCAAGCGACCCAGATAAGGGTGGACTTCGAAGAGGGCGCCAACCAGGGTCTTGAATCCGGCTGGCTTCTCTTCCGGTTCTCGGGCGATCTGGGGTTCACACCGCTCCCCCTGCTGTTCGAAGGGGACCGCTTCTCCGCCCAACTTCCCGCGCCGGGAGAGCAACCCTTCAGTTATCAGATCCGAATTACCGATGGCGCTGGCTCCGTCGCATACGAATCCGATGTGTATGACGTGATACCCGTCGTGGCGGGAAGGCTGCAGTCCATCATCCTCTCTCCTGATCCTCATGAGAGCATAATCCGGGTCGGGGAGACCTACTCCATATTCATGCAGGTAAGGGATGGGTTGGGTCAAGATCTGACGTCAGATCTCATTTCGTCCGGAGAAATCACCTGGACGGGTTCGAGTGCGGCCCTGGAACTCGAGTCGGGATTGATTTCCGAACGCCTCGGAGCCAACCTGGTCGTCAGCTCCCCCGGAGACTATTCGTTCACCGTCAGTATTCGCCTGGGAGGTGAGACTCACGAAAGAACATCAATTTTCAAAGCCGTGGATTCGGCTATCACGGACCTTCAGATAAGCGCACCCGATGTGCGAATGAGAAATGACAATGGATTGCTCCGATTGACCGTGTCTGGTCAAGGGAGCGATGGAATTCCAATTTTACTCGGCAATTCTGTCACGTGGGTCGTATCGCCCTCGGATGTCGCGACAATAGACAATACAGGCTCGATTCGTACAGGCGATGAGCAATACATCGGAGAATTGTATGCGATTGCCAAAGATGCTACTACGGGACGCTCTGATACCGCTCAGGTAGCCATTTTTGCGGAGCTTGACGGAAGTCGGTCTCGATTCTTGACTGATTATGAGGGCACAACAATTTTCCTGGACGAAAGCTCGATTCCGTTTCGAGGAGAACTTGCACTGTCGTATCCGCGGCAACCACTTCCCAAACGGTTTAATCCTGGCATCTCCGAAGGAAATGATCTGACTGCTGGTGAATATGTTGTTCGATTCAGTCTGAAGTCGGAGCGATCGCTGGTAGGAGACAGTTTAGAAACCACGGCTTCCATCCAATTACCTGCAGATGCATCCCTCAAGCTGTATGAGGGGGGGCACTCGGTCGCTCACTTCGACGATACTGATCTGTCGTGGAGGGTACTCCTCTCCTCATCCTCCGATTTCGGCGTAACAACCGATAATGCCAGCAAACTGGGTGATTACACCGTTGTAAGTGCAAATCAAAACCTGCAAATCAGGCATCTCTCTGCTCTACCCTCTCCATTCTCTCCTGAGATTGCTCCTCTGAAAATCGGATACTTTCTGGATACGAGTTCACCTCCGGCACGCGTTCGGATCGACATCGTAAATATGCGCGGTGAGCTTATTCGGACACTCCTTTCGGGTGACCAGCAGTGGCCAGGCAGATACGGGAGTCGGTCAGGTTTGCGCCAAATTGAATGGGACGGATTGACGGTGGACGGCAAAAAGGCCAGAAATGGACGTTATATCATACGAATTGAAGCGCGAGACCGCTCCGGAACGGTCGTCAAAACTTTACCAGTAGTTCTTGTCAAGTAGGCCGTTGGTCTGCAGGGCGATTGGCTACTGCAGATTCGATGAGGAATTTGTCCATTTTTGCCCTTACCCTGGCCACCAGATGCCTGGTGGTCTCTTTGTGTATGCTGACCTATTCGACGTCGACGGCGTCGATTGTAGGGGCGCAAGGCCTGTCATCCATCCCGGGTGTATTCGCAGAAATCGGAGTTGGGGCGAGGGCTGCCTCCCTTGGTTATACAGGAACAGCATCCCAGAGAGGAGCACATGCGCTCGGGTGGAATGCCGCCGGCATTAATCCAGATGACGGTGTTGAACTCACGTTTTCTTACATCGATCAGCTCGAAAATGTTGAGTATGGTCACATCGCAGTTGCCTTTCCCGTTCTGATAGGTCGGAGTGCTCTCGCATTCTCGGCTCAGGTTTCGGGAGACGACGCGCTCACGGAGGGCTCCCTCCAGCTCGCGTACGCTCACCGAATTCGGTTCTTGTGGCTAGGGGTCGGGGCTTCCTTTCGTCGCGCTGTCTATGGCAAGAATGCTTTGAGTGCGGGCGACTACGTTGTTTTTGACGCTGACGAAATTGCCGAAGGCTTATCCCGGCAGGTGAGAGGCTCGGCCAATGGCTACTCAATCGAAGCGGGCCTTTCCCTGAGGCTGTCCGACGATTTGACCTATGCAGTTTCGGCCAGAAATATTTCCGCCCCGCTGTTCTGGAAATCAAGCAGCGACATTCGACCGGAGGTCAAGTCGTATACCGAGGCTGTTCCATTCGAACTGGCCACGGGAATCCACTACGAGCTCTCCGACAGGCTTTCAGGATCTCTGGAGTGGGTTCCTCCTCTTGCCAGCGACGCCGGCGGTCGGATTGGCTTCGGTGCGTCATTTGCACCGGTTGATGTGATCTCCTTTCGAGCAGGACGCCTGATTCTTCAGGATGGATTCAGTAATGAAGTAAGCACGTTTGGATTCGGTATCCGGACTCCTTCGTCCATGGGCATCAGGTTGCGGGCAGATTATGCCTACGTGAGTTCTGACATCGCCAGGACGCAGCAGATCTCTCTGACGGTCGGACTATGAGACGATTGCTGAACATCATAGTACTCGCTTCAGCATCCCTAAGTCTCAGCATACCATGCACTTATGGACAGGAGTCCTCGGACTTCAGCGCACTCAGATTCGAGGGGGGACAACTGTACAGTGATGTTCGTATCGGCGCCAATCTTTTCGGATCGGGGCTCGGATCAGGATCATTTGGCCGAGTTCACTCATCCCTACAAATGATCGACGGAGCCGTTGTTTTCGGTAATCCGGCTTCCCTGGCACATGTTTCACGGGGGCAGATCGGTTTCGAAGGACGTCTTCCGATGAGAAACGGAGTATTCGGTCTCGGACCATCGTCACTTCTATCGGAGCACTCGATCAGCACGGAAACGGACGCGCTTCTCGCGGATCTATCGTTTCCGGAAGGCCAGACACCTGTTTACACGCGAGCCTCACACGTCGCTATCGGCCAGCCGCGTCAACTTTCGGCATTCTGGTTGACGTGGCCCGTGAATGATAACGTGGGAATTGGATTCGGCTACCGCCAGCCGCTGTTCCTGACCTCCAAAATATCGATGAGCGGAACGGGAGCTCATCTTAGAGGAAGTCAGTCCGGAGACGGCAGCTCCATTCAGATTGATTTTTTAACCCAGCTGGCTCTGAGTTCAGATATTGAGATCCAGTTGGATGAAATCAGTATTGGCACAGGAGGTCTCCTCGAGAGATATTATTTCGGGAGTGTCTGGTGGGGAATCTCCTTTTACCGTTACGCTGCTTCCGCGGGGCTGAACCTGGATGTCGTTCCGCAGGGTCTTCTCACCATTTCGGGCTCTGATCAGTATTTCTTCAACGATGCCGAGGATCCAAACCTGGATCCCGCACTGGGCGAAACGAACAGCTTCTACTGGAGAGTGCGGGCCGGGTACAGGGGCGGCGGCATGGGAGCACGCATCGGACTCATCCATCGAACCTACGGAAAAAAGTTCGGCACAAGTGTTTTGTTGAACATCGCGCCCCGAATAACGATGCAAGACAGGGACGCGTTTGCCGTCAGCTTTCTTCCCGTATTCGTAAACCTGGAAGGCGTCATCGACAATAACAGCGAGGCGAATCAGGATTTACTCGATATCGAAGCTCTGGATCTCACCCGCCCCAACCTTACTCGACAGACACACGATGAAATCGGCAAGTGGATGACTGTGCATTTACCTACATCCCTTGCGTTTGGAGTAGATCTACCTCTTGGGCGACACAATCTGGTGATCAATGTGATCCGCTACTGGGGCAGTATGGCCATTGAAGGTCAGTATGGAAGGGAATTCGGAAAACTTCAGCAGTACAAAATCGGGAAAAAGCCCACCTGGGGTCTTGGAGCAGGTATTGACTTCGCGCGCCGTCCGGATCGAGGCCCGGTCGGTTCGTGGGACTTACCCCTCCGACTGCTCACACTTGACCTGGACGGAATCCTATTTGAGCTGATGGGAAAAGGTGTTGGATATTCTGATGCGCACTATCGGATCGCAGGGGGCATCCAGTGGGGAGATGCTCTCGTGCATGGGCTCGACAATACAATTGTTACTGACATCGAGAATCTACTCGGAGGGCGAATCTTCACCTCCCTCTCCATTGGCCGGAGTTATTCGCTTTTCGACAGACTGGATGTGGGTGTCCACGTCGCGGGGGTGCCAGATATGTTGCTTAGATATTCCCTGGCTCTCAATTTCGACTAGAACCCGGCCGTCGCTTCATCCCCCATCTTGAACTGAGTCACGCTCAATGGGTTTTTTACGCTTCTGAAGCTCAAAATGGACGTTAATGTACCCGGTCAGCGAGGGATCCTGGGCCATCGAATACGCAATTATTTTGTTTTCACACGTACCCTAACTGAGAACAAACACGTGGCCGATGGTCACTATTCATCTGAATTCTGAGAATACGCCGAAGCATGACAACGATTGAAGTATCCGCCGAGGACACGCTCGAACTGGTATCCGCGAATATCCAGAAGCACTTTCCGACGACTGTGTTTGCGGTTCGCCTGGAAGAGCCTGTGATCGACCGCGAAGAAATTTGTGGAATAGATGTCGTCTCGATGGAGGGCCCGAGTCGAGATCAGGTAGAAGATTCACTGGATCCATTTCAGAGTGTGAACTGGGATCCAAGCACAGGTGAGCTTGATGGACGAGTGCATCTCGCGATCGACCCTGAAGGTGACCTCGTTCAGGTCGTCTACAACATTGACTACATATTTTGCGACGGTCCGACCGTTGCCATGGAGCAGTTCTAGGGCCTATTTAACAGGCGTACGAACTAATCCAGAATACATTGCATTACGGCCACGTCGATCCACCGGCCATCGACGTGGCCGATTTCTTTTTGTACGCCGACCATCTCGAATCCGAACTTCGCATGCATGCCGATGCTCTGTTCATTCGCCGCCCAGATGCGAACGATGATGTGGTGAAATCCTGAGTCGCGAGCCTGTTGGATCAAGGCTTGCTGTAGTCGGCTGCCAATTCCATGACCGCGTCGGTCTCGACGCAGGAAGAGGGATGTTTCACAGGTCAGGCGATAACCGGGGCGATCACTGTACAACTTCACGATGCCCCATCCCACAAAACTGTCGTTCAGATAGGCGGCGAGAATGGATTCTCGAGGATCCAACGAGTCCAGCCTGGCCCGCATGTCCTCAGGCGAAACTTCGTCCAGCACCATGGTAGAATCCATGGCCAGAATGGACTCAGTGTAGATTTCCGCTATATCAGAGGCTTCATCGGGGCCGGCAACGAGAATAAGTAAATCGTTGTCAAAATCGATCATAATCCGGAAAGTACGACTTTTACAGCCGCTTCCGCATCGATCATTTTTCCGATTCGTTTGGAGTCCTTAACAGTTCGAGCAGTGTTCGCGAGGATGCTGTAGACGTCTCCTTCGCTCAGGGAGGGATCGAGCGATCGCATGATTCCCACCAGGCCAGACACCACCGGTGTCGACATCGAGGTACCGCTCATTTTAACGTATCCGCCTCCCGTCTTGAGGGAGAGGATATTCACGCCGGGTGCCGTAATAGGACGAGACAGCGACATGTTCGTATTTGAAAACTTGGCCTTGGCCAGATTTTCGTCTACCGCAGAGACCACTATTACACCCTCGATATTTGAAGGCATATGGTCTTTCGCATCTTCGTTGGCGTTGCCAGCCGAAGCGATAACAATAACGTTATTGCGCCGAGCGTAGGCGATAGCATCGGAAATGACTTTTGGGGCCGCCGCGCGCGCTCCGAGGCTCATCGAGATGACATCGGAAGCATCCTTGGTTGCGTCAATGATGGCCTGGGAAATCATCTCAATACTGCCAGACCCCTGGTCACCAAGCGCCTTGTAGCCCGCAATTTCGATGAAACGACCCTCCCAGTTCAGAGATGCGATGCCGAGGCCGTTGTTCGTGTTCGCACCCGCAATTCCAGCAGTATGACTGCCATGGCCGTGAATATCGACTGTGGCGGGGCTGTTGGTGAACGAATCAGTGACATCCTCGTGAGCCGCATCAACACCGGTGTCAAGAATGGCGATTCTGGCCTTTTTGGCTGGAGTCACCTCACTCAGCAGCTTATGGACGTCATGGCCATGAATGGCGTCGAGCGCCCACTGCTGGGATGCCAGCGGATCGTTTTCCAGAATAGAAGTGGCCGACACGGTGACACGTTCGTTCGACACAAGCACATCGAGTTCAACCATGAAATTGACCTCGACGTTGTCTACGTTCTCGGCGTCGTCCCGTAACTGGCGCATCAATTGCTTGCTGATTCTTTTTTCTACGCGGACGATATAGACCTGGGCAAGATCTGCATCTTCAGACATGGAGATCGTCGGGAAGGCTTCCTCCCAGGTCGCACCAAAATCTTCCAGAAGGGGAGCGATTTCGGATATGACGTCGTCTTCTCCCAACTCGACCAGTATGGTGTGTGCGAAGCCGGCGACAACGGGTGGATTCGAATAGTCATTGATCAGCTTGGACGTGCCAAATACAAGGACTGCAACAAGCAAAGAAACCGAGCCAAGCATGAAAAAAGGTCGTGCATTCTTCTTGTGGCGCGATAGCAGGCCGGCAAGCATCAGAAACCCGATTCCCAGCTCAGCTGAAACGGCTGCCGTCAAGCTCACAAAGCCGGTGAACGCCTGAAAATGCATCACAGCGCCGACGGCGAAAAGTAGAAGTCCGCCTGCCATGAAAAGGGCACCCTTGGATTTACGGGTTGCTCCCAGTCCAACCAAGAGAAACGCAGAAACGGTAATCAGTCCGGTAAACAGCATAAAGCCCCCAGAAAAGTTGTTGATTCGAGACTAATTCTTCCGATCGATCGAGTTTACCTTCACGTGCTCACCCCACATCGTAACACCCAACATCTGTACGGGTTCAACGTCAGCCGTGACGGGTTGTCCGTCCATTTTCAGATCGTCCGGCAGGGCATTGATCGGGACGAATTTCTCGCCATTGCTGGCAATGATTCCCCAGAATCCACCTTCCATGTCCATATAAACGATGTTGCCTTCGATCTTCATAGGAGAATAACCCTGAAACTCTTTGATTATTGTGTTCGCTACGAGTGGAACGCGCCCGTGTTTCATTGCATGTTAATGCTGTCAAGGGTAATCTGGCTCATACCCGTTTCAGGGCCGAATCTGCCCCGATGCCGCTAAAAAAGTAGCTTTTCCATGAGCATTATTCCCGAATCGTCGATCGAGGAGGTCCGTTCCCTGGCGGATATCGTAGACGTGGTTGGAGACTATGTGAGGCTCAAAAAACGCGGCTCCAATTTTGTCGGATTGTGCCCGTTTCACTTAGAAAAAACGCCGTCTTTTAATGTCAATCCCAAGCTTGGCATCTTCAAGTGCTTCGGTTGCGGCGAGGGCGGTGATATTTTCAGTTTTGTATCGCGGGTTGAAACGCTCAGCTTTCCAGAGTCAGTGCGGCTGTTGGCCGAGCGTGTAAACGTAATTTTGCCGGAGGAAGACGCTCCGGGAGAAGACGCGTCCGAAACCGAGGCGATTTATCACGCCCTTCGGTTTGCCGCGCGCTTCTTCCACGACGGTCTCGCTCAAATGGAGGACGCCGGGGTCTGCCGAGACTACCTGAAAAACCGTGGTGTCTCCCTCGATTCCATCAAATTGTTTGGCATTGGCTATGCACCGGATGGATGGGACTCACTGTTGAAGGCAGCGACGGAGGCACTCGTCGACCCGGCGGTGCTCGAGGGCGCGGGATTGATCATTGCGAAGAAGGATGGGAAGGGGTACTACGACCGGTACCGTCACCGTCTCATATTTCCCATTTTCTCCCACGTTGGAAAGGTACTGGGATTCGGAGGCAGAATTCTGAGGGAGGATGACGAGCCCAAATACATCAACTCTCCCGAGACCAAGGTCTACAACAAGAGCAGGGTACTCTACGGATTGTACCACGCGAAAATTACGATCCGCTCGAAAGAGGAAGTGATAATGGTTGAGGGGTACACCGATGTGGTATCCCTCCATCAATCGGGTGTCGAAAATGTCGTCGCCTCTTCCGGGACCGCCCTCACCGAGGATCAGATTGCCGCTCTTTCGAGATATGCGAAGACGATTGTTCTGCTCTATGATGCGGATCAGGCAGGCCTGCGGGCTGCATTGAGAGCGATAGACCTCATATTGAAACAGGGTATGATTCCGTACGCCGTAAGTCTTCCTGATGGAGAAGATCCTGATTCATTCGTGCGGACCAACGGCGGCCCAAAATTCGAGACGTATCTGAGAGAGCATCGCCAGAATTTTATCGAATTCGTGCTCGAAAACGCTGCCAAGGCAGGCCGGATGGACTCACCCGAGGGCCAAGCCGCCGTCCAGAGAACAATTGTGCAGTCCATTGCTCAGATTCCGGATGATCTCGTACGGGAGTCGTATCTGAGAAGTGCATCCTCGAGTCTGGATATTCCGGATATGCGGCTTCGACCGATTCTGGCGGCCACCATGAAAGGTGATCGAAAAAAGGTTGTCATTCGGGCGAAACGAAAATCCGATAGAGACGACTTTCATGCCAGTCAGACGCCCGCGATCACAGAGCGAAAGGAAGCCACACCCACGCCTATTCCCGCCGAAAAAAAGTTACTTCGGCTGATGATGGAGGAAGGAATAGCGATGATTGAATGGGTAATGGGGACTATGCCGCTGTCAGACTTTACCGAAGGAGCCGCCAGGTCAATGGCTGCCGAATTGGTGCGCCAGTACGAAGCCGAGGAACTGGATCGACGAATATTTTTCGGGGATTCCATGGGTAACGACATTCAAGCGCTTGCAGCAGATATCATGATGGTCGCTGTGGAGCCGTCGGAGAATTGGGAGCGCCGCAAGAATATTTCGGTGCCGAAGCTGGATGAGGATGCTTCGGAAGCTGCGGCTGGGGCGATGGTGATTCTCAAATTGCACCGTATTGAAGAGACAGAAATTCGGTTGCGAAAGGAGATATATCGACGTCAGGCCGCGGGAGAGGATACTTTGGAATTGAACCAGAAACTGCTGGAATTACAACGCTTTGAAATGGTCGTCAAAGACCGGAAGTTTATAGCGGCTGAGTGAATATCGGGTCCAGGTTCGGACACTCGTGTGTGATGGGTGCTCTGTGTTAAAAGGATTTCTCTTTAAAGGATTTCATAGTGAGTTCAGATGAGTGAACTGAAAAAAAGATTGATCGACCTGACCTATGGGGGGCTTCCCCGTGTCCACGCTCTCATCGAAAAGCCGGGTCCAGGCATACATTCGATCGTGACATCGGTAGACGTACTCGCAAATCAAGGTTTTCGCGGAGATCACCCTAAAAAAGACTGGTGGCGGGGCAAACGAATCTCGGATCGAGAAGTCACGGCGATGGCAGCTGAGGTATTAGCAGCTCTTCAGATCGAAGTGGCCGTTCCCGGGGACAATCTCATTACGGAAGGCGTCGACTTGAGCGCCTTAAAACCAGGTGACCGACTGATAATTGGTAGTGTGGTCCTGAAACGCTCCCAGAAAGATCATCGGCCCTGTGACACGTTCGGCCATCGAGCCACGACTCAGGCGAAAGAACTTATTGGGGAGCTCGGACTCAGAGGTGCTTTGTTTGCCGTCGATGAGGGAGGCCGAATTGAGTGCGGAGACCTGGTCACGGTTGTTTCGGTCAATCTCCCGGAACACCGGGCTCCGTCAGGTGCCTGACGTCGAGGAGCTTGTCCAGCACTTTTTCGTCCAAAAGTCCCATCTCGAGGACGACCTGGCGCACAGATTTCTTTTCTGCGGCAGAGGCCTTGGCAACCTTCGACGCCATATCGTATCCGATCTCTCTGTTCAGAGCTGTGGCGATGGAAGGATTCAATTCGAGCAATTCTCTGCACCTTTCTCTATCGGCACGAATGCCCACGAGACATTTTTTGCGAAACGCATTCATAGCTCCTGCTAAAATAGAAATGCTCTCCAGCATCGCGTGCGCCATGACGGGCATCATCACATTCAGCTCAAAATTTCCGTGCTGGCCTCCCATGGTGATGGTGACGTGATTTCCCATGACGCGGGCGCAGACCATCATCACGGCCTCACTCAAAACCGGATTTACTTTTCCCGGCATGATGGAAGATCCAGGCTGGATTGCAGGGAGGACAATTTCTGATAATCCCGAGGTTGGGCCCGAAGAAAGGTGCCGGATGTCATTCACGATTTTCATCAACGAGACGGCCAGTGTATTAAGCGTACCGGATGCCTGGACAAATGCATCTTTTGCCGCTTGGGCGGCGAAATGGTTGGGTGATTCCCTGAAGCTCAAACCGGTTGCCGTTCCAATAAAACCAATTGCGGACGAAGCGAAACCTGCCGGACAATTTATTCCAGTACCGGTAGCGGTTCCACCCAATGCCAACTCAGAGAGTTCATCTCTGGACGTTTTTACGCGCTGTATGGCCTGGGAAATCTGCGCTGCATAGCCGCCGAATTCCTGTCCCAATCTGACAGGAGTTGCATCCATCAGATGGGTACGACCCGATTTTATGACATCATCGAATTCCGAAGCCTTCTCCTGGAGTGCCGCCGTAAACTGCTCCATCGAAGGGAGGAGCTCGAGCTCGATGGTTACGACGGCCGACACATGCATAGCCGTCGGGATTACATCGTTCGACGACTGGGACATGTTCACGTGATCGTTCGGGTGCACGATCTTATCTCCCTTGTTGCCTCCTCTGGCCACGGTGGCGAGGTTTGAGATGACCTCGTTGGCATTCATGTTGGATGACGTTCCGGATCCGGTCTGGAAGATATCAAGGATGAACTGATCGTCATGCGTTCCCGCACGAACCTGCTCTGCCGCGTCTACAATCGCCGCCGCGGTCTCTGAATCCAGAATACCAAGACCTTCATTCGCCTTTGCCGCCGCGAGTTTGACCGTCCCGAGGGCTTCGATAAATCGTCTCGGAAATCGAATTCCCGAGATCGGGAAATTGTCAAACGCACGCTGGGTCTGAGCGGCATACCAGGCATCTACGGGTACTCGCACATCGCCCAGAGAGTCCTTTTCGGTACGGAAATCGGTCATGAATTCGCCTTATTGATCGAAGGGTGAAACAGATGGGATCGTTCAGAATCCCAATATACAGGGCGGGCTCGACTGCTGGTGTTGAGCTTTGCCGAAATCGTACACCCGGACCGCTGTATCTTTCCCCCGGTTTAGACCAAAAACGACCATTGGAACACGTAGAGACCATACATTCGGCTCAATCCATGAGAGACTGGACCCATTCTCAGACGCTGAAAGGGGAGTCAATCGCTCTGGTGCCCACGATGGGTGCCCTTCACCCCGGCCATCTGGCCCTCGTGGAGAAGGCGGCTCAATCTGCAGATCGTGTGGTGGTGTCCGTATTCGTGAATCCGACTCAATTTGGCCCGTCGGAGGATTTTGGTGCATATCCCCGCAATCTGGATGAGGACGTAGCAAAACTGGCGAAACAGGGCCTGACAGACCTCGTGTTCGCACCCGATGTCGAACAGATCTATCCATACGAAGACAACTTTTCGTGGGTCGAGGTGACCCATATGGGTGATCATCTCTGTGGAGCGTCACGCGAGGGTCATTTTCGAGGTGTGACAACGGTCGTATCGCGCCTTTTTGCCATTGTTCGGCCCAATTACGCTGTTTTTGGGCTGAAAGATGCTCAACAGTTTTTTATTTTGAGCCGTATGACGCGAGAAATGGGATTCGACACGCAGCTCGTGGGTGTCGAAACGGTGCGAGAGGAGGATGGTCTGGCCTTGTCATCGAGAAATCGATACCTGACGACCAGCGAGCGCGCCCAGGCTACGATACTTTCCCGATCTGTCGCATTGGCTCGAAATCTAATTGAGCATCAGCGGGAGAGAAGCGCTATGAGTATTATATCGTCCATGGAATCCATTATTGGCGAAGCCTCTGAAGGCCGCCAGGATTACGTTTCCATCGTCGATACTAAGGATTTACAGCCGGTCGCTAGTCTTCAGGCCGGGCAGACGGTACTCGCAGCGGTGGCGGTCTACTTCGGAAAGGCGCGGCTGATTGACAACGCCATAGTGGAAGTCAACTAGCCGGATCTATCGTACCGACAGGGCTTCAATCTTCCACCGATTCGAATCAGGAGGTGGCTCGGCGCGAATCGTCTCCGTCAAAAAACTTCGAATACGCCTTGATAATGTCCCTTACGAGACGGTGGCGGACGACATCATTTTCATCAAAATGGATGAAATCGATCCCCTGAATATCCCGCAGGATTTCCTTGGCTTCAGCGAGCCCGCTGACCTCTCTGGAAGGTAGGTCGGTTTGGGTCAAGTCGCCCGTGATGATGGCTCGACTGTTGGCTCCGAGTCTGGTCAGAAACATCTTCATCTGCAGCGCAGAGGCGTTCTGAGCCTCATCCAGAATCACAAAAGCAGAGTTCAGGGTCCGCCCCCTCATGAATGCGAGAGGAACGATTTCAACGGTGTTGTTTTCCAGGTAGGTCTTAAGTTTTTCCTTGGGAAGCATGTCTTCCAGTGCGTCGTAGAGAGGCCGCAGATACGGGTCGATCTTTTCCTTCATGTCACCAGGAAGGAATCCCAGACGTTCTCCAGCCTCGACGGCTGGCCGGCATAAAACAATACGTTTGGCCCGTCTTGATTTCAGGGCCGCAACCGCGAGAGCGACAGCCGTGTACGTTTTTCCGGTTCCGGCTGGTCCGATCGCGAATACGATATCGTTTTTCTTCGCCGATTCGACGAGGCGGATCTGATTCGGGGTTTTGGCCTTTACTACACCGCCCTTCGGCGTAAACAATACGGTATGATGCGAGCCATCACCCGGTAGCTCCAGAGGCGATCCATCTCCAGAGGTGGAAAGTGCCAGAACGGTTTCTACATCTCCTTCGGTCAGGTTTCCGTTTCGATTCAGAAGAGACGTGAGTTCGTCGAGAATGCGAGATATGGACTCAATGTCATCATCGTCGCCCTGCAAGTACACCTGGTTGCCCCGGGCTGTGATATGCGCCTCAGGAAAGGCCGATTCGATTCGTTTCAGGTAGATGTCATTGAGACCAAACAAAAGAAGGGGTTCGGCTTTCTCAATCTTAAGTCGTTTTTCTTTCAAGATAGGCGGTTTTTCCTCTGGTCAGAGTATTTTTAAGGGTAGACACCTCCGGGAGGAGTCATGCTCACCATTCTAAATAAGGACCGTTTTGTCCCACATGCAGACTACGTCACCAGCTCCCAAATTCGTGCTTGAATTTACGAAAATGAGCGGCGCTGGAAACGATTTTATTGTCATTGATAATCGGTTTTATCGTTTTACTACCGAAGAACTGTCAGGTTTTGCTGCCCGCTTCTGTCCACGACGAACGGGTGTGGGTGCGGATGGACTCCTGGGACTATCTGTTGCAGAGGGTGAAGGTGCGGATTACCGGATGGTTTATTACAACGCAGACGGGTCTCTCGGTACAATGTGTGGTAATGGGGCCAGGTGCCTTGCACGTTTTGCAAGGGACGCCGGCCTTGCAGCAGAACCTTTGAGGTTTGAATCGGACGCGGGGTTGTACAGCGCTTCTGTCCCTGATGATGGTTCAGATGTTCGTCTGTTCGTTCCGGCCCCGAGACATTTTAAACGGAATCTCTCGCTGGGTTCTGAGCTTCCGGATAGTTTGATGGAAGCGCACTACCTGTGGACTGGTACAGAACATGTCGTGGTGTTTGTGGACGATGTCGACTCGATAGATGTTGTGACGATCGGCAGTCAGATCAGAGGGGATACAACGCTGACTGAGAATGGAACGAATGTCAACTTCGTTCAGGTCGAAAGGGGTGGGGAACTGAAGGTGCGGACGTTTGAGAAGGGAGTGGAGGGCGAGACGCTTGCGTGTGGTACAGGAGCCATTGCAGCGAGTCTTGTGACGGCAATGTTGGGCAAGGACTCGGCCGCCACGTCGTCGGCCGCCAGACTTTCGGTTGCCAGATTTGCCGTCTCTATGCGAGGTGGAACGCTGTTTGTCGGTTTCGAAGGACCCGCAGATGACCCCGTGAATCTGTATCTCGAGGGAGCAGCATCTGTGATCTATCGGGCTACGCTGGAGCTCTGAATATGGAGAGGGCGCTCCCTGACGGGAGCGCCCTCTTTATCTAGATAGTAACCAGAAGTGCCTACTGTAGATAGAATCTGCGATTATCTACGATATCTGCGGATTCGCGAAGCGCCGTAATCCATCGAGACCGGACAAGATTCTGGCGTTGTGACGTCAGTTGTTCCTGTAGAGTCGTGAAGTCTGAAGGCTCGAGCGCTCCGGGTTCGGTTATGCTGCTGACACGAATGACGTAGACGGAATTGGACCCAGTCACAACTTCCGAGATCGCGTCGACGCTTGTCCCTAGCGCAGTCCCGACAAACAGTGGATCGCGACCGATACCGGGAACGGTCAAATTCGAAAAGGAGAGTCCAGAAGCAGACCGCTGCGATGTGTTCACAGACTCCGCAAGAGTGTCAAACCCTCCAGCGTCAATTGCCTCCTGCAGTTTTGAGGCCTGAATTTCAGCCTTCAGTTCATTTCTGACGCGAGGCTCCAACTGAGATTTCACGTCATCGAAAGGCTGAAAGCCTTCCTCAGTCACTCCGTCGACAGAAGCCACAAAGAAAACATCGTTCAGCTCGATCACAGGACTGACATCGCCTTCGGCCGCCGTTTCCAGAAAATTCAGAAGCGCGCGACTGTTTCCGAGTCCTGGAATGAACTGCTGCTTTTCGCCCACTGAAACCGTCCGTACTGCCAGGTCACGTCTTGCAGCTTCGTCTGAGAAGTTGCCCTCCTCCGTTGAAAAATACTGCAGGTCGTCCAGCAGACCCTGAACTCGGTTCAGAGTCTGCACGCTCGCTCTGAGCGAGAGCGCATAGTCTGCGAGCTGAGCTTCCTCTGTGGCTTTGTCGGTCACCATTATCAGGTGATAGCCAAACTGCGTCTTGACCGGACCGACCACGCTGCCAATCCGAGCGCCGAATGCCGCTTCCTCGAACTCTGAGACCATTCTTCCAGGGCCAAACCATCCGAGATCTCCTCCACGGGATGCCGTAGCGTCGTCAGAAAACTCCCGTGCGAGGTCCGCGAAGTCCTCTCCCGCGAGAATCCGACGCCTCACCGAATTAGCCTCCGTTCTCGCTTCTGCGATGGCATCATCGTCTCCGTCAGCGGCCCTGAAGAGAATATGGCTCGCCTTAACGGCCGTCTCTTCAGGAGGGCGAACATCCATGACTTTAATGAGGTGAACCTGTCCACCAGAGATGATGGGTCCTACCACAATTCCCGTTTTGACTTCGCTGAACACTGCTACTGCCAGTTCATCCGCGATTTCGTCACGACGGAAATACGCGTCCGTGTAAGGACGTTCAGATCCATTTCGTGCGAGGAACAATGAGTCGTCCTCCGCGGCGCTGAAATCTGCCATCATGCTTTCGAGATCAGAAAAGACAACCAAGGTATCGTCTGACGTCGGCGCCTTTGACATCGTCGCATACGAAAGGTCAAAGGTCTTATCGCGCGAAAACTCGTCTCTATGATCGTTGTAAAAACGTCTCAGATCGCCATCGTCGTAGGATATGTCGTCATCCGAAAGAGCGGTAAAGCGAAGGGAAACGTAGTCAACATCCACACTTTGATTTTGACGGACGTGCTCCTGTCGAACGTCGTTTTCTGTTACGCGAACGGTGGCACCAATAAGATTTTCGAGTTTCTGGCTTCGGCGTTCACTGATCAGTAACTGTTCTATATATAGCCAGTTGGCTGTGGCGTCGGGGTCGGCGATAAAATTCTGAAGCAGGATCCGATCGATGCCGCCTTCACCATCGCTGAACGAGGCTTTGATGATTGGGTGGGGATCTACACCCTGAATCATGTCGATGAGCTCGTCATCAGAAACTTCTATGCCCAGGCGCTCCATTTCTTGCTCTCGAAGGCGGCCTTCAACGAGTTGATTAAACACGCGATCGCGGGTCTGATCCAGCATCTGAGGAGGCATGCTGTCTCCCGTCTGGCTCTGGTAGCCCTGTACCTGACGATCGACCTCAAGCTGATACTCTTCAATCGAAATCGCGGAGCCGTTGACCGTGCCGATCGTGTTGTTCAAGTTTCCTACGGCTTCTAATCCACCGGAATCCTGGAGAACCCAGATGACTCCGAAGGCGAAAACAAGAATCCAGAGCATGACTCCGGTGTTTTCTCGGAGATTGTTCATTACACCCATGGACGAACCTCAATCGCTACCGCGATCAGTTTTATGTAGAAGAATCACGCCGTCTAAAACGACGCTGAAGGGGTAAAAACGCGGATAAAGCACTTTTTATCGAAGCTCGGCAATATACTGAACGGTGCCGCATTAGTTCGACGATTCGCAGAAGATTAAAACATCGATCGGTTTCGGGAAAGGCAGAAAGGCGGAGAGACTCACAATCTGTTAAAACGGCTCGGGGCGCGCAGCTCTCACTGCGCGCCCCGTAGACCTTCCCTCATCATTTGCTGGTCTCGGAATTTGCAAGGCGGTAGGGCCCTCCGAGATTCGCAAAAAATGTCTATGCAGCCCTGCTCGAAACTATTGCCAGTTGTGCACGAAGCGTCTTCAGCACCTTGGCCAGGATCTGACTGATGCGGGCTTCCGTGCGGTCCATCAACCCGGCGATTTCGCGCAGAGTCAAGTTCTCGAAATAGTAGAGGGCAAGTATCGTCTGCTCTCTTTCCGGAAGCTCGTTAATGAGTGTTTTGATATAGTCCTTAAGAGACTCACGATCAATCTGTTCGAAGGCCCGGGCAGTATCCTTATTCGGGATGATTTCGAGGACCGTCTGGTCACTTTCGCCATCGATGGGCGCATGCAGGGACAGGGCAAAACGGCACTGTGCATCCCTTAGCAGTGTATGGTAATCGATGAGCGTCATATCCAGATATTCGGCGACCTGATGATCCGAAGGCTCATCGCCCAGCTTCTGGCGCAATTTGTCCATTGCATTATGAGCCTCAGCCAAAACGCGGCGTCGCTCCCGGGGAAGTGCGTCGATAGAGCGCAGATAATCTACCAGTGCTCCTCGAACACGCCCGTAAGCGTGGGAGACAAATGGAGTTCCTCTTTCGGGATCAAATCCGTCGAGAGCCTGAAGTAGTCCCAGCTGTCCTACACTTTCCAGATCTTCGCGAGTCGCGAGTGGATGATCCGGAATGGATAGGCGTCCAACGATAGAACGAACCAGAGGAACCGCAGCGAGCACCACGTCCGTGCGGTGACGTTCAGTGGGTTCCTGTACGAATTTTACAGCTACGCTTTGAAGGTCATTGGCCATGATCTGAGGGGCAAGTGAGTGAAAGGAGGGGGGTCGATTCAGGCAGCGATCGCTTCCTTGGTCGGTGTGGTCAGGTCAGTCTCGGACGTAGGCTCATCGAGCCAATCCGAATCGAAAGCGTCGTCAATAAATCGGACCGAAGTGAGCGTTCCGACCTTCTCTTCGAGCACACGGTGGATCGTTATATCACCCAGCAGAAGAACGGCGTAGATACTGCAAGCGACCAGAAGGCCGGTTGCGATCGCGAGCATAATGCTGTAGTTCGCAGCATTCATGTTGAATGCCGTGATAAAGCCGACTAGAAGACTGAGCTGGGTAAACAGAGCACGCATGGGCAAGAAAGCGAGTGTGGTTTTCGACAACACTCTTCCTTTGAGCAAAGGCTATGCCACCCACCGGATTATCGCCGCCTCGTTTCCTGCCTGGCGCTGGGGAGAAAAGAAAACTTTATTCGAACCCGGCTTAAATTCGACCTTCCGGGGTCGATACGGGTGTTTATGGACTTTGTGGAGCTTGAGAAAGACGCCCGTTCCGAAAGCGAAAAAAATTTTCACGAAGGACTTAAGAAAACGCCAACTTCGGTCGATTAGGAAAAACTTTCCGCTTTACTGGGTACCTTCAGGCGGAAAATGCTTCCTCGCGCGTCTGTTTGCGCAATCATTGCTCGGGTTGAAGCACATTGCCGGCATCCTGGCCCGGTATCCCGTTTTAAGGCAGTGATGAGAGGCCTTAATCAATCAGGCCTTCTTCGCGGTATTTCCGGAGCTTATTTCGAATCGTTCTGGCGCTGATGCCCAATTTATCGGCAGCGACTTGCTGGTTGTTTCCGGAATCCTGAAGTGCTTGAAGAATCATCTGGCGCTCCATATCGTCGATGGTTGACAGCTTCAGGCTGGAGCCGTCGGACGACGTGTCTCGCACAGCGTCAGCGTCAGAAAAGAAGTCGTCGTAGACATCTGACTTGGCAATTTCTGTCCGCTCGGCAGAGAGTAAGACACCCCGCTGAACCATGTTCTCGAGTTCACGGACATTTCCCGGCCAGGAATAAGCGTTGAAATGAGCGATCAAATCCGGTGCAAGTGACTTGGATCCAAGCGAGTAGAGGCTGCAGTATTTTTCAACGAAATGTTCCGCCAATATTTTTACGTCGCCGTGGCGATCGCGCAGAGGAGGCACCGTCATGGGAAACACGGCCAGACGGTGGTACAGATCTTCCCGGAATAAACCCTCTGAAATGACCTCTCCCAGATTGCGATTACTCGTCGCGACAATGCGGACGTCTACTTTCTTCACATCTGTCGAGCCTACTTTCTGAAATTCATGTTCCTGCAAGACGCGCAAGAGTTTTGCCTGGATGGCCAATTCTATCTCGGTGATCTCATCGAGCAGGAGCGTACCTCCATCGGCGTTCTCGAAGGCTCCCGTCATGTCTTCGACGGCTCCGGTGAACGCGCCCTTTTTATGGTCGAAAAGGTGGCTCTCGACCAGGTCTCGGGGGAGGTTTGCGCAGTTAATTGTCAGATAGGGTCCATTTGCACGTTCACTATTCTGATGAATCAACTTTGCGAGGATCTCCTTCCCGGTTCCACTCTCGCCCTGAATGAAGACCGGTGCCTGGTTTTTACTGACGCGTGGCAGGATGGACTTGAGTTTCAGTATGCTTTCTGATTCTCCGATATACTGCACGTCGCTCGCCTTCGCTTTCACTCGGATTCCGTCTTTGGAAACTTCAGGAGCGACATCAACCCCGGGGATGTCCTTGCTGAGAGAGGCGTTTACTCTGTCGAGCAGCTCCGCTGTGGTGAAGGGCTTCGGAATGTAGTCTATGGCACCGTGCTGCATCATGCGAACCGCGTGCTGCACATTGGCGTGAGCCGTCACCATGATGACCCTCGTCGTGGGATAGAACTGCCGTATGTGTCCCAGCAGTGCGAACCCATCCATATCCGGCATCATGAAATCGGTAATCACCAGATCGAAGGACTCATCCTTCAAAAGGTCAATTGCCTGAGCAGCGCTGGCACAGCAGGTTACCTGAAAGCCATGCCGGGTAAAAAGACGCTCGAAAAGATTATGGAGTAGATTTTCGTCATCGACGAAAAGAAGATGCGGCTCGCGATCCATTCCTTGGTAAAGGTCAGTCGTGACTGAGAAATTGCAGTCGCAATATACTAAAAATGGATGTCCTTCTTCACCAATTACACGGGTTCACCAATTACACGGGTTCACCAATTACACGGGTTCACCAATTACACGGGCCACCAATTACACGAGTGCACCAATTACGCGAGTGCGCTAGGTATTGTGCAGGTGAATTCGGTCCCCGTGGTCAGTTCGGAGCTCGTCAGTTTAACGTCTCCGTCGTGTGCACGGAATATTCTACGAGCCATCGTCAATCCGAGGCCAAGATTTGCCGCTTTTGTAGTAAAAAACGGATTGAAGATTTGTTTTCGAATCGTTTCGTCTTCTATCGAAACGGGGCTGAATATGCGAAATCGGACCGTTTTATTTTCATGGATGCAATCAACATCAAGAGAGACCGCGAGTTTATCTGAACGGGTCGCTTCGAACGCGTTTCGCAAAATGGACAGAAGAGCCTGTCTGATCAGTCGGTCATCTGCATCAATCAGCACATCCTCAGGGAGTTCGTGCGTAACTCGCAGCCTTTGAGCTTCCGAGTCCGCCAGGAGGTGAGTAAGCTCTGAGCCAATCAGCTTCGCGCCAACCAGGTGTTTGGTAAGTTCCAGGAGCTCCTCGTAGTGATTCAGATCGGTCAACACCCCGTTTATTCTCGAAACGCTTTCCAGAATTCTGAATGCATTTTCCCGATCATCAGGGGAATGCAAGGACGAAAGGATAAGATCGGTATAGCCCTCAATGCCACTGAGCAGGCTCCCAATCCTGTGGGTGATGACCTGAGAGAAGTCAGCAAGTGTTTCCCTGCTGAGCTGGGCTGCGGGCGGCGTCGAGGTTCGGGTCGATCTCGATACAGGCGGGCGTTCGGTATGCTTGATTTTCTTATCTGACATTGAAGCTAAAAGGATCGTTTACCGGGCACCTGTGTGGGTATCGGGCTGTTGGGTGGATTTTTGATCGGACCTTGGTCCGGGCTTGATCTGGCGCGGCCGTGCCCCTCGATCTTCAGAGCGACCGATAACCATTGAGGCTTGTGTTGGGGAATTCAGTTTCATCTGATCGAGCTCTTCCAGCACATCATTGAGGGTCGATGGTTGAAGGGCCACTTCGCTTTGGAACGCGGAAAGGATGCTGTTCTCACCGGTGTATGTAAAGGACACCTGAGGCTCCATTCCATAACCCGACTGATCAGCAAGGAATCCGGCCGCTCCGACAATCAGGGAAATTCGACGGGCTGCACTTTCTGGGGGATACATCGTTGGTTGGACATGACCTCGCAGGGATTCAATCAATTCGGAGGGCAGGTGCATCTTTCGACCGATAAATTCTCCTACCTCGGCGTAGTCTATCCCGAACTGGAGTTGTTCGAGCTCCTGTCGGTCGCCCTCGACGGGGAAGCTCAACTCTGAATATCCGTATAGGGACTCCGTTTCGGACGGAAAAGAAGCACAGAGAGCGATTCTACCGATACTGTGCAACAATCCAACAGTTGAAACCAGACCAGGGCGGCTGGGAGAGTGGTCGTTCCAGAGCCAGGAGCCTGTTGCGAGTCGGTGGCTGATGGACGCGGTTGCGGTTGCATGTCGAACGACGGCATCGATAACGGGAGATTCAGTGGCTGTTTCCGTCGAGTCTGAGAGCAGCCTCAAGCACGCTTCGACTCCGAGAATTTCGACGGCGTGCGAAATGCTTCCTATCTTTTCGCGGAGGCCGTAATACGACTCATTGGCTCTTTTAAGCACGTTCAACGCGGACATGGGGTCGCCCCAGAGAATCCGAATTACATCTTCCGCGCGAGCAGTTCCGAGCTCCAGTGCGAGTGCCGAGGCCTTTGCGGTCTCCCGAGACGGGGGTTGCCTCAGGGTGAGTCGTCCAGTTGTGCGATATTTATTGACAGTCATGACCCTGAATGAGATAAAACGTGATACGTGAGAACGGGGATCGAGTCGGGTGTCAGGCAGCCAGCTTCAATGCACTGGTACTCGCCAAATTTCGCGCTTCGTCCATCTCGCCTTCCTTGACGCACAGGGCGACCAGGCGACGGCGCAGGAGTTCGCTCTCGGGCTTTTCCGAGTAGAACTTGCGATAGAGGGGGAGTGCCTGTTTGGTCCAGCCACTTTGCACGATCGTCTGTAAAAGTTCATCAGCTGAGTCAATCGAGCGATCCTCAATCAGGGTCGCAGCAGCGGCAGCGGCATCATCGGGCAGACCTCGATACAATGACAATCTGAACCAGTCTTCTCGGATAGCGGCTGGCATTTCGCTCAGGCCACCGGGGTACGCCATGTGTAGATGATCGGATACCTGATCCCATTCTCCGAGTTGCCATGCCCAGGCTGCAAGCGCAATATGTACATCCTGCATGGAGAGTTCTTCATCCCAGGAAGGTGTGTTTTTCGGTAGGGGAAGATTTGCCAGATGCAGATAGGCCGCCGTAAAATCTTTGCGGACTACATGGATCGACAAAAGAATGTTGTGACCGGAGAACTGATTGGTAGTCAGGTCAAGGCTCCGTCCCGCCATGCGCTTGGCTATGTCGGTGGCGCCTAGTTTGAATTCCGCTGTGGCCAGCGCAATTTTGATAGCGGCTCGTTCGTCAGCAGGAAATATCCGGCGCTCTTGCATGGCTTCAAGTGCCAATGTACGGGCTCCTTCGTAGTTCTTTGCCCTCATTAAATCCCAGATGGGGATCAGGGAAGGGTATGGAAGATCCGTCGTTTCGAAGGTGAGCTCCGGAAGACGGTAACCGGAAAGAAAAGACTCATTCCGGGGTTCGAGTTCGACTTTGCGCATCATGGCTGATCTCGTTTTGTTGGGTCGGTTCGCCCAGATGGGCGGTTTGTTCTCACGGACAGATCTCCGCTGTGGAAATCGTGACCGACTCAGGACATACAAACGATCTGCCAAGTCTAAAACGTCCATTCGGGGCCTGTATGGACGTTAATACCGTCGCTCAGGTGGCATATTTTTCCCGATGACAGACATTATTACCGCACTCAGAGGAGGCGCATGAAGGATTGAGGCATAAAAAAATGGCCCTTTTCCGCTCAGGAAAAGGGCCATTTAAAAGTCGACTTCAGTAATCGTCAGACGGTCGCCGGATCAATATTAACGAATTTACGGTCCTTTTTGCCTCGCGTAAAACGAACCGTACCGGCAGATGTGGCGAACAGTGTGTCATCACCACCTCGACCAACGTTGTCTCCAGGATGAAACTTCGTTCCCCGCTGGCGGACGATTATTGCACCTGCTTTTACAAATTCACCACCAAAAGCTTTCACACCGAGCATCTTGGGGTTGGAGTCGCGACCATTGTTGGTTGACCCCATTCCTTTCTTATGAGCCATTCAGGACCTCGCGTGTTTTATTATTCAGAATCAGCCGCGGCTGCTTTCGCTTTGGCTTTTGGTTCAGCTTTCTTCTTTGGCGCTGCTTTTTTCTTTGCGACAGAAACAGCATCAATTTTGATCTGAGTGTACGGCTGACGGTGTCCGTTCTTCACTTTATAGCGTTTGCGGCGCTTCTTCTTGAAAACCAGGACCTTGTCCGCCTTTACATGATCGATGACGGTGGCCTTTACGGTTGCTCCTTTCACCGTGGGTGTCCCCACTTTGACGGCCTTGCCGTCGTTCAGGAGGAGGACCGTGTCAAAAGTGATCTTTGCTTTTGCATCCACCTGCTGCTTCGGTACATACAGCGTGTCATCTTTGGACACTTTGTACTGCTTACCGGCAATCTCAACTATCGCGTACATTGGAATCTCTTCTTTGGGGCGCCGGACTGGTTACCGACGCGAGAGGTTGGTTGACTGCGGAAATAACCCCTTCGGACATAAAACCGCGTAGCCCACAAATTTAAGACATTAATCAGGCCCAATCAATTCCAGCACCCGTGGAAGAATGTTGAATTTCGCAACAAGGAAGTGTGACGAATCGACAGTTATGGAGGAGACGATCGCTTAGCATTGAGCGCTCACGATGCGGAGGAGGTGCAATGGCGGTGCAATGGTGGTGCAATGGCGGTGCAATGGCCTACTTCTAAAGAACCTCTCTCGCCAGTTCTTCGGGACTCTTCCGTTTCTGAATCAAACTGATTTCTCCGTCGCTGCCGACCCAGACCTCTGCAGGTAACGGCCTGAGATTGTACGTAGTCGCCATTGAAATTCCGTAGGCGCCGACGTCCAAAACGGCGAGGAGATCCCCTTCTGAGAGCTCGGCTATCATCCGATCCTTTGCGAAGAAGTCAGCTGATTCGCAGATGTTGCCGACGACGTCGTATTGCATCTTCTTCCCATCGGGATTTGAAAGGTTAATTACCTCATGATAAGCACCGTACATGGCTGGACGGATCAGATGGTTCATGCCGGAATCCACACCGACGAATGTTCTGGACTGAGTTCGCTTGATGGTGCTGACCGTGGCCAGGAGTGCACCACATTCTGCCGTGAAAAATCGTCCTGGTTCGAACCAGATTGACAAATTTTGGGAAGGATGAGAGGCGATAAATGTTTGGAGCGGAACGACAATGTCGGATTTGAATCGTTCCGTGTCCAGTTCTGAGTCGTCGGGCGCGTAGGGCACACCAAGGCCACCGCCCACATTGATGAACTGAAGCTGACTGAAGGAGAGGGATGCCTCCAGAATGATTTCGATCGCCTGCCACAACACGGCCGTGTCCAGAATGCCGCTCCCGATGTGCTGATGCAATCCCGCAATCTGAATGTCGTACCTCTCGGCTAAACGGTGAATCTCAGAAATCTGCTCTACCGGTATTCCGAATTTGCTCCGTTCACCCGCGGTAATTACATGTTCATGGTGCCCTGCGCCGATCTGTGGATTCAGTCGAATACAGACCGATGATCCAGGATAACGTTGTCCAAGTTTTTCGAGTCTGGAGAGCTCACCAATATTCAAAATGACGCCTCTCGAATGCGCAAAGTGCATTTCGTCATCCGTCATGTTGTTCGCCGAAAACAATACACGATCCTTCGGAAAGCCTGATTCCAGAGCGACGATGAGCTCAGCCGGCGAGACAGCGTCAATTCCGAGACCTTCCTTCTTCATTGTTCGCAGAATTGGTGCCGCGTGATTGGCCTTCATCGCGTACAAGAGCTCCAGTGGAAGGCCCTGCAAATGGGATCGAAGTTTCTCGACCCGATTGAGCAGGATATCTTCGAAGTAGACATAGATCGGCGTTCCGAATCGCGCGACGGCTTCGAGAAGCAGCTCATGATGATTAGCGGAAAATCCAGGCATCTTCAGATGAATACAGGTGGAAGCGCCGATTATAGTTCAAGGTGCCCGACTTATCCAATCCTCGCTACATGATTACTTCGCCAAACTCGATGTCTTCGGCGGCCAGAACGAAGACCGTTGTGGGCAGGTCGCTGGAGCGTTCCTGTAATTGAGAATAATAAGACTGGAATTTATCATCTGGAGTGGCCATTCCCAGGAATACCAGATCAGCCGAGAGGGAAGATTCTTTGATGATCTCCCAAAACGGTTTTCCGTCCGCTACAAGTACTTCTGCTCGGCCACCCGTGCGGGAGGCGAGCAGGATTTCTTCCAGGTTTACCCTCGCTCCTTCCGCGGCCGCTGCGGTTGGCACTACCATCTTGATCGTCACTTTTGATCCACGCCACTCAATACTGGTGCTCAGCAGCCAGGACAGGATGACCATGAGCGCACCATTTCCTTTTCGTCCCCCCCACCATACATCAATGTGTCGTCGAGCTCCAAAGCCACGTTGTTCGTTATGTCGAACGATCAGCGTATTTCTATGTGCGGCGTAGAAATGCGCAATCATGTCGCAATATGCTTCGTGATGGTCCAGTTGCTCGGTCGCACCCAGTACAACTGAATTCGGCACCAGGGTGCCGAGACCGTAGGTCGAGACCAGCTGGCGGGCGCCTTCGAACGGCTCTTCTGCCGTCACGATTCGGACCAGGGCCTGGACACCATGTTTATCCAGATACTCATAGATGCTCGTGGACATGTTTTCAATGCGTGTCGAACTGAGGGAATCTCCCGTGAGAACCGAGGATACCGTCAGCAGAGCTCGATTGTGGCTCAGTGCGGAAGCAAGCTCGATGAGGTGCCACCGTTTGGTAGGAGCTCCCGAGAGTACCAACAGATGCGGTCTCCAATTTTTTGGATCTACCGTTTTTTGTCGGAGCCGCAGCAAGCCGGCGCGCGTCAGATTCAGCCAGATTCCCGTCCGCACATCCCCCCACGCTGACCGTATTTCCTGGCGTTCCAACCAGAAATAGATGATGACCACAATGGTGATGGCTGCGCCCGTGGCGAGCCCATTGATCAGAAACATGACAATCGTGCAGCCGACAGCGCCGGCGAGGGAAAACAGCCAGTGGACACGAAATTTCGGTCGAAAGGAGGGATTCCCCAGGAATCGTTCCAGGCCCGCCGTGATATTCAGGACGCCGTAAGTGGTCAGAAAAAACATCGTGAGAATCGGCGCTACGATATTCAGATCTGCCAGCATGATCGTGCCAGCGGCAAGCCCGAACGTGAACGCGGTTCCAATGCGCGGTTCGTCATCGGGGCCAGATCCCTGACCAAGTATCCGAAAGACTTTCGGAATGACTCCATCACGGGCAAGTGCCTGCAGGACTCGTGGTGCCCCCAAAATGCTTCCTACTGCACTCGAAAGCGTGGCGCCCCATACGCCCATGATGATCGCATCCCCCCAAAACGAAATACGGCGCATGATGAGTGGATCCGAAATGAGTTGCTCCGGAGTAGCCCGGCTTACGAGAAAGAGAGGAATGATCATGTAGATGAGAAACCCGACTGCGATCGCTGACAGTGTTCCGATGGGAATGGAACGAGAAGGATTTTTGAGGTCTCCCGACATGTTGATGCCGGTCATGATACCCGTCACAGCGGGGAAGAAAACCGCGAAAACCAGCCAAAACCCAACCCGGCTGACGGGCTCAATCTCCACCGGTCCGGGCTCGATAGATCCTCCGAACGCCAGCGACAGCAATGACAGTCCGATAGCGCCCATGATTACGTACTGGACCTTGATGGCTGCTCTGGCTGATCGGAGAGCCAGCAAGGTTACAGCAGCTGTCGTCAGCAGGGCGATGGTCTTTTCGTCCAGGACGGGAAAGACGTTTACCACGCTTTCCGCGAATCCGAGGGTGTAGAGGGCCACCGAAAGTGCTTGCGCGATGTAGAGGGGTATTCCGACCGCCCCGCCCGCTTCGATTCCGAGCGACCTCGATATCATGTAGTATGCGCCGCCAGTTTTCACCCGCTGATCCGTGGCAATGGACGCCACCGAGAGTGCGGTCAAAAAGGTAATTCCCGTCGCGAGGGTCACGATTACGAGCGTCCCTACGAGGCCCACATTTCCTACGACCCATCCAAATCTCAGGTACATGATGACCCCGAGAATGGTCAAGATAGATGGTGTAAATACGCCTCCGAACGTGCCCAGTCCCGAAGGTGAGCCGTTTCCACCTGCTGAATGGGCTGCGTGGGAAGGTGATGGATTTCGCGCCATGTGCGAATGATACGGAACGCCGGCTTTCAGAGGAGCAATTCAGCGAGAAGGTAGTCAGCGATCAGAATACACACGCAGCTGATGACCACCGCCTGTGTAGCCGCTCTCCCCACGCCGTCCGCTCCTCCCTCCGCATGAAATCCTTTCCAACATGAAACGGAGGTAATGACGAATCCGAAGGCGAGCATTTTGGTCGCGCCGAAAAATGCATCAAACAAGAGAAAAAATTGACGAGCGCCTGAGATGTAGGATTCGATCGATAAATACCCCATCAACTCACCTGCGAACGCACCGCAGGCGATCGACACAACCGCGGCGCCGACGTATAGGGATGGAAACATGACCGCCCCCGCAATTACACGTGGAAGGACTAAATAGGCAACAGAATTGAGGCCCATCGCCTCGAGGGCGTCTATCTGTTCGGTGACCTTCATCGTTCCGAGCTCCGCTGCAATACTTGCTCCGATACGAGAGGCCAGAACCAGTCCGGGGATGAGCGCGGCGAGCTCGAGCATGAGGGTAGGGACGACGACCGAGCCTACGGCTTCCGAGGAGAGGATCGTGTTTTCCAACTGATAGGCTGTCTGGATGGTGATTACCACGCCGGCAAACGCCGACGCCATGAGCACAACGGGGATGGATTCTACGCCGATGCGAACCATTTGCTGGACGATGATGGGGCCGTATCTCAGCGACTCCCGGGTCGTCGAAAACGCTTGTTTCATACACAGGGCGTACTCACCGACTCCTCGCAGACCTGAGAGTAATCGAGCGTACATCATGGCACCCTCGCCCAGCCAACGGCTGCCGAGCTCTTGTCTGGCTTCTGCCGAGGATTGATTTTATTCAGGTAGATCTGCCGCATGACGTCACGAAAGCGCGATGGCCGGTGGCCATCGCGCATATTGGCCTGACCTATCTGGAAGGCCAGCCTCCATTGATGTCCCAGCACACGATAGGCGTGTCGCAGGGGAGTCGAGGGGTCGTACACGTGAGTCGCCTCGGAGGAGACTCCGTTGACCTCCATGATCTTGATTCCCTCACCGCGTTCCAGATGCGCTGTGCTCGGAACACGAACATCGAATCGGCCGAAAAAGAAGCCTTCCATCGGGACCGCTATCCTGTTTATTTCCTGTTCCAGAGCAACGGTCAGCAGGTAACCGCCGTCAAGAAACAGGGCTCCACGCGAATGCGTGCCGATGGACACCAACGGATAGACTTTGTTTTCGGGTATGACATCGTCCAGCTGCAGCGCGTGTCTGCGGAAAAATAACCGAGACATATTGACCGCACGATCGTCGTCCATGATCAATCTTTCGAGGGTGTCGCGTCCGTTACCGACCACGGAAACAAGTTTTTTCTCTGTTATCGAGAAGATCATGCCGTGATCTTCCGAGGGATGCCTGACATAAAAAATCCCATATTCCTCGCCTTCGATGTACTCCTGGATGATGACGTCGCCGTCAAAATGGGAGAAGTAGTGTTCGATGTCGACTTCAGAATGCACGATCCGGACGAAATGACCCCGATCACCCACATCTGGCTTTAAAACAACGGGAAACACGAGCGAAAGGGTCCTCATCTCTTCAATGGCCTGTGCAGCGGCGTTTTCTCCCGAGCTCACCAATCCATAGCGAGCTACGACCTCAGGGGTCCCTGAGAGCAGCGAAAGAATTTGAGCCTTGGACTCTCCCAAAAAACCGCCTGACTCGATCGCAGGATTCGCAGCGGTAAAAACCATAATCGATCTGTGCTCGAAAGCCAGCTTAATGATTCGAAGGATGAGGGGAGGATAGAAGATGAACGGAGGCCAGAACTCCCAGCGTGTCCATCGCCGCCAGGTTGACAGGAGCTTCCTTCGTCCGCGATGGCTGAAAACTGGTACGACGAGCTGGACGAAAGCATAGAGGAAAAAGACGAGGGCGAGCAGTGCCCAAATCGCGTAGGATTCGTACGTAGTCCAGAACTCCATCAACTGTTCGCCGACGAAGGCCGACACACCGACAATCAACGGCGTCCATACGACGGTGGCGATGAGGAAATAGCCCACGAATTTCCAGAACGGTGCTTTGAGCACGCCCGCCGCCACATACGTCGGCAGGCGGGTGCCGGGAACGAATCGGCTCGCGATTATTACTCTCGCCCCTTTGCGCTCGAACCAGGATTCCCCACGTGCCATCTTCCTGGAATCAATGAACCAGGAAAAAGGAGCCATGGAGACGATCCGACGACCGATGACTCGGCCTGAGGCGTACAGCAGAATGTCACCAATCAAAATTCCGAAAAATGCAGCGATGAGGGCGTGTTCAATACCCATCGTCCCCCGGGCGGCCATCAATCCCGCGCCGATACTCGCCAGGTCTTCGTTCACCATCGTGGACGCGGCAATCAGAAACATGAGCAAAATCAGCGAAACACCCGTTGCAGGTGGAATGTCAGATGGGTCGAAGGGCCTGCTGGCAGCGAGCAAACGATCCTCTGAAGAACCGGATCGAATACTGGCCTCGCCTCGTTCGACTTTTTCAATCCAGACAACCAGGGAATCAACTGCGCGCGAAGCGGCCACAAACGGGATGCCATGGCCCTGATCTTCAAAGGTCATCAGCTCACTCTGGGGGACAATCCGGTGGTGTTCCACAGCCGCTGAATACGGAACCATCCGATCCGTAGCGCCATGCATGATGAGTAGAGGCTTCTCCCATTCCGACAGCAGATTTCGGAGTGGACGCTGATCGGTGTCGAAGAAATTGCGGGCGTAGGAGACGCCCAGAATTGCATCGTCCATCCATCCAAAATGAGGAAATCCTTCTGTGATCAACCACAGCGTGGCCAACTGCAGGGCATGAACCGAATGGTTCATATAGTAGTCCCCCAACAATTCCATCTCCTGGACGCCAATACCCGAAAGAAGTATGACGGACTTTATTTTTTCGGGCCACAATCGCATCCCTTCAATGACTACCCCACCTGACATGCTGTAGCCCACCAGATGCGCTTCATCGATGCCCAACGAGTCCATCATCGCGCCGAGGTAGCGGGCGTGAGACCGAACCGAATAATTTGGAATATTCGTCGACGAGCCCTCAAATCCGGGAAGGTCCGGAGTAATGACCCGGTATCCTCCCATTTCGACGAAACTGCGGTGCATCTGCATCAGGGAACTCGATGCGACCGGACTGCCGTGTAAGAGGATTGCGATGGGGAGCGAGGTCGAATCCGCCGCGCCCGTTTCGGCAGGACTTGCTGAATCAGCGAAGGATAGATTGATCCTGCGTGAATCGTCAGTAAACGAATCTCCCGAGACTACGGGAAGGGAAACAAACTCCTGGTATTCGCGGGGTGAGAAGTCGGACTGAGTCCACCGAACCACGTGTGAACCGATGAGCAGAAGGAGGTAGATTATCCAGAAAAAACGCCAGATTCGACCTCGTGAAGACTTTGGTTGAGCAGAATCTGGGGTGGTCACAATTTGGACGTGGTTCTAAGCGTTTTGCTTCTCAAGATACTGTAGCGTCGATGGGGCGACACCAAAATCATCCGCCGGCCGCCGGCCCTGTGACCGAAGAATCATGGAAATGAGGGCGAAATGATGGATTGTATGTGATTGTAAATACTGAAGTTCACGGCTTACAGTCGACTCGCTGAACGGGGAATTTTTGTTGAGATCCTTGGAGGTCGCCATTTTTATGCGAAGGTGCCGGTTCAGATCATCAACCAGATCGAATTTCAGCAGGATGTCATCGGTGGCCTGAATTGCAAATTTTCGATCGGTCGACAGCCTGGCGTCCCGAACGCGTGCGTCGTAGTCCACGAAAGAGTCCGAATATCCCGATAGGAACATCTGATAATGCTCAAGAATGTGTCGATAGTGGTCTCCAATCCCGCTGTCACAAATTACCAAGTCGCAACATCGATACGCTTCATCGTCCAGGTCGGCAACCATTTGTTTGCCCTGTCGAAGGCACGCTAGGTTTAGCTCCACCAGCATGTTGTTAGTAGTCATCAAAAGAGTCTGTTACCTACGGGAACGAACATTTCAGAAATACGAGACTGCAGTTGATTGCTGAGTTCTTTTCGATTCGGTTCAGTTACAGGAGTTTCAGCAAAATGGATATATGCATCGAATCCAGGCAGCCTCAGCACGTTGTAGAAATGAGGGGCGAAACCGATGTCGTCCCACCAGCAGATTACCTCGGAGGTGTTGTGGCCAGGGGCGAGGTAACTCAGAGCCGCGTAGTGGACGGGGTACGAACTTTCGGCCGGATAATTGAGAAGGGAGGAATGAAATTTACCGACTCCTTCGCCCGTGGTCGTAGTTCCTTCCGGGAAAAAAATGATGCCTTCTCTACGCTCGAGTGCAGTTTCGATGAGATCGTTTACCCGCACCAGATCCTTGGCAGTTGTACGGTCCACGAAAATTGTACCTAGTCTCTCGCTGAGCCAGCCAATTACAGGCCATGATGCGACTTCGGATTTCGCAATCATGACAGAATCTGTCGTCAACTGCATCAGTATTGCGTCCAGATAAGACAGGTGATTCGAAACCAGACAGAAAGGTCTTTTGGGCGGTGTCCCACGCACGTGCATCCGCAAACCCATTATTTTAGAAGCGAGGATGCTCCAGGAACGAATAGCGAAGTACCGCCAACGGGTGGCCCACTCAGCCTTGACGGAGAGCGGAATGCTGACGATAAACCACACCGAAAAGAGGCTCAGGAGCCAGGATACAAACAATATGAGCCTGACAACGGCTCGGACGTGGCTCATGCCTGAAAGCTGTAAAAGGCCAGATCCGACTTCACTAGTGAGTCAAAATCGAACAAAGCGAGGAAGTCGATGGTTTTGAAATCACGGTCGATGGCGGGGCCACTACAGATCTTTGCACCAAGACTCAAATACGTTTTCATGAGGCGGGGCAGTTTTACGTCCACAGGGTCAGGAGACACCGCCCCTGCGCAGGTATGGGATGTAATAGGTGCTACCGAGATATCGGGGTGAAGATGGTTTTTCCGACGTAGATATGAGTACGTATCTACACCTTCCTGTTCGACTTGACTGGTCAACGAACAACAACCGAAAAGATGACGTTTCCGGTTGTGAGATGCGTAGAGTCCAAGCCCCTTCCATAACAGATACAGTACGTTCAGACTCCTGTGCTCCCGTGCAATGCACGCTCTGCCAATTTCGACGCTTTCCTCAATCAAGTCAGCAGGCATGGTGCTGAAATCAAATTCAGTTTCCGCATAGAAGCCGCAACCGGTGCCCGCCATTTCAGTTGTCTGCATCCGATACGTGCCCACTATCTGACGACTCTCGAGATGTCGAACGAAAAGGTGATGGCAGAACGGGTCAAACACATCCACATCCATGCCTCGCGCACGGGAGGAAGTGAGACCTTCCTCCATCTCAAGATTGAAAACCCGGTAGCGGAGGCGCTGAATCTGCTCGAGCTCGGATTCCGTGCGCGCGAATTCAACGGAATAACCTCCTTTTTCCAGAATTTCTCCCGGCAATCCGCGGGGATTAGGGGGAGAATAGCCGCGCTCTGATGTTGATTGTGCCAGCATGGAGAATGCAGGAAGGATAGGTCGGGCTCGCTAAAATGTGGTCACGCCGAATCGTACGTTGTCTTTTGGTTGTTGATTCGTTTCCAGTGTTACAGGGCCATGGGCAATCAGTTACGCAGAAAAAATGCGAGACTTTTTATGGATTATCATGACGGATTGGGTCTTATCATCCGATTCGGCTTCCCTTTTGAGTAGTCATCCTCTTTAAATAGTCAACATCTTCCAACAGCCAACCTCGCGCCATGTCTCCGAACGAAACTTCTTCAACCGAAGTCACCAAAATTTCCTGGGCCCAGATGCCAGCCGAGGTACTGTCTCCCAAGCTTCGCAGAAAAATGATTTCTGGCGAGAAGGTGATGGTCGCACACGTGTATCTGGACAAGGGTTGTGTTGTACCCAAGCACCACCACCACAACGAACAGATCACCTACATAATGAGTGGCTCACTTCGATTCTGGATCGGAGAGGACGAGTCCCAAGTTGTTGATGTCCACGAGGGAGAAGTGCTTCACATTCCGTCAAACGTCTGGCACAAGGCAGAAGCGCTCGAGGACACGCTCGATGTAGATATTTTCAGCCCACCCCGTCAGGATTGGCTCGACAAGACAGACGCCTACCTTCGCGACGGTTAGACATCTTCGCTTTTGTGCGAGTCCGAGAGCGCTCTCAGAAATGATCTAAAGCCACGGGTGTTATAGTTCGCCATTCCGACATGAACGGTTGCAAGTTTTCCTTGAGGAGAAATCACGTAAGTCGTTGGGAGCGTAAAGCTGCGATACGCGTCTGGCATACGTCCAACGACTCGATAAACGGGAAAGGTGTACCCCTTCGCTTCGATGAACTCACGCGCGATATCGACGTCTTCGTCAGTCGATAACATGACAAAGACCACATCCTCAGATTCAAAGTCTTCGTAAAGACTCTGGATGTACGGCATCTCGGCCAGGCAAGGTGGACACCACGTGGCCCACAGATTCATGAAGATGGTTTTGTCTCGAAATTCCTCAAAGTGCACGGGATGGCCATCGAGCGAGACCAGTGACAGATCATAGCTGGCCGGGGTTTCGTGGTCCTCGGTGTACCTGACGTCAGCCTGGAAAATACCCGTGGCGAGCAGGCCCTGTTGAAGCCATCCTTGTACGACTGTGCCTTGATCTGTGTACCTGAAAAACAGGAATATCAAGAGGATTGCACCCCAGTAGGTGGCATTTCTAAGCCAGGATGGTCTCTTTTTGTCCTCCGTTTCTGTCACGTTTTCTTCACGTTTCTGTCTGAATAGTTAGATCAGGATCAGGTCTTGCAATCTGTGTCGTTTTAAATCCCGTATTGTTTCAGTCCTGCCGTTCAATGCGTGCACCATCGGAAACTTCACTTCTCCACCATGGAGATCTCGCCTCAAACACTTCTTCATAGCTCGCTGCCACCTGATCAGCAGATTCGTCCTCGAAAGAAGAGTCTACCATGGCCAGGACGGTTCCGCCCCACCCGGCTCCAGAAAGCCGCGCACCCAGAACGCCCCGTTGCTCTTTCAATTTCTGAACCAGAAAATCCATCTCGGGTGTGGAGTTCTCGAATTGTGTTTTTGAGCTCTCGTGGGAATCGAAAAGAAGTCCGCCCGCCGCGCTGGTATCGCCTTCGGTCAGAGCTTTCAGGAACCGGCCGACGCGCCGTTGTTCTTCTACTATGTGGCGAGCGCGGCGGGCCAGAGTATCATTCAGTATGACGTCATACGCGACGATGTCCACCGGGTGCAGGTGAGCTAGATACCTTATTCCCGGAATAACTTTCTGAAGACCCATCAGCGCCACTCGGCATTCATCGTGTCGCTTTTCGTAGGGGGAATCGAGTAATTGATGTCGAATATGCGTCCGAAACAGCACCAGCCTGATGTTGTCCGGGACGGCTTGAAGATGATGCCTGCCCGTGGAGGCGTCCAGGACTACCAGAAATCCAGCGCGAGCGAATCCTACTACAGTCTGATCCAGCAATCCGCACGGAACACCCACGAATCTGTTTTCTGCGCGATGAGCGATTCGGACCAGTGCGGATCTTTCGCTGCCTTGCGCCAAAGAGCGGCAGAGAGCAGTGAGTGCGATGGCCGTCGCGAGTTCGAATGCGGCGCTACTAGCGAGGCCCTCTCCTTGAGGTATTTCGGAAACGACGGCAAGATCAAACCCGACATCTGCCTTGATGATTTCCAACATCCTGAGTTCGTCGAAGACACCCAGGGGATAGCGAGTCCACTCTGGAAGCGAGGATTCCTGATAGGTTTCGGCGCTCGTCTCCACGACGTTGTCCGATGCAATCCGAATTACGCCGTCGGTGCGCAGAGAACAAGCCACCTCCAGCCGCTGGGAGATGCCCGCACCGACCACAGTGCCGCCATTGTAATCAGTATGATTGCCAATGATCTCAACCCTTCCCGGCGCAGAGGCTACGACCGAGGGAGAAGATCCCCAGCGCTTTATAAAAACTTCGGCACTTGAACTCATACACGTAAAATCGGGGGCAAAAGTCACAATCGCCATCGCCGAAGGGGTCAGCGAGGCGTGAAAAATTGACAAGGTGCGCCCGGGGCCCTGCTAATTGACAACCTCCGAGCGCCGATCTCGTATACTTAGCCAATCTCGCGAACTCAGGAGACGGGCGAACCACGCGCACCGCCTTACGGCGCAGTTCAAGTAACAGGCGAAATGCTCTCCTATAAAACCTTCAGCAAGGATTCCGAATCCGATTGGGTCGTGTTCGTACACGGGGCGGGTGGCAGTTCCGCGGTGTGGTTCAAGCAGTTACGAGATTTTCGGGACCGTTTCAACGTATTGCTTGTGGATCTTCGGGGCCATGGCCGCTCGAGAGATTACCATGGAGAAGGTCCCCCGTATACACTCGAAGAAATCAGCCAGGACATCGTCGACGTGCTGGAGCACGAGGAGATCGAGTCTGCACATTTTGTTGGCGTATCCCTTGGAACGGTTCTGATTCGCATGATCGTGGAAATGGCTCCTGGAAAAGTTCGGTCCGTCGTGTACGCCGGAGCGGTGGCCGGATTTTCGGTGTGGGCGCGATTTCTGATCATCACCGGCCAATCGCTGAAAAACCTGATCCCGTTCAGGGCGCTCTATGCCGTCTTCGCCTGGATCATCATGCCCGGAAAGAAAGCGACCGAGGCAAGGCGTGTTTTTCGAAAAGAAGCGCGCAGCGTAGAGCCGGAAGAGTTTCGGCGCTGGCTCTGGCTGATTCCCGAGGTAAGTAAACGGCTTCAGGAGTGGTCCTCCAGAATTACGGAATGTAGGTCCCTTTACGTTATGGGGGGGCGGGATTACATGTTTCTTCCGCCGGCCACTCGAATCGTCTCTCGTGCGGGGAACTCCTTCCTGGAAGTGATCGAAGGAGTGGGTCACGTCTGCAATATCGAGCGTCCGTTGATCTTCAACGAGCTGGCGATCGCGTTTCTGAGTCGAAGAGCTTGAATTCAGATAGCGTTAACAGGCCTTAGCTACTTTCGGCGGCTGATCGTAAAGGTGACCAGGTCGGAGAGCGACTGTCGTGAGGCACTCTCGGGCAGGGTTGTGAGGATCTTTCGGGCTGAACTCGCAAATTCGGTCATTTTTTGCCTGGCATAGTCAATTCCGCCTTTGTCTTCGACAAACCTGGACACCTGTCGGATGTCTTCTTTTGACTTGCCGTTCTTCCGGACGATCGCCATCACCTTTTTTCGCTCCTTAGGATCGGCGACGCCCAGCGCGTGGATGAGTGGGAGCGTCATCTTTTTCTCTTTCAGATCTATGCCGAGCGGCTTTCCAACGTCGGAAACGCCAAAATCGAACAGGTCGTCGCGAATCTGAAAGGCCATGCCCAGCGCCTGACCGAACGATCTCATGATTTCGATGACGGATTCGTCCGCGTTCGCGCTTCTGGCTCCGCACGAGGTGCAGGCGGAAAGCAGCGACGCGGTCTTGTCGGAAATAATCCTGAAATAGGTCTCCTCATCGATGTCCAGCTTGCGAGCCTTCTCGATTTGAAGCAGTTCACCCTCACTCATTCGCTTCACGGCATCTGAAACGATGTGTAGCAGGTCATAGTCTTTGTGATCAAGGGCCAGCAACAGCCCCGTGCTCAAGAGAAAGTCGCCGAGAAGTACGGCTACCTTGTTTTTCCAAAGTGCGTTTATGGAAAACATTCCCCGACGGCGGTCCGCCTCGTCGACCACATCGTCATGGACCAGGGTGGCCGTGTGAAGTAGCTCCACCAGCGCAGCTCCCCGATACGTGGATTCTGTGATTCCACCACTCGCCTGGGCGGTGAGCATCACAAGTAGTGGCCGCATCTGTTTTCCTTTCTGGCGCAATAGGTACTGAATGACTTGATCGAGAAGGAAAACTCGAGACTTCATGGAGTCCCGAAAATACTTTCGAAATTCCTTCAGCTCCTCTGACACGGGACTCTTGATATCATTCAAGGTCAGTCCTTGAGAAATCGACGGGGCCGGAGATATGTCTGCAGTAAGTGTCGTCATTGTGCGGAAATTGCCTCAAGCGGAGGCCTATACGTCCATCTGATCAACTGGTTTTTCGATTCTCTACTTGAACTGATAGTCGGTACTGCGCAGCAGATATAAAAAGAACGGTACACCGCAGATTGCTGTGACAATCCCTACCGGGATGACCTGTCCACCGAGAATAGTCTGCGAGAGCGTATCAGCGAGCACCAGAAAGAGTCCGCCAGCGATGAACGAGCCGGGTAATACGTAGCGGTGGCTCACCCCCAGAACACTTCGAATCGAGTGGGGAATGATGAGTCCGACAAATCCGATCGCGCCCGATATGGAGACCAGCACGCCTGTGACCAACGCAGAGAGTACTATGAGCAGCTTTTTCAAAATTTCTACACGAACTCCCAGAGAGTGGGCTGGCTCCTCTCCGGTCAGCAATGCATCCAGAGAACGCGAGACAGCCATCAGCACGACAACACCTGAAATCGTTACGATGAGTGCAAGAGGAAGGTCTTGCCAGGTCATGCCGTGGAAGGAGCCCATGAGCCAGAACAGCAGCGCGCGCATCTGATTCAGATCGGGTGATGCAAATGTCACGAAGGAAGACACGGCTGCCATCAAGGACGCCATGGCAACGCCCGCGAGCAGCAACCTGGAGGTAGAGAGAGTTCGGCCGCTGCGGGCCACCAGGTAGACGATCGTGATCGAAAGCAGCGCACCCAGAAAGGCGGCAAAAGTGATGTCGATGCGTGTCGCCAGGATTGTGGGTACGAGGCCCAGGTAAAATAATGACGCCCCTGCAGAGGCCCCGCTTGAAATTCCGAGTACATACGGTTCAGCCAGCGGATTTCGGACGAGCGCCTGCATGGCGACCCCGACAATAGAGAGCCCCGCACCAACGATGAATGCCGCCAAGGCACGAGGGAGTCTGAGTTCAAGCACGATCTGCACCATCCGATCACTCATGTCCACCGATCCACCGATCGCGGCCGTCACCAGCGTCCTGAAAGAGAATCCCAGAGGGAGGTCAACCGATCCGAACGCTATCGAAATGCTGAGTATTGGCAGAATCAGCGCCAGAAGAATCAACAATATGAGATGTTCTCTTTTCAGTGTCCCTCAGCCAATGTTATGAACAGTTGTGGGTGTGCAATCTCAGCTATTTGATAGGCTGCAAGAACATTTCGAGGTCCTGGTCGCAAGATCGGGTCTGCTTCAACAGAATAAATGCGTCCATTTCTGTACGCAGAGAGCGTTTTCCACGTCGGGTGATGTTCGAGGATATCATCCGGCGTGAAGTCATCTCCGAATGTGCCCAGAATGATGTCTGGATCCGATAGCAACACAAACTCATCGCTCAATTTGGGTGCTGGAGTGTCAAAGGAGTCGGTAAGGGAGGAAATCCCTGCCCACCTGAAGATATCCTGGACATAGCTACCGGGACCGAAAGACCAGGAAGTGACATCGGAGATGAGAAAAATGCCTTCAGGAAGAGTTTCGAGCTGTTCTGTCAATCCGATCAGATGCTCGATCCGTGTGGTCAGTGAGTCGTGCCTGGCCGTTGCTGTTGAATCGGTGTCCAGAATGACTCCCGCTGTCAGGATGGAGGTGTGAACGGCATCCCAGGAAGATGCGTCCAGATAAAACACCGGTATTTCCAGCGCGGAAAACACGTCAATGTCCTCAGGATCGTTTATCTGATTGGAAGCAAATACCAGATCTGGATCCAGGGATGTGATGGTCTCAACGTCAAGCGGAAGCACGGAGAATGTGGGGAGCGAAAGAACCTCAGGTGGATATGTATCGACGTTGCTGATTCCTACCAACAACCCAACACCCCCGGCCGCAGCGACCACCTCAGTTGCTCCGGGCGCGATAGTGACGACTCGAACGGGTGGCAGGTCGAAGACAAACTTCCTGCCGAGTGCGTCCTCGACTTCGACACCTGCAGAACTTTCGGCCCCGTCGGATTCCGACGACGAGCGAGTGCAGCCTACCGCGGCAAAGGCCATCAGAATAAGCAGTGTTGTTATAAAACACGGTGTTGTTAGAAAACGAGGTTCCATACACGAAGTGTCGGGCGTTGAAAAACGAGTCTGGGATCGATCATACAGTCTTTTGATGGTCCCGGGCGCGGCTTTCGAAGATAGGACATTCCGGGTCCTGATCGACCACAAAAGACGTCCCCAAAATCGTAGATTGCGCGATGACCCGCTTCAAGAATGTTTTTGCCATCATGAATCCCGCAGCGCGCAGCGGGAGCACCTCATTGTTGTTGGCAGATGTTCAGAGAGTGCTTGAAAAGAATTTTACCAAGGTCAGTCTCACGCTCACCACAGAGAAGGGACACGCACGTAGACTCGCGGCCGAACTTGGGCCGGAAACAGATCTCGTTCTGGCAATCGGCGGAGATGGAACCGTACACGAGATCGGGAGCGCTCTCGTCATGGCTCAATCTTCGGTCCCCATGGGTGTCCTTCCACTCGGTTCGGGAAACGATTTTGCGCGTGCCCTGAAGATGCCGATGGTCTGGCAAAGGGCTGTTGAAGAGATCGCAGGGGGTCAAGTTCTTCTCGCTGATACAGGGAAGGCCACCTGGCAGGAAGATTCTGAGAGCCACGAGTGCATCTTCATCAACGCCCTTGGAACGGGTTTCGACGCGTATACGGCATCTATCGCTCCCCGTTATAAATCCTGGCCGTTTTCGATGGGCTACACCGTATCCATGAGTTAACCCCGAAAGTTGTGTACGGGTGAAAAAGGTATAGGCGGCGTATCCTGATGATGATTACGTCATTGTCAATCCGAAGATTGGAGGATACACCGCCCATGAAGACGAATAACGCACACGAGAACGAGAACTACAATAGCACAGAGGATGTGTTGACAGAAGTATTGCGAACAGGGGCCGCAAAGATGCTGGCCACAGCCGTTGAGGCCGAGGTTGAAGCTTTCTGCCAGCGCTACCAGTTCCTGCGCGACGAAGAGAATCGCCACCGCATCGTTCGCAATGGATATCTGCCAGAGAGGAAGATTTTGACTGGTATCGGGGAGGTCGCTGTAAAGATGCCCCGCATACGCGACCGTACGGGTCGGGGTGAGGATAGAATCGGTTTCCGCAGTTCGATACTACCAGCCTACCTCCGCAAGAGCCGCTCGCTTGAGGCTCTCATTCCATGGTTGTACCTGAAGGGAGTTTCAACGGGCGGCTTTGAGGCAGCGCTCTCGGCCCTTGTTGGTCCTGATGCCCCAGGGCTGACCTCCTCGACGATTGCGCGCCTGAAGACGCTTTGGACAAGGGAGCACGAAGACTGGCAAAAGCGGAGCCTGAAGGAGAAGCACTACGTCTATTTCTGGGCCGACGGTATTCACGTAAACGTACGCATGGATAAACAGAAACTGTGTCTGCTGGTCGTGATCGGCGCTACGGCCGATGGAAGGAAGGAGCTTATAGCACTCGAGGACGGCTTTCGCGAGAGCAAGCAGTCGTGGCGAGAGTTGCTCCTGGAGCTGAGGCACCGCGGGCTGGATCAAGGACCGAAGCTGGCTGTTGCCGATGGAGCCATGGGATTCTGGAGTGCTCTCGCAGAAGTTTATCCCGAGACGCGAGCCGCACGCTGTTGGGTGCACAAGACAGCAAATGTGCTCAACCGCCTGCCCAAGTCCGTTCAGAAGAAGGCAAAAGGTCACCTCACGCAGATCTATACAGCAGAAACAAAAAAGCAGGCAGAGAGCGCCCTTCTGTTTTTCATCAAAGCCTACCAGCAAAAGTATCCGAAAGCAGCAGAGATTCTGGTGAAAGACCGAGAAGAACTGCTCGCTTTTTATGACTTTCCGGCAGAACACTGGATCCATCTTCGGAGCACAAATCCGATCGAATCTACGTTCGCGACCGTGCGCCTCAGGACCGCCAAAACGAGGGGATGTCTGAGCCGAGAAACAGCTCTTGCAATGGCCTTCCGTCTATGTAAAGAGGCTCAGAAGAAGTGGAGGAAACTGAATGCACCGCACCTATTGCAACTTGTAAAAAAAGGAATCAAATTCACCGACGGAATTACATCAGAACGACACGCTGCCTAAACCTTCCATACACAACTTTTGGGCATAGCTCCGTATCCATCCTGTCGGCGCTCAGAACGTGGGTTTCGGCCGGCGCGACGATCTGGAATGAGACGACTCGGAATGAGACGACCCGGAATGAGAAGAGTCCGCGTGAACTTCTGTTCAGCGGTCGACTCATGTTCGTGACTGTCGGAAATGCACCCGATTCCGGAGGCGGCTATACCGTCAACCCGGGTGCGAAAATCAGCGACGGATTTCTGGATCCGTGCATCGTGAGCAACCTGTCGTTCTGGAGGGCGATACAGCTCTTGCCAAAGGCCAGAACTGGTAGGCATGTCGAGCTGGATGAAGTCACGTACGTGCGATCTCGATCCATTTATATCGAAACTGACAGGGGATTGCCCATCCATGCGGATGGGGAAGTCGTCTCGATGCAGGCACGCTCGATCCGAGTCTCTGTAAACGAACAGTCTCTGAATGTGGTCATCCCCAAGTCGGTGTCGCCTGAGATTTGATCACAGGCTCCGGACGGCGGGATCGGCGAGGTCAAAGAATGTATCTTGGGGAATGAACTCACAGGAAAAGCAGAAGATAGTTGAGCGATTGAAGGCGCGATATGCGTCGAGAGGGCAGAGGAGCGCTCCAGATCAGCAGGCTGATGGTGCCTTGAACCGGATGGTGGACGCGGGTGCCTGCAGATTTGGTGTTTGCGCCGATCAGCCAGAGCGATATTCGTTTGTGTCTTGTGATCTTGCGCCGCCTCTGGCCCGAATGATAGATCATACGGCTCTGAAACCGGATACAACTCAACAGCAGATTCGCGAACTGTGTGAGGAGGCGGCGCGATACTGTTTTGCTTCGGTCTGTGTCAATCCCTGCCACGTTCAACTCGCATCTGAAATGTTGGCCGGTTCTCCGGTTGCCGTGTGCACGGTGATCGGATTCCCCCTTGGTGCAAGCGCCACCAACGTGAAGGCACTGGAAGCCGAAATGGCGATTCGGGATGGCGCCGCGGAGGTAGATATGGTGATCAATGTTGGAATGCTGAAAAGCGGCCAGCACGCGTATGTCGAGGACGATATTCGCGCTGTCGTGAATGCGGCCAAGCAGCTGCCACCACCCGCCCTTTGGGCGAAAAGATTGTCACGAAGGTCATTTTGGAGACCGCGCTGCTGACGGACGAAGAAAAGGTCATTGCATCCGTTCTGGCTCAGAATGCAGGCTCTGACTTTGTAAAAACGTCAACGGGCTTTTCAAAAGGCGGAGCTACTGCAGCAGACGTTGCCTTGATGCGTCGCGTGGTCGGACCGCGCATGGGAATCAAAGCATCCGGTGGAGTGCGAACAAAAGAGGATGCAGAACTTATGATTGCGCACGGTGCAACCCGCATTGGTGCGAGTGCATCGGTTGCGATCCTCAAAGGACAAAAAAGCACGTCAGACTATTAGGCCCGTCAGTCGATCATGAGATTTCGTCTCAACACGAACGTATTACTTACGCTGTTGGTAGGCGTCCTGGCGGGATGCTCTTCCGGCGGCGCTGCCGTGGATCGGGGGCCTTCGGTCGTCGTCGTGGGGCCAACCCTCTGGTCCGAAGCTGAAATCCTGGATGTCTCGAAATACCCAGACACTCCAATCGAGCAAGACGATGAGATCGTACACGACGTGCCTCCTTCTCTGATGGACAACACCGCCGACGATGGAACCCTTCAGGAAATCAACGGCTTCAGGGTTCAGATTTTCGCTTCCATAGAGCGATCTGAAACGGTAGCGGTGGAGGAGAGAGCCAGATTGTGGCTTAATTCCCTGGATGAAGAAGGCCGCATCGCCCTCGGCCTTACGGAAACGACGGAAATCTATCACCTGTATACTCAACCGTACTTCCGGGTTCGAATCGGTGATTTTGAGAATCGCGCGGAGGCTATCCTGCTCGTGCAGGAGTTACGTCGACTTTTTCCAGGTGCATTTGTCGTTCCCGATATTATCCAGGTCATACGGTAGACAGCGCGGGAGGAGAGATCGCTACCGGTCATCTGCGGAAGCAGCATATGCGGCTCCGATGATGCCCGCCTCATTCTGTAGTTTGGCAATCAGGAGTTCCGCTTCCGTGGACAGAAACGATAGGTACAATTCGACCTTCCTGGGGCGCGAGATTCCTCCCCCCAGTATGATGGTGTCCGGGGCGAACAGGAATTCGACGTAGTAAAGGTATTCCTGAAATCGAGCGGCCCATTCGTCCCAGTCCAACTCGTCCCGTTTTCGAGCACGAGCGGACGCGTACAGTTCGGCCGCTTGTCCTCGTAGCGTAAGCATTCCGAGTTCTGTGCCTGGGATCAACTGACCGTCCAAAAACATCGCTGAGCCGATTCCGGTGCCCACAGTCAGGAAGAAGACAATTCCATCGCGTCCTCTTCCGGCTCCATATTTCATCGATGCCAGGCCTGCCGCATCAGCGTCATTCAGAATCGTGACATCACATCCAGTCTTCTCAGCAAACAGCTCATCGACCTGCGTATCGATCCAGAACTCGTGAATGTTCGCTGCTGTGCGAACCAGGCCATGCTCGACGCGCGCGGGCACAGTACACCCGAAACGGTTCGTGTAGTTGAAGTGGTTGGTTATTTCCCGGACAACTTCCGCGATCGCATCTGGCGAAGCATTTTCGGGAGTAGGTAATCGAAAACGATCGCTGGTGAGCTTCCCGGCAATGATATCCACCATCGCGGCTTTAATTCCCGTACCCCCGATATCAATCCCAAGAATCTCCAATTATACCGCTGAAGCCCTCGCTTTCCTTTTTAGGTAGGCTTCTCTGGCGATGGCCACGTCATCCAGAAACCAGGATAGCTCGTTCATCCGGAGTGCTTGGGGCCCGTCAACCAGGGCTTTCGATGGAGCAGGATGGAAGTCGACCAGTACCATATTAGCTCCGGCAACGACCCCTTGAGCTGCGGCATGAAAGACATCCAACATGCCGTCGGGCGCACGGTCTCTAGAGCCAACGGAGTGAGATGGATCGACACATACCGGCATACGGGTCAATCGCTTCACGACCGGTACATGGCTGAAGTCAACCATATTCCGGTGCGGATCCCCACCCTGATTCTTCATTCCGCGCAGTGCAAAGACCACATTGGGATTGCCTTCGCTGGCCAGATACTCCGCCGCGTTAAGAGATTCGTTGAGTGTAATACCGAAGCCACGCTTGAACAGAACCGGCAATTCCTTCTGTCTCCCAACACTCTTCAGCAGTTCAAAATTCTGGGTGTTGCGTGTTCCGATCTGCAGCATGACACCCGTTGGGTGTCCCGTCCGCTCGAGGGCTTCATTGATTTCGTCGATGTGGGACTCATGCGTGATCTCCATGGCGATCACCTTGATATCGTATTTCCCCGCAAGGTCGAACACCCACGGAAGGCACGACCCGCCGTGACCCTGAAAAGAGTAAGGATTGGTCCGGGGCTTATAGGCTCCCATCCTCGTGCAGTCACACAAGTGTTCTTTGAGGGCCGATAACATTATCTCGACGTGCTCGGGGGTATCGACCGCACACAGCCCGGCGAAGACGTGCAGGGTGTCCTGACTGAAAGTGACGCCATTGTAGGTAAAACCAGTCGGCCTGTCCTCCTCGCCATGACGACCCAGGATTCGATACGATTCCTGAACACGTACGACCCGCTTGACGCATGGAAGACTCCTCATGTAGTCCAATGTGAGAGCGGACGTATTCCCAATCAGGTACACTTCGGTAAGAACCTGTCCTGATCCGTGCACTTCGTGCGTCGAATACGTCACGTGTTCCTTGGAATCGAGATATCGGATCAGCTGTGAATAGCGTTCCGAGGCCACGTCGACGTTCGGTTCCAGGATGAGAATCACGGTGAGAGGGGGTCTTTATGCGGGAAAGCACCGAAGATAGATCAATTTGGTGTTCCAAAGACTAAATAATGGTCGTTGACAACCAGTAAAAACATCACGTTTTTCTCAAATGAACCACTAAAAATGGAGATTCTACCGTAATCCATTTGTGTAAAACTATATCGTAGAATCTCCTCGTGGCGACCAAATAGGTGAATAGTGCCGTTTTCGAGCTGAAAACGACCATTACCTGGCGGCTCGCTCGCTAAGAACAATATGAAAGTTCGATTCGAATTTCTTCTGACTACCGCAACCAGGATCCTTTTTTTAGCGATTTTGGCTGCGGCTCCCGCGCTGGCTCAGACGGATACCGGGAATGCCGGGTTCAACAACACCGCTGAAGTGGATGCTCCGGGAGCAACGGAATACCTTGGCGCGGCCAATAACGTTGTCGACGGCGCGACCCAACTAGGACCTGCTGTTGTGGGCGGGACGGTTTATTTCAATGTGGTGACGAGTGCTGCAGGAAACCTGCACGTTTGGATCGACGAAGACATCGATTCGGATTTCGTTGATGACGATGGTAATCAGCGGGATTTTGTTATTGCAGGGGCAGGGACTACCCACATTGCGGTTACTCTGAATTCCACGATCGCGGGATCCCCATATTTCCGATTCATCTTCGAAGAGGGTACCAATCTCGTTACAGATCCCGATACAGATTACACCGGATCGGTGGACGGTGAGATCGAAGATTATCAGGTCCTCGTGGTCGCTGCGGGTGCAAACGTATCGATGGATGCTGAGAGTGGTGGTGTCACCACAACAGTGGATGCGAACGGCGCGGACCTCGAAGTTACCTCAGGCGGCGATCTCATTTTTCAGCACCTCTTGCAAACGTGAATTCCGTCACAGTTGCTGGTGACAATGCGGCCGATGACTCATTCGTCGTGGATATGGACAATGGAGATCCGATTCCGGCAGCTGGTTTGACATTCAACGGGCAAGGCCAGGCTTCATCTGACGTTCTGACAATCGAGGATAACGTCACTAATGCAACAGTGACACATACGTTCACGAACGATAGTGACGGCTCGATCTCCGTGACAGACGGTACGATTAACTATACGGGGCTGGAGCCAATAACCGACAGTGTCCCGACGACCGCTCGCGTGTTTACGTTTAACGCCAATAATGAAGCAATCGTCCTCGATGACGATGGCGGTGCCGGTAATTCGATTGGGACAATAGATTCTGACTTTGCAGAGATAGTAACGTTTGACGTGAGTGTTACGACGTCGATCACCATCAACGCTGCTGGTGGAGACGATACAATTACGATCCGAGAAGTGGACAGTGCCTACACGGGCTCTGTAGCCGTTAATGGTGATGACGACGATGACTCCATCGTAATAGACTTCGATTCGGGCGACCCTATTCCTGCAGGTGGGCTCACGGTTGATGGAAGCGCAGGTGGCACCAACTCCGATGATCTGGAACTGACAGGCACCGGATCCATAGCGACGGTCACACACCTAGGAACCAGCACGAGTGCGGGATCAGTGGTCGTGAGTGGCCTGGGTACGGTTACGTATGCGGGACTAGAAGCTGGCATTGATGACAATCTCGATGACGCGACTGCTCGTGTATTCGATATGACCGCGGCCGCCGAGACGGCAACGTTGGAAGACAACGGATCAGGCGGTGACAGCATTGGTACGTTCACTGCATCCACAAGTCCCGACGTTAACTTTGACATTTCCGGCACCACTTCCGTGACCGTTAATGCAGGCGCGGACAACGATGTTCTCGACGTGGAACAGATTGACAGCGCGTACACTGGCAGTGTGGCAATCAACGGTGATGACGACGACGACGAACTTGAACTTCACTTCGGTTCCGGCGATCCTATTCCAGCAGGTGGATTTACCTACGACGGTGGATCGGCCGGGTCAGACTCGGACAATTTGATTCTTGATGATGGTGGCACGCACACCACCGTCACGTACTCTGACACCGGTGTGGATGCCGGAACAATCGCGACCGACGACGGGACAGTAACCTACACCGAGGTCGAGCTGGGTATCACTGACGACCTTCCAGTTACGGCGCGCGTATTTACGTACACCCTGGGTGCGGAAACCATTGAGGTGGACGATAATGGCGCGGTGGGTGATGACGACGACGTGATCACGTCTACCGCGAGTCAGACGGTCGTATACAACAGCGATGTGACAACGTCTCTGACTATCAACGCAGGAACTGGCGACGATACGATCATTGTCAATGATCTGGACAATTCGTTCACAGGCTCGGTTGCCGTTAACGGCGACGCTGGAGATGACACGCTGGATGTGGACTGGGAAGCAAATGCACTGAGTCCGCTCGCAAGAGTATCAGGCTTCGCCTATGATGGCGGAGGAGAAACGGGCACACCTGGTGATGCACTGCGTCTGATTGACGGTACAGTCACTACGGTAGTCCACACATATACGAACCTGAATGACGGATCGGTGACGGTGGACGGCGACGTGATGACCTACGTGGACCTCGAGCCCATCGACGACGAACTGGTAGCCACGACACGTACATTCACTTTCAGTGGATCAGATGATGACATCGAGCTGGATTCGAATTTCAGTGGGACGACGTCCGAGATTTCCACGACGAGTGGTACGAGTGAGACGACAGAATTTGACCACACCGGGACCACGACCGTAATAATAAATGGCGGCGCTGGCGACGACGATTTCAACGTAGAGCCATCGGACGACTATGCCATCACGGCAAACGGTGAGACCGAGACGGCGGATGATTCCTTCAGATTGAATTCATCGTCTCTGGACGGTGGTATCAAGATTACGCTCACCGAAACCGACAATGAGAACGGTGTGTATTCGTTCAGCGCCTCCTTTGAAGACGTTACCTATACGGACATGGAAATCGTGACGATGCGACTCCATGACCCGGCCGCGTTCAGTGGTTCCACCTATGAACAGGACGCTTTGTATCCGCTGGTTGGTGAATCAGGAATCTCGATTGAGCCCTATTTCAACTGGGACATCGATATAATGAATACCGGGCCAGCCCCATCAATACCGACGGCACTGGAGATCGAAGTAGCGACAAGCACTGCTTTCACACCAGGAGTTATAGTCTTCGAGTCTCTTCGAGTTAACCCCGAAAGTTGTGTACGGGTGAAAAAGGTATAGGCGGCGTATCCTGATGATGATTACGTCATTGTCAATCCGAAGATTGGAGGATACACCGCCCATGAAGACGAATAACGCACACGAGAACGAGAACTACAATAGCACAGAGGATGTGTTGACAGAAGTATTGCGAACAGGGGCCGCAAAGATGCTGGCCACAGCCGTTGAGGCCGAGGTTGAAGCTTTCTGCCAGCGCTACCAGTTCCTGCGCGACGAAGAGAATCGCCACCGCATCGTTCGCAATGGATATCTGCCAGAGAGGAAGATTTTGACTGGTATCGGGGAGGTCGCTGTAAAGATGCCCCGCATACGCGACCGTACGGGTCGGGGTGAGGATAGAATCGGTTTCCGCAGCTCGATACTACCAGCCTACCTCCGCAAGAGCCGCTCGCTTGAGGCTCTCATTCCATGGTTGTACCTGAAGGGAGTTTCAACGGGCGGCTTTGAGGCAGCGCTCTCGGCCCTTGTTGGTCCTGATGCCCCAGGGCTGACCTCCTCGACGATTGCGCGCCTGAAGACGCTTTGGACAAGGGAGCACGAAGACTGGCAAAAGCGGAGCCTGAAGGAGAAGCACTACGTCTATTTCTGGGCCGACGGTATTCACGTAAACGTACGCATGGATAAACAGAAACTGTGTCTGCTGGTCGTGATCGGCGCTACGGCCGATGGAAGGAAGGAGCTTATAGCACTCGAGGACGGCTTTCGCGAGAGCAAGCAGTCGTGGCGAGAGTTGCTCCTGGAGCTGAGGCACCGCGGGCTGGATCAAGGACCGAAGCTGGCTGTTGCCGATGGAGCCATGGGATTCTGGAGTGCTCTCGCAGAAGTTTATCCCGAGACGCGAGCCGCACGCTGTTGGGTGCACAAGACAGCAAATGTGCTCAACCGCCTGCCCAAGTCCGTTCAGAAGAAGGCAAAAGGTCACCTCACGCAGATCTATACAGCAGAAACAAAAAAGCAGGCAGAGAGCGCCCTTCTGTTTTTCATCAAAGCCTACCAGCAAAAGTATCCGAAAGCAGCAGAGATTCTGGTGAAAGACCGAGAAGAACTGCTCGCTTTTTATGACTTTCCGGCAGAACACTGGATCCATCTTCGGAGCACAAATCCGATCGAATCTACGTTCGCGACCGTGCGCCTCAGGACCGCCAAAACGAGGGGATGTCTGAGCCGAGAAACAGCTCTTGCAATGGCCTTCCGTCTATGTAAAGAGGCTCAGAAGAAGTGGAGGAAACTGAATGCACCGCACCTATTGCAACTTGTAAAAAAAGGAATCAAATTCACCGACGGAATTACATCAGAACGACACGCTGCCTAAACCTTCCATACACAACTTTTGGGCATAGCTCCTACTCTCAGGAGGACGGGGCTACGGCTTTATACCTGGCAACGGGGTCCGACGATCACTACATAACCGACATCGATAATCAGCCACAGGACGATGGAATTCCTCTCCTGAACGACACCACGTACTACTGGAGAGATGGTCCTATAAAACTGGACAGGGTCTTAGGTGGAATCTTGCGGATTGATTATGCCGCTTCTTGAAGCGGCTGGTGATTAAAAAATACGTGATCAGGGGTCTTTCTTCCATGTGAGCTGTGTCGCCTTTCGTTATTGAAGTAGTCGAAGTATACAGCAATGGATTTGCGGGCTTCAGCCACACTGTCATAGGCTTTAAGGTACACCTCTTCATATTTCAGGCTACGCCACAGACGTTCAACGAACACGTTGTCCATCCAGCGTCCTTTGCCATCCATAGAGATTTTGATGTCATGATTCTTCAGAACATCAGTAAAGGCCACGGGTGTGAACTGGCTGCCCTGATCCGTATTGAAGATCTCTGGCGCTCCATACACGGCGATTGCTTCTTCGAGCGCTTCCACACAGAAGTCGGTGTCCATCGTATTGGAGATCCGGCGTGAGAGTACTTTTCGGCTGTACCAGTCGATGACGGCGACCAGGTAAACGAATCCCCTTTTCATCGGAATGAATGTGATGTCGCTTGCGTAAACCTGCCGGGGCCGCGTCACGTTGAGCTTACGCAAGAGATACGGATAAATCTTGTGACCTTTTCCCGGAATCGAGGTCCGTTTCTTAGGATAAATGGCAATAAGGCCCATCAGACGCATTAATCGCCGGATTCGATGGCGGCCCACAAAAATACCTCTGTCCTCGAGCGCATCCTTCATGGTGCGCGATCCTCGCGTGGGCCGCTCAAGGTAGAGCTCATCCAGTTTTTTCATCACGGCCAGGTTCTCTTTGCTCTCGCCCACCGGCTTGTAGTAGGCCGTTGAGCGATTCAGCTCCAGCAGATTGCACTGCCGTTTGATGGAGAGGTCGTGGATTGGGTCGATCATTTGGCGGCGCTCACCTACTGGGTGCGACCGAGCGCTTTGGATAAAAAATCCTTCTCCATCGAAAGCTCGCCAATCTTGGCGTGAAGCTCCTTGATCTGGCCCTCCTCGTTGTGCTTTCTGGAATACCCTTTTTCAAAGACCTCTTCAGCGTCCTGAATCAGCTTCTTTTTCCACGTCTGAATCTGGTTCGGATGAACCTGGAACTGGTCTGCCAACTCAGCCATTGTGCGATCTCCTTTGACCGCCGCCAGCGCTACTTTCGCTTTGAATGTGTTGCTGTGGTTTCTTCTTTTGCGACTCATCGTTTGTATCCTTTCTTGAGGGTGATATGATCGCAAGACTCCACCTTATTTGTTGTTCAGACTGTCCGATGAATCAGGACCATCTCTTGGAGACTTCTTGCTACACTTACCTCCGGTCATACATTCTGTCACGCAGTGTCACAGTATTTCACGACGATTGAAGAGTTGGAGCCGACGCTGAACTATCCAGATGATGAGCTTACGATCTTCACACTCGACTTCGTTTTTCAGTGGAACGTGGCTTCACCTGCGCAGGATGATGTGTACTGGCGTGTAGACCTCGATAAAGAGGACGCCGCCTCGTTTGACGGTGCCACGCCAAGCGAAATGGGTGGAGATGCGGAAAACGATGACGACACGGCCGATGCTGATGGATTTGCAGACGAAACAGAATTTGATACCGATGAATTGTCATCGGCCTTGCTGTGGGGGACTACTTATTCATGGCGAGCATCAACGATGTGGCCTGTTCCTCCGACGGGTTGGGTCCCTCAGGAAATTTTCGATCTGGATGAAACCGATCGTATGGTCTCATTCTCCGATGTGTCCGAATTCTCGACGGTCACCAAGGCCCTTGTGCCGACGCTGACCTATCCCATCAATGCGATGACGATCTACAATATTGATCCGACTCTCTCCTGGAACGTGGCCGGACCATTTGCAGTGCTGACCTTCGAACTCACCATCAAGGACGACGGCGGCGGTGATGCGTGCGTTGCGGGCGCCGTAGTGAGCGGTATTTCAGGCCTCCAGTACGACACATCAAATTGCACGACCCCTCTCGAAGCGGGTGAGACGTACGAGTGGTTTGTGACAAGTACAGACGGAACGAACACTTCGGCGGCTTCATCCACCGAAACGTTTTCAATCCAGGGTAACGGATTCGCTTCCGCTTCCTTCCCATCGTACCCTATCGACCTTCTCGAAATTTATACGACTGCACCAACGTTCCACTGGTTTACAGCTTCTGCTGCCACGGGACTGACATTCGTAGCATGGTATAAACTGCGAGCAGGAGCGGCAGAGACCCTCTGCACAGGCGTTAAAGCCGGCGGTGCCTCACTTACCTCTGTGTCTGTCACCCAGGCAGATGTGAGCGGTCTTGAGCCAGGCGCAACCTATGACTGGTGTGTCGTCACGACAGGTACCAACGGCTCGTTCGATTCGGACGTTGAAGATTTCAGCGTTGCAGGCGGAGCTGGCGATGGTATTCCAATCGTCTCTTTCCCAACGGGAAATGCAACCACGTATACACTCGATCAGACTCTGAGCTGGTACGTCGAAGGGGCGTCACTCGGAATTACTGACTTCACAGTTGAGTACTGCCTCGATCCCGAGGTGTTTGGCGGTGCTTGTACCACCGTGGCGGGCATCACTGAAAACCAGTACGAAATCACAGGTCTCGACTACGGTGACATAGTAACGTGGCGCGTAAAGGCCAGTTATTCTTCCGGTTCCGATTCGGATTGGACCGTTGCGGCTTCTCAGGGATCGTTCACGATAACAGGAGAAGTGTCATCGCTTACGGCTCTACTGACCTATCCCGTGGGAGGCCTCATCGTCTACGACACAGATGTTCAGCTCAATTGGTATGTGAGTGGTGCAACATTGCCTTCCGGCTCCATGACGTTTGAAGTTACCTGGAGTTATGCTGAGACATTTCCGACAATCGGGTCGGTAACATCAACCGTCACTACCACAGATCCGTATTACGATGTTACCTCTCTCATTCCAGGACACACGTACTGGTGGAAGGTTAGAATTTCGATTGACGGTGGAAGCATGTATGGTTCGTTTTCATCGGTTGCAACCTTCGAGGTTGCACCTGGAGCCAGCGCTGTGATGCCGAGATTGGGAAGTCCGACGCGTGCGGTTACCGTCGCCACGGCCAACCCGACCCTCTCATGGCTCTTGCCGACCCAGTCGAGCTCTGTTCTAACGTATGATTTACTGTTCGGAACGGAATCCGATCTTTCAGGAGCAACGTTTTACGAGAGCCTGACTTCTGCGAATCTGCGTCTGACTGATCTTGCTGCCGGTACCTATTTCTGGGCCGTGCGCTCCAATTCGACGGATGGAACTACTTCTGCGTACTCGTCTATCGCGTCCTTCGTTTCCGCAGGCTCGATTTCGACGGGAATAGAAACCGTGGACGATCCGGCTGACGATATCTCGGACGATGCGACCGATGATGATGATGAGCGGGTGGAAGATCCGACCGAACAGATCCTTCCTACGGACTTCGATCTCGGTCAGAATTATCCGAATCCGTTCAATCCGACCACGACCATCGAATTCAAGATGGCCGAAACGGCCAACGTCTCGATCAAGGTGTTCAATGTCCTCGGTCAGGTGGTTCGCACCCTGGTGAGTGGCACACTACCTCCAGGATTACACCGTGTAAGTTGGGATGCTCGTGATGACAGTGGGACGTCAGTAGTGACAGGTCTCTACCTCTATCGCATGGAAACGGGGTCCTATACGTCTGTGAAAACGCTGGTACTGATGAAGTAATTCATCGGTAGGGGGAGCCAGTTACAAAGAGAAGCGGGCCGCGCAGCGGCCCGCTTCTCTAATTTTACGCCGAAATCACACCGTGCTTGCGGCCTATGCGGACGAATGCGTCTACACATTTCTCGATTTGAGCGCTCGTATGACCTGCAGAGATTTGTACGCGGATGCGTGCTTGTCCTTGCGGTACAACGGGATACGAAAATCCGATGACATATATACCCTCTTCTAAAAGATCGGCCGCCATTTCCTGAGCAAGACGTGCTTCGTATAGCATGATAGGTACGATCGGGTGTACTCCCGGCTTGATTTCGAAACCGGCCTCGCTCATGGCATTTCTGAACTGCGTTGTATTCAGCTCAAGACGATCTCGAAGAGCGGTGGATTCGGTCAACATGTCCAGCACTTTCAAGGAGGTGTGGGCGATGACGGGCGCCAGGGAATTCGAAAACAGATACGGACGGGAGCGCTGTCGCAACAGCTCGACGATTTCCTTTCGTCCCGTTGTGAAGCCTCCCATCGCCCCACCCAGCGCCTTCCCAAGTGTGCTGGTAATGATGTCAACGCGGCCCATCACGTTCTTGAATTCAATGGAGCCCCTTCCTGTCGCTCCGAAAAATCCAGTTGCGTGGCACTCATCGACCATAACCATGGCGTCATATTTGTCTGCCAGATCGCATATTTCGACCAGCTTCGCTATTGCCCCATCCATGCTGAATACACCGTCTGTGGCAATGATGCGGCGCTTTGCAGCCTGGGATTCTTTCAGGCAGCGCTCCAAATCATCCATATCGCTGTGCAAAAAACGAAATCGCTGGGCCTTGCAAAGTCTGATGCCGTCGATAATCGAAGCATGATTCAGCGCGTCCGAGATGACGGCGCAATCTTTGTCCAGAAGCGTCTCGAAAAGCCCGCCGTTTGCGTCAAAGCATGCGGCATACAGAATCGTATCCTCGGTCCCAAGATATTCCGAGATGCGCCTTTCCAATTCCTTGTGCACATCCTGGGTGCCACAGATGAATCGGACGGAAGAAAGACCAAAGCCGTATTTCTCGACACCTGATTTCGCGGCATCAATTAGGTCGGCGTTGTTAGCCAATCCGAGGTAATTGTTCGCACAAAAATTGACGACCGTAGCCCCTGTGGACACCGATATTTCGGCGGCCTGCTGCGAGGTAATGACTCGTTCCTCCTTGTAGAGGCCCGCCTCTTGAATGTCATCCAGAATGCCCTGGAACTGGCCTTTTGCTGTATCAAACATCTCGAAATGGAATAATGGTTACTGATTGTCGGCCGAATCGGCCCTTTCTTTGGCCACTTTTTCTCGGACCTGATGGAGCATGTCCTGCACCGTGGCATCCAGATCATATTCTGGAGTCCATTGCCAATCCCGACGTGCCCGCTCGTCATCTATCGAAACGGGCCATGAATTTGCGATATCCTGCCTGTAGTCCGGTGCGTACGTGCACTCGAAGGCCGGCAGGTACTTTTTCAGTGCCGAAGCGAGTTCGCCGGCCGAAAAACTGAACGCAGCTATGTTGTAGCTCGTTCTGACCGTAATTGAACTGTCCGGCGCATCCATAAGGTCGAGCACGGATTTAACTGCATCAGGCATGTACATCATGGGAAGTCGGGTGTCTTCCGTGACGAAACACTCATATCTACCGTGCCGAACGGCTTCGAAGAACATATCGACCGCCCAATCAGTGGTTCCGCCTCCAGGCGGCGCCGAGTGGCTGACGATTCCCGGAAATCGGACAGACCGAACGTCAACCCCGTGGTGGGTCGCATGAAATTTGCAGAGCAGTTCTCCAGTGACCTTGGTTGCCCCATACATGGTCCCGGGCTCGGTCACCGTCTCCTGCGGTGTATTGACTTTGGGAGTGGTCGGGCCGAATACTGCGATGGAGCTTGGCCAGAAAACCTTGCAACCGAAGCGTCTGGAGGCTTCCAGGATGTTTCTGACTCCATTCACGTTGACATTCCAGGCCAATTCTGGATGCCGTTCTCCAGTCGCCGATAAAATACCCGCCAGATGAAAGATGGTGTGCACGTCGTGCGCCTGGATGATTTTCTCGACGGACTCCATGTACGTGACGTCCAGCACATCGTAGGACCGGCCGCTTCTTTGAAGCTCCGGGATACGCAGATCGGTAACGAGTACCGGACTGTCACCGTGACGATCGACCAGGACGTCTGCCAGGTCAACACCAATCTGTCCGGAAGCTCCAGTAATGAGAATCATAAGTCAGTGTTATCGCGCATTGCAGGGGATACGGAAGATAAAGGGCATTTCTCTTCTGAGGCGCGCAGCGGAAGGGATTTACTGGATGTTCACATCTGCCCATTTTGAGTGAAGATCCCAGTTTTTAGCGTTGTATGTGCTAGCTTAAAAAGCTGCGAGATTCAGTGTGTCCCGGCACGACTCAGAGCTGCATCTTAGGGCGGGTACGAGCGTAATCGGGAGGCTCGACTTCTTTTTCTGATCACATGCATACCCATACTCCATTACGACCTATGCGATCGACCCTTCTGAGTGGGATCTTTGTTGTTTGCGCCGGCATCCTGTTATCCGCCTGCGCTTCCACGGATATTGCGAGCGACAGTTCACCCTCTTTCCCGCCGAACTATGTTCGTGAAGTAAGTCCCTTCACCATCGAGGACAGCGTTGGCGTGATGTACGATCTCCCTTTCCAGGGAGGATTCAACGTGCCCCGGCCCCAGTTTGCTGACATGGACTCCGATGGAGACATGGATATGTTCATCCAGGAAGAGTCCGGCCGCATCATCCAGTTCGAGAATACCGGTTCCGCGGCCAACGCAGAATTTACCTGGAGGACAAATGAGTACGGAGGACTGGATACGGGAGAGTGGTACCGCATGGTGGATCTGGATAACGATGGTGATATGGACGTGTTGACCGAGGAGCGATTCAGTCACATCCGATACTACCGCAACGAAGGCACGGTAAGTGCTCCGAATTTCGTTGTTGCAGTCGATACTCTGCTCGACGCGACGGGAACGCCAATTTTCGCCGATCGCCAGAACATTCCTCACATCGTCGACATCGATTGTGATGGACTCTTGGATCTGTTTATCGGTCGTGTAACGGGCACGATCACCCGCTACGAATCCGTCGGTAGAGACCAAAACAATATCCCCCGATTTCGTTTTGTCACGGATCGCTGGGAAGACATTGAAATTGTGGGGGAGAACGTATCTCTGCACGGCGCCAATACGATGAACTTTGCCGATGTGGATCAGGACGGAGACCTGGATCTCTTCTGGGGCGATTTTTTTGAAGCGGGAATTCTGTTGGTGCGAAATCAGGGGTCCTGTGGGGCGCCCTCACTCCGGGGTGAACCGATAAGCTGGCCGCTCAATGACCCGGTGGAGACGAGTGGTTACAATGCGCCGGTGTTGATCGATATCGATGCAGACGGCGACCTGGATATGGTGTTTGGCGTCCTCGGTGGGGCGTTCAACGCCAATTCAACCACCCGAAACAATCTTTATTTGATGGAGCAGACCTCCAAAGGGCACTTCGAGATGCAGACCATGCGTTTCATCTACGACCTGGACGTGGGAAGCGAGAGTATCGTCAAGTTGACCGACCTGGATGGTGACGGCGATCTGGACATGATCGTCTCAAACAAAATCGAGCCCACGAATCAGCGCACATCACTGATGTTCGTGTTTGAAAACACGGGGACAGCGACCTCACCCTCGTTTGTGTACACGGAAACGATGGACCTGACGAACACCTACCACCACAATCCCAATCTTGCTGACCTCGATGCGGACGGCGATCTGGATATGCTGATCGGAAAGTGGAACAAGGAAATTGCCTATTTCCGGAACGATGGGAGCAAGAACGACTATTCCTGGGTCGAGGTAGATCCCGTCTATGTTGCTCTTACCCGCGGCCAAAATTCTTCCCCTGCGCTGGTCGACATCGACAATGACGGTGATCTGGACCTGTTTGTGGGAGAAGCGTCGGGCACGATGAACTTCTGGCTCAACGAAGGCAGCGCCGATAGTCCTAATTTTCAACTGGTTTCAGATACCTATCTCGACATCGATATTGGACGCCGCAGTTTTCCGACGTTCGCCGATCTGGATGGCGACGGCGATTTCGACATGATCATCGGGTCTGAGTTGGACGGGCTTTATCTGTATCTGAACAATGGCACCCCAGAAGTCTCAGAATTCGTCAAGTGGGGAATCCTGGACCTCGACGTACAAGTTATTTCCGCCCCCGAATTTGCGGATATCGATGCAGACGGAGATCTGGATCTTTTTGTCGGCGGGGCCTCAGGCGGCGTGCTGTTCTTCAGGAACGAGAACTGAGAACACTGAGAACACTGAGAACACTGAGAACGGGGCCGCTAGGGTAAACTGTCGATTTCGAATCTGGCCAGGCGCCCTGATCCGGCTGAAACAAACCGGCCGCTGAGAGATACGGGGCGTGCCACGACGGGCAGGATGTCCGTTGCAAGGTCGCCGCTGGACGAGTGAAGTAGCGCATATTGCATCAGGCCGCCGCTGTCCTGAAAGACGAAAATGGGCGGAATTCCTCCTCGGATGCACAGATTGGCGCATCCCCGGTGGACAATGCCCTCACCTGGATTCATCACGCCCAGCCAGCATTTACTGTCGACGATTTTTCCTCGTGCCGTGATCCGTTCTCCCTCGATCGGAGTATTCGGCAGGCCCATGACAACCTGATTTGTAACCGTGATGGGATCGGACGTGAGCTCGATCATGGTGATTCCATTTCGCGCAATTCGCGTGCCTCTGAGCTCGACGGAGCGGCCCTGAAATTCGCGAACCAGCTCATCGGCGCGATGCTTGAATGAGGCTACCAGGAGAACTTCTCGAGCGCTACCGTCCTCGTTTTCTATTATGAGCGTAGGATAGGGAGAGAGCTCGATAGTGCCGCTCCAAGACTGGACCAGACCGAACTCGTAGACCCCATCTGCGGCGTCCGAGAGAATGCCGGTCCAGTAGAAACCAATGGACAGGAAGGCGAGGAGAAGGACCGACGCGATGATGACGATCCTTTTCGCTGTCGCGCAGTCCGCTCGATCGTGATATCCGATATAGAAGAAATCGCCCATTAAAATGTTGCGGGTTGGGTTTCTTCGCCCTCAGGCGCAGGGGAGGTCGCGACAAGGACGCGGGCACCATCCAACTTCACCTCAAACGTCGGGATCAGCTCGGTGAATGGCTCGGGGGACTTGCCATCCAAAGGACAGTATTGAAATCCATGCCACGGGCACGTGATCAACCCGTCAATGATGCGGCCTTCCGAGAGCGGACCGTTTTGATGTTGGCACACCCCTGAAACGGCGAATATCTTTCGCTCATTCTTGAATACGGCAACCCGCTCTCCTGATATCAGGACTCCGATGGCTTGTCCTTCGGCGATATCGCCCAGTGCACAGACGTCGACGAAGCCATTTACCACCGCCTCGCGCGGCGCCTTCGGTCGACCCCGAAAGGAAGCGAGAAGGTGGATCGAAACGATCCATGTGGCTCCCAGACCCGTAATGACAATCGGGGTCCAGGATTCGGTGTGCTGTCCGATTCCGAAGACGACGTGGACCACGAGCGAGGCATATGCCAGGTATACCAGCATGTGGAGTCGTTTCCAGGTCGGTGCACTGAGCTGAACGAGCCAGAAATCGTGGCTGGTCGTGGCCATTAGAAGCAGGATCACCAGGGCCAGAAGGCCAAATGGCTGGAATGGAAAATTGGACAGGTTTAAGTAAGAGCCATCGCCCGTGAGCACGCTCATCAGCGGATGTAGCTCGCCGAAGCTGTGGAACTGAAGGATGGTAATGGCGGCGTGTGCCGATGCCACGAGGGCCATCATCACGCCCAGATGTCTCCGGTTGTACAACAATGGGAGAAATCGCGTGCTGAGACGAGAAAGGGGCCCGATGGATAGGATGATGTGTAACAGGCCGAAGGCGGCAGTAGAGAAGGCACGGATAAGGATCGTCTCTGGAGCTGAAGCCGGGTACAGAATGGCACCGACCACCCAGAACAGAATGATATACGACAGAATCGCTGATCCGACGACGATATCGTAGTTGCGCTTCTGCCGGTTGAAACCGACGGCCTGATAGCTGTTCGGCATCAGTCGACCTCTTCCATGACGGGCTGCTGAACAGCTGAATCAGCAGCCATCCGGGTAGAAACCGCCAGTGCCAGAATTATGGTAAGAACGAGGGCCAACAGGACGAATGTCAGGCGATGCCAGGTTCGAAGAGGCTCAATCATGGCTTGTCCCCCCAGAGCTCCTTATGAGCTGTTTTTTCCGTTGGCGGCGAAGCGCCACGAACCACTCTGAGAGCAATCAATGGCCAGAGCATGGCCAGACCGGGAAGCACGATAAGACGAAATCCGAGAGACGCTCCGCGGGCCGCGGGATCGATCTTGTGGATTTGCGTGAAACTGAATATCGGAGCCAGAATGATCCCGACCACAATGTAGCCAGTTACCAGCGAGACCAGGATGTTGAGGGCGAGCATTGGCGCGCGAGGTGCCTTGTTAGCGGTGAGCATCAATAAACCACCAATGCCACTGACAAACCAATGGCCAGAGAACTTGGACCCTTGAGCAGGACGGTATTTCTGAAACGGAATGGCCATCAGGTTTCCCAGCTCGTCGTTTTCTTCCGGATTCATGTGCGTGTCGATTCCGTAAATGAGATCAGAATTGTTTTTTACTTCAGCAAACGTTCGAAAGACGCGATCCCAGAACGCGAAAATGTTGCCGTAGTTTGTATCCGTAAGTGGCTGCGTATAGTGGTGGTGTACCTTGTGCATGTCAGGCGAGACGATGACCCATGACAACGCCCTATCGAGCTGTTTCGGAAGTCTGATGTTTGCGTGATTGAATTGCGAAAGCAGAGCAGAAGCGGTCTGATAGATAAACACGACGCCAATTGGCGCACCGGCTGCCAGGATGGCGATCATCGTAAAGGCGGCGCGAAAAACACTCTCTCCGGGGTGATGACGCAGGGCGGTAGTAACATCGATCGATGTGTCGGTGTGATGGATCAGATGGAATTTCCACATCCACCGAACCTTGTGCTCAATCACATGAATCAGCCAGGCACCAATCAAATCAAGTACGAGCACTCCTATCAGGACGGACAGCCAAAGAGGACTGGGAAGCAGGTTCATGGCTCCAAACTCAAAAGTGGTGGCTAGATCCGCCGTATTCACGATGAGGAATGCCAGCGAGAAGTTCACCACAAGCGTCGTGAGTGTGAATACCAGATTCAGCGCCGCATGTCGATACCGACGGTAGGAGAATCGAAAGAGAGGAAATAGGCCCTCGACGATCCAGAAAAAGAGGAGGCCCGAGGCAAGAATGAAAGACCGATACGAGGAGGGAATATCCTGAAAGAAAGACAGGAAGGACTCCATGGGCGTACATCGGGAAAGTGATCAACACTGAGAAGATACAATCCAGAAGCGGGGTGGGGGCACCGCCCCCACCCCTACCCCCGCCCCGCGTTGCTCAAATCAGCCTGCGTTACTCAAATTAGTTGGACTCCAGCTCTACCGAAAGCCAGAGGTCTATAGGAGAGAGATCCACCCCGCGCCCGGCGCCGCCATTTCTACCACGACCGCCACCTCCTCGGCCACCGCCTCCGCGACCTCCAATTCCTCGTGCTCCTGCCTGGTCTCCGCCCTGCTGGCTCCTCGTTTCAGACATGTCCATGGTTTGTATACCCAGACCGAACGTCACACCGTCCAACGGTGACAGAAACAGGTCCGATCCGACATCTGAACTTCTTGGAATGATCAGCTCAACCGAGAGAGCCCCGAAGTCATAGGAGGCGGCTGCAGCAAACTCGCCGTTGCTGCGAACATTACTTCGAATCGGCTTGTCCTCCTCGAAGTACAGATTCATTTCCAGCGTGGCCCGATAGAGCAGCTCGTTTCTTCCATTCTGATCCTGAGGTAGAGAGGAGCCACGACCTGCTTCTCTGACATCCCGGATTCCGAGGGGATATTTCAGTCCTATTTCTTCTGATTTGTCGCCGACATTGTTGAACGAGAACGTCAAACCACCCGTCATGATCGACTGAATGAGGCCTCGGTTGGTAGTGTTGACGGCGATATACACGAAATCATCATCGTGCATGGCACCTACCCGAAGGCGCTCGTTTTCGTATTCCTGTAGCCGATCAACCCACTCTACGAGGTCTGCATCGGCAAAGACCTGTCTGGAAGGGGAATCGCTAGCGAGGCGTGATGAGCCAGCACATCCCTGCAATAGAAGAAAAACCGCCGCGATAGCGAGGACCGGCGCACTGGATCGATTCATCGTCACATACCCTTATAATTTTTCTTTTTGACGACTGCGCGCGACCGACCATTCCCGGTAGGATGAAAGAATGCCCTTTCTGAGTTAATGTTGTCGGTGCCCGATTCAGAGGGACATGTTACCGGTCAGAATCCTCTTCATCCCAGTCGTCGTCATCGTCGGGCTTGTCCTCGTCTTCACCATCCTCACCGTCTTCCTCATCGTCGAAGACGTAATCATCCTCGTCAAAGTCGTCATCACTGTCAATGTCTTCATCACTCCAATCGTCTTCTTCGGACAGGCTTAAGCCTGTCGGTAGATTTTCGATGTCGGTTCCATTTACGGAAAGGGCGATGAGTGCCGAAATCTGGTGCACCGATTCGCCAATCGAGAGAGCCTGGGCGTGAATCATGTTAAACACCAATCGAGCAATACATCATGAGGGGAAGGCAGAATGAGGGGAAGGCAGAATGAGGGGAAGGCAGAAAATACCATCGCTCCGGAGTCCCGGGAAAAGCATTTGGCTGCCGTAGATCGAAAAATAAACAAGTGAAGGGGTGGATTACAACAGGTATTCGGACTTAAACGTGTGGTTCAGGCGTGAGACTCGCTAAGCCAGGGTGGATTGGCACAGCTGCGCCAAGAGCGCGCTCATCCATTAGAAAATACGTCCAACGAATTAATACCGGAATAACTATTTTTGTATTGCGTTTGTATAAAAATACATCCTTAATTAGATTCTCCGGTTATTATTCAGTTCAGTAGATTATTAATTATGAACCTTTCAAAACTATCACGTACAGAACTCGTCAGGCTTCAGGCAGATATTTCGAAAGAAATGGACAGCAGGGCAGAGGCGGATAAAGACGAAACACGTAAAAAGATTGCCGAGATGGCTGCAGATGCTGGTTATTCAGTAGAAGACCTTTTTGGTTCTAAACCAACCCGCAAAAGGGCTCGCGCGAAAGTTAAATACCGTGATCCTAAAAATGCCGCCAACGCATGGTCAGGTCGTGGTCGCATGCCGCGTTGGTTGACCGCTGAGGTGGCAAAAGGAAAGAAAAAGGAAAATTTCGCTGTGTAAGCTCTTTTGGATCTGACCTTGATATTGGTTTTAAAGGGGAGGAAGATTGGTTCTTTCTCCCCTTTTTTATTCCCTGTCGTCAGCGAGTTCTATTCTATCGATCAACCCAGGGTAATCTACCCTGCCGTTGTTTACCTCTCTCGAAACCGGGTAGACCGTGAGCGGATCGGTCTCGACAGTATTAAACAGTCTTTTTAATTCCGACGGATTTCCGAACATCCATTCTTCAGTATCTTCACGTTTTAAGAATACCGGCATCCGGTGGTGGTACTGGCTTAAAAACGTATCAGCCTGAGTGGTTAATATGGTGCACGATTCAACGACATTGTCCTCGTATCGCCATGTTTCCCACACTCCGGCCAGCGCAATTATTTCTTCGTCAGACCGATGAAAATAGTGAGGTTGTTTTGCCCCCTTTGCCCCCGTCCATTCATAGTAGCCGCTGATTGGTACTACGCATCTTCTGTTGGCGTACGCATTTCTGAAGCTGGGTTTTTCAGCGACGGTTTCGCTTCGGGCATTGAATGTGCGATCCGGTATGCGATCGGGCTTCGCCCAGCTGGGTATGAGTCCCCATCGCATCAGTGACCAGGTCGTACCGCCGTTTTCATCCACCCGCACTCCCGGCAGGTAGCTTCCCGGAGTAATGTTGTAGCGCCCAAGGACACCTGATCCTTCGAGGATGTCGGCCACCGCCGCTTCATCAAAGTATTCTCTGAGGTATCCGGGATCGGCTCGATTTACAATTCGTCCACACATCTTCTCCCACCCCTACAGTCTTCTTTTCTACATCATACGATGTCTAAATCATACGATGCGCTCGAGTGTCTTTCTCCCTTTTTCAAAGGTAACCTCACGATCATCCCGTCCAAACGTCCGTCCTCCGTGGGCGCCCTTGTATCCTCCTATTACTCCCGACAATGCCCAGGCCTGTTTGACCATGATTCCACGCCAGAGTCCTACCGCCTGCACTTCACCCTGGACAATCAGGGCACTTTCGGTGAGAATGCCCCCGAACTGTTCACGAATATCGGGCCGGCAGATGCATTGAATGTAGCCCGTTTCGTCCTCCAGGAAGATGAACATCGTACCCTTCGCCGTCCGGGGGCGCTGCCTGAACATGACCAGGCCTGCCGCTGTCATTGTTGGAGGTTTGCGCTCGTCATAGGGTAGGGTGTTGCCGAACTGCCGGGCCATGTCGATGGGCCGAATTTCATAGTCGGACAGGTGCCCGCGCAGCACGACCATGGGATGTACGCGGGGGCCGCTGTGGGTGCGCAAATCCCACTCCAGGCGCGTACGGAGCGTGATTCCGGGAAGGGCAGGGATGTCTTTTTCGTGCAGCGCCTTCAGGTCCAGGAGGGTCGGTTCTGTTACCGGCCCGCTCGCTGCGTACCGGCGCGTGAGAACCTGCAGTTTGTAGAGGGCCGTGCGGTTAGCGCCCTCAAGCTGGTCGAAGGCCCCGGCCTTTGTGAGGGCTTTCATTTCATCCTCGCCAGCCGGAACCCGATGAAAAAAATCCTCGATACTGGTGAACGAGCCGCACTGGCGCTCGAGGACAATGTCACGGGCCAGGCCATCGGATACCGCTTTGACCGATGTCAGCGGCTTGCGGATCGCCCAGACATAGTGCGTGTTTTCGAGGTCAAAGCGCAAACCGGAAGCGTTGATGTCAGGAACGAGAACGCGGACCTTGTGCCGCCGGGCATCCTGCTCGAGGGTCATCTGGGCATACATGCCCGGGCGATGCTGCATCAACGCGGCGAAGAAAGCCGCCGGGTAGTGGGCCTTCAGATAGGCGCTGTGATAGACCGTGAGGGCGAATGAAGCGGCGTGAGAGCGGCAGAATCCGTACCCCACAAACTTGGAGACCTGATCGAATACGCGATTGGCGATGCGGCGGCTGGCACCGTTCTTCATAGACGATGTCACAAAGCTCTCCCGCATTCCCTCCATTTCTGAAGCGTCCCTAAAGCGGGACATAAGACGGCGGAACGTATCCGCCTCATCGAGCGACCAACCGGCAAAACGATGGGCGACCTCAAGGACCTGCTCCTGAAAAACAATCACGCCGTAGGTGTCGTGCAGGATTTCTTCAAGCAGCGGATGGTCGTAGCGCACCGGTTCGAGGCCTTTGTGGCGCCGGATGAACGGGTGCATCAGGCCGCCCTGGATGGGGCCCGGACGCACGAGGGAGATCTGTTTGATGAGATCCTGCATGGAACGGGCCTGGATGCGCGCGCCGGCGCTCATCTGTGCGGGGGATTCGATCTGGAAAAGCCCCAACACATCGCCCTCGCAGATCATGTCGTAGACGCGGTCGTCGTCAAAAGACATATGGTCGAGGTCAATCATCTCGCCCTGCCGGTCAGCGACGATGTCTACGGCTTCGGAGACCGCTCCAAGCATGCGCAGTCCCAGCACGTCCAGTTTCACGAGCCCCAGGTACTCGAGATCATATTTGTCGAACTGCACGATGCGCACGCCATTGGCGCTTTCCTGCAGAGGGGAGAAGGTTCGCATGGGTGCGCGCGTGAGGACCATGCCGCCCGAATGTTGACCCAGGTGGCGGGGGCAGTTCAAGAGCGCTGTCGAGGCGCTCAGCAGAATCCGAAGCAGGGGAGAAGGGCCACCGGCCACGCTTTCGATGTGGTCTGCATTTTGCGTTTCGGTCGGAAGGGCGTGGCTGCAGCGCTTGGACATTTGCACGGCCATTTCGGCCGGCCAGCCGAGCGCCTTGGCCGTGTCCTGGACAGCCGATTTGGTCAGGTAGCGGTCGATGGTGGCGGACATGCCCGTGTGATCGGCGCCGAAACGCTCCTCCATCCACTCGATGATTTCGCCGCGGCGGCTCGAATCAAAATCCAGATCAATATCCGGGGTGCCTTTGCGGCCACGGTGCAGAAATCGCTCGAAGAGCAGGTTGTGTTCGATCGGGCAGACCCGGGTGATGTCGAGCAGGTAGGTGACGATCGAGTTGGCGGCCGACCCACGGCCCAGGCACCGAATACCACGGCGCTGGGCCTCTTCGACGACCTCATTTACCACCAGGAAGAAGTCATGGATGTCGAGCCCCATGATGATGTCGATTTCCTTCTTCAGCCGCTCGGCGGCGGTTTCTCGGTGCTCGGCCCCTTCTGGATAACGCAGGGCGAATCCGGCCTCGACTTTTTGCAGGAAGAGTTCATCTGAAGTCGCGCCGTCGGGAAGACGCGCACCCGGAGGGATGATGTGACCGGGAATGAGGTCGACATGACACATCTCTGCAATTTCTCCTGTGCGGTGCAGCGCATCCGCCGGCAGTCCCCTCCGGGAGAGTTCGGCCTCAGGCTGCAGGTAGGCCATGGCATTGCTGGGGCGCTCTGCGTGGTCTTCGAACACCGTGATGCCGTTGCGAATGCAGGTGAGCAGGTCGTAGCGCCAGTAGTGCGCGGGCACGGCGAAGCGCACATCGCCCGTGGCAACGGTCGGCACGCCGGTTCTTTCCGAGAGGCGGATGAGACGCGCCAGCCGCCGGTCATCTCCCATGCGGCGCTGGTGAGATATTTCGATGGAGAGCCTGTTGCCGAACACATCGTGGAGTTGCCCCACCCAATTCTGCGCATCGTGCGTGCGCGCATCATCAATCAAGGAATACAGCTGTCCCTCGTCCGTGCCCGTCAGACAAAACAGGTCAGCCTGATGCGCTGCAAGGTCTTCGAGGCTGGCCGATGGCTCATCGCGCGAACCACGTGCGGCGCCTGACAGGTGGGCAATCGTCAGGAGCTGACACAGATTGGCGTACCCATCGCGGTTCTTGGCCAGGAGAATGAGCGAGCGTCCATCGATGGGCACTTCGGCCCCGAATATGTGCCGAATACCGTGCTCCTTGCATGCCTGCTGGAAGCGCACCACCCCGTAGACGCCGTGGCGATCGGTGATGGCGGCACAGGTCATGCCGAGGCGGGCGACTTCGGCGGCAAGGGCCTCGGGCGGCGATCCTGCGGCCCGAAAAGAAAACCAGCTACGCGCGTGCAGATGAACAAACATCAGTCGTAGACCCCCACAAGCGTCCACTGGCCTGTCTTCATGTCCCGGGCCACGTCGAACGTGCCCTCATCTGTGCGCAGGGTCACATAGCGCCTGTGCCTTTCGCCGGCCCACCACGTGCCGCGCACGTCCCACTGCTCGATGACCTCGCGCACCTCATAGCGGCGCGTATCCCGGACAAGAATCGTGGGGCGGTCTCCTTCAAATCGTATGTCGGTCTGCCTTCTACTTCTCTTCAACACTATGCCTGATGATTGCTATTCCCAGACCACATAACTGTAGCGGTCTTCGTGAAAATGTGCTCCCTCGCGTACAAGGGATCGTTTGAGGGCCCGTGGAAACCGGCGATGCACCTTGCTCACGGCCGCTTTTACCTGGCGCCGCTTCCGGTCGAAGAGGGACATCTGGATCATGTCTCCCGTTAGCAGGCCAGCGAGCACGAGTTCGACCCGCTCGATGCCTACCCGGCCCTTGGTCTGCTTCATGTCGGCAAACATGCCATCGACCAGTCGCTCAGCGAAACGGACGATCGCATCGAGCCTCGCCGTCGGATGGGTGAGCACGCGCGAGGCATGCTCGGGTGGGTGACCTTCGAGATGCAACACAATGCGGACCTGCCCCACGATGTTCGAGCGCAGACTCTCGTGGGCCTTCTGGGCAAGCCGGTGGATGATCGGAATGACATAGGGGACATCGTAGCACGGCGCGAAGAGCGTGAAATGCTTTCGGATGCATGGGGAAGGACGAAAGAGGGGGATGGCCGTCTCATCATCGGGGTGAAGCAGCGCATCGAGTAAGGCGCCCTCCTCGCCATAGGAGAGCGTGAGATGGCGCGCGCTCATCGCGCGCGCCATACCGAGATGGGCACACCCCAACAGCTGAAGGCCTTCGATGCAGTCGAAGCTGAACCCGGCCTCCTCCAGGAATGGTGTGGGAAAGGCGTCCAGGAACGAGTCTGTCTCTTCCTCGGCTACCGTCAGAACCTGGCCCGCGCCAGCCTGAATGGATGCAAGCCAGGCCGTTGATCGGTGCCGGGCGAACCCAATCGAGGCCCCCAGAAAACGCGCGCATGTGCGCACTTCATCTGCATCGGCTGCGAACCACATGCGGGGCGTGTCGCTTTCCATGAACGGAGTGATGCGGTTCATGTGCTCGAGTGCATACTCCCAGGCGCTGAACTCGGCAACGGGGTCGCGCACGTAGAGGGCTGCCTCGGGGCACAACGCGGTGGCCCTGGCAGCCGTCATGCCGGTTTCCAGATTTCGGGCTGCAGCGGCCCGATTGAGGGCGATGATATGGTCATCCTCCTGCACGACGAGGGGGCGCACGGCGTCATGGTGCCGCATAAGCGAGATAGCCCAGGCGGGGAAATGTTTGATCGTCAGACAACCCAACAGATTATGTCCGTAATCGGCCATAGGAGCTCACCAGGGCCGATATACCGGCCTAACTATTCACGTGTGTACCCCGGTACACACGAAGTGGGATCGAAAAGGGTCAACATATTAACATATATGAAATATGTGTGTCAAGACAAATCTGACAGAATCTGAACAAAAGATCATTCGAATGTGACGACTTGAAAGGGGCCCCTTCAAGGACGCTATCAATCCAGCGGGCTCCGCACGTGCAGACCTTTGCCGAGCACGTGTGTGTAAATCATCGTCGTTTTTATGGTGGAGTGCCCGAGCAGCTCTTGAACCGTTCGAATATCGGTGCCCGACTCCAGGATGTGGGTCGCGAAACTGTGACGGAGAGTATGACACGTCACCCGTTTCAGAATTCCCGCCTCTTTCGCCGACCGTTTAACCGCCTTCTGCACCGTAGAAGGAGACATGTGATAGCGCGTGATTTCGCCAGTCTTTGTGTCTGCCGAAAGAACTGAAGAGGGAAAGACATACTGCCAGCTAAAATCCCTGGCCGCGCTGCGAGATTTTCGGTCAAACGCATACGGAAGTAAAACATTTCCATATCCATCTTCCAGATCTGCCTGATGAATCTGTTTCACCAACATCAGTTGCTTCGTCAGAAACGGAACCACGGAGTCAGGAAGGATGGCTACCCGATCTTTTTGTCCCTTGGCAGCCGTGATTCGCAACACCGAATAGGCGAAATCGATGTCCTTAACACGAAGCGTCAAGGCTTCTGTTATCCGCAATCCTGAACCATAGAGCATCCGCGTTACCAATCCCGCCTGGCCACTGAGATGCGAGAGCAACAAACGCGCTTCGTCCCGACTCAGAACAACCGGAAGCCGCTTGGGCTTACGAGCCCTGATGAATGACCCGAACTCAGCGAGATCATGATCGAGAACATCTCTGTAAAGGAATACGATGGCATTGAGCGCCTGATTTTGGGTAGAAGCAGCCACGCGTCGCGCTGTAGCCAGATGGCTCAGATATCGGTTAATATCATCCGATCCCAATTCGTCTGGGTGGCGCGTACCGTGGAAACGGATGAAGCGCTTGATCCACGACCAGTAGGTCGCCTCAGTGGACTGCGCGAAATTTTTCCTTCGACACGTAGCATGCACCATTGCCCGCAGCTGTCCAGGACGACGCCCTGATTCTTCCATCAGTCGTCATTTTTTCAGAAGGACCCCAAACGATACTCATCGTAACCCGAAAGGGGGATTGTGATATGCGGTTAGGACGATATCTGGACGAGTGATAGGCGCCGAGAGTGATATGTGGACGGATGATAGGCCGATCAGGATTGATGCTTCAATCCAGTATTGATTCGAACCCCTATTTGTGTTAAGCCTTTGTAACGGTTACACTTATTTCCTCTTCGGAAGCAATCGATCCAAAAAATCGTGCTCTCGCTGATCCGTAGAGTAAATGTTCTACGCACCGTCAAATAATTCAGCTTCGTCGATTTGCGTAAATCCCATGAGTGATCTTCCACGGTTGATGCGCTCGAGATAATCACTTCTTGATTCCGTCGGAAGTTGCTTTGCGTGAGACATTACTTGACCATCCAGCCTTTGGATGTAAACAGTGGCAAACGAATCAGCTTCCGCCTGTCGGCCTTCGTGGACGAGCTTGTGATAAGCGTGCACCGGACACCATCGCCCTTCGTTTACCATCTGTATTTGATGGTCAGCAGTGTTCATTTTCTTCGTTTGGTATACGACATAGCCGTAGTCGGCTGCCAGAACAACAACGATCGCAATAATTGCTCCCCAAAGGTATTTCATGGCTCACTTGATCTATAATTTCCTATAGTATCGGTAGAAAGAGATGGTCCTGATTCATCGGACAGTCTGAACAACAAATAAGGTGGAGTCTTGCGATCTTATCACCCTCAAGAAAGGATACAAACGATGAGTCGCAAAAGAAGAAACCACAGCAACACATTCAAAGCGAACGTAGCGCTGGCGGCGGTCAAAGGAGATCGCACAATGGCTGAGTTGGCAGACCAGTTCCAGGTTCATCCGAACCAGATTCAGACGTGGAAAAAGAAGCTGATTCAGGACGCTGAAGAGGTCTTTGAAAAAGGGTATTCCAGAAAGCACAACGAGGAGGGCCAGATCAAGGAGCTTCACGCCAAAATTGGCGAGCTTTCGATGGGGAAGGATTTTTTATCCAAAGCGCTCGGTCGCACCCAGTAGGTGAGCGCCGCCAAATGATCGACCCAATCCACGACCTCTCCATCAAACGGCAGTGCAATCTGCTGGAGCTGAACCGCTCAACGGCCTACTACAAGCCGGTGGACGAGAGCAAAGAGAACCTGGCCGTGATGAAAAAACTGGATGAGCTCTACCTTGAGCGGCCCACGCGAGGATCGCGCACCATGAAGGATGCGCTCGAGGACAGAGGTATTTTTGTGGGCCGCCATCGAATCCGGCGATTAATGCGTCTGATGGGCCTTATTGCCATTTATCCTAAGAAACGGACCTCGATTCCGGGAAAAGGTCACAAGATTTATCCGTATCTCTTGCGTAAGCTCAACGTGACGCGGCCCCGGCAGGTTTACGCAAGCGACATCACATTCATTCCGATGAAAAGGGGATTCGTTTACCTGGTCGCCGTCATCGACTGGTACAGCCGAAAAGTACTCTCACGCCGGATCTCCAATACGATGGACACCGACTTCTGTGTGGAAGCGCTCGAAGAAGCAATCGCCGTGTATGGAGCGCCAGAGATCTTCAATACGGATCAGGGCAGCCAGTTCACACCCGTGGCCTTTACTGATGTTCTGAAGAATCATGACATCAAAATCTCTATGGATGGCAAAGGACGCTGGATGGACAACGTGTTCGTTGAACGTCTGTGGCGTAGCCTGAAATATGAGAGCTATGCCCAAAAGTTGTGTATGGAAGGTTTAGGCAGCGTGTCGTTCTGATGTAATTCCGTCGGTGAATTTGATTCCTTTTTTTACAAGTTGCAATAGGTGCGGTGCATTCAGTTTCCTCCACTTCTTCTGAGCCTCTTTACATAGACGGAAGGCCATTGCAAGAGCTGTTTCTCGGCTCAGACATCCCCTCGTTTTGGCGGTCCTGAGGCGCACGGTCGCGAACGTAGATTCGATCGGATTTGTGCTCCGAAGATGGATCCAGTGTTCTGCCGGAAAGTCATAAAAAGCGAGCAGTTCTTCTCGGTCTTTCACCAGAATCTCTGCTGCTTTCGGATACTTTTGCTGGTAGGCTTTGATGAAAAACAGAAGGGCGCTCTCTGCCTGCTTTTTTGTTTCTGCTGTATAGATCTGCGTGAGGTGACCTTTTGCCTTCTTCTGAACGGACTTGGGCAGGCGGTTGAGCACATTTGCTGTCTTGTGCACCCAACAGCGTGCGGCTCGCGTCTCGGGATAAACTTCTGCGAGAGCACTCCAGAATCCCATGGCTCCATCGGCAACAGCCAGCTTCGGTCCTTGATCCAGCCCGCGGTGCCTCAGCTCCAGGAGCAACTCTCGCCACGACTGCTTGCTCTCGCGAAAGCCGTCCTCGAGTGCTATAAGCTCCTTCCTTCCATCGGCCGTAGCGCCGATCACGACCAGCAGACACAGTTTCTGTTTATCCATGCGTACGTTTACGTGAATACCGTCGGCCCAGAAATAGACGTAGTGCTTCTCCTTCAGGCTCCGCTTTTGCCAGTCTTCGTGCTCCCTTGTCCAAAGCGTCTTCAGGCGCGCAATCGTCGAGGAGGTCAGCCCTGGGGCATCAGGACCAACAAGGGCCGAGAGCGCTGCCTCAAAGCCGCCCGTTGAAACTCCCTTCAGGTACAACCATGGAATGAGAGCCTCAAGCGAGCGGCTCTTGCGGAGGTAGGCTGGTAGTATCGAACTGCGGAAACCGATTCTATCCTCACCCCGACCCGTACGGTCGCGTATGCGGGGCATCTTTACAGCGACCTCCCCGATACCAGTCAAAATCTTCCTCTCTGGCAGATATCCATTGCGAACGATGCGGTGGCGATTCTCTTCGTCGCGCAGGAACTGGTAGCGCTGGCAGAAAGCTTCAACCTCGGCCTCAACGGCTGTGGCCAGCATCTTTGCGGCCCCTGTTCGCAATACTTCTGTCAACACATCCTCTGTGCTATTGTAGTTCTCGTTCTCGTGTGCGTTATTCGTCTTCATGGGCGGTGTATCCTCCAATCTTCGGATTGACAATGACGTAATCATCATCAGGATACGCCGCCTATACCTTTTTCACCCGTACACAACTTTCGGGGTTAACTCGAAATATGAAGAGGTGTACCTTAAAGCCTATGACAGTGTGGCTGAAGCCCGCAAATCCATTGCTGTATACTTCGACTACTTCAATAACGAAAGGCGACACAGCTCACACGGAAGAAAGACCCCTGATCACGTATTTTTTAATCACCAGCCGCTTCAAGAAGCAGCATAATCAATCCGCAAGATTCCACCTAAGACCCTGTCCAGTTTTATAGGACCATCTCTACTATGGCACATGGATTTAGACGTGTACGTCGCAATTTGGTCAAACAGACACTCAACGGAGGAACGCTCGTGAAAAGCATTCAGACTGGATCTATACTCGCCGCATTAATTGTGATAATCTGGGCGGGAACGACGGACAGGCGGCCAGATGTCACTCAAATACGAACCGTCTCGGGTGAACTAGTCGAAATGCAACTGTTGGATACGCACGTGCAGTACCTATTGACAAGCGAGTATCAAACACCAGAAGAGATTTTTGATGGCTGGTTCAGGCCAGGAGAGTTCATTTCTGAAAAAAGTGTGTATCCAAAGGTCCACGAGTTATTGCTATACAACCACATTTTTGGAGTCCCTGAAATAGCAACGCCCCAATACACTTATTTAGTTGCAAACGCAGCGTTGAGCAACACTAACTTCTACTTTGATACTGACGAAGAACGAAGTGAGCGTCATAAACAAAATCGTTCGATTCTGGATACGATCGTTAGAGCTGCGCAAGGTGGTGACAAAAGCGCCAGATGGGCTGTGAGTAAGGTGGAGGAAGTCCGGTTGGAGGGAAAATCCCTGAAGGAGAGTATTGAACAATAGAATCGCGCGGAGATTCGATTGCTTTTTCAAACCTTTAGCCTCGACTCATAACAAACGCATGTTGCGGGCTCGCACAACTGGCTGAGCCGGTTGGAAACGATTACTTTCTGAAAGGCGTGCGAATGCTCGCCGCAAGTCCGCCAGCCGTTATATACTCTCTTGAAAATCAAGCCTTCACAGCGGGTATCTGGTAGAATTTCTCTCCTTTAAAAGGAGTTTCGTTCTTGAGCATCCCAAAAATGGAGTGCAGCAGTTTTCTCATGACTGCAACGATGGCCACAAGTGGTTTTTTGCCCTGGGCGATCAGGTGTTCGTAGAAGGCCATGATGTTGGGCTCCCATTTGATGGCTACGAGTGCGGGCATGTAGAGTGCTCGCCTGAGCTTGACGTTTCCCATCTTTGAAATACGCTCACGCTTTGCGACCGAGTCGCCAGAAGTGTATTTGCGAGGATCAAGTCCTGCATGTGCTACCCACTGACGTACGGACATGCCATCGGGCAGAATCAAGATTTCTGGCAGAATCATGACAGCGCTTTTCTGTGCAATTCCTCGAATGCTGGTGAGTAGCAGAAATGCGGAATTCATCTGGTCGTGCCCTTCAATTAAACGAATTGCCTGTTCTAGCATGGCGGCGAGTCTGCGTTCCAGATGTCGAATGTTCACCTCGATGTCATTGATTACGATGGCTGATGTGGTCACAGTTGCACAGGCTTGGTGCAACCGTGCTTGCTCGCGGGTTCTCTCTGTGGTGAGGGCATGCATGCGGCGCGACATGCCTCTGAGCTCTAGAATCTCGTCTTTCGGAGGTGTCCAGAGCACAAATACCATGCGGCTTGCAAAATCGGCCAGCATATCGGCATCGACGCGGTCTGTCTTTGATCGGCGCATTTGTGCTCGTGCAAACTGACGCGTGGCAGATGGATTGGCTACCATCAGTTCAACAGCGGAACACGAATCAAGGGTCAGCGCGAGGTCGAGACTGTAATTGCCCGTTGCCTCGATCACCACACGCACGAACGCTCCAGGCTCCATAATCCACTTGATGAGCTGGCCATGACCTGCTGCGGTATTTAAAAACTGTTTCTGGCGAGCAGAACGATTTTCTTGGTGGATACATACATCGATCGTCGCCTTGCTTATATCGCAGCCAACAAAGACATTAGTGCACATGAGTCACTCCGGTTTGTAACGTGAAACGGATAATGATTCCGGTTTCCCATCCCGACCCAGGCGGCGGACATTGTATATGCAGGCTCACAGTATCACGCGAAATGATCCGGGCCTCGTAAACTCCTCAGCCTTCTGCTTGGGTCAGGCGGGGGGCTGATATAACGGACAGGTTCACTGACAAACAGGACCTAATGCAGCTACAGCCTTCCCCAGAAACCTCAACATAACGAGAGGCGGGAAACCGACTGTTTTCTAGATACAATGCCACACGGCTGGGAATTAGATGAGTATTCAGCAGCAGTCTATGCAAATATTGAAGAGATATATCTGGCGTGCCTTTTCGGTAATGATCAGCTTGTTCATTGCAGTGATTCTGGTCCGCGCTTGGTTTCATCAACCCGAGTCTCGGGAAGCTATATCAGAGATCAAGATCGAATTTGATAATTCGGTTGCAGCTCGTCATTTGAGCGAAGCGGTGAGGTTTAAGACAGTCTCCCCCCAGAATGCGGCAGACTTTATGCCAGATGAATTTTCGGGCTTCATTGACTGGCTGAAGCTTTCTTATCCAGAAGTCCACGAAGTGATGAATCTTGAGATAGTGGGCGATTACACATTGCTGTATCGGTGGACGGGTCAAAAGACGAACGTCAAACCGATTTTACTAAGTGGCCACTACGACGTAGTACCCGTCAGTCCGGGCACAGAAGATCATTGGTCTCATCCTGCCTTCGATGGGGCAATCGTTGATGGCATCGTGTGGGGACGCGGAACCCAGGATGACAAGAGCGCCGTGATCGCATTGATGGAAGCGGCCTCAGTATTGATACAGTCGGGTTTTGTCCCCGACCGAACCATTTATCTTAGTTTCGGACACGACGAGGAGCTCGGTGGAAACAACGGCGCGGCGAACGTAGCGAATTACCTTGAGAGCCAGGCGGTACATTTGGAGTGGTCGTTGGATGAAGGTTCTTTCCTTCTCGATGGGATGTTTCCCGGAGTAGATCCGCTTGTAGCCGCGATAAACGTTGCAGAAAAGGGGAGTGTTACGCTTGAAATCGTAGCCAAGGCGTCTGGTGGACATTCGTCCATGCCGTCTACTGAGACAGCTGTTGGAAGACTCTCCGCGGCTATCGTAAAACTTGAAGATCATCCGATTCCCGGCGGTTTGACGGGCTTAAGTCTACAGGTTTTCGATTCAGCGAGCCGTTTCATGCCCTTCGGTTATAAAGTGGTCTTTGCCAATCTGTGGATCTTCCGCAGCGTCATTGATAAACAGATGTCTAAGCTCAACTTCGGAAACGCAGTTCTGAGAACGACCACAGCGCCTACCATGTTGTCAGCCAGCGTAAAGACAAACGTATTGCCTTCAGAAGCAATTGCGACGGTTAATTTCAGGATCCATCCTCGCGATACCGTCGAAAGCGTTGTTAGCCACGTTAAATCTGTGGTTGAAAGTGAACACATCGAGGTGCGACAGCACGGCTCGGGTCGACCCGCCTCTGCCGTATCGGACTGGAATTCACCCGGATTCAAGGCAATCGATCTCGCGGTTCGCCAGATTTATGGAGAGGTAGTGGTGACGCCCGGGCTTATGATTGCAGGCTCTGATACCAGGCACTATAGTAGGGTCGCAGAAAACTCATTCCGATTTAATCCGATGGTGCAAAAAACAGATGACCTCTCTGGTTTTCACGGTACCAACGAAAAGATCAGTGTTGAGAATCTCGGTCGTGGGATTCGAACGTATATACAAATCATCCGCAATGGATCGACTTTGTAGCGGATACGAGATCTGTGTGGTGGGAAGGAGCGGTGAAGGTCACTCTTTGTCACACATCTTGACCGAATCATTTCTTGGCTATTTCTTACGAAGCCAAGGACTAGTGAGTCGAACTGCTGTTCATAATTCGAATCGTGCGGCATAACACCTTTAAGAAGGCCGACTGGGTTGTGGTTGTAGCCCCGTTTAACTTCTTGTGCATTCAATTCAGGTGAGGTGGTCATGCGAAATCCATTTGCCCGCGGCGTCGGTGGAGTCCTCAGCGCAGATATTGCGGTGCCAGAGCATGAGCAGGAACTCAGCTTCTACTCACAGATCCTAACGACAGGGAGTGCCCCCCTTTGGCGTGACGATCTGAGGAACAATCGAGGCGCACCGGTCATCGGCTTGGGGGCACGCGCCCCAGAATACGAGGCTCTCCCCTTGCAATGGATGCCGCACTTCCAGGTTTCCGACGTTGGTGCCAGTGCGGCACGCGCCCTCGAACTTGGTGGCAGCGAGCTTATGCACGGCAAGAGCGAGGACGGTCAAAGTCAATGGGCCGTTCTTGTAGACCCCATGGGCGCTGCATTCGGCTTAATCCCCGTCGTTGGGGCCGAATCGGAGGCCGCAGACCAACCTGAAAACGTTGGTCGTATTTCCTGGCTGACGCTTGTGGTTTCGGACGTCTCGTCGACGTGCGAATTCTACGAACAGGTCGTCGGATGGTCGACAGGCTCGGCCGACGTCGACGGGGGATTCGAAATGCTGCGACCCGCCGGTGTGTCTGCGGCGGAAATCTGCCATGCGGGCGGTGATAAAGCGGAAATCCCACCCGTTTGGATACTTAGTCTGCCTGTCGATGACTTCGAGGAGAGTCTTCGACTCGTTCGCGAGGGCGGCGGTGAGATCATCAAGGGATCGACTGACGCCGGGCACGCCGTCATTCGAGACCCAGTCGGTGTTTACATAGCGTTACAGGCCAATATGTGATGCGCAGCGGCCTAACAAAGCGATTCTGCGGTCAGTCTAACGCCTGTGGTCGCTAACACTCCCGTCCGCAGATCGCAAACCGTTATCCCTCCTCACTTGTGGGGGCCTTGGCAGACTCTTCCTATGGCACGTCCTAGTGCTCTTCTCCTTCCTCATGGGAGTGCTCACTTTCCGCACTTCCTTCTACAGAGTGTTCACCTTCCTCGCCATTTCCTCCTACTTCAGCGTGGGCACTATAGCTCTCAAAATCGCCGGACCCAGCGTGAAGCGAAACATCAACTTTTTGACCAAGCGCCAGACTAGTTCTCTCGGTAGGACCGAGTTCAACCCCGTTCGAAAGGTGCACTTCAACACGGACGTTATGCAAGGTGTTGTCACTCACATTTTCGACAGACCCGAGGAATCTATTTGACTCCTCGTCATAGTTAAGAATTAGCCTTGTGCCCAATCGCACATGGTCGTATGTCTCACCAAGAGCATTCTGAGTACCATCTTCTTCGCCACTTTCGTCATGGGATTCACCTTGATGTTCTGTCTCGTTTTCTCCGTCGTGCTCAGTGGATTCAGACACACCTTCTGATTCACCATGTGACTCTTCAGATCGACCATCAGAACACCCGACAGCGACTACCAACAACAGACAGCAAACCAGAGAAGAAAGAATTGAACGCAGAAAATTCGTATTCACAATCATTCACAGATAGGTGGGGAAAGACGTCTGAGCATGATACAAAACATAGAGAGATGGTCCTATAAAACTGGACAGGGTCTTAGGTGGAATCTTGCGGATTGATTATGCTGCTTCTTGAAGCGGCTGGTGATTAAAAAATACGTGATCAGGGGTCTTTCTTCCGTGTGAGCTGTGTCGCCTTTCGTTATTGAAGTAGTCGAAGTATACAGCAATGGATTTGCGGGCTTCAGCCACACTGTCATAGGCTTTAAGGTACACCTCTTCATATTTCAGGCTACGCCACAGACGTTCAACGAACACGTTGTCCATCCAGCGTCCTTTGCCATCCATAGAGATTTTGATGTCATGATTCTTCAGAACATCAGTAAAGGCCACGGGTGTGAACTGGCTGCCCTGATCCGTATTGAAGATCTCTGGCGCTCCATACACGGCGATTGCTTCTTCGAGAGCTTCCACACAGAAGTCGGTGTCCATCGTATTGGAGATCCGGCGCGAGAGCACCTTGCGGCTGTACCAGTCGATGACGGCGACCAGGTAAACGAATCCCCTTTTCATCGGAATGAATGTGATGTCGCTTGCGTAAACCTGCCGGGGCCGCGTCACGTTGAGCTTACGCAAGAGATACGGATAAATCTTGTGACCTTTTCCCGGAATCGAGGTCCGTTTCTTAGGATAAATGGCAATAAGGCCCATCAGACGCATTAATCGCCGGATTCGATGGCGGCCCACAAAAATACCTCTGTCCTCGAGCGCATCCTTCATGGTGCGCGATCCTCGCGTGGGACGTTCGATGTAGAGCTCATCCAGTTTTTTCATCACGGCCAGGTTCTCTTTGCTCTCGCCCACCGGCTTGTAGTAGGCCGTTGAGCGATTCAGCTCCAGCAGATTGCACTGCCGTTTGATGGAAAGATTATGGTTTCGGTCGATCATTTGGCGGCGCTCACCTACTGGGTGCGACCGAGCGCTTTGGATAAAAAATCCTTCTCCATCGAAAGCTCGCCAATTTTGGCGTGAAGCTCCTTGATCTGGCCCTCCTCGTTGTGCTTTCTGGAATACCCTTTTTCAAAGACCTCTTCAGCGTCCTGAATCAGCTTCTTTTTCCACGTCTGAATCTGGTTCGGATGCACCTGGAACTGGTCTGCCAACTCAGCCATTGTGCGATCTCCTTTGACCGCCGCCAGCGCTACGTTCGCTTTGAATGTGTTGCTGTGGTTTCTTCTTTTGCGACTCATCGTTTGTAGCCTTTCTTAAGGGTGATAAGATCGCAAGACTCCACCTTATTTGTTGTTCAGACTGTCCGATGAAGAGCTATGCCCAAAAGTTGTGTATGGAAGGTTTAGGCAGCGTGTCGTTCTGATGTAATTCCGTCGGTGAATTTGATTCCTTTTTTTACAAGTTGCAATAGGTGCGGTGCATTCAGTTTCCTCCACTTCTTCTGAGCCTCTTTACATAGACGGAAGGCCATTACAAGAGCTGTTTCTCGGCTCAGACATCCCCTCGTTTTGGCGGTCCTGAGGCGCACGGTCGCGAACGTAGATTCGATCGGATTTGTGCTCCGAAGATGGATCCAGTGTTCTGCCGGAAAGTCATAAAAAGCGAGCAGTTCTTCTCGGTCTTTCACCAGAATCTCTGCTGCTTTCGGATACTTTTGCTGGTAGGCTTTGATGAAAAACAGAAGGGCGCTCTCTGCCTGCTTTTTTGTTTCTGCTGTATAGATCTGCGTGAGGTGACCTTTTGCCTTCTTCTGAACGGACTTGGGCAGGCGGTTGAGCACATTTGCTGTCTTGTGCACCCAACAGCGTGCGGCTCGCGTCTCGGGATAAACTTCTGCGAGAGCACTCCAGAATCCCATGGCTCCATCGGCAACAGCCAGCTTCGGTCCTTGATCCAGCCCGCGGTGCCTCAGCTCCAGGAGCAACTCTCGCCACGACTGCTTGCTCTCGCGAAAGCCGTCCTCGAGTGCTATAAGCTCCTTCCTTCCATCGGCCGTAGCGCCGATCACGACCAGCAGACACAGTTTCTGTTTATCCATGCGTACGTTTACGTGAATACCGTCGGCCCAGAAATAGACGTAGTGCTTCTCCTTCAGGCTCCGCTTTTGCCAGTCTTCGTGCTCCCTTGTCCAAAGCGTCTTCAGGCGCGCAATCGTCGAGGAGGTCAGCCCTGGGGCATCAGGACCAACAAGGGCCGAGAGCGCTGCCTCAAAGCCGCCCGTTGAAACTCCCTTCAGGTACAACCATGGAATGAGAGCCTCAAGCGAGCGGCTCTTGCGGAGGTAGGCTGGTAGTATCGAACTGCGGAAACCGATTCTATCCTCACCCCGACCCGTACGGTCGCGTATGCGGGGCATCTTTACAGCGACCTCCCCGATACCAGTCAAAATCTTCCTCTCTGGCAGATATCCATTGCGAACGATGCGGTGGCGATTCTCTTCGTCGCGCAGGAACTGGTAGCGCTGGCAGAAAGCTTCAACCTCGGCCTCAACGGCTGTGGCCAGCATCTTTGCGGCCCCTGTTCGCAATACTTCTGTCAACACATCCTCTGTGCTATTGTAGTTCTCGTTCTCGTGTGCGTTATTCGTCTTCATGGGCGGTGTATCCTCCAATCTTCGGATTGACAATGACGTAATCATCATCAGGATACGCCGCCTATACCTTTTTCACCCGTACACAACTTTCGGGGTTAACTCTCCGATGAATCAGGACCATCTCTTAGTTTGAAGAGATGAGGAGGGATAACAAGCGCATGTTGCGGGCTCGCACGACTGGCTGAGTCGGTTGGAAACGATTACTTTCTGGAAGGCGAACGAATGCTCGCCGCAAATCCGCCAGCCGTTAGGCGGCTGAATACACTAGACTCAGTACCACTATCGGAGTTGGCATGGCCCATTACATTGACGGATTCGTCTTTCCCGTTCCACGCGATCGTCTAAGCGAGTACAAGCGTGTTGCGAAAGCGGCTGCAGAGATTTGGAAGGAGCATGGCGCACTCGACTACTGCGAATATGTTGGTGACGATTTGATACTGGAGGGAACACGCTCGTTCACCGATCTCGTAGCTGCGACGGAGGATGAAACCATCGTGTTCGGCTGGGTAGTGTTCGATTCTCGTGAGGCACGTAATCTGGCAAACGAGAAGGTAGCGGCCGACCCAAGGATGGCGGATTTGATCGAGTCATCGAATTCAGGTTTTGATGCTAAACGGATGGCGTACGGGGGCTTCGAGTCGCTCGTTTGATCATCGCTCAGTCCACGCCGCCTAACAAGCGTATGTTGCGGGCTCGCACGACTGGCTGAGTCGGTCTGAAACAGCTACTTTCTGGAAGGTGAGCGAATGCTCGCCGCAAATCCGCCAGCCGTTATACGGTCCTGTCAATAGAATCCTTATTGGTTGTACGAACGCCAAAGGACTTTATAGCTTAAGGCGCTGTTTTAGAGTCTAGCGGCTTCGATCAATCGAGTGATTGGTTGGGCGAGACGAGCAACCAGCGAACAAGCTGTACATTTGAGAACAGTAGTTTACTTTAATTCTCCTCGACCAGAACGTTGTAATGAAACAAGGCCGCCTCCGAATATTGCGCTTCGGTCTCCCCATTGGCATTTTTATGCTAATGGTCCTGTTTCAGGTCTTTTTTGATTCGGACGGTCCCATGACCGGCGCCGCTTTTGTGGATCCAGATCAAGAGGATAAATTCCTGGAATCGAAATCAAACCGGATGGATTGGGACGAGGTCTATGCTTGGTCACCAGAACAAAAAGTGGCAGGGTTTAGGAATCATGACCGCATTTACACCTCCCGAACCGTTCGCCTGGGAGATAATGTCTTGGTTTTGCAGGCCAGCGACGAACCGTTGTCAAGATTTCAATATCGGGTATGGAATTACCAGCGCCATCCGGTTGTTGTGCCACTATTCAAGCAATACGATCTAGATGATTTCATCTTGCACAACAACATCACTGGATTGCTTGTAATCAAGTTTGGTGAGATCGTGTTGGAGACGTACGCCGCAGGCAATTCAGATCAAATCCGATGGGGCTCAATGTCTGTAACCAAATCGATTTTGTCCTTATTGGTGGGAGCGGCCATTGCTGACGGTTTCATTACGAGCACTGAAAACAAAATCATTGATTACCTGCCAGTCCTCGAGGGGACATCGTATGAACAGGTTACCATCGAAAACCTTCTGCGAATGTCGTCGGGTGTGGAATGGAATCTCAACGAGGCAAATCCTGATTGGCAATCAGCAAGAAACATGACGTTTGAAGAGCTTGTCGGATTTATGGGAAGCAAAAATCGCCATGCCTTTCCAGGGGAGTCGTTCAATTACAACGATGCAGAAGTAAATCTGTTGGGAGCTGCTGTATCGGCGGCTGTTGGCGAAGATCTTTCGACCTATCTGGAAGAGAAAATATGGCAACCCTTTGGCATGGAATCCGAAGCCAACTGGATGTCTTACCCCGACGGCCCGCAAACCGGTGCCTGTTGTTTCAGTGCGACCTTGCGCGACTACGGTCGTCTGGGCCTTTATGCCATGCGGAACGGCGAACTGTCCGATGGCTCAAGTGCCCTACCGACCAATTGGATGGAGCGATCCACATCTCCTTCGAAGAGCGCTGACAACTATGGCTTTCTCTGGTGGCTCAACGATGGTGGTTCCTATTCAGCGATGGGAATATATGGACAGCTAATCCATGTTGACCCTGCTGAGGAGCTCGTCATTGCTGCTCACAGCACGTGGAATAGTCCTTCGGGTGACGATTACCTTGTCCATCAGTCAGCTTTCATCGAAGCAGTCACTGAAGCATTGAAATGAGTCCCCAAAAGGCCGCTGGTGTTGGGCTCAGAGAAGCAAGGTCTGCGCGTATGACAAGCCTGGATCGCCTTCACATCGAAAATCAAACAGTACGCAGCATGCAGTGGAGCAGCATTTCTTGGCAAGGGAATCGTATCTAGTATTTCCTTGAACGGAGTGATCTAAAGGAACAGGACCGTATAACAAACGCATGTTGCGGGCTCGCACAACTGGCTGAGCCGGTTGGAAACGATTACTTTCTGAAAGGCGTGCGAATGCTCGCCGCAAGTCCGCCAGCCGTTATATACTCTCTTGAAAATCAAGCCTTCACAGCGGGTATCTGGTAGAATTTCTCTCCTTTAAAAGGAGTTTCGTTCTTGAGCATCCCAAAAATGGAGTGCAGCAGTTTTCTCATGACTGCAACGATGGCCACAAGTGGTTTTTTGCCCTGGGCGATCAGGTGTTCGTAGAAGGCCATGATGTTGGGCTCCCATTTGATGGCTACGAGTGCGGGCATGTAGAGTGCTCGCCTGAGCTTGACGTTTCCCATCTTTGAAATACGCTCACGCTTTGCGACCGAGTCGCCAGAAGTGTATTTGCGAGGATCAAGTCCTGCATGTGCTACCCACTGACGTACGGACATGCCATCGGGCAGAATCAAGATTTCTGGCAGAATCATGACAGCGCTTTTCTGTGCAATTCCTCGAATGCTGGTGAGTAGCAGAAATGCGGAATTCATCTGGTCGTGCCCTTCAATTAAACGAATTGCCTGTTCTAGCATGGCGGCGAGTCTGCGTTCCAGATGTCGAATGTTCACCTCGATGTCATTGATTACGATGGCTGATGTGGTCACAGTTGCACAGGCTTGGTGCAACCGTGCTTGCTCGCGGGTTCTCTCTGTGGTGAGGGCATGCATGCGGCGCGACATGCCTCTGAGCTCTAGAATCTCGTCTTTCGGAGGTGTCCAGAGCACAAATACCATGCGGCTTGCAAAATCGGCCAGCATATCGGCATCGACGCGGTCTGTCTTTGATCGGCGCATTTGTGCTCGTGCAAACTGACGCGTGGCAGATGGATTGGCTACCATCAGTTCAACAGCGGAACACGAATCAAGGGTCAGCGCGAGGTCGAGACTGTAATTGCCCGTTGCCTCGATCACCACACGCACGAACGCTCCAGGCTCCATAATCCACTTGATGAGCTGGCCATGACCTGCTGCGGTATTTAAAAACTGTTTCTGGCGAGCAGAACGATTTTCTTGGTGGATACATACATCGATCGTCGCCTTGCTTATATCGCAGCCAACAAAGACATTAGTGCACATGAGTCACTCCGGTTTGTAACGTGAAACGGATAATGATTCCGGTTTCCCATCCCGACCCAGGCGGCGGACATTGTATATGCAGGCTCACAGTATCACGCGAAATGATCCGGGCCTCGTAAACTCCTCAGCCTTCTGCTTGGGTCAGGCGGGGGGCTGATATAACGGACAGGTTCACTGACAAACAGGACCTAATGCAGCTACAGCCTTCCCCAGAAACCTCAACATAACGAGAGGCGGGAAACCGACTGTTTTCTAGATACAATGTGTCTCTCATAGCACGGGTGCAATCCATCATGCATAGAGTACTAGTTCCATTTGCGATTTTCGTGTTTTCCACAGGCGTTACCGGTTGTGGCCCACCCGACGCAACGATGACCGAGTCACAAATTGTCTCCACAACTCAGTCCGTACTGAGAGCGTCCCAAAGAATGCGGAAAGCATCATCACTGGGAGACTGGGATACGATGGGGTCTTTTTACTCTGACTCACCTCAGTTTCGATTCTATGAGAATGGCAGACTCCAATATGCATCTGCTCAAGATGTTAGAGCTGCGTTATCAGCCATGTCGTCTGGCACGACTATCGTGACAGGATACACAGAGACGGAGGTGAACGTTCTTTCTTCAAAACACGCTACGATTGGTGCTCTGTATCGATCACACTATTCTGATTCAACCGGGATTACTTATGAGTGGAGTGGCGTTCTTAGTGTTCTATGGGTTCAAGAAGAAGATGGTTGGCGGATTCTTTCAGGCCACTCTTCTGCTTTGCAATCTGCCACTGATTACTGACTTCGACGCATAACACCTTTAAGAAGGCCGATGTCAATAGGGCGTAGCTCTTTCATGTGCTTTTTTTCTAGCAGTTCGATTCAAAGGCTGTTCTGCGTGGCGCCCGCTTCGTATCGATTCGAATAACCACATCTAGTGGCAACCAAACACCTTTTCGGTCCCATCATTCCTATTGAATGATTGCTCTCGTGAGCCGTCCCAGATACGATCCTGGTTAGAACGCTGAGCTTCCCAATCAAGCGCATGGATCTGTCGGACAGATCCGGTTATGCATCGGGGCTTGCCCTGCGAGGCCACGAGGAGAGCTTGGAGCGTTCCAATCTCATTCCTTTGAATAGTTGGTTATACGGCTTATCCGTCTGGAGCACGAAGTAAACGGACCTTGCGATTTCTTTGGCCACGAGCGCACGGGCAATGGGCGCTCCTTTCTTTCTGGCCATGCGGTGATAATACTTTTTCACGATGGGGTAGTACTGGATGGCCCGCGTGGCCGCGTGCGAGAAAGCAATCTTGAGATACTTGTTGCCCTCTTTCGAGGATCGGTGGCGCGTTTTGCCGCCTGAGTTATGCGCTCCCGGAACGAGGCGGCAGTAGGAATAGAAGTTCTTCACGCTCGCAAAGCGTTCGATGCCATCGACCTCGAGATAGATCGTAAATGCGTTCAGCCTTCCAATACCCGGAATCCAGAGCAGTCGCTGAATGTCTTCACTATCAAGAAGAAGGGCATTTAGCGCCCGGTCGATCATCTTGATCTGCTCGTTGATCAATGCCACTCGTTCGGAGTGAAGGCCAGCCTGAAGACGAAAGAGTTCAGGCAAATCATCAACTGAATCTGTGTTGAACTTCTCGAGCACCCGGTGCACCGAGTTTTGTGCCGATACTCGTTTCTCGACCAGGTGCAGACGAGTGCGAAGCGTGTCTCGGACATCGCGCATCTCCGATGATATTTTGTGGGCTTCCGGGATCAATCCCACCCTGAGCAGCTGAGCCAGTGTGTGCGCATCGACCTTGTCGGTTTTGACCTTCGCGTAGGATATCGCCTTGACAAACTTGGCGTGGGCCAGGCTGAGATCAACTCCTTCTCGTTCGAGCAGATCGTTCATCCAGTACCAGCCCGTTGTCGTTTCAACGGTTGCGTGGTGCTCTCCTGGAAGGGTTCGGAAGTAGGCCCGAATCGAATCCGGATTGTTTTTGAGTTTTACGGAGCGTACGATATCTCCGTCTGAATCGAGTGTGGTCAGAAAGCTTGTTCGCTTATGCTGATCGATACCCGTGAAATAGACTGTTTCCATGAGGTGCCTCTGTTTTTGAGTTAGATCTATGCACTCCTAATGTCGGAGGCAGGGGCCTTCTTGGAAATATCAAGCGCATTTTGCGGACTCGCACGACTGGCTGAGGCGGTCTGAAACGGTTACTTTCTTTGATGTGCGCGAAATCATTCACAAAGATCAAGCCATGACGCCCGTGCATCCGAAGCAGGTTGCCTCTACAGTCGAGCCAAGCACCACGAACTGGACGATTAGAAACAGTTAGCCAACAAGAGAGGATAATAGTGAGCAGTTCTGCCAGGGAGTTTATGACCTATCTATTCATCGTCTACCCGTTCTTCTGCCTTCAATCCTGCAGTCCGCCACCAGACAATCACCCCCTTCCCAATGTAGTCTTCATTATGGCCGACGATATGGGATGGGGTGATGTAGGGTCTTACAATCCTGAATCGTTGATTCCGACGCCGAACATCGATCGCCTTGCCGAGGAAGGACTGTCCTTTACGGATGCACATTCTGGAGCTGCCGTGTGTACTCCTACACGATATGGAGTCATGACGGGACGGTTTTACTGGAGAACCTACAAGCAGCATTCCCTGGTAATGCCCTATGATCCACCCGTTATTCCACCTGAGCGACTGACGTGGGGAAAGCTCATGCAGGAGCGAGGCTACGAGACCGGATACGTTGGGAAATGGCATCTGGGGTTGTGGTACCCTGCTAGGCCCCAGGAACGATGGGGGCATCAGTACACGATGACTGAGGATGAGGTTGATTTCAGTAAGGCCATAAAAGGCGGCCCGACTGATCTGGGATTCGATTATTTTTTCGGCAATGCTGGAGGTCCCAACAATGATTCCCCATATGCCTTCATCAGAAATGATCGATGGGTGGAGGAGCCCACGGTGATGACGCCGCCAGAGATGAACGAGCAGCTGGGCGTTGTTGAAGGACTAATGGTCCCCGATTGGAGGCAGGAAGATGCAGATGTGAGGCTGACCGAGGAAGCCGTCGCATTTATCAACAATCATGTGAGCGAGAATCCCGCGAAGCCGTTTTTCCTCTATTACAGTTTGTCGGCTCCCCACATTCCCTTCACCGCTCCCGATTTTATTAAGGGAGCGAGCGAAGAGGGTCCGCGCGGGGACATGAACGCTCTGGTTGACTGGGTGGTTGGAGAAGTGAGAGGCGCCCTGGAGAGTCAGGGAATACGAAATGATACGATTCTGATCTTCACGAGCAACAATGGGCCTCGTCAGGGTGCGAATGGGCATCGCTCCGCCGGTCCCTTCCGCGGGCGCAAGAACACGGCTTACGAGGGGGGTCACAGGGTTCCCTTCATCGTTCGTTGGCCTGGTGAGATCGGTGCTGGGAAGCGCTCTGAAGTGCCCATCAGCCTGACAGATATGATGGCAACCTTCGCCGAATTCACGAACTACGACCTGCCAGATAATGCCGCGGAGGACAGTTACACTATCTGGCCCGTGCTGCTAGGCAATGACACAGGCGCAAAAAACCGTCCGGCCCTGATTGCAGACACGAGCCGCGGAGATTTCTCCATCCGGCGAGGACCATGGAAACTCATCAAATTGATTCCCAGTGCCCGGAATCGGCTGGAGCAGGTTGAATATGAGCTCTACGATCTTGATCAGGATCCCTACGAGACAACAAATCTAGCTGACGCCAATCCGGACATTGTAGAACAGCTAAAACAGCTGCTGGACGAAAGCAGAAGAGTGGGCTTACGCTTCCTGGACCAGCCGTAATGCTTCATCGCTGCCTTGATTCTAGACAGTCCAATGCCTACTCACTAGATTAGAAGTAGTCAGAATAAGAGGAACTTCGAAATGTCTATTGCAGTGCTCATTCTACTATTTGCCCTGATTGTCTGCACCACATGCGTTGGGGGTGTGTGGCTATTAAGGCGTTGGAATCGTTCGAAGAATGAAGCGACGGAACTGTTGCCTGAGATCGAGCGAGAACTGACGGTCTCAGAGTTCAATACTCTTATTGAAGACCGTGAATCAGCAGCAAGAGCGCCGCTTGAGGACAAAATAGAGGAGTTGGAAAGCCGTCTGAGCGAACACGATCAAGAAAAACAAGGTCCGAGAGACGGTAGAGAGCCTCATCGATCATCATAGATTTGGTTCTCGGGTTGTTTGATTCCAAGATCTCAAGATTGGAAGCGCAGTAAGGTCATATTGCGGGCTCGCACAACTGGCTGAGGCGGTTGGAAACAGTTACATTATTTGTTGTGTGCATTCACATGGCATCTGCATCAACAATCGGTAGATGATCGTATTGAGGTGGTCCCGTGCTCAATGCACACGCCGTTTTTCACTATTGCAGTCCCAATGAAATTCAACGAGCAGGAAGTAGGAAAGCCGGTCCAGCGAGCCTCAGAGTTACATGAGGAAGCGTTGTCAGACGCCAATCATGACCTGACGCTTTCAGAGATAGAGTCGATTGCCAATGAGCTTGGAATTCCCTCTCGTTATCTGTTGGAAGCGGCTCTTGAGGGGCAAGAACCCGATTCTACTAAAACTGTGAGTTTGTCGGGGGCACCGTTTCGAGTTGATCAGACAAGAGTCGTGGACGGCGCAGTAACAGAGAAGCAGTGGGAAGAGGTGCTAATTGAGTTGCAGGAATTTAGCGGCAAGAGTGGGAAAGTAGAATTGGTAGGAGATTCCAGGCGATGGAAACATGCCGTTGGGGAAGGAGATAGTGGATTCAATTTTGAGGAATTGAAGGTGGTGATGCGACCCGTCGAGGGTAAGACTTCCATACGCCTCAAACACGAATACAAAGGCGCAGTCGCAATGTATTTCCTGGCATTTGGCGTCTCATCATTTTTAACGTTGCTGGTTGCACACTCCTTGCCTGAAGTGTCCAAAATATCGGAGCTGATTTATGCGGGCCTAGGAGGCGTTCTGTCCCTTGGAGGCGTACGCGCCATGATTGCCGTATCTGCTCGGCGATATAAGGAGCGTTTAGCCGAATTGGCGGATCGATTGCAACGGCTCGTGATCGGCTCTGAAGATTCTTCTCGTGCAACGACCACGGAGCTACATTCCATTTCATCAAAGAACGAAGAGCTACAGACTTCGATTCTCGAGGATCTGGATGTGTCGGAACCGACAGGAGAAAGCGTTCTTAAGCAAAACAAAGGTGCGGTCCGTTAGATGAATCACTCGGGCGTGTTCAGGTGGAGCGTCTGCAGGCTCGGATGCGGGACCAGGAGGAGGCAGCCCCCATTATGATTAATCGATTATTTTCAACAGGTGGTATTTTTACCTGCGCCTTGCTGTTCATGAGCAGTGGCACTTTGGCGTCTGCACAATCCCCACTCGATTTAACTTCGACAACGCTGACACAGACGGAAATGACGACGATTGCAACAGGAACCTTCGACGTGAAGCTGACGCCTCAAGCACCGGATGAGGCATCAGGAGATTCAAGTTTAGGCCGCATGACCATCGACAAGCAGTTTATTGGCGACCTCGAAGCACATAGTGTAGGTCAGATGCTTACGGCGATGACCACGACGGAGGGTTCAGCAGCGTATGTCGCCATTGAACGCGTAAACGGGACGCTACATGGGCGCGTCGGCACGTTCGTGCTACAGCACAGCGGCACAATGGCGCGTGGTGCTCAGCAACAACTTGTGAGCGTGGTACCAGGAGTTAACCCCGAAAGTTGTGTACGGGTGAAAAAGGTATAGGCGGCGTATCCTGATGATGATTACGTCATTGTCAATCCGAAGATTGGAGGATACACCGCCCATGAAGACGAATAACGCACACGAGAACGAGAACTACAATAGCACAGAGGATGTGTTGACAGAAGTATTGCGAACAGGGGCCGCAAAGATGCTGGCCACAGCCGTTGAGGCCGAGGTTGAAGCTTTCTGCCAGCGCTACCAGTTCCTGCGCGACGAAGAGAATCGCCACCGCATCGTTCGCAATGGATATCTGCCAGAGAGGAAGATTTTGACTGGTATCGGGGAGGTCGCTGTAAAGATGCCCCGCATACGCGACCGTACGGGTCGGGGTGAGGATAGAATCGGTTTCCGCAGTTCGATACTACCAGCCTACCTCCGCAAGAGCCGCTCGCTTGAGGCTCTCATTCCATGGTTGTACCTGAAGGGAGTTTCAACGGGCGGCTTTGAGGCAGCGCTCTCGGCCCTTGTTGGTCCTGATGCCCCAGGGCTGACCTCCTCGACGATTGCGCGCCTGAAGACGCTTTGGACAAGGGAGCACGAAGACTGGCAAAAGCGGAGCCTGAAGGAGAAGCACTACGTCTATTTCTGGGCCGACGGTATTCACGTAAACGTACGCATGGATAAACAGAAACTGTGTCTGCTGGTCGTGATCGGCGCTACGGCCGATGGAAGGAAGGAGCTTATAGCACTCGAGGACGGCTTTCGCGAGAGCAAGCAGTCGTGGCGAGAGTTGCTCCTGGAGCTGAGGCACCGCGGGCTGGATCAAGGACCGAAGCTGGCTGTTGCCGATGGAGCCATGGGATTCTGGAGTGCTCTCGCAGAAGTTTATCCCGAGACGCGAGCCGCACGCTGTTGGGTGCACAAGACAGCAAATGTGCTCAACCGCCTGCCCAAGTCCGTTCAGAAGAAGGCAAAAGGTCACCTCACGCAGATCTATACAGCAGAAACAAAAAAGCAGGCAGAGAGCGCCCTTCTGTTTTTCATCAAAGCCTACCAGCAAAAGTATCCGAAAGCAGCAGAGATTCTGGTGAAAGACCGAGAAGAACTGCTCGCTTTTTATGACTTTCCGGCAGAACACTGGATCCATCTTCGGAGCACAAATCCGATCGAATCTACGTTCGCGACCGTGCGCCTCAGGACCGCCAAAACGAGGGGATGTCTGAGCCGAGAAACAGCTCTTGCAATGGCCTTCCGTCTATGTAAAGAGGCTCAGAAGAAGTGGAGGAAACTGAATGCACCGCACCTATTGCAACTTGTAAAAAAAGGAATCAAATTCACCGACGGAATTACATCAGAACGACACGCTGCCTAAACCTTCCATACACAACTTTTGGGCATAGCTCTGGTACCAGATTCGGGCACAGGTGAACTAGTGGGCCTTTCAGGAGAAATGAAGATCACAATATCAGACGGAAAGCATTTCTACGAGTTTACCTACACACTCGACTCCGATTCGTGAACTTAGAAGCGGCCAAGGTCCTGACGGCTGGAGCCAACTGGTCGAGGTGGTCTGAAACAGTTACTTTCTGCGAGGCAAGCCGGTGATCGGTGAAATTCCGCAAGCGGATCTGCAAACCCATCTTCCAAAGTGAATGAAAAAGACCGATCGTGAACTGGGTATGCTGCGGCAGATTACGCGCCGTGATTTCGTCCAGGGAGCAAGCCTCGCGGCGCTGGGATTGATACTGCCTGTGGGCTGCCGACCCGCTCAGAACGAAGGCAACGCACTCACCTCAGGCACAGGGTACCCTCCTACGCGGACCGGGTTACGCGGCTCGCACCCCGGATCCTTCGAAACAGCCCATGCGCTGGCCCGCGAAGGCAGACTTTTTGACAATCCTGCGGACCTGGACGAGGAGTATGATCTGGTTGTCGTGGGTGCGGGTATCAGCGGTTTGACCGCCGCCTACGAGTATCGCAAGAAGTTCGGAGCGGAATCACGCATCCTCATTCTGGACAATCACGATGATTTCGGGGGGCATGCCAAGAGAAACGAGTTTCATCAAGGGGATGAAATGCGTCTGTCGTGGGGAGGAACGATGAATCTCGAATACCTGTTATTCACTGACAGGGTTTTGGAATTCTTGGCCGAGTTTGGAATCGATGTCCAGCAACTGAGTAAGGAATTAGACTTCCACTATGGCGGCGATGGACCCGCCATCTGGTTCGACGAAGACACCTACGGAAGAGACGTCTTGGTCCCCGGATTTTCGATGTACAGTCGGAACCTCGAGGTGCTGGATACGATCGACCAATTTCCGATCAGTGAGTCAGCGCGGGCTACCTTCAAAGACTTTTACTCTTCTGAAGCCAACGTTCTTCAGGGGATGAGTGAGCAGGAGATCAAGCATGTCTTACGCGAAACGAGCTACACAGATTTTCTTTCCAAATATGCTGGGCTTCCACACGAGGTGGTGGAACTATTCGTCAAGTCAACCGACGGTTACTGGGGCGTTCAGCCGCATAGCCTTTCAACAACTGAGGGGATGAATGCCTGGCTGCCGGGTTCTCATCTGCTTGGGGATGTAGCTGATCGCGCGGCCGGCGAAGAAGAGTCTGAACTGGTGGCGATGTTCCCGGACGGCAATGCAACGATTGCCCGCCTGCTCGTCCACGCACTCCTTCCCAATATTTCTCCGGGCGCCAATGCGGACAACGTCGCGACGGCTCAATTTGACTATGACCAACTTGATCGTTCCGGCAGTTCGATACGATTGCGTCTTGAATCGACCGTAGTTCGTGCTGAAAACGAAGGAAATCGGGTAGCCGTCACGTATGTCAAGGATGGCCTGACCACTCGGATTCGCGGAAAGCACTGCGTGTTAGCCTGCTATCATGCGATTTTACCTCATATATGTCCCGAACTACCCGAAGAACAAAAAGAGGCGGCGCGGTATCAGGTTAAACGGCCCATGCTCATCACCAACGTTCTTTTGCGCAGCGGCACGCCTTTTGAAGAACTGGGAATTACGGGGGCCTATTGCCCAGGACGCATGCACGCGAAGGCGTGGCTGATAAAGGGAGTTAATACCGCCGGCTACGAGGGAGGTAGCGATATCGCGGGCCCGGTTCCGGTGATGTTTTGGGGTTTGATAGCTCCGCCGCATCGTGACGTGCCGCTTCAGGACCAACTTCGGCAGTCCCGACAGGCCATGCTGGACCTCACTTTTGAGGACTACGAACGTGAAGTCCGAACCGTGCTGGATGGGATGCTCGGCCCCGCAGGATTTAATGTGGCGGACGATATCCTCGCGATAACTGTGAACAGGTGGCCCCACGGATATTCTTATGGATATCGGGATCTGTGGGACCCGGAGTGGGAAGCGGGTAGCGCCCCACATGAGATCGCTCGACGGCCGGTTGGAAACGTCGTCATCGCAAATTCCGATGCTGCGGCTGCAGCCTATACGCAAGCTGCCATTGAAGAGGCCATTCGTGCGGTAGATGAATTGAGCTAGAGGATATTCCGATTCGCCACATCTGAAACGCACGTCGCGCTCGCGGGACTAACTATGTTCGTCTAAAACAGGTACTTTCTGGCAGGTGGGCCAAGCTCACCTTAATTTTAGCAGCCATCACAACGTCGAGTAGAGGATGCTATGGGAAGCCTTGGACCGTTAGAACTCATAATTATTTTTTTCGCAATCCTGGTTGGCCCAGTTGCTTTTGTAGTCAGTTTAGTGTGGGCCTATCGTGATGCAGAAAGGCGTGGAAGCAATGGTGTATTGGTCTGCGTCCTGGTAGCCGTTGCTGCCTGGCCGCTCAGCCTAATTGTCTGGCTACTCATCAGGTCAGACGAAACGGTCTAGCGAGTAAATGATGCGGGATCGCGCGATAAAATGGTGAAAACTAAAATTGTGATGGCTGCACTAGTGGCTGCTTGGTTTGGCTGTGAACCGATTGGAGAGGATCAAGAGAATATCGCGAACTTTGTTCAGGATGAGTTGATCACTTTTACCGGGAGAGCTGGAAGCCCCAATGGAGCTTGGTGCTGGTTTCAGGATGAACGTGTCATTGTTGATGCTACTCATCCGGATGAACCCGTTCTGATGTTCACGTCCATCTCAGCCTCTGTTGAAGATGAAGCCGAGCGGGGTGATCTGGATCTCCATTGGTACGGCCTAAATTCTCACGAGGGCGGGGTTGTGGAGCTGTTTGACCGTTTTGGCCAGGATGATCATAATGTGGCGGCGCTATATCAGTTGGAAAACGGCCAAATAATGGCTCTCTACTCGCGGCATGGAGTCGATAATTATACGTATATGACCCGTTCAGGCGTTCATAACCCGGAAGTTTGGGGTGAGGTTGATATTTACGAGGGAGAAGCCAGAGCGACCTACAATAATCTGCTCACTGCCGGAGTCGGCGGTAAAAAAACGCTTCTTAATTTCTCCCGAACTCGTGGCTGGGATCCGAACTTCCTTCGCTTCGATGCACAAACTGATACCTGGAGATACGGTGGCCGACTGCTGAACAGTGAGGGGCGTCCCTACATGAAGTATCACTCCAACCAGGATGGGACGAAAATCCATATCGTCGCTACTGACCAACATCCTCGCGACCATGACAATTCTATCTATCATGGGGTGATGGATGGTGAGGCTCTCTTTGATTCCGAAGGCAACATGCTCGATCAGGATTTGAGCGATCAAGAGGCCGTGGGACCGAGCTCTTTGACGGTGGTGTTTCAAGGTGATCCCGACAATGTGGCCAGGATGGCCGATGTCGCTATAGACGCCGCTGGTCAACCTGTGATTGCATTTTCAGTACAGAAGGATGGCCGGGACAAGCCACGCGGAGGTGCTGGCCATGATCACCGTTATCACCTGGCTCGGCTCACAGATAGTGGCTGGCAACAATATGAGATTGCGTACGCGGGGGAGAGGCTTTATCCGTTTGAAGATGATTACACAGGCCTGGTGGCTATTGACCCGAAAGATGTCAATCATCTGGTGATATCGACCAACGCAGATCCCGTTTCGGGTGCCCCCCTGATAAGTAGCGCGGACAGTCTCCGCCACTATGAACTATTTGAAGGCGAATCCAGTGATGGTGGTTCTACATTTTCCTGGCGGGCACTGACCAGAAATTCCACAGTCGATAACATTCGACCCATTATTCCTGTTTGGGAAAGTGATCGACGTCTGGTGCTTTGGCTGCGCGGCAGCTACACAACTTATACAGATTTTGACACACAGGTTGTTGGTGTCGTCCAGACTCGATAACAGGACCCAAACAGTCTCAAACTCCGAGCAAACTTTCCAGCCCGACTGTGACTCCGGGCTCCAGGGACCTGATTTTGCGGGAGGCTAACAGGATGCCGGGTAAAAAGCACTGGTAATCCGTGGTGTCGTGGCGCAGGGTGAGATACTGGCCAACGCTGCCGAAAATCACTTCCTGGTGCGCCAGCGAACCATGCATTCGCAGTGAGTGCACGGGGATACCTTCTACATCACCACCCAATGACCCGGCCGCAATCTCGCTTCCGCGATTGTGGGTGCTACTTTTGCGTGCGGCCGCCATGCGCGCAGCTGTGTGAAGCGCAGTGCCCGAGGGGGCATCGGGTTTGTCGTGATGATGCATTTCAACGATCTCGGCTGACTCGAAGTGTGGTGAAGCCAGTTCGGCGAAGCGCATCATCAGTACGGCGCCGATCGCAAAGTTTGGAACAACCAGGCAACGCGAAGTCAGGCCCGACCATGCCTCACGGAGTACGTTTATCCGTTCCGTTGTATAACCGGACGTGCCAATGAGCACATCCGTACCCTGGTCCCGCCAGCGAAGGACGTTTTCGTCAGCAGCCGCTGGATTGGTCAATTCGATCACGACATCGCACTCGGACAGTGCCTCGGGGTCACCGCTGGCGTTGTATCCCAAAATATCTTGCCCGTCGCGCCCGGGCGCGTAGAGTCCATCAATAGCGAGGTCAGTGACGGCTTTGATGGCGCCAATCGTCAAGCGTGCCAAGGTGCCGTTGGCACCGGAGATCCCTACCTTGATCATGTACGAAAAACCAGATATATGCTCCGAGTTTGCCGGGAGCAAGGGGTGAATCAGTTAGATACTATTGAATTGATAGTGAGGCAACAGTGAGTTAACCCCGAAAGTTGTGTACGGGTGAAAAAGGTATAGGCGGCGTATCCTGATGATGATTACGTCATTGTCAATCCGAAGATTGGAGGATACACCGCCCATGAAGACGAATAACGCACACGAGAACGAGAACTACAATAGCACAGAGGATGTGTTGACAGAAGTATTGCGAACAGGGGCCGCAAAGATGCTGGCCACAGCCGTTGAGGCCGAGGTTGAAGCTTTCTGCCAGCGCTACCAGTTCCTGCGCGACGAAGAGAATCGCCACCGCATCGTTCGCAATGGATATCTGCCAGAGAGGAAGATTTTGACTGGTATCGGGGAGGTCGCTGTAAAGATGCCCCGCATACGCGACCGTACGGGTCGGGGTGAGGATAGAATCGGTTTCCGCAGTTCGATACTACCAGCCTACCTCCGCAAGAGCCGCTCGCTTGAGGCTCTCATTCCATGGTTGTACCTGAAGGGAGTTTCAACGGGCGGCTTTGAGGCAGCGCTCTCGGCCCTTGTTGGTCCTGATGCCCCAGGGCTGACCTCCTCGACGATTGCGCGCCTGAAGACGCTTTGGACAAGGGAGCACGAAGACTGGCAAAAGCGGAGCCTGAAGGAGAAGCACTACGTCTATTTCTGGGCCGACGGTATTCACGTAAACGTACGCATGGATAAACAGAAACTGTGTCTGCTGGTCGTGATCGGCGCTACGGCCGATGGAAGGAAGGAGCTTATAGCACTCGAGGACGGCTTTCGCGAGAGCAAGCAGTCGTGGCGAGAGTTGCTCCTGGAGCTGAGGCACCGCGGGCTGGATCAAGGACCGAAGCTGGCTGTTGCCGATGGAGCCATGGGATTCTGGAGTGCTCTCGCAGAAGTTTATCCCGAGACGCGAGCCGCACGCTGTTGGGTGCACAAGACAGCAAATGTGCTCAACCGCCTGCCCAAGTCCGTTCAGAAGAAGGCAAAAGGTCACCTCACGCAGATCTATACAGCAGAAACAAAAAAGCAGGCAGAGAGCGCCCTTCTGTTTTTCATCAAAGCCTACCAGCAAAAGTATCCGAAAGCAGCAGAGATTCTGGTGAAAGACCGAGAAGAACTGCTCGCTTTTTATGACTTTCCGGCAGAACACTGGATCCATCTTCGGAGCACAAATCCGATCGAATCTACGTTCGCGACCGTGCGCCTCAGGACCGCCAAAACGAGGGGATGTCTGAGCCGAGAAACAGCTCTTGCAATGGCCTTCCGTCTATGTAAAGAGGCTCAGAAGAAGTGGAGGAAACTGAATGCACCGCACCTATTGCAACTTGTAAAAAAAGGAATCAAATTCACCGACGGAATTACATCAGAACGACACGCTGCCTAAACCTTCCATACACAACTTTTGGGCATAGCTCGGCAACAGTACCACTGGATTCACTTCCTTACTAACAGGTGTTGTAATTGGATGAGTTGAGCCCGTTGAAAGTGTTGTTCGAAACGCTGCCGCAGATCGGACGCGTGGAGTGGATTGGTGTCAGGCCCGCGAGGGGTGAGGCAATCGTGATTCTCGACGAAGTACAGGTCGATCCGGATAAAGGCCTTATCGGGGATCGATTTGATGGACGCCCTGGAAGCGCACGGCAGGTTACGCTTATACAGCAAGAGCACTTGAGTGTCATTGCATCGGTTCTCGATCGCCCGGACATCGATCCTTCATTGCTTCGGCGAAATATCGTCGTCTCGGGAATAAATCTACTTGCGCTGAAGGACAAGCATTTTCGAATTGGAAGTGCGGTGTTGAATTTCACCGGGCTGTGTCAGCCGTGCAGTAAGATGGAGCAACAGCTTGGGCCGGGAGGCTACAACGCAATGCGTGGTCACGGTGGAATTACTGCCAGTGTGGTGCAGGCAGGGGTGGTTCACGTGGGAGATAAGGTGTTCTACGGAGGCAAATGAGGTCCACCAACCGAAATACACGCATGAATGAAAAGCAGAGAGCAATAGCAGGAACCGTCGCCATGGCTTTCCTGGTGGCCGCGTTCTTCTATGTACCGTGGAGAATAGAATCTTCCGGTGATCTCACATGGGCTCCGTTCTATCGAAACCCTGTGATGGGGAGGTCGACCCTGATTACGGAGACCGTCGAGACACAGTTTATTCGGCTGAAAGGAAGGCCTGTTTGGGGCCTATACGTGCTACAGTTGGCCACAATTGCTGCGGTCGGAGTTACCGTGTATCGGTTTGCGCGAGATTAAGGATCTTAAGTTTTCAGGCGATAGAGAAACATTTCTGTTGATCCGTAGGCTTCAATCTGCCCCTCAAAGCGAAATCCAAGCTTCTCTAAGACCCGGATGGAGCCTTTATTAGGAATGTCCACTGTAGCAATGATTGAACCGAGTGAATAAGCCGAAGCAGCATGCTGCAAGACACCCGTTGCAAGTTCTGTAGCCAAGCCCATGCCATGTTGATCTCCCTTGAGCATGTACTGTAACTCAGGTCCGTCAAACCGATCGGTCAGATCGGTTTGTATGAGCCCCGCCCATCCAACAAACTGCGATTCTGCGTCATAGGCAGCCCAAATGATGAGCCCAGTTTCTCTGCGACTTTCTTCAAAATGATCCCAAAACTCCTTCACTGCGAGCTTTCTAATCTGACCTATGTCCGTGAGTTTCTTGAATGAATGGTAGTGTTCAACAACCCGCGGATCCGTCAACAACTGTTCCACAAACAAATCAAAATCTTCTGCGGAAAACGGCGTCAACCGCAGCCTGGGAGTACGAAAGAGTGTTTGATTCATTTTTCGGTGGGGAAATAGAGATTCCGATTAAGGTCGCGATTTTATCTCGCTTGACGAAGTCCGGCGCTACGGTGGTGTCCGATTTATTATGTCCTGCCGTCGGTTCCTGAATTTTGGACGGGATCTTGACATATTCCTATAAAGGAATATATATTATTCGCATGGCAAGAGCAGCTACCACATTTGATCCATTCAATGCGATCGCAGAGTCGAGGAGAAGAGAGCTCATAGAAGTGCTCGCCGGCCAGGAATTGAGGGTTAATCAGCTCGTGGATCTTATGGGCTGGAAGCAGCCCATGGTTTCGAAGCACCTCGGAGTCCTAAAGCAGGTGGGTCTCGTTTCGGAGAGAAGAGAAGGCCGATATCGGGTCTACCATGTGAATGCCGCCCAGTTAAAGCCTATTAAAGAGTGGGTCATCCAGATTGAACGGTTTTGGGTTGACAGGCTGGACCATCTGGAAGACTATCTAAATGAAGTTCAGTCCAAAGAGGAAAATGATGAATAGTGAAATGGATATTTCTGTAGAACCGACGATTTTCACCAGAGAGTTTGATGCTCCGAGGCAGCTGGTTTTTGATGCGTGGACGCAAACGGAGCACCTGGACAATTGGATGTATCCTCAGAAGGGATTTGTGTGCGAGTTCACCACGGCTGACATCAAGCCCGGAGGGACGTCTCTGCAGAAGATGGTTGCGCCCAACGGATTCGAAATGTGGCTGTTGACCAATTACGAAGAGATAGATCCTCCCGAACGCCTCGTGTTCAGACAGTACAATTCGAACGAAAATGGCGACATTCTGCCCAACCCTCAAATGCCCAACTGGCCCAAAGAGTTGAGGACTACCGTCATACTCGAGGAGGTCGGCGATAGGACCAAACTCCAACTGATCTGGCAGCCGGTGAATCCTACGAGAGAGGAGGCCGACACCTTTGAAGATTCACGCTCTCAGCACGGAAAAGGCTGGGAAGGAGGCTTCGATCAGCTCACGGCATACCTCGAATCCCTATAAATATTGGGCTCACCTTCAGCCAACCACTTGTCACACGCACCAGAGGCTACGGGTAGAACAATGTCATTATTTTCGTCCGATCGTGAACGGCGCCTCTGGATCTGGACGCTGGTCGTCGTGGTGGGGATATATGCCACGCTTGGGCTTGCGCAGACGCTCGCTGGGGTTTTGCGTGACCGTGAACTGCTGGACAGCTCATTCATGCTGGTCATGATATTGATCGGAGCGGCTTTTCTGATTCAAAACTTGAAGAGGCGGCCAGGTCGGGCGGAGCTAGGCATTGCCCTCGGGATCATTGCCGTGTACCTCATGGTGTTTCTCCGGATGGCGATTCCCGAAGAGCGGACTCACCTTATCGAGTACACGGTAGTGACGCTAATTATCCACCAGGCGCTGACGGAACGAGCAAGCCATGGCCGCCGCGTACCCAGGCCAGCACTTCTTGCGGTTGTTGCGGCATCCCTCATCGGCGTGCTCGACGAGTGCATTCAGGCAGTAATACCCAGCCGAGTGTTCGATACCATAGACATCCTGTTTAATACGCTCGCGAGTGTGATGGCAATTTTGGCGATCCTGGCTCTGTCGTGGGCTCGCCGCCTGTGGGGTGCGTCAGATGAGAATTCCGAATGACGGCGCGATGCGCCCCTTAGCAACGACCACCAATATTTTTGGTTGAAGAATGTGAATGATGCTGGATACACGATTCGCGAAGCTTCGTTCAAGGAGATTGAGCATCTCCGGAGTGAATTTCGAAAGTCTGTTGACTGCCAGATCGTCCGTGACTCCATTCTTTCTAGGGGGTTGGCCACTCCATATCTGATTTGCGAGGGGTCATCGGATGTGGGCTACGGAGGCGTCTGGTCCAAACATTTTCCTGGCCGGGTGATGGAGTTTCACGTGCGTTCTAATTGGGTCGCAAGTGCTTCCTCGATGTTTCAGGAACTCCTGCGCGTCAGCGGCGCGAACGCAGTGGAAGCCCAAACAAATATTCCTTTGATCCACGGTCTCGCTACAGAATTCGGGAGCAATCTGGTGGCGGAAAATCTCCTATTTGACGAGGGAGCTTCAAGTGATCTCAGCCTTTCTCAGGCGGAGTTTCGTCGGCGAACTAATGACGACGATGGGCCGGAAGGGGACTGGGTCGTTACTCGAGGGGGTCGGGTGATTGGTGGGGGAGGATTCTTGCATCACTACAACCCTCCATATTCAGATCTTTATATGGCTGTTTCGGAAAATGATCGGCGAAAAGGTGTGGGGAGCTATCTGGTTCAGGAGCTTCGGAGAGTGTGTGGCGAAGAAGGCAGAAAACCGTCTGCGAGATGTGATGTGGACAATGTCGCTTCGCGTCGGACCCTCCTTCGAGGAGGTATGCAGATATGTGGCCGATTGGTGGCTGGACCAATCAAGTGATGCCCGTGTTCCATGCTCGAGTGCCTAGCGCTTGTGGTAGGTGAGGGGCTCTAGTCAATTTAGGCTGGTAAAGGAGCTATACATCAAATGTATGTCTGTTATCCGATTCTTGATACTGTTTGCCTTGATGATCACGACCGCTCCGGTAGCACAAGCTTCAGATTGCGTCATCTTTCTGCATGGGCTGGCGCGTTCTCGTGCGTCTATGACCAAAATGGCAGACGCTTTCGAGAAATCTGGATACGAGGTCGTGAACGTAGGTTATCCCTCCCGTAAATACCCCATCGAAGAGCTGTCCCCTCGGGCTATTGAAGAAGGGCTGAATGGCTGTATTCCCGGGAGTACGATACACTTTGTAACCCACTCGCTTGGCGGAATTCTCGTGAGGTATTACCTGAAGCACGAAAAGATTTCAAACCTAGGCCGAGTGGTGATGATGGCGCCACCCAACAAGGGGAGCGCTGTCGTGGATGCCCTTCGTCGAGTCCCTGGATTCAAAGCAATCAATGGTCCTGCAGGACTGCAGCTGGGCACCGAGGAAGGCAGCATCCCTCTGACTCTCGGGCCGGTGGACTATGAAGTTGGCATTGTCGCCGGTACAAAAACGTTTAATCCTTTTCTTTCCCAGTACCTCTCAAACCCGGATGACGGCAAGGTGTCTGTCGAAAACACGAAAGTGGAGGGCATGACCGATTTTATCACCGTACAAAAGTCTCATCCGTTCATCATGAAGTCGTCGGAGGTCATCGTACAGGCCATTTCGTTCATAAAGTCGGGGAGATTTCTACATTATGAACCACGAAAATGAGCATTAGACTCTAGTCTGGACTTGTCGCGGGATTCCAATCGTCGTCCGGTGCAACCCTAATTGGATTGAGATTGAATCATTTCCTGAAGTTGCACCCGAAGCTGAATCACGGAAGGATCCTGGGGTGGAATGGCTAAAAGAGCCTCGGTATAGCGTAAGGCGGCATCCAATGCCCCACTGTCGCGATTGATCGTGGCGAGCGCCATCAGCAAGTTCCGACTGTTTGGATTGTACCCCAGTGAGCGTTCCAACGTCAATAATGCGTTACTGCTGTCACCGATGCTGTTCAGCGCCACCCCATAGATATAACCAAAGCGCTCATTTCTGGGCTGTGAATTGGATGCTTCAGCCAGATATTCGATAGCTTCGTTGATACCTCCTCGTCGCACGAGAAGGAGCCCAAGAGCGTGGTGGGCGTCAGCGGCATCCGGGGATACTTCCAACACTTGGCGCAGTAGGCGCTCTCCTTCATCTTCTCGTCCTTGCAATCGAAAAAGATCTGCTAGATTCACATGCGCTTGTACATTCGCGGGGTCGATGCGTAGAGCGGCACGATAGGACGTTTCAGCGTCATCAAACAGTCCTCGGCCGGCATACAGCACTCCCAGGTTCAGGTGTGCTTCCGGACGGTCTGCGTTGAACAATTCAGCTTGAATATATTCCTGGACACTTTGATCGATCAGCGACTGCTGTGTGGGGGTCAGACTCTGTGCAGGGACGGGAGCGAGAATTCGTGCGGCTTCGACACGTACCGTCCGCATGGTATCGATCAACAGTGGGTACGCAAGTCGAAGCCGCGTATCGGGGTCGGCGATATCCAGAGCGCGAAGCGATGCGAATCGGACAAGCGGGTCACTATCTGAGAGGCCGTCGTGGATAGCTAGAAGAGTCGCTTCGCTAGGGAAATTTCCAAGCAGAGACAATGCAGTTGCGCGGGCGATTCCAGGTTGAGAATCATCCTGCGCCACCTGCACAAGTAGTGGTTCGGCTGCCTGGTCGCGATCTCTGCCGGCCTGGATGGCTTCTCCGAAATGAGATTTTGGGGTTCCATCCTCACCATACCATGAGGATACCGCCTCTGCGGCCCACGACACGCTCTGATCTGCATGGCACTGGTTGCAAGCATTCGGCGTCCCCAGGCTCGAGGAGAGGTCTGGCCTCGGAACGCGAAAACTGTGGTCCCGGCGGGAATCCACGCCCATGTATATTTTGTCCGGCATATGGCAGCTCACGCACTGAGCAGCCTGGGTGCCAGGCACATGAAAATAATGATCCTGGGTATCGAATCTGGTGGGCAGGTGACAGCTGCTGCACAGAGCGTTTCCAGAAGCTCGGAGTTCGAGGCTGTGCGAGTCATGGCAATTATTACACGTCACACCGGCTGCATACATCTTGCTCTGAATGAACGAGCCGTATACGTAGACCTCGTCCTGAATCTGTCCATCAGGGTGATAAACGCCTTCAGTGAGTAAAGAAGGCTGAAAATGAGCCAGTAGAGGATCTCCTGCCCGAAAGTCGTCATCCAGACTGCTTCTTCGGGAATGGCAGGGCGCACACGTCTCAACCAAGGTGTGTGACTTCTCGAGTGATATTAATTCTGCAATTCCGGTTTCCTGGTTCATCACCCAGGTATCTGAGTCAGGATCGCCCAGGATGGTCGTCAGTCCCTTCAGATAATCGCTCTCCGGCTGTGCTCCCGGTTCATCCGACCTGGCCCACGCAGCGTGATCGGAGCCGGGTCCGTGGCACGCCTCGCACGAAACATCGATCTCAGAATATGTTGTTTCGTAGCGATTCTCATCCAGGATGTAGTTTTTCTTGACGTTGGTCGAGTGGCAACCGGCACACATAAAATTCCAGTTCTGGTACGGTCCGGTCCAATGAAGCTGATCTTTGTAATCGACGGTCTCATCAGGATACAGGTGGAACCACCGTTGTCCGCCGTCTTCATCGGGCCGCGCATCCCAAGCGATGCCGAGACTCTGTAATCGTCCTCCAGGAAACTGGATGAGGTATTGTTGAAGCGGAGTTACGCCAAAAGCGAAGTCGATCTTGAATTCTTGAAGACGTCCGTCAGATCCGTCAGTTTCGACGAAAAACGTGTCCTGACGTTGATAAAAGGTCGATGTAACGCCTGCGTACGTGAATTCAGTATTGTTGAAATCGCCCAGGATGCTTTCAGAAGTGGGCTCTTGCATAGCCAAATCATGGTGTGAATTCTCCCAGCTTGACTGTTCGTTCGCGTGGCAGGAAGCGCAGGTGGCTCCCCCCACATAGGCGGCTTGTTCGGTAATGGGCGTAGCGGGCCCCTTATTGCAGGCAACGAAACCGAGAACGAGGACAAAAAAAAGGAGCGGCGACGACAGTCTGAAAGTCATAAATAGTGTAGTTGGACAGGGATCGAGCAGGGAGCTCTTAGAATTACGAAATACAAACCCCAAATCGAAATATGATTTCCACTTGAAAACTGGAGAAGAATTGTCTCGGCATGTACTTTTCCTATAATTAAGATTCGTCACCCTCGGATGGCTCGTAGTCCGGCCACCAGTGGGCCGCTTTTCACACGAAATAATTGAACTCACATGGCTTTCTCTTCCGGTTTCAGAGATTATGTCCTGGAGCAGCTCGAGCGGACTCCTTTTGTTACCTACAAAAGTATGTTTGGTGGGGTAGGGATCTATTCAGAGGGATATTTTTTTGCGCTGATTGCCGAGGATCGTCTTTATCTCAAGGTGGATGATTCGAATAGACCTGACTTCGAAGCAGCGGAGATGGAGGCGTTCATGCCGTACGGAGATGGGCGCACGATGCAGTACTGGGAAGTCCCCGTTGGTGTGTTGGAAGATGCGGACGTGCTGAAGGGGTGGGCTGAGAAAGCCATAACGGTTGCGCAGAGCGCTAAGAAGGGGAGGAAACGCAAAAAGGGATGATTGATCTACTTCGAATAATCCTGGAGGTGTGAGAGTGGTAACTAAAAAACAAAAATCCGCGGTTCGGGTGTTGTCCGCCACCCTTTCGGTCGCTCGCGTGGAGCGCTCCAAAACATGACTAAGGATGGCAACTACGACTCCTTGCTGGTGCGCGCTGCCACATTTACAGATGCATCGGACATGTCCCTGCTTCTTATGGAGGCTGAGTATCCGGCATCGACCGAGATCGTCTCCCAGCGGCTCGAAGCGATGTCTGATACGAATGATGTCGTATTGATCGCTGCACGAAACAACGAGACGCTCGGTCTCCTCACCATTCGCTTTGGCGCTGTTCTGCATAGAACGGAACCTGCGGGGCGCATCACGCTGCTGGTAGTGGCCGAACGTGCTCGAGGTCAGGGAATTGGACGGGCTTTGATGGAAGCAGCGGAGCGCGAGTTCGTAAATCGATCCTGCACGTTCGTTGAGGTGATCAGTAATCTTCGCTATCAGGGTGCCCACGCTTTCTACGGGCATCTTGGCTATGAGATGACGAGCTACAAATTCAAAAAAACACTCCCGTCTCCAAACTTTCCCGGGGCATCAGAAGCATCAAAACCGCTGTCGACATGAAGCACGTGGTGATCGTAGGAGGTGGGTTCGCCGGATTGAATGCTGCGAAAACTCTCGGTTCATCCGAGGGTGTACGAATCACACTGATCGACAAGCAAAATTATCACCTGTTCCAACCGCTACTCTATCAAGTCGCCATGGCTGGTTTATCGCCTGCTGATATTGCTGCGCCCATTCGAAGTCTGGTGGCCCGACATGCCAACATTACCGTTTTAAAAGGGACTGTCGAACGAGTAGATTTTACTCGTAACACAATCGTCTCTGACATTGGCAGCCTGGCGTATGACTATCTGATTCTGGGCTGTGGAGCAATACCAACATACTTTAATCATCCAGAGTGGGAGCAGCATGCACCCAGCTTGAAAACTGTTTCGCAGGCAACGGAAATTCGAAAGCGCCTCCTTCAAGCATTCGAAAGAGCAGAGCGAACCGATGACAAGGACGCCCAAAAGCAGTTTCTGACATTCGTCGTAATTGGCGGTGGTCCCACCGGCGTTGAATTGGCCGGTGCAATAGGAGAGATGAGCAGGTTTACCCTCGCCCGGGACTTTCGAAATATTGATGCGCGGTCGACAAGAATATTTCTAATTGAAGCCGGACCCAGAATACTCCCTTCATTTGGGACGAAACGGGCGGCAAGGGCGACTCGGGATCTGGAAAATCTGGGAGTACAAGTCTGGCCTAACAGTATGGTATCGAAAATTGATGAAGCTGGAATAGAGGTAGGGTCAGAGAGAATATCAACGGCTACTGTTCTTTGGGCCGCGGGAGTCAGGGGCGTCGACTTGGATGTAGGGGAGCAAGTCGAGATGGATCGCAATAGACGAATCCTTGTGCAAGAAGACCTGAGTATTCCGGGCCATCACAATGTATTTGTTGCTGGAGACCAAGCTGCATTCGCAGCTGATTCCGCTCCCGAACTACCTGGAACCGCCCCCGTCGCGATGCAACAGGGTAGGTATGTTGCCAAAGCGATTCTTGGAGATCTCGCAGGAAAGCCTCGCCTACCTTTCGAGTTTATTGACAGAGGTCAGATGGCGACCATCGGCAGGAGCCGGGCGATTGTCGAGATCGGTAAGTTTGGGTTTGCCGGAATATTTGCCTGGCTGACCTGGCTTGTCGTGCATATTTACTTTCTCGTCGGATTCAAGAATCGCTTCTTCGTCGTTGTGAACTGGGCATGGTCCCACCTGACGTTCAAGCGAGGTGCACGGCTCATCGTTGATCGAGAGTGGAGAATCGGAGGCGAACGAGAGAGCAAATGAAGCGGGGACAGCCCTGAGCCGGACCTGCTACACATTCTTGTTGAGAGATTTCGAAACCATGCCCAACTGAATGTCCAGGCCCTTTTTTACACCGCCACCAAGCTGCATCATTACCCGGAATACAGGTGTGTGCCAGGTGCCTTTCTCAATGTCAGTCACGCCGGACAGCGTAACTTTGCACCCCTTTTGCGTCGGCTCGAGCGTGTACTCCCAGGTACTCGACATATTTACCCCGTCCTGAGACATCTCGCGGATCATCCGGCGCGGCGTTTCGAAAACGGTGGTTTTGACGGTAATTATTTCTCCCCGGCGCATGCCTTCCGTCCACGTGGGCATTCCGTCAACGGCGGGTAAGGACTCCACAGACTTCATCATCCTTCCTGTCATGGGATGAGCGTTGGCGTCTTGAAGGGCGTCCCAGACTTGCTGAACGCCCGCATCGAATTCGACCACCGTCTCTCCCCAGTACCGCACTGGCATGAAAGTCCCAACGACCAGGGTGATGACTATGATGGATGCAATGGCCAGAAGAATCCACATCAACATGATTTACCTCAAGTGACTTGTTGGCGCGTACTGAACCACCCCGGTCTCAGCCCCACTAGGAGTGTGGAGTAGTTTGACGACGGATTGAACCGCCCCCGAAATATCGGAGACTGTTCTACATGAGTACCGCTTCCAGGTTGTGACTCTACCGGGGGCGATGAAAGGCATCTTCGCGTTCCATTGGTGGAATATAACCAATGGGTTCGAGAAGCCGTTTTACGGTTGCCCAATTTGCCAGTGTCCGCGCGAATCCGGGACATATGTCCGCAGCTGCTGCCCCCCTATATTCTGGTACATCAAAGCTGACCATCAGGGACAACAATTGTGACCATGTCAAGAGAAGCCAGAACGATTCGGCACCAATGCTGCGTGGTTGGCGGTGGACCCGCCGGCATGATGCTCGGATATCTCCTGGCGCGTGCCGGCGTGGATGTCGTGGTGGTAGAAAAACACGGGGATTTTCTGCGCGACTTTCGTGGGGACACCATTCATCCTTCGACGCTGGAGTTAATGAAAGAACTGGGAGTCCTGGATGGATTTCTTCAAAGACCGCATCAACGACTGGAACGACTTCAAGTAGAGATCGCCGGGGAAAGCATAACCATGGCAAACTTCTCGAGGTTGAAAGCGGTCTGTCAGTACATCGCGTTCATGCCGCAGTGGGAATTTCTGGACTTTATTTCTGGTCTCGCACGTCAGTATCCGTCATTCCATTTGCAAATGAAGTGCGAAGCGGTAGACCTGCTGGAAAAAGATGGAAAGGTCGAGGGTATCAGGGCGGTGAGTGTGTCGGGGCCGGTAAATATCCTTGCAGACCTTACGATTGGTGCCGATGGCCGAAGTTCTGTCCTTCGCAAAAAAGCCAAGCTGAAAGTTAAGAATGTTGGTGCGCCAATGGACGTGCTCTGGATGCGGCTTTCCAAGAAGACTGGAGCTTCAGCAGGGGCTTTTGGCCATTTCGGTCATGGCTGTATTCTGATTACCATTGATCGTGGTGACTATTGGCAGTGTGGATTCATTATTCCGAAGGGTCAATTCGAGGTCTTCAAGGAACGCGGTATCGAATATCTGCGCCAGAGAATCGTTCAGATAATGCCCTCGCTCCACAGCAGCATTGGCGAAATACAAGACTGGGATGATTGCTCGCTTCTAACGGTGGTCGTCGACCGGCTCGAACAGTGGTGGCGACCAGATTTCATGTGCATTGGCGATGCGGCCCACGCTATGTCGCCAGTTGGCGGCATAGGTATTAATCTGGCTATACAGGATGCGGTCGCGGCGGCCAATGAGCTGGTCCCGGCGTTTAACGGTAGAACAGACGTTGATGCGGCGCTGGCGAGAATCCAGAAACGCAGAGAATTTCCCACGAGAATGACCCAAAACTTTCAGGTTTTCGTTCAAAATCGAGTCATCAGCAATGTTCTCGCCGATTCGGATACGGAAAGCATCCCTCTTCCGCTGCGTGTTATCCAGACTATTCCTTTGCTACAGAGATTACTCGCGCGGGTTATCGGACTTGGGATCAGGCAGGAGCACATTCAGACACCCGAAATGAGACGAGTCGACGGCCGATGAGACAGGCGATGACTGTCGAGCAGCTTCAGGTCCAGGCGAAAAAAAGGCCCGACTCCGTCAGCGGCTTACTGTGAAGGTGGATTCTCAAATCGTAACATTCTGAGGCGTGCATACGTGTGATGCGAGAACGAATGACACCGATCCAGTCCCAGCACACCATGCTCAAAAATAATCTGAAGTCTTCTCTTCGGGCGCTCAAGACCCGCAAAGGGTTCGCATTCATCAATGTGGGAGGGCTGGCCCTCGGAATTGCCTGCTTTTTGCTCATCGGACTCTACGTTCAGAACGAGCTCAGCTATGATCAGCGTCACGAGAAGGCGGACCAGATCCACCGCATGGGACTGCACATCTTTCTGGATGGCACAGAATCCAATTTCGCTACAGTAGCTGCGCCGGTGGCCCAGGGGCTGGTTGATAATTTCCCTGAGGTCAGCGCTTCGACACGTTTGTCCAAAGGCGGCTTTCCTGTCTTGAGATACGAAGACAAAGCGTTCAGTGAAGAGCAGTTCTTTTGGGCAGATTCCACCGTCTTCGACGTCTTCACTATGCCGTTTCTGGAGGGCAATCCGAAGACAGCCCTCATCGAGCCGTACACGATTGTGTTCACTGAATCAATGGCCCAGAAATATTTCGGAACCAATGACGCTCTGGGCAAGGTTGTCCGCATGGACGGTCGACAGGACTACACCGTTACCGGAGTGATCGAAGATGCCCCGATGGCATCTCACGCCCATTACGAGTTTTTGGGGTCGATGTCGGCGCGCGGGCAGAGCAGAAATACTTCGTGGGCGACTCAGAACAACTTTCATACCTACTTCGTCCTCGGTGCGGGCACGTCAGCCGAAGTATTTCAGGAGAAGCTAAAAACCCTTGTTGAGACCTACATCCGGAAATCAGCGAGCTCTTCAATACCTCGATCGAAAACGTCTTTGCAAGCGGGGCAGAGTTTGAATATCTGGTCTATCCGCTCACCGATATTCATCTGAAGTCGAATCTTCGTGCGGAGTTTGAGACTGGTGGAAATGTCCTTTATGTGTACCTGTTCGGTGGGATCGGGCTGGCGATTCTGTTGATTGCCTGTATCAATTACATCAACCTGTCAACCGCCATTTCAGCAGGGAAAGCTAAAGAGGTCGGTATTCGAAAGGCTGTCGGATCGACCCGAAGTCAACTGATTTCACAGTTTTTGTCTGACAGCGTGGTATTGAGCATGGTTGCAGTTGGATTGGCGATGGTGCTCGTCGAATTCTTCCTACCGGTGCTAAATACGTTCACCGGAAAAGAGCTCCAAATTCAGTATTTCAGCAATCCGTTGACCATTCCTGCGGCGGCAGGCCTTGCTCTGTTCATCGGATTAATTGCCGGAAGTTACCCTGCACTTGTACTCTCATCGTTTAATCCTGCCAAGGTGTTGAAGGGAGGGCCAACCAAAGGAAAATCAAAGTCTGCGCTAAGAAATGGATTGATTGTTTTTCAGTATTCCATATCGGCGGTTTTGATTCTCGCTGCGCTCATTGTCTATTCGCAGTTGGAATACATCCAGAATGTAAATCTCGGCTTCTCGGGTGACCAGGTCTTGGTGGTCGAAAAGGTAGATGACATCGGGGAGAATCTATCTTCATTCAAGCAGAATCTTCTCCAGCAGGCTTCTATCGTGTCTGTAGGAAACAGCCAGAGTCTGTTTGGCGAGATTTCAAACGACAACCTGTTTCGTGCATCCGACCAACTAGAATCCGAAAACAAGCTCATCTGGCTCAACCAGACCGACGAGGGATTTGCCGAGACCTATCAATTGGAGATGGTGGACGGGAGGTACTTTTCGAAGGACTATCCGGGAGATGAGACGGCCGTCGTGTTCAACGAAACCGCAATTTCTCTGCTGGGAATTGAAGATCCAATCGGAAAATCGGTAATTCCGTTCTTTTCAGATCAGGAATTGACAATCGTGGGCGTCGTTAAGGATTTCCACGTGGAATCGCTTCAGAATGACATCAAGCCGTTCGGTTTCATGTATTACGGTGCGGAGAGGTTTGGCCGAAATCTTTCGGTAAGAGTCGCGTCGGCGGATCTGATGAGTGTAATATCCACAATTGAGGCCGAGTGGTACCAAATTTCTGAGGGGCAGGCGTTCGAATATGAGTTTTTCGACTCGGTGTTTGAAGAACGCTATCTGGCTGAGAAAAGCATGGGCCAAATATTGATCACGTTTGCGGGCATCGCCATATTGATTGCGTGTCTGGGACTTTTCGGACTGGCAGCCTTCGTCACCACGCAGAGGACCAAAGAAATTGGAATACGAAAATCTTTGGGGGCCTCAGCACCTGGTATCGTGATGATGCTCTTCCAGGACTTTGGAAAGTGGATTGTACTGGCCAACCTGATTGCCTGGCCACTGGCGTATTTCATGATGAATGGGTGGCTGCAGAATTTCGTGTTCAGGACCGACATCAATCTGCTCGCTTTTCCTGTCGCGTTGTCTGTAGGATTGATGCTCGCGTTCGTTACGATTGGCTATCAGACCATTCGAGCGGCTCGCGCCAATCCCGTGCACGCGTTGAAGTCTGAGTGATATTGCTCAGACGGCCCACATCTCCAAAACGTAAAAAAGGGCAGAGCCGCTGGTGCGATTCTGCCCTTTCATTGCTCCCCGGGTAGGATTTGAACCTACAACCTTGCGGTTAACAGCCGCACGCTCTACCGTTGAGCTACCGAGGAATATGCGCTTCTCGCGTTCCGATAGAGAATACTGGAAGCGGGCGCAAAGATAGGACGATTCCGTGGGTAGGACAACCCTCTTTACGCCCTTTTCAACATAGCTTTTCAGATAGGCTCCACGATGCAATGAGTCCTGTCAGAAGGGGACTGGGCGCTTTTGTGAATTCAACAATAGGGAGTGACTCGATTCGTGGCGAATGCGGCTTAGTGGGTGGATATGTACCACCAAAGCCCCCAAGGGCGGAAAAACCATTCATGAAAGCAATTTTTGCACCTCTTATCATCATCGGAGCAGTCATATTGACTGGATGTGGGTCGGCGCAAGTTCCTATGGGCGATGCAGATGAAACCAACATCGATGAGCGCCTGTTAGGAGAGTGGTTGGCATCGGATGACGATGCAGACGAATCAGTTACACTGAACATCTGGGCGTTCAACGAAACGGAGTATTATCTGGAATGGCATTCGGATGATGAAGATGAGGGAGTCGCTCGCTTGCGAGCCTTTTCTACCCGGGTTGACGGTGTTCTCTTCTCAAACGTTGTGTGCATCAGCTGCGACGGCGAAGACGAGGATGAAGACGAAGAGGAATGGTACTTCTTTCGATATGACCTGGAGGGCAGTAGTGTCTTGACCCTGCAGGAAATTGATAATCAGCAGTACCGCGATGCGATCGGAGACATGACCCGCTCAAGGGATGTCCGGCGCTACATAGCAAGACATCTTGATGACGACGACTTCTTCGAGGATGAGGTCATCCGCTTCAAGCGCATTCTCTCAGATGAATGAGATCAGCTTGATCGAGGGAGAAAGGAAATTAATTGGGAAGGGGGGCCGCTGTGCGGCCCCCCTTTTTTTCGTTTCAGTCGACGGTGTTGACTGGGAATACTTTCGACGCTCTAGAGCAGAATGAGATAGGTAATCTTGGCTACTCCAATTCGGCTATTCAGCAAGTAATCGGCGCGTGGATCGAAGAGCATTTCATTGTCCCCGGTGACATGATAAGACGTGTTGAAAACGAGGAACAGGTCCGAGCCAGGCGTATGAATCCAATCGATTCGAATATTTGCATTCACGTCCCGGGAAAAATTGTCATACTGAATCAACGCTTTGGCAAAAAGCTTTCGGCTCACGCTGGCGAGGATGTCCACAGAGGCTGTCGTTGCGCTGAACTTCCCATTGTCGATTGATAGATCGATCTCGCTCTTACTGAGGCGTCCTCCGAGCGTGAGGTGTTTGGATTGACGATATTCTGCACTGGCGCTCCAGTTGGTCCGGTTACCGCCATAGAAATCGCCGGCCTCGACAGACACGGTTCCAGAAAACTTTCGACTTGGGTCAGATTGGAGCCGGACACCATAACGCGTTGATCTGTAGTCGTCCGCCAAAATTTCGGCGTCGGGGCGGATGTGGAAAGAACCCTCCAGGCGGTCGAATTCTCGAGAAAGGCTGAATCGAATCAAGTCTCTTTCGCGAGAGGTCAGTGTCAGAAACTGACTCACCGACCACGATTGTAGATTATCGTCCTGGCCATTGATGTTTATCCCCATGGCGTGATACTGGATCTGCCGAAAGGGGCCATTTTCCAGAAACGGACTGTAAGTCACCGTTGCGACCGTTTGTTTCATATCCCTGCGACGCACAAAACCCAGAGCCGGCCGATAGTTTTCACCCACACTTGTATACGATGCACTGGCTCCATACACCTGATTGCGAAGATTGAGGCTCACGCTTCCGGCCCAATCTTCATTTCCGGGGTCTGCATCTCGGACATCCGTGAACCAGCCGTCAATGCTGCTGGCGGAGCCGAAACGCTGTTGTACATCCACACCGAGCGCACGATTCCAGGAATCGCCCCGAGCGAAACTCGTGGAAATGACTCCAGCTGAGCCGCGTGAGAGAAAATTAGTCTGAACTCGAGCAACAGCGTTGTTTGCCGACTCTTCGCCAAAGATCCGACTCATTTTCTTCCCGAAGCTTCCTTCGTCGGGACCCGTCTCGATACCGAGTACTCCCACATTGAATCTTCCGATTTGCCCGGTAAGGCGGGTACCGGCCAAAATGGACTCGCTCAGCCCGATTCGACGAGAGAAAAACGTCTGGGTCCGGCGTGAATCGCCATGCTCAAATATGCCCGATCGTTCGAGAAAAAATTCTCGTTTTTCGGGGAAGAAGAGACTGAAACGGGTCAGATTGAGCTGGGTGTTGTCGGCTTCGACTTGAGCAAAATCCGTGTTGATGGTAAAATCGAGTGTGAGATTGGACGTGATGCCATATTTGACATCAACCCCAGCATCATAAGTCGTTTCTGACTCTGTGTCTTTGACGCTGAGATCAGGTCTTACATTCTGAGCACCTGTGATGAAATAAGGTTTGATCTCGATATTCTTACCCCTTCGAATATTCTTGAGTCCGGTCAGTCTTCCATACCGCGAGACTGTTTTGATGTCATCCGAATAAGCGGTTCCGTAAGAAAGGGGAATCAGCGGCCAGTTCTGGATCTCGTTTTTACGATTAACGGTCCGGCGCATCCAGAGGCCAAACGTGAGATCATCTCCCTCGGGGAAGCGGAGCTGCCGGAAGGGGATCCTCACTTCCATTGACCATCCCTGGTCGTTGATGACGGTCTCGCTCGTGAAGACCGCGTCCCAACTATACGAGTCGATGGTCATGTGCTCATCGGCAATCAGCGCGTCATCCTGGGTTCCGAGAGCATTCATTTCGAACAGAAATGCGTTTCGCCCGTCAAGAAATGTATCGAGACCAATGTATGCATGATCGTCTTTATCATTGCGCCCGCCTCTTTCCATGTTTTTAGCACGAATCAGGTGAGGCTCCTTGTCCGAAAATTGGAACGCGAAATAAAGGAAATCACTGTCGTAGGCGACTTTGGCCCAAGTATTCTCTGTTGGAGCAGCTCCTTCGTTGGGCCACCGCTGCACGAAATCCGACATGGGTTGGATTTGCTGCCACACGGCGTCGTCGAGGTGCCCATCCATTCTCGGAGTCTCCTCCGCGAATGTGGCCTCAATAGACGGTACGATCGCATCTGAAGGTGCACTCGTGTCCTGTGCAGGAGCAGAGGTAGCCAAGAATGCCAGAATAATAAATGAGAGACAGTATCCAGACTTCATAGAGAACTTGAGATTGGCTTTGAGAACGAAATGCTATCAGGTCTACTTCGATCTGAAATTTACCAAAAGAATGTCTCGCGGTCGTGAAAGGGGCGTCAATACGGTCCGACATGTTGTATCCGCGGGACGAGCTTCGTACCATTCGGGCCCGATTCGCACGGTCCTACCGTGTGCTACCTGCCCTGGTGGCGGAATTGGTAGACGCGCTAGCTTCAGGAGCTAGTGTCCATTAGGGCGTGGAGGTTCGAGTCCTCTCCAGGGCACATGATTTTAGCCTCAACATGTTGTGACAATGTGTTGAGGCTTTGTCATATCTGGCTCGTGTGGACTCCGTGATGTTCTAACGTCCCACTACTCGCATGATGCCGCTCATCGTGAAAGAGTGGCCTGGGAAGCTGCAGACATAGCTGTACTCACCCGGCTCGTCCGGCACGGTGAAGTAGATTGCTTCCATAGTTTCAGGCTCCAGCAGGACCGTATGGAACAGGACCTCGTCGAGATCGGGGACATAGTGTTGATCAGGTCCGTCGAGACCCATTGCGATGGCCAGCTCGCCAACCCTGTCCGCGCTGCCGGGTCGCACTACCAACAGATTGTGCATCATGTCGTCGTTGTTGTTGAAGACCAGCTTCAGGCGACTACCCGCCTGCACATCGAAGGCGGGTAGATCAAAACGTAGACCAGGCTGCGTGCCAACCGTGATGGTCGCATCGGGGCCGTCGATCCAGTCCTCAGGTATCGTCGTCACGCGCTTTTCTTGCGCCATAGCCACGCGTTCTGTCGACTGGAGTGTTGCGCTTTCAGTCTGTCCCTCATCCAACTCCATGCGTGGGCCGTCGGGAATCTCATTCAGCGTGTAATAGGCGACATCGTGCAGCAGCGGTTCGCCATCGTCCGAGCGTAGACTGGTCATCTTGAGCTCGTGGATGTAGCCTTTGCGCAGTCCGTCCACAACAATGCGCGCGCTATAGCCGTCTTCCGACACCTGAACACCGCGTACAGGAGTCGTCTCCCGGTTAGTAATGGGGCTTCCGTACGTACTGTGATATTTGTATGTAAATCCGGTTACGTGATACGATGACAGATCGGACGCGAGTTCGCGGTCGACCGGCTTTGTAAATGTCATTTCAAACCCATCCGATCTCGCTTCGACAGACTTCACCTCAAAGGGCATCAGGCCGGTCCATTCGAGGCGTTGCAGCCCATAAGGTGCCGGGCCTGTCGAGCCCCAGCCACGGCTGGTCATGCCGACGAACATCGACCCATCCTTACCCCACACCATGCGTAGAACCCCGGAGGAGAATCCTTCACGAAAGGGGAAGGCTGCTCCCTGGTACACGCCATTCACCTTCTCGAGGAAAACGCGCATTACACGGCTCTGACCCTGATCGCCGACGAATAGCTGGCCGGAAAAAGGTCCGAAGGCGCCATTTGTGGTATCTGCCAGGATATCTGAGGTCGAGACCCCCATCAACGTGTGAGGCAGCCATACTGCAGGTGGTTTCAGGTCGGGCACATCAGGTGCAATCTCGACCATGGGTAGACCGGAATCGGGTACATCTTCCGGTTTCAGGGTCAGCGGGGAGCCGGGCAGGTCGGTCCATCGCAAGCCGGCCGGATTTCCCACAAAGTCTCCAGTCTCGACATGCGTGATGTATCCAGAGCCAATCCAATCTCCTTGGTTTTCACCATAAAACACCTCACCCTCTACATCGAGGCCAAAACCGGCTGGTGAGCGCATACCGGTGGCCATGGGCGTCATTTTTCCATCGGGTGTGATCTCCAGCATCCACCCCCGCCACTTCGAAAGACTGGCGCCGTAACCGACCCATGCGAGATTGAGCGTCACGATCATCGTGCCATCATCGCGAATCAGAGGGCCGAAAGAGTACTCGTGGTAATTGCCCTCGAGCGGCCAGCTATAGACCGTTTCGTAAAGATCGGCGCGACCGTCGCCATCGTTGTCTCTAAGCCGAGTCAGCTCGCTTCGCTGTGATGTGTAGAAGGCGCCATCCTTGTATGCCAGTCCAAGTGCCTCGTGGAGGCCATGTGCGAATCGTTCGAACTGGGGCCTGGCTTCACCCGCCATGTAGGGATTCTTGACGAGCCAGACTTCTCCCCGGCGGGTCGAGACACCCAACTGACCGTCCGGCAGGATTTCCAGACCGCCCACTTCCAGAACAACTCCTTCCGGGATTGGAAGCGTTTGAATCTTGTAGTAGTCAGCTTCGCCCGCAGGAACCTGTGCGATCAGTGCGCCAGCGCACATGATCGCGCAGACAATGGTGATGCTAATCACTCGGGCCACTCGCGCTGAGTAAATGGATGCTGTATTCATTGTTCTACCAGACCAGGGTGTAACGCACGGCGGCTTCGCCATCGCTCATTGAGAAGGGGACGAGGAGTTCCTGGCCCTCGCCAGCGGAGCGAATAACGGCCTGCGCACCATGTGCGTCATCCAGTGTGACGTAATAAGAGTTGCCGTCGACGCTGTAGCCACCGTCGGCGAGCTCCTCGATCTCGGAACCAGCGGCCACACGGACCCAAAATCCTTCTCGCGGTGATTCACCATGCAGCGTCACCTCGCGGCGGAGAAGACGGCCACTCTCTTCGGGACGAAGATGATCTGATACGGCCATCTCGCCAAGCGTATACATGAATGATGGATGACCATCGGAGTCAAGTTCATATCCCTTAAACGTGTAACTCATGCCCATGCTATCGGGCCAGGCAGCATCGATCGTCGCAAGTTGAGCCACTGTAGGCACTCCGGAAAAAGTGAGGACACCGCCAAGGGGAACGGCGAGCTGAGCCTGCCCGCGGCTGTGCCACATGTCTGTCGTTTCGATGAAATCTCCCTTCCACACGTGCAACAGTCCGCCTTGCCGCAAATCCATGGTATAGTGAACACCACTGGGGTGACCGACCGCGATGGTGTGCGTCTTCTTTTTGCCCCCGTGGTTGATAAACCCTCTAATCAGGGCAGGTTCAGCCTTGGGACGAACGTATATCGAAGGCACCATGCGGGGTTCTGGGAGCGAACCCGGAGCATTAAGAGAATGAAGCCGAGTATCAGTTCCTTCCGCATACAGGGCCATTCTGGGCCGACTGTTTCTGCCTCCTCGATTTTTGTAAATCGTCAAGGAATAAGGATGCACGCCAGCGTCGAGTTCGATATCACCGGCACCGGTTCGATTTTTCCCCGCATGATCAAGCGCTATGGCGCTCCCGATCACGAGTTTCCCTCCTCCGATTCCCACGTTCTGAAAATGTGGATCTCCAGAAATCCAGTCGAGCTCCAATTGAAATCTGTACGTTCCACTGTAAGGAACGTGCATTTTTCCAGCAAAGCGCATGGCCATTTGGTGATCCTCTTCGCTCTCCCGCCAGTCAATTCCCTGAATAGGATGCTCCACCGCGTCCAAAAACGCTGGGAAATCGGGTACATTTTCAAACACTCCTTCTATCTGACGGAACTTGGTATCCGAAATTGAGATCAGGTTTGGCTGGTAGCGCTTGTAGCGAATATTGCGAATGGCCACGGGACCATGATCGCCCTGTATCATTAACGGGCCCAATGCCTGTTCAACCTGGAATGCGGCCGCACGAGTTGGTCCGGTGAGTTCAACATTTTCGTGAATGACGACGCCGTTGTGCTCCACCCTGACCATCTTGGCGTTGGAGATTTTGCGACCATCATCATCGAACCGAGGCGCCTGGAATCGGATCTGAAATCGCTGCCACAAACCGGGTGCACGGCTAACATTCATCCTTGGGGGATGACCCTGAAATCCCTTTTGCCCAGCGGGACGATCTGGGTCCCAGCGCTGGTAAATCCCACCTGCATCCGAAAAAGTAGGCCGAGTTACACCCCAGCTATCGAACATCTGGATCTCGTAGCGCCCCTGCAGATAGATTCCGGCATTGGAGCCTTTCGGCATCATAAACTCCAGTTCGAGCTCGATATCGCCGTGCTCCCATTCGAAAAACAGGTTTTCTCGTGCTCCCTGCACGGGAATATTGACCAGTACTCCATCTCCAGCGGATGCACTGATCTGATGTCTGGTATGGCGATCCGCCGATACATTCCCCGCTATCCGCCAATTACCACTAACCGGCCGAAAACCATCCATGTCTTCCAGAGATTGCACGGACATCGGCAGCTCCTGGGGCTGTGCCTCAGACTCGGGTGGGATTATCACAAAGAGGCCGAGAACAAGGCAGCAGAATAAGAGCTTCATCGATTTCAAGGTGATATTGCGGTCCAGGTTGCGGGTCGCAATATCGATGCGCCCTGTTGAGCATTCAAGAGTGATCGTAAATTCGCGACAACAGATATCTATATCACGGCGGTGCCCCTTTGGGTTTAAGGCAAATCGAGCCACTAAGCTGCGCAGGCCACTCGTCAATGGTATCTGAAAAAACAAAAGCCGCGCCGACACTTGGTCGGCGCGGCTTCATCTAGATCAACTGGTTAGGTCAAAATCCTTCGTCAGCCCGCGCTCTCATCAGGGTTTCACAGTCTCGAGCTTCTTCGATAGACAAATCCTGCGCACCAGAGGAACTCAGGAGGCTAAACGTGCAGTGGGCGATCGGAGGAGGACCACCAGGGGGCGGAGGAGGAAAACCAGGGGGGCGGCGAAAATGGGTAAAATAGTCCCGCAAAGTGCTGATCTTCGGGGGCAGCGGTAAAATCTGCCTCCAGGACGATGGTATCTCCGCCATCAAATAAACTAATAAATGTTGATTCCGATAGACCTCCGCTTGTCCAGCAGGGGCAATCTGCTCTTGGGACGGGATCTGGGTCGGGATCTGGGACGGGATCTGGGTCGGGTGGTGATGGAGGATCCGGTGGTCCGTCTTTCTTGCTGCTTTTCTTACTGGACTTCTTACCGAGAGCGGTGTCGAAATCTTGCACTTCGCCGATAGCAGCTGAGTCACTACTCTCATCTACAAGCATGTCATCGCTACATGCAGCCGCAAATATTATAAGCACGGCGATGAATAGTGTTAAAAACCCGTTTTTCATGACTTTGGTGGGAGTAATGAATGGAAACACCTCAACTACGTACTAATACGAAAAAAAAATGACAAATTGCGATGCTGACTTTTCGTTGTGTCATTGAAACCGCCCTTCGCCACACGAATTCAGCCTTTAAGGAGGCAGGGGAGCTTATAACTCGCAGTTAAATAGTATCAAATGACGTGGCTGGGTACTGAATCACGTACCAACCACTTCAGCGGTCCACTTTCTGGGGTCACGACGGAAGGAATCGGGCGTACAGATCAAGGGCGGTCGCGAATTCTCGATTCCACGTAGGCCTGATCGTCTGTGATTGCGTCATCCAGGTCTATAAGCGGCTTCGATTCCGCAATCTGTCCCTGTTCTGTCGTATCGCTCATTTCTTCATTTTCGGCTTTTGTCCCTTCCTTTGATGCAATCATCTCGAATCCAGTCATCAAGCGATCGAGCTTTTGTTTACGCTTGTTAGTGAAGCGAGATAGGGCCCAGCGCCCACCCAGGAATGCCAGGCTGCTCATAGCCAAAACAAACGTAATGCCGGGACCCGCTGACATTTCCAGCGCACCGTCTCCAATCAGTAAGGAAAGAATCGCTACCAGGGGTACCGGTATATAAAATGGAATTGAATTCAATCTCCCATTCCAGAATACGCTGATGTTGGTCTTTCCATCTGCTTTTCGGGCGGTTACTTGGGCTTCATTCGCGGCAAACATGGGAGTCGTCCACTCAAAAATATTCTCTCTTGTGCTCACTCTTCCGGGACCCTGGAAGAAATCACGTATTGCAATCAGCATAGCTTCCCATTCTGTCGTGCAGATCTCGCCGTCTAATTCGATTTCGCGACTGAATGAAAAGGGCCCGCCCCAAAAGCTTTCGTCTTTCTTTTTATCTGATTGGTCTTCGATTTCAGCAATGGCCTTCAGAACTTCATCAGGATTAATCCCCGCATCACTTGCCAGTTGCTGAAGTTCATCGATGGAGAGGCCCACGGGCGAGGTCGAGTTTTCTCTGTTGGAATTTTTGGCAGCCTTCTTCAGGATGGCGCCTATTTCCTTTTCGTCGTAGAGTTTCATTAATGTCGTCCAGATGAGCGGTTGACGTAATTATACGGTCGCGATCAATTCTGGGTGCATATTTATGAATAGAACACCACCTGATCTTCTATCCAGTTGACGGTACTGAGGGTCAAAACATCCCGGAGATAGTCCTTCGACCCGAGGAGAGGGCTCGATCGACCCTAATCGCTCGGCTGTATCCGTCCACGCAAAAGTCGAACGATCGCGGCCACGACAAATATTATTCCGAGCATGGCTACGAGAGAAGGTCCTGCGGGAAAATCGAATTGAACCGAGAAGTATATGCCCAACAAGCTGCCCACGACACTCAACAGCAGTGACATCATGACGATGCCCGTAGTGTTTCGGGTCATCAAAACAGCAGATACGGAGGGGACGATGAGGAATGTGAATACGGGAATCACGCCCCCCGCCCTTACAGCGAGAACGATGGCCAGACCTATTGAAATGTAGAAGAGAAAATTCCAGAGGTCGAAGCCGGTGATATCCTCTACATCCTCGTTTTTAAATTTTTCTGTGATGGAGAAAAATTGCTCACGGAACACAAAATGCATCACTCCGAGCAGGCTGAAAACGACGGCCATGGACCAGATCTGATTGTTTGTTACCGTAAAGAGGCTGCCAAATAGTACTTCCTGAATATCTGCATCCCCGTGGGCTGCTTTGGATATGAGCAGGACTGTCACGGCCGAAGACACCGCATAGATGATGCCGATGATGGATTCCAGCTTCAGCCGCTTGTCTGTCACCTTGATGAATGACATCAGAAAAGCACCGACGAGCGTAAACAGAATGGAAACGACCGTCGGATCCTGCTCGATGAAGGCGGCGAACGCCACGCCGAGCATGGATATCTGTCCGAGGGCCAGATCGACGAAAACGATTCCACGACCTACCACATGTACTCCAAGGTAGGACAGCATCAACCCCATGATGACGCTCACAAGTAGGGCGCCGCGGACGAAATCAAGTGCAAACAGCTCAGTCATTGATGGCGTAGATCGGGGTTAGGGGACCGAAAATAGGAAATAGATCACCTCATACATAGTCCCAAAAATATCACTTAGGACTGCCAAGGACCATCTGCATTCAGGGCGACGTGGTATTCAGCGCTTCAATCATCAGGTCCACATTGTAGTCAAACAGATCGAAGTAGGTTTTCACTTCGGAAAAAGCGTCCACCGAAGAAGCCATAATCACGACTTTACCACCCACGTTTCTGGCGACCAATTCGGCGGCGTCTGGTCTGTAGTATGGTGAGATGATGATGACGTTGATTCCTTCCTGCTGCATCAAGCGGATAACCTTAGCCAGTTGAGAGGAAGTGGGAGGAATGCCCGGTCGAGGCTCGAGAAATTCTGCGATTTCTAAGCCAAAGGCGGCCTCGAAATAGGGCCACTGATTGTGATACGCAATAATCCTTGTGCCCTCAAATGGCTGCATGCGCCTTTTCCATTCGGCGATTTTGGTTTCAAGCTTTAATTGGAAGGTTTGAAGATTGGCTGCAAAATAGTCCTGATCTTCGGGTTGGAGACGCACCAGAGCATCATGGATGTTCTGAGCGATGCTATGGCCCCGGTCCGGATCGAGCCAGTAATGAGGATTACCAAAGATGTGGATGTCGCCCTGCTCACGACTGACGCTGGAAGGTACTTGGAGTAGTGGTACTCCGACGGATGTGTCGACATGGCCCGGAGCGCCAGGTTGGATGCGTGCATTTCGTGAACTCGTCAGAAGCGGCGGCACCCAGCCCAGCGTCAGATCCAGTCCAATGGTGACAAACATGTCGGCCCGGGACAGTTTCAGTATGTGGCTGGGTTTGGGATCGACGAAATGAGGATTCTGATAGCCGGTAGCTATGGCAATAACGTCGACCCGGTCACCACCAATTTCTTCTGTTATGGACCTCAAATCCGGAAGGGTGGTGACAACACTGAGTTGTTTCGGTGAGGACATCGTCCCACCTGTCAACAGCAACGCACATGCAGCGAGTAGCAGCCTTTTCTGCACACTTTTTTTCATGTCTTGGAATTTTCGGGATTTAGTTTGGTTAACGCCCCAAATGTCACGAGTCGTAGCGATCTAATACTCATGCGCGCCATGCGTTCCTATGACAAAAACCAGACGCACCAATCCCTGATAGGTCTGATCAAACGATGGTCCCCAGGAAGTTTTCAACCCAAACTCAAGCTTCTGGAATTCGGTCAAGTACCAGCCCAGCGTTGTCGACACGGCGCTTTCATTCCAGCTGGCATCGTCCGGCAAATCTGAGTGATCAAATCGGCCCAACACGAACCAGCGCCTCGCTAGCTGATAGTTCACGAGTGCATACATCCCCCAGGACTTGATCACAGAATCTGGCGTGTCTTTGTTGCTGACGAAAGTCTCGCCCTGTACGGTCAGGGACCGGTACGTGTTAAACCGTAAGGGCTTCCACCGATACGTTACGTCGATACCTCCGATCCAAGAAGTCCGCTCGAATTCGTTTGGACCGGCGATCGCGGTCAGACCCAGTTCCAGTGATTTGTCTTCCGACAGGTCCCAAAAGTTTTTAAAATGACCAGTGTAGAGCAGTCTGTTCCCCTCGTTGAGGGCAAAACTTTCGCTTTCTCGCGGACCACGAGTGACCTCGACGGTCAGCTCCTGAAAGAAGGACATGTTCGGCAGGAGCCAGCTCAGCGATGTTCCTTGGTCGTTGAGACCCTCTTCGCCAAAAAAGTTCGTATAGACGGCCGGAATGTCAACAGACGGAAGCGCATGCGGATGGATGCGATTGATTTTTCCTACGGTGTTCCGAAACTTGCCGATTCGGAGCTGCAATCGATACGGGAGGGATAGCGTGGTCAAGTAGGCTTCTTCCAGCTCGAATTCAAACTGACCGTCCTCATGCCCCATACCGATGTAGATGTCGGCGCGGGCAAACGGGTCGATGACCGATCGAAAAGAAGACTCTACTTCGTGCACTTCGGTATCCACATTCCTGCGACCCTTCGAGGTGTACCAGGACCGAACGTCCGTGATGACACTGATATCGGGATTGGTCGAAGGTCGGAAACGAGATGCGGTCTGCTGAGGCCGGGCAGCCACCATTTCGAGCTCCAGGACGTTCAGGAGGGAGTCATTCTCGGCTAGAGAATTAACTTCCTGCGCACCTGCTTCAGCCGGGGAAATCAGCAGTAGAATCGACAGCAAGAATCCTCGAGAAGGGAAGGGCATGCGTCGGGTTCCAGACGAGCAGAGTCTGGTATCTCGGATCCAATCTGTTGAGTCTAGCCGACATGTGAACATAGTCATCTCACCAATGCACAGACCGTCGAAATTCTGATTCGCCGACTTATGAATCCTCCCGTACGATCGGTGTTCCCGTCCCGTTTTGGGCATGAATCTAGTGTTTTCGAACTCGGGGCAGCAGGATAATAACATTCGGCTCCAGAGCGTAAGTTTGCCAGACAGGATCGATCAAACATTTCAGCCAGGATAATGAACCGATTATATCCCCGATACATCGTACCGACCCTATTTCTTTTGATTCTCGGAACCGGTTGTCAAGCACCCGTTGAGGAGAGCGCCGAGGCTCCGAACATGGAATTCAGCACCGAAGAGGTAGCAGACTTCCTGGATGCATTTCATGAGGCTCTTGCTGCGGGAGACAGTGTCGGTGTCGTGTCCATGTTCGCAGAAGAGGTGGACATCGTTGAAGGAGGAAATGTCCAGTCACGTGCAGAGTATTTCTCGGGCCATTTTCGGGGTGATGCCGGATTTCTGTCGGATCTGGAACGCGAGGGCCTCTTTTTCACTGCTCGAAACGGAGGAAATACCGTTGTTGTGATATCGACTTCCCGGTTGACGGGTATGCGAGGTGATCGCGAAATCAACATGATCTCGGCGGAAACGGCGGTTCTGGGTAAACGCAATGACGGATGGATGATTCTGTCGCTGCACTGGTCCTCAGGAAGGCGTTGAATTTACCGGCACAGCCATTCGGCGGATAACCCTAGATGAATCGATTGATCAGATTTTCGCACTTCTCTTGTTTTCCGCTAACCGAAAGCGGCCCATCGGATTGCACGGCATGATTGTGAAGATCCTCGAGGCTCATGGATCCAGATTCGAACGATTTTCCTGATTCAGAATCGAATGAAGCATATCGCTTAGCGCGAAGCGACTCGATCCCAGAATTCGAGAGGATCTTATCGGCTGCGATGAGGGCTCGCGCAAACAAATCCATCCCGCCGATATGCGCGTGAAAAAGATCGTCAACATCGGTAGAATCCCGTCTCAGCTTTGCATCGAAGTTGATTCCTCCTCCCTGTAATCCTCCAGCGCGTAGGAACACCAGCATCGCTTCGGTCACTTCGTACAGATTGTTCGGGAATTGATCGGTGTCCCAACCATTCTGGTTGTCGCCCCGGTTTGCGTCGATGCTTCCCAGCATTCCGGCATCAGCAGCAACTTGCAGTTCGTGTTCGAACGTGTGGCCGGAGAGCGTCGCGTGATTCACCTCGATATTGAGCTTGAAGTCGTCAGCCAGATCGTAACGGTGCAAGAATCCAATAACCGTGGCGCAATCATAGTCGTATTGATGCTTGCTCGGCTCACATGGTTTTGGCTCGATAAAAAATGTGCCCTGAAATCCCTGCGATCTTGCATAGTCACGAGCGAGGTGTAGAAACCGGGCCAGATGCTCCTGCTCGCGCTTCATATCGGTATTGAGGAGGGACATGTAGCCTTCTCGTCCTCCCCAGAACACGTAATTCTCTCCACCCAGCTTGATCGTGGCATCAAGGGCGTGTTTCACCTGCGCGGCAGCGTGAGCTACGACTTCGAAATCAGGATTTGTCGCCGCGCCGCTCATGTATCGAGGATTGCTGAACAGATTGGCCGTGCCCCAGAGGACCTTGATCCCTGTGACAGCCATCTTTTCCAACGCGTAATCGGTGATAAGCTCCAGTCGCCGCTCCGATTCCGGGAGGGATTCGGCCTCATCAATCAGGTCGTAGTCGTGAAAGCAGAAATACTCAATCCCAAGTTTTGTCATCAGTTGAAAAGCGGCGTCCATTTTTGCGCGTGCGCGATCGAGAGGGTCCGCCGCCTTCCCCCAGGCAAAATCCCGCGTGCCACTTCCAAAGGGATCCATCCCCGTATTACCGAAGGAATGCCAGTAAGCACACGCAAATTTGAAGTGATCGCGCAGCGCCTTGCCAGCCACGATGCGGCCCGGATCGTAAAAGCGGAAGGCCAGAGGGGTGTCTGAATCTGGGCCCTCGTATCGGACGGAATCGATTCCCTCGAAGTATTCCCGGTTGGTCGTCATGGTTACTCAGCTCGCTTATAAATTCTGTTTCCAGCTCTCGTAGATCTCGCCGTATCGATCGACGAGATCCGATGTCGGTTCGATTTCCTCAATTAGTTCAAGGGAATCGAAAGCCTGGTTGGAGTCAGCATAATACCCTGCACCAAGCGCGGCGCCACGCGCTGCGCCTTCTGCGCCGTCAGTATCAACTATCTGAAGTACGGTTTGGGTGACGTTAGCAAATATTTCTCGGAAGGATCTACTCAAGAACAGGTTCGCCCGGCCCGCTTTAATGGTATTGCAGGGGGCACCCATGTCGGTCAGGATATCGAAGCCCAGATTAAGTGCAAACACAATGCCTTCCTTTCCGGCCCGGATGAGGTGCGACGGTTCGTGGATGTTAAAATCAAGGTTTCGAAGATCAGCACCTGCAGATCGGCCTTCAAGAATTCGTTCGGCACCATTTCCGAAAGGATAAAACTGGAGTCCTTTGGATCCGATGGGTGCCTGCTGGGCCAGGATGTTCATATCCTCAAACGATAGATCGGTGGCCGAAATGGATAGCAGGCGTCTCAGCCAGCTGTACATCGAACCGGAGCCGTTCACGCAGATCAGGATGCCGTTTCGATCATTGTCAGGAGAATTGTTTACATGCTGAAACGTGTTAATGCGGGATTTCTCGTCCCGGATGCGCTTGTCTGTCACGGCAAAGATTACGCCCGATGTGCCTGCGGTCGCGGCCACCTGTCCGGGATCGAGCACACCCAGTGAAAACGCATTATTGGGCTGATCTCCCGCACGGTACGTGATCTTCACGCCCGGACTCAGTCCCAACTCGTCAGCGACAGAGGGAGATACACTCACCTGTTCTCCGATGGAGGGAACGATTTCGGGAATGATGGACGTGTCAAAACCGAAGTGATCCATGATCTCTTTGGACACACGCTGTCCATCGAAATCCCAGAACATGCCCTCTGAAAGCCCACCGACCGTGGTCGTGATCTCACCGCTCAGATTCATGGCGATGTAGTCACCGGGCAGCATGAATTTGTGGACTCGATCGTATATGTCAGGCTCGTGAGCCTTGACCCACGCCAGCTTGGAAGCCGTAAAGTTACCGGGAGAATTGAGAACGGTGTCCAAGCACTTCCCACGTCCGATGGCATCAAAAGCTCGCTCGCCAATCTCAACCGCTCGGCTGTCACACCAGATTATCGAGTCGCGAAGCAGCTGATGATTTTCATCTACCAGGACCAGCCCGTGCATCTGATACGAAATGCCAATTCCGCCGATCCGTCGAGTGTCGACGTCTGCGCGACCCCGAATCTGCGAAAACCCCGCTTTGAAGCTCTCCCACCACACTTCTGGATCTTGCTCGGCCCAGCCGGGCTGCAGTGAGTTGATCGACAGCTCGCCCTGGGGATGCGTGGCGTGACCTACGGTGGTGCCTGACTTAGCGTCGAAGATGGTTGTCTTCACCGAAGAGCTGCCAATATCAATTCCGAGAAAGTACTCGTCCATGGTCAACGTCTCACAAATGTGTCTATAACGTCCTGATCATACCGCTCCAGCGTTCTGGCGTGCCAGCCCTGGTTGATCAACCATATGGGATCTGGATGGGTAGATTCCCAGGTCTCCAACGACCTGCGTAGTGTCGCCATGATTTCCGGTTGTTCTTCAGATACGTCGTTGCTCTCCGAGATATCATCGGCGAGATTGAACAGCCAATGCTCCTGAAGAGGTGTACGGACCAGCTTCCAGTCGCCCGCACGCACAGCGGCTCCCCATTGCATTTTCCAGAAGAGGGTATCGTGAGGAGCGGCCAATGACTGGTCGGTGAGGAAGGGCAATAGATTTACGCCATCATAGTCCCTATCTCCGGGAAGGTCGACCCCCGCGGCAGCCATAAATGTTGGAAGCACGTCCAAAGTTGAGACGGGCTCGTCAACCACCTTTCCGGCTGGAAGAGTATCCTTCCAGGACATGAGGTACGCGACCCTGTTTCCCCCCTCAAGCGCTGTGCCCTTAGCGCCGCGCAAGGGAGCGTTCAGAGAGCCGTTGAACGGCATCGCCCCTCCATTGTCGTTTGCAAAGAAGACCAGTGTGTTTTCAGTGAGTCCAAATGCCTCCAGGGTTGCCATGACTTTACCGATGTTAACATCAAGAGAACGCGTCATGGCTGAATATTTCGCACGTACCGTGGTGCGGAACCTGTTTTGATCCTCTTCCAGGTACTCAGGAAGAGCCTGCATGGGCGTATGCGGGGCGTTGAACGACAGAAACAGGAAAAATGGCTCTTTCCGGTGCCTCGCGATGAAATCCACGGCCTGATCTCCAAATTCATTCGTCAGATAGTCCAGCGAGTCGGGATTGACCAGTGTCATACCATTTTCGATCGTCGAATTTCGACCCGTGAAGTAGGGGCCGCTTCCTTTGCGCATACCGAAGAACTCATCAAAACCACGCTGCGTAGGGTGAAAGTGATCTTCCAGACCCAGATGCCATTTACCCACAAGTCCGGTCGCGTATCCAGCCTCAGACAGGAGGTCTGCGATGGTGTGTTCGCTCAATGGTAAACCGCGTGCGGAATCCGGGACGTTTGGGTCTGTTTGTCCGGGAAGGTTCAGCTCGTGTCCGAATCGCTGCTGATAGCGTCCAGTCAACATCCCCGCTCTGGAGGGCGAGCACACCGAGGCCGTTACGTATCCACTGGAGAATCGAATTCCTGATTCAGCCAGGTCGTCAAGATGCGGCGTCCGAATTAGAGTGCTGCCCTGAAAACCAAAATCAGCATATCCCGCATCGTCCGAGAATAGAATGATCAGATTCGGCCTGGGCGAAGGGGAGCTGCATGACAACGAGGTCAAAGCAATCGTCCAAATCAGGAGGTATGGTCTCAATGCGTGGTCGTGTCTGTGGTGCGATCGCAATTCAAGACGAATGTTCACTGTTTCTGCCTTTGCAATCAACTATTTCTGACAGAAATTATACCAGTTGAACGTCTTTCTTGATATAAATCTACGCTTTCATGCGAAACATCCTCGGTTTCCTACTTATTTCACTGCTGGTCACGGGCTCGGTAACGGGGCAAGATCTGGCCAGCAAATCGGTCCAACATCTTGATGCTTCAGGAGAGGATTTCATCTACTACAGTCTTGCACAGGGGCGTCTCGCGACCGAGCAGGAGGCGAACTTTGGTGCGTGGGATATCGCGTTCCAGGGTACGAGCATCAAGGTCAACGGAGCCTCGCAGATTCTCGACGTCGCTTTCGACCTGGTCGAAGAAGCGCCCGAGGACGGCTACGCCACTGATGAAGACGGAACGTCAGAGATTCCCTCTGACGCTGAGTCACGCTGGTTCAGCTACAATTTTGATACGCACGTGATCACGGCACAGGCCGATAAGACCATCGTATTGAAGACTAAGACCGGGGAGTACGCGAAGGTCAAGATCACCGACTACTACAAAACGGTGTTTGGGTCTGACCCTGTACCAAGATCCTATTCTTTTCGCTTTGTGCTGGGAGCAGATGGGTCCAGGCAACTGAACTGATTCTGATTCACTCGTATCTGAGTGCGCTCGCCGGATTCATCATGGCCGCTGCCCACGATTGGGACAGAACAGTGGCAATGGAGATCGCGAACGCGACGGAGGAGGCGGCAAGTAGCAAGACCGGATCAACCTCCACGTGGTATGCAAAGCTGTCGAGCCACTTGGAAGATGCTATCCAGGCGAGCGGCCATGCGATGACATTGGCGACCAGCACCCAGCGCGCAAAATCAAAGACCAACAGGCGCATCACCGATCGAGAGGACGCACCCAGGACTTTACGAACGCCTATTTCCTTGATACGCTGCTGCGTCGAGTAGCTCGCGAGGCCGAAGAGACCCAGGCACGCAATCATGATGGCCAGCGTCGAGAAGATATTGACGATTGTACCCGTTGTCTGATCTCGTTCATAGATTTGTTGAAATTCCTCGTCCAGAAACGAGTAGCTGAAGGGATAGTCGGGGTAGACGGCTAGCCATGCCTCCTCGGCTGCAACAAGCGCATCGGAGACCCGGCCAGCATTGATTCGCGCAACGACTGTCCCGCCCCGGTTTTGCGGAAGAGGTTGGATAATCAGGGGCTCGACATTCTGATGGATTCCTGCAAAGTTGAAATCTTTTACTACTCCCAGTATGCGGGAGCTTACCGAGTCCTGAGCTCCGAAGAAAATTCTTCGTTCGAGTGGATTGTCCCAGCCGAGCTGTTTGACGGCTGTTTCATTGATCAATACCGCGCCACTTTGATCGGCCGGACGATCTCGATCAAAATTTCGTCCCTCTGCAATATCAATCCCCAGAGTTGGAAGGGTTCCTGGAGCCACATTCATCTGGCTCCAGATCCATATGTCATCGTCGGATGCTCCTTCGGGCCGAAGGCCGGTTCGTCCGAATGTCCTCCCAGGCACATTTCCCGAGGGGGAAATTGATACGAACGCAGAGTGCTTCTCCAGCTCTTCTCGAAAAAGGCTCTGATTCTGCCCCATGCTGCGATCCACCATGTCAAAAAGCAGAACCTGCTCGCGATCGTAGCCCATATCTCGGGATTGAATGAACTTCAATTGTTTCTGCACCATCCCGGTCGTTCCGATGAGAGCAATCGATAGAGCAAACTGGAAGACGACCAATCCTACGCGAATACGCCGCCCACTTTTACTCGCTTTGAATGAGCCCTTCAGCACCGTGAGGGGCTTGAATCGCGATAGCGTAAATGCAGGGTACAATCCAGCTAAAAAGCCGACAACGATGACGAGAATAGCTCCAAAGCCTGCCAGGAGGGGTAGATTCGTCTCCGTGAAGGCCAATTCCGTGCCTGCAATACTATTCAGCACAGGCAATGAAATCCAGGCGAGGCCCATAGCAATGAAAAGCGCGGAAAAAGCGGTCAAGACGGATTCACTCAGAAACTGCTTAACCAGTTGAGCCTGAGTCGATCCGACCACCTTTCTCATTCCTACCTCACGAGCTCGATCCGTGCTCCTCGCTGTCGACAGATTCAGGTAGTTGACCACGGCGATCAACAGAATAAGGAGTGCGATTGCGGCGAAAATATAGACCGTACCCTGATCGCCCTTGTTCTGAACCGGGTCAAAAATGACATCTGTCGAAGAAAGGTGAATGTCCGCGAGGGGCTGGAGAGTAATCTCGAAATTTTCTGGAACGCCGTTGTCTCTGGTAAACTGCGTAATCTTCTCATCGAAGCTCTCGGAAGAAACACCCGGATTGAATCGCGCATACGTTGGCATGGCTACCATGCGCCAGCTCTCTACCCAGATTGGATTGGTTGAGCCCTCGGGTTGTCCCGCTCTCGCTATGGATGCTACCGTTTCGAGCGATCCGAGCGCATCGAAAGTGAGGTGAGTATTCGCCGGAAGGTCTTTCAACACTCCGGTGATGGTAAAATCTGCACCAGTTCCATCCTGAATTACCTGTCCCATCGGGTTGTCATCGCCGAACAGATTGTTCGCTAGCGATTCAGTTAATATCAGACTGAAAGGCTCCTTGAGGGCCGTCCGAGGATCTCCTGAGATCAGCGGATAGTCAAAAATTCGAAGAAATTGGGATCGGCTGAACGCAGCTCCTCCGCATAGATGGGTGTTTCATCGCCGCGCCTGAGCAGTGTCTGTCCTCCGAAGGTCAGTCGGAGAGCCGCGTCAATCTCGGAAAAAGCATCCGCCAGATTTGCTCCGACAGCCGGCTGTGTGATTCCCACGCGCTGGTTATTGGTGCCTAGAGCCTTATCAATTGTCAGAACCCGGTAGACGTTTTCTGATTCAGAGTGCATCCCCTCGTAGGAAACTTCCTCCTGAATGAAAAGCAGAATTAGAATACACGCGGCCATCCCTACGGCGAGTCCGGCAATGTTGATGAACGCAAAGGTGGGCTGGCGGCGAATATTGCGCCAGAAGATCTTGATGTGGTTGGAAAGCATAGGGGCACTCGAAGGAATGGAGCTTTTTCAGTAAAACGTCCGGACCCTTACGAAATTGCATCGGTGGAGATGCGCGAGACTAGATTATTTCAATTGCGCCGAATCCGTCAGTTTCCCATGAGCTCCTTGATCTCGGAATCATCATCGTTCATCTCCCAGTTGATCAGAGAGACTGGGATGATTCCTGCACCGTTAAGGTCATCCATGAACTGGTAGAGAGTAAAGTCATCGCCCAGTTGGCGAGCACGCTCTGCGAGAAGTTTTTCGATCTCAAGTTTCCCAATCACATAGCTCGTGCCATACGCGGGCTGACGGAGATAGAAATGCTGTTCGTGCTGAATGGTTGACCCATCCCATGGCAGGTAGCCGCGGGGAGTCCATTTGTCGGCAAACCTGGCAGCCTCTTCCAAAGTCATCATGTTGGCATGTTGGTACAATCCAGCCAGCGCTCGCGCGGCGCGTTGAGCCAACAGGATCCAGACCAGCTCCCTGCCCTGGGGGCGGTCATCAAACAATCCGGCGTGCATCATCATTTCTTCCATCCCCGTTGCCAGGCCTTCGGCGCGCCCGTCGTATATGTTATACCAGGATGGCGTATTCCGAATGAGTGACGGGTGGGGTTCATCTCGCATCCGTGCCAGGTCGATCCAGTGGTACTGGTGGGTTCGCATCGCGATTTCATCCCGGTATCCAATTTCAGAAAAGAAGCCGCGCAGGCCATCCTCTCCGGGAGGTGAGAAGCTGCCAATTCGATTCCGAAGCGCCTGCTCCATGTAGTCCTTCAGGGGCACGATCTCCTCTTCTTCAAGGAAGTCCATGTATTGATCGACTGCGGTATTCAAGCGACGATCGTATTCGTCCGGGTTTGCTATGCGTTCTAGCTCGGGGAGGGCTCGATTCCGGTTTTCTTCCAGGCGAAGCGCACTGTGTGCCCGAGCCAGTTCCCGCTTGACGAGGAGCACTTCTTCTTCCCAGGTCAGCGGGATGTAGTGAATATTTTTAAGTGCCCAGGTAATATTGTCCTTCCCGACACCGGACGGGCCGTTTTTGGATGGTGCTTCCGCTTCTAGCCAGTCGGCGAAGTCATCGCTCGCCACACTCGCCTCCCTGGCAGCATCTGCGATACCGGGCCTTTCGCCGTCCATTCGTCCAGCGTAGTTGTTGAGCGCGTTGAATTGCTCCCGAATACTGACGATTCCTTTGACCCAGAGCTCCCGGGCATTCCCGGTCAGAAATCCTCGAGCGGCTGCATAAAGATCCGGCATCATCGTCAGGCCCGCTTCGATGTGTTCGGCGTCCGGGTCGGAGAGGGGATAGTCGTAATAGGAGACTTCGAGCGAACCCTCAATAATGGGACCCTCTCGAGAGGGGACATCTGTGGGGCGCGGATAGAAGTAGGTGTAGTAGGCGGGATCCCGCTCCCAGGGTCTCAGCACTTCGTGATCAAACTGAAGGCCGTTCAGTTCTGCGCGCACGAGGTGCCAGTCGACCTGTTGAGACACGGGCCAGGACTCGATGTCGAACGACTCATGCGCTTCCCGCCACGCTGAAAGTTCGTTCCACTGGGTGGAAATCGCATCCTGACTGAAGTCAGGGACCCCATTCACCCTGGCTGGCGCTCGAAACTGTCGCCACGCCTCGAAAAAGGAAGTCAGGTCTTCATATGTGTCGGTTGGAAGGTCGAGCTGCTGGGTGGCGGGCGCGCAGCCGACAAGCAGGACGAGCGTGGAACAGAAGGTCGATATTAAATGGCGGGCATTCATGGTGGGTCTCTATTGATCGTCCAGCCGGTCTCCGGCGAGCGTGTTGGTACGAAGTTTATGGGCGAGTTCGAGTGAGCGTTTGATCCGCGTTTCTTCTCGCTTGGCGGTCGTAACGTAGGTGCAGAGGGAGCGCTGCTTTCCAGGGGTGAAGGCATAAAATCGGTCTGCAGCTTCCTTGTCCTGGTCCAGCGTAGCTACGAATTCCTCTGGCATGTCGACCTGGTCTGGGTTTGGATCAGAGATCAGGCTGGCAAATACGATGTCTCCCTCCATTGCGCCAACATCTCGAAGAATGTGCATTCCGAGCACAAGATAAAACTCTCCATCTTTTGACGAGTGTATTGCCCGGTTGATCTCCTTGCCGTTCAGGGTGGCGATAACTCGCCGTGTTCCATCGGCCATAAGGGCTTCTGCGATCTCTGTGGGTACGGGCATGTGATGAAAGATCAACACGCCCTGCCCCCTCAAGATCGGAGACGCGAAATCAAAGCGTAGCTCGGCGGTCATGGTCAACCATCTCCCAAGAGTGAGTCCAGTTGATCGGCCAGGCGGACTGCGGCCTGTTTGATGCGTCGTTCGATGGTTCTGATGTGGCGATCATAGTATTCCTGTCCGATTTCGCCATTACCCACATTGTAGGCACTTGAGACGACAATGTGGAATGATTCTTCCGACCAGCGAGCGGGCTCGTCGGATGCCCAGGCCGCCCTCTCTTCATCCGTTATCTGGAAATAAAGCAGCGATGCATAATCCATCCAGTCTCTACCAGTGTGCGACAACAGGCCATAATCCCAGGTTGCGTGCAGATTCGTGTCCTGGCCAAACAGGACCAGTCGAGTGTCGTTTCCGCCCCGATCATCTGCGTATCCTGCGTGGAGGGGTTGATGAATGTCACCAATAAAGTGAGAGAGGAACTTCAGCGCATCCAGACGACTGCTGGCTGATTGTGCTCGATCCGCGAGCACTCTTCTCGACTCGATAATCCCCTCGACCACGCAGAAGGTTTCTCCGCAATCTCGTTCCAGATCGAAGGCGGTAACTCCTCGGGGAAGATTCACGTAGTGGGCCGTTCGCCAGGAATCGTAGCGTTCATCCCGGCCGCGGACGTCATCTGCCCAAAGGCAGCTTTCCATGAATCTGGTGTATCCATCGTCTGCGGCCAGCATGTTGGAGATCTCGGTTCGAGAATCGTCTTCCATCTCCCACCAGGCCATTACGCATACCATCTTGTGGGCATCCCATCCCCAGACCAGATGGGGTTGTGCGTTTGGAGAGGGCGATAAAAGGAGCAATACCAGCGCGAACATGAATTTAACGGTTAAATCAGAAGTGACGCTAATCTAGCGATAATGGGCAGGGGCGACAACTGAGCGTTCGTGCAATTCGACGAGCTCCAATCAGGCATTGGACCGGGATAGTTTATAGTTTTGAGGGTCTCTTGAATCGATCTGATCATCCTGGCCGACCTTGGAAACCGATACAATCATTCTGACGATTGCATTCTTCGGCATTGCATTCGTGTATTCCTCTGTTGGACTCGGTGGAGGATCGTCCTACACGGCATTGATGAGCATTCTTGGGATAGGGCACGTGCTGATTCCGGCAATATCCCTTTCGCTGAACACGATAGTGGCGTCTCTGGCTTCGTGGCAGTATGCCCGAAAGGGACATTTCAATTTCTCGGTTCTCTGGCCTTTTCTCGTTTCGTCAATCCCGATGGCCTTCCTGGGAGGGCGACTGGAGCTTGGAGAGAGGGTATTTCAGATCCTGTTGCTGATTTCATTGATTGCCGTGGCCATCAGAATCTATTTTTGGCGCGATCCAGTGTTCAAAGCTGAGCGGTCACAGACCGTTCAGCTGGTCCTGTCGCTGTGCATCGGAGCTGTCCTGGGCTTCATAGCGGGTACTGTAGGAATTGGTGGGGGAATCTATCTGGTCCCGATCATTCTGATTCTGGGAATTGCAGAGACGAAAGAGGCGGCCGCAGCCGGTGCCGTGTTTATTGTGGTCAATTCTGTGGTTGGCCTTGCCGCGCGCGCCGGTGTGGAAGACATTCCCTGGGAGATGGTCTGGCCACTCGCAATAGCGGTCCTGATCGGCGGAATGCTGGGCTCCAGGCTCGGCGCAGGAAAATGGAAGCCGCGCACCCTTCAGAAAATTCTCGGGTCGATCATTCTGGTGGCAATCGTCCTGCTTTTCAAAAAGCTCGCGTCTTGATTGTGGGAAAGTCTAAATGTCTCCTGCGTGGAGAGCTTTAACGGCGTAGTCCACGGCGCGCGCGGTGAGCGCCATGTACGTAATCGACGGATTCTGAACGGCCGTCGAGGTCATGCACGCTCCGTCCGTAACGAACAGATTAGGCACGTCGTGGGCCTGGTTGAAAGCATTTAGGACCGAAGTTCGCGGATCCCGGCCCATTCTGGCGGTTCCCATTTCGTGAATCGCGAGGCCCGGCCGATTGAATTCCAGATTGTCCGTCACCTCGATATCTCTGAATCCACAGGATTCCATCATTTCCTGCGCAGATTCTGCCATATCTTTTCTCATTGCGAGCTCATTTTCACCCCAGTCGGCGCTGACAACGAGCTGAGGGATACCCCATCGATCGGTTTCGTCAGCGGAGAGCCGACAATGATTTTCGTAACGGGGGAGTGTCTCACCAAAGCCCCATAGTTGCATCTCCCACGGACCCGGCTCTCGGAGGCTGTCCTTGAACGCAGCACCTATGCCTACTTGTGCGCCGCCCCGGGTGGGGCCGAGACGCCATGTTGAGCCCTGGTACGCGAATCCGCGGATGTAATCCGAACGATGCGTCGCGGCATCAAGATTTCGGAAACGGGGGATATAGATGCCATTCGGTCGGGACCCCACGTAGTACCGGTCATTGAAATCGTCCGAGAATCCTTTCGCATCGATTCCCATGTGGTGGTCGCCCAGGTAGCGACCCAGGACGCCGCTGCTGTTTGCTATGCCGTCCGGAAATCGGGAGTCCTTGGAGTTGAGCATTATCTGGGTGGATCCCAGGGTAGAGGCGCACATGAAGATCACTTTTGCATAGTACTCTGTCATTTCGTGCGTGATGCTATCGATCACCCGTACGCCGGCCGCTCTGTCGTTCTCGGCATCGTAGATGATGCTGTGTACAATGGAGTTAGCCTGAAGGGTCATGTTTCCTGTTGCCGCGGCGGCTGGCAGGGAGACGGAAACGGCCGAGAAAAACGATCGAGTGGAGCAGCCGCGTTCGCATTCGCCACAGTAATGGCACGGTGCCCGGCCGTTGAGCTCTTCGGTCAGGACTGCACACCGGCCAATGGTCATCATTCTATCGGGGAATGAGGCTTTGATTCTACGCTTTGCGTGTTTTTCTACGGCTGTCATCTCCATGGGCTCCAGGAACTTACCATCGGGAAGCTGTGGTAACCCTTCGGACTGGCCAGAAACCCCGACAAAGGATTCCACATAATCATACCAGGGTGCGATGTCCGAATAACGGATGGGCCAATCTGCTCCATGACCGTCGCGAAGGTTGGCCTCGAAATCCATTTCGCTCCACCGATAGGTCTGGCGAGCCCACATCAGCGACCTTCCTCCGACCTGATTGGCGCGAATCCAGGCGTACGGCTTTTCTTCGATGTAGGGTTGTTCGCTGTCCTTTACGAACAGGTGTTTGGTAGCCTCATCGAACAGATAGACGTCACTCTGAATACGATAGTCGGTCTTCTGCTCCTCCAGCGGTACACGGCCATGACGGGGGAGATCGAATGCGGCCTTATGCTCCGTGACAAAGCTGGTGCCATGTTCAAACGCAACGCCTCGGTCAAGAACCAGCGTTTTCAGGCCCTTTTCGCACAATTCTTTCGCGGCCATGCCTCCGGACATTCCGGAGCCGACGACGATGGCATCAAATTCCTGGCGGGTGTGAATATTCATTGTTTGCGGCTCGGTCCTGTCAATCCGACCAGGCTCGTTCAACATCGGAACGAGCGACATCCATCCGTGCGGGCCCGAACGGCTGCATACGAAGTTCTTCCTTCATACCGATTTCCGAGGTGTAGTATCCGGACACAACCAGTTCCTTGAGGAGGCGGTGAAACGACAGCGGATCTGAGGACCCATCACCCGGCGGTAAATAATCAGGGGAGAAGGCTGCAGTATCCTGATTCAACAGAGACTCTACGATTTCGTCATCTGATCGGTTGGTGAGATCGAAGGCCATATCGAAGGCCGAGAGCATCGACTGAAATTCGGTTGCCGCAGCATTGGGGTAGTATTCCGAAAGCAGCTCATCGATGAACCGATCTACACCAGCAGCGCGGGCTCCCGGCGTATCTGTATCAGGAATGATCAAGTCAGCCAGTCTTCCAATCAACTGGAACTGTCCTGGCGATAAAAATCTCGGAGCGAACTCCTCAGCAGAAGGTGCCGTGCATCCCGATAGCAGCGCAGACAGGGTAGGCGCCGATATTGCACCGCCCAGTAAGAGGGTGATACGCGAAATGGCGGCGCGACGATGCATGGATTCTCAGTTTCGTTGGGCACAGAAAGTAGCGCGAGCGAATCATCATCCACAAGCAGAGCGGCTATTTCTTACGAGTTATGAATTTGTATCCCAGGAAACTGATTAAGGCGCCAATCGCGAGAAGCGGAATCCATCCCAGGAACTGAAGCAAAAAGAGCAGCAGACCTACGGAAACCGCACCCTGTGCCCAGCCGATTATCTGACCTTTCGTCTGGGCCCGTTGAACCTGTTCCTTGGTATAAATGGCTGTTTCGTACTCTGAGGCCATATTTTTATCCGGTGAATCGACAACTAACAGCCCTCAATACGTACAATACTCGCGCAGGTTACTTGAAAAGTACTGCTGTGAATATGCAATCCAATAACGGTAGCCGGGACTACGCCTACGTCCAGGCTGCGAGCAGAGCCCCCATGGCCATCAGAGTCACCAGATTGTAGAGTGAATTCAGAATCCAGACGGTCATGTTCTGACCTTCGAAGGCCACACTCTGCCATCCAATGGTGAGGACGAATCCCAGCCAGAGCCAGAATCCTGTTTCGACTCCCGCCATCGCTCCATCCACGCCGAAATATTCGGAGGCAGCGAGGAAATGAACCATCACGAAGGCCATCAACAGAGCAAATACAAACGTGACACCATATGACTTCATCGGATTAAATCCGGCTTTCAGTTCCTCTTCTGTTTTTCCCATCAGATCCATCCACTTCTTTCCGAACAATGGACCGTACCAGAGAGAGCCGATGATCATGGGAATAATTCCTGCGACTAAAATTGCCAAATAATTGATTTCAGGAGACATGATTGGTGCCAGAGTTTGCTTAGAGTTAAGGGATAATCGCAGATAGAAGGGAAATCCGCAACTGGACGACCGAATCAGACCGATTGATCAGGCCTGGGGCATTGCTCCATAATGATCGACAATGCGCTTATTGAAATCCTCCTCGCTCATTCCGGAAACAGCGCCCTTACAGAGACTCTTGACATGGCCCGGAAAATCGGCTCGCTGGATCCAGCGGAGATAATCCGGGTCTCGATGGGCGACCTCGAGGAGGGGACGACCATTGTATTTGCCGAATCCAAATACAACTTCTCCGGCCGACCAGATAAACTGGTGCGTAGGGCCGATCCAGCTTTCTTTCTCCGGGTTGGTGAGCAGTGCCAGGTCTTCCCAGGTCGATTCCTGGAGGTTGAATGTCTCTCGAATGCCTCTGAGTACGTCGACAGCAGCCTGGACATCCGCTTCTGCGGAATGGGCATTTTCCAGCTCTTTTCCTACAAATCTGCGATACGCATCGGACAGGCTACGAGGCTCCAATGATTGCCATATCCGCAGCGGATCCACGACCAGCCTGGACATCAGGTCGATCGTTCGGCCAATCCTCTCGAATTCCTTTTCTACACATCGGATATCGAACCGAACGTTGTATCCCACGATCACTTCAGCCCTCGCAAGAAAAGCCTCCACCTCATCAGCCTTTTCGGAAAAAGCGGGCTTGTCGGCCACATCGTTCATACTGATGCCGTGGACCACCTCTGCGCCCTTTGATATAGGTATGTCGGGCTTGAAAAGCTGGAGGTACGATTCCTCGCGGCCTGCTTCGTAAAGGCACATGGACAATTCGATGATCTGGTCTGTATCGGGATTTTTACCAGTGGTTTCGACATCGAACGCAATCATGATCTTGCTCATAGCACGGGGGTTGGGTTGGCTGTTATCTTGATGCGACAAAGATAGTGCGTAGGCTATGACATCCTGGTGTCATATGCATAGAATTACTTTGCGAATGCAACCTATCCATGTCAACGCACAAAGACAAAACGCCGATCAAAAAGACGACCTCATATTTTCATAAGCAGATTATTGAAGCCCTGGATCTGTGTCCGGACCCTGCCGATCTGAAGATTGTGATCGTACCGAGTACTCAGGCAGCTCTTGCTGTTCGCGCAGCCATCGCCAGACTCGGGAAAGCATTGGTAAATATTGAAGCTCTGACCCCATCCGGTCTGTCGCTTCACATCTGGAAATCTCTGTTTCCCGCCGACACGAATCGTCTTGTCAGCAGGGGAAAGCTTGAACTGGTGATGGGCGCGCACCTCCTGACTCTGCCTTCGGAGGAGGCGGGCATCTTTTCCGGGTCCGTGCCTTCGACCGTTCGAGCCATCATTGCGGACCGACAGGCGGGCCGTGACGCTTCCTGGGCAAATGCCACCGCTACTACAAAATCCCAGCGGGTTTTCGCGTCTCTTTTTGAAACGTATGAGTCCTATTTGCTTGATGAAGGACTCCTCGATGAGGTGGAGGTCCAGCGCCGTGCCATGGAAGGTGTCCACCAGTTCGGCGAGGAACGCCATGTGGGTGTGTTAGGCGTGTGTCAGGAAGTGGAGCTGAATCCGTCGCAGCAGACCATTGTCGAGCTCCTGGCTACACACTCGCTCGTTGCCCGCGTTATTGGAGTACATACCCGTGAGTGGCCCGAGAGCTGTGCCGCTAGGGTTCTGGGTGATTGGGATCGATCTGATTCCTCTGGCATTTCCGATAACGACGCCCCGGTTCGGCTTCTTTCATCAGGTACGCGGAGAGAGGAGATCTTCTCTGTCCTTGCTGATGTGATCGAGTCCGGGCAGCCCTTCGATGATGTCGAGATAGCGTTCACAGATCAGTCACTTTATGAAACCGGTATTCGAGCCGCGTGTGACCGATTCAAGATTCCAAGAGCCTCGCACAGCTGGGAAGATTCGACTGAAAGGCGGGTTACACAATTACTCCGGCAGTATTGCCGGTGGATAGCAAGTGGCTACCAGACAGAACTTCTATCCCATCTGGTGAGATCGGGACTGATTGATGTCGCGGAATTCGAAGTGGATATTTTTGAACTGGCTACTATTCTGGATTCGTTTCCACTTGCAGTAGGGAAAATTAGCAGCGGCGATGTGCGGGCTGCTTTGAGAGTGAAAGCAAAATCACGCAGATTTTCGCAGCAAGCCACCGAGGCATTGATTACCTTTCTGTCCGCTATGGAGGAATACGTCCCGGCCCGCCGAATCCGGCCATCAGCCTTCATCTCTCTGTTCAGAGACCTCGCCAGGGATCGGTTTCAGCGCGGCGTCGAGGAGGATTCGTCGAGTGAGCTCGATCGAAAACTGTTGAACAGCTATGAAGATCGAAGCCTGAGTGAGGTCTCTGCGCCCTGGCTGGCCGCACACATCGTGGCCTCGATCGACAAGGGCACGACGTCGGGCTTGAAGCAGAGCCACGGTCTCCGATTTGTGCCAGTGGAGCACGCGGGATATGGCCCTCGATCACGACTGTATGTCCTCGGTTTGGATGACCAGGCTGCCAGGGGCGCAGCCGCTGCCGTTTCGGATCACATTGTTGGACTCGAAGAGGTTGGACTCGAAGAGGTTGGACTCGAAGAGCTGGAAAATGCTTCGTTCGCCACCCCAATTTCGACCAGAAAGTGGATTGGAGAGCTTTATTCTCGATTCGGTTCAGGCCTTACGCTCTCTACTGCCGCTTATGACGTTCAAGGTGGTCGTCCCTTGTTTCCTGGTTCGGCCCTGCTCGAGCTCACAGGCATCGATCGAATCCACCCGGAAAAACGAAAGACATACCTCGACGGCAGTGATCGATACCGGCGAACCAGAGACCCGGAGATGCTCCTGCACTACTCTGGATTGAGACGGGGCTTTGAAGCAACCAACGCCCGCAAGTCTGCCACGTGGACGCCGTATGATGGTCGGGTTGTCCCCAAGGAAGCTTCGATCGATCTGCGCTGTTCGCCCTCACGGTTGGAAGTGCTGGCCAGATGTCCGTTCAGGTATTTTCTGTCTGAGGTCCTCGGGGTCCCTGTCGGGCAGGATCCGGATGGCGATTGGATTGATAAGGGGGAGGAGGGTAATCTGCTGCACTCGCTGTTCGAGCGGCACACCCGACTAAGAATTCAGGGAGAGGCTGGCCTGGAGCATGAAGATGAACAGAAACTCCTCGATTTGCTGAAGGCGCATCTTGAGGAGCAGGCGCTCTTTTCGACGGCTGTTCCTGTCTTGCTCGTTCAGCAAAAAACACTCGAGTTATCGTCGGCAGTGGTGCAGTATTTCAGACGAGAGAGAGAACTCAGCGGAGGAAGACAGCCAATTGTGGCTGAATATGCGTTTGGAGATCATGAAGGCGCCGATGCCCAGCCCATGGTGTTTGATCTTGAGCAGGGTCGCATTGAGATGACAGGACGGATCGATCGGATTGACGAGCGCAGTGATGGCCGACTCGTAATTGTGGACTACAAAAGCGGCAGCTACAAAGGGTATGCAGCCAAGGATTTGTTGAAGCTCACGGACAAGCTTCAGTGGGCGCTCTACTCTCACGCCGCTTCCGAAAAGCTGGGCCGACCTGTCGAATCTGCCGAGTACTTCTTCACCTCCAGAAAGGGAGCAGGAATGGTGATGGGTGCGCAGCTCCCGGCGCGAGTGGAAGTGGAAGGAGTACTGGGTACCCTGATCGCTAGAATGGAGAAGGGGGCCTTCATTCAAGCGGCAGAAAAAGAGGGAGCGTGTACCTGGTGTGATTTTAAAGATGTGTGCGGAGAACGAGCGGGACGGCGAGAAGAGTTGAATCGAAAATTCCATGCACCCGACGATGATCTTTCCACTCCATTCGAAACATGGCCCTATCGCCAACGAATGGGGTCGGCATCATGACGGTGATTCCGAAAGAGCATGTGATATCGGTTGAAGACGAACCCAGACGACGAGTCATTCGTGGACGCCGCGACTTCTCCGTTCCCATCGCGGCGGACGAGGATTTTCAACCAGACCTGAACATTATTGTAAGCGCGGGCGCAGGTTCGGGCAAAACCTCGGTCTTGATCGAGCGGATGATTGCACTAGTACGGATGGGGACGAAATCGCAAGCGATTGTGGCCATCACATTCACAAAAAAGGCAGCGGGAGAGCTCCAGGAGAGATACTTCTCAGGGTTGTTGAATGCGAGGAGGGAGGTCAGCCGCCAAATCGAGCAGTCCACCGGTTCGGAAAATGAGGAGTGGGAGACAGAGTTGTCGAATATAGAATCGGCTCTGCTGACCGCGGAAGAGGTGTTTATCGGCACCATTCACTCTTTTTGTGCCCGGCTTCTAAGGCAAAGGGCGTTTCTGGCTGGAATTCCTCCCGATTTTCGGCAGATAGATGAGGTGGAGGAAGAAAAGCTTCGAAAATCGTTCTGGTACGACTGTCTGGATTCCGGATCGCGAAGTGCAGACCCAGATCTGGCTGTACTCCGAGATGCTCATGTTTCCATCAGCGGTCTTTTTAACCTCTTCGGAACGTTGGTTCGAAATGCGTCGATTAATTTTTCAAGGTCTGGCGCAGAAGAGCCTGATCTTTCTCCGGTCTTTGACGGGCTTTCCGACTACCTGGCTGCATTGGCGGCACAGTTGCCGATCTCGGATCAGCCTGATGAGTTCCTCGTCGCTCTCAATCGGTGCATTCTGACTCGTAATGCGGCCACGCAGCCAGATAAATTCGAGATGGCCCACGTGCTGGGACTTGCCCTGGAGGCGGTAAAACTGTCGGAGAAACCACAACTTCGAATTACGTACTCCAGATGGGGTGAGCGTTCTTCGGAGTCATACGTCCTGGCCACCAAACTGAAAAATGGCGAAGATGATTTCGGCCTGGGAAAGCCGTTAGCTGACTATTTGATCGAAGACGTAAACGCTGCTCTGAAGAGCTGGCAACACTGGCTACACGACATAGCACTTCGTTTTGCATCAAAATCCGTAGACGCTTACCGTACACACCGGCTGGAATCGGGAAATCTTACATATGATGATCTACTCCAGGAAGCCACGCACCTGGTCTACAAGTCTGTGTCATCGCGAGCGAGGTTCCAGGAGAAGTACACTAGAATTCTTGTCGATGAATTTCAGGACACTGACCCAGAGCAGGCCGCCATGCTGTTCGGATTGGCCAGCCTTCACCCTTCCGCGGAGAGTTGGATGAAGTCGAATCTCCTTCCGGGCTATCTTTTTCTGGTGGGGGATGAGAAACAGTCCATCTATCGATTCAGAAAGGCCGATTTCCAGGCGTTCGACCTCATGCGGGACGCCATTTCCTCGTCGGGGGGTCTCCACCTGCAGTTGACGGCCAATTTCAGGTCCGACTCCCGGATATGCGACTGGATCAATGAGTCGGTCGGAGCTCTGATTTCCCGAGGACGCGAGCCGTTCCAGGCTTCGTGGAATGACCTGATGCCAACCAGAGGTGACCTCGGAGAACCAGATCCGGTCGTGCGGTTTGAAATCGGTAAATCATACCGCAATCGCTCGCTTCCAAAGGTTCGCGCCGAAGCTGCTGCGATTGTCGAGTGGATCACCGGCAAAGTCGAATCTGACAGCGATGGTCAGGCCGATTATGGTCAGTTCATGATTATCCTGAGGCGGCATACCAATATGCCCCATTACATTGCGGCACTTGCGACGGCAGGCATTCCGGTCGGCGTATCTGGTGTCAGGGGAGAGAATGCATCGGATGTACTGCCGCTCATCGACGATCTGTTGCGCACGGTATACAATCCAAACGATGGTGTCGCATTGATATCAACGTTGCGTGGTCCACTTTTTGGCGTGTCCGATTCGGAGCTGTTGAACTTCCGGGAATCAGGAGGCGCGTGGGAGCACCATCTCGCCGGGATCGAATCCATTCCTGGGGATCATGAAAGCCTGGTGGATGCGAGAACCGCGCTGGTTCGAGCGGTTGAATTATTTAGTGATCATCCGCCTTACAGGGCAATGGAGCTCTTCCTGGCCGAGTATGGAATCGAAGCCGGCTTGAGCCTGCGCTTGGATGGTGACGTGGCCGTTGGCACGCTAGAAAAGATCTTATCGCTCATTCATGATTGGGAATCCAAGGGAATGTCATTCGGCGAATGCGTAACCGAGATTGGGAGGTACCGACGGGGCGAGGTCACACTGGATCTGTTTTCCGACAGTATGCCGTCCGGATCCTGCGTACAGATTCTGACTGCGCATCAGGCGAAAGGTCTGCAGGCCGACTGTGTTTTTCTGGCCGACAGCGGAGGGGCTGCGCCTCCACCTCCGTCGTTGCATGTATGGAGGGATGCCTCTCAGATCAGCGGAAGCTGTACCGTGATGACGGGAAAAGGATACAGGGAGCGCATCGAACTGGAGCCCAGAGGCTGGGTTGAAGCTTCGGAGCGAGAGACCAAGTTCGATGAGGCAGAGAGATTGCGTTTGATTTATGTGGCCTGTACCCGGGCCAAAAAACAGTTGATTATCTCTACGAACGAATCGGTAGGGTCTGGTCCGTGGGATGCGCTCATCTCCGGCCTGGAAACCTCCGGGGTGCCCGTTTTTGTTCTGGATCCGATTCCCGAGCCACCAAACTGGAATCCGGCTTTTCGCCCGGCGGCTTCCCCTCTCGAGGATGCGGGCTTAACAGCTTCGGCCGTTGCTGCTCAAATAGACGACCTTTCGCGTGAAACCTGGACCATTCGTCGTCCAAGCCAGGGTGATCGGCACGAGAGTTTTCCAATTTCTCTAAAGCCGGACGACCCAAACAACGAGAAGGCGGGTCGTGGATTGTCTGGACTGGAGTATGGATCTGCGTTGCATAGTCTGTTCGAGACCCTGGTAGGCCAGAGAAAGACGGTCATCGATGCACCCCTGCTTTCCGATTTGAACGAACGAGTCATGTCGTCCCGCTTTTCGGGTCAAAAATTGGCACGATACCGGGAATCGGGGAAGCAGGCGTCAAATCAGTTTCTCGAATCTGCCCTCTGGAACCGACTCGTCTCGGCCTCGAGAGTTCTGACAGAGGTGCCTTTCACCGTGACTCACGTTGAAGCTGGCCTGGATGTGGTGACGAGCGGGGTTGTGGATCTCGCATTTCGGACAAAAGAAGGTTGGACAATTGTAGATTATAAGTCCGATACTGTAGACGAAGACACTCTCCTTGACCGGCACGCTTCGCAGATTCAGGCGTACGTACGGGCGTGGTCTTCAATCTTTCCAGATGAACCGTGTATCGGTCTGATCTGGTCAACACAGTCCGGACGGGAAGTCCGGGTTAAAGCACTCAAATGAGTATGGTCACGGGTATAATTGCCGCAATTGCAGGGGCAGCCGTTGGAGGCGCCCTCGTTTTTCTCTTTCAAAGAGCGAAGTCAGCAGAAGTCCATGCGCGCAGCGAAGAGCTGGCGAAAGCGAAGGACGCTGCCGAGGTAGAATTGGTGGGCCTCCGGGAGGCGAGCTCTTCACTGCGCGCGGAACTGGCCGGGGTCGTCGCCGCCCGTGAACAAGAAATTAGGGGATGGGAAGAGAAACAGGCCGCGTTAGTGAGTGCACAGGAGGAGCTACTCAAACAGTTTGACGCGTTGTCCCGCAAGGCGCTGGATATGAACAGCAAGAGTTTTCTTGAGCTTGCCAAAACGCAGGTCAAGCAGATTATTACAGAAGTCGATGCGAAGGAGGAGAAACGGCAGGTGGAGATGCAGAAACTCGTCGAGCCTCTCTCCAAGACGCTCAAGGAAGTCTCCGACCATGTGCAAGTGGTCGAAAAAGATCGAGTCAAGGCGTACGCTTCGCTGACAGAGCAGGTTAAGGGCTTGTCCGAAGCGCAGTTGGCCATCAGAAAAGAAGCCGCAAATCTGGTCAATGCTCTTCGCAAACCGTCTGTGCGGGGACGATGGGGAGAGATGCAGCTGCGCCGGGTCGTTGAAATGGCGGGCATGGTGAGCCACTGCGATTTTGAAGAACAGCACACGGTACGCGGAGACAATGGCCGATTACGTCCTGATATGATCGTGCACCTGGCGGGTGGAAAAACCATCGTTGTAGATGCGAAGACTCCACTTTCCGCGTATCTCGAAGCCGTGGAAGAAGAGGATGAGGTCAAACGAGAAGAGAAAATGCTCCTGCATGCAGAGCAGGTGCGGATCCATATCCGGCAGTTATCGACAAAAGCGTACCAGGATCAGTTCGAGAGCACCCCTGACATGGTGATTTTATTCCTGCCGGGAGAATCGATCTACTATGCGGCTCAAGAGAAGGACCCATCGCTCATTGAGCTTGGTGTGGACAACAATGTCGTTATCGCCACACCATCAACTCTGATCATGTTTCTCAAGTCTGTCGCTCATGGCTGGAGACAGGAGCAGATCGCCGAAAATGCGCAGAAAATATCACAGCTGGGACAGGAGCTGTATGAACGTCTCTCTACCATGACGGAACACGTTTCCAAGATGGGACGAGGGCTGAACTCGGCGGTTACCAGCTACAACAAGGCGGTACGCTCGATGGAGACTCGCGTCTTAGTATCGGCTCGAAAATTTAAGGAGCTCGGTACGTCCACTTCCAGCGAGCTTTCCGAACTCCCGCAACTTGATGCGACACCCCGACAGATCGAAGCTGGAGACCCTATCGAAAGCGTGGAGTAAACGCGGCGATCTCAACAAGGTCTGTTAACAGACCCTAGCTCAGGGCAAGCGCAAAACTGGCATCTGACGACTTCATCACGAAACGAACCATGGTCGTCCATGCGTCCATTTCCTGCGAGACCCGCTTCTTGAGGTCCGCGATTTTGGCCTGAAGAAGTTCTACTTCTTCGTCCCGCAGATCCTTCATGCGCTGATACTTGTCCGAGGCAGTCTTGAGGATATTCAAGTTTTGGGTAAGAGACGTTGCAGCATCTTCGATGCGCTGCATCCAGGCTTCGTGATCAATTTTGTGGGACAATTCCTGAATTCGCTCCATCATCAGATGCCGATCAGCTGCCACCAATTTTCTCTTGATCGTCAGATGATTGACCCTCTTCAGATTCTGCGCCAGTCCGATCTTGCTGAAGAACCAGATGACATATTTCGGTGGGTCAAACTGATACCAACGAACGCCATTTCGGTAATCACCCGCAAACGTGTGATGGTAGTTGTGATATCCTTCACCGAAGGTCAGGAATGAAATGATGAAGTTGTTGACGGCCGTATGTTCCGTTGAGTATGGTTTGGAACCCCACATGTGGGCCAGAGAGTTGATGAACCAGGTGCAATGGTGTACAAAGAACATCCGCACTAGCGTTCCGATTACAAAAGCTCCGAGAAGATCTCCAGTCACCGCCCAGAAGCCCAAAAAAGCAATGAGGTTGGCACCCACCATCAGAAATGGGTACTTGTCATGCTGAAACTGAAGGGCGGGACGTTTTACGAGGTCGTGAATAACCCTGACATTCATTTCGGGACGTCTCTTGAGCATCCACAGCATATGTGAGTGCCAGAATCCGTCTGGTGCACTGTAAGGATCGAGTTCCGTATCCACATGTTTGTGATGGTTACGGTGATCATGCGCCCACGAAAAAACACTCCCCTGGGTCGCCAGTGTGCCGAAAAAGCAGAGAATACCCTCAATTACCGGGTGAACCGTGTATGTTTTGTGAGCATACAGACGATGGTACCCCATCGTAATAGCTAGCATACAACTGGCTCCCAGAGCTATAGAACCCCAAATCAGCGAAGCTGACGCATCAGCAACGATGATGTAGTAGGGTAAGAGCGTAAATAAGAGGAGGTGGTAGCCAAGGAGGAATAGAGAGTTGGTCCAATCAACGGACCATTTACGCACTGTGGCGTCTTCGGAGTTATTCATATATCGGTTACGACCTGGAGGTCCTGGAGTATGGGTAGAGATCGAGTGAACTTCTACGTAGCCGAAAGATAAAGGTAACGTCTCTTCTGGACAAAGATCGACGAGAGAATCATTCGCCTGGCGGCCAATTCGGAAAAAATTCTAGAATTAGCTTCCTTAAATGATCTCAAACGCACAAATAGGTGCTGGGAGGGCAAATGACCGCTCGAAGAACACTATCAGGCGTCATTTGGGTGAAAAGCTGCTCTAAATGCCCGAAAAATGACGACAAGATCCAACCACAACGACCAGCTCCGAAGGTAATACGAGTCGAAATGCTCCATCATGTCGGCGTCCGTAGCCACGCGTCCCGCTACCGGCCACAACCCGGTCATTCCCGGGCGTACCTGCTCTCTCATCGTTCGGATTCGCGCTGTCAGCTCCCGATTATTGTAAGCGGTAAGGGGGCGAGGCCCGACAAGCGACATCTGGCCGAAAAGCACGTTACCAAGTTGTGGAATCTTGTCGAGCGAGAACCGACGCAGAAAACGCCCAACCCTGGTGAGTCGTGGGTCATTCTTGAGTTCGAAATAGCGTTCCCGCACATCCGCGAGCGCGTCTTCAAGCAATTTTTCACCTTCCGGAACCCTGGTTCGCAATGTCCACGCGTTGAACTTCTCACCACTTTTTCCAATCCTCTCCTGAGCAACAAATGGATTGTGACGGTCTTCCAGCCAAACCAAGAAGGACAACACTCCAATGGCTGGTAGCCAGAGTGGAAATGAGAGCAATGTGGTGGAGAGGTCGAACGCACGTTTCGTGAAACGTGAGAACGGACCGGCAAGGTTTAGGGCTATCCGTAATCCCAGGGTGTTTCCCATATCGACCGTGCCAGCCCATATTGATTGCAACTCACTCAGATCGGGAATGATGATAACGCTTCGATAGTGGGAGAGGGGTCCTTCCAAAAGCTGCCTTCGATAGTCCTGATCGATATCGCCCATGGCAAGAATGGCGACCTGTGCTTCGGGTAAGACCAGGTTGGTGTCTCCGAGCACAGGAATTCCTTTCAGGTGCGCACCCCAGAAGGCAGGATGATCCTCCATGAATGCAATGGGTTTGTATCCCAATCCCTTTTCCTGCTCGAGATATCTCGCCAGATCGAGGCCGACCTTCCCGGCGCCGTAGATGACAACAGGCAGCCCGTATTGGTCGGATTTGATGAGAAGAGTCTTCACGATGTGCCGCACAGCGGGTACCATGAAGAGGCTAAACGCGAACGCCACTAAGAGAAAAAAGCGGCTGGATTCTTCGCCCAGTTGAAACCAGAAAAGGAGAACCGCTGATAAGACAAATACGCCGATCAATGTTAGCGTCTGCCTACGCAATTCTTCAACGACGCCCAGACCCCATCCGGGGTACAATTTTCGGGACAACGCACTCACAATCCAAATTGGCAGGACGAGTCCAATCCACCATTCGAAGGGAGGCCCCCCTACCATCAAGTACTGCAGCGAACCGGTCACGAAGAACACGGTGGTGAGAGCGAACAAGTCACCCAGCATCAGCGAAATGGTGTTGTAAAGACGGCGATACTCGAAGGTCACAGGTGGAGTGTCATCCCCGAGACCACTATTCGCACGCACGGACTTTCCAATCATGTGATCGGAAAGTTCCATGTTTTCGAGGAGGCAATCTGAGCCGCGCTTCCTTTCAGTTCTCCGATTTCCTACCAGTTCCATGTGCATTCCGAGGGTGACGATGCCGCTTACAGCTTTTCTACCGCATTTATCGTACCAAAATGCTCCTGACTCCGCTTCGGTGCCGTGGAGGGGTAATTAGGCTCCTTTTGAGATTAAAATGCCTCGCTGAGATCGTTTTGAGACTCAGTGGACTACGAGGACAGGATGGGTTTTATCATATGCGAAGCCGCTAAAACTTTTTACCTGAACTCGGAAGTAATAGACACCGGCCCTCAGCTCATTGACGTCCACGCTATCGGCGTACCATTGCTCAGCCTCTTGGAATCCCAATCTTGTCTCATATACAACTCTTCCCAGGGCATCATAGAGGGTCGTACTCACAATTCCGTCGGCTGAAAGGAAGTATCTGAAATTAACCGAACTGGAGGCCGGATTCGGGAATGCAGCGGTCAGCAGATAATTGGAAGGATTGGCAATTTGCAGTTCGATCCGAGCCAATTCCTGTCGGCGTCCATCAGACCCACTCGCGATGAGCAGATAGATAACTTCGGACTCGCCCGCGAGCGAGCCGTCGACATACGAGTTGGTAGACAGAGCATCGAGAATGATGGTGCTGGTTCCCTGACTGGTAATCCGTTCTACCTCCAGAGATTCGATGCCGAAGTCTTCACTGATGCCCCACTCAAGGTCGACTACACCGTCGTCATCAACAGAAGCGGTAATGGCGCCTTCCCCGAGAGGCTCGTTTCCGGTCATCAGCAACGCGGCGACATCTGTTATCAGCTGGGGAATAAGCACGTAATTGTTGTCTCCAGGACAGGCAGTGCTGCTGAAGTCGCGGTGGCCTCTGATCATCGTCGGCGCAACACCGTACCTCTCGCTGAGGAATGAGAACAGCGTGATATAGGTATTGAATGCGGCGGGGGTGATTTCCTGTTCGCAAAATGAACCCTCGGGAGGATGGTAGCAGCCCATGATCACGACGCCAATATTGCCGGTATTGTGGCCGCCAACGTGGGCACCTCTGGCCAGCACTGGCACCTGAGAGAGAGACGTGCTGTTGTCCCTGAATGGTCTACCCTGATAGAGGCGTCCACCCCGATCGATGGCGAACTGGTATCCGATATCACTCCAGCCTCTGACATTCTGGTGGAGATCCTGCATCGCACGCATCTGGGCTTCGCCTTCGTCCTGGGTTTCCGCAGAGTAACCGGCTGCGTGGTGCCATGTCAGGAGATCGTAAGAAGGACTGGCCAGATTCGCGGGAGTCCCTCGAAACGGTTGGGCGTTCCACTCCGCGCGGGTTATGAGTCGGGGGGGGATGATGGCACCAGACTTGGCTCCAATCAGTGGTAGGCTTTCGGGTGCCGGAAGCAGATCCTCATCCAGCGAATTATCGAATATGCCTGCATTTCGAATGACCACCACCGTTTCGAGGGGAGCACTCACGCGAAACTCGAAGAGATTGGCCTCAATCAGACCTTCTTGTCTGTATCCGGCGACAAACGTGCCACCAGTCGCAGACCCAACAACATAAGCAGGGGTCCATTTCGACCACACACCTTCAAACTCGAACCGAAATTCAGCCCGAAAGTCGCGAGAAGAACTACCTACCTCGGCGACGACCCCCGTAAAAAGGACTCCGGTGACATCCGCGAGCGTGGAAATCGTACTACGCTTTCGCGCTACTGTGGTTGATTCAGCCGTGAGAGGTGTGAACGAATCCACCAGATCTCCAATCACCTGGGCCCGGATTGGATTGGAGGATAGAAAGAGCAGAACAAGTAGCGCCAAGCGCGAAAACCATCGCCTCATCATCATCATCATCTAATACTTCGAGATTGACAAATACACCGTCAAAGAGGCCTCAAAAAAACAGATTGAGGGTGTACCAGTGCGTCTGTTCCAGACGTCCGAAATCCGCATACGCGTAGTCAAAACTTGCGCGGGTGGAGCGGTCGATCCGGAGATTCAATCCGACACCCCAGGTAAGGCCTTGTTCGCCGTCAACTTCAAACGCATTGCGATAGCCACCCCTGACCGAGAAGAGGTCCCTGAAATTGTACTCCATTCCCATATTCAAGTACTCACTGTTGTCATTCGGATGGGCGGCGTCGGTCATTACAATTACTCGGTGATCAGCCGTACTCATGGCATCCCAGGCTAGTCCCACGCGGAACAACAAGGGAAGCGGATGGCGATCGACGAGGTATTCTGAGTTAACAATCTCCACGTTTCCTTCTTGTAGGGGGGAAGGATCCGAGCTGAATATGATGTCGCGGCCGCTCATCTGCATTTTCGGGCCAAAATTGGCCATGCTGGCCCCGAGTCTCAGCTGTCGGTACGGAGTCGTGAAAAGGACTCCAACATCGAAAGCCATAGCCGATGCCGAACTGTGCCAGATCGTCTCGCGAATGTATTTGAGCGTAGTGCCAATCGAAAACCTATCGGTCAGTGCGCGTGCAAATGACAACTGAAGAGCTAAATCCTGAGATTTGAAAAACTCACCGGTGCCTTCCGGATCCGCTGTGGTGCGCACCTTCATTTCCCCGGAGTCAAGATAAATGAGACTCGCGGCCATCGTACCAAGCGAACCAATCCTGAATCCAAATGCGGCATAGCTGTAGCTGATATCTGCCAGATATTGCGTGTGGGAAAACTGGACGGCGCCTCCCATGATGTTGCTCAGGCCCGCCGGATTCCAGTATAGCGCAGACAGGTCGCTGGCTTCTGCCACAAAACTTCCGCCAAGAGAAATGGCTCGGGCGCCAACGCCAATTTTCAAAAACTGAGCGGCCGTCGTGCCCGTTTTTGTAACGGTCCTGGTTTCGCCTCCATCAGTCAGACTTTGAGCATGCGTCCCTGCAACCAGCATCGTCCCCAGGAAAAGTCCGAAAACTCTCCTCACAATAGATCCGGTTTTGATTCCTGTAGGCATCATTTGATCACCGCAAATTTTCCGATGAAGGATCCCTCGGGAGATTCAACATGATAGATGTACAGCCCGTACGCGATGTTCATATTGTCTTTTGTTCTCAGATCCCAGAACGCTTTGCCATCATCCAGCGTGCTGTTATGCTCGATCACGTCGACGAGCTCACCGCTCAAACTGTAAATGCGGATGGTGCACTGGCGCGGTACGTTTGCGAAGTAGAGCCTACGATCTCCGCGTTGCGATCGCGATACTGGATTTCGGGGTTCGAGTTCATTGGTAGCGACGTAGGGATTGGGCACTACGAAAATGTCTCTCAGTTCTTCCCTTTCCAACTCTTGGTCGGAGCTCGCTGCAATGGTACTAAACCGAAACGTGTCGCTGTCGGTGAAGGGCTTGAGCGTTCGGATGAAGAACACGTCGCCCGTCCCCGGGAAATATCCATTGTCGCCGAAGGTGACCTGCCAGCTGGCCGTCAATACGCCCTTGACCACATCGAGAAATATGACTGGCTCGTCAATATCCCAGATATTGTTTCGATTCAGGTCGGTCGCGAATACATCGATCTGCTGGCTGGCCTGCGTCAGATTTACCACACGGAACGGCAGTGGGATGTTATTGGAAAACCCCGTGCTGACCACATCGTTATCAAAGGTGATCTCATAGTCCGATGGCTGTGGAATTCTTAAGGGACCAGCTCTCGCGATGTCCACTTCATACTCGATATATCCACCTCCGGCGGCCCATCCGGTCTCCTCCAGATCGAGCTCCAATTCGACATCCTGGACAAAGATCTGAAGGCCATCAAAGACTGGATTCGCTTCTTCAGCGCTCAGCAGGTTGCTCTCAGCAACGGGGAGGTAGCGAAATGAAGCACGTAGCGTCTCACCCTCTGATATCGAGCTTCCCACAATCTGGACCGAGCCAGAGACTGCGTTCAACACGTAATCATCTGGAGCGGTTAATACGGCTCCGTTATCGCGTGTCAGAACGAACGTGTCCGGTCGGATATTTTTAAAGCCGAGAGAACTCGTTTTTCCTGGAACTGCGGAGAAGCTCGTAGAGATGGTATTTTTATCTTCGACGGAATAGCGCGTACCGAATACGGGGATGTCCTCAAACGAGAGCTCATAGTCCGCCCCTTCCTTTACAGACAGCTCGTCGAGGATTTTTATGGATATCTCTCCGGAGCCGTGACCCGTCTCATGAATGATTCCGCCAGCAGCCTCAATTGAGGGCGCAACATAGCCGGCAACACGTGGCTTTGGGACGACCACGGCTGTGTTGGTATCGAATATGAATGCATCTGTAACGGGATTGAATGTTACCGTTTTGCTGGTTTCACTTGGTGGGATGCCGTTCGCAAACTGATCGTCGAGGCCTGGCGCAAAGCCTCGGTCATAAGCGGTAACTCCGTAATAGTAGGTCTGTCCATTCACTACATCGGTATCCTCGTAGGTATGGAACAGGCCGGTATCATCTCCCAGATCGAACGCCACTCCACGCTGTGGAAAGACAATCGGACTCGGTCCAACCAGGCCGTTGATCAGGTCAAACTTGGCTTCAACACCTTCTTCGTTTACCAGAGGCCGAAACAGGAATTTTGAGCCGTTGATATCGGTGATTGTTTGTCGATCGCTGAATTCGTGGTCCGTGGACCTGTAGACAGCATATCCCTCAAAGTCCTGGGTGCGCGAGAGTGGATCAACAGACAATTCCGAGCGATCGCCCCAGTAGAGAGTTACCTTTCGGTCTCCTGCTACCGCTCTCACGACTGGCTTATCCGGGGGTCGAGCAAATCGGTACCCAACATCGAAAATCTGCTGGACTGTCTCCGCGTTCAGTCGAAGGTCCGCCAGGCTTTCACCCACGAGGAGGGCGATGGAAAATCGCTTCGTCTCTCCGGCCCGCATCGGGAAACTTCCGGATCCATATAAGAAGACATAGTCCCCCGGCTCTGACGGGACAGCATCAAAACGACCTGGCTCGACCCAGTCCCATACCTGTTCGTCCTCTCGAATATTTGAGCCAGCAAAGCGGGGAGACGCGAATGAAGTCAGCCCGATCATGTCGGACTCATCTATGTCTGTAAATTCAAAATTGGGCTCTCCTGGCTTGGTAATATCGAACTGGTCTCCCGCAGTCGGAAACCCGTCGCCCTCACCCACATCTCCCGTCCCGGGGATACCGTCGGTTCCGACGTCATCTTTTTCCGGGTTCCAGTCATTGTCGTTGTCAATCCCATCCGTCCACGACTCGTCGATCATACCGTCGCCGTCGTTGTCGATACCATCTCCGGCGTAGAAATCGCCTCCGATAATCTCATTTCCGAGACCGGGACTTTCCAGAAACTTATATCCAAAATAGCCGGGGACTCTCCCGGGGACATCACCAATAAGATTATTGTCCCAGGCGAAGACCATATTCCGCTGCTGATCGAATCGGGCTAAATCGTCCTGCCAGTCTCCCGGACCTCCAACATGGGGGTCTCCCCACATGCCAAAAGTGACCTTGTCGAGGTCCGTATCGCTTTTATTGGATATTTTGTAGACGAGAAATATGGCGTCTTCGGCGAGCGGATTGGCCCATTGGTAGAGCCGCACCTCTATCTCGAGTCCAAGTCCCTTTCTTGTGGAATCGCCAATGAAGGGGTAGTACTGGAATTCTCTATTTCCGTAATCATTCATGAAATAGAGCGCTTCTTTGTCGGCGTTTGAAGCACCCTGCTGGAGCGCACCGGGCCAGACGTACTCCTTCAGATTGTCATTGTACCACGACACCGGCCATGAATCCGGTTTTCCGTCGAGATCGGTGTCTGGGGCATCTGACGTAGGAATCTCGCTCGAAAACGGATTCACGACATCAATGCCTTCAAAATTACCGACCGGTTCGGCACAGGGTATTGGCTGCCAACCCCATCGTTCAGATCCATCCGGCGACACCTCAGCTCCGTTGGAGGTGAGTCCGTCAGAAACTATGTGCATCACCCAGACGGGCTGGCCATTTTCGTCATTGACGACCTGTCCATTTTCATCACGCTTCAGGACGCTTTTCGGGTCTTTATGCCCTACATCGACGATCTCAGCCGCCACAAAAGGTCCGAACTCGTATCCGTAGCCCAGACCATTCCAGACGATATCGGTAATGGTGTTTCCGGGAGAAGAGATCGATCCAAAATTCAGAATCTGAGTGGTAATTCGATTACCGTTCAATATTGCGTCGCGTCGGTCCGTCGTGTCCTCAAAGCAATCGGCCGCCGCGCTTCGTCCTCCCTTGGCTGACTGTTGGTCGAACCAACGCCTTTGCTCGGAATAGTCCCAACCACGCTCCCGATCTTGAGCCCCAACCGAAGTTGTGAGCACGAGGAGAGGGAGAACCAGAACGAAATATTTCATGCAGTCGGCAAGTGTAATGTTACGGTTCGATATCGAGTCCACATGATTTAAAATGACAGTGTTGCTCCCAGTCGCACTTCTCGCGGCGACGTGTAATAGTGAGGACGTGTGTTGTACTCATCCAAGTCATGGATGCCGGGCATGCCGTAAGCGGGCTTCCAGCTGGCCTGGATATCTACTTCATCCAACGAGTAAGTTGCGCGTCCCGTATCGCCGAACACTGTTCGTTCATTCAAGATGTCCAGCACATTGAAGACCTTCGCGAAAATTCTGAGTTTTCCACGACTTGAAAGATCCACGTCGTAATACAAGTGCGCATCCAGTTTGAAGAGACTCGGTTGACGCTCCTGATTCGGCAACTGGTCAATTTTTTGATCAAACAAAAGAGGCGTATATGGATATCCAGTGGAGTAAGAGGAAATAAATGAAGCCCCCCATTTTCCTGGTTTCGTCAGCGTGAGCGTGCTGGACAGAATATGGCGCTGATCATGCCTAAGAGGAATCAGTTCGAGTTCATTTTCCCTTCCAGAAAGCGAGTTGAAGAAGAAGGCATTTGACTGGTTGTTGTTGCCCTCGACAATCTTGAACGTGTAGTCCAGAGTCGCTGATACCATTCCATTCCGACTACGCCTTTTGGTCAGGGCGAAGGTCACGCCCTTGACGTTGGCATAATCTCGATTCAGGTAGATACTGTAGAGATCTTCACCGGAAATCGTGCTGAAACGAATGGTCTGAATGGCCAGGTAGTCACGGATATCCTTGTAAAACCCCGTGATATCGAACGCGATATTGTCCGTGATTCCTTGCTGGAGGCCCATCTCATACTGGACCGTTCTCTCAGGTCGCATGTTCGTATTCCCAAACCTAGGTGCACTTGCGAGATCGAATTCGAATTCAGGATTCGTGTACATATTTCGGAGGCGAGGCATCTGTGCGAAATGTCCGTACGAGAAATGGATGATTCCCGTGTCCGTGATGGGAAACGAAACGCCGAGGCGCGGCATCAGCACATTGCTGGGGTTTGCCGTTTGAAGTTCTGAATTTCTTCCCAGCGGGTCGAGCAAATCGGGAAAGTATGTACCGTTAGGATCGAACCGCTCGAAACGAAGGCCTGCATTGATGATGAAATCTTCGAATTCGAGCTTATCCTGCGCATACAAGCCGAACTCGGTCACTTTCTGACCTTCATACTTATCGTGTGCGGGCGTATCCACATCCGGAACGGTAGGCTGCCGATACTGATCACCGTCATACAAGACGACATAATTCTCCCGATCGAGGGAGTGTCTCTGAAGCTCGACCCCCAGTTTAACCTCGTGCACCGCGCCAATCTGCACGGTGTAGTCTCCCTTCATTCGAAGCGATTGAGTTGCCTCCCGGACCTGCCCCTTTTGATTGCCACCGAATACAAAATGATTTCCTGGAAAGCCCACGATATCCCCCGTGGACACATAGAGCGGGCTCAGCGGATCTTCGTACAGAAAGGTGCGTGCTTCATTGGTGGCAAGCGACACTCGGAAGATGTAGAATGACCGATCCGACAGCGTCTGGGTCCAGTGCAGGCTGTGGTTGAAACTGAGGTCTCTGAAAGTCGAGGTACCATCTGGATTGTACTTATAGGCAAAACTGTAGAGTTTTCTCTTGGCGCCATCCATGAGAAAGGAATACTCCAGCTTTGCGCTGGAGAGGGGCCGCGTATTCAGTTTGGCAATGAGATTTCCACTTTCACGTGGGTTCAGAGCCACATCCTTTCCCGGAATCGGATCGCCTTCTGCATACTCGTACCATGGCTTTCCGTGCAATTCGTAATACCAGAGCGGACCGTCATAGCCTGGGATAAACTCTTGAATGTCTTCTAGCAGACCCAGATCGCCGTTGAAATTAGCCGAGTCGGACGGGAGGTGTTCGTTACGCCCGAAAATGGTCCCCTCGTTCCTGTCGTAACGGCCTGAAAGGAAAAACTTCACTTTTTTGTAAAAGGGGAGCGGTCCAGACAGGGTTCCTTCTGCCGTAAACACATTCAGTCCCAGATTGCTGGTGCTCGTGGGCGCGCCGAAGATCCCGTCATGCTTGGTTGTCACGTTGTCGCCCCCGTAGAAGCTTACAGAGCCTTCTAATCTATCATTCCCTTCCTTTGTGACAAGATTTACGATGCCAGACATCGCCTTGCCGTATTCGGCATTGAACGCTCCCGAAATTACGGTCATTTCCTGAATGGCGTCTGCCGCCACCGTGGTGGCCAGACCGTTGCTCTCAAACGGATTTCCAACTGACATTCCGTCCACCAGGTAAGAAATCTCGTTACTGCGACCACCTCGAATATGGATTTCACCCCCGGGTCCTTGATTGACACCGGCTTGAGTCACCAGTACGCCGAAGAAGCCCTCGACTGGAAGTGCTTCTATTTCTTCAGCGACGACCGTGCGTTTGGAGGCGGTGAGGTCCTTCTGCACCATGGGTCGCTCCGCCCGAATAATTATCTCCTCACCCTCGATCACCTGCTCAGTCATTTGAAGGTTATACCGTGTTGTCTGACCAGTGCTGGTCCGGATCCCGGAAATCACCTGAGTAGAGAAGCCGATGTAGGAGAAACGAAGAGAGTAATCGCCGGGGCGAACATTCAGGATGATATAGTAGCCATCCAAGTCTGTCGTGGCGCCCTGAGTAGTACCATCAATCACGACATTCACGCCTATCAGCGATTCGCCAGTTTGTGCATCGGTGACTCGACCGGCAATTTTGCCTTGACCAACTGCAAGTTGGGCTCCCAAAAGGACGAAAAGAGCTAGAAATGAGCTTGTTCTACGCATATATGACGCTTATTACCTCAGCAATCGATCGGTTGCGCCCGACGGTGAAGCATTCGGTGTGTTGATCGGAAAAAAAAGGGGGGGCCCGAGAGGGCCTCCCCAAACTTTTCTGCGAGCCTGGCTATTTGAGAAGAACCATGGTCTTCGTGTGGGCGAAATTGCCAAACTGCAGACGATACAAATAGGTACCGCTGGCTACCTGCCCGCCGGCATCGCTGGTGCCGTCCCACTGAATCTCATGAAAGCCTTCTGACATGAACTGATTATCAACCAATCGTTTAACGATTCGGCCCGACACATCAAAGATCGTCAGAGACACCGCTTTGTCGCGAGGCAGTTCAAAGCGGATGTTAGTAGAAGGGTTGAATGGATTCGGGTAGTTCTGCTCGAGTTTGTAATCGGTCGGAGTAATTACCCGCTCATCCTCGATTGCAATTCCAGTCGCACCAGCCGAGAGGACACGCATGAAGATGCGCTCGTCGGAGTTTGCACGAACGTCTGTTTGAGTGCGCACATAGGCGGTGTCGGGCGCTGACCACACCATGCTGAATGTCCTCAAACTGTCGTTCTGCCCCTGGAATCCAATGGCGACCTCATTGAAGCCGTCATTGTCGGCGTCGCCCAGAAAAGCCAGTTTAGACACAAACTGAGGCCCATTGTCTCCTGACTCTCTCACCTCCCACGTTGTCCCGAGCGAGTCATAATTGACAAGGTCGAACGAATCCGTCATATCGTTAGGAAAGAACACCTGGACGATATCAGAATAGTGTGCTGGATTTTCGGGATCAGAACCGGTGAACTCAACAATATTCACCCAGTTCGGTGCCAGCCCCTGGTCGAATTGGTTGCTGGTATATGACGAACCTGTCCCAATGAGATCCATATTGCCGTCACCATCCAAATCACCAGCAGTAAGACCTAACGATGACAGACCTGGTACGACATCATATGCAAAGTTGTCTTCGGTAATGGCAAAGACGTTTTCGCCCGCTTCATAATTTATTACGTAGACATCGCCTCCTGAAGCTCGTGAACCAGAATACTCGGACCCGAACACCTCATCATTTCCATCACCATCGATATCAACAGATACGAGTCCAAAAAGTGAAACATTGTCCTCACTTCCTGAAATATGATTGTAGATATCGCCCTGAGTACCATCAGGAAAGAAATAAAGGTCTGCACCCGTGGCTTGACCGAGAGTGATATTCAGACCGTTCCATGATCCCATAACCAGCTCATTGATTCCATTCCCATCGAGATCAGCTGCGACCATGCCGTAGGGACTTCCACCACCACGGTCGACTGGATCGAGACCACGATTTCGGGATGTAATAAAGGCTTCGTTGGACCAAGTTTCGAATCCAGAGCCAATATCACCCGTCACCGAAATCACCCACCAATTGTCGCCATCGTTATTGCCATTGTTGCCGAACATCATCTCCATTTGGCCATCATTGTCAATGTCCTGTACGATCAACTGTTCTTGACGCCAGCGATTGGGAGCATCTGGCATTTCATATATGGTAGTCGGTACAGTTCCGTAATCATTATCCGTACCCGTGTACTCGAAGACGTAAAGACCTACCGGATAGGTAGTCGCGGCATCAAAGCTCCTTCCCGAGAAAAAATAGATCTCACCGTTACCATCGCCATCCATGTCACCACCGGCGATTACACGGCCATTATTGGTACCGGGATATGAATCCAGCACTGGTGTGGAATAGACGTGCTCCCAGGTATCTGTGCCTACATTCTCCAGTACATATACGCGTGATCCTCCGGTGTAGTCAGAAACCAACACTTCTGCAAGGCCGTCGCCGTCCAGATCATAAGGTCCGGCTACAGTTCGGACGCCTGAATGGATCGATGCAGGGAAAAGACCCTCAGGATTATTATCTAGACTAACGTTAAAGGAGTAATCGGTACTCTGCCCAAACGCGCTCCCGGCGATCAGAAAAGTTGCCATTAAAAATAAATTTGTAACTCTGCGCATAAGGCCTCCGGAATAGGTGAGATTTATTCGAACAGGTCGGATATTAAGGTCCAGGGGAGAACCGAAACAACCACCTACAAAACGAGCGAAAAGGCATACTATTAAATACTCTCAAGTGAGTCAACACATAAATTTTATTGCTTTACGCAGAACATGGGGAGTAAGAGCTGGGTGGGTGTTGCTTTTTTTATTCATTGCGGTTCCATCTCACGGTCAAAATCCGAAGTACGAAATGCGGGGAGCATGGGTCGCAACGGTTTTCAATCTTGATTGGCCGCACCGTACAATCGAACCGTCATCTGTGCAACAGGCTCATCTGGCCGATTTGTTTGACGAGCTATCAGCAGACGGGATCAATGCCATCTTTTTTCAGATCCGTGCGGAGTCTGATGCAATGTATGATTCACCGATCGAGCCGTGGTCGCGATATCTGACCGGTCTTCAGGGAAGGGCTCCAGATCCGTTCTACGACCCACTGCAGACAGCAATAGATCTGGCCCACGAACGTGGGATGGAACTGCATGCGTGGATGAATCCGTTTCGTGCTGTAGCGCAGGCCGGCGCCTATTCAATCGCGTCAAACCACGTATCGACAACCCATCCTGAATGGATCATTGAGATAAATAGTATCAAGATCATCAATCCGGGTATACCCGAAGCCACCCAGTACATCGTGGACGTTGTCACGGATATCGTGACCCGCTATGAAGTGGACGGAGTTCATTTCGACGACTATTTTTATCCGTACCCGCCAAACATGGTTCTACTTGAGGACGATGAAGAGTACACCCAGTACGGTGCGGGATATCTGAACATTGCCGACTGGCGGCGCGACAATATTAATTTCTTTGTTGGAGACGTTTATTCCGCCATCAAGGATGTTGATGAGTCGATTAAATTCGGGGTAAGTCCTCATGGAATCTGGAAGGATGGCGTGCCGGCGGGAATCTCAGGCCTTTCGTCCTATGACGTGATTTTCGCGGATGCGACCGCCTGGTTGGAAGAGGAGTTGGTGGATTATCTGGTTCCTCAACTCTACTGGCCCATAGGAGGGTCACAGGATTTTTCTGCGCTCGCTGAGTGGTGGGTGGATCGGGCCGATGGAATTCATATTTATCCCGGAATTGCGGCGTACAAAGCAGACGCGGCCACGGCCGGGTCGAGCCGCTACACAGCCTCAGAAATCCCGCTTCAAATCGAGTTTTCGAGGGCGACAGAAGGCATCGAGGGGAATCTCTTTTTCAGAGCCAGAAATCTTGGACCCGCAGAAAATCTAGGTCTGACAGACGCGCTCAGTGCGGGTTACTATTCTACGAAAGCTTTCACGGCTCCCATGCTGTACATCGACGTTGGGTCTCCAAACATGCCGGAAAATTTTCTGGCCGGCGAGAATGCGGGCATCGTCCAACTCACGTGGGATCAACCTTCAGCCGGAATTGCGAACGCGAACAAATACGGCGTTTACAGGGTGCGTTCTGATGCTAGCGTTCCGAATTCGACGGAAATGACGAATGACCCCGCAAATCTCATCGCCATAACATGGAATATGGAGTACTCAGACACAGAGGCCCTGGAGGTTGGCGCAAGGTACTTTTATGCCATCACGGCCGCGACCCCCAATTCCGTAGAAGGGCCCGAGACTGATCTGGTTGAGGTGATGTATTTCGGAACCGATGTAGAGTCTGTACCGCAGACTACCACCCTGTCCTCTCTTAATGTCTACCCTAATCCTGCCTTTTCGCAGATCAATCTGGAGATCGAATTGGATCGAGCGACTGTGGTGTCTATTCAAATCTTTGATATGCTGGGCAGGGAAGTCGCGAACCTTCTAGACGGATCACGACACATGTCGCGAGGCCTGTTGCAGCGAGATTGGAATCTATCGGATACCAGCGGAAATCGGCTTCCAGCGGGAGCGTACTACATTGTTGCGCAAACAAACAATCATAGACTGACTCGGTCCATGATAATCCTGCGCTAAAAATGTGTCCAACTCAGATCATCAGCCGTTCTTTGACCACTTTGGATCGTTCACGGCTGGCGATGACCTCATGGCCGCCGGTAAGGGCCAACTTGTAGCGACCCGAAAACCAGGGTATCAGCTCCTTAATGTGTCCAAACTGGACGATGGCGGAGCGGTGGACGCGCATAAAAGCATTTGGGTCGAGAAGACCTCCCAGTTGATCCAATGTGTAGTTGACAATGTGTTGTCTCAGGCGCGGGCGCTGGGAGGTTGGATCATCTTCAAGAATATACACCCGCGTTATGCCCTCGGAAATCTCTACAGAAACTATCTGATCGATTGGAATGATCAGAATACGATCGCGATAGGGAATGGATAACTGCTCCAGATATTTTTCCACGGCTTTGGCAGGGGGCGCTTCGCTAAGCGCCTTGGAATCAATCCATTCCAGAAGCTGCGAAAGGCGTTCCTCTTCGGGTGAGTTGTCGGAGACCAGTTTTTCCGCTCGGTCGAGCGCGTCCCGTAAGCGATCCAGTGGAATTGGCTTCAGTAAATAATCAACGGCATTGGCTTCGAAAGCCCGAATGGCGTACTCGTCAAAAGCAGTCGTGAACACTACGACGGGTCGATTCTCCGGGGAGATTCGATCGAGCACTTCAAAGCCGTCCAGTCCCGGTATCTGAATGTCGAGGAATACGAGATCTATTTTTTCAGCCTTGATTTTTTCCAGGGCCTCTACGCCGTCCGACGCTTCAGCGATAACCGAGACGGACGCTGATATCGATGAGTCCGACAACAGTTTTTGAAGTCGCTTGCGCGCTGGAGCTTCATCATCAACTATCAACACTCGTATCATGAAATTATCTCAAGGTGGAAGAGGGGAATCTCTTATCAGGCTCTTTGTTTTGGAAGAAGCATCGTGACCGCTGTACCCTTTTCAGGATCACTGCGGAATCCCAGAAGATCGTCACGATTGAAGAGTTGACGCAAACGATCATATACATTTGATAGTCCGATACCGAAAAACGGTTCTTTTCCGAACTGAGTACCATTTTTCCCGAACAAACTTGGGATGCCCACACCAGAATCGGTGACCACGACCTGCGCGAGTGACTTTTCCGACGGTGACACAATGATCGACAGGGATCCCGACGCTCTTCGTTTTTCCAGGCCGTGTTTGATCGCGTTCTCTACCAGTGTTTGGACGGCGAAGGCAGGGACTGGATGCGATTTCAGTGTTTCATCCACCTCGAACGTGACATCCAGACGATCCCCAAAGCGGGCCTTTTCGATGCTCAGATAGTGCTGCACGAGGGAGGTCTCTGCCTCCATACTTACGAAAGCACTGCTTCCAGCCTGTAAAGTATGCCTGAATATCGAGGCCAGATGCTGCACGACTGCTTCCGCTTCGGACGGTTTTTCTTCGATCAAGGACAGCAACGTATTCAGCGAATTGAACAGGAAATGTGGGTTTATTTGGGATCTCAAGGCCACAAGGTGGGCCTCGGAGCTTTCCGCAGCCAGAAACTTCTCCCGTTCAACCAATGCCAGTCGATCTACGGCAAGCGCCAGATTGCCAGAAAGGGAGCGAAGTTGATCGAGGTCCTCGAGGTTGTATACTTTTCTTCGCTTCGATTTAGGCCCCAGGATAATCAGCCCGACAGCCTTTTCATCTCCCCGGATGGGTACTACCAGTGCCGACCCGAGCTCGACCAATTTCTTGTGACCCGCAGACGGGATAGAGTGCTCGTTGAGTTCAGGATTGCGAGCCCAGATGGATGGTGCGTATTCGAAATGCGACCAAATTGATTCAAAAATCTGCTCGGTGAGGTACGGAGCTTCAGGTCGGAACCGCTTGATGATCCAGCTGCGGTCGGCCGGGGAGCGAAGAAAGATGATCGCGCTGTGCGCGTCAAATACTTTTCCCGCGAGATCGATCGCCTGTTGAGCCAACGTATCGGCATCCAAAACGTCCGAGACGTCTTCCTGGAATCGATTTATGGCTTGGCGACCTCGATGTCGTTCCGTCGTAAAGATGGAGGATGCGAAGGATCTGAGGCGTCGAGAAATTCTTTCAAACAGTACAAGAAGAAAAACGACGAAGAAGCCCTCCAAGACTATGCGAGATCTACCTGCAGTATCGAATAGGGAATCCATGAGTCCCAGTCCGCCGACGAACGCGAAGAATATCAATCCGACCACGAGGATGTAGACGAAAGCCCGACTCAGGACTTCGTCCACCTTCCCATATCGAAGCGTACCAAACGAGTACAACGTCACTGGAACAACGGCAAGTAACTGGGCCGAGACGATAACCCAGGCGGTGGCGTTTTCGCTAATGGACGTAAATACGGGAATTACGTCAACGACTATCAGACCGGCCGTCATTGCAAAAAACAGAATCGCGAGGCTTCCGAGTCGGCCCCACTGGCGTGAAGCATCTGCTTCCTGATCTGAAGAAGAAAAACCGAGCAGAAACGAGACCAGAGCGGCAGCACCGATATAGCAAGACGCATAAAACAGGATGGGTACGAGCAATTCCTCCATTCGGAACGGTCCAATATGCCCCTGGACAGCCGTGACGAGCACTCCGACGACGAGAATGATCGGAACCAGGTAGACGACAGGAAGCAGCCTGCCAAGTCGGCCAGAGGACAGGCCGGCATCGAGAGTTAGTTTGCGGACGAGCAGAACCGGAAAACCAATCCATCCTACCAATCCTAGCATCGTCAGTACCTGAAACAGCAGATCGTAGGTTGTGCCGATTATTGCCGGTCCGAACAGTTCCACCAGCATGAGCCTGGCCGTATTTCCGATGATCCAGAGAGAAGACACGCCGATGACGATCAGTTCGAATCGAGCTCGACGATTGTGCAGGGCAAGAGGCGCGGCAATGATGAGGCCGAGGATGTGGAAATACGCTCCGATGGTAAACGCCCAGAGCGCGAACTGCCAGACGATCGTAGAACGGGGATAGAGGAAAGTCGGGAGACGTTCAAATGTGACGGATACCTCCTCAAATCTGCCATCCCGAACGAGTAGAAAACTTCGTGTCAGACCAGGTTTGATGCCTGCAATGGCGTGGTGCAGATCGTCCGCGTTGAAATACTGGTTGTATTCCAGCGAATAGAACTGGTCGCCGCGTTGAATACCGCCCTCGCTCCCAGGACCCGTAGGGAACACGTATGCAGCGGTTATGGAGCCGTCTATGTCATCCCAGACAACCCAATCTGAACCCCGGGCCGATGGCTTCTGAAGGAGCGCGCCACCGCCTTCGAATTCGGCGATCTCCATCCAGTTCTGGACAATGGTTGCCACAGGAAGCAGCGCGAGAAATGCAGCTACCAGAAGCAATGCCTGGGATATGGACCGGATGCTTTTCAATGTGGTGGGCTTCGACTCCAGAATCTCAACTGCTGAGGAGATAAATTGCGTACACGCGATCTCGCATCTCCGTGCAGAGATCAGTGTTTGGTATACACCGGCTTATTCAGCGATACACGGGTCAGTTTGGTTCCATTATGATCGACACTCACGCCCACATTTTTCTCGAACAGTTTGAATCTGATCTCGATCAGGTTCTCCAGCGCGCGAATGGTGCGGGAGTTTCGGACATTATCCTCCCAGCCATCGATATCGCATCCGTTTACAGGTCCCTGGAGTTGGCTGAGAAGTACCCGGGCCTCCACGTCATGGCGGCTCTGCACCCTTCTGAAGTCAAGGACGCCACAGATACCGACTTCGATCAGATACGATTACTGGCGGCGGATGAACGAATCATTGCGATTGGAGAGACCGGTCTGGACTACTATTGGGACCGAACGTTTGACGAAAAGCAGCAGGAATTTCTTCGTCGACACATTCGTCTCGCGGCCGAACTGGACAAGCCATTGGTCTTCCACGATCGAGAAGCTTCCTGGGATCTAATAACCATCGTTCGTGAAGAACAAGAAGCTGCCTTGGACGCCTCAAAGATCCACGGAGTCTTTCACTGTTTCGGGGGACCCGAAGACGTCTCCTCCGCGGTTATCGATCTTGGTTTTCATGTGGGAATAGGAGGGACATTGACGTTCAAGAATGGAGGCGTTCCTGCCTCCACGTCGACCGTTCCACTGAATCGTATCGTCCTCGAAACCGACTCTCCCTATCTCGCTCCAGCTCCGTTTCGGGGTAAGAGGAATGAGCCCGCTTACGTTGAACTCGTCGCCCAAAAATTGGCTGAGGTTCGAGGGATACCTTTGGCCGAGGTTATTTCGGTGACCACAACCAACGCAAAACGAGTGTTTGGCCTGGACTAGGCATCAATATTGAACCAGTCGGGGTCGAATTCGATTCGACTGCTCGTCTTTACGGCTTCATTGGCTTTTATGGCGATCACTGTTGCTTCGTACGCGCGTTGAGCGTTTACTACGGGCTCAAAGGGGCCATAATTGTGGTTATCTGCGAATGCCTTTATGGCATGCCATAGCGGCGATTTTGCATTCGGATCGTCTGCAGTCGGGTCCTGGCCCAGCGCCTCGATCTTGGTAGCATTGGCCAGCAATGCGATTCCCGTTTCTTTATAGAATCGATCTTTTCGCGCGTAGACCTCCCATCCAAGCTGGGGCGCGTCTACTTCCTTGAACATCCAGGCCTTGTTGTCTCGGAGTATGATCGTCGAGTCGCTTCCGAAGAGTAGATCGTAGGCGGAGTCGAATCCGCTGACCAGAGTGGCATCGAAGATCATATGTTCGCCTCGGGGAAATTCAAGAATCGACTGCACGGTGTCTGGGACGGTTCTGCCGTCACGCCAGAAAGCCACGCCACCAAATCCGGAAACGGCTGTCGGCAGCTCACCCAGCATCCAGACGGTCGTATCAATCTGTTGGATTCCAACCTCGCCGACGAGGCCCAGTGATACGTCTTCATCAAGGCGCCAATTCAGTTCGAGCGCTCGTGAGGCCGATGAAGACGATCTACGCCAGGAGTCCTTGAAGTGCCACTGAGAACGAGTCATGGCGAAGCGGCCCAGAGCGCCGCTCCGGACGAATCCGTACACGCTCCGATACTGGGGCTCTGTGCGGTAGAGCAGTCCGGCTTGAAAAATCTGTCCCGACGCCTGCCGTGCGGCGTTCGCTATGGCGCGGGCGTCTTCCATGGTGTGAGCGATAGGGGCCTCACAATAGACGTTTTTACCTGCAGCCAGCGCGGCCAGCACGATTTCGAGGTGCAGGTGGGTTGGGGTCGCAACGAAAATGGCCTGGATAGACTCATCTTGAAGGAGACTTTGGTAGTCTCGCTCGCGCTGGGCATTGGGATGCGAACGCTCTGCGCGTCGCAACATCAACGGAAAATGGTCGCAAATGGCGGTCAATTCCATTTCCTCGATCTCTGAAATGACAGCCGCGATCTCGCGTCCCCAGGAGCCAAAACCAATGACGGCGCACGTGATTGGGTCGTCTGTCGTGACACGATCTGAAAAGACGGACTCCGCGACGGGAATACGTTCACCAGCCGCCAGTACCCCAGCAAGCGTGCCTAGAGACGATTTCTTCAGGAAACTGCGGCGAGAAAAAGAGTTTCGAAACACGATTCAGAATGTTGGATTGGCACGGTGGGAAGAAAAAAGATACGACGGTCAGAGATCAATGGCTTGCGGTGGTCAGAGGGGGAGGAAATCCATCCCAGGCTCCTGATCTCAGCGTCCATTTTCCACTGATTTTTTCGAATGAGGCTGCCTTTGTCACTTCAGACAAATCGAAATGGCGGCTCTCATCGGTCGCAACCAACATTGCGGTTGAGAAAGCATCTGCAAGTGCGGCCGAATTCGCGGTGACGGCAGAGACAATAGGGCCTGAGATCGAATGACCGGTTCGGGGATCTACGACGTGCCCGTACTCGATATTGTCATGGACGAACGATTTACCGTGGATTGCAGAAACAGAGAGGGCCATGCCGTGAAGGGAACAGTGACTAAACCACGTTGGGTGTTCACCACTCTCATACGGGTCCTCTAGGCCAACTCTCCACGGCTCGCCTTTACTCTCCCCTCCGATTGTGAGCACTGAGCTGGTTCCTCCATGCAGCAGCGCGCAATCGATGCCCGCCTCCTGCAGTAAAATCTTGCATTCATCGAGCGCCCATCCCTTTGCAATGCCTCCAAGATCGAGTTCGATTCCTTTCGCTCGGAATCGAACAGAATTATCAGAGCTATCCAAGGACACGTTCTCGAATCCGGTTATACTGAGCGCGTCTCGGAGCTCGGATTTGTTCGGCCTCTGGGGCGTACCCGAGGTAAACCCCCACGCCCACAGAAGCGGCCCAACCGTTGGATCGAACGCACCCTGACTGTCATGATAGATGTTCTGACACAGCGACAAGAGCTCAAACAGTTCACCCGATACTCGAATCTCGCGATCGGCTGCAGCGCGGTTGACCTGAGAGAGTTCACTTGCTGGATCGTAGAAACTGAACCGTTTCGCTATGCGCTTGATCTCGCGGATTGCTTCTTCGCCGGCAGATCTGAGATGCCCCTCATCGTCTCCGTGGAGCACGAGTTCGAATCTCGTGGCCATTGCATTGCATGCGAGAGATACGGTGGGCATAACTGACAATGGGGCGGGCGCCTGCGGCGCCCGCCCCAAACAGGAGTGATGGTGATTTCCGTCAGGACAGTTCGAAAGTACCGTAGGTCGGCATCGGGACGTTGAAGCCGCGACCCGTGCGGAAGGTGCGATCTTCCGGATGGAGGAAAATCGCCTCTCCGAATCTATCCGAGGCTTCGGCCATGGAAATGATGCTCTGCGCAATTATGGCTACGTCAATATTCCCGTTCGTGGTTCCGTCCGTCCGAATAGCTTTGAACAGGTTGTCGACGTGCGCTGGCCCCGACACACCGGGCTCGAGGTTTTCGTAGATCTCCTGGTCGACCAAATCCGCGAACGGTCTCTCGGGACGAAGCTCGACAGACCCGCCGCCGAAGTAGAGGGTAGCCTCGCTTCCACGGATTACTTGGCTCACACCCTGCTCATTGACGGTCGATCCAGCAATCATCATGCAAAGACCCGATGGGAATTCGACCAGCAACTGGGTATTGTCGTTCACAGAGCGATCTTCTGGTCCGACCGTGGCGTCGGTGACATTCTTGTTTCCGATGCAGACCACACGTTTCGGTAGTTCGTGGACGTCTGCTGCAATGATCAGAGGATGGATCATGTGAGCCAGTAGGTCGCCCAGGATGCCAGCGCAATACGGAAGATATTTTCTCCAACGATGGTAGTGCTCTCTGTTGAAGGAGGGGCGATTGTGGACCGATCCCAGCCAGTGATCCCAATCCATGGTTTCGGGTGTAACGCCTTCTTCCAAGGTGTAGTAATTCCACTCACCATCAGGGGAATTGCGCATGTAGGAGTTTTGCGCAAACGTGCCGGCACCGATTTTTCCAGCTCTCACCAATTCAGCGGCCTTGTGCCATTTTGCTTCCGTACAGTACTGGGATCCGATCTGGAATTTCATCCCGGTTTCCTTCACTGCGTCGTACACATCAAAAGCTTCTCCCAGGTAGCGGGTCATCGGCTTCTCGCAGTACACGTGCTTTCCTGCACGCATCGCATCGATGGCTATCCTTGCGTGCCAGTGGTCCACCGCACCGATAAATATTACGTCGATGTCTTTGTCGTCCAACAGCTTGCGGTGATCTTGGTACGTCTTGACCGTGTAATCCCCCAGATTTCGTTTTTGGCGAACTCCATCGAGGTGCGCGAACGCGCGATCACGCCTGCCGCTATACAAGTCACAGGCGGCAACGCCGGCAATGTTGTATTCGTAAGTGTGCCGAGTCTCCAGATCATTCTCTGCGTTAGTGACATTCTTCACGTGAGCGCCGAAGCCCTGTCCTCCCACTCCGATGAAGCCGACATTCAGGCGGTCGTTGGCACCAAGAACGCTTCCTTTTGCGGGAGCGCGCGAGTATTCGGCAGCTGCAGTACCTGATTGGACGCTCGCTACCAAGGCTCCTGCGGCGAAGGCGCTCTTCTTGATAAAGTCTCTACGAGAGTCAGTGCCAGATGATTTCTCTGTGGTCTTTTTGGTATGTGGCATTTCGGATTGGAATTGCTTGTCAACGGGACGGTCATGGATTGGAAGGTGACCGTAGGTAGAGGCTGAAGATACAATGTCGTTCCTTCTTTTTGACAACTAAATTCTCCGACGATACGCCACCCAAAAGGGATCCTGAAGGGGATCAACGCCGTTCGTCCTCACTCCTCAACTATCATCGGATACATGAATCGATTATTTCTTCTGGCCGTTGCCCTGAGTGTGATGCTCACAGTGCCAGTCGGCGCGCAGACGACATATACGCTGGCCGAAGGCTCGACGCTGAAAGTGGATGGCTCCTCAAATCAGTCGGACTGGAGCGTAACAGCCAATGAGTTTTCGGGAAACTTCGAGTTGGAAGACGGCAATCCGGTAAGTGCGACGGTGACGATTGTTGTCAAGGAAATCAAAAGTGGTCGAAGCATGATCATGGATCGTCTCATGCACAATTCATTCAACGTATCAGAGTACGAAGAGATGATTTTCGACCTTGAATCAGCCGAAAAGGACGAAGAAGGGGAGTGGAACATGTCGGGATCGCTCGAAATTACGGGAACGTCGAATTCGGTGATCATCCATATGATTGAGTCTGAGTCGGAAATCGGTACGCCTCAGTTCACAGGGTCCTACGAGCTGAAGATGTCCGATTTTGGGATGAAACCTCCTACAGCCATGTTTGGCTCTCTTCATACAAAAGATGACGTAGTGATCAGTTTCAACTTCATTTTACAGCAGTAGTTGAACTGTCTCATTGTGAACCACACGGCCGGTCAGGGGTGGCCAAGCGGAGTGTATGTGTGTCGCTTCCTCTCAGAGACTGAAGTGTGCACCGGCTCGTTCGTAGTCGATCATTAACCGGATGGCCCGGCGTGCGGCCCTAGAATGTTGACCAAAAAAATGTGGGGCGGGTGCATTCGCACCCGCCCCACATAACATCCTTTTGCTAAGAACTGCAGACTAGGCCTGGTCTTCTTCCTCTTCAACCACTTCGTAGTCCACGTCTTTTGCTTCGTCGCCGTCTTCCTCCTGTTCGTCTTCTGAGTCAGAAGATTCGTCCGCCGAGGCATCCTGCTGAGCCTGATAAAGGTCCTGACTGGCTTCGCTCCACGCTTCATTCAGCTGCTGCATGGCCGACTCCAGGTCTTCAAGGTTGTTCTCCTTGTGTGCCTCTTTGAGACGCTCCAGAGCAGACTCGATCTTAGCTTTTTTATCCTCGGGAAGTTTCTCGCCGTACTCGGAGAGATTCTTCTCGGTAGAAAAAATGAGCGAATCAGCCGTATTTATCTTGTCGACCTCGTCTTTACGTTTCTGATCTTCTTCAGCGTGCGCCTTCGCATCGGTCCGCATCTGTTCGATTTCCTTGTCCGTAAGGCCAGAGGAAGCCTCGATTCTTATGGACTGCTCTTTACCGGTCGCATTGTCCTTCGCCGAAACGTGCAGCATGCCGCTGGCGTCGATATCGAAGGTGACCGCGATTTGCGGTAAGCCTCGAGGTGACGGCGGTATTCCATCAAGGTGGAAGCGACCAATGGTTCTGTTGTTAGAAGCCATCGAGCGATCTCCTTGAAGTACGTGAATTTCGACTGATGGCTGATTGTCGGCAGCCGTAGAGAAGGTTTCGCTTTTCTTGGTAGGAATCGTCGTGTTCGCCGCGATTAAATTTGTGGCAACGCCGCCGAGGGTTTCGATTCCGAGGTTCAGCGGTGTGACATCCAGGAGGAGTACGTCTGATACATCACCCGACAGGACGCCACCCTGGATGGCGGCACCAACCGCGACTACTTCGTCAGGGTTGACGGAGCGATTGGGTTTCTTGCCGAAAAACTGTTCGACCACTTCCTGAATCTTTGGAATTCTCGATGAGCCGCCCACCAGAATGACTTCATCAATCTGGTCCTTTTTCAGGCCCGCATCCTTCAGCGCTTTTTCCATTGGTCCAATGGTGCGCTGAATCAGACTGTCCACGAGCTGCTCAAATTTGGCTCGAGTCAAGTCGAGCGTCAGGTGTTTCGGCCCATCCTGGGTAGCCGTGATGAATGGCAGATTAATGGTCGTCTGCGTTGCAGAGGACAGTTCAACCTTAGCCTTCTCCGCGGCTTCCTTCAGGCGCTGTAGAGCCATAGCATCTTTGCGAAGATCTATCGACTCATTCTTTTTGAAGTCGGCCGCAATCCAGTCGATCAGGCACTGATCGAAGTCATCTCCACCAAGGTGAGTATCACCACTGGTTGCCTTGACTTCAAATACACCATCTCCGAGCTCAAGAATGGAGATATCGTAGGTTCCGCCTCCCAAATCGAAGACAGCCACAATTTCTTCCGCATCCTTGTTGTCCAGGCCGTACGCAAGGGCAGCAGCCGTTGGTTCATTGATGATTCGTCGAACGTTCAGGCCCGCGATTTCACCGGCTTCTTTGGTTGCAGTTCGCTGAGCATCATTGAAATAGGCCGGAACGGTGACCACTGCTTCAGTGACCTTTTCGCCGAGATAGTCTTCGGCGGTCTGCTTCAATTTTTGAAGCACCATTGCGGAGATCTCTTGTGGCGTGTAGACGCGATCATCGATTTTCACGCGCGCCGTGTTATTGTCGCCTTTGACAACGTCGTAGGGCACGGTCTTCATTTCCGATCCCACCTCTTTGAACATCCTGCCCATAAATCGCTTGATCGAAAATATGGTATGCTCAGGATTGGTGATCGCCTGTCGTTTTGCCGGAGCACCCACGAGGCGCTCACCGTCTTTCTTGAATGCGATGATCGAAGGCGTCGTGCGATCACCTTCGGCATTGGTAATGACGACGGGTTCACCACCTTCCATTACGGCCACGACGGAGTTCGTCGTTCCAAGGTCAATTCCTATGATCTTTCCCATAGAGGTCTGATCTGATTCAGTTTGTGCAATGTAATTTTGTCAGGTAGACACGTAATTGGCGTCTGTTGGAACGAATTGCAAGAACAGTGCCGATCTCTGTATTCGGACAAAATGTCAGCATCCAAATCATTTTCGGGGTTCAGTTTGAGCGGATGCCGTTCCTATATTGCAGCCGAGGCACACCCCAAACAATGAAGTATTTACCGAACGCGCTGACCATCACCCGTATACTGGTCACGCCTTTTCTATTGTTTCTGTTATTCTTCGATTCTCTCGTTGGATATGGCTGGGCGCTTGCACTTTTCGTGTACGCATCTATTTCAGATTGGGCAGATGGGAAAGTCGCCCGCCACTATGGTACAGGTTCTCCGCTGGGTCAGTTTTTGGATCCCATCGCGGACAAGGTCCTGGTTCTTGGTACGTTCATCGCTCTCTTTTTCATCCTACCCGATTATGTGACGTGGTGGCTCGTTGGGTTGATCGCACTTAGAGACGTTTCGGTGACAGGACTGCGATTGTGGCTGAAACGAGAGGGCAAAACGCTGAAGACCTCGCGGTGGGCCAAATTGAAAACCACGTTTCAGCTGACGTTCTTAATCGCAGTCCTCCTGCTGCTGACGGGTTCGAAGACCGTTGAGCCGGTTCTAGGATGGGCTATCATGATTTTGGAGAGCCCTTTCATTTTCTGGGGACTGGTCGTGGTTACGGTCGTCACGCTGTGGACAGGCCTTCAATATTTCACCCAACAAGAGCTGAGCGAAGCGCCCGATCCGGATGACTCAACCAAGGATTGATCTGGCTAAAAAAGTTGCCAGACATTTATTGCGTATCGGTGCCGTCACGCTGTCTCCCATGGAGCCTTTCACATGGGCCTCTGGTCGTCTGGCTCCAGTCTACTGCGACAACCGTCTCACTCTAGGATACCCGGACGTGAGATCAGATATCGCGAAAGGATTCGCGTCGGTAATGAAGGACGAAAGCATATCATGCGATGTGATTGTCGGGACCGCTACGGCCGGGATTCCTCACGCTGCATGGCTGGCAGAAAAGATGGAACTGCCGATGGCCTATGTTCGCAGCAGAGCCAAAGAGCACGGAAGGAGCAATCAGATCGAAGGACTCGCACCGGATGGTGCGAGGGCAGTCGTCATTGAAGATTTGGTCTCGACCGGCATGTCATCAACGGCAGTTTTGAGGCCGCTGGCTGAGGCCGGAGTGGAGGTTCAGGCCATTCTGGCAATATTTACCTACGGGCTGCCGATTGCAGATCGCGCGTTTGCGGCGGCGGCGGTGCCCCTTCATACCCTGTCCAGTTTTCCAGTGCTGGTTGAAGAGGCTTCCGAGTCGGGCTCTCTGACCTCGGATGAGTTGAATTCGCTGAACGCCTGGTATCGAAATCCAGCGAGATGGTCTGCAGATCGGGGAGGGAAGTAGCGTCATGACGGCAACGGTGATCACGATCGGGGACGAACTGCTCATTGGTCAGATTGTGAATACCAACGCTGCGTGGATCGGCGAGGAATTAACGCTCCTGGGAATCCGTGTTGCACGCATGGTAACGGTTTCGGACGATTCTGGAGAAATCCAGCAAGCCGTTAAACGAGCATTGCAAGAAAGCCGCATCGTAATTGCCACGGGAGGACTCGGCCCAACTCACGATGACATTACGAGCCAGGCCGTCGCATCGGTTTTTGACGTCGAGCTCGAGTTGGACGAGAGCATAATGTCAGTCATCCGACATCGGTTTGAGAGCAGGGGATTCAGTCTTCCAGAATCAAACACATCTCAGGCAATGATACCGGCAGGATTTGAGGGCATCGTCAATCTGGCGGGTACGGCACCGGCCTTGTTGAAATCATACGATCACGTTGAGGGCCAGGGGCTTCTGGCGATTCTTCCGGGCGTGCCGCACGAAATGAAGAAATTCATGCGGGAAAATATTCTGCCCCGATTTGCCAGTATGCATGGCGCTCAAAGCATTCAGCAGAAAACTCTTCTCACGGTCGGCATCGGGGAGTCCCACCTTCACGAACTGCTGGAGGGAGTAGAAAGCTCTCTGAATGAAGGGCTTTCACTGGCCTATCTACCGTCTCTGGCCTCGCTGAGGCTGCGACTTACGAGTATCAGCGACGATGAAGAGGCGGGACGATCAAGACTGGAAGAGCTCGAAAAGTGGATTCGAAATCGTATCGACAAGTGGATCTATGGCGAAGGCGACGACTCGTTGGAAGGTGTGCTAGGCCAGATGCTTCGAGATCGTGAGATTCGTCTGGCGATCGCGGAGAGCTGTACCGGAGGCTGGGTTGCAAACAGAATCACAAATGTACCCGGAGCGTCCGAATATTTTGTCGGAGGAGTCATCGCCTACTCGAACGAGGCGAAAACAGAGATCCTGGGGGTGCTGACTGAGACGCTGGACACTTTTGGATCGGTCAGTCGGCAGACTGCTTGCGAGATGGCGGCTGGAGTTCGAAATCGATTTGGTGCTGACATCGGCGTGAGCATCACCGGTATTCTGGGTCCCGACGGTGGTTCAAAGGACAAACCCGTTGGTACGGTCTGGCTAGGAATCTCGTCGATGAAGTCGACCAGTACCGTGAAATTGCGTCTCGGTAAGGATCGACTTCGCAACAAGGAACGTGCGTCAACCGCTGCGCTGAATCTGATTCGAACGACGCTGCTGAAGTGAGCGATTCAGAGCAATCGCACTCGTTCGTGAGCTGATTTGTGGATAACAGTTTCCGCAGCGGGATGGACCGAACGTTATATTTATTCAGGCGGCGTGTCTTAGAGAAAATCAAGGTTCGGAAACGGTTCGGGAGGAGACATCTAAGGGCTATGACGCACGAGTGACACCCCTTCATCTGTATAATCCCAGTATAATCCCGCATGTGTGTCAAACGATGGAGAATGGGCTAATACGGGTGTTATACTCGAAATCAGGATTATGTATAACATATGTTGCACATAAGTTTCCACACACATATATTAGCTAGTAAGTTCCTTATCAGGACCACTACTGGATCAACCGAACGACCGTTGTGAAACGGGTACCTATTACGGCTGAACAGCTGCCGAACACAACTAAATAAAAACTATGAGCAAGCAGGATTCTGCTAAACAACGAGCCCTCGATCTGGCATTGAAACAGATCGAGAAGACCTATGGAAAGGGTGCGATAATGCGCCTGGGAGATGCTCCGGAAGTTGAGATGGACTGCATTTCTACAGGTTCTCTACTGCTGGATTCAGCTCTGGGCGTCGGCGGTGTTCCACGTGGTCGCATTATCGAGATTTACGGGCCGGAATCTTCTGGTAAAACGACCCTTGCAACTCACATTATTGCTCAGGCTCAACTAGCGGGCGGGAATTGCGCGTTTATCGATGCAGAGCATGCTTTTGACCCCAGTTACGCTCGCAAACTGGGTGTAAATACAGACGAGCTGCTCATGTCGCAGCCCGATACTGGAGAAGATGCTCTGAACATATGCGAGACACTGATTCGGAGCGCAGCAATGGACCTTATCGTGATCGATTCGGTGGCTGCACTGGTTCCCAGAGCTGAAATTGAAGGAGACATGGGAGACAGCCATGTCGGCCTGCAGGCACGTCTGATGAGTCAGGCCCTGCGGAAGCTGACCGGAACGATCAAACGTACAAATACTGTTCTGATATTCATTAATCAGATTCGAATGAAAATAGGGGTCATGTTCGGTAGTCCGGAAACTACTTCGGGAGGAAGAGCGCTGAAATTCTACGCATCAATTCGGATGGATATTCGGCGCATAGGAGCCATTAAGGATGGCACCGAAGTCGTAGGAAATAGAACTCGAGTAAAGGTGGTGAAAAACAAAGTTGCTCCACCTTTCCGCCAGGCCGAGTTCGACATCATATACGGAGAGGGGATTTCTTCACTGGGCGAGTTGATCGATGTTGGAGTCGAACATGACGTGATCAACAAGTCGGGTTCATGGTTCTCCTATGGAGATATCAAGATTGGCCAGGGGAGAGATGCTACCAAGGCCTGGCTCATGGAAAATGACACCCTGCGCGAAGAAATTACACTGAAAGTGAAGGAAATTCTTGGCCTGATTCCACAGCCGGAATCCACGAACGGGGTCGCTGTCGAGCACGCAGAGCTTTAAAACTGCTCTTCTGCACTAAAAGCTGATGCGAAATGGGAGGGTGTCCTGACGGATACCCTCCCATTTCGGTATGATGGCCTCCGGAGTGAGATCGGAGCGCGACGCCGGCTGGATTCGGATCGCGTCAGACAAAGTACGTCGATCCGTAGGATGGACCTTTAAGATTTGCTCTCGCGGTAACATCCGGGCCTCGACGCGCGTACATGAATCGGTTCAACCACTATTCGCGATGCGCACCCTCATCCTCTCTGTCCTGCTGCTACTCGGCGCTTCGTCCGTCTGTGCGCAAGTCAGGATAAGCGGCGAAGTAACCGATGCGATATCCGGCGAAAGTCTTCCCGGCGCCTCGTTGCACCTCGAAGGGACCTATACAGGAACGATCACCAATGCAGGTGGACTATTTTCAATGCAGGTTCCGTCGGAAGCAGCGGTTCTGATCGTCCGGTTCATCGGATACAAATCCGAATACGTTCAGCTGGACGGCTCGCCGCATGAATTGATGATGATTCAGCTGGAGCGGACGACAATCACTCTTCCAGAAATTACGGTCACGGGTGAAGACCCTGCTATCGCCATCATGCGAAGAGTGATCGAGGAGAAGAAGAACTGGCGGGCCGACATGGAAACCTATGCGGTGAATGCATACAACCGATTCACCTTGGAGAATGATACCGGCATAGTAATGATCTGGGAGAGCAGCACGCGGGCCTTCTGGGATCGCGAGCGAGGGGTCAGAGAAGTCTCCTTGTGGCAGCACCGAACCCAGAACATGGAAATTGAAGAGCTCCTCCCGGCGGCAATGCTCGTTCTGAATATGTACGACGATGATCTTGATGTGATGGGACACAACCTCATGGGCGTCACACATCCCGATGCACTCAATCATTATAGATTCAGACTTCAGTCAATTCTGGCCCTCGATGACACAGAGGTTTACGTCATTGACGTCAGCCCGAGATATAAAACGTCTGCGGGATTCGTCGGTACAGTTTCGGTTCTGGATGGCGCTTTTGCACTGATTGCGACAGATCTTCGCCCCGGTTCAGCGTTTCTCTTTCCTCCACCCGTGCAGGAGATCAGTGTCACGTTTCGGCAGCAATTCTCGCAGTTTGGAGGATCCCCGTGGCTTCCCGTTGATTTTCAGTCTGACACAAATGTTAAGATCGGTGTGGCCGGAATACTCGAATTTCCAGCTTTCAGGATCCGGCAACTGTCTCAGCTATCTGATTTTGAGATAAACGTCGCCCTGCCTGACTCGCTGTACGATTCTGAAGAGTTGGTGGTTGTCGATTCGAATCTGGTGTCCCTGGAGGCGCGTCCCCCAGATTACGTTGCCGTTCCGCTGACACCAGAAGAAAGCGCCGCCTATATGACCATCGATTCAACCATGACGCTAGAAAAGGCATTCGAACCGACCGGAATCATGGCTCGGTTCGTAGAGACAGAGGGTGACGGAGATGGCAGTGGGGGAGGCTCTGGGTCAGATTTTTCTCGCTCCATCGGTAAAATCAACCTCAATCTGCGGCCGCAACTCTGGTACAACCGTGTTGAAGGGCTGAGGTCAGGTGTTCACGCCGAGCTGTCGCCGAGCTCTGTGATTCATCTGTTGGGTTCGATTGGCTACGAAGAGGCGAGAAAATCAACTAGCTACGGAGGCGGAATTCGCATTGGACGAAGGAGTAGTCTAACGATTCGGTATGCAGACGAAACAGTTACCAGATACAGTTCCCACTCCAGTACGCAGTTTTTGAATTCAGGTGAAGTTCTTTTCGGTGGCCGAGACTATTTCGACTACCTGAGATCGGCTGGCTGGAGAGCGAACTATCATGCAGATCGAGTTCTTTCTTCCGATCTGGAGGTAGACGTTTCACTTGCGTTCGAAGAGCACTCATCGGTTCATCAAAACGTTTTCAAGTCCGTATTTGGAAACCGGGTGACCGAGAGATTGAATATCCCGGTTGACGAGGGGTCTCTGAGCTTCCTGCGTATCTCTGCGACGTGGGAGAGAGGCGAAATACCCTTTCCCATTGCAGCTCAGCGGAAGTTGGAAATCGACATCGAACAAAGCATCGGGGGCGATATTGTAGAAGGTGGCGGTTACCTGAAAGCTGAGGCCTCGGTCTTCTGGAGATTCAATACGTTTTTCAAGCGGCGACTTCTGCCAAATTCACTGGACGTACACCTCCAGGCGGGATCCGTTTTCGGATCTGTTCCAGTGCAGAAGCTTGGCATCGTCGATGGTGCTCCGATCCTTACGACGTTTGGAAGCCTGAGGACCGCGAACAGACCGCCCTACGAGGGAGATCGATGGGCACTCATGGCCTGGGAGCATACGTTTCGAACCATCCCCTTTGAGTTGATGGGCTGGGATTGGGCAATAAAGAAGAACTGGAACGTCATTGTCCACGGCGCGCATGGCTGGACTTCATTCGAGGATTATATACCGGCAGGAACACCGGTTTTCGATTCTGATGGAGTTCACAACGAGATTGGGTTCTCGCTTTCAGGACTCTTTACCGTACTCAGATTGGATTCCACCTGGCGTCTGGATGAGCCCGGTTTTCGATTCGGTTTTTCATTTGCCAGGCTCTTCTAGTCAAAGCTGTCGCGCTGTTTTGATCACCTCGTCGATGAAGCCGCCGATGCACCTTCGGTTCGCTCAACAGGTCGAGTCTTGTCGCTGATCCAACCACTCCAGGATGGAGCGTACAGTTGCGGCATGGGAAGGCCGGCAATTTGAGTAGCGAGGATGTTGTGGCAGGCGGTGACCCCCGATCCACAATAAAATATTGTCCGATCGGTCGAGTCCAGATCTGCGAATCTGGTTCGTAGTTGCCTGGGAGAGAGAAACTTCCCATCCTCATCCAAATTTTCCATCCAGGGTCGATTAACCGCACCAGGGATGTGTCCTGCAACAGGATCGATGGGCTCAGCTTCTCCTGCGTATCGCTTCGCCAATCTGGAGTCGATCAGGTTTACGTCCCGATCCAGTAGCTCCGAAGCGCTCGCAAGTAGGGTCGTATTCTCATTACGGGTGAAGGTGCTTTTCTCACGAGGTGAAATACTCGACTGAATCTCGCCCTTCGCGGCCAGCCATGAACGCCAACCCCCGTCGAGGACGCTTACGGCATCATGGCCCAACCAATTCATCATCCACCAGAGTCGGGATGCGAATGCTCCCCCTGAATCATCGTACGCGACTACCAAGGAATCGTTGTCAACTCCTTTCGAAGCCATTGAGGAAGCAAAGTGGTCTGAATCGGGTAGGGGATGCCTTCCAAACTCTCCGTTGCCCATGGGGCCTGAAAGATCTCGATCAAGATGGAGGTATCTGGAAGAGGGAATGTGTGCTGTTTCGTACTCAGTCATCCCGCTTTCCGGAGACGCAAGTGAGAACCGACAGTCAAAAACTACAAGATGTTCGTCATTTAATATTGCCTTTAGATTCTCGGCAGAAATAACGGGCAAAACATCGGTTTCAATCTTCATGTGGTTATCCACAACACCTTTTGAATGACTTCGTCAGGACGTAGCTTCGGCCCTCTGCACAAGATACATTTCCCCGCATTATTCTGTCATGTCAGTTGTAACTGAAAGCTCAAAAGTCAAGGGTAAAACGCCCCTGATGCGGCAGTACTACGCGGTTAAGGAACGCCACCCCGGAACGATCCTGCTGTTCAGAATGGGTGACTTTTACGAGACCTTTGAGGAGGATGCCGAGCAGGTCCACTCTGTTTTGGGAATCACACTGACCAAGCGATCGGGTGGTGCTGCTTCGAAGGTGAGTCTGGCAGGCTTTCCCTATCACGCGCTGGATACCTATCTCCCGAAATTGGTGAAAGCCGGATTCAGAGTTGCAATCTGCGAGCAACTTGAGGAACCGATCAAGGGTAAAAAAATCGTAGATCGAGACGTTGTCGAAATTGTCACCCCTGGAGTCTCAATCCGCACCCAGCTACTCGATCCAAAGCAGGCAACCTACCTGGTTGCGGTGCACCTGGAAGAAGTCGGGAGGGGCAAACAGAAGCGACTTCGGTGCGGAGTGTCGTACGCAGATATATCGACGGGTGAGTTCAAGCTAGCAGAGACACTTCCATCAAATCTCGAAACCTTTCTGCGCGGAATAGGCCCCTCTGAAATTCTCTGTGAGAGATCCCTCAAGGACACTATCGAAGGGTTTGGATTCGCTCATGAACTGATGACCACCCTCGATGATTGGATCTTTGGCTCAGAATACGCACAGCAGGTCTTGATAGAGCATTTTGACGTTCACTCTCTGAAGGGATTTGGTATAGAGGATGGAAGCGTTGGGACTACGGCGGCCGGTGCATTGCTCCACTATCTGCAAGAGACCCAGAAGGGGAGTCTACCGCACATCAGGCGTCTCGAGGTCTATGATGAAAGTGCGTTCATGCCATTGGACCGACAAACGCTTCGAAACCTGGAACTGATTTCCAATGCCAATTCGGGAGGGCGCGACGGTTCACTGGTTTCGATATTGGATGAAACGAAGACCCCCATGGGTGCGAGGTTACTGAGAACCTGGCTGATCAGGCCGCTCAGGCGTCTTCCTGACATCGTAGAACGACAGGGAGGAGTCGAAGCATTTCATTCTTCCCGCTCGTTGAGGGAGCAGGTCAGAGAATATCTCTCTGTCGTGGGAGATCTTGAAAGGGCGACCGTGCGCATAAGTACCGGAAGAGCGTCGCCCCGAGATCTATCTGGACTTGGACAGACGTTTTCGGTTCTTCCGGAGATAATCAACGTCCTGTCGAACAGTTCGCAAAGCTCGTTGCAGTCGATGGCGGAACGGGTCGATCCATGTGTTGATCTGAGGGGCTTGATCGAAGATGCGATCGATGATGAACCACCGGCCAGTCTCAAAGACGGGGGTGTAATCCGAACCGGATATTCGTCGGAGGTGGACGAACTTCGAAATATGGCGAAGGGAGGCAAGGAGTGGCTTGCCGAACTTCAACAGAGCGAGGCGCTGAGGACGGGCATAGCCTCTCTGAAAGTAGGTTTCAACAAGGTTTTTGGGTACTACCTGGAAGTCACCAACGTGCACAAAGACAAAGTACCAGAGGAGTATATCCGAAAACAGACTTTGGTAAATGCCGAACGCTATATCACTCCAGAACTGAAGGTCTTTGAAGAAAAAATCCTGAGCGCTGAGGGAAAATTGGTGACACTCGAAGCGAGCCTTTTTTCGTCACTCCGAGAGCAGATCGCCAAGGAAATAGATCGCATCCAGTCTAACGCCCGCATGCTTGCGCGAATCGACGTGCTCGCGAACCTGGCTGAAGTAGCAGTTTCCCGACGATTTGTGAAACCGCTCCTTCATGAGGGCCTGGATCTTGAGATCGAGGATGGCAGGCACCCGGTTGTTGAAGCCTTTCTTCCGGTGGGAGAGCCATTCATTCCGAATTCCGTCAATATGAGTCAAGACACGGAGCAAATACTCATTATCACGGGTCCAAACATGGCAGGTAAGAGTGTTGTGCTCAGGCAGGTTGGGCTCATCGTACTGCTAGCTCAGATTGGATCATTCGTGCCGGCCGCAAAGGCCAGGATTGGGCTGGTGGACAGAATTTTTACGAGAGTCGGTGCATCGGACAATCTGGCCGCTGGGGAGAGCACCTTTCTCGTGGAAATGAATGAGACCGCAAATATCCTTAACAATACTTCCAACCGTTCTCTCATTCTTTTGGACGAGGTAGGACGTGGTACAAGTACGTTCGATGGACTGTCGATTGCGTGGGCTCTGGTTGAGTACCTGCACATGCAGCCACTAGTGGCGGCCAGAACGCTTTTTGCGACCCACTATCATGAGCTGAACGAACTGGAACACCGGCTCGAGCGGGTTCGAAACTTCAGAATACAGGTTCAGGAGCACAACGGAAGGGTCATTTTTCTGCGAAAGTTGGTGCGAGGGGGGGCGGATCATTCCTACGGCATTGAAGTGGCACGAATGGCAGGATTACCGGTGGACATGCTGGATCGATCGAGGCAGATTCTCAGCCAATTGGAGATGCAGGATCTGGAAGTTGACCGGGTCAACGTGGTGAAAGACACAGACATTGGTCAAGCATTAACAGATGACGCTGTTCAGATGTCCCTTTTCGTCGCAGAAGTAGACCCCCGCCAACAGGAAGTAGCAGATATTCTCGCCTCGCTGGATCCCGAAAATATGACACCCATAGACGCTCTGCTGCTCTTGTCCCGACTTCATAGAAAACTGAACGAGGCATGATCCGAGAATTCATTGGGGTTTATCCAACGCTTGACGAGAGCAACTTCGTTGCCGATTCCGCTGCTGTAATTGGCGACGTTCATCTGGGTCGCGATTCATCGGTTTGGTTTTCAGCCTCCGTCCGTGGAGACGTGCATCGAATTCGGATCGGGTGTCGTTCGAATATCCAGGACAATGCCGTCGTTCACGTTACCCACGACATCGCTCCGACCTCTATTGGCGATCGGGTTACCATCGGCCATTCGGCCATTGTTCACGGATGCACAATCGAGGATGATGTGCTGATTGGAATGGGTGCTATTGTACTTGATAAGGCCATAATTGGCACTCGATCTATCGTCGGTGCGGGTGCACTTGTAACTGGAGGTGTCGTTATCCCACCTGAATCGATGGTGATTGGATCACCGGCGAGGGTAGTACGATCGTTGTCCGCGGCGGAGATCGCGTCAATCACCGTCTATTCTGACAATTACGTTCGGTACAAAAACATTTATCTGGGCGTTGAAAAGCCGGATCACAATCCATTCTACTCATGATCATGACAAGGACGGTATGCGCATATTGATCATTGGAGGAGGTGGCCGGGAGCACGCGATCGCGTGGTCGCTGAAGAGGAGTACCACCAAGACAGAACTTTTCATCGCCCCTGGAAACGGGGGAACCGGGGAACTGGGATCCAACGTTGATTTGAACCCAGGTGATCATCAGAGTATCGTCAGCTTTGTCGTGGACCAGCGAATTGACCTGGTTATTATCGGACCAGAGCAACCCCTCGTAGATGGACTGAGCGACACGTTGAGGGAGCACCAGATACCGGTTGTTGGTCCATCGGCGGCCGCGGCTCGTTTAGAGGGCAGCAAAGCTTTTTCGAAGGATTTCATGAGGCGGCACTCAATTCCCACGGCCGCCTACAGGACGTTTGGCAGCCATGAGTTATCCGATGCACTCGAGTTTGTAAGTGAGGAGGGAGCGCCAATTGTTGTAAAAGCGAGTGGCCTGGCCGCGGGGAAGGGCGCGATTGTCTGTGAGACCGTAGCTCAGGCTGAAGAGGCGCTGATCTCGATCATGCGGGATGCTTCACTTGGCTCAGCGGGGAGCACGGTAGTGGTGGAGTCGTTTATGGATGGGGAAGAGGTCAGCTTGTTCGTCCTGACAGATGGTGAATCCTACGCGCTTCTGGCTCCAGCTCAGGACCACAAACGCATTGGAGAAGGCGATTTAGGACCAAATACGGGTGGAATGGGGGCGTATGCACCGGCTCCGGTGCTGACCGAGGATCTGATGGATGAGGCGGTCAGGACCATCATTGAGCCTACGCTGACTGGGATGTCCTCCGATGGCTGTCCCTACCAGGGTATTCTGTACGTCGGCATCATGATAACCGGCGAGGGCCCCAAAGTCGTTGAGTACAACTGCCGATTCGGGGATCCGGAGACCCAGGTTATTCTACCGCTGATGAAGTCTGATCCGGTAGACGTGTTTATAGCCCTGGCCCGCGGGCAGTTTCAGGACTACACGCTCGATATGCACCCCGGGGCCGCAGTGTGTGTGGTCATGGCATCGAAGGGCTACCCCGGTTCGTACGAAACAGGAAATCGAATCTCCGGTGTTGACTCGATAGATGAGCGTCAAGCAGTAATATTCCACGCGGGTACGCGCAGAAATCCGAGTGGAGAGCTGGAAACAACGGGCGGCCGAGTACTCGGCGTATGCGCTGTTGGTGAGAATCTGAAGGAAGCGCTGGAGTCTGCCTATGCGTCGGTCGCGAAGATTGAATTTGAAGGCGCCCAATTCAGGCGGGACATCGGTCACCAAGGTCTTAAACAACAAGCATGATCCCGTGCGCGTCTTCCATCATATATCTTCGAGAGAAGACCTTCCTCAAGCCTCGTTTTTATCCTTCGGGGTATTGGTGATGTGTGGCGTGCTGTCGGCCTGCGGCACGTCGGAGCCGATTCATTCGCCACCCCGCGCCGAGTTTGCAACAGATGTACCCTCCTATCTGATAACGATTGGACCAGCGCTTGCCCAGTTTGATGACGCGCGTGCATTTTCTGTCTCACCGGATGGATCTATATATGTTGTCGAAAATGATAGAGGTGCAGTTTTACGCCTCGACTCGGACGGAACGTTGCTTGGTATTCAAGGCGGTCCGGGAACGGGTGAAGATCAGTTTTTGAACCTGCGAGATATTGACGCCAGTTCGGGCCTCTTCTACACGGTCGCAGATGCCGGAAACGGCCGAGTGCAAAAGTTCACGAGAGACGGTGCCTTTGTAGAGTCATTGGCCATTCCGAGCGTGACAGGGGGGGCAAGAAATTTGTCAATCAGCCCTTCCTTTCGCCTCTCGGGCGTCAGAACAAGAGCAGGGGAATCTGAGCCTGTCGTCATTGTAGAGTCTCCGTGGAGCGAATTGATTCTCATTGACGGTATAAGTCACTCCGTCCTCAAGATTGATCGATTACGGGAATCGATTACGATCATCGGAGGACCCGATGCGGGTGCCGGCCAGCTCGAAAATCCCGTAGATGTTGCGGCGGGAAACGGGATTATCGCCGTCGCAGACGACATTCGAAACGAAATAGTTTTCTTCGACGAATTCGGGTCGTTCATCCGTTCCTGGTCAGTGATGCTCGACGACTTGATAGCCCTCAGACTGGACCGCGGCGAAGTGTGGCTTGTGTACTCCGATTTCCTTCATGTATTTGATGTTCGGGGCGGCTGGCTGGAGGAGTATTCGTTTGAGCTCGACGCCGCAGTGGTCGATTTCAGTGTGCAGCGCGGCGTGATCTGGATGATGACCGCCGAAAGCCTGTTCAGGATTAACCGTACGGCGCTCGATCAGGTTATGCCAGAAAACTGATCTTCCAGCTCCTGGAGGGACTGCTCGAAGCGGGAAATGTCGGACTCCTTCCGTAGTTGCAGGGGTTCCGCCATTCTCACATCGCACTCATCCGGACCAAGCGGGCATCTCTCACACGTGATGCCCACAACGTCTTCCGATATTCGATCGTCGTTCCAGAAGGCAACGGCCGAGCGAAAGTTGTCATCAATTGGAAATCCAAGGATCACCGACGAATCATCTTCCGGACTGAGTTGCATCGTTCGAGACATGGAGAAGCTGAATACGTTTTCACCTCCCGCTGAGAATCGAGCGCGCTGAGCTTGTATGGTCGGACCCGTTCGGGCGGGAAGATCCGGGTAGGCGATTTCTCTGTGTCTTGCCCGCTCTGCGAGAAGGCGCATACCCGTCCACTTTCTACAGTAGTGCTCATTTGATGAGTATCCCTGCGGCAAGGATAGGGTCGTAAGATTGAGCATCTTGGTCACCTCAAACTGTGACCTGCTTCCGTGATGGCTCAGGCGCATGAAATAGTGACTAGTCAGCCCGAAATGGGCGTGTGCGAGCTGTCCAATTCGATAAAAAAACATCTCGGGCGTCGCATCAAAGCGCCTCATCAGCTCAAGCATTGTGGAAGGATTCCAGGAGTTCTGTTGAAATATCGTCCGCAGACCAGAACTCATTTCGGATCGATTCATTAGGAAGGCTCCCGCGAAATAGGAAGTGCGGTAGTTGTTCAGGACCTGCTCAAAGCTTTTGACTTTTATCCATGATGACGTGGTCGCTCGAGTCTCGATGCCAAGCATTCTGGTTCCGATCTCTTTGGCGAAAATGAAGGCTTTCTGGGAGGGAAGTAGCCGACGATTCACAAATAGTCGTGGTCGTTTTCCTGGTATAAACACCGACCGGAAGGAGTGTAGCGTTGGATGCTGGGTAAGAAATTTATCGTCGATTATGTAACGCCATTCTTTCTCCAGGAACCTGCGAAGAGTTACCTCGGAGATCTCTCGATTATTCCAGGAGGAGCCTGCTATAAATGATTCGGCAGCTTCCTCAAGGTCCGGGAAATAGCTGTGATGCATCTTTTGATGAGCTCTCAAAGCGGCAAACAAAATGTGCTCTACCCTGAAATCATACATCTGGCCTACTTCGAGAAAGGTTCTAACCAGCGCGTCTGCTTTTTCGGGTGACGTGGTCAGGAGACTGAAGAGGTCTTCCGCGTGTAGGCCAAAAAAATGAAAGGGAAACTCCTGAAAGAAGCCAGAATCGAGAGAGTCCTCGAGAGGGCTCATATTGTCCTGCCCCTCGACCATCACCAGTTCATCAAAGCTGATTCCGTAGGATCCGGCCAATGCGAGAAGTTTTTCAGCCTTTGGGTACTTTTTACCCTTTTCAATCTCAGACAAATAAGAAATACTTAGACCGGCTCTCTGGGAAGCCTCCTTAAGGGAAAAGCCGTGCTCCAACCGCAGATTTTTGAGTTTGAATCCAAGGATGAACCGAAGATGTTCTTCGCTGAAAGCCATAAAACCAGATAAATTACGCTACGAGCGAAAGTTTATTGACTAAAAGGGTTCAATTCAAGGTTAAGTGTTGGTAAGAGAGCGAAATTTCGCTTGTCCGTCGTATTTGTTAATGCTAAGTTTGTGTGAAGCGTGAATCGAGTGTACGTCGCGCTGCCAGCTTTTCTGATATCTAACCCAGAATCATTTATGCGATTAGCGCTATTTGGCCCCCCGGGAGCGGGAAAAGGCACTCAGTCCATGTTGTTGAAAAAGCGATTTGGACTGGACGTTATATCAACTGGCAATCTGATCAGGGGAGCGATTCAGGAAGGCACTGATTTAGGACGATCGGTCGAAAAGTATGTGAACGCGGGAAACCTCGTCCCAGATCTGCTAGTGAGAGATTTGGCGAACCAGGCCATGGCAGAGCATAAATTTGACCGATTTATCCTCGACGGATACCCTCGCACGACCACCCAGGCCAAATGGCTCATGGAATTTCTCGATGCATATAAGGCCCCAATCGAGGTAGTCATCAGCCTGAAGATTTCGGCTGAAGCCGTCGTGGATCGTCTTTCAAACAGGAGGATAAATAGGGATACAGGCGAGAGTTATCACATGATTTATCACCCGCCTCCTTCCGATCTCGACCCTTCGCTGATAATTCAGCGCTCAGACGACAGACCGCAGGCTATCAAAGCACGAATCGACGCTTACCGCAGCGAAACACAGCCTGTTGAAGAGTTTTTTCGATCGGAGGGAATCCTCGTTGAGATCTCTGGGAAAGGAGAGGTTTCCGAAGTTTTCAACCGTATTCTTTCGAGTGTTGAGCATATTGCTGAGCTCGCATTAGTCTAAATAAACTCGCCTCTGTCTGTGGGATCTCTTTCCGAGCGAATTAATTCGGTCCGAGACAAGGCGGACCAGGCTCTCGTTCTTCCATGGGAGATTGACTCGGTTGTGACGCTGAGGGGTTCGTTTCGAACACATCCAGAGTTCAGCGACGGAGACAGTCTGTTACAGGATTTAGCTGCGGGATTGCTGGATAAGGGAACGACTTCTCGAAGCAAACTGGAGCTCGCGCAGATTCTGGAAGACAGAGGAGCGTCGATTGTATTTGCCTCGAGCGGACCGCGAATCCGATTTTCAGTCAGATGTTTGGTCGCCGATCTCGATCTCGTTATCAAACTCCTGGTTGAACAACTGGACTCGCCGGCTTTCAACGAGGACGAATTTGGGCTGCTGAAAGGACGGGTTCTCGCCAATATTCAGCGGCAGAAACAAGAGACCTCTCTGATGGCGGGAGCGGCTCTTTCAAGGATTCTCTACCAACCATCTCATCCGCGATACCTCAGGTCGCTCGAAGAAGTAGAGGGTGCCCTGTCTGAAATAACAGTCGCGGAGGTGCAAAAATATTATGAGGCGAAGTGTCACAGAACCGATCTGATGGTTTGCATGGTCGGAGATGTGAAGGGTTATAATCCAGGAGAACTTTTGGCTCAGTTGGGCTTGAAGGGCCCAGACCCGCCCGAGGCAGAAGACAAGTACGAACTCGCAGCTTCACAATCGGGGTCAAGTCACGTCGAGATTGCGGACCGCAGTAATATTGACGTCACAATGGGGCACGTGGTCGACCTTAGATCAAATGATCCAGACTTCCTGGCTCTCAGGCTGGGGGTGTTTGTTCTCGGAGGTAATTTTTCTTCCCGGCTGATGAGCAGTATCAGAGACCGGGATGGCTTGACGTATGGTATTCGATCCACGCTCTCGGGAATCACGTCGTTGCATGGTGGAGCGTGGACAACTTCAGTGACGCTCAGTCAGGAAAATGTGCAGAAAGGGATTGATGCAACCCGGAAGGAAATTGCAGATTTCGTCCAGTCAGGGATCACGAGAGCTGAGCTTGGGGAGAAAAAGAGGACACTCACCGGGTCATATCAGGTTCAACTGTCTACCACGGGCGGTATTGCATCAAAGCTCCTGTCGAATCTGGAGCGTGGCTACGAATACGATCAAATTGATGGCTATCCCAAGATGATCAATATGCTGAAATTGAATAAAGTCAATGAGATGGTAACAAATCTGTTACATCCGGATCGACTTTTCGTCGCTTCTGCCGGGTCGATGCAGTAGCGATCTGGTAGACTTGCGAGAGCCTACTTGTCTGGCATGACGAACGCCAGAACGATATAAACGAGGAGTCCCGGGAATACCGTCGAAAGTACACTCAGGATTACATATCCTACGCGAATTAGCGTAGGATCAACCCCGAAATATTCCGCGATTCCTCCGCACACCCCTGCAATCATCTTATTGTGAGGGGTCTTTTTCAACTTACGTGTACTCATCAGTTCTGCTGATTAACTATCTCTGATAATGGTGATGCGTTCCGATGAAGTGGGCTTGAGAGCCTTTTTCTTTTGGTTTGGCATAACAAACGCTAGAATGATATATGCCAGAAGGAATGTACCGCTCGTTGCAAACGCCCCAATGACAAATCCAATGCGAACCAGAATTGGATCAATTCCGAAGTATTCCGCCAGGCCACCTGCCACCCCTGCGAGCTTCTTGTCACGTGTTTTGACGAGTCGGTGTCCCTCGGCTTTTCTACCTCGAGACCTTCCCCGGTCATTCGATCGCGCCTTTTCCGCCTTGAGCTGAGACTTAGCAAGTTTCTTTTCAGCCTTAAGCCGTTTTCGATTCCTACCTGGTCTCCACGAGAGCACTCCAAATCCTAGAAGGATGATGAATATGCCGGCAAGCCATGGAAGCATCTGTGCCAGGACTGTGAGGTCTATTCCGGCATTCCAGATTCCCAATTGCTGGAACATGTAGGCCATTCCCACCAGAATCAGTGACATACCTGCAAGCGTGGGGAGATTGAGTATGCCTTTCGGCTTCTCAGGCTCCTCTTCAAAGAGAAGGGCTTCCAATTCGTCGTCTGACAGCGCTTCGAGATCGAGCGTATCGTCGTCGTAAAGGAATGAATCATCCCTTGTTTGTGTTGCGGTGCGGGTTTTGGTACTCATGATATATCATCCGGCGGTGTTGAGCCGGTGCGGTGAGTGATACGCTAGTAAAGATTTGAGGTTACAGTCAAGCTAAATCAATGATTCCATCTTCTGATACGACAAAATGGACGGGAATGTCGTGCGCATCCGCGGGAATTGCATCTACAATCTGTTCTCTGAAAACGGGAGTGATGAAAATACCACTCGCCCGGCTTAAAAATCGATCGTAATAGCCGCCACCGTACCCCAGACGATGTCCGCGGCCGTCGACGGCCAATGCTGGTACAATCACTAGGTCGAGGCTTGACACGTCCACGTCGACTCCCTCGTGAGGGGCCATGATGCCGAATGGAGACTCTTTCAGGGAGTGCTCACCCTCGAAGAGTAGATGGCGCAGGTGGTTTTCCTCAACGGCGGGCAGGACGACTTCTTTCCCAGATACGTGGAGATTCCGAATAAGTGGTCTCAGGTCAACCTCTAAATTCCTCTCGATTGGCCAAAAGCAATGAACCCGATTACTCGTTTTTAGTAAACCGAACTGTTCGAGGTGATGACAGATTAGATCAGAGCGGGATCGCCATTCATGTTCCGACAAGGAAGACCGAAAAGCTCTAATTGAGCTCCGAATCGCCTCTTTATTGATTGCGTCCACCGACATATCACGAAAATTATAATGAGTGAGAAGAATACCGATAGGTTAGAACATTTTCGTCAGTATCGAGAGAAAATGAACGCCAAAATCCTGGGGGATGATGGGCACTTAGGCATTAAACGATTCTTTAATCTGGACGCGAGGGCCTATTCCGACGGACAGCTGGATTCCGGCACTAAAGAGCTGTTGGGATTGGTCGCATCCATGGTCCTCCGCTGCAACGATTGCATTGATTATCACCTGCTCCAAACGGTCGAGTCGGGCTACTCGGATGATGAGCTCAATGAGGCCATGAATGTGGCGCTGATAGTCGGTGGATCCATCGTAATACCGCACCTTAGACATGCGGTAGAATCTATTGAAATATTACGTCGTCGTTCGCAATAGGATGAAGATATAATGGATTCAAGCCAGGATGGAGTTTAAGGGAGCTGGTAACTACTGGCACACTGCTCTAAACGTTGTTTCCGGCATGAAATAGCCCTAATTTTGCTTGTCTGTACCATTGTGTACAGAGGTAGTCGCACGATTTTCTTGTGCGGTTGGCAATATGGAATTTCATTCGACGATCGTTGATGTTCGAAGGCCTCTCAGAAAAGTTAGAAGGCGCTCTCAGGTCATTAAGTGGCAAGGGACGAATCACCGAGCTGAATATCGCGGAGAGTATGCGCGAAATTCGTCGGGCTTTGCTGGATGCTGACGTCAACTATCAGGTCGCTCGAGATTTTACCGAACGCGTCAAGGAGAAGGTTCTTGGAAGTGATGTTCTGAATTCCGTGGCTCCCGGTGAGCAGCTGGTTAAGATTGTTTATGACGAGCTCGTTCACTTTTTGGGAGGTACGCATGAGGAAATATCATTTTCGACGAAGCCACCTACTGTAATTCTGGTTGCCGGTCTTCAGGGATCTGGAAAGACTACTTTTTCGGGAAAACTAGCGAATTACTTCAAGGGCCAGGGAAAGTCCCCCATGCTGGTTGCAGCTGACGTCTACCGTCCGGCAGCTGTGGATCAACTTAAGACTCTCGCTGAATCAATTGGAGTACCCGTCTTCTCGCTGGAGGATGACAATGGGGTTGTTCAGGATCCCGTGCGGATTGCTCGTGAGGCAGTTCAAGCAGCACGCAAACAGACGCGCGATATCCTGATTATCGACACCGCAGGACGCCTTCACGTGGATGAAAAGATGATGACTGAGGTCACCGACATCAAGTCGGCTGTCAACCCCAGTGAGATTCTTTTCGTTGTGGACGCAATGACCGGTCAAGACGCCGTCAATACAGCTGTTGAGTTCAATAAGCGGCTGAATTTTGATGGTGTAGTGCTAGCCAAGCTCGATGGAGATACCCGTGGCGGCGCGGCGTTATCCATCAGAACGGTAGTCGAAAAACCGATCAAATTCGCCTCGACTGGTGAGAAACTCGACGCGCTGACTCCGTTCTATCCGGACCGGATGGCGCAACGAATTCTTGGAATGGGAGATGTCGTCTCCCTGGTGGAAAAGGCGCAGGAGCAGTTTGACCAAAAGGAAGCGGACAGCCTTCAGAAAAAAATTCGATCGGAGAGTTTCGATCTGGAAGATTTTCTGGACCAGCTGGGTCGCCTCAAGAAGATGGGTTCCATGAAGGATCTCGTCGGAATGATTCCGGGAATAGGTCGACAAGTCAAGGAAATGGATATCGATGACGATGCGTTCAAACACATCGAAGCGATTATTCATTCCATGACACCCGAAGAACGGCATAAACCGGAAGTCATTAATGGCAGTCGTCGCCGTAGGATTGCCTACGGAGCGGGTGTCGAAATCCGGGAAGTGAATCAGTTGCTGAAGCAGTTCCGGGATATGAAGAAGATGATGAAGACTATGACCAAACTCATGGGAAAGGGCCGAGCAATGGACATGGCCTCCATGATGGGTGGCCGTTGACCTTCAGGCATTCTAACAGAAAACAATTTTAAGATCACAATCAGTCAGATAAAGTGGCAGTAACACTTCGACTTAGGAGAATGGGACGTAAAAAACGCCCCGTTTACGCAATCGTCGCGGCGGACTCAAGAAGCCCTCGCGATGGACGGTTTATAGAAGACCTGGGGCGCTATGATTCACTTCAGGAGCCATCAACAGTCTCTATCAATGCTGAAAGAGCATTGTATTGGCTCGAAACGGGAGCACAACCCTCAGATACGGTACGCTCACTCTTAAGTCGCGAGGGCGTCATGTTGGCGCTGCATATGCGACGAAAAGGAGCGTCGGAGGAGGATATCGCTTCGGCCGTAGAGGCCCATCGGGCAACGAGAGCTGAAAAGGTGGCCGCATCTGCGAAGATGACGCCTGACCAGAAACGCCAGCAGGCGATGAAGGAGGAAGAAACGAGAGCAGCTGCCCGCGCCGCCGAACTGGCGAAAGAGCGTGCCGCTGCGGCAGCGAAAGCGAAGGAAAATGCTGAAGCGGCGATCAGAGCTGCCGACGAGGAACGCGCTTCCGCTGCAGAAGAAGCAAAAACTGAGCAAGCGGAAGCAAATGCTGCGCAGGCAGAAGCCGACGCACCAGCCGAAGTTGCAGAAGAAACTCCGGTGGCGGAAGAAGCTCCGGCCGAGGAAGCAGAAGCTCCGGCAGCGGAAGAAGCAGAAGCTCCAGCCGAAGAAGCTGAAGCTCCAGCCGAGGAAGCAGATACTCCAGCAGCGGAGGAAGCTCCGGCCGAGGAAGCAGAGGCTCCGGCAGCGGAGGAAGCTCCGGCCGAGGAAGCAGAGGCTCCGGCAGCGGAAGAAGCTCCGGCCGAGGAAGCAGAAGCTCAAGTGGCGGAAGAAGCTCCAGCCGAGGAAGCAGAGGCCCCAGCAGCGGAGGAAGCGGAAGCCCCGGCGGCGGAAGCGGAAGCCCCGGCGGCGGAAGAAGCTCCGGCCGAGGAAGCAGAAGCTCCAGTGGCAGAAGAAGGTGCTCCCGAGCCTGAGGCATCAGCCGAAGAAGACGGAGACGCGAAAAAAGATTCCTGATCACCCATTCCGATAACGTCATGAAGAGCCCTGAGACCCTTCGAGAGATGGGTCGCATCGTGCGACCGCACGGAGTAATGGGCGAAATCAAGGTTGCACCGGAAACGGATGATCCTGAACGTTTTCAGTTACTGAAAACTATATATGTAGGTGCTGATGAAGCATCAACATTGTCCTTTGACATATTGTCAGTCAGGTTGCAGACCTCCAAATACGGTATTACCGTACTGTTGGAACTCGTCGGCATCACGAGCCGCGAAGCTGCTGAGAAACTCAACAAACTGAGGGTCTTTGCAGATGAGCGTGATTTGCCTCCTCTTGAAGAGGGCGAATATTACTTCAGCGAACTTGTGGGGCTTTCGGTCTCGACCAGAGAAGAATCCAATCTGGGAACGGTTATCGATGTAATCGAGGGCAAGGGCCAGAATATCATTCTGATCCGAAAACAATCGGGTGCTGAGGTAATGATTCCGATGGTGGAGGAATTCATCGTAGAACTGGATTTGAACTCAAGACACGTCTTGATCGATCCTGTTGAGGGTTTACTCTAGTTCGCCGCGAACCGCCATGCGTATTGATTTAGTAACAGCATTGCCAGACATCGTCAAGGGTCCCCTGGAAACAAGTATTCCCGGTCGGGCCCAGGGCAAGGGGTTACTAGATCTCCGAATCCATGATCTTCGCGCTTACGCTACGGATAAACATCGAAAGGTGGATGACTATCCGTTCGGCGGCGGGGCCGGGATGGTTCTGAAGCCGGAACCTATTTTTGCTTGTATTGAGGAGCTCAGGGAGTCGGGAGAGGCAATCGATGAGATTGTTTTTCTGACACCGGATGGTGAATTGTTTACGCAAGCTATCGCCAACGATCTCTCCATGAAAAGGAGGTTAGTACTCCTCGCAGGTCATTACAAAGGGGTGGATCAGCGGGTCCGGGATTCGTTGATCACGAGGGAATATTCCATTGGAGATTACGTCCTCAGTGGAGGGGAACTACCCGCAATGGTTCTTGTTGACGCGATTGCTCGATTACTACCCGGCGTTCTGGGTGATTCATCATCAGCGCTGACGGATTCTTTTCAGGATGGTCTGCTCGACGCGCCGGTCTATACAAGGCCAGCAGATTTTCGAGCAATGCTCGTTCCGGAAGTCTTGACATGCGGGGATCATCGACGCATCGATGAATGGAGGGATGAAGAGCGGATCCGAAAAACCAGGCAGCGACGCCCCGATCTTCTCGAAGGAGAGGAGAAGGAGCAATCCGACTGACGATTTGATTTGATAACAACTTATTGATTGAACGAGGTACGCAATGGCGACCGACTTGATGAACTTGATTGAAGCGTCACAAACGCACGAAAACCTTCCTGAATTTGATTCTGGAGACACCGTAAACGTACACGTTCGTGTCGTCGAAGGTGAGAAAGAACGTATTCAGCAATATCAGGGAGTGGTAATTGCGTTCAAGGGCTCTGGTGCACGCAGAACTTTCATGGTCCGAAAGGTCTCGAACGGTGTAGGTGTTGAACGTGTGTTCCCCCTGTATTCACCGAAACTGGCCAAAATTGAAGTGATCCGGCATGGCAGCGTGCGTCGCGCGAAGCTGTACTACCTCCGCGATCGCCGCGGAAAGGCTGCTCGCATCAAAGAACGCCGTCGCTAGAAGATCTATTTCGTAATGCGTTGGGTCTCTGGGGCGATGAATCCCATGGCCACGTGTGGAGCGGAGTGACTGCCGACGATATTGAAGATGTTGACTATGTGATTATCGGGCCGTCGGCGAATTTTTGCTGACGGCCCGAATGATATTGGTAAAAAAAACGATCTTCCTAAATGCGATTAACCATTTGGAATAACCCCGTGACGGCCCCTGTTCTTGAGGGGCTGAAGGATGCGTTCGGCGATTCTGTATCGGGCGCACCAAGAGATCAAGTCCTGGCAGACCTGAAGTCGGGACTCACTGATGTGGCTCTAATCCCGACTGACGTCGCATTCTCTTCCTCCGACGAGTTCGATCTTCTACCGGCAGTTGCGATATCATCGTGGAACAATCCGTTCGCCTGGTTGAAGGTCGAGACGGGATTGAGTGTAAAAGAGCTCAAAATCCTTCATAGCGAAGAAGGCAAGCTTTCTGCTCTTCTGTCGGCCATTGTCTTGAAGGAGCACTACGGGATAAGCGCGGCGCTGAGCGAGCAGGACGAGATGCCGGCAGGAATGCGGGATTACGAGATTCTGTCCGTCGAAGATGGCGGGGACGTGGAAGCCGTTAAGGATTCCATACTCCTTGATCTGGGTCAAGAATGGTTTGAGATGGCAAATTATCCGTTTGTATGGGCTCTTTTCGCGATGCGGAAAGGCGAAGCGGACTCTGCCACGATCGAGGCCATTCGCGACGCCGTCATCTCCATAGATTTGAATCGCGTCGGATTGGTCTCCAGATGGAAAGATGATGTGGTGATGGAATCCTATTTTTTGAATGATCTACGGTTGAGACTGGACGACCTGGCCGTCGCCAGCCTCGTCGAATTGTCGGAGCACTTGTATTATGTTGGAGCCACTACCGACCTTCAGCCAGTAGTCTTCGCAAGCCTACCGGACGAAGCGGCGGGAGAGAAACCAAGCTGATGCCTGATCAGATAAAAATAGTAGCCTCGAATCGAAAAGCGACCCATGAGTATCGCATCGAAGATCGGGTCGAGGCGGGACTCGTCCTGAACGGAACTGAGGTGAAATCACTCCGGGCAGGAAATGCCAATCTCAGAGAGGCATTTTGTGTCGTCGAACAGGGCGAAATGATTCTTCGTCAGTGCCACATTGCTCCCTATGATCACGGCAACCTGGCAAATCATAATCCGGTCAGACCGAGAAAACTTCTACTACATAAACGCGAGATTGCGAAACTGGAGAAGGCCGCTGCCCAGAAGGGGTACACGCTGGTGCCCCTAAAAATTTACTTTAAAAAGGGACGGGCGAAACTGGAGATTGGTCTTGGAAAGGGGAAGAAACTCTACGACAAACGAGCTGATATCGCGGAGAGGGACTCAAAGAGGAGAATGCAACGGGTTGATGTCAGACGAACTCTCGATTCGTAAGTGACGTGATCGCGTCTTGACGGGGCGAAATCGCTGCCCTGTCTATGAAAGCGAAATCTTTTGGTCCTACCTTGGTCATCTGTGAAACTTTCCGCCCTATCTCTTGAAGGCCTCTCGAACTATCGTGCGCGCGTGCCTGGCACTTGTCCTGCTGTATTCGTGTAAACCCGTGACGGCGCAATCACTCACGAGGACCGAGCGAATTGAAATTGCCAGAAGTGCCCTCGCCCGACACGATTATGCGACAGTGGAGATTCAGGCACAGGAGATTCTGAATAGGTGGCCCAAAGACGAAGAGGGACTCACTCTCATGGCGACGTTTCACTTGTTCGGTCCGAATCCTGACCCTTTGAGCGCGCAGCGGTTGTTGAGGAGACTTCCACGGAAGATCAGAAATACTGCGCCCATCGAATCCCTTGAATTGTGGAGAGAGCACCGATATGGTGACAGATTCCTTCAAGCGGTTAAAGGGACGCTCCAGATTAAACGGTCGAGGAAACTACTGGCGGACGATCCTCTGAATCCCATCGCCAACCTGGTCGCTGGAATTCTTCGTTTGGAAGACTTGAGAGATCTGGACGGAGCCGTGCGTTTTCCCATCGGACGACCGACAGGAGTCGGACTCGACGGAATACTGGAATCAGTCGAGATTGAATTGAAAGACGGAGGCGTGGTATTCGTATTTAGACGAAAGGGGGAGGCCGCAGTTCATGTGGTTCGGGATGATGAGAAGGAAGACGAAGTGGCGAATGAGGCCATAATGTATCTCCTTCGTGCAACGATTTCGGGGCCACTTCGCGCTGAAGCGCTGCGCAATCTGATGGAAGCAACTCAAAGAGCAGAGCGGTATGAAATGGGCCGTATTGTGGCCGAAGAATACATCCGAGATTTCCCGGAACGGGTAAATGGTTACCTGTTTCTTGGACTGGCATTGTATCGGCAGGGAAATTTGTCCGAAGCCGGGATCCAGTTCGAGAAAGGGCTGGATCTCATGTCAGACGTGGATCGACTAATCTATCTGGATCCCAAAACTATAGTTAGCACCACAAATGAGGACGACTATGGTGTGCTGACAGATACGCTGGTAACTGATTTTTGGATACGTCAAAATCCACTCTGGAGTTCAGCCTCGAACGAAAGGATTATCGAACATCAAGCTCGGGTTGTATATGCGGATCTGATTTGGGGAAGACCGCGAAAAGGGAGAAGAGGATGGGAAACTGAACCAGGACGAGTAGTCGTTAGATACGGTTGGCCTCACGTGACAGCGCAGTTTCAAGACGATAAAAATCGATATGCCTTGATGCACTACGGTTACCGCTCCTGGTTGTTTTTTGACATGGCCAAAGCGGACCAATTGATCTTTTACTCTCCCTCTTCAAGGGCGTATCAGGGTGCGAGAAATACAAATTTGATAAAAGATTATGTACTCCTGGCCAAGGAGTATTTTCGAGACGATCCCAATCGAACCCAAGAAGATCAGTCTCGTGTGGTGGCTATGGAAGCGTTCCCGTCAGTGTTCAGAAATGATCACTCGCGAGAAGTTGTTATCCCCGTTTGCACGACCCGGAACCGCTTTTCCACACAGGATCGTCTGTACGTTTATGACCGGGAAGTGAATGCACCAGTGCCCGCTGAAGCTCTGATTCACAAATTTTATGCGACATCAAGCTGTACTGCTGCACTGGTACACTTCGAAACCGACTTCAGGGGACGACAAGTTTCGATTGAGGCCCAGGGCTTTGGGGCAACGAGTGTCTACAGGTTTGACATCGATGAGCAGGCGAGTGACGAAGATTTCGGAGCGAGTGATCTTCTCCTCGCAGATCTTGTAGAGGAGATTGATGGTGCGGGAGGTATTCACCAACCCGGATCGTTCGTTCGGCGCGATCATCTGATATTTCCCAGATCAGATGCCGGATACTCCGCGGGCGACCCGATCTATCTGTACTTCGAGATATATGGAATAGACGTCACGGCTGCAAATCCTGAAACGATGCTCTCCATTCAGGCGGCGCTGGTTTCCGGGAGGAGAGCCCGAGATATTGAGCCGCTGCTAGGTCGGATTTTCGGTCGCCGTGAAGAGGCGGCCGTTTCGGTCGAATTCCTCGATGAGGTTAGTGAGAAATCTCATGCCCGATATCTCATCGTCGAAACGGATTCGGTGGATCCCGGTACTTACGTGCTTGCGCTCAAAATCACCGAGCAGAGAACTGGAAAGCAGGTAGTGGTCAGTCGTCAGATTGTCATAGAATAGTTGCGATGCGTGGGAATCTAATATCAAGGGCCATCAAATCGATCGTGCTCGTGGGCATGTTCGCATCGCTAACGGGGTTGAGCGCCCACGCGCAACAGTCAATTGTTCGAGGGACGGTCGTCGCAGCGAGCGACGGGGAATCCATTCCTGGCGTCAACATCGTCCTGTTTCAGAGCGATTCACTAATAACAGGCGCCGTGTCTGGATCCGACGGGATATACGCCCTACCCCAACTCATGGCGGGGACGTACATCCTGCGAGCGACATTCGTGGGATTTGCAACGTATTCCGAAACCCTGCAGATTGGGCGAAACGATAGGCTGATCATCAACCTGGTCCTCGAAGTGGCGGAGACGGAACTTGGAGAAGTTATCGTCGAGGGAGACAGGGGAGCGGGCATTACTCGCGTCCTGGCCGGTCAGACTACCATCAGACCGGCTGATGTCGACAGGATCCCTTCACCGGATGTATCTGGGGATCTGGTAAATTTTCTGACAACCCTTCCGGGAATAGTCTCGCTTGGTGATCGGGGGGGACAGTTGTTCATCCGAGGTGGAGAACCCTGGCAGAATCTCGTGATGCTTGACGGAATGTGGGTGTATCAACCCTTTCACATCCTCGGATTTTTCTCCTCATTCCCGTCTGAAATTCTGAAGGAAGTAAATGTTTTCGCAGGGGGGTACACCAGCCAGTATGGCGGTCGACTATCCTCCGTCATTGACGTTACGAGTAGGAACGGTGACAAGCGAAAATATGCCGGAACGGGCTCGGTTGCGCCTTTTGTGTCCGGATTTTCTCTCGAGGGACCAGTGGTGAACGATGTTTTATCATTTCTGGTCAGCTACAGAACATCGGTTATCAAGGAGGGTGCTTCCCACCTTGTAAATGATGACCTGCCTTTTGAGTTCGACGATCTGTTTGCCAAAGTACACGGCTTCGTCAACTCGAATTCTCAAATTTCCGTGTCCCTTCTGAGGACAAATGACAAGGGCTCCGTATTTGAAGGGAATGAGTTTCAGTCCGAGCAGATTATTCAATGGAAGAATCGTTCTGCCAGTGTTCGCTACTTCGTGTTTCCGAGGGCGTTTCCCGTGATGGCCGAGTTCGTCATATCGGGATCAAGACTCAAGACGTCCCAGAGTGGATCAGACGAGAGTGTTCGGTTCTCCAAGTTGTCGAGTCTCAACACCAACGTGAATGTCACCCACTTCAAGCGAAATGCTGAGATCAAATGGGGTCTTTTTGCACGAACTCTGGAGCTTCAGAGTAGCCTCGATGGGATTTTTCAGGGGCTCAATGACCGAAAGGAGTACGCTACGGAGGTGGGGATCTATGTCGAGCCTGAAATAAGAACCTACAATGGATGGCAGATCAGAATGGGGCTTCGGATCCATTCTTTCCCAAGTAAAAACAGCGGATTCCTCGAGCCACGTCTCCGAGCTGTTAAAACCAATGACAGGGATGAGTACACGTTTGCGCTGGGATCATTTCACCAGGAGATCGTCGGACTGGCCGACCGCCGAGATGCCGCTGGCGTCTTTACAGCCTGGACCTCGAGCCCGTACGAACGGAAGGTACCCGAGGCGCTCCATGTGATTCTTGGATACCGCCGCTCATTGAGTCAGTCGACTGAGATAAGCATCGAGGGCTATGCCAAAAAACTGAATAATCTGTTCATTCCAGAATGGACCGCATTCCCTCGCTTCACGACTCGCATTCAGTCGGCTGATGGGCGCGTATTCGGGGGAGATCTAAGGCTCGAATATCGAAAGAACACGTTTTCAGGATTCGTTACATATGGTCTTTCTGCAGTCCGGTATACCGCGAAACAGGAAGGGATCGAACTCTGGTACGGTCAGAATTCGCTGGACTTCCGGCCAGCCCACGATAGAAGGCATCAATTAAACGTCGTAGCTTCGTTCGACTTCAGACCGTTCGACGTTAATGTGCGCTGGCAGTACGGCTCTGGATTACCATACAACCGTGCACTGGGTTTTGATGGATTCCTGTTGGTAGATGGTAACCTGGACGTGTTCACGGATGCCGGAAATCGACGGGTCATCTATGAGGAGCCATATAACGGGCTTCTCCCAACTTATCATCGCCTGGACGTAACTTTGCAGCGGCAGTATGATCTGCCAGGGAGAGCTCAACTGACGGCCCTCGTCGGGCTCATCAATGCGTACGATCGGCGGAATCTTTTCTATTTGGACGTGTTCACTCTCAGAAGAGTGGATCAATTGCCATTAATTCCGACCTTCGGGGTCAAGATCGAATTCGAATGAAAGGGCGACTCCCAATAGCGATCAGTGGACTATGGATTCTGATTCTTCTGTTCATGACGGCCGGATGTGAAGAGGGCGTCAATCCTGTACTTGAAACGGACGAGGTCTTTTCAATGTATGGTTTTCTGAACCCTCGCGAGGATCTGCAAGCCGTTCGGGTGTACTCGATAGACGGGGTTCTCGAGCCGGCCATCGATCAACCCCTGGATGCTTTTGTAACGTCGATCAACCGGGGGACTGGCGAATCGATCGTCTGGCGTGATTCCATAGTCACGTTTTACAACGAACGGATTGGTCATATTTTTTACGCGAGGTTCCGGCCAGATCACGATACACCCTATACACTTACGGTGACAAATTCTGATGGAGACGGCTCGACGGTAGATTTCAGCGTACCGCCAGAGGGGCAGGCAGAGATTAAAGATGTGTTTTCCGCACTTCGAAGTGTGGTGGTTCGATTGACCTGGTCTGATGCGCCAAGAATCATCAATACAAGAGTAACCTACGCGGTAAAAGTGCCGTTCCCTGATGGGAGTGACACTACGACCGTTCGGGTGGTTTTAAAGAGTGGTCGAGTAGAAGAAAACACTGACGGTACCTGGACCGTGACTATACTTCCCTCGGATGATATTGGAGCTATCTTTACAGCCCTGCAGGTTCAGCCAGGAAGAACTCCTGTAATACTGGACGAGATTGAAGTTAATGCGTTCGTAGTGTCAGAAGAGTGGGAGAGTCCAATCGGAGTTTTCGATTCGGAGTTACTCGTTCAACCTGGTACGTTTTCGAATGTGACGAACGGCTTCGGCTTCGTGAGCGGAGGGTACTATGATAGTTTTATTTTCGAACTTGATGATGAGGCGGCCCTGAACGCCGGCTTTTCCCTAGAATAACAGGATCATACTATGACCAGATCCCTCAAAATGACTTCCAAAATAACTTTTGTCGCTGTTTTGGCGATGTTGCTCGTACCCTTTTCATCCGCGCAGGATATAGATGAAATGACGGCGGGCATCATGGCATTCCGAGGCGGAGAGTATGCAGAGGCCGCGACCCTGTTTGAGAAGGCCGTTAAAATGGACGACCAGAACGCTGAAGCACATTTTCTCCTTGCACGTCTCTACTGGGAAACGGATCTGCGTGACGCCAAACGGGCTGGAAAAGAGTTGGAAGCCGCCCTGCTGATTGAACCTGAAAATGTCCAGTATATGGTGGCATTGCTCCAGCAGCTCAGGGAAGATTCAGTTCTTTTCATGGTCGACAAGTCTCGAGAGGCCCGGCGACGAAGACTGGCCAAGGAAATTCTTGAGTTTGATGACACAAATTCATTCGCTCATGAAGAACTCGGCGCTGCTTTCATTCGCGATTTCTGGCGCTATCGTAATGCGCTGATGTTTCCCACCCTTGATTTTCTCAGGGCAGAATACAGAAGCTCGAACGAATATGACCCTATGGCGGGGTATCTGGTCGATCAGGCCAACGAGTACGATCGCGCCAATGGTGGCATCATCGAGGAGGAAGTGCCTCAGCTGCTTGAGTCGGCTGGAGTTGCGTGGAATCCTAACTCTGTCTTTATGGCAGATGAATTCGATGTGGACGCTCTGGAAGCACAGGGAATTTCGGTCATCGACCTGTCAGGCAGAGCTCAGATAGCCTACGATAAGGCAATCGTTCATCTGAATGCATCGCTGGAATCCGATCCGCGACAACGCTCGGTCTATGATCATCTCATGGAAATATATTCGCTGAAGGGTGAGTACGACTCTGCGCTGCAGATGCTTTCTTCGATGTATGTATTTTTTCCTGAGGACCCCGAATTGTGGACCTATCTGGGGTATGCACATTACCACGCTGGGAATTTGGAGGCGGCGTCAAAATCTTTCGAGACCTCATTCCGTTTCATGGATGAAGAGACGGTGTATGCCTATTCACACCTGAAAAATATCCTTCCCAAAAGCGAGTTGGAGCTTTATGAAGCGGATGAAGCGGCGTATACGGCCCGGTTCTGGATTTCGAAAGACCCTCGCTACCTCACCCCCTACAATGAGCGAAAAATTGAGCATTATGCTCGTCTCACCTATGCTGATCTTCTGTACGGTTCTACAGCGGTGAATCTGAAGGGATGGAATACCCAGCGCGGGCAGATACTGGTAAGATACGGAGTGCCAAATGGCGATGTTATCATAATCCCCAATTCCACTTCGGGAGTAGGAATGGGAACACCCGCCAAAGCGGGATCTGCGAACGATCCGGACGGGGACTCGGGACTCGCCCTTCAGGTAGGCCGATACGGCTCAGGCTTCGACATGTTCGAAGAGGCCAACACGATCAACATCTGGAATTACGGTGATTTCAAGTTTGTATTTGAAGATCCTTTCAGGAACGGAGAATTCAGATTGTACAGTCCTTCCGCAGCCGAACTGGCCGGAGGTGCTCTTCCGTGGGTCAATGATTACACGATCAAGGCTGCCGAGACGATCAACAAGACCCCAGAGCGCTACGTGTACGAAGCTCCGGGACGTCAGATAGAGTTACCGTTCGCTGTTGCCTCGTTTAGAGGCGCGAACGACAAGGCGGATGTCTATGTGAACTACGCGATTCCGATCACGGACAGCTACGATCCGGATCAAGAGTTCATTAACATCACGGCCAATGCAGGTACGTTCGTTGTTGCTGAAAATCGGGACATGTTAGTGGAACGGCGAAGAACAATTTATGGCTTGCCGACGGCTCAGGTTGTGCGGTTTGACGAATCCAACTTGTGGGTTGATACGCAACATCTGAGCACACCTTCGGGAACTCACGAAATCTCGGTTGAATTCGAAACCTCCGGAGGAGGAACGGTGGCTGTTCAACGCAGAAAAGTCGAGGTTCAGGACTTCTCGGGCGAACGCCTGATGTTATCCGACATTCTTCTGGCATACCGGATTGAAGAGGTCGATGACAACACTCGAATCGGTAATGCTGATATTCTCCGAAATGGCCTGTCTATCCAGCCAGCTCCCTGGACGGTGTTTGGCTCAGACCAGCCCATCTACATCTATTTCGAAGTTTACAATCTGGAAATGGGAAGCGACGGAACCGCCAGATATGAAGTCGAAGCGGTCCTGACGCCAAAAGAAACCGGAAGTGGATTTTCTCGTGCCGTTCGGAATCTGTTCGGAGGTGGAGGGGGCGGCGTATCTACCGGTGTTCCAATCACCATCGAAGCCACTGAAGATGGACAGTATCTCATCCTGGATGCAGAAAATCAGGAATCTGGTCTATACACGTTGACGGTGAAAATCAAAGATGAGAATTCCGGAAGAGACGTCGAGATGAAGAGGGATCTGTTCCTGGAATAACCTGAGCTCAGGTGGGAGAACGGCCTTTCAATAGCCTTGAAGATATATTTCACCAAGGTCCCGTTACTTGGCTGAGGCAGCTTCAGATACTGCCTGGTCCATGTCGCGCACGAGACTCTTCAGGGACGCTTTGTAGGTCTGAATACTCTCCATCAGGACGGAATTCGACGTTCCCAGGATTTGCAGCGCGAGGAGGCCTGCGTTTTTCGCACCCCCGATCGACACGGTTGCCACGGGAACGCCCGCGGGCATCTGCACGATAGACAGCAGGGAATCCATTCCTTTCAGATTCTTTGTAGGGACCGGTACACCGATCACGGGTAGGGCGGTCGATGCAGCAATCATCCCGGGCAGATGCGCAGCACCGCCAGCTCCGGCGATAATGACCTTCAATCCTCTGCCGGCGGCGCCCTGCGCGTACTCTGTCATTGCTTCAGGAGTGCGATGAGCGGACAGAACCCTCGCCTCAAATGCCACCCCAAACTCGGCCAGAATATCGGCAGCCGCTTCCATGATGGGCCAATCCGATTGACTCCCCATCGCGATGCCGACTAGGACGTGGTCGTTGCTGGACATGTGCTAAGATCAGAAAGTTAAAGTTTTACGAAAGCAGCAGCAGCTTCCGCCTCCTTTCGGGCTGAATGTACGTCGTCAGCAGTTACCGTTACGTGTCCCATTTTGCGTTGCGGACGAGATTCAAATTTTCCATAGAGGTGAATGGTTGCACGAGACATGTCGAGAGACTCCGAGTACCCCTCGGTCTGAACCTGTCCCTTTCGATGGCCCAGTATATTCACCATGGCCGCCGCCGGTACTCTCAGCGATGGATCTCCGAGGGGATAGTCGAGAATGGCTCTGGCGTGGTTCTCAAACTGCGAAGTGTGGCAGGCCTCGATGGTGTAATGACCGGTGTTGTGAGGTCGGGGGGCCAGCTCATTCAGCAGGATGCTGCCGTCAGCCATTTCGAATAGCTCCACGCCGAGGATACCGACAGATTCAACGGCGTCGGCAGCCGTTATGGCTACATTTCTGGCCATCTCGGCGCAGCCCGAAGAAATCTGAGCCGGGACACTGACCGCATGGCATCTGTGCTCGCGCTGCTCCGTGTCAACCACCGGGTATACTACAGACGCCCCAGACGGAGACCGGGCGACTAAAATGGCAATCTCTTTGACAAACGGCACAAATGATTCGACTAGAAGCCCGTCTGCTCCGGAAAGCTTTTCCCACGCGGCCCGCATACCATCATGTGATGTTACAGCGGCGTTCCCATAACCGTCGTAAGAGCCCTCATATTTTTTGGCCATCGCCTTACCCCCAAACTGGTCGAGCGCCGTGATCGCTTCGTCAAGGCTTTCACAGGCACGGTAGTCAGCTTGCGGAATTCCAACAGAGTTCAGTTTCGATTTTTGGCGGCCTTTGTGGCGAATTGCTTTAACGGTCACCGAAGAGGGCCAGACCGGGATGACGCCCTGAGAAACATGTTCAGCCAGTTCAACCGGAGCCCACTCACTTTCGACGGTGATCACATCGCAGCCATCAAGAAAGCGCCGCATCACCTTTTCGTCATTCCAGTCGCCGACCTGAGAAATTCCAAGCGAGGATACAGGACCTGCGGGCTCGGGCGAGAGCGTTTTCACATTCATTCCCATCCGCAGTGCAGCGAGGGCAGTCATTCTTCCGAGTTGGCCCCCACCCAGGATGCCGATCGTCGGAAAAGAGGTATAGGTGGTAGTCAACAGCTTTGGGCTTACTGAGAGAGCAGTTGCTCCAACATGGGTTCGTCTTCAACGAGTACCTGGCGAGCTTTTGACCCTTCGAAAGGTCCTACGATGCCCGCGTCTTCCAACTGGTCTACAATGCGAGCCGCGCGCGAGTATCCTACAGAAAGTTTTCGTTGGAGTAGCGACACGGAACCCTGTTGTGCCCGAACAATGATTCGAGCCGCATCTTCAAACAGTTCGTCCTGTGGGCCTCCTCCGCTTCCAGCCAGGGAAGCAGGGCCGGAATCTTCCTCAATCGAAGGAAGGAGGTAGGGCCCGGGTCCCTCCTGATCACTAATAAATCCAGTGATCAGGTCAATTTCCGCATCCGATACAAACGGACCCTGCAGGCGATTGATACGCGAACCCAACATATACAGCAAATCTCCGTTTCCAACCAGTCCTTCGGCACCATTTTGATCCAGAATGGTGCGAGAATCAATCTTGGAAGCAACTTGAAAGGCGATCCGAGAAGGGAAGTTCGCTTTGATCAATCCCGTTATGACATCTACAGAAGGGCGTTGCGTCGCAAGGATAAGGTGGATTCCGACGGCGCGAGCCATCTGCGCCAATCTGGCGATGGGTCCCTCGATGTCCTTTCCCGCGGTCATCATCAGGTCCGCAAGTTCGTCTACAATTACGACGATGTAGGGGAGTAGCCTATGGCCATCTTCCTCGCTCAATCCGCCTTTGCGGAAGCGCTCATTATATTCCTTCACGGATCGGACTCCAGCCATAGACAGAAGATCGTATCGACCTTCCATTTCTTTCTCACAGCTCTTCAGCGTTCCCAGGGCCTGAGAAAAATCTGTAATGATGGCATCATCCGATTCCGGAAGCATCGCGACATAGTGAGAAGCGATGCGGGCGTATGCTGACAGCTCAATTTTTTTGGGATCGATCAGGACGAATTTCAAAAGAGAAGGGGGGACAGAAAAGAGAAGGCCGGCGATGAAGGTGTTGACGCCTACAGATTTCCCAGAACCGGTTGCACCAGCAATCAAGACGTGGGGCATTTTCGTCAGGTCCTGCAAGACCGTTTCGCCTTCGATGGACTTGCCTAGGATGAGTGGCAATTCCATGTCGTGCTCCTGAAACGCCTTTGTTTCGATGATATCCCTGATCCTGACCAGCTCGCGGTGGCGATTGGGAATTTCCACCCCGATAGCGGATTTGCCCGGAATGGGGGCGATCATGCGGATTCCTTTGGCGGCGAGAGCCATCGCGAGATCATTCTCCAGCGCAGTGATCCGGCTGATCTTCACTCCGGGAGCTGGAGTCAGTTCAAACAACGTCACCGTAGGTCCAACGATCGCGTCGATACCAATGATCTCAATATTGTAGATGGCCAGTTTGTCCAGCAGAATCTGTTTGTTTTCTTCGAGCTCTTCGTAGTCGATGAGGTGGGAGGACTCTCCGCCTTCCTCCAAGAGATCCAGACCCGGTTGCTTAAAGCTGTAGTTGGCGCTGGAAAGCACGTTTCTGGATGGTCGCTTAGCTTTTTCTTCCTCAACCTGTTCGTGGACAACTATTTCGGGTCCGTCGACGGAATCTTGAGAATCCTCTGCTACAGAAGAGGGCTTGACTGGGTTGTCTTGGGACGGTTCAGGCACACGAGCCTTTGGTACGGGGGCATCTGTCTCTTTTTTTCCTGCAGGTCGTAGTCGGGCTTCCTGACGCTGCCTGGCCTCATCTTTGATTTGAGATTCTCGCGTACGCTGTTTTTCTTCGAGAAGCTGCTCCTGGGCAGCAATCTTGGCCGCTTTTCGGTCCTTTCTTCCAGTCCACCAGCCACCGAGCCCATCGCGAACCGCGCTGAATCGACTCTCAATTCGATCCATCGAGCGCTGAATGTCTCTGTCGATGAGCAGAAGAGAAGTCACAAGTAAGGTTGCGAGGATCAGTATCAGTGATCCTGTTCCTCCGAAGACTCTTTGCATCCATCCCGCGGTGCCCAGGCCCCACGCTCCGCTCCACAATAATAGATCAGATTCAAGGGACATGGTGAGCCATCCAAAAAACGTCGCTGACAGATAGGCGCCTGCAAATATCAGAAGTGTCGCAAGTTTGAGATGCTCAGAAGTCCTGTGCCTTAGCCAGTTGTATCCCCAGACGCTTCCGACTGCAGGAAGCAGCAGCACACAGTATCCCAGAAAACCGGGAACCAGCAGGCGCGCGATCGCTGCGCCAGTCAACCCGAGGGCATTTGTCGCATTCCTCGCTCCCGGAGAAAAAATAGAATCCCACGAGAATCGGCGCGCCAGGAGATCATCTGCCTGATCGTAGCTGAACACGGAAAGGGCGATGAGGACGCAAATCACGATGAGAACCAAGCCGAGAATTTCCCTCTTCCTCTGAGCGGATACGAGAGGTTTTGGCTTGCTTTTCGAAGAGCGTCCCGGTTTTCGTTTTTGTACGGTTGTCGGCATGCCTGAATCTACGCAGTTCTTGATCTACGCGCCAACGTGAACGCTATCACTTACTTGTGGAATGGCGGTTTTTTTACCCGCGCCTTGAAAGTTCGCCCGCGAGCGGCAATGCCGATGGGAGACCCCTCCGCGGTATAGGCACTATTGTTTTCCACATATCCGAGCCCAATTCCTTTTCCCAGGACCGGAGATTGGGTTCCGCTGGTGACCTGCCCGATGACCGCGCCTTCATCATTGCAGATGTCATAGCCTGATCGGGGAATTCCCCGTTCTTCAACAACAAATCCGACGAGTTTCCGGGAAGGACCCTCTTCCTTCATTTTCAGGATTGACGATTTGCCTACGAAAGAATCGCCGGACAGCTTGGTAATCCAGCCAAGACCGGCCTCAAGCGGATTGGTATCCGTCGATATATCGTTTCCATACAGACAGAAGCCACTCTCCAGCCGGAGGGTGTCTCGTGCTCCAAGCCCGATGGGTTTCAGGTCGAAGTCGCTGCCTGCAGACATCAATATGTCCCAGACCTGGGCAAGATTATTGGAACTGCAATAGATCTCCACGCCCTGTTCGCCGGTATATCCGGTTCTGGAGATGATCAGATCGCTGATCCCCATAAATTGATTTTCAGCCGGAATGACGAAGTGATAGTACTTCAGGTCGGAAGCATCGAAGCCGATCGCGGCCTTCAGAACGCCGAACGAGGCGGGGCCCTGCAGGGCAAGCAGACCGGTGACGTCGCTCGCGTCATTCAGTTCTGCACCGACCTGATTCTGTGAGCGCATCCAGCGGAGGTCTCCCTCGATGTTTGACGCGTTAATGACCAACAGGTAGCGCTCTGCTGAAACGCGATACACGAGGAGGTCATCCACAATTCCTCCGTCTTCGCGGCACATGACGGTGTATTGCGCCTTTCCGTCATACAGCGTTGAAATGTCGTTTGACACCAGATTCTGGACGAAATTGTAAGCGTTTGGACCGCTTACCCATACCTCTCCCATATGGCTCACGTCAAAGATTCCCGCCGCATTTCGAACAGCGTTGTGCTCGTCAATAATACCCGAGTACATGACGGGCATGTTGAAACCCGCGAACGGGACCATTTTGGCGCCGAGCGCGACATGCCGGTCGTGAAGAGCCGTTCCTTTCAATGGGTGATCCTGTGACACGGGGAGACTGTTTTGAATGTAAACTGATGGCGGCGATGATACGTTTCCGGCTGAAATTTGGCAATCAAATCCTCCGTTGTATCGACACCTTTTTCAATTCTTGATTTGGGAGGATTGTCCATCAGAGTCGTTTTTATAATAGGCGTGTTCGTCATAGACGATAAGACGAAAATCCTTTTTCAGATAGGACCTTCACGGCTTTCGTGGCCTCTTCGATCGTACGAAATCCCAACCTGAAGGTGCCGCCGGTACTTTCTCGAATTCTGAGTAGTTCAATGTCCTTAATACTGAGGTCGGCATCAAACAGGGATCCCGTTATGTCAACAAGTGCACCCGGTCTATCGGACGTGAACACGTACACATCGGCAAGGGGCTGAAGAAAGCCCTTCCGGTCGGCCGGAATAAAGTCTCTCGTCTGTTCCGCGTCTCGAAAACGTTCGCCGATGGCATCGAGGTCGCTGAGGGTCAGATCCTGGCGCAGATCTTTCAGCAGCCCTTCGAATACAGCAAGGGCGTCGAGTACTTCTTCCCGATTCTCTTCCAGAATATCTCTCCACATTGGAAATGGTGAGCTGGCTATTCGAGTCATGTCTCTGAACCCGCCGGCGGCCAAATCGAGAAGATCCCGATCCTTGGAACGCGAGATCGAGGCAAGATTCACCATCAACACGGATAACAATTGTGGAAGGTGACTTACCCTGGCGGCTATTCTATCGTGTGTGGTCGCGTCCATTTCCAGCAGCCTGGCACCGGTCGACGTGAGTAGTTCCGTGAACAGACCGTAGGCTGCGGACTGCTCTTCACCGCGCACCTCGGGACACAATATGTAGGTCACGTTTTCAAACAATAGCGCGTCTGCATGTCGTATTCCGCCCTTTTCGGAGCCCGTCATCGGGTGGCCGCCTACGAACAATACTTCGTCCGAAAGTACATTATTCGCGATCTCAGCAATACTACCTTTCACCGAGCACACGTCGTGCACTACTACTCCAGGCCGTACGTGTGGGCCGATTTCTGTCAGCAGTCGTTCAGAAGTAGAGAGTGGAGTGGCTAGAATGACAACATCAGCGATCGAAGCTGCCTCTTCGGCACGTACGCGTGACGACGTTATAATTCCCCGACTGAGTGCAATTTCCAGGATGGCCGGTTGGTCCACACCAATAATGTCCAGATCGGGTTGGGCGTTGCGCAACGCAAGCGCCAGGGATCCACCCATGAGGCCGGTTCCAATAATGGCTACACTCTGTATCATTTTTGAATGGGGGGTATCATTTTCGAGTGGGCCGTATCATTTTTAAATGGGCCGTCTAGTGTCAGTTGAGCGGGTGCGAAAGGTACGTGTCATTCGTGGAAATCGCGTCAAGTTCTCCTGCAAGAGGGTGTCTCACACGTTTGAACTTGAACTACAGCGTATCTTCGTCGCCACGTGACACCTTCAGAACGACTCCTACTCCGAAATGTCGAAACCGTTTTTCAATGCCGACGATGTCTTTCAGATTGAATCCCTGGTTGGGGAGGAGGAGCGGTTAATCATGGAGTCTGCTCGGGAATATGCGCAGACCTATCTGGAGCCGCGGGCACTCGAAGGAAATCAGGATGAGGTATTCCACTCGGAAATTCCTCGCGAATTGGGAGAACTGGGATTGTTGGGTTCCACGCTACCGGAGGAGTACGGAGGTGTAGGCGCAAGTCATACGGCATACGGCCTGGTCGCACGTGAACTTGAACGTGTCGATTCCGGCTATCGATCCTTTGCATCGGTTCAGTCTTCTCTGGTGATGCACCCCATCCATGTTTTTGGCACAGAGTCATCACGGAAGAAATATCTACCGAAGCTGGCTTCAGGCGAATCCATCGGTTGTTTTGGGCTCACGGAGCCGGATCACGGCTCAGATCCCGGGTCGATGACCACGACCGCCGTACGTGGCGATGGGGGTTGGATACTGAATGGAGCAAAGATGTGGATCACCAATTCTCCAATCGCTGATGTGTTCGTTGTCTGGGCGAAAGCAAAAGAGTCGACCTCCGAGGAAGGAGTGATTCGTGGATTTGTGCTCGACAAGGAAATGGCCGGTCTTTCAGCCCCAAAGACGCACAACAAAATGTCCTTACGTGCCTCCATCACAGGAGAAATAGTCATGGAGGACGTCTTCGTGCCCGATGAGAACATGTTTCCTGACGTCACCGGATTGAAAGGTCCGTTCACCTGCTTGAACAGTGCCCGGTACGGCATTGTCTGGGGGGCATTGGGCGCCGCTGAGGATTGTTATCATCGTGCCCGGCAGTATGTGATGGAGAGAAGACAGTTCGGATACCCGTTGGGCGCCATGCAGTTGGTTCAGACCAAATTAGCCAATATGGTTACTGAACTATCCCAGATGCAGCTACTGGCTTGGCGCCTGGGCGTACTGAAGGATGCAGGGCAGGCTCATCCGGCCATGGTTTCGCTGGCAAAGCGCAATAATTGCGGGAAAGCACTCGAAATTGCCCGCTCTGCCCGAGATATGCTTGGCGGTAATGGCATTACGGGCGAATTCAGGGTGATTCATCACATGATGAACCTCGAAAGTGTGAACACATACGAGGGGACCTACGATATTCACGGTCTGATTTTGGGACGAGAATTGACAGGAATTCAGTCTTTTACACCACGCGGCAATGATCTCTAGGCGAGCGTTCTGGCCGACTCTATCCCACAACTGACATTTGCTCCAGAACGATTGGTGCGAGAAGAAGCAATTCTCGGGAATCAAGCTCGGCTCGATTGCGTAACTTACGGGTGTAATCTGGCGTAACACGCCGGATTCAAGCGAGTACTCACCTCATAAACAGGAGGCTGAAAATGCCTGTCGCCATTGTAGCCATCGTTTTTGGGACTGTTCTACTGGCCATTAAAATGGGGCTGGAATATAAAAAGCAGAAGATGCTTTCCCAGGGCGGGCACGGCGGTTCGAGTCTTCGTGTGTCCGAACTGGAGGCAATGATCGAATCCGCTGTAAATGACGCCATCGAACCCTTGATTGCCCGTGTCGACGAACTGGAATCCGAAAAACTTCTTGCCACATCGAAAAAGCTCCTTCTAGAGGAAGGTGAAGAGTCAGGAGAATCTACATCCAGTCCATCACCAGCGGAGAGAGTCTCTTCCTGAAAATCGGATCGTCAAAGTGTCACAACACGTAGCAATGCACTGTTATGCCTGAAGAAATCCTGCTCCTTTTTGTTCTCATGCTTCTCGGGACGTTTACCCTCACCTTCATGAGTATGATATTGAGGCACAAGCGAAAGCGTCGCCAGGCGAACGATAGAGCGGAGGAGTCAAGCATGACCACCAGTGAGCTCGAGAAGCTCATGAGACGTGCGGTGGAAGATGCGACTGCGCCTCTGGCAGAAAAGGTTGAAGACCTGGAGCTGGAATTAGCGCGTCTTCAAAAGGGTCGAAATCAACTTGCAGCACACGACCCGTCCAGCCGAATTGAGCTGGAAGACGAAGTACTGGACGTTGAACCGGTCAAAGTAGGATCGAGAACCCGAACGTAAGGTGGAAGGACTTGTCCTCAGGTCGACGGGAAGTCGATACGAAGTACAGACCTCCGAGGGCCTCTATTCGTGCACAATCCGTGGAAAATTCCGCCTGAAGGAAGAGGATGCGACCAATCCCGTCGTAATCGGTGATCGGGTAACGATACAGCTCAATGCGGACGATACGGGCGTTATCGTAGAGAGAAAATCAAGGCTCAGCAAGCTCAGCAGACGTGCAGCCGGAAGACGAGTTGGTCGAGAGCACGTGATCATCGCGAATCTGGACAAGGCCTGGATTGTTCAGAGTGTTCGTCAGCCGCGAATCAATCCCGGTTTCATCGATCGATTTCTGGTGATGACTGAGGCCAACGGCTTAGGTGCAGGAATCATTATCAGTAAGAGCGACTTGCTGGATGCGAAAGCTGAGGAGCATATTGGTTTTTTCGCTGAACTCTATCGGTCGCTGGGATACGACGTAATCTACACGAGCGTGAAGACGCCCAGTGGAATTCCTGAAATCAAAAAGGCGCTATCTGAGGGAATACACGTCTTTATTGGTCCCTCCGGAGTTGGTAAATCGTCCTTGCTGAACGTACTCGTCCCTGATTTGAACTTGAAAACGGGGGCCATAAGCGAGTCCACTCAGAAAGGAAAACACACGACAACGTATGCCGAATTGATTCCGCTAGAAGCGGGCGGATATTTAGCGGACACACCCGGCCTCAGGGAGTTCGGCCTGTTTTCGGTCGAGGCCGCCGAGTTGACTCATTATTTTGTCGAGTATCGGCAGTATATCGGGGAATGCAGATTTCCGAACTGTACCCACGATCATGAACCTCAGTGCCGAATTCGCGAGCTGGTTGACGAAGACGTCCTCTCAATAGAGCGTTACGAGAGCTACATCAACATCTTAAGAGCGACGCAACTGGGCGATCAGGACGTGGGAAGATGAGCCCGATCAAACAGGGCCTCTAGCGAACAGGACCATAATCTAACAGGGGCTCCAGCGAAGACTACTTTTTCTTTTTGGCTTTCCCTTTCCTGGTTGATTTTCGGGCAGCCCGCTGCGCGAGAAGTTCAAGGGCTTCTTCCATGGTAATCGACTCGACGGGTCGATTTTTGGGGAGCGACGCGTTGACTCGCTGGTGTTTCACGTACGGGCCGTATCGTCCTTCCCATATCTGAATCAGCTCTCCAGATTCAGGATGCTCGCCCATCACGCGAATAGGCTTATTTTTCTCCTCCTTTTTCACGATCAGCTCGATGGCTCGATCGTATTCAATGCTGAGAATGTCATCTTCCTTGGTCAGGGAGGCGAACACGGATCCGTGTTGGACATAGGGCCCATATCGGCCAATATTTACACGAATTACCGTACCGGTATCTGGATGATTTCCGAGCTCTTTTGGTAACTCGAGAAGACGCAAGGCTTTTGCGAAATCGACCCCTTCGGGGTCCATATTCTTGGGAACAGAGATACGTTTGGGTTTTCCCTCCTGTTCGTCGTCTCCCAACTGTACGTAATGCCCGTACGGACCCTTTTTGACGAATACGGGAAGCTCCATCTCGGGATGAATCCCGAGAATATCTCCGCCACGTTCTTTTTCATCAATGAATCCCTGCAGGTGCTCTTTCTCAATATCACCCGGTGCAGCATTGAATGGAATTGACGCAACTTTCCTTTCTTCCTCTTCACCAATCTCCACGTAGGGTCCATATTTCCCGACGCGAACAATGAACGGATTCCACTTCTCGAAAGAGATTCCGGAAACGGCGCGGGCATCGATTGAATCGAGCCCCGTCTCAACAGCTGCTTCTAGGCCGTTCTTACCGGAGTAGAATTCTTTCAGATAAGGCAAAGCCTCTTTCTTCCCTGCGGCGATATCGTCGAGGACCTGCTCCATTTCAGCAGTGAATCCAGTATCAACCAGTGTTGAGAACTGCTGCTCCAGCAGATTGTTGGTTGCAAACGCCGTAAACGTGGGTATCAGCTGGTTCCGGTCTCTCCTGACGTATCCACGCCGCACGATGGTATCGATGATGCTGGCGTACGTGCTGGGTCGGCCGATGCCTTCCTGCTCCAGGATCTTGATGAGTGTTGCATCAGTGTAGCGGGCAGGAGGTTTAGTGGCATGTCCGCTGGCCTCGAGATTTTGCAAGGAAACTTTGTCTCCCTCCTTCAAATCAGGAAGGGGTTGGTCGCGATCCTCCAATGCGGCCTCTGGATCGTCAGAGCCTTCGACATAGGCCCGCATGAATCCCGCGAACTTTATGGACTGACCGCTCGACCGGAAAATCGATTCCTCATCGCTTGAGCCAGTTACAATCTGCACACTGGTTCGATCAATTTTCGCCTCCGCCATTTGGGATGCCAGCGTTCGCTTCCAGATCAAATCATAGAGCGAAGACTCTTCACCAGAAAGGCCGAGATCACTCGCTGTTTTCATCTCAGTCCCTGCAGGTCGAATCGCTTCGTGCGCCTCCTGGGCGTTTCTAACTTTGCTGCTGAATTCACGCGGTTCCGAGCTGAGGAAATCGTTCCCGTAGCGAGACTCTACAGCTCCCCTGGCCGCTGTCATAGCTTCAGAGGAAAGGCTGGTGGAATCGGTACGCATGTACGTGATAAAGCCCTGCTCGTAGAGTTTCTGAGCAACGCGCATGGTCTCCCGGGCAGACAATCTCAGCTTTCGACTCGACTCCTGCTGCAGTGTTGAAGTGATGAACGGGGCAGAAGGTTTTCTCGTGATAGTCTTGTAGTCCACCTTGCTGACTGTCCAGTCGGACTCGGCCAGGATGGTCTCAAGACGATGGGCGCGCTCCTCCTCAAGAACAATACAGTCAGTTCCATCGACCGTACCTACGTTCAGTCTGCCCGTGTTATCGTCAAAGTCTTTACCTGTAGCGAGTCGGAGGCCCCCGGTATGGGACATGTTTCCCTCAAACGCTGACCCGCCGAATCCGAGTCCAGCCTTCAGGCCCCAATAATTCGCAGGAATGAAGAGAATACGCTCTCTCTCACGATGCACCAGAACTCGAACAGCGACGCTCTGAACTCGGCCCGCGGATAGTTTGGGTGCAATTTTCTTCCACAGAAGGGGCGAAATAGAGTATCCAACGAGGCGATCCAGCACTCGTCTGGTTTCCTGGGCTTCGACCAGGTTAGTATCCATTTCACGAGTGTTCTCAAGAGCCTCCAGGATGGCAGACTTGGTTATTTCATGAAATACCATGCGACGTACGGGCACCTTGGGCTTGAGGACCTCAAGGAGGTGCCAGCCGATAGATTCTCCCTCTCTGTCTTCATCTGTAGCAATGAAGACTTCGTCCACGTCCTTAAGCGCAGCCTTCAGCTGCTTTACAACTTTCTTCTTGTCGGTGGGGACGATGTAGAGGGGCGAGAAGTCTTCTTCCACATTGACTCCGAGGCGTGACCATTTCTCCTTCTTGAACTTCTCGGGGATCTGGGAGGCCGATGGAGGAAGGTCGCGAACATGCCCCATACTGGCTTCCACCACATACGAATCAGGAAGATATTTTCTGATGGTCCTGGCTTTGGTGGGCGACTCAACGACAACAAGTCGTTTCATATAGATTACTGTTGGAGGTTCGAAGGCGAACGAAACTGTAAAAATTGCGACCTCTCACACGCACTTTCATGGGATGCGTTCCGCTGGCTGTATCTGCGATGCTGGAAGCGCTACCAGTGATTAATGATTTCTTAGAACGTTTGACGGGGCTCCAGGTGGGTCCAAGTTGTATCTTTATCAGGATTCGCTGCTGGCGTAAAAGGCCGGTACAAGGGCCCTCTTGGGTCAAGAAGGCACATTTTCTGGCAAGACTCAGACTAATCAAAGCATTCAGATGACAGACATGGCGGCACAGACTCTTTCTCAGATGGTGTACAAATTCGGTGGTTCTGCCACGGAAGGTGATAAATCGATGCAAGCCCATCTGGGAGGAAAAGGAGCGAATCTGGCGGAGATGAGCTCGATAGGTCTTCCGGTGCCTCCCGGATTTACGATCAGCACCGAGACGTGCAGGTTCTACAGCGAGAATGAGGGGCAGTGGCCAGGTGAACTTGACGAGCAGGTACGTGAGGGTATTACTCACATTGCGGCAGAGATGGGTGCAGAATTCGGAGACTCAGAAAATCCACTTCTGGTATCAGTTCGAAGTGGTGCGGCAGTTTCCATGCCTGGAATGATGGACACCGTTCTGAATCTTGGTCTGAATGATGAAGCCGTAGAGGGCATGGCCCGCAAAACAGGAAACGTTCGTTTTGCTTTCGACGCGTATCGTCGCTTCATAGACATGTTTGGTGATGTAGTAATGGGCGTTCATCACAAGCTGTTTGAAGAGGCCATTGAACTGCTCAAGACTGAGCGGGGGGTCAAAGAGGATGTCGATCTGACCGGCGATGACTTGAGAGAATTGGTGGAACGCTACAAGGCCATCTATAAGGAACAGACGGGGTTGATTTTCCCCGCTGATCCGTTCGAGCAGCTTTCTCTTGCTGTAAATGCGGTTTTTGGATCATGGGATAGTGACAGGGCGCAAAAATATCGTTCCATTAACAAAATTACCGGATTGATCGGTACCGCCGTAAATGTTCAGGCGATGGTTTACGGTAACATGGGCCCCGACAGCGGCACGGGAGTTCTTTTTACGCGAAACCCTTCGACAGGAGAGAATAAACTGTACGGGGAATTTCTGGTCGACGCGCAGGGTGAGGATGTGGTCGCGGGAATCCGGACTCCGGAAGACATTTCCAGGATGGAAGAGACGTTTCCCGAAGCGTTTGGAAGGCTTGTCGAGATGACTCAAACGCTCGAAAGTCACTACTCGGATATGCAGGACATCGAGTTCACTATCCAGGAGGGAAACCTGTTCATCCTTCAGACACGAAGCGGAAAGCGAACAGGTGCTGCAGCCATAAAAGTGGCAGTAGACATGGTTCAGGACGGCTTGATATCGAAGAAGATAGCAGTAGGTGAGATGGTCGAACCTGGACATCTTGATCAATTGCTGCATCCCGGCTTCAGAGATATTGACGCATATAAAAGCGATGTGATTGCGAAGGGACTCCCCGCATCACCCGGAGCTGCCGTAGGTCAGGTAGTCTTTTCTGCGGACGAGGCGGAGGAAGCAAAAGCGGCTGGAAAGGACGTGATCCTGGTTCGCACGGAGACGAGCCCGGAAGATGTGGGTGGAATGAACGCGGCTCAGGGTATTCTGACGTCTCGAGGAGGCATGACGAGTCATGCTGCGGTTGTGGCCAGGGGATGGGGTAAACCGTGCGTTGCCGGATGTGGCGAAGTGGTCATCAACTACAGCGCAAAGGGCTTCAGCGCAAATGGAGTCACCGTATCAGAAGGTGACTGGGTTTCGATAAATGGATCGACTGGAGAGGTGATTCTGGGAGCACAGGAATTGACCGCCCCAGAGTTGACAGGTGATTTCGGAACGTTCATGACGTGGGTCGACGAGCACAGGACGATGCGAGTCCGCACGAATGCCGACACCCCCGCCGACGCAGCCAAAGCAATCGAATTCGGGGCGGAAGGAATTGGCCTCTGTCGTACGGAACACATGTTCTTCGAAGGTGACCGGATTGACAGGGTTCGAGAAATGATTCTGGCGGCGGACGAATCCGCTCGTCGGGTGGCACTTGATAAGCTGCTTCCGTTTCAGAAAGAAGACTTTCTTGGCATTTTTAAAGCGATGGAGGGAAAACCCGTCACCATCCGTTTGCTCGATCCTCCGCTCCATGAGTTTCTTCCGCACGACGAACAAGGCAAGCGGGATATGGCTGATAAGATGGGTGTCACCTACGAAATCGTGCACGCCAAGGTTGAGTCACTTTCTGAGTTCAATCCCATGTTGGGCCACCGCGGATGTCGATTGGGGGTCACTTACCCGGAAATAACCGAGATGCAGACCCGTGCGATCATTGAAGCGGCCGTTGAGTTGACGGAGCAGGGGGTAAGCGTCCTTCCGGAAATAATGGTACCGCTCATCGGCACGGTGGAAGAGTTTGTAAATCAGAAAGCAGTAATAAAAGAGACCGCGGACAAGGTTTTTGAGGAAAAAGGAGCCCAAGTTGAGTATCTCATTGGGACTATGATAGAAATTCCGCGTGCGGCATTGACTGCTGACGATATCGCGAAGGAAGCCGATTTTTTCTCATTCGGAACGAACGATTTGACACAGATGACTTTCGGCTACAGCAGGGATGATGCCGGCGTATTTCTTCCGGAATACGTTGACCGAAAGATTCTTCCGGAGGATCCCTTCCAGTCCCTGGATATTTCGGGCGTTGGGAAACTTGTGCGCATGGGTACAGAATTGGGCCGCGCCAGCCAAGACGGACTTAAGGTTGGTATCTGCGGAGAGCATGGTGGAGACCCCCGGTCTGTTCATTTCTGCTTCGAAGTGGGAATGGATTACGTTTCCTGTTCTCCATTCCGTGTGCCGATCGCCCGGCTTGCGGCCGCCCAGGCAAATCTGAACAACGCGTAGATACTGGAGATCAGCTCGCTTGAATCTCGCAGAGAGAGTGTGTGTCTAACACCAGCGTTCTCGTGCAACATGGCTGGTGCGACTACGTCTACTTTAGCACAGATAATCCAGTTCATCTACGATATAGTTGACAATGTCAGACGAAAAAAGCACTCGCAGTAAGGAATACGAATCGACACGCGACGCATTTGATGACCTCGGCATCGAGGAAAAGGCGTTCTTCCTGCTCGAGTCGGCCGTCAAGGCGGTGGCAGATGGACTCAAGAAGGCAGGTGAGCAGGTCTCCGAAGCCATGAAAGAGGCGTCTGCAGATGCTGAGGGTTCCTCTTCCCGGAGCACGAACTCGACCGATAGCGAAGATTCGGAAAAACAGAACGAGCCGACCAAGAAAAAGACCGCAAAGAAGGCGCGCGCGAAAAAATCAGCCCCGAAAAAGAAATCTGCTGACGATTCCTAGGCCATCAGCGGGTTTTCATCGCCTGACTGCATGTCGAAAGAAGAAAATAAAATCGTTGAATTCGATCGCTTGAACGCTTTGGGAAAAGCGATTTTTATCGCGGGTACGGCTTTCAATACCATCGGAACCCTCTTCGATTACACTGTCAATGCGATTGGGGACGTCTGGACGTCGGCTGAAAACGCCTTTATCGAGGGTTCAGCAGAGGAAATTGACGACGCGGTCATTCTTGATGAAAAGTCAGAAACAACGGCCCGTAAATCGTCAACTCGGAAACGATAGTTCTATCGAGTCTCGAGCAAGGTCGACGAAGAGCCGTTGGACTCGGCCCGCGTGTTGATCTTTTCTTTCTCTGGAATCGAAAAGAACTCACTAGGCTTGTTTATCGCTCGCTTCTGAAGTGCAATCTCGATTACGTCTTCCATTCGCTTCACATAAGAGACGGAGAGACCCCGAAGCGACGAAGTTTTAATCTCCTCAATGTCTTTTCGATTTTTCTCGGGCAGGATTACAAGCTTGATTCCAGCTCGCTTGGCGGCTAAAACCTTCTCTTTGATGCCGCCGACCGGGAGAACCAGTCCTCGAAGCGTAATCTCACCGGTCATGGCGACCCGGTTCTGCACCCTGCGCTGCGTGTAGATCGAAATCAATGCCGACAACATGGCGACACCAGCTGAAGGCCCATCTTTGGGGACGGCTCCTGCCGGTACATGGATGTGCAGGTCCCAGTATCTGAAGGCATCAGAGGGAATCTCCCAGGCTGAGGCATTGGCTTTTACATACGACAGAGCGGCCTGTGCCGATTCCTTCATTACGTCACCAAGCTGCCCGGTCAGGATCATCCTTCCCGAACCCCTTGAAACCGATACTTCAATAAACAAGATATCGCCACCAACCGGTGTCCATGCCAGGCCGGTTGCAACGCCGGGGACTTCCGTTCTTTCGGCCAGGTCGGAGAAATACTTGCGTGCTTTCAGATAAGACTCGATGTCTTTGGCATCGATTTTTTCTCCTTCCGATTCCCCCATTGCGACCTTTTTCGCGACCCCCCGAGCGACAGCACCGACCGTACGTTCAAGTTGGCGGACTCCTGATTCTCGTGTGTAGCCATCTATCACGAGCTTCAATGCGGCGGTGGTAATATTGAACTGCGGCCGTTTCAGCCCGTTGCGCTCGACCTGCCGGGGTACCAGGTATTGCTTGGCAATTGCCAGTTTTTCGTCCTGAGTATATCCGTTGATCTCAATCAACTCCATCCGGTCGCGCAGTGGAGCTGGAATCATTTCGAGATAGTTCGCCGTGGCGATAAAGAGCACACTAGAAAGGTCGTAGTCGACCTCCAAATAGTGATCGTTGAATGCGATGTTCTGCTCTGGATCGAGTACCTCCAGCAGTGCTGAGGAGGGATCTCCTCTGAAATCCGAACCGAGTTTGTCCACTTCGTCCAGCATGAAGACAGGATTGGCCGTTCCAGCCTTCTTCATTCCCTGAATGATTCGGCCCGGAAGCGCGCCGACGTAGGTCCTTCGATGACCGCGGATCTCTGCTTCATCTCGAATTCCTCCGAGTGACATACGAATGAACTCTCGACCGAGAGCACGAGCAATACTTTTTCCAAGGCTCGTTTTACCCACGCCTGGAGGGCCATGGAAACAGAGAATTGGAGCTTTCATGTCTCCTTTGAGCTTCAGCACTGCCAGATATTCCAGAATGCGCTGTTTCACTGCTTCAAGGCCGTAGTGATCTTCATTGAGAATCTTACCGGCTTTGCGGATATCGAGCTTATCCTCCGAGTAATCCAGCCACGGAATGTCCAGAATCCAGTCGATGTAGTTTCGGGTGACTGCATAATCAGGAGAAGCAGGATTGGATCTCGACAGTTTCTCCAGTTCTTTCTCCAACACCTCTCGAACATTGTTGGGTAGTGCCTTCTTGTCGGCTTTCTCCCGCAGTTCGCTCATCTCATTTCCACCTCCTTCCGACTCACCAAGCTCATCCTGAATGGCTTTCAGTTGCTGACGCAGGAGATACTCTCGTTGCTGCTGATCCACATCGCTCTTGACTCGAGTGCGGATTTCCTCAGAAAGCTGGAGAACCTGCAGTTCTTGATTGAGATACGTCATGACCAGGTCGGCCCGGTCTATGAGCGGAAGAGTCTCCAGAAGCTCCTGCTTATCCTGCACGTCGATCTGCAGATTTGAAGCTATAAAGTGGATGAGGAATGTCGGGGACTCAATATTTTGGATTGCATAAGCAGCCTCACTCGGCAAATTCGGAGACAGGTTTACAATCTGGATGGCGAGTTCTTTAATGGACCGAATACGCGCCTGTATTTCGATGTCATCACCCGCAAGATCCTCGATAACCGGCTCCACGTGGGCCGTGAAATACGGCTCTTCCTGTACGATCTCTGAAATCCTGAAACGTCTTTTACCCTGTATGACAATTGACTTGGTGCCGTCGGGCATCTTGATCAGTTTCAGAATGCTAGCAACCGTTCCAAACTCGTAGAGGTCTTCAGGAGCTGGATTTTCTGTTTCAGATCTCTTTTGGGCCACGACACCAATGAGGCGGTCGTCGCCAAATGCGTCTTTGACCAGCCGCAGGGATGCATCTCTTCCGACGGTAATCGGAAGGACTACTCCTGGAAAGAGAACCGTATTGCGAAGTGCGAGAATGGGAAGAGAGTCAGGGATATCGGACGTACTCATCTCCTTTTCTTCATCCGCCGTGGGTAGGGGAATACTCTGTTCCGGGTCGTCATCAAGAAGAAGAACAAGATCCTGGTGCATATCGCAAAAAGTGTGTCTGCAGGCTTCGTTGTCCCGACTTACCCAATAATCAAGCCAAACAAGCTATCCTGACAACTTGTCTGAATTGTGATTGAATCGTCAGGTCAGGGCGGCAATTACGCTATCGATCGTATCGATCTTGAACGGTTTTGTCAGCACCTGATTGATGTGAACCGGATTGAAATTGATGTCGGTGTCTCCCGTCAGGAGGAGAATCGGAACACCGACATCGTGTTTTCGAATTTGATATGCCAATTCTCTTCCACTCATTTCGGGCATTCCTTGATCGGTGAGTATGATATCGAAATCACCAGACTGAAAAAGATCAATCGCCTCTCTGCCCGAGGCTGCCGCCGTTACTGCATGTCCACGGAGCTTCAACAGTCTCGATAGAACGGTTCGTACCATTTCCTCGTCGTCGACGACGAGTACTCGTCGGGATGCGCCATTCCCGCCCCCCGTGACCGCTGCGTGATCCACAGGAGCTTCGGACTCGGAGACGTTCAAGGGGAATTGAAGCGTGAATGTGGTTCCTTTACCGAGTTCTGAATCAAGAGAAATATCGCCCAGATGCTCTCGCATTGTGCCTGCCACGACGGCCAATCCCATTCTAGTCCCGCGTTCGCCCTTCGTTGTATAAAGGGGCTCAAATACATGTTTTCGAACCTCAGCGCTCATTCCAGTTCCGGTGTCTGTAATCCGGATCCGCATTTCACTCTCGTCAGCGGTGCCCTCGATACGAATAATGCCGCCATCTGGCATGGCCTGAACTGCATTTAGAATAAGATTCACGAACACGTCGCGCAGACCAGCTGGGGATCCTTCGATTGGGGGGAGGGAGTCGAGCCTGTGAACCACTTCTATGTCAATTCCCTGACGGCGTGGTTCATTGTACCAGTATGGTTTCGTAAAGGAAATACAATCAATGATGAGCGCCGTCAAATCGAGGCGTTCAAAAGAAGATCGGGCTTCCTGCCGTATGTACTGCTGGACCTTTGAGACCAGGTTTGCTCCACCTAGCGCGGCTTTTTCAATAGTAGAGATGTGTTCGAGGGCGTGTTCATCCAGGTCGGTTTCAAGTCTCCACAACTGTGTGTGCCCCAATATTCCGCTCAACAGATTGTTGAAATCGTGGGCCATTCCCATGGTCATGCGTCCGAGTGTTTCCATACGATGACGTTGGGTTTGGCTCTCAGTCCATGTTGTCGGTTCTGTCAATACCTCACCTGAAATAGCGACTGACCGTAAATTTTCCGACTTACCGGCGTCCACCGGAATAAAGTGCAAAAGGATCGGTACGGGAATATCTCGATGCTTCGACTCCACCATGAACAGGGCGTGGGTCACCAAAGAACCGCCGGCCGCCTCCGTCATATTTTGATGCGCGATCTCCCTGTCAGAGGGCATGAGATTGGTCCAGAGTTCCTCACTGTCTCCCAGTATCGCCTTCCAGGCAGGATTTCGCATCAGAACCGAGCCGTCGGCTCGACAGGTAGCCACGAGCAGATCCGGCTCGATGGTGGAAAGATGTGTCGTTGATGTTGACATGTTTGCCTGTCAATCGGCGATTCTGTTCCGCTGAATTCCTTGCAATCCTACACTGGAACCGCAAAGAAGCATGATGGGAACCGTACCTTTCAGCACAAGGTTCGTTCGCGAAATATAGATCATTTGTGCATCTCGCCATAGAGTGCACCAGAAGCGTAACAGGAGGAACTCCTCGGTATATGTGGCACGACTCAATTTTGGATACAATCGGTGATACGCCGCTCATCCGGCTCAACAAGATTACCGGACATCTACCATGCACGGTCCTCGTCAAGGTCGAATACTTCAATCCGGGAGGCTCGGTGAAAGACCGGATCGCTATCACGATGATTGAAGCAGCAGAAAAGTCTGGTGATTTGAAGCCAGGAGGCACGATTGTAGAAGGCACCAGCGGAAATACAGGTGCGGGCCTCGCACTCGCCGCCATTATCCGAGGATATAAGTGCGTATTCGTGACAACCGACAAGCAGAGTCCCGAGAAAGCGGATATGTTGCGAGCTCTGGGAGCGGAAGTGCTGATTTGTCCGACGAACGTCGCCCCTGATGATCCACGTTCTTACTACTCAGTATCGAGGCAGAAAGCGGAAGAAATGCAGAATGCGGTGTACATGAACCAATATGATAATCCTGCGAACGCTGCGGCTCACTACGCCGGCTCGGGTCCTGAGATCTGGTCGCAGACGGATCAAAAGGTCACGCATTACATCGCCTCCGCAGGAACTGGCGGCACCATTTCAGGCACAGGACAGTTTCTGAAGGAGCAGAATTCGAACATCAAGATCATAGGCGTGGATACGTTCGGATCAGTGTACCACAAGTATTTCTTCACCGGTGAATTTGACGAGGCGGAGGTCTATCCCTACGTCACGGAAGGGGCAGGAGAGGACATCCTCGCCAAAAACATGAATTTCGATATCCTGGATGACTATGTCCGATCCACCGATAAAGAAAACATGGTGATGACGCGCCGACTGGCACGTGAGGAAGGACTCTTTGTAGGACAATCAAGTGGATTGGCACTATCAGGAGCGCTCAAATGGCTCGAAGCTCACGAGAAGGATCTTACCCCGGAAGATGTGGTCGTCGTCCTGCTGCCTGATACCGGCTTCCGCTACCTATCCAAGACCTTCAACGACACTTGGATGAAGAGCCACGGTTTTCTGGAAGAGGATCATGAGCTGCGGGCCTCGGATGTTCTTCCGCGAAACGCGGATGATTTGATCTTCGTAAAGCCCTCTGACACACTTCAATCGGCCATTGATCTCATGGTGGCTTCTTCTATCTCTCAGCTGCCCGTAGTCGAGGATAACGAGATACTTGGAAGTCTAACGGAATCAGTGGTATTGAACCGGCTTATTGAAGACCCAGACGCCGGAACCCAGCCCGTGGTTGAAAACATGGGGGCTCCCTTTCCGGTGGTTGATCCAGACATTCCGATGAGTGGACTTACCTCGCTGTTGAAAGAAGCCGCCGGTGCGGTTCTGGTCAGGAAAAAAGAACAAGGATTTTCAATAATCACTAAAAGTGACCTGATAGAAGCGCTTACAGCACAATCAGTTAACGGATCATAATTCGAAATCATGAAAGAGAAAAAAGACGGACCGCCACCCAAAGGCCCCCAACTGAATATTGAGCTTTCTGAAGAGGTGGCCGAAGGCACTTACTCAAACCTCGTGATGTTGGCACACTCGTCCGAGGAGTTCATTCTGGATTTTATCCGTGTAATGCCAGGTGTGCCGAAGGCCCGAGTTAAAAGTCGTGTAATCGTTACGCCACAGCACGCGAAGAGACTTCTTCGAGCGCTTGCTGATAACATCGAACGATTCGAGCGGTCACATGGTGAGATCGAAGAAACTCACGCACAGGGACCTGCCATCCACTTTGGGATGCCGGGCGGAGAAGCTTAGCGGCTTCCCGCGTCGGCATGGAGCAGAAGCAAACGTGCGACCCGGATGGATTGTGGAACTTGGGCGGGTCGACAGACTGTGCTGACAGGGGCTGGTCAGTTATTTTCTGACCTTTATCAGTAGAACTACAGCGAAAGCCATAAACACGATGTGGGGAATCCAGGCCGCCATCACGGGTGAAATGGTCTCAGCGTACCCAAATGGCTCGACGAGCTTCATGAGAGCCAGATAGACGAAGGCGATGAACAGTCCCAGGCCAAGCTGTACGGCTTGACCACCTCTCCTGCGAACGGATGCAAGCGGAACAGCCAGAAGGATGAGTATCAAATTGGCGAACGGATAAGAGAACTTACTGTGGTAAGCAACCAGGGCTTGTCCTGTCCGACTTGCCGCGGTTCTCTGAAGTGTATTCAGATACGATCTTGCTTCGGTGATTGTCATCGCGTCAACATCCCCCCGGTGCCTCGACAGATCCCGCGGAAAAATACTCAGTACCGTGTCAATGACACCCACTGATCGCCTAAAAATCTCACCACCTTCGTCAAAACGTCTCACGATAGCCGAGGTCAATCGCCAGGTTTCTAGCGAGTCGATCCACGTCATACGGTCCGCGTCAATACGCTCCAGCATGGTTCCATCATTATTGAATAATTGGAGTGAGACCACCGATGCCGATTTCGATCTTCGTTCGTAGTAATTGACCGAAAGAATGCTTCCTGGCGCGTTTTGTCGATGAATATTGGCGAATTCGGCTCCAGAACGAGCATCTTTGGTAAACTCCTGCTCGAAGGCCATGCGAGTTCTGTTGGTTTGGGGAACCACCCAACCGTTGAACCAAAACATGAAGCCGGTGATTACAATTCCCACAATCACATACGGTACAAGAATCCTGTAGAGAGACACACCGGCGGTCTGCAGAGAGGATAATTCCAGTTTTTGAGCCAGTCTGGAAGTCAGGAATACTGCGGAAATAAATACGGCGAGAGGGGAGATGAGGCGGATGATGTCCGGAACGTAGTTCGGGTAATATTGGAAAAACACAGAGCTCATCGTCGCGCCACGGTCCATGAAGTCATCAACGTACTCGACGTAATGGAGGACCACAAAAAATACGATCAAGCCGAGAATGAGAAGCACATACCCGGTCAGGAAGCGCTTAACGATGTGAATATCGTACGTCATTCAGAATCTGTCGATCAGTCCGTAAATCAAGGCACTGTAAGAATCGGAGAATAAGAAGCTTGGTCTCACTGAGTTCCAGATTAACGGTTTGACCAGGCTTAGTTTTCAGCATTAAAGTTACGTAATTCCAGATCCATGAAAGTCCACGAATATCAAGCAAAAGAAATCCTGGCGAAGTTTGGCGTATCGGTTCAAAAGGGGCTGCTCGCGACGACACCAGAGGAAGCTGTGAGCGCTGCTGAAAAGCTTGAAGAGGAGACCGGAAACGACCTCTTCGTTGTAAAAGCGCAGATTCACGCTGGAGGAAGGGGCAAAGGAGGAGGCGTGAAACTCGCCCGGAGCATCGATGCCGTTCGTCAGAACGCTGAATCCATCCTCGGCATGATGCTAAAAACTCCGCAGACTGGACCGGAGGGTCAAAAAGTCCGCTCAGTGCTCATTGCCGATGCAGTCGATATCGAGAAGGAGTACTACCTGGGCATCACACTCGATCGGGGCCGAAATCAAATTGTTATCATGGCGTCGACGGAGGGCGGTGTTGAAATTGAAACCGTCGCTGAGGAAACTCCCGAGTTGATCCTGAAGGAGTGGATCGACCCGGTAATCGGTCTTCAAGGATTTCAGGCGAGACGTCTTGCGTTTGGACTCGGGTTCGAAGGAAAGGCCTTCAAGCAGGCCGTACGCTTCATTGTGGCGCTGTATCGCGCTTTTGAAGAGAGCGACTGCTCAATTGCGGAAATAAATCCCCTTACTTTGACTACCGATGGCGATGTCCTGGCTATCGATGCAAAAATTAACATTGACGACAATGCCCTTTTCAGGCACGCGGATATAGCCGAGCTGAGAGACGAGAACGAAGAGGATCCACTGGAGGTTGAGGCCGCTGAATACAGTCTGAATTATGTGAAGCTGGACGGCAATGTGGGGTGTATGGTAAACGGCGCGGGCCTGGCGATGGCCACAATGGACATCATCAAGATTGCAGGGGGTGAGCCCGCCAACTTCCTCGATGTTGGCGGAGCGGCAAACCCCGAGACTGTTGAAGCCGGGTTTCGAATTATTTTGAAGGACCCCGGTGTGAAGGCCATACTGGTGAACATCTTTGGAGGTATCGTCCGCTGTGATGAAGTAGCGCGAGGGGTGGTGAAAGCGGCTACAAACGTAGGCATCAGTTTGCCCCTAATCGTGCGACTTCAAGGCACAAACGCGGAAGAGGGCAGAGCCATCCTGGAAGAAAGTGGCCTTCAGATTGAGACGGCAACACTGTTCCAGGAAGCTGCTGACAAGGTAGATGAAGCGCTTTCAGCCTGATTCTGATATTTTGACCTGATTCAAATAGTATGACAGGTGCAAATCATAGCGATCAACATGCCGTTTCGGTCCTCCTGGACCGCGTCTCGAAACGATTCGGCAATCTCACCGCGGTTGACGATGTCTCGATAGAAATACCTGGTGGATCTTTTTTTTCGTTGCTTGGCCCAAGCGGGTGTGGAAAATCGACGACGCTGCGAATCGTCTCGGGCTTCGAGCAACCAGATTCTGGCCGGATTATGATTGGAGGCGAGGACGTGACCTCCTTGGAGGCTCGGAAACGCCCGACTGCTATGGTCTTCCAGAATTATGCGCTCTTTCCGCACATGACGGTTGGAGAAAATGTGGCGTACGGTCTCAAGGTGAGGAGAATGACTACCGGTGAGATCCGAAAGGTCGTCGCAGATTCACTGAAGAGCGTAGATATGGAGGCCTTCGTGGACACACCTGTAACCTCTCTCTCGGGAGGTCAACAGCAGCGGACTGCGCTGGCGAGGGCGGTTGCGATCGAACCGAAGGTCATTCTGTTTGATGAGCCCCTTTCCAATCTCGACGTTGCCTTACGGCAGCAGACGAGAGGTGAACTCAAAAAATTGCAGCATCGACTGGGGCTTACGAGCATCTACGTTACACACGACCAGGAGGAGGCACTCGCTCTATCAGATTCTATTGCGCTGATGCGAGGTGGGAAAATTGTCCAGATGGGGTCTCCCGAGGAACTGTACGCTTCTCCTAAATCTGCGTTCGTTGCGTCTTTTCTTGGAGGGAGCAATATCGTTTCGTCGGAGAGCCATATAAAACGCTTCAGCGGCGCGGACGTGGCGTCTGGAGAGGTTCTCTCGATCAGACCAGAGCATGTCGTGCCCAACAGTGACGGGCAGTACAGGGGGCGCGTAATAGACAGGCAGTTTCTGGGGATGATCACAGAGCTGACTCTGGAAGTAGATGGAGTAGAGCTAAAAGCGCTCGTGAGTGGCACGGTCGAGGACGCCAGCGAGCTGAGCTTCGATATTACTCACAGTCGTTCGGTGATGAAGGACGATCATTGAGGCACGAGTTGATATCTCTAGTTCCTTAAAAAAGTGATCCGAATCGGTCGCGCACATCTGATTTTGGCTGTCGAATACGCAGGAGGTCTCTCAAATGGCCGCTCTTGACGTGCAGATCGAATCCCCATGACTGATAAAGTCCGAAAGGGACCCAGTTGAACGACATCTGCCAACAGTCAAAATCCCGCGCGAGGGCTATGTTCGTCGTAGCCATCCGGCCTAGCTCAATGTCGTAGCCCGAGCGACCCGAAACCTTCCAGTTTGGGGTCAAGCTGAAATCGAACGTGGTATTGATTATGGCGCGGCGTATGCTTGAGAGACTCCCTTTCGTGATTCCGTACGTAACGTCCAGATTCAGAGACCAGGGAATGGAAAAATCGGCTACGGCCGAGCCAAAATCATTCTGGAGAAAGGTGGTTCTCGAAAGTCCCGTTTGGCCAAATCCAGGCTGCGTCGACACCATGGAGGCCCGAGGGGTTGTGAGAGGACGATCTCCTGCGCCCCTTTTGGATCGTAGTGACGTCCGCATTGTGAGGTTTGCCGAGGTCAACCGGCCCAGAGGAGAGGTCAGGGAAAACGAGGTATTCTTGGTTAGCGCCCCGTTGGAATTGAGAGTGTACGGCGAATACGTGCTTCGGAAATTTATGTCCACCTTACCGAAGACTCGTGTTCTGGCAGAAAGACTGACATTGCTCATGCGCAATGAGTCTGCGGCGAAGTTGTAGGAGCTCGATAAACTGAGATCCAGAATCTTGGCTGCACCGACAGGTCTCGAGACCGCAGAGGAGTCGGTATCCACCTTTTTGGTCTCAAAAACGTTGCTGAGCGAAAACGTCAGAGCTTGTTGGCGGCCTCGACTGACGCCCCCTACGGCGGCGTAATCGATTTCCTTTCCCTCTGCGTCTGTATATGAACGGACATATCCCCACCGCTCATCGAAGAAATCAGGGCGGTACGAGAACCCGATACTGGGCCGAACGGTGTGTCGGATTCCATTGTATCCGAATCCAGAAAAAGGAAAAAGACCGTAAAAGGTCGTATTTGCGGAGATGGAGGAACTGAATTGCCGAAGGGCGAAGAATCCAGGATCTGAAGTCACCTCCACTCCCTTGCTGTCTGCATTCAGACCGCGCTGTTCTGAAGACAGATACCAGTCCTCTGTGTACGTAAAGCTCGGCGACAAATTTAGAGACAGGTCGCCCAAGAGGGGAAGACGCCTGACCGAAAAGGGAGCAGAGATGGGGATTCGATGCGTGGTTCTGAAGTCGAATCGCTGATCGTCTCCCGTGGCGCGTGTGTAATCTTCGCCGGAAAAGAGGGCATCGAACCAACTGATCTCAGCGGCGAGTGAATCCCCGCGGGCAATCAACTCCTCATCGGGAAGGGGACTAAAGCTGAATCGGTTGTTGACCGACATAGTGTAGCTGACGGTCAATTTGTCCAGAATACTCTCCTTGCTTCCTGGTAGTCGATTATTTTTTTGGAACGGCTTAAAACTGCTCTGAGAAAACGAAAGGCTCGGAAGAGTAAGATTCACCTGCCCTGTGGACAGTACTTGCCGCTGATTCACCTGTACGGACAGATTTCGTCCGGTCCATCGCTGTGTAAACTTGATGCTGGACTGCAGATCCTGTCGGACGCGATCGTCATAATCCTGGGAAACGGCCTTCAGATAGGTAGACGAGGACATATTGACGTTGGAATCGAAAGAAGCTCTCGGACTGAGAGTTTGATTGTGTGTCCACCGAAAAGAAGAGGTTCGTTTAACAGAATAATTCGGATCCCCTGGCTCTCCATTCCTGAAGCGCGCATAGTCAAAACGAATCTGTCCATCAAAGGCATACATCTTCCGGTACCGGTACAGCGTTCGAGATTCCCAGCTTCCCTGCGTCCAGAATCCTCCCTGGAGCTGCAGGTCCATGAAGTCGTTCATGGAAAAATACCATCCCCAGTCACGCAGATAAAAACCGAATTCATCCTGGCCGTAAGTCGGGGGGAGAGGCCCACTTCTGCGATCGTCTTTGGCTGGCAGAAATCCAAAGGGTAGCCATAGAGGGGTCGGAATATTGAACAGGTAAAGTTGGATCGGGCCAGTATATATCCACTTTCTGCCGACCATTTTCATCTTGTTCGAACGCAGGGAATAGGAGGGATCGTCTATACATTGACAGGTTGTATACACACCGTTTCTGATGAAGAGAGTGCTGTCTTCGAGCGATTTCACAACGTCGGCCCTTATGAATCCCTCCTCGTACTGTGTTTTGGCCAGCACAATACGACCGCGTCCGGTCTGAAGATTAAACGCCAGCTCCTCTCCGAAGAAGAGATCATCTCCCTGCTTGATCTGAGGCTGTCCGACCCAGCCGGAATCTGAGCGCAATCCACGGGCGTGAAGCTCTTCTTCGCCGAGTAACAAATCGATCTCATGCGCGCTCAGAAACGAGCCGTCGTAGGAGACAGAAGCAGCGCCGTACAGCGTTCCGAAGCGCTTATCCTGACCCAGATGGAAAACGATGGAGTCCGCGGCAACAAATTCTACCGGTTCAGTAATTGTCTGGGTATCCTGACGAGCGAAAACAGATTGGGGGAGGAGTGCTGAGAGCAACAACACGGCGGTCATCGCGCTTAAGTGAACACCTCGCCCGAAGGTGATGCTCTGTACCCCACGTTTCGAGAGGTCAGTCAGTAGAGCTACCGCTTTCGTAGTGTTTCTGAAATATCAGGTGACCTGTTCCGGACATACCTTCGTCATTTCTCCCGGTTTCCTGGAAAAACTCAAGACCCGTGCTAAGGGCAGCCGATGCCTACGGCAAATCGATTCTTATCGTGCACCAAATGCTACTGTTCCAATAGTGGATAGATCGTTTCCCCGTCCTTGCTCATGCCATATTGCTCGCGAGCAATTTTTTCCACTTCTTCGGCGGTAAGCGAATGACCAAGTAATTCTTCCAGCTCTAGAATACGAGCCTTCAATTCCTGGTTATCGGCCTGTAGCGCAGATTGTTCACGATGCATTTGGACACGGCTCAGAACACTGTGGCTATCAAAAAATAATAGCCAAATCAGAACAAGAGAGCATAAACTGACAATTACAGCTCGGCGGAACTGAACAAATAGATGCGCTAGTCTGTCTGTAATCGCCATCTGCCTGGACAATACGTGTGCGGGGAGGACCGCGGTGACAGCCTTAAGGTACTAAATCCTCAGAGCATTCATTCCAGGATACTCAGCTACGGAGCCCAATAATTCTTCGAGTCTGAGCAGTTGATTGTATTTGGCCATGCGGTCGCTGCGACTTGATGACCCAGTTTTTATCTGACCGGCGTTGGTAGCCACTGCGAGGTCGGCAATTGTGGTGTCCTCGGTTTCTCCGCTCCGATGCGAAATGACGGTGGTGTAGCCACTTTTTTGAGCCATTTCGATCGCCGCGAGCGTTTCGGACAACGTTCCAATCTGATTCAGTTTAATCAGAATGGAGTTTGCGCAACCAGAATCGATGCCGCGCTTGAGAAACTCCGTATTGGTTACGAACAGGTCATCCCCGACCAGCTGTATCTTCTCACCCACCCTGTCAGTCAGCGACCTCCAGCCCTCCCAATCGTTCTCAGTCATCCCATCCTCAATCGAAATAATGGGGTATCTGTCGGCCCAATCGGCCCAAAAAGAAACCATTTCTTCTGAGGATCGAACTCGGTCGGGGTCACTTTTCCAGAAGTTGTATCCGTCATCCTTTGCCATTTCAGATGCGGCAGGATCCAGGGCGATATGGATATCTTCACCGGGAGAATAACCGGCAGATTCTATCGCGCGCAGAATGACCTCGACGGCCTCCTCATTGGAGGACAAATTTGGCGCGAATCCTCCTTCGTCTCCGACCGCGGTGCTTAAACCGCGTTCTCCCAGTACGGTCTTCAGGTGATGAAACACTTCGGAGCCCATTCTGAGAGCTTCAGAAAATGTAGGAGCACCTGTTGGCATTATCATGAATTCCTGCATGTCGACGCTGTTATCGGCATGCCTTCCCCCATTGATGATGTTCATCATCGGAACGGGCAACTGTCGTGCACCCGACCCACCGATATATCGAAAGAGGGGCAGGCCTGCGGCACTTGCGGCGGCATTTGCTACGGCGAGAGATACGCCAAGTATCGCGTTGGCTCCTAACTCACTTTTATTGGGGGTCCCATCAAGCTCGTTGAGAAACGAGTCGATCTCGATTTGATCGAACACATACCAGCCCTCGAGCTCAGGAGCAATCCTCTCATTGACATTGTTGACAGCCCCCGAAACACCTTTTCCCATGTACCGAGAATCGTCGCCGTCGCGCAACTCTACGGCTTCATTCTCACCCGTGGAAGCACCGCTTGGAACCGCTGCTCTTCCAAAATGACCGTCCTCAGTTATCACGTCGACCTCAACCGTTGGATTACCTCGGCTATCGAAGATCTGGCGGGCATGAATGTCTGCGATGAGGGACATGATTTGTGCTGTTTCTGAATGGTTTCCCGTCTGCGGAAGCGAAATTCGGGATGATCAGGCCGAATGACAAAGAAAGTGCCGTCTTTTCTCGATCAATTCGTGTAGGCGAGCAAGGATGGGCCAAAAAAAGGGTGGGCGCTCCAGGGAGCGCCCACCATTCATGCCGAAATTCGATCTGTCTACCGAACAGTTGTAGTTTCGCCTACCCAGGTATAGCAGCCGTAATCGACCGTGTATCTGTCGCCTGTGGTCCAGTTTTTAAAGAACTTGTCCTCAGCGGTCGGGAAGAAACGCCGTATGTCTGATGCCCGTTGGCGCGCCTGATTTCTGTACGTATCCGTGTCGGCGCGAGAAGCGGCGCGGTCGAAGTAGTCTGCAGCGAGCCAGTAAACCGCTCTGTCCTCGCGTTCAAAGGATCCGCAGCCCTGGACTGACGTCACGTATAGATCGCCAATAGCAATCAATGCCTGTACGTCCGTTGGATCTGCATTGATGGCCCGGCGAAACTGCGAGCGAGCACTCGCCAGACGGCCTTCTTGCTGATGACCGATGCCAATGTTAAAGTAGACTTCTTTCGCGGCCTCTTCACCACCCTCCATGGTCAATGAAGCCTCATAGAGGCGAATGGCCTCTGCGGTATCACCATCGTCCAAACGCATCTTGGCGACGGTCCGGTAGAGTCGTGGTGTGGGAGATTCGCTCATGACCTTCTCAGCCATTTCATAGGCCTTATCGCGAATTCCCTCAACCATGTATAGATCAAGTAATTCCGCCTTCAGCTCTGGGTCGTCTGGCTTCTTTTCAATTTGTCCTTCAAGAAAACCGATCCGCTCCTCGGGAGAGGTAAACAGTGTTCCGCGCCACGTTTCGAGCGTTGTCAATACTTCAGCATCACCGGAAAAATCCACTTCAACCCGATCCATGAACTCAATCGCATCGCTCTTCTCATCTCTGGTCACGAAATCAACAATGATCACATTGATGTAGTAGTGCTGCATTTTTGACGCGTCCAGATTGTAAGCGTCGAGGTAGATGCCCCCTACAGATGGCTGCAGATCCTCGAGATGTTCAAAGTTCTTCTGGATGAAACGGCCTTTATTAAAGATCCAATTGTACGGTTCAGCCTCAATTCCCGCGTCCATTAAAGCAGACGGTGCGATATCGTGGATGTAGAGTGCGGAGTCCAGATAGACGCGTCTGGTGTCGGCATCTTCGGCGTCCATAGCCAGTCCTTCGTACACCTCGACGAGCCTGCGATAGTTACGGTCGTTGCTCGACGGGAAGCCTGGTGCACACCTGATGATCCAGCGCAGGTAGGGAAGAGAAGTCTCCCAGCCCCCGTTTCTATAGTCTTCGTAATAGAGACTATAGTTCATTGGAATGTCGTCTTCGACGCACTCAGACTGGGCCTGAGCCGTCTTTGCGAAGCCGGAAAAAACCACAACTGTGGTCAGAAAGGCAACTATCGCAAGTATTTCTGCTGATTTAATCTGGCGGAATGACATGGTACCTGTCGGTATGCAGTGCGAAATACACAGCGAGTGAAGATCACGCCGGGACTAGCGAAGGCCCTGTCGGTCAAACCAGCGATCACCGAAATTAATGTTGAGACTGAATCGAATGTAACGGTCTTTGACCAATCCGTTAGACGTGGTTCCTCTACGTCCAATATCGATATTCAAGTCAATATTCGTGCCAGGAATGAGAGATGGCATGCTCAAACCCCCGGTAATGCCAAGAGAACGGATAGGTTCATCCTCATCCGGAGAAACGTACGATTGATCTGAATAAACTCCCAATCGATAGGCGATTCTGGAACCATAGCTGGCGAACGGGCGCCCACCAGCTGGCCAGAACTCGGCTCCGGCCGATAGACGGAGACGGTTGTCGAAACTTGAATTCGAAGCCGCTGAATAACCCGGCAGATCGAAGTCGCTCTCGAACGCTGACCACCCTTCGTAGCTCGCATCAGCGATAAAGGTCCACCTCGCTTCAGGCTGGTACGCGACGCCGAACGCCCAGGCGAGCGGTAATTTCACGTCGCCACTGGATGTGGTCGACAGCGTGTCGCTACCTACTGTAGTGGTGAGGGCGAGTGCTCGTTTGCCACTGAGCGTTGTCGGAAGGGAAATCGTTCCGCCGATCACCAGTGCTTTTCCTGTTGGAAGGCCCGGGACCACATAACGCGCGCCCGCAGTCGCCGTTAATCCCCGAAGACGTAGCGTTTTTTCAACCGTCCGATCTACGAATAGCGTTGAATTGAAACTGGATCCTTGAGACTCTTCGATAATGCCGAAGAGGTAGTCAAGACTAAGTCCCAGACTCACATTTCGGGAAATACGGTGACCCGAAGCCATTGATAGCTTCTGGAGACCGCCGCTGCCGCCAAAGCGGCTGATGAGAGGGGTTTCACCACCGTTTTCTGGGTCCGAAATAATACTCCCAGGGCTGTCAACCCTATAGGACACTCTGGTGTAGGGCGAAAATGAAAATCCCATTCCGGTTTTATTTGTCACAAGGGGAAATCCAATCTGGACAGCACTGAGGGTGCCTGAAGCCACCGTGCCCTGTTCAAATCCTTCAGCACTTACTTTGATGGATTCGAAAGAAAAACCCCCTGCGAAACGGGTCAAGATCTGATCACTCAGTGCCGCGGGATTTGCAAAATTGGTATATCTCGTTCCGGCCAGGGCATAGCCACCGCCTCCCATGGCCTGACTCCTCGATGTCAAGAACTGTTGTCTCTCACCCAGTCCGAATCTCGAATAAATGGAACCATCCTTCTGGCTCTGAGCCGAAATGCTGTACGCAGGAAGAAGGATGACCAAAAACGTGAGAGCGAGAATTCGCTGCATAAACTTCTGCGCGTTGGAATGTAGATAGGGAGGATGATTCATTTTTTCCTCACTTCAGTGGAGTGAACGTTACGATTGCCCGGGGGAGACTCTCACTCGAAATGGCTCCCAGCTGTATGGCCAAAAATCCGACACCACTTTGAGTGGATGGCAGATACAGTTCAAATCTGTCCAGCGAAGACTTGCCCAAATTCACCGACTGGACGACGTTGGTAAGGACGGTATTATCGAATGTGAGGCTTCCGTCCGAGGCAATGCCTACCTCTTCCACACTCAGCCTTGTCACGTTATCATCCGCCACAACCCTCAGACCAACCAACGTTACTTCGGGCCGGTTGAAGCCAGAAGGATACAGGTCTGAAAGATCTGCGGTATTCAGGCGCACCAGAACTCGATGAACCAGAGCTTCCGGAAAAGATTCGCTTAGAAACGGGAAAGATACATCGAGGCCACTCGCAGCCCCGTCCTGAAGCAACATATACTCTGACGAGGCTGAGTCTGGAATTCGCGACGAGGTGGTTAGAACCTTGGACAAGCTGAAACTGACGGTATCCCCCGGGGTCGACGAAGCTCGAAGAGACGTACCCGAAAATCCGACACCGAGAATAGCGTTCCCACTGGTTGCTCTAAGGGCGAAACCGTTGAAATCATCTGTGAATGTCGAACTTCGAAGGATGCCATCAAATGCGGATATCCACTCTGTGGGCATAGCGACAGCATGATCGCCTTCCACCGCAGGTATTGTCGTCGTTAATACCACGGCGCCAGTACCAATGGTAGTATCTGCGCGAGCGAAAGCAGAGGTCCAGGTCTCGTTTACCTGAAACAGCTCGAATGTGACGGGCTTTGTGGTGTCCCCGTATACGTACTCTATCGACACTGTCAATTCCGCGAAGGTCACGGGCTGACTCAGGAAGGAGGCCCCAAACTGGCTAGACGCAACGAAATCCAGCAGACCGATGGTCTCTATGCGTCCCGCAACGGGATCTTCGACCACGCCTGCGAGAGCTCGTAAGGCACCCGATGCGGCGTTTCCTCCAGTAACATCCCCTAATGCGTTGTCCTGCAAATAGTTCGCGCTTAGAGTTATCACCCTTGACTCCTCTGTCTGGGAATCAACCAGGTCGATCCCGACATTAGTCCGGTCATCGCAACCGGTCATCAGAATTGAAGCGGAAAGAAGTGCAAAGAAGCTGAATAAAAAGCGCTTGGTCTTGAACATCAAATCGAATGTGCGATCTCTGGGTTGACTCATTTCCCAAACGGTGGGGAGATGTGCGTTCGTATGTCCCAGTTCGGAAAAACTCAAAGCCCTGGAGACGTGCTTCCCAGGGATTCATAGATATTAATTAACGGGCGTGTACAATGCCGTCATGAAGCAGGATGTTTCCCGAAAACAGTGCAAAAACGAGGCTACGCCAATACACCGCTCATTATGCTTTCGTATACCGCCACTGCCTCTTCCATCTCGGTTTCTGCTTCACCACTGAACGATGGAGCATCCCCGTCGTCTTTCATGGAAGAAGGGAAGATTGATGCGTCCGCGAACCGAATTCCTGCATCAGACGGGTTCCGACCAATCAGTTCGTCATGAGGCGCAAGGCTCAGTGAATCGAAACTCTTCCCGTCCAGCCGGGCCTCGAATTCAACGGTCTCGGGAGTGTATACGATTTTTGCGTTCTTGAAGAGCTCATCGTCCGCAAATTCCGTTCTCAGTACGTAGGGAACGAGCCCACTCAACCAGCCAAACGCGTGGACGAGGTCAGGTTGCCAGCCCAAATTCCGGATGGTGCGAATTACACTTCGCGCATAAAACGCGGCGCGCTCGAGATTGTCCTCAAAGAGTACGCCTTGCCGATCCGCAAAAATGCCTTTCCTCTTGAAATAGTAATCGTTGTCCATGAAATACACCTGAAGGCGGATTCCAGGGATAGATGCCACTTTCACACGCAGCACTTCCGTGCGATCGCCCAGAGTGATTTCGCTTCCCGATAGACGGATGACTTCGTGCAGGCGATTCCTTCTTTCACTGACGGTTCCGTATCTCGGCATCAGAATTCTGGTTTCGTATTTTCCCGATTCATGTAGAGACTCGGGGAGTGTCCGTACAATCTTAGCTATTTCCGAAGTGTCGGAAAATGGTGCAACCTCTCCAGTAATAAAAAGAATCCTCATCGCGTTAGCCATACCTGAGTCACGTAATTAGCGGGTGTGTAACATACATCGACGGGGAGGGGGTGGGCTCTCACGTGCTGTCAGACTTGCTGGCAGCACGATATTGTGAAGCACCTCCGGTTCCCGGTCTGGTGGCGCTGGCGTCTCGGAAGTAATGATCCACAAAGTGAACCGAATCCGTAACGCACAGAACCTGTAATTTACCAATATGTGATTGTTTTTTCAAGACTAGTGTGCCTTTGCGAATCTTCTGCGTAGCGATGACCACATCGAAGCTTTTTTGCGCACGTGTACGTATCACCCGGTAATCAGGGTCATGATCAGGTAATGATGAGCCAAAATTCAGCAATCATATTGTTCGACGGGGTGTGCAACTTCTGCAACGCTGGAGTTAATTTCGTGCTGGACAGGGACCCAGAGGGCTATTTCAGGTTTGGCGCCCTGCAGTCCGCGGAGGCACAAGCCCTCCTTCAGAAGTACGATCTTCCCGAGGGCTATCTGGACTCTATCGTTCTGATTGAAGATGGAAACGTATTTGCCAATTCGCGAGCGATTCTTAGAATCACGAGAAAATTGACAGGGATTTGGCCCATTCTTTACGGCTTCAGGATCATTCCGGTCGTTATAAGCGACTCTATTTACGGATGGATCGCCCAAAATCGATATAACTGGTTCGGAAGACTGGATTCGTGCCGATTACCCACCGAAGAAACCCGTAATCGGTTTATTTAAGAGGACGAGAGGATTGAAGGGCTGTCTACAGCGCGTGTGGCGAAGATGCCGTTCAACCTCAAAGGAGCCCCTACGGCCGCGGGGTGGATCCATTTTGGAGCAGAGCGAAGTATCGTCTGATCAGCGATTCATAATCTGAAGAATAGCCGGATTCGAGCGCTCGAATAAGATCGCGTCTGAGCCGTTCGAGTTGTTCGGAAGGTGTGAGCTGGGCTGGACTTTCTCGCAGAATTTCGTCCGCGGACTTACCCTCACGTTTCTTGTCCTTTCCTTTCTGTTCGAGTGACCTCGAAGCCTCGAGTAGGCGTGTCAAGATTTGCTGCTGCCTTCTGACCGTCGTGCGCGTAACCCGATTTTGCTGTAGCTCCAGTATACTTTCGACCATCTGATCAGCAATCTTGTTCAGGTCTCCCAAAATCTTATTGCGAGAATTACGCTCTCTGCTCATTTGTCTGAGCTCATTTCTGATCTGCTCCTGCTGGCTTCCCATCTGACGCAGTCGCTCCATCATATCACTGGTAAGCCTTGAGCCCTCCATGTCATTCAGTAGCTGCTGGATCTGCTGATTCAACTGCTGTTGCTGCTGTCCCATCTGTTGGAGCTGTTCCATCATCTGCTCCATCGACTGATTGCTCTGCCCGGTTCCTGAGCCATTCATTTGCTGGTTCAACAGTTCAGAAAGCATGAGTGCGAGTTCGTTCAGATTGGTCATGGCGCCCTTCTGATGTCCAGCGGCGCGCCGAGCAGATCGCTCCGTCATCGCTACGGTAGCGTCACTCATCTCCCTCAGGGTGTCACCGGCTCTTCCCTGAATGTCGCGGGTCATCTGTGGAATTTCCCGGGCGATCGACTGCAGAGAATCCGAAACGATGGTTAAACTCTCGGCCAGATCCACCTGAACCTGCGCAGAGGTTCGCAACAGGGGAGAATCCAGTGTCAGGGAAAGCACCTCGCGGCGCAGAAGCTCTTGCTTCTGAGATAACGTCAGAACGTCTTCCAGCGTGGCACGAATCGCGGCAATGTTGAGTTGCATCTGAGCCCCTTGCATGTTCATCTGCATATCCTGCATCTGAGACGAGAGCTGATTCAACTGCTGGCTCATTTCCTGTTGCTGTTGTTGGGCCTGTTGAAGCTCATTATCTCTCAATTCTTGGGCATTTTCCTGCATTTGCTGGGCCATTTGCTGATCCTGCGTGTCTTCGAGCAGATCTTGCATTTCCTGATCGGGCATATTGCTCAGCTCTTCCATGCGCTCACGGACTTGCTCCATCTTTTCTTCAAGCGCTTTCATTTCCTCGGCAGCGAGTTCTTGCTGCTGCGCGAGGTCTTCATTTTTTTCACCTGGCTGTTTGTTTTCGCCGTCGGACTCCTCGGCAGTCTTCTGCTCATTTTCAAGTTTGGCAGTCTCTTCAGCCAGTCGATCCTCCGTTTCTGAGAGATCTTCTGCCCGTTTCTCGATCTCCTCAAGATCCTGCTGCACCCGGAATTTCTTGAACAGATCCAGTGTTCTCTCCAACCGCTTCTCATACATCTCTTCAGAGAACTCGAACTTTTCAAGAGCGTCCTGCATCTCGTTGAGATTCATGTTCTCCAGCGCATCCTGAAGTTGCTTCAGCGCATCCATCAATTCTGGAGTCCGGACCTCTTCCACTACCCCTTTCAATTCTTCAAACATGTCCAGTGTCTCGTCTGAGACAAGGTCGTTATCCTCCATTTGCTCGGATAGCTGATCCATCTGATCGGCTATCTGATCGACGGTGTCCTCCAGATCATCCTGACGCTGCTGGAGTTGCTCAAGAAGTCGTTCATCGTGAAAATCTGCTTCGGGATTCTGGAGAAGCTCTTTCTTCAGCTCTTCGAACTGTTCTCGGGCCGCATCGGCCCGGTCAAGAAGGTCCTCCAATGACGCTTGAGTTTCGTCCTCCGAAGCGTCAAGTCGCTCGTATTGCTCGGCAAGCGATGGCATACGAAGCTGATAAATCCTCGTTTGCGCTGATTTGAATCCGGAAATCGTATCGTTATCGTAAACTTCCAAGAAGTAGTCAATGATGTCGCCAGGTACGGGATCCAATGCCGTTACATCCTTGATGACCCAAGCATAGGTGACGTCCTGGTCCAGCTGATAATGGTTCGGAATATCAATCGAGAGCGAACTAAATTCTTCCGATATATTTCCGAAGCGGCTTTCTGAGAGCCGATAGAAGAGTGCGAGGCGATTGAATCCGATGTCGTCGGTGATATGAGCAAGAAGGGGTACGAGCATATCTTCCGTCAGGTCTACAAGGGACCCTGGCGCAAGGAGAGAGGCTGAGGGTGGGGCATCTGCAAGACTCTCCAACCGGTAGGAGATGGGATTCAGGTTCAGGATGCCATCCTTTCCCTCGAGGACTACGTGATACGCATCACTTTTTATTACCTCGAAGGCACCTTCGACATGATTTCCATCGACATCCAGTTCGATGACTCGACCTGAATCGAAATGGAGCCATGCCCGGTGTGTTTCAGCTCCGGATACCGAGATGTCCACTGCTACCATGGATCCTCTCAGAGCAGCAAAATCTCCGACGTTTACATCGAGAACCTGAGTTGGAATTCTCGTGTATCGGGGAAAGATCAGCCTGAGGCTCAGTTGTTGAACCAGGGGACGCTCTAGAATGAGGACACTGTACCACCTTGTGACGACCTCTTCTCCCGCGACCCGGTATTGAAAGGCCTGGCGGACGTTTTGAAACACATGTTTTAAGGATCCGGTCGAGTCGTCTGCGAGATTTACAAATCGAGACCGAAATTCACCTTCCAGGATGGTTTCCAGAACGGGTGCCTGCTCGGGAAGAAGGCCAGTTATGCCGATGGACACCTCAAGGTCGTTTCCGATGATCAATTCTGCATCTCCGGGCGAAACCTGTATGGAATACGGAGCGGGTCTCTCGAAGACAGTGCCAGGGGTCGTGATTCGATTGGTAGCGGAGAAAAATGGGCCGGGTGCCGCAATCATGAAAGACAGGACAAGAAACAGCGGAAGCGCGGCATACCTGGAGTACCGAAGAGGTAGTTGCCACGAGGTGATCTTCCCAAATGACATCATCCTCATGGGCTCGCCGAGGCGTTGGACCGCCTGATCTACAAATGGGGCTGGAGAGGTACTGTGTTGTCCACTCGCCAGTTGTAGCAGATTCAGTAGGCGATCTTCGATCTGAGGATAGGCTCGACCGACCGAGCGGGCAATCTGAACTTCTTCGCGACCAGCTATGACACCGAAATGAAGCAATATGGGGCGCGCGATGTACCAAGCCAGAATTCCAATGAACACGAGAGACAGGCCACCTAACACGGCCCATTTCACCACCGGGGGAAACCAGAAAGCCAGTTCCAGGCTCGCCGCGAGGAGCCAGGCCGATAAGAACGATCCGAGACAGATTGCCGCGCCAGCAGAGAGGTCGACGCGGAATAGGCGCGATCTGGCAGATTTCAGTTTCTCCTTGATCAGGAGTACAAGTTGTTGCGAGAGATCGCTCATAGACGGTCGGATAGTTGGAGAGTGCGTCTACCGCAGTAAACTCCAACTGGTTTCAACCGGAGGAAAATTTGCCCTCTAAATGGATGAATCTGCGGCATTTTCCAGCTATTCACGGTGAAGGTGCGAGGTAGGACGTTTCCTGGAACTCATCATCATTTACTTCCGTAAGGATTGCGCGGCGGCCCTGGGCTCAGGGCCGCCGCTTTTCACGTCTTAGCATGCTACTTCGAATTTGATTTTTCGGCTACGAGTTCCGGTGTGGATTGCGGTGTTGTGCGTCCTGGCAGATGGTGCCGTGGCACAGGTTGCGCAGGACTCTCTTCGCCGATACGATCTATCAGAGATTGTGATCGGTGGAGAAGTACGCCAGGGCGCTCGAATTCAACGAGTTCATCGAGTCGGATTGTCAGCTCTGGCTCGTCAAGACAGACCAGGTATCGCGGGATCGTTGAGATTGCTTCCGTCAGCCTCGGTTCAGACAAACTCGAGAGGGGAAACACTGGTCTATATCCGGGCGGCAGGTGAGCGCCAAGTCGCCATTTTTTTGGACGGCGCCCCGCTCAACGTGGCTTGGGACAACAGGATCGACCTGAGTCTCGTACCGGCCAACATTCTCGGGAGCATTTCCATCGAGCGGGGCGCCGTGAGTGCTGCTTATGGACCCAATGTATCTGGAGGTGCTGTAAATCTGCAGAGCCGACGCTTGCAAGCAGATGGGAAACTGTCTGAGTTGACCGCGCAAATCGGAAGCCACGAGTCGTGGCAAACCAAGGCCATGTTCGCCAGCAGGTCGGGCCAGACATCCATCCTGGCGGGCGCGACGCTGGCGTCGACAGCAGGACTGAGTGTGTCCAGCGATGCAAAACTTCCATTTGGTCAGCAGGGAGAGACCCGTACCAATACAGACCGGCAGGAGGGAAATATTTACATTCGTCTGGATCGGGAGCAAAATTTCGGTTCGTGGGGGCTCACGTTCCTGCATGCTTTCGCCGAAAAAGGTGTGGCGCCGGAGGGGCATCTGAACCCTGAAACAGAAAATGTTCGGTACTGGCGTTATCCGTTGTGGCGAAACACCATGGCTATACTGAACGGTGTTTCTGAAAAAGGCCCTTTTGATCTGTTCGCAACTATCTGGATCGCACGATTTCAGCAGGAAATTGACCAGTTTCGGGACGATACCTATGAGATTGTAGCAGAGAGGCAGGAGGATTTGGACCAGAGTTGGGGTATGCGACTCGTCGGTGAAAGAGATTTGGGACCCTTCACTTTGAGAGGAATTGGGTTCGCGACGAGTTCCACGCATCTTCAGAGAGATGTTGATACGGAGATCGGGCCCGATGAATCTGCCGGAAGGCAACGCTATCGAAGTGTGCTTTACTCGTCGGGCCTCGAAATTGCGTCGGTCTCGAACGACGAGGGACACTGGGCGCTGGGATTGACGCTTGACGGTCTGGCAACGCCGGTAACCGGCGACAAACCATCGATCGAAGGATTTCAAGCTCTCAGTGCGAATATCGAGTATATCACTCCACTGTCCCAGAGTGTGGCATTTAAGTTGAATGCGGGCAGCAAGCCACGATTTCCGACTATGCGTGAACTGTTTGGAACTGCTCTCAATAGGTTTCTTCCTAACCCTGACTTGAAAGCCGAGCGCGCATGGATAGCCGAGTCCAGTCTTCGGGTTCTGGGAAACAGTATTTCATTCGAGACTATCCTGTTTTTTCAACGCACGGTCAACACTATTGATCAGATCAATGTGATGGACAATGACGTCAGGAAGCGTCTTCGAGTCAACCTCGATGGAAGCCGGGTCTATGGTGTGGAAGTTGTCGGACGCGCCGAACAGTTGGAGAGGCTTTCACTTGATGGGCACTTTACCTGGATGCGGCCAGTTGCCATCGTTGAGAATGGGAATCAACATCTCATGGAGAAGCCTGAAATACTTGGCACTCTTTCGGTCCAGGTGAAAGGATTCAGGGGAACTACCCTGGACGCGACGGCGATTTACACTGGTAAAGCGTACGGCCAGGCTGAGGATAATTCGGAGATCGAGCTTTCTACCTCTCTGATAATGAACATCAGAGTTTCGGGCCGGAAGTATTTTTCGCGATCCGGATTGTTCGCGGAGATTTTCGGCGGAGTAGACAACGTCTTCGACACCCTGCATCTCCCGCAACTCGGACTTCCCTCCGCGGGAAGGACCGCTCGCATCGGTATCAATTTGTCTCGCTGAGAACGCGATAACTGTACACTTCCGGCCTGGCAGCGAATAGGGGCTTGGTCTTAGCCCATGTGGAAATGAACAGTTCAGACTCCCGATAATTCTGGAGGGCCTTGTCGTCTTCCCAGGTGCTGAAAGTACTGACCTGGTTGGCGTAGGACGTATCCTGCATGAGTGAGAGTTCGAGACACCCAGGAAAGGCTCGAATAGAGGACTTGGAGGCTTCGAATAGATCCAGAAAATCTTCCAGACGACCTGGATGTATGGTCAGTCGAACGACACGTGTAATCATGATCCCAAGATATTTCTTGTTTCTTCAGCTACCCGGCCCGCAGCAGTGGCGAAATCGATGCCCGCGGAAGCATACAGGATGGATCGAGAACTGTTGACCAGAATAGGACCGTTTCCAGCAGCACTCATTACTTCTGAAGCACTGCCTCCCTGCGCACCGACTCCTGGAACGAGGAATGGAGTCGAGGGGTGAGAGACCCGAAGCGCTTGGAGGGCTTCGATATCGGAAGCGCCTACGACGAGTCCTATTTCGCCGACCTCGCCATCGGACCACGAAACCGCCGAATTCGCCAGGTACTGGAAGAGAGGCTTTTCTTCTGTCTGTAATGTTTGAAAGTCCGAACCGCCTGGATTCGAGGTGCGGGCCAGGACGAATGCACACGTTCCAGGACTTTGGAGGAAGGGTGTCACAGAATCCCGGCCCATGTACGGACTGATAGTCACCGAATCATAGCCGAAATTGTCGAAGACCGAGCGGGCATAGAAAGCCGCCGAATTTCCGATATCGCCACGCTTAGCGTCAGCAATGGTGAGAACGTCCTCGGGCAGAGCATCCAAAACCCTCCGCATCACCGAAAACCCTTTCTCTCCTAGCGATTCGAAGAAAGCGAAATTTATTTTGAAAGCTATCGCGAAGGGTGAGGTTTCTTGGATAATCTCCCGACAGAATGACGTCACTGCCGACGCGATGCCCAATTCCTGGACAAGATGATCGGGTATCCGAGAAGGATCCGGGTCAAGCCCCACACACAAGACCGAGTCCTTCCTAGATCGCAGGTCGCGCAGCCGCTGAGAAAAAGTCACATTCACGGGAAATTTACGGGCATCATTTAGAGGGTAAAAACGGCAGAATATACCGATAAGGAACGGTCTTCGCTCGTAGTAGGTTAACACTGTTCACCTGACCCGGGCTTTGGCCGTCATTGGCACGGAACAGAAGTTCGAAATGGGCGATACACGCCCTGTCGAGAGCAAATTCAGGTCCTCACAAGATATTTACAGCCCCACTAGAAAAAATGGGAATCGATACACTCAAGCTCAAGAATATTTCAGAGCTGGATCAGAAGATGATCCGCGATATTGAAGTCATGATGGGGCCAGAGCCCGAGAAAATGGGTTTTGCCAAAAACCTGTTCTGGGGCAGGTTTCGCAATGATCTCATCTTTCCATATCCACAGATCAGTGAAGATGAAGGGGCGCGTTGTGATGCATTATTGGTCAAGCTCGAAGCATACTTGAAGAATGAGCATCCGTCGATCGAGATAGATCAACAACAAATTATTCCCGAGTGGGCTATCGACCGGTTATTTGAACTGGGTGTTATGGGAATGACTGTTCCTGAAGAATATGGAGGACTGGGCCTTGGAATCACCAGTTACAACCGAGTGCTGGAGATGATCGGTGCACACTGTGGCTCGAGTTCGGTGATGGTCTCTGCGCACCAGTCCATCGGGTGCAAAGCGATAATGTTGTTCGGAAATGAGGCCCAAAAGAAAAAGTACCTGCCAGGTGTAGCGAAGGAATATCTGTCGGCATTTTGTCTTTCTGAGCCCCAGGTTGGATCTGATGCGGCCGGTCAGGAAACTCGATGCGAACTCTCCCCCGACGGCACGCATTATATCCTGAACGGCAAAAAAAAGTGGATCACCTCCGCTGCGATGAGCGGAATTTTCACGGTAATGGCCAAGCAGAGTCTGCCGGATAAAAAGTCGGGTAAGCAGCATGATAAAATAACGGCGCTTATCTGCACACCCGATATGCCAGGCATAGAGGTATTCGAAAGCAATCGTTCCAAGGCTGGGATCCGCGGTACATGGCAGGCCAGAATCAGCTTCACGAACGTGAAAGTCCCCGTGGAAAATCTTCTCCACGAGGAAGGCCGAGGGCTGCACGTCGCGCTGACTTGTTTGAATTTCGGACGCTGTACACTTTCAGCGGGCATCACCGGCGCTGCGAAACACGGGGCGGACCAGGCTACGAAGTGGGTGCAAACCCGATATCAGTTTGATCGTCCTCTTGCGGATTTTGAATTGGTCCAGCAACGCATTGCGCGAATGTATGCCTATAGCTATGCAATGGACGCAATGCTCTACATGATGACCGGAATGCTGGATCGAGGAGATACGGATATCATGGTCGAAACGGCCATGACGAAGCTTTTCTGTTCCCAGATTGGTTGGGAAGTTCTCGACGATGCTCTGGAGATCATGGGAGGAGAGGGGTACATGACCGAGAATGAGATCGAGCGTCTCTGGAGGGACAATCGGATTCACCGCATTGTCGAGGGCTCCAACGAGGTCATGCAACCGTTCATTTTCGGATACGGGGGCAAACAGTTGGGCGAACAAATGATTGGAATCCGCGAAGCACTGGTGTGGGACGGAGATGAGTCCGTGTTACAGAACGTAAAGCGTATCGGAAAAAATTCAATCAATCCTGGAATTATGAGAAGGGCCGTTCCTCTTGCCCTGGAACTCTATGCGGGATTCAAACCCACTTCTCCCAGCATCGAATCTCGTGACCGCTCCCTGGCTCCTTTCTCTGCGCGTTTGGAGTCTCTCGTCAGAGATCACGCGCACATGTTCAAAATGGTTTCGAAGTGGTATAAAGAAGAAATCGTAGTCCGACAGGTGGTTCAGGCGCGTCTGGCAGACGTAGCTACGTTTTTATTCGCGATGAGCGCCATGATGTCCCGAATCGATCAGCAGATACAGCGGGAATCTGGATCGCTCGAGAGAGATCGCTCTCTTTTCGAGCACGCATTCGATTTACTTGAAAAGCGAATTGCGACTCTGTTCGGTGAGCTTCGAAGCAACACAGATAAGACGATGGCTGTCGCATCCCGGGCGGCTCGCGATTACAATGACACGTTGTCCAATGAGGATTTCTACATTCCGGAATCTTCTCCCATTGCAGCGGGGACAGGAAAATCAATTCAGACCGATTCCATCCCACAGTTTCCAGGCAGGCAACGAATGCCCAAATCCACGAATGACGGAATCAGTTTTTCGATTTCATCCCTGACAGATATCGGAACGCGAACCAACTAGCGGACGATGACCAGTTTTCTGGATTGCATCCCGGCTCGTGTTTGCAAACGAGCGAGGTATGTACCGCTGGGTAAATCCTCTCCATCGAAAACAGTCTCGTGGCGGCCTGCCGGCAATACCTGATCGACCAGCGTCGTGATCTGGCGCCCCTGGATGTCGTACACAGATATCGATACGTGTTCACTCGAGGCGAGGGCAAATTCGATGATAGTGCTGCCACTGAACGGATTTGGGTAGTTGCCAAAAAGAGACACTGAGTTCGGAAGGCTGAACTCGCCCGTATTTGTGGCGAAAGCGGAGTCAATCAGCGAGAGGTGTGCGTAATCGGCACCCATCAGATCGGTTACCTCCTGATCCGAAACGTCAAACCAATCGTTCAAAACGGATCCATAGACACTTCGGAAGTCGATCCCGTGGACCATGTTTCCGCCCGGATCCAGATCGGTGAGGCTCGGATGCCCGCCGATGATGCCACCTTGTACACCGCCACCAAAGAGAAATAGTGGAGCAGATGTTCCGTGATCCGTTCCGGCCGACCCATTCTGGTAAACACGTCTTCCAAATTCGGAAAATGTCATAACCAGAACTCTCTGATCGAGGCCGTCCGCCTGTAAATCGGATATGAACGCGCCAATGGCTCCGGAAAGTTGCTGCATAAGACTCGAGTGGCGTGAGCTCTGCGCAGAATGGGTATCAAATCCTCCCAGGTTCAAATGATAGATGCTCGTTCCGAGACCACCTCGAATGAGTCGCGCCGTAGTCGCCAAATTGCCCGAGAGGCCGGCCGTGGAAGGATATTCTACCGAATTTACGCCGCTGTTTGCAGCCGCCGTAATCGTTTCTGCGTAGCGAACAGCGCTATTCGCTATGGATCGGACGAAAGACAGTTCACCGCCGTAGCTGGTGGCTGGAGCGAAATCTTCGTTGTAAAAAACGCCGGTTTCGAAGTACTGATTGAGCAGATCCAGGTCGGGGTAAGTGACACCCATCCCAGCGACGGATCCCTGGAATACCAGTGGAGATCCGTTTCCGAGCTGGATGGCCAGTGGATAATTTGTCGGTGAATCGAAATAATCGGGGTTCTCCTCCTCCATATACCTTCCAAGCCAGCCGGATCGTGATAAATCGGATGGATCGCTAGCCGAAGCCCAGACATCGGTCGAAGTGAAGTGCGAAAGCACAGGATCTGTGTAACCGACACCCTGCACGATTTCCATGGTGCCGTCAACAAACATGTCCGCGAATGAGGTCAGCGCTGGATGTAAACCCAGTTCGGGTGTCAAATTCAGGACGGTCGACGCGTTAATCGCAATGCTGGGTCGCTGCTGGTAGTACGTGTCATTGGTATAGGGAACGACGGTATTGAGTCCATCATTGCCTCCTGATAGCTGAATGAGCACCAGAATTCGATCGTTACTACTGGATCGGAGTCGCGAGAGAAGAGGAGAGGCTCCGTACGAACGAATTGGAATCCCCGAAAGGCCCATAGCCAGGCCCGTGGCCGACATACCCAGGCCCTGCATGAACTGACGTCTGGACCAATCTCGGTGGTGACACGCGTGATGGTCTCCATCTTCCAGGCGTTCTCCCTTGACCGGTGTATCGTGATTGTGATCACACATGATAGACCCCTTAAATAAGCTGGAATTCTGGAAACTGAGAAAGGCGAGTCATGTACGCCGACATAAATTGCGCTCCCTGGTTCGACCGGACCACGAACTCATACCAGGGAACCGATCCAAGAAATAATTTGGCTAGATTTCTTTGATATTCGGGCCCGTCGACCAACCAGTTGGGCAGTGGATTTGCAATCAGGTCACCTTCAAACGGTTCGCTGATATTGGGCACCTCGACCCACTCGAGCGGGATTTTAAAGAGGTGCTCAGCCATGGCTATCGCAACCTCCAGAGCCGGATGGGTCGAGGCCTGTCCCACCAGGGCCTCTCCAAACTCGAGCATGAATATGGGGGGGATGACGTTATTCATCACAATATCGGAGTAACTCCAACGCTCAGGCAGAGTATCCGTGGTCAGCCAGTATCTCTGACCGGGCCATCCAGCGACGTTCGGCGGGTCAAGGATGCTCTGACCTATTCCCGATGCTCCACGCCATATCTGCTCAGCTTGATCCATCGTCGGTTCTATCCCGATTTCAACATAGTGCCCCAAAAGGTGCTCTACGGGTGATTTTATGCGCGAGCCGGTAAAATTCGCATCCAGAAATCTCTGGCTCGTGAACAGCTGGCGGAGGACGGGCCGAAGCTCGAAATTTGAGTCCTGAAAGGTTTGAGCCAACGCCAGAATTGATTCTTCGTCGGGCTCGTGATAAATGAATTCGGTGTAGAGTTTTTTTGCGATGAAATAAGCAATTTGAGAACCGCGCTCTTCAAAGATGATGTCGATGACATCGTTGTAGTTGAACACCCCCGTTCTACCGAAAATGGTCTTCTCACCGTCGTCATATCGATTGAAGACGAAGTATGAACTCCACGTTGATGAGACAGATAGTCGCCACCCCGTCATCGCCCTCGCCACTTCCTGAACATCGTTTTCGGAATAATTCGGAGAGCCATTGGCTGCATAGGGACCCATTGTGAACAGCTCCATCAATTCCCGAGCGTAATTCTCGTTCGGGGCGGAAGCAGTGTTAGAATCCCCATCCAGGTAAATGAGCATGGCCGCATCTCGGCCGATAGCATGCGTAAACGTTTTGAAGTTCTGCAGGGCATTCAGCTGAATCAGCTTCAGATAGTTGTGTCCCAGCGCTGCGTACCTGTAGTTCACATAGCTCGTCACAAAATGGCTATGCCAGAAAAGAGATAGCCTTCCGCGAAGACCATTGGCGGCCATATCCAGAATCCAGTTGGATCGTAACTCGTTCCGCCAGACACTGTTGTTGCTATTGAACTCGTCGAAAACGGCATTTGATGACCCTCGGGGCGGTCGCTGAACAGAAAGCCATTCAGGATCCGCCGGGAGTGGTCCTTCGGCCGCATCCAGCATCTGGTCAACGATGTCACCAGCGGTACTTCCAACGAGGTCTGTGACGGTGCTAATCGAAGCACCAAAAGCCAGTCGAGACATCAAGTGTCGGGCTTCTTCTACGGTAAGTGGAGTAGTGTGCTCGTTCATGCTGGAACGAGAAACCCTGCTCTCAAAAGGATTGGCCACGGTAGTATTCATACTGGTCCCACTAATTGACGTCTCGATAACAGTATCGACCACACGGAAGGCAATTTATACACCTCGCCCCCTGCATTGTATCACAAATGTGTTACAAAAGCCTCAAGAAATTGAGATCAAGAGATGGAATCAGCCCCCAGATACGGGATGAGTACGTCGGGCACTGAAATTGACCCATCGGCGCGCTGATTGTTTTCAAGCAATGCCGCGACGATCCGGGGAAGCGCCAACCCGCTTCCATTAATGGTGTGCAAGATTTGAGCCTTGGAACCGTCTTCCGACCGATATCGAATTTTCATTCGACGCGCTTGAAACGTCTCGAAGTTCGAAATAGAGGACACCTCCAGCCACCGTTCCTGACCGGCACTCCAGACTTCAAGGTCATACTTTTTCGACTGGGTGAATCCCATGTCACCCGTACACATCAACAGCCTTCGATAGGGCAGTTTCAGTTCCTGGAGTAGACTCTCGACGTGTGTACGCAATTCCTCGAGGGCATCATAACTTTTTTCGGGCCTGACGAAATGAACAAGCTCCACTTTATCGAACTGGTGCAGTCTGTTCAGTCCGCGCACATCCTTTCCGTATGAGCCCGCTTCACGCCGGAAACAGGGCGTATACGCGCAGTATCGGATGGGCAAATCGTCGGAGGAGAATATTTCGTCTCGATGCAGGTTGGTGACGGGTACCTCTGCCGTCGGGATGAGATACAATCCGTCCCTGACGGCTTCATACATCAAGTCTTCCTTGTCTGGTAACTGACCCGTTCCGCGGGCAGAGTCGGCGTTTACGACCAGAGGAGACTGAACCTCTACATACCCGGCGGCGCCTGCTGCGTCCAGAAAGTAGTTGATCAATGCTCGTTGAAGTCTTGCACCCAATCCGACATAGAACGGAAAGCCTGCACCGGCCACCTTTGAGCCTCTGTCGAAGTCGACGAGCTGAAGATTTTCTGTGAGCTCCCAGTGCGGAAGAATTGGGAAGGAAAACGTGGGCACATCACCGAATTCAAATGCAACTACGTTTTCGTCTGGACTGTGTCCGACAGGGACCGATTCGTGCGGCACATTCGGAATCTCGAGAAGCAATTCATCCAGTAAATTTTGAGCCAAGCGTTGAGATTCTTCCAGCTCTTTTACTGTGGCCTTCAACCTGGCACTTTCTTTTATTGCGGACTCTGCTTCATCCTTGAGCCCTTCCTTCATGAGCCTGCCGATGTCGCGGGCAGCTTGATTGGCCGCCGATTGGGTCTCCTGCATTCGAGTCGTCAGAGAGCGGTTCTCTTCGTCAGCCTGCAATACCTGATCGACAAGATCTTCCGCACCGGCATTCTTATTGCGGATAGCGTCTTTTACTTGCGAGCTATGCTCTCTAATGAATTGAATATCAAGCATTTCCAGGATGTGCTGTCAGTGAGAATATCTTGCTGAAGATCGCAGGAGTGTCGCGAAACCTAAAATCGTGGTCGAAAAGGTACGAATGAAATGGGCTCATTCAGACGAAAAAAATGTGACTCAGTCACTCGAGGTCTGTTTTTCGAAGAGATTCTCCATTTCCTCCAGGGCACTGCGGATTCCTCGCGGTTTGAATCCGAGCTCAGTCTCGGCTTTCAGGATAATAAATCCTGATCGAGGGGGACGAGCGGCAGTTTGTGAGAACGCCTTGGAGTCGGTAGGTGCTATCAGTTTCGAATCAGTATCGAACGCATCTGCTACTAGCAGGGCGAAATCGTAAATGGGCATATTATCCCTTCCAGAAACATGAAAAACACCCTGTTTCTGGTACCGAATGATTCGTTCTATCCCCGCCGCAAGATCCGGTGCGTAGGTAGGTGTTCTCCACTGATCTGTGACGATCTGAACGTCATTGCCCGAGATTAACCTGCCACGCAGCCATGTGACAAAATTATGACGAGGTGAATTCTCGGAGAGACCATAGACCAGCACTGTTCTCACGATTGCCCACTTGTCCATGCCGGCTCCTCGAGCATAGTTTTCGCCAGCAAGTTTGGAACGACCGTAGTAATTGATGGGGTTGGGACGCGCGTTTTCACGATACGGGCCTTTTTCACCGTCAAAAACAAAGTCCGTTGATAGTTGAATCAGGCTCGCTCCAGTGGAGCGGCATGCGCGGGCGATCGACTCCACAGCCAGAGCGTTGATTTGCCAACATTCTTCTTTCTGAGTCTCACACAAGTCTACCTGAGTCATTGCAGCGCAATTAATTACAACATCAGGCGTGAAATCCAGAAACAACTGGTCGATAGCGGCAGTGTCGGTGATATCCAGTTGTGTGTATCCGCAAGAGCCTCCCGTAAATCGCGGTGCCCTGTCTCGGCCCGTCGCCAGAACATCGTATTCAGGCATCCGGCCCATGATGCTGACGAGCTGCTGGCCGACCAGGCCATTGGCTCCCGTTATGAGAATGCGGTTGTATAACAAAAATTAAGCTCCTTTTCTCTCGATACTCACTGCACAAATGCCGAGAATCGCTCGGAGAACGACCGGCCGACGACGCAGTTTCAGATCATGTAGCGCAATCCGACCGCGGCGCCAAACTTGCCATCAAGATCGGGCACGAATGTCGCGCGGGGCATTATCTGCAAGAATACCTCATAGCGGTGCTTGACGAAGCTAGCGCCAACGTTTACCGCGGGGCCCCAAAATAGAGCTTTTCCCTCGTATCCGGCAAAAAACCCTGGACCCATGTAGAGTGTCAGCGGTGAGCGTGGAACAGGGATACCGACCGTAAAATGAGTGGACCAAAGCAGATAATCGTCCAGGTTGAAACCCAGATTACTATCGACGCTTCTGGCCTGATCTACGGCCACTGGCGATTCGAATACAACCTTAACAGTCACTCCACTCGTCGGTCCAGCCATCAAACCAACGCTGAATGGATGAGAATCTCTCAGCGTCTGGGCATTCATGATCGGTGGCTGAGATAAGAGAATCCCGAATGCCAACATCAGCACCAGTCGACTAAAAAGATTGTTCATCCTTGATTGATAGGAGAAACTCCTGCATATCCTGCACACCATCCGCATCCAGCCGTCCGGACATGAAGAGACGAAACTGACGCCTACGGTCTGCTTTTTCATAGCGTTCTTGCTCATCATCCGTCTCGGGAATGAGTGCCGGCACGGGGGTCGGGCGTCCATCCTGACCGATAGCGACAAAGGTGTAGAAGGCGTGATTACATCTACGTTTGTGACCCGTCCGAGGATTTTCTGCATCTACCACTATCTCGATCTCCATCGACGTGCGAAACGCCCGATTTACCTGACTCCTGATCGAAACAATTTCTGACTGCAAAATAGGAGAATGAAACTCGACCCGGTCCACTGAAGCGGTCACGCACACGCAACCAGCATGTCGTTGAGAGGAAATGGAAGCACAGATGTCCATCCAGTGGAGCAACCTGCCTCCCATGAGATTTCCGAGTCCATTGGTGTCATTCGGAAGAACCAACTCACTCATGATTGCGTGCGAGGCAGACGAAGTTTTGCCGGGTTTTTCCATGGATCAGGTCTTCTGCTTTTTTTTCTTGGCAGCGGGGAAAAGGATGTTGTTCAATATCAGTCTGTATCCGGGCGAATGTTTGTGCAGATTCAGATCTGTGGGCGAATCGTTCACGAAATGCTGGTAGTCCTCAGGATCATGCCCGCCGTAAAAAGTAAAGGTACCTTCTCCGTAGCTGCCGTGAAGATATCGGACCTCATCACGACCCGGTGCCTCTGCAAGAATGACCACATTGGGCTTAATGACTGATTTTCTGAAGTTGGTTGTTTGCCCGATGAAGCCTTTGAGCGTAGGGACATGATTCTGCGTCAGCATGGTCGGTACCTGATCGTACTTGGCGCTGAATTCAAAGAGGGTGAAATAATCGACGGCTGGATTGCGCAATTGAGGGGGAGGGGCACCTGCATCAATATTTGAGTGCTCATACTCCCGGGCATTGAACGTTGGCCGAAAATCCGTAAACGCGAAGGTATTCGAAAAATCCAGACTGGCGATTGCGTCGGGATCGATGGGATCACCGTCGTAATCTGCCGGCACTACGTCCGTGCGATGTGCGGCGAGCGCAATGTCAAAAGTGTCCGTTCCGGAACACATAGCGAACAGGAATCCACCGCCGGCCACATACTCCTTGATTATGGTTACTACGCGTAGTTTTAGTTCGCTGACCTTGCGAAATCCGTGGTTTCGAGCGGATATTTCAGCTTGACGCTGCTGCTCTATATACCAGGGTGTGGCTCGATAGTTGAAAAACTTACCGTACTGGCCGGTAAAATCTTCGTGATGGAGATGGACCCAGTCAAAGTCTTCTAGAGCGCCCCTCAGGACATCGTCGTCGTAGATCATCTCATACTGCACTTCCGCATAGGTGAGGGCGAGAAGAACGGCATCATCCCAAGGCAGAGTCTGGTCAGGAGCATAGACTGCGATTCGAGGTGGTTTCTCGAGGCGCACCATACTCGTGTTGTTCGCATCACTTTCGACGCTCGAGATAACGGCGGCCGTTTGCGAGCCAGAGAGAATTTCGTACGTCACGCCCCTCACCCTGAGCTCCGATTCAATGTCCGGCTGTTGAACAAACAGAAACGAGCCTCCTCGATAGTTCAGGAGCCAATCAACATCTACACTTCTTTCCAGAGCCCAGAAGGTTACCCCATAAGCTTTCAGGTGATCGGCCTGACTATCGTCCATCGGGACGAGAATATCCTGGGCTGCACTGCTTGAACTTGCGCAAATCCAAAGAAAACTGACGATTAGCAAGTGGCTACAATTTCTCAATCTTTATACCTCATCTCCGCGCAAGACTCTGATTGCATTCCGAGTATCGGAAGTGAGCAGAGACCCTGGATACTCCAGTAGTATGCGTTCATAAGTTCTGATGGCCAACTCTTTGTCGTCAAGTTGATCTGCTTGAAGCCTTGCAGCCTGAAACAGGCTCCTGGCGCCAAAAAAACTGGTAGGATGGACAAGCGGAAGCTCCAGATAAACCTGAATTGCCCCGGTTACATCGCCGGTCATGGCCTGTAACCCGGCCTTCTCAAATAGCATGTCGTCAGCCAGTGAATGACTTCCGAACTCATTGAGCAGATCTTCCAGTTGATGCATGGCTATTTCCCAGTTCCGCTGTCTGGTAAGCAGCTTGATCCTGGCAAATCGCCTTAATGGTGTGTTGAGCGAATCTGGTCCCATGCTCTCTATAAGGAGCACCTTCATGGCAATGGCATCGTTGGCCACGTCCGTCGAGGTATTTTCCTGCATCGCCGCCGTGTATCCCTCGGCTGCCACAAAATCTCCCTGATAAAAGTGTAGCATGGCCAACTCATATCGGGCCAGCTCAGCCAGGTCACCAGTGCGGAGGCGCGTCAGCAGTCTGCTGAATCGAATCCGGGCGTCCTCAAGCCGATTTTGCGTGACAGCCAGGCGACCAAGATCGTATTCTGCCTGATAGGCGGCCTGAGTACCGGGATACCTGGCAATTACCTCCGTCAACACGGATGCGGCCGAAACAAAGTCGAAAAATATGTCCTGGTGCAGAACACCGATCCGCTGGAGGACATCGGGGAAATACGCGTGCTGAGGATACTCGATTAGAAATCGTTGATACGTATCAAGAGCTTCGTCGTAGTGATTTCGGGGTGAACGGATTCCCGAGATATCAAAGACCCGTTCACCTAGCGCCCTGGCCCACATTTCCTGCATTAATCCGAGACCTCGCATAGCATCCGGGGCTGACGCAGCTTCGGGATATCGTCGAAGAACTTCGTCAAACGCTTCAAGAGCTACGTCGTAGGCACCTCCGTCGGCCGCCACCTGAGCAAAGGAGAACAACATTCGGCCCTCTTCACGCTCCAACCTGTCGACAGCCTGATAGACAATGAACGCATCCCGAAATCGTCCGGCTTCGATATAAAGCCAGGCTAGCAGTTCGCGGTACGATCTATTCAGCGGCTCATTTGCCACGCCTTCCTCAGCGACCTCAACACTTTCGGCAATCGCCTGGTCGTTGATCAAGAACTGCCCCAGTTGGGTCTTGACATAATTCAGCTGATTCTGATTGATTTTCAACAGTTCCAGGTACTGCCCAACTGCTTGACCATGCTGTGAGGTCAGACTGTAGAGCTGCGCCAGATCGGTCTGGAAAAGGGCCGTATTGTCCAGTTTCTCGCGCCCCTGCTCGAGTATTTCGATGGCAAAATCGAATAGGCGTATCTGCATCAGAGACCGATACACCAATAAATAAACGCTTGGGGATCCTGGATTGGAGTCTATCGCGTCCTGCCAGGAGATCTTGGCGCTCGCTTCGTCCCCTTTTAAAAAGAGTAGACGTGCTTTTTCCGCTATGTATGAGGTAGAAGCTGTTTCGGACTGAATTTTGGCCTCTACCAGAGCGATTGCGGCATCGTATCGTTTGACGTTTTCATACGCTTCCCTTAGTCGCTCGTAAAAGACGTGAGTTTCCGGACTTTCATCAAAAAGGCCTTCAAGAAGCCCGATGGCGCGTTCAAATTGGGCCGCTCGAAGAAAGGATTCCGCCAATTGAAAACGCCCGACTTGAGAGCTCTCGACACTTTGCCCCCGACTGGCAAGCGGCGTGCAGAGCGTAATCAACATCAGTATCAACAAAAAGCGCGATCCCATATACTTGTCATCCAGCCTGACTCGTGAAGGAAAGTGCGTCAACTTCCCCGAAAGTGCGCTTTAATATCGCACGCCGACCCCGTAAGTTTCGATGCATTGAGAATTGATCTTCTTTCTTCTTCTTATTCACCCGCATTGAACACAGAATCTCTTTCCATAGCTCCTGGATCACCCGTTCGGATATCCATCCTGGGGTCTACGGGCTCCATCGGAACCCAGACTCTGGACATTGCCCGTCTCTTTCCTGAGCGGCTGAAGATTGTCGTTCTCACGGCGGGTTCCAACGTGGATCTCCTGTCACAACAAGCGGCTGAATTCGAACCCGAGTGCGTAGTGATTGCGGAAACCAATCGGGATGCGCTTCTAAAGTCGAGCGTGACATGTAACGTTCTTTCAGGGGTCTCGGGTCTCAAGGCCGCTGCGTCCTGGCCCGGGGTGGATATTGTAGTCACGGCCTTGGTAGGGGCGGCCGGATTGATTCCGACTCTCGAAGCTATCAAATGTGGCCGCCGGGTAGCGCTGGCCAACAAGGAGACCATGGTCGTCGCTGGAGATCTGATACAGCAGATGGCTCTAGAATTCGACTCGCACATCATCCCTGTGGACAGTGAACATTCTGCGATTTACCAATGCCTGGTGGGAGAGCCCCGCGATTCAGTAGATCGATTGATCATAACAGCTTCAGGTGGTCCCTTTCTGAATAGATCTGTGGATACGTTCGATCAAATCACTCGAGCCGAAGCACTGAATCATCCCAACTGGAAAATGGGCACGAAAATCACGATTGATTCTGCTACCATGATGAACAAGGGGCTCGAGGTGATTGAAGCGAGATGGCTTTTTGGAATTGATCCAGAGCGGATTGATGTGGTCATTCATCCGGAATCTGTTATCCATTCAATGGTCCTCTTCCAGGATGGATCGACCAAAGCGCAGATCGGCCCACCTGATATGAAAGTACCGATACAGTATGCGTTATCGGCTCCGGATCGGTGGACCGCTGACCACGGGGTTATCAACTGGAACGTGCCCTTGTCGCTGAATTTCCAAGCACCGGATCTGGTAAAGTATCGCTGCCTTTCCCTGGCTTACGAGGCCTTGCGTGAGGGTGGGGCGATGACCGCGGTCATGAGCGCTGCAAACGAAGTCGCGGTCGGGCTCTTTCTGGATGAGAAGCTTGGGTTTTCGCGCATCCCTGGCCTCATCGAAGACGTCATGATGCGTATCCAACTACCGGAAGGAGAGGGGATCGAGAGTCGAATCGAAGCAGACGCCGACTCGCGTCGTCTCGCTGTGGAACTAGCAGGCGTAGACGCGAATTAGAGCGGGTCTGAAGACGCACTTCACGCTTGTCTCCTTACGTACTATAACCCGACTCCGGGTACTCAATGGACGCCACTCTCAATTTTTTACCCTACATCGGTTGGGTTCTACTCGCCATAATGATCCTCGTGTTCATCCATGAACTGGGTCATTATCTTTTTGCGAAGCTCTTCAAGATGAAGGTCGACAAGTTTTCGGTCGGATTCCCTCCCAAAATTATTGGAAAAAAGATCGGGGAAACGGAGTACGTACTTGGCCTGACTCCACTAGGTGGATACGTCAAGATTGCCGGCATGGTTGACGAAAGTATGGACACCGAAGTCCTGGATACAGAGCCAAAACCTTACGAATTCCGGGCAAAACCCGTCTGGCAGCGCATCGTGGTGATTACCGGCGGCGTCCTGTTCAATCTGATACTGGCGGCGATCATATTCATCGGTATGAAGGTGGTTTACGGTGAGATCTATCCACCGGCGGTTGGCGCAGTTATGGTCTCCGAGTCTTCCGTCGCACACGACATGGGATTGCGGACCGGAGATCTGATTACCGGGGTGAATGGAAAGCCGGTCGAAGCCCTCGAGGGACTCGGTGGGATGGAAGAAGTCCTCCTCGCGAATCCGCTTATTATAGATCTCGAACGGGGGGGCGAGCTGATTCGACTCGAAGGACCTTCCGACATGATGACCCGCCTGAATACGTCCGGGGTAAACTTTGGGATAAATTTCAGTGCTGCGCTGGTAGGTGTGATCGTGGAAGATTCTCCGGCAGAAGCGGCTGGATTGATGCGTGGAGACCGAATACTCTCAGTGGGAGATTCGGTCATTACGTTTTTTGAAGATATTCAGCCCGCTCTTCAGGCTACTAATGGTTCGTCGTTTGTGATGCGGTTTGTACGATCCGATACGGTTCTTACTGTAGGTTCAGGTCCAGCTGTAATGCTTCCCGATTCTTTGCAAATGGTAGATGGAACGATCTTCGAGGTGTCAATGACCGCGGACAAGTCCAACGACCAGTTCATCATGGGAATATTTCCGATGTTCCGATTTAAGCGATACGGGTTCGGCCAGGCCATTGTGAGCGGTGTGGGAGAGACGTTTGTCAACACTCGTCTTGTTGCCGCAAGTCTGAAGAGGATATTCGTTGGTCAGGACAGTTTCAGACAGAATATCGGCGGACCGGTAATGATCGCAAAGGCGACGAAGGAAGCAGCTGATGCCGGCGCGCGGTATTTCTGGAACATTGTTGCCATGCTTTCCATCACGCTCGCGATAATCAACATTCTCCCGATACCAGCGCTGGATGGAGGACATCTCGTGTTCTTGATCTATGAAGGGATTGTCAGAAAGGAGCCTTCCCTCAAGCTGCGGATGGCCCTGCAGCAGGTTGGGATGGTAATTCTGTTGGCGTTCATGGTCTTTGTAATATTCAACGACATCGTCAAACTCTGAGATTTGTGGAGCAGCAGTCAGAAATACTGCATGAGTTGAGGGCCAGAGGCCCGCTTCCTAAGCACATCGCAGTCATTATGGATGGCAATGGTCGATGGGCGAAAGAGAGGGGCATGGCCAGGGTCCGAGGGCACAAAGAGGGTGTGCACGCCGTGAGGGATGTGACGGAGGCGTGCGCGGAGTTGGGCATCTCGTACTTGACCCTATACACATTCTCTACTGAGAACTGGAACCGTCCAGAGGCAGAAATCAATGCGCTGATGCATTTACTCATCAGAGCGCTGAAGCGCGAAGCTTCTACCTTTCACAAGAACCGAATTCGTCTACAGACTATCGGAGATATTGATCAGTTACCCGTGCCATGTCAGAGAGAACTGACTGACCTTATAAGCGACACCTCCGAATACGATAGAATGACCCTGATTCTCGCGCTTTCATATAGCGGGCGCTGGGACATTTCTCAAGCCCTGCGGAGTATTGGATCCCGCATTGAAAGCGGCGCCCTCTCCGCAGACGATGTGGACGAGGAGCTGATCGCAAGAAGCATGTCTGGAGAAGCTTACCCCGACCCGGATCTGCTCATCAGGACTGGTGGAGAGAAAAGGATATCCAATTTTCTCCTCTGGCAGATGGCTTACACAGAACTCTATTTCTCGCCGATGTACTGGCCGGATTTTCGGAGAGCGAACCTGTTTGATGCTATCAAGGCTTTTCAGGATCGAGACAGGAGGTTTGGTCGTGTTCAAACTGCCAAAGAGATCTGAGCTTCAACAATAACGACCGACTTGTCCAGGTTATTCTGGTATTGCGGAATGCCCCGAGAGGTGGAAACCCCTGTACTCAGAATGCCGTTCATGCGGCCTGGAGTGGTGCGATTATTCGCGTAAAACGATTCAAAAAGCGTTAGATGAGTCTCAAAGCCTTCTTTTCATTACTTACACTGTTTTTGGCGGTTGGCCTGGTTCAAGCCCAAACCCAAAACCCAGGCCTCTCAGCTGCTCCGGGACTACTGCAATCACCAGAGATTCTAGAAATTCTTGGGATCTCCGTAGAAGGCACGACTGACGAATATGCCAATAGTTTTATCCAGCAGACGTCACGGTTGACGATCGGCCAAAAGCTCACCGTTCCGGGAGATCCTGCGCTCGGTGATGCGATCAGATCTATTTATCGGCTGCGGACTTATGAGGATGTGCAGATTGTCGAAGAGCGTAAAGTTGGAACAGGAATCTACATTGTTATCCGGGTGCGAGAAGTCCCGAAGCTTCGTGAGTATTCTTTCAGCGGCGTGAAAAAGGGGCACCAGAAAGATCTTCGAAAGGAAGCCCCACTCGTGACGCGAGGTCCCGTTCACGAAAACAGCATCGCCAGGACGATTCAGATCATTGAGGATTTCTACGCCGAGAAGGGCTTCCCGCTGACTGAAGTAGACGTTCTCCGATCTGAGCATGACGATAATACCGAGTCACTGGATTTTCAGATTGATCGAGGACCGAAGGTCAAGGTCAAGAAGATTCTGGTTCACAATAACGAAGGACTTTCCGACGCTGCCGTGATTGGTGCGATGAAGACGAAGCCTAAAGGTGGATGGAGATTCTGGCGCAGTGGGAAGTTGAATCGCGACGAGTATGAGAATGACCTGGTTAAGATTCTTGCCAAATACAACGAAAATGGTTACTACGACGCTGAGTTGGTGAGTGACTCGGTCTATATAGTAGACGCCGATCAAAAAAAGCCGTCTCTGGTGATAGAACTGGAGGTACGCGAAGGTCCGAAGTATCACGTCAGGAATATCGATTGGGAGGGAAATACGCTTTTCACGGACGAGATGCTTGCCCAACGCCTTGGCTTCTTGAAAGGCGACGTTTTCAACTCCAAGAAATTGACGGAGAACATTTATGGCGCCGGAAAAGATCGCGATGTGTCCAGCCTGTACATGAATTCGGGGTATATGCGCTTCGGGGTGCGGCCTCAAATTACCGTCGTCGGCGACAGTTTGGACCTGCTTTTCGACATCTTTGAGGGCGAGGTATACAAGTACGGAATGGTGGGGATTGCAGGAAATGTAAAGACCAAAGACCACGTCGTACGACGTGAACTCACGACGATTCCAGGAAATACGTTCAGCAGGACTCAGATCGGAGAGTCGATTCGCCGTCTGATGCAGCTTAATTATTTCACGCAAGAATCCCTGGCGGCAGGACCGGGTGTTGATATCAATGAAGAGGGCAAGACGGTCGACATAGACTGGAATCTTTCGGAAACGGGAACGGACCAACTGGAACTGTCAGGTACCTGGGGCAGGTTCGGTCTGATTTTAATGCTTCGTTTCAGCTTTAATAACTTTTCCGCGCAGAATTTTTTCAAAGGAAGTGAATGGAAGCCTCTGCCGGCGGGTGATGGCCAACGATTCTCGGTCGGAATACAAACTAATGGTAGACGATACCAGCAGTACTCGCTCTCGTTCACAGAGCCATGGTTTAAGGGAAAACCACGACCGGTGGGCTTCTCATCATCGTTCTCGCGGATCTCGGGGCTGGATGTTCTGGATTCGGGAGGAGGAAAGCTCCTGACGTTTTCCCAGCGGGTATTTTTTGAGCAGAGACTGAAGTGGCCGGATCCATACTTCAGCACGTCAACCCAGATTGGATACCAGTTTTACAACAACGATGATTGGATCTCGACGCTTCCGTTTGGCATCAGCCAGGAAATCACTATCCGGCAAGCTTTAACGCGGAACAACACCAGTCACCCTCTTTTTCCTATGAGTGGGTCCAAATTTTCGCTATCACTGGAGATCGCACCGCCCATTGGCGACCTGATCCAGTATCACAAATGGCGTCTGACTAATTCCTGGAATACGCCGCTGGCGCCTAAAATCTCTCTCGGATTCAGTGCTGACCATGGCTACATCGGCTCTCTGGACGATCGTGAAGTGAACTTCGAAAGATTCATCGTGGGTGGCTCACCGTTCGAGACGCAGGGTTTTTACAACTTCTTTGGTAAGGACATCGTGTACATGAGGGGGTATCCTCTCGGTGCCCTGGGTCCTAGAAGTGATGACAATGATCCGTTTGGTGGTCGCATCTTGAATAAATACAGCGCCGAATTGCGCTGGATGGCCATTCAGTCGGAGCAACTACAAGCTGCACCCTACGCATTCCTGGATGCAGCGAACGCCTGGGACGGCCTCGACTCCTATAATCCAACCGATCTGTACCGGTCTGCCGGATTCGGAATGAGATTTTTCCTACCGATTCTGGGGATGGTTGAGATGGCTTACGGTTATAATTTCGACACGTTTGAGCCCATTAATAACAAGCATGATGGCTCCAAAAAGTGGACGTTTCAATTCAGTCTGGGACAAGGATTCGGACAATAGTTAGGTACCAAAGTCCAATATTCTGTACACCGGGAGACCACCAGGGTAATCGAGTGTTATTCTTTCGTCGCACAGAACGGACCCTCCCGCTAGAACTAAACAAAACGTTTTCGTCATGAAAAGATCTTTGATTCCCGCCTCCCTGTTATTTGTCGGAATGTTGATGTTTTCCTCCGGTCAGGCACTTGCCCAGCAGAAGATTGGGTATGTGGATTCCGAGTTCATTTTACGAGCTATGCCTGAGTATCAGACCATTCAGCAGCAGGTCGACAGAATGGCGCAGGCGTGGCAGCAGGAGCTGGATGACATGAGAGTAGACGTAGACGAGCAATTCCGCGAATACCAGGCCAGAGAGCTTCTTTATACAAACGATGAGCGACTGAATCGAAGACAGGATATTGTTCGGGCAGAAGAGAGTCTCGAGCGCTTACGGGTTAAGTATTTCGGTCCGGAAGGGGACATCTTCTTGCAGCAGGAACAGCTGATGCGGCCGCTCCAAGAAAAGATTTTTCAGGCCATCAATGAAGTAGCAACCACCGAGGGATATGATTACGTTTTCGATTCTTCGGGCGAGTATCTCTTTATGTTCAAAAGAGAGCAGTTTAACCTCTCTACGACTGTACTGAGAGAACTTGGCATAGACGTTGAGAGTATTCGCAATTGAACAACATTTGTTAATCTTTTAACCGGCCTCTTTCTCACGGGGCCGTTTTCCTCATCACAGAACCCATTAAACGGTCTCTGTGGACAAAAACAGACATGAAAAAATCCATTTTCAGTATCCTTATTGCCCTTCTGATGCTTGGCGTCACTCATGCAGATGCCATTGCACAGTCACTAAAGGTCGGATACGCAGACCCCGAAATTATAATCACGTACATGCCTGAGTACCAGGGTGTTCAGCAGCAGATCGCTGCAGAGTACCGTACCAGTCAAGAGGCACTCCAGGCGCTGGCAGAAGATTTCCAGGAACGTGTAGACCGTTACCAGAAGCAGCTTCCATTATTGTCGGCAGAGCGCCAGGCGGAACGTGAGGCCGAGCTGACCACACTCCAGGCAGAAATTCAGAATTCTGCCGCGTCCAAGGACCAGGAGTTGGCCGCTCGTCAGGACGAATTGATGGCGCCGCTCCTGCAGATGGTTCAGGATGCCATTGACGCTATTGCGAAAGAGAAGGGTCTCGATATCGTGATTCGCTCGCCCGCACTTCTATATGTAAATCCGGATTCCGTCATTAACATCAATGTTGATATAGCTCAACGTCTGGGCATCGAAATTGAAGAGGATTCGACCGCTTCGAATTGAATCAGCAAAATATCCAATGATTCAGGCGGGCGCTCACAGGGCGCCCGCCTTTCTTTATATTGCTGCCCGTCAGGATATCATCGCAAATGAGTACACAGTTGTCAAATAGCTCACCGGAAAGTGCCGTTCGGGTTACGACTCAGACACTGCAGGATATGAAAGTATCCGGTGTGCGCATAGCCATGCTGACAGCATATGACTACACGTCGGCCCGCATTCTGGATTCTGCTGGTATTGATGTGATTCTGGTGGGTGACTCGGCTTCCAATGTGATGGCGGGCCATGAGACCACGCTTCCGATCACGCTGGACCAGATGGTTTATCACGCTCAATGTGTTGTTCGAGGCGTTTCACGAGCTCTCGTGGTTGTTGATCTTCCATTCGGCTCCTATCAGGGTAATTCAATTCAGGCACTGAATTCGGCGGTTCGTGTAATGAAGGAATCTGGCGCCCACGCGGTGAAGGTTGAGGGTGGCCGAAGCATCGTTCCAACCGTGGAGCGAATTCTGGAAGCAGGAATACCGGTAATGGGGCATCTTGGCCTGACACCTCAATCCATCTATCGTTTTGGATCCTATCAAGTACGGGCTCGGGAAGAGGATGAAGCGATCGAACTACGTGAGGATGCCATCCTTTTGGAGAAAGCTGGCGTTTTTGGCATTGTTCTGGAAAAAATACCCGCTCCACTGGCGCAACTGGTGACCGGGTCCCTGTCCATTCCGACAATCGGAATTGGCGCCGGGGGTCAATGTGATGGTCAGGTACTGGTTACCCACGATGCTCTCGGGCTGACTACGGATTTCAATCCACGATTCGTCCGCCGATACGCGAAACTGGATGTACAAATAACTGAGGCCGTCGAGAAATACATTCAAGATGTCCGAGCCGGAGATTTCCCCTCAGAGGAGGAAAGTTATTGAGAGTATCGAGCGCATGAAGGAATCTCGCCCGCTGATTTTAGTCAGCAATGATGATGGAATTGAAGCCGCTGGAATTCTCTCCCTCGCGGCCGCGATGGACTCCCTGGCAGACGTAGTGGTTGTTGCGCCCCTTCTGGAAATGAGTGCTATTGGTCACGCGATAACCATGAGAGAGCCAGTGCGGGCCCGTTCCTGGCCTTTCCGCGGCCCTTCCGGTCCGATTATGGCGTACGCGGTTTCAGGAACTCCAGCAGACTGTGTCAAGCTTGCCATCGATAAGTTGGTGCCCCGAAAACCGGATCTGGTTGTGTCGGGGATCAATCACGGTCCCAACACGGCGGTGAACGTGATTTATTCGGGCACGGTAAGCGCAGCTACAGAGGCAGCCATCCTTGGTATACCAGCGATTGCTTTCTCTCACTGTAAATGGTCCGAAGCGGATTTCGAAGCCGCTGGAAGGATTGCAACTCAGATTGCGACGCGTGTGCTGAGGGGTGGCCTACCGAGCGGAATATTGTTGAATGTGAATATTCCCGACCTTCCCTTTTCAGAAATAAAGGGATGCATGATTACGCGACAGGCGCGCTCAATGTGGGAGGAATCGTTTGCTGAACGGTTGGATCCGTTCAACAAGACCTACTACTGGCTATCCGGAACGTTTATCAATCTGGATTCCGGGGAGAACACGGACCTGTGGGCTGTAGAAAACGGGTGGGTATCCATCACCCCGATACAGCATGATTTGACGGCACACCAGACACTTGAGGGTCTTCGCGAGTGGAGTTGGGAGGACCTCGCCACAGAATCTTCAACCAAATAGAGTTTTTCAAATGGGACTGGTCTCAGTAAATCTGGTCAAGCAGGAAAACGACTTTCATTTTCGGGCTTACAACGCCGATGGTCTTTCGGTCGACATTGATGATGCAACCGAGTACGAGGATGGAAAGGGAAACGGTGTGGGACCAATGCAACTTCTCGTGATGGCCATCGGTGGATGTAGTGGGGTTGACGTTGTGTCCATATTAAAGAAAAGCCGTCAGCAGATCACCTCCTTTTCGATTGAAGTCAATGGTCGCAAGCCGGACGGCGTATCTCCCTCCATTTACGAGCATATTCACGTCCACTTCAGTCTGGACGGGACGTTAGACGCGGGAAAGGTAAAACGGGCAGTTGACTTGAGCCTCGGAAAATACTGCTCGGTTGCTCGGACTCTGGAGCAGACCGCTTCTATCGAGTACACCTATTCAGTAAATGGCACCGCGTATGACGGAGAAGTTGTATCACCCTGATCGCTCGAGACCCGTATTCCAGGTCCTGTCAGGCCGCTCTATTGATCTGAACCAGTCGTAGGGGTCCGTACTTCAGTTTTGAGCTTGGAAGGTCTTTAATTACGAGAACCCCATGCGCCTCCAATTCCATCTCCAGAAGTGCCTGGACGATCAATCGATTCGCGTCATTGATCGGCAGGACGACCCTGATACTGACGGTGGTTTCACTGGAACTGGAGTCCAGGAACTCGATGTGGTTGTTCTTGATGGATTCACTCGGAGCCATGTCGTCGAGAAGACTGGATATGCAATCCCGCACAAGGCGAAGATCGGAAGCTCGAGAAATGGTCACGTCCATTTTGTAAAGCGCGACTGATTTCGGGCTCCAACTGTGTGCGCTCATACGGCGCATTGAGGATGTTGGGAGATCGAACGGGTCTCCGTTAAGATGTTCGAGCCCTACGCGGTCTATCGAAATCGAACGGATTCTTACTACTGTTTCCCGATAGCGGATCCAGGATCCGATTCCAGCCCTCCTGATCAAGCGTATGTTGAGGACGTTCCCAATTGCGAGATACGTCTCCCAGGTTTCGATCGTGACGGTGATTCCAGAAAGGGCCAACGATATCGCGAATCCTTCAAGTACGCCAAGCCATGCAGTGACAAGCCCAATCCCCAAGGCGTAGAGGACTGCCTGTCGAGCAGGCCATATCCAGTTCGAGCCCTTGATAGATTTGATGGGTCCTCTGTTGGAGCTCATCGAACGTCGCACAAGAAGATCGATATCGATCAATACAAACAAGACGCAGAAAAGGAACAGGGCCATATATAGCGCTGAGTACCGGGACTCCCGTGGTTCTGTCGAAATTTCAACGTAGTAAGGAAGATATGCGGCAGAAATGCCTGCTGATCTGGACTCTGTTTCTGCTTTCGCCGACCGCAGCATCAGTTCGAACCAATCATCCTCTCCCCCCGTGGAGCTAATCGAAGTGGGCAGTGAGCCGCCAGTGCTAGAAGAGTCCGGTGCAGCACCACCGTTGGGAAGCGCTCCGGGGGCAGCAACCGATCCATCACTTCCGACATCTTCAGATTCAGTTTTTCCTTTGGACTCGCCCATAGATAGAGAAACGGACTGTATCATCCTGATTCTCTTACGGGTCGGGACAACTTTGAACTGGACGATCTTAGTGGCCCCTAGTTCAAGTTCTACATTAACTGTAGTTTGATTAATGCGTTGGCGCTCACCAAGATTGTACCGGATAATCTCTACAGAATAACTTCCTGGTGGAAGTTGATTAAATTCGAATTTTCCAGTTTTTCCTGTACGAGTTCGGAATCGGTGAGTCTCACTCTTTATCTCGAGTACAGCACCAGCCAGGCCGCCATCTTGTACCAGATCTACCTGCTCATTACCGAGCAGGTGCCCATCGACACCTGAGGCACTGAATACGTCGATAGACCCAATTACACGGGCGGCCTTCGTGATCAGAATGACAAGCCCTTCATCGGGAAAGTCGTTTGGACCAACTTCCAACGGCATCGGAATAACTGTAACTCGATCAAATCCAATACTGTTTTGATCAACCCTGAGGAACTCAATCGAAACCTCTGGGCGAGGGAGGCCAAAGCGACCACTGTCGTCTGAAATAGCGAGTTTATCACCAAGGAAGAGAAGCACTCCAGATACCGGAGCACCAGTTTCGATGTCGATGACGCGGCCGCGAACGAACTCAGTGTTCTCCGTGTGGGACCCGAATGGAAGCTCCAAAGGCATTGTGTAGCTGATTCCAAAGTCAGATGTTCTCAGATCACTACGTCCGGAGGAGTGGTTAAATTGCATCTGGACAGACAACGCGCGTCCTGATCGGAAATTCTTGTTCACACGGAGCCTTAACGATGAGTACTGTTGTTGAATTGAAGTTTGAATCGTGCTCCGAAACGCAACGACAGAGGCCGACATCCCCTTTTTTAAACTCAGTGTTGATCCCAGCCCGAACTGTCGCTGACTCTGCTTTAACGAGAGCTCCGATAAATTTCCAGCCGAGGACTCAAACGAACCATTGATGGTGAGTAGGCGAAGGGGACTCACACGCGCATTGGATTTAAACCGGCGCAGGCTTCCATTTGACCGACCTTCCGAGGATTGTGCATATCCTTCTTCAAGAGATATGGTTAGTCCGATCGCTCGAAAATGATACCCGAGAGTCGTTCTGATGGCGCTTTCTGATCGACTCACTACGCTCTGCAGGCTGGAGTATTGAGCCTGTGACCGAACCCCGTGGGAGGTGATGTACAGTGTTCCGCCGGCCAATCGATCTGTGTATGTGATCCCTGCCTTGAAAAATGAGTTGGATCGCTCATACCCACTGCCAAGCGCACGTTTTGTTATCCGGAGGCTATTATCCAGCCTGAATTTCGAGTTTATGCGAAATGACATGTACTCAGAGATTTGGCGAATACCGGTCATGGTGCCGGGGAAGCTCTCGGAGGCTCGTTGACCGCGCAGTCGATACGAAAACCGGGATGTGCTATTTGAGACCAGCATGGAACAGGAAGGGTCTCTAAGGGCTTCGGATGAACTGATTCCGCATTCGATATCTAGCCGGGAAGCAGACCCAAATGGTTTGGAAACACCTCTAGCAGTAACTAAGGATCCATCGTAAAAACCGATGCGGTGCAGCATGTTAACACTAACGAAAGAGTTGTCGGAAGTTTTGTATGCAGCTGAGACAGCAAATCGCTTCTGCACGGGAAACACGTGGCGTGACCGTTGGGCAGTTCCTTTGATATCCCACACTGAGGTCTCGATGCGAGCGGCGACTCCCACTCCTTGCTCAGCGGTAAGCGTCATCGGAGATATGGTTTGGGAGTGATCTCCAACTTTCACGGAAATGTCCTCACGCGTGTACTCGACGGAGAAGCGTTGATCCGCGCCAAAGAACTTTTGTCGCGGCATCTCGGCCAGGGTCGCGGATACTGATACCCGTCCACCCAGTAGTGGCATCTGACCGGCTATACGAGCTTGAGGTATAATCCCTGACTCATCCCCAACTGTTTCAATTGAGAGACTGAGAGGAACAGGGACTGCTTTGGGGCGAATTTTGGAATAAATGGGAACGATGTTGAATGCGACAGTCTGGTAGTACACGATATCTCGATCCTGAACCAGTCTGGCTTCAAATCGAAGGCTGGCGCGTTGGCTATGATCCAGGTTGGCGTCTGTCTGGATTTCGGCTTCGAATGTGGAGCTTTCTTTTGGCGCCAGCTCGATTGAACTGAACGGCAATCTTACCGAGGCAAATTTTCGTCCTATTGCTGTCAATTCGACCGTAACGGGAGTATTTCCCATGTTATTGACTGCAAATGAAGCGTTTACTCGCTTTCCCGCTGCCGAGTACTGGTTAACTGGATCCGACTCAAATTCAATCGAGAAGACTTGATTAATGGTGACGAGAGATTCGATGGAGCCGATCTCGGTTCCGATCGAATCCGAAACAGAAAAGCCAAGTGCGTAATCAGCAGCCAGCGCATTGGTCGGAATTTTATAGGAGACGAACCGTGTTGTAGGCGTTCTCCCATTTATAATCACTGCACCCGTTCCAAAAATGATGCTCCAACCTTCGGGTATATCGAATCCCGCCTCGAGACTACGAATCTCGTCAGAGTCAGAGGAGACCCTGTAGACGACGGTGACAACCGCTCCGGGATCGACGGTGAGCGAGTCTCCGCCGACAATTTCAACAGATACATCACCCGCCTGAAAACCAAAAGCCGCCGATGCGACGGGCGCAGCGGCGAATATTCCGGTCAGGAATAAGACGGCAATTATGTAGTGTTTCGGTTTCATCGAGGCCTCGGGGCCTGCTTCAATCGATATTCAGCGTAAATTCGGCTCCGAAGACTTCGTCGTCTCCGGCGTCCATGATTACGAGGGCGCGATAGTTTCCCGGTTCCAATTCTCCAAGCTTTATTTGCTGCTTTACGCTGGTGCCGGGGTAGATTCGATTATTGAGGCCGTCCATGCGGCCGAGAGCCTGACCATCAGAATCGTAGAGTTCGATCCACACTTCAGGTTTGACCATCTTATCGCCGTTGTTAGCAACGCTTATTTGGAGAAGCGCTTCGCCATCCGGGGTCCTCGTGAATGCTGATTCAGTGATTATCAGCTCCGCGGCTCCCGTTCCTTCAATGTGAGTCGCTATCTGGACCCCATAGCGAGTAACTTGGATTACTCCAAGTGCATCATCAGGGGTCTGGTTTTGGAGGTTTTCGGGTGATGTGCTCGGCACTCCCTCGACCATAATGATGCTCCAGAAGGTTCCTTCGAGGGTTTCAGAAGCGATGGTTTGGGGGACGTGAACACGGTAACTGAGGGCGACTGCCTCATGGGGAGGAACGATCATGGTCGACGAAGAGATTTCGACCCAATTCGCGTTTGATCGATCGTCCAGTCCCGGATCCCCGAAGTAGTTTGTCCCATCGGATTGGAAGAGGTAGTCAGTCTGGTAGATCTTCGCTTGCTGAACTTCATCGGTATCATTCCGAATAAGAATGGATCCTTCGTAGGATTCTCCCGGCCGGGCGACTACGTCGTTAGAAAGCTGTGATCGGACGGAAATTTGTGCCGTTGAAGTGGCAGGATTGGCCATCAAAACAAGGCCAAGGAGGAGGGGATAAACTTTGCTCATTGCGCTAAAATGGTGTATGTGACTATGTGGACGTCATCTCCGTGGACCGTACTATTGCCTTCAGCAACGGAAGCGGCCCCTCGATAGATGAGCGTGCCAAAACCTTGCCGTCCTGGTAGAGTGAAGGGGATGTCAGTAAATAGATCGGTATCAAGCATACCATCATTTAACTCGACCTCAGGCTGCGCAATGCCTTGTCCACCACCCCCTTGGCTAGGTACGTTCAACAATACATATAAGTGAAAGGACTGACCGGGTACGATCGTCCCGACCGTGATTTTGGAGGTAACACCGAAATGGGCGTCCCAGAAGATCTCGGTCGAATTGTCGGTTTCGTCAAGTGGTTCGGAGCCTGCTGTTGCAGACTGGACCAAGAGCGTGAGTGGTCCACCACCGGAATTGAATGTCAGTTGCTGGCCTAAAACTAGGTTGGATGCAGGCGTCCAGGAGAATAGCAGAAGCACGAGGGCGAACGTTCTGAAGATATGGGCGCGTATCTTCGTCATTTAGTTGTCCATCAGGGTCAGCGTAACTGTTCGTGTCTCGCCAGCACCGTTGGGTGGAACATCAATCGAGACAGTTGCCGTGTAGGTAATAGTCAGTCCGGTCTCGGCTACATAACCGAATCCAGTGATCAGATCGAGGGCCGTGGTGCCCAGTACCTCAGCCGATGCGCTACCTCCGGTTGGAGGTGTCAGAAGAGCGCTCAGCGATATGCCTGCGCTGTACGCGGTATCAATCGCGCCAATTATTTTCTGATTCGGCCCATTTGTGGTCAAATTGTACGTTTGGGTAGCATTGTTCACGGGGTCTGGACCAGATCCAGCAGTGGCCACTGCGACTATCAATGTCACATCGCCCGATATGGAAAGCTCGTTGATGTCCTGAACAGACACCGTGACCGATTGGGTCAACTCGACACTGGAAAGTGCAATAGACAGTGCGTCGGGGAGTGGAGGGGGTATTTGGGCCGAAGCCGAAGTTCCCCCAAACGGAGCGATCCATGCAAGAACTAACCAGATTATGGTCAAGAACCTTCGCATGGATCGCCTAAAGGATATACTCGAAACGCGAGCTGGCAGCATAGGCCGCTTAGTTCACGATCGTGTAGGTAACGGTTATGGCCGTTGATGAAAGCTGTCCGGTTTCTGCAGTTGCGCTGAGAGTGTAATCCAAGCTCAGCGTTCCTTCAGACACAGGATCAATGCTCGTCACTACGTTAACAGCAATTGTGTTCAAAGACAAGTTTCCGGCTCCAGCACCGCCGGTAGGAGCAGTAGCGTTAACCTGAAGGTCAACTCCCCCACTTCCTGTTCCGAGTGTGGTTGGGTCAACACTTGTGCCAGCTGTGATACGCGTGGTTCCACCAGCATCATTCGTCGTAATTGCGTACGAAGTTGAACTGGTTGCGTCCGTAGGATCAGAACCCGCTGTTGCAGTCGTGATCTGCAGCGTAACGTCACCAAGAATGGCAATCTCATTGATCGCCTGTACTTCGACATTTACTAGATGATTGTCAGCCTGTGCCATGGCAACATTCGCCATTCCTAAGAACAGGATTCCGATCACTGCAAAAGTTTTTAGCATTTTCATGAGATGTACCTCCTTGAAAGTGAGTCTTCGGTAAAAGCCTCAAAGGTGAGGGGAAACATTCCGCCTCTTCCCGTACAGTATCGCCCATAGATACTACGTACTTAAACGTAGTTTGGATTTTTATACTCTGTTACTTTAACAAAAGCATTTGTTTGCTAAGTGATTGGGAGCCAACGGTTAAATTGTACAAATAGACCCCGCTGGCGAGGTTTTCCGCCCGAAAATATATTTCATGCCATCCTGCATCCATCCGATTATTGACCAATGTTTGAACATGTCGTCCGAGAACATCGAAAATCTGTAGTTGAACTTTCTGTGATTCGGGTATGGAAAATCGAATCGTAGTGGATGGGTTGAATGGATTAGGGTAGTTCTGAGCCAATACGGCCTGGGTAGAGGTTGCGTAGAGATCATCCCCTGCTTCGCCGGCTCGATCAGGGTCCTCGATAATTAATCGGAAGCGAGGTGGGCGGCTGGAATGGAAAGGATTGGAAATCGATACGAGGTCTGATGAGCGTGTCCGGAACTGGATGGAATCACCCGCTCTGAGATCTGCGCGATTCCCAGTATGCAAGTCGATTAGCTCAATAATCCAGTTTTCGGGTATTTCGAACATACTCGCAGCCGATAGGGTGTAGATGCCTTCCATGGTGGTTGCGATCACCAGATCGTACACTTCTCGGCCTTCCGACATGGTTCGGCCATCAAACGCCAATCGGCGATCGTTCGAACTGGACCACATTGTCGTGAATTGCGCCGAAAGTGGATTCAGGCGCGGTACGTCGAACAATCCGGACTCATCTGTCGCCACAGAACCGAACGACATGTACGTTTCGTCTTCTGCGAGGCCTTCTCCCTCGAGCAGCAATCGAATATGCGGCGCGATTCCATTGCCTTTTCCGTAGTGCACGGCTGAAGATCGTGCTGCAGCTTCACTGGACGTGAACTGAATTTGAGGGCCTGCTGCGTTTGCAGCGACCATAAATGAGGTGAAGGGGGCTACATATCGCCCTGCTGCACCGATACCACTCGAGGCGTCGTAGTACTTGTAGCCCGTCGTACCTCCTCCGGCGGTGACCGATGGATCCCATGTAGCATACGAAGGCTCCATATTGGTGCTGGCCGCGTGTGTGAGATTCCAATCCAGATTCGTTGTCGACGGATTTCCAACAAGATTGTAGGAGTCAGAAATACTGGTGGCAAAAGAGAGTGCCTGAGCCGGCAATGATCCCGGAGAGCCCGATACGCTCCACGTTGCAGGCAGAATAGGCGCCCCCAGTTCGTCGAGTGCATACATATAGAGTATGTATCCTAGGCCGGGAGCGAAGCCCGCATCTGCTCCGCTGAGGAGATCCCAGTCCTGCGTACCGAAATTGTAGGACTGAAGATTAGCGTCGCCGCCCAGTTTGTTGGCCCAAGGTGCTCCCTGAGTCCAGAAGGATGCGTTCAAATTGCTGTAAACAACACCGGAGACTGGCGTGGCCAACATTCTCCATCCGTCGCTGTTCTGTGTATAATCCCGCTTGATCGTCACATTTCCAGTGACTGTTCCCAGATTGTAAAGAGTTGATCCGTGCGGAATGAGTAGTGCTTGTCCGTTCACATCGAGTGTGCCATTCCGAACAATAGAGGTCGTTGAAATCGAGACGTCGGACAGGAGGGCCAATGAACTCGCAGGTTTGTCTATCACCAGTTCGGGCAGGGTACCAGAGGCTGCCGGAAGTTGAATCTGTGAGGCACTGGTGCCTGAAAACAGCACTTGGGCCGGGTTGGAGAGGGAAGAAGTCACACTGAAGTCTCCTTCAACTTCAATGTCAAAATTGGCGAGGTTCAACCCACCGCTTGTTTCCAGGAAGTGACCCGGTACAAAAAAGTCATCCGCAAGTACCGCCGTACCAGTTCCAGAAACCGTCACATCAATGTCTCCAGAAAGGGTTGCTGGCGCATCGATCGTCTGGGTGCTCGAGCTGGACAGGAGAATGGATCCGAATCCTGTTCCGGTCTCAGTCAGCGACGAGGAAACGGTAAAGTCGCCCGCGACGGTCAGGATCGGATTGCCTGAAGATTCTGCAATCGTGTAGGAGCCTCCAGTGACATCGAAGTCGCCGACTACTGTCATTGTACTGGATCCCTTGTCGGAATACCTGAAATCACCCCCGGAATGCAGGTAAGAGCCCCCGATGGTTAAATTGCTTCCGGCCCCATCCCAGGTGAGGCTGCCAGTGCCAGTGGATTCTATAGAGAGGTCCCCGATGATACCAAGAATAGCTCCGCCTATGTCTCCATCTGTAGTTTGGCCTACGGCGTTCCAGGTAAAATCGTGAAACGAGTGATCCATGCGGGCCGGTAGATTATTGACTACCCCGATTACGCGGGCCTCAGATCCCGAATTCCAGGTGGTTCCGGATGCGATAGGGAAATTGCCCCCGTTCATGTCATGGATATAGATACCTCCGTCATCGAAAATGGTAGATGCAGAATTGTTGATAGTGAATGTGCTCTGGTTCAGTATTGTACTCTGAGAGACTCTCAAAATGGCGTTATTTCGCATATTTATCTTGTCTCCAATCGTCAACACCGATCCGGCCTGGAGAAGAACAACGGAATTGCCTTCGGGCTGAAACGTGCCATTGTTCAGAATTGTCGCTCCGGCATCAAAAGTCGTGCTTGAGGTATCCCCGAAAAAGATCTTGTCCTGAGCTCCGATTTCGGTGTAGGAATTTCCGTGGAAGAGCGCTGAAGATGCCCCCGTTATGTCCAGGGTTCGATTTATGATCAGGTTTCCAAACACTTCGAGATCGATACCTGGACCATCCAGGATCGTCATAACCTGCGTGATAACTAGCTCTGCGCCAAATTCGATCACAAGTTCGTCGAAATCTTCGCGATCATTTCCAACGATGTTGTGAGGGGAACGAATAGTCACCAGACCAGAATTACTGGTGGGCTCACTGTTTGTGTTTTGCCATCCAGTGGCGGTGAATTCTTCCCAGGTATTGCTATCGGTCCAGTTACCCGACTGTCTTGAGCGAAAATCTCCAATGGACTGGCCGAACGAAAGTGAAGTGCACAGCAGTGCCAGAAGGAAGATGCCGGATAGGCAGTTCCTGAGGAAGCGAATAGCGATTTGCGGCGTACCGTGAGTCCGCATGATGAAACGATCTGTTTTTGGCGATTGTCCGGGAGGGCAATGTGCATATTCTTGATACGCGCGCGAGCACCCACGCTATACATATCGGCAGAACAGGTTGAATCCTAATATGAAATCAACCCAAATGGGTTGCTATATCTCACAGGAGGCGAAACTATATAAGACGCAGTCTTACAACGCTTAATGAGACCAAGGAAGAGGTGTTAGATTAAGAAGGAACGAATGTTCTAGTTCGCCGACGCCTTAAATGTGTTTGGAAGGAGGACCGCCAACAGGTGACTCGGTTTGATATCGACGTGGTCGGGGAGAAGCCTGATGGAGTTTCACCATCCATCTTTCACACCATCCAAATGAGTTACGAGTCGGACGGCGAAATACAGACGTCAAAAGTTTTAATATTTATTCTAGCGTATCCGATAGACCCAGGTTTCAGTCGGCAATTGGCCATTCATGGACTCGAGAGCTTCTACTGCTGAATCAATAGTTGGGAAGATTCCCACACCCACGCGATAACGAGTGACCTCTGCGTTCTGGTATTCGAGCACTCCCAGGGGTAGCCCTAAAGATGAAAATGAATTTATGGATCCTTGGGCCTCTGCTTGTGTCAAGTGTGAGCCCACCATCAAGGTATAACCGTCAGTATCTCGTGCGAAGATAGTCGCAGAATAATCATCGCTGGGATCCGCTGCGGGGGGCGGGTCCAAGGCTACCTCCGCTTGCTCTGACAATGGTATCCGATAGACCCAGGTTTCAGTCGGCAATTGGCCACTCATGGACTCGAGAGCTTCTACTGCTGAATCAATAGTTGGAAAGATCCCCACACCCACGCGATAACGAGTGACCTCTGCGTTCTGGTATTCGAGCACTCCCAGGGGAAGCCCTAAAGATGAAAATGAATTTATGGATCCTTGGGCCTGTGCTTGTGTCAAGTGTGAGCCCACCATCAAGGTATAACCGTCGGTGTCTCCCGTGAAGGTAGTGGCAGAATTATCATCGCTGGAGCCCGCTACGGGGGGCGGGTCCAAGGCTACCACCACTTGCTCTGACAATGGTACATTTCCATCCTTTTTTGATTTTTCGCGTTCGCCCGATAATCCCTCAACGACTGCACCGACGGATGTATCAGTCTCATCAGTCGATAAAACGGACAGATCTGAAGAGTTGAGCCTAATGATCTTCCGGACGATGGGACGAGCAGTGAAATCCTTTATAATCTTCTCGCCGGATTTCGGACTGATATTCACGACAGTCGGATGAATCGTGTATTTGTCAGAAAGGGGAGCGGTTATGATTTTGAGCTTGTAAGTGCCCGGGCGGATACCGATGAATCGATAGCGTCCCCACCGATCAGTACGCGTCCGGAATCTGTCTTCGCCTGACGAAAGCTCAAGAATCACATCACGAATGACGGAGATCTTCTGCATCCGAAGTGGGTCCTCACCAATCATCAGCTCTCCGGTCGCGGATCCGTAAAGTGAAAGAGAACCTACCAGAGACGCGGCTCTGACCACGGGAATTTCAATTATGTCGAGATACGGATCGTCCGTATCGATTTGAAGCGGCATCTGGATGATCGGTACCCGGTCAATCCCAATACTTTTCTGATCTATCCTGAGGAAATCTGTGCCGGAATGGGAACGTGGAATCCTGAACGTTCCGTCTTTTTCGCTGATTGTCACACCGTCACCGAGGAAGATGAGCACCCCTTCCATGCCCGCGTCGGCCTCTGCGTCGTAAATACGTCCGGAGATATAATCGTCGCTCACTTTTCCTCTCCTCATCGGAATGCCGAGAGGCAGCGAGTATGAGATCTTGTAATCTGTTGTCCCTGAGGATCTGAATCCTTCCATGAGGCTGTGCTGTCCACGAATCTGCAATCTGTGCCCGGACAGGAAAGTATGTCGCAGATGAGCCTGATAGGAGGTGTACAGTTGCTTGTCGAGCGTCGTAGTGGTGTTCCGGTATACCGTGGTTACGAGCTGGGTCGAGTTATCGAGACGAATGCTGATCTGGCCGCTTACCAGCCACCGGGACATCTGTCTGGCCGTATTGATGAGGTATCCGGAAGCGTAATCGCCTGAAGCGCTGAATGTCAGCTTTGATGTCGGCGATATACGTGCAGAAACTCGAGAGCGGATTACCGATCCCTGATACGAAAAGGCAGAGCTTTCGGCTTGGCCAATATCAACTGAGCCGCGAAGCCCGACCGCGCGCATCTGGAATCCCGAGCGTATACGGAGTGCCTCTTCAATTCTGTCTGCTATAAGCTCGGAGCTCTGATGGCTTAACTGCTGCCTCAGGTAATGGACGTCCAGAAACGTAGATGCCGGTCCTATTCGCTGACTGAAGCCCCCGCCGACGCGAAAATAGTCGCTCGATCTTCCGTATCCGTCGAAATAATTTCGCTGCTGATCTCGGTAAGTACCGTCAAGACGAAGTCCCCAGGAAAATTGGTAAGACACGTTGCCAAAATATTCGGACAGATTTTTGTTCGAACCGGGGAAGGATCCTGACGTACGAAGAACGCGTCCCTGGTACCCAATACGGGTGGAGCTCCCGAGAACAACGACCATGCAGGACGGTTTGGACAGGCCCCCGCCCGTATCGACGCCGCACTCCAGGTTAAGCGTGTGCCGATTTCCGAATGGAGAAAACGAGCCTCTTGCAGTGGTCGCAGTGCCATCATACAGACCAACGCGATGCAATACGTTTGTGCTCACCTTGACTGCGTCGTTTACCTGGTATCCGAGAGATCCACCAAGAAGGGACTGCGTAGGAAATACATACCGGGTTTTCAGTGCCGTGCCCATAAAATCAAATTTCCCGGCTTTACCCTGAGCGCTGATGCCCACTCCGTATTGTCCTGTCGTCGTAAGAGGTGAGATTTCCTGGATGTGATCACCCAAATTTACTCTCAGGTTTCTTCTGTCGTAACGTATACGGTAACTCTCCCTCGTGCCGAACATGGGGAGCCTATTATTGTTGGCGAGATTCATGTCGATAGAGATATTTCCACCCAGCGCCTCTGTACTTCCCGAGACACTCAACTGGGCGCCCGTGCCCTGTTCATCACCCACTGTCTGAAGCGATACGTAGACCGGAATTGGAACGGCCTTTGGCTTAAGTCTGGAATAAAGGGGAATCACGTTTACGTGAGTCGTTGCCGACTCAAAGCTGGTCGGATTTTCTTTAATCGCGGCTCGCACGACCGCCTGCTGAACGATTTTATGATCGAGACTGCCGTTTGTTGAAATGCGTGCCTGAATCGTCGCCGATTCCTGAGGCATCAGAAGAACCTTGGACCTTTCCAGTCGGACGGCCGCATCGTGCGATGCATTGGCGTCCAACTTGAAGGTGGACTCCGTGTTACCCCGATTGAACAGGAAGACTGAAAATACAAGTTCACGCCCGGCTGGTGCATACTCGGCGCGTCGAGTGATCGACAGCTCCATGTCATACATCTCCTCAACCGTGGTCCGGGCGTCAATTGATGCGCGAATATCGGCGTTTTCGGTGTGAGCGACCAAGAACGTGATTGGATAGTTACCGGCCTCCGCCGTTTCGGGAATTCGGAATGTGACAAAGCAGATTGTCGATCCCTCGCCCGGAACAGAAACGGGTACAAGATCACTCGCGAGGTGCCACGCATCAGGAAGGATCAGGGAGGCCTGAAAGGTCGCCTCAGATCGTCCCAGGTTTGATACTTTGAATACGATCGTATGAACGCGTCCAGGCGGTGAGGCGACGTTGTTCCCGCTCACAATCTCGACCGTCACATCTGCAACGGTTTGATGAATGCGGGCCGCAGCATCATATACCGACGCTGCGGTAAGTAATGCTGCAAGAAGGCTGGTCGATATCCTCGATCGCAGGTTCATCCGGTCATTTGACAGCCAGTCTGTATTCTGCAGCGTAAACTTCTTCGGTTCCGGCATCAATGATTACCAGCGCCCGATAGTTACCGGGCTCGAGTACACCGAGCTGAATTTTCTGTCGAATCGACGTACCCGGATAGATCCGATTCTGGATACCTTCGTGCCTACCGAAGGCTGCTCCCGATTCATTGTACAATTCTACCCACATCTCGGGCCGTATCATTCGGGATCCGTTGTTCTCGACGCTCAATTCGAAGGCCGTAACGCCGTTGTCGAGCTTGTTCAGATTCGTATCCGACATATCGAGGATACTTTCTCCGGTTCCGGTTATATGAGTGGCTATCTGAATCCCGTACCGCATGATCTGAACCACTCCGTACTGGAGGGCTTCGGCATCCTGGTTGATCGTCGATTCAGGCGATAATTCCGGGACGGTTTCGATCATGATCATACTCCAGTAGCTTCCATCCACCGGTTTTCCATGGACAGTGAACGGAACGTCTACCTCGTAGCTGAGGGGAAGCGACTCGTTCGGGCCTAACGTCAGCATGGATGCGGAAATTCGCGTCCAGGATGCGTTTGAGCGCTCATCTGTACCCGGGGCACCGTAGATGTTGGAGCCGTCCGAATAGAACAGGTAATCCGTCTGGTAGATCTTTGCCTGCTGGACCTTGTCGGTCTCATTCTTGATTACGAGTTCTCCCTCATACGATGATCCCGGAAGAGCTTCCCGGTCATTCGATAACGGAGACCTGACCGAAATCTGGCCAACTGCCATTCCAACTGTAATTCCGGTCAGTAAAAATGCGGCAACAGCTGATTTGAGTGCGATTGAAAATTTCATTGTGCTACAATGGTGAAGGTTACTGTGTGAAAGTCGTCTCCGTGTACAAGGCTGTTTCCCTGGGCCACGGTCGAGGCAGCCCGGTAAGTAAGCGTCGCAAATCCTTCTCGCTCCGGCGTTGTGGCGGGGATATCTCTGAATATGTCCGCATCCAGCATGCCGTCGGAGAGTTGGACCTCTGCCTGGGGCGATCCCTGAGTACCGCTGGCCCAGCTTGTCACGGTCATGAGGACGTACAATCCGAAGGCTTGCGTCGGGCAGGACGTGGTGACGGTCATTTTGGCGGTAACTCCGAAATTCGCATCCCAGAAGATCTCGGTGGAATTGTCGGTCACGTTCGTCGGTTCACTTCCGGCGATGGCAGAATTGATGACGAGTGATATCGGACCACCTCCAGACGTGAACATCAGTTGTTGTGCATCAGCTTGAGAGGGAGAGGCGAAGAGCGCTAACAAAAGCACAACAACAGGCCCCGGAATAGGAGCCTGCCTCATTCTGCGTGTTATTATTTGCGCAAGATCCATCTGGATAATCGTGCTAGTTGTCCGTGAGCGTCATAGTTACAGTTCGTGTCTCGCCGGCACCATTTGGCGCTGCCTGAGGGGTGACCGAAGCCGTGTACGTGATTGCCAGCCCCGTCTCCGCTACGAGTCCGAAGCCCGTTATCAAATCTTGGTTAGTCGTACTTAAAGTCCTGACATTAGCCGTGCCCCCGGTAGGGGCAGTGAGCAATGCATCGAGGGAGATCCCTGCACTGAACAGCACATCCAGAGAACCCGACAGTTTCTTGCTGGCGCCATTTACGGTAACATTGTAAGTGGAGCTGACGTCTGCATCTGGATCTGGATTCGAGCCGGCCGTCGCCGATGCGATATTCAGCGTAACGTTTCCCGAGACCGAAATTGCATTGATCTCTGAAACAGAGACCGTTATATCTTGGTCAAGTGAAAGAGTGCTGCCGAATATTGTCATCTGACCGGGGAGGGGGACCTGGGCCCAGGCCGTCGTTAACAGGAACAGATTAATCCACACGATAGTCAAGGATTTTATGACTGTAGGTCTGCGCATGGCTTGTCCGAGTGTCTAACGGTTCAAGTTGAAACCGACGCTCTAGTTGGTAAGAGTAAGTGTCACAGTCTGAACTTCACCGGCGCCGTTCGGGGCAGCGCTCGGAGTAGCTGAAGCGGTGTAGGAGATCCCAACTCCTGACTCTGCGAGGTTCGATACACCAGTGACCATATCCTGGTCTGTTGTCGTCAGTGTTTTCGAGTTCTTCATTTTCAATTTCCTCACCTGATCCTGCTACACACTTGGTTTATGGCGACGGGGCAAAGTCCCCATGTGGGCTTTGCACGTTATAGTATGTATCGGCACCACTGAGTCCGTCTTAACTAGTTATACGTAGTCAAATCTGTAGAATTTCGCACTGCATAAGTACTTGTCCGGCAACGCTGAACGGATCAGTCCACAGACTATTTTTAACAATTCCCTGCAGCCATCGAGTTAACCCCGAAAGTTGTGTACGGGTGAAAAAGGTATAGGCGGCGTATCCTGATGATGATTACGTCATTGTCAATCCGAAGATTGGAGGATACACCGCCCATGAAGACGAATAACGCACACGAGAACGAGAACTACAATAGCACAGAGGATGTGTTGACAGAAGTATTGCGAACAGGGGCCGCAAAGATGCTGGCCACAGCCGTTGAGGCCGAGGTTGAAGCTTTCTGCCAGCGCTACCAGTTCCTGCGCGACGAAGAGAATCGCCACCGCATCGTTCGCAATGGATATCTGCCAGAGAGGAAGATTTTGACTGGTATCGGGGAGGTCGCTGTAAAGATGCCCCGCATACGCGACCGTACGGGTCGGGGTGAGGATAGAATCGGTTTCCGCAGTTCGATACTACCAGCCTACCTCCGCAAGAGCCGCTCGCTTGAGGCTCTCATTCCATGGTTGTACCTGAAGGGAGTTTCAACGGGCGGCTTTGAGGCAGCGCTCTCGGCCCTTGTTGGTCCTGATGCCCCAGGGCTGACCTCCTCGACGATTGCGCGCCTGAAGACGCTTTGGACAAGGGAGCACGAAGACTGGCAAAAGCGGAGCCTGAAGGAGAAGCACTACGTCTATTTCTGGGCCGACGGTATTCACGTAAACGTACGCATGGATAAACAGAAACTGTGTCTGCTGGTCGTGATCGGCGCTACGGCCGATGGAAGGAAGGAGCTTATAGCACTCGAGGACGGCTTTCGCGAGAGCAAGCAGTCGTGGCGAGAGTTGCTCCTGGAGCTGAGGCACCGCGGGCTGGATCAAGGACCGAAGCTGGCTGTTGCCGATGGAGCCATGGGATTCTGGAGTGCTCTCGCAGAAGTTTATCCCGAGACGCGAGCCGCACGCTGTTGGGTGCACAAGACAGCAAATGTGCTCAACCGCCTGCCCAAGTCCGTTCAGAAGAAGGCAAAAGGTCACCTCACGCAGATCTATACAGCAGAAACAAAAAAGCAGGCAGAGAGCGCCCTTCTGTTTTTCATCAAAGCCTACCAGCAAAAGTATCCGAAAGCAGCAGAGATTCTGGTGAAAGACCGAGAAGAACTGCTCGCTTTTTATGACTTTCCGGCAGAACACTGGATCCATCTTCGGAGCACAAATCCGATCGAATCTACGTTCGCGACCGTGCGCCTCAGGACCGCCAAAACGAGGGGATGTCTGAGCCGAGAAACAGCTCTTGCAATGGCCCTCCGTCTATGTAAAGAGGCTCAGAAGAAGTGGAGGAAACTGAATGCACCGCACCTATTGCAACTTGTAAAAAAAGGAATCAAATTCACCGACGGAATTACATCAGAACGACACGCTGCCTAAACCTTCCATACACAACTTTTGGGCATAGCTCCACGCCATCGTACACGCGCTCTCACGGACGTTAACGGGAACAGAAAAAGCCATACGACAGTCAAGGGTTTTGACTACCGTATGGCTCTATTGAGTGCCGAACGGGTTCAGCTTGACACGATTTCTTAGTTAGTGAGCGTGAGGGTCACAGTCTGAACTTCACCGGCGCCGTTAGGGGCAGCGCTCGGAGTAGCTGAAGCGGTGTAGGAGATCCCAACTCCTGACTCAGCGAGGTTCGATACACCAGTGACCATATCCTGGTCTAGTGTCGTCAGTGTTTTCGACCCAAGACTCGTACCACCGGTCGGAGCTGTCAGGTTAAGAGCGAGTGAGATCCCGGCCGCATAGGCAAGTCCAATCTTGGCTGTCAGCTTCTTAGCTACTCCGTTGGTTGTCACCGCATAAGATGTAGCGCTGTCAGTCGCGTCCGTTGGATTACTACCGGCAGTCGCGGTGTTGATCGTCAATGAGACCGTCCCAGCAGAGACTGAAATGACGTTGATGCTGGCTACGATGATCGTTACATCCTGAGTGGCCGTCTGCGCCGACGCAGTTCCGACCATACCCAAGAGCAGAGCAAAAGCCATTAAAAGTGTTTTCGAGTTCTTCATTTTATTGTTTCGTTAATCGAACCTGTTACTACCTCTATTTTCGATTAAACGGGCACCGACCCTTGGAGGGGCTTGCTCGTCTAGGCTGAGTATCGACTTTCGTGAGGTTCGACTTAAGTAGAACTACGTATATAGATTAAGTAAAACTACGTATGTAGCTATAGGTAGCTATTTCTGGAGAATCATGTACTGCGTAAGCACGTGTCCTGCAACGTTAAGACGATAGATATATAAACCACTGGATAATGAAGATCCTGCGAACCAACGGACCTCGTGCCACCCTTCGGTTTCACTTCTGTCAGCCAGAACTGCGACGCGGCGCCCTAGAATGTTAAAGACTTCCAGTCGAACATGAGAAGTTTCGGGGACGAGGAAGCGAATCGTTGTTTCCGGATTGAACGGATTCGGGTAGTTCTGGGCCAGTTCAGGTGTAGTCGGTATCCACGACTCGGCGGGAGGAGGAGTAACTGCACGGTTGGGATCAGAAATCTGGATCGAGAATCTTGGCGCGAGTCTGCCCATCTGGAGATCGAGGCCGTCCGCCGAACCGATTTCATCTCCGTCAAGCCGAATTCCATACGATTCTTGCGACCTCATGTCGATCGTTACACCGGTATTACGATCAAATAGAGTCACGGTCCAGTGTTCTGGAATTTGATGGAATAAGGGCCATGTAAGCTCGTAAGATCCCTCTCTGGAGGCCGTGAGGCTGATATCGTACTTCTGCGCGCCGTCATGGAAGGAACGTCCGTCAAACGCCAGATACCTGTCTCCGGTCGGGAACCACATTGTGACAAAATCACCGCTCAGGGGGCGCAGTCTGTTTACATCAAACGGATCACTGTAGTCTGAAAAGTCCTCCGCAGCGTCGTCGAATAGGATATACGTCTCGGCTTCAGCTAGTCCTTCTCCTTCAATCTGAAGGCGGATGTGGCTTGACATGCCACGGCCCTTGCCGAAGTAATTGGCGCTCTGTGCGTTTGCTGCCTCACTCGTCGGGAAAGTTATTTGTCCTGCAGCCGCGGTAGGCTGGGCCATGAAAGCGGTGAAGGGAGCGATATATCTTCCAGCGTCTCCGATGCCGGAGGCGCTGTTGTAGTACTTGTAGCCGGTCAGGCCGCCACCCGTAGTGAGCGCCGGATCCCAGGTAGCGTAGGTGGTGCCCAGGTTTGTACCCGCCGCGGCCACTGCATCCCAGTCAAGATTTCCGGCACTTGGATTGCCAACGTAGTTGTATGAATCGGCCGGCGTCGTATTCCACGTGAGCGCCCGCGGACTCAGTGTGCGCACGCTGCCCGTTACCGTCCAGGTTGTCGGCAGAATCGGAGTGGCGAATGGGTCATCCTCATACATGTAGAAAATGTAGCCCTCGCTGCCTGAGAATGCTGCGTCTGCGCCGTCGATCTCAACCCAGTCCTGAATGGCAAAATTGAGGGACTGAAGATTACCGACTCCGCCTATATAATCAGCCCAAACTGCTCCCTGAGTATGAAATGGGGCGTTCAGAGAGCTATAATTGACCCCGTCCAGAGGAGTGGCGATCATGCGCCATCCATCCGAGTCCTGGCCGTAATAACGCTTAAAAATGATGTCACCAGTGAGAGTGCCTGCATTGTAAAGGGTCGTGCCGGTGGGGAACGTGACGGTTTGGCCGTTGATGGTCCACGTTCCTGCGCGTACGGACGCAGTGGTCGTGATCGTTAGCGCCGTACCCATGAGAAGCGAGCCGGTTGCGTTGTCAAGAACCAGCTCTGGCAGCGACAGCGTTCCGGGCGCGTAGGTAAAGTTTTGCAGCGTTGTACCGTCAAATGTGATTGCCGCAGGATTGGTCAAATCACTGTTTATCGTGAGATCTCCTCCCACATTCAGGTCATTGCTGTTCAGGTTGATGGTACCGGCGGTCCCGGTTACATGTCTGGGAGCTACGAGGGTCGCCTGTAGAATGATTCCACCTGTGTTGTTGACAGTAAGATCGATGGTGTCGGAGATGCCGCTGGACGCGGTCACAGACTGGGTTGAGCCACCTGAGAGTAGAATCGTACCCGAGCCGGTTGAAGTTTCGTTGATAGCTCCTCCGTTCACGGTCAGATTCCCATCGAGATCGAGCGTCGGAGTACCAGCGCCCCCGCTGAGTGTTAGCGTCCCACCCGTCAACGAAGCGTTTCCGACAACAGACATCGTACCGGACCCGGTTCCGTCTGCGTATATAAAGGTACCGGCCGTTTGAGTGTAGCCGCCGCCCACGGATAGAGCTGTACCCACATTCTGCACCCACGACAGGGTCGAGGAACCGGTTGAATTGATCGTCAGATTGCCTCCGAGGGCTCCCCAAACCGCATTTAGATCCAGCGCGGCCGTCTGGCCCGTGGAGTTCCAGGTGACATTTGAGTAGGAGTCGTTCATCCCCGTCGGAAGCGTCGTCGTGACACCGGAAATCAGCATTGTCGACCCTGCCTGCCAGGTTGTCTGCGTAATGTCGGGCAGGGCGCCTCCATTCTGTCCGTGTTCGAAGACGCCGCCGTTCAGGATGTCGAAAGTATTGGCCGTGGTGGGACCAGTAATGTTTATCGTACCGTTGTTGGTGAATGTGCCCTGGACATTGATCACGGCTGCATCATTTGTGTTGTAATCGCCGTTGTTAATGATCTGACCGGTGCTCTGCAGATTGAAGATTCCATCCTCATCCATCCAGGTTTCTCCGTTGTTGGTCAAGGTGCCGGCCAGATTCATCACGGAGTTGCCGTAGTTCGAGAACCAGCCGTTGCTGGTGATCGTTACGCCCTCCTCAAACGTGACCACACCGGATTCATAGGCCCAGATTTCTGCGGGATCGGTATCGATGGTGATCTGTGCGCCATTTTGAAACGTTGTGCTCGAAGTGCCCCGAAACTCGGCAAAACCGTCGTCGATATCCAGCACAGAGGTGGCAGTAAATATGACGGTTGAGGATCCTCTGACACTGATTTGTTTTGGGCCCGTCTGGTGGACCGTTCCGGAGACCTCGAGGTCAACCCCGGCGCCATCCAGGATTATTGCATCCTGTGCGACGGTGAAGGTTGCGCCGGATTCGATTACCGTCTGATCGATATTGATCGCCACGTCGGCAGTCACATTGTACCCAGTCCGCAGCGTTATCGTCTCAGCAGTTGCGTCTGTTGGATATGCCGCAGCATTGACCCACGCGGCTCCATTGTATCGATCCCAGGTGGCGATGGCGCTCCAGTTCCCGGTTGCTTTCGAGCGATAGGAATTTGTTGTGGCCGCAATGATAACCAACGTCTTCCCGCCAGATACCGGAGATACGTTTCCTGCAGCGTCGGTGTGTGTGGCTGTAATCGAGTGGGTGTTTATTGTCAGCGAAGTGGTAAGTGAAATCGACCACACGCCACCGACAACCGTACCTGTGGGCGCCAATACACCATCCTGATCAGAAGACAGCGTGATTGTGCCTCCATTCTCGCCTGCAGTACCCGAAATCACGGGTGTCGTGTCATCCGTCGGAGTCGCCGGCTGGGTGACGACGGGCGCTGAAGGCGCTGTTCTATCGATATCAAGGTTGACGGTGTTCGAGACGAGATTGTTGTTCCCTGCGACGTCGGTAAGCAGGTCGGCCGCGATGCTCGCGGTAAGCGTAGCGCCGTCGGTCGAAGAAGCGACCTCGAACGTATAGTTCTGATCGTCCCCTGTGTTTACGAGGTTTTGTTTGGTTCCGCTCGAAACCGTGATGTCCGTCAAATCAAACGTTCCGGTAGCAATGGCCTCGCCAAAGTCTATCGTAAATGGGACGGGGTTGGCCTTGCTTGGGCTGGTTTCGGTCGTAGCGACAGCAGGTGTGGGCCCCGTTCGATCGATCGTAAGATTGACGGTGTTTGAAACAAGATTGTTGTTTCCTGCGACGTCGGTAAGCACGCCGGCCGCAATGCTGACCGTAAGCGTGGCGCCGTCGGTCGGGGATGCGACCTCAAAGGTGTAATTCTGATTGTCACCTGTGTTTACCAGATTCTGTTTGGTTCCGCTCGAGACCGTGATGTCGGATAAGGCGAACGATCCCGTATCGATGGTCTCACCGAAGTTAATCGTAAAGGGAACGGGATCGGCGTTACTGGGGCTGGTCTCAGTAGTAGCAATTGCCGGTGTGGGTGCCGTTCTATCGATGTCGAGATTTACCGTGTTTGAAACGAGGTTGTTGTTGCCGGCGACGTCGGTAAGCCCGGCGGCCGGGATGCTCACAGTCAGCGTTGCTCCGTCGGTGGGGGAGGCGACCTCAAAAGTAAAGTGTATATCGTCCCCGGTGTTCACCAGGTTTTGCTTGGTGCCGCTCGAGACCGTGATGTCGGTTAAGGCGAACGATCCCGTATCGATCGTCTCACCGAAATTGATCGTAAACCCAACGGGATCAGCACTGCTCGGACTGGTCTCGGAGGTGGCGACAACAGGCGTGGGCCCCGTTCTGTCAATGTCAAGATTGACCGTGTTTGAAACGAGGTTGTCGAGGGCCGCGAGATCTTTGAGCTGACCCGCTGCGATACTGACGGTAAGCGTTGCACCGTCCGTGGGGGAGGCGACCTCAAAAGTGTAATTCTGATCGTCGCCTGTGTTTACGAGGTTCTGTTTGGTACCACTCGATACCGTGATGTCGGTCAGATCAAACGTTCCTGTGTCGATAGCCTCCCCAAAGTCTATTGTAAATGGAACAGGATCGGCTTTACTGGGACTGGTTTCTGTGGTAGCTATTGCTGGCGTGGGTGGTAGGTCTACGACGAGAGTCTTACCGCCGGATACGGGCGATACGTTTCCAGCAGCATCGGTGTGTGTTGCCGTAATCGAGTGGGTGTTTTGCGTCAGCTCCGTCGTGAGTGTGATCGACCACGCTCCGGCGACGACGGTGCCAGTGGGCGCCAGAACACCGTCCTGATCGGAGGTCAATGTGATCGTACCGCCCTCCTCGCTTGCCGTACCCGAGATTACGGGCGTGGTATCTGTGGTTGGAGACGCCGGTTGAGTGACTACCGGCGCAACCGGCGGCGTTCTATCAATGTCAAGATTTACAGTGTTCGAAACGAGGTTGTTGTTGCCTGCGACATCGGTCAGCCCGGCGGCCGGGATGCTCACTGTCAGTGTTGCACCGTCGGTCGGGGAGGCGACCTCAAAAGTGTAATTTTGATCGTCTCCGGTGTTGACCAGGTTTTGTTTGGTTCCACTCGACACCGTGATGTCCGTCGGATCGAACGTTCCCGTGGCGATCGCCTCACCGAAATTGATCGTAAACGGGACGGGATCGGCCTTACTCGGGCTGGTCTCCGTGGTTGCAACAGCGGGTGTGGGCCCGGTTCTGTCGATGTCGAGATTGACGGTGTTCGAGACGAGGTTGTTGTTGCCTGCGACATCGGTCAGCCCGGTGGCCGGGATGCTGACAGTAAGTGTTACTCCGTCGGTCGGGGAGGCGACCTCGAAGGTGTAATTTTGATCGTCTCCGGTGTTCACGAGGTTTTGCTTGGTGCCGCTCGAGACCGTGATGTCCGTCAGATCGAACGTTCCCGTGGCAATAGCCTCACCGAAATCGATCGTAAACAGGACGGGATCGGCGTTACTCGGACTGGTTTCGGTCGTAGCAACGGTGGGTGTGGGCCCGGTTCTGTCGATCGTCAGATTTACGGTGTTCGAAACAAAGTTGTCGTTGGTCGCGACATCGGTAAGCTGGTCCGCTGCGATGCTCACAGTAAGCGTTGAGCCGTCGGTCGGCGATGCGACCTCAAAGGTGTAATTCTGATCGTCCCCGGTGTTTACGAGGTTCTGTTTGGTTCCGCTCGAAACCGTGATGTCGGTCAGATCGAACGATGCCGTGGCAATGGCCTCACCAAAATTGATCGTAAACGGAACGGGATTGGCATTACTTGGACTGCTCTCGGTCGTTGCAATAGCCGGGGTGGGCCCTGTTATATCGACGTTGAATGTCTTGATATAGCCATCATTATCCAGACCTTTGTATGCCAGCGCGTACGTGTCGGCGTCTACCTGTACAAGGGCGTTGTCCTTTCCCGCAACCGTGTCATGCTCCAGACTGCCGATTTCTGTTATCGTGGCGCCATCGGCAGAGATATAGATGCGCTTGATATAGCCGAGGGTTCCGTTACCTGCATGCGCCAGCAAGTATGTGTCGGATTTCACCTGAACCAGGGAGGGTCGCTGACTATTGAGGGTATCATGTTCCAGCGTGGCGACTTCCGTAATTGTAGCTCCGGATGCCGGGATAGTGAATGTCGAAAGATAGCCGTCATTATCCAGGCCTTTATACGCCAGTGCGTAGGTGTCGGCGTCTACCTGTACAAAAGAGTTCTCCGTCCCTTGCACGGTGTCATGCTCCAGACTGGCTACTTCGGTAATTGTGACACCATCAGCCGAGATCGTAAACGTCTTGATATAGCCATCATTGTCCAGGCCCTTGTATGCCAGTGCGTATGTATCGGCGTCTACCTTTACGAAAGAGTTATTCTTTCCCTGGACGATATCATGCTCCAGACTGGCTACTTCGGTAATTGTGACACCATCAGCCGAGATCGTAAACGTCTTGATATAGCCGTCGCTGTCTAGACCTGCGTATGCCAGTGCGTATGTGTCGGCGTCTACCTGAACGAGAGAGTTATTCTGACTGTTGTCGGTATCATGCTCCAGGCTGGTGACTTCGGTTATGGTTACACCGTCTGCAGAAATTGTAAATGTCTTGATATAGCCATCATTGTCCAGTCCTTTATACGCCAGTACGTAGGTGTCAGCGTCTACCTGTATGAGAGATTGCTCCTTGCCCGCAACGGCATCATGCTCGAGACTGGCGACCTCGGTTATCGTAGTGCCGTCTGCTGAGATTGTAAACGTCGTGATAAAGCCTTTATTCAGATCACCTTTATACGCTACGGCGTACGTGTCCGAATCTATTTTGACAATAGAATTGTCCCCTCCTTGTATGATATCATGCTCCAGGCTGGTGACTTCGGTTATGGTTACACCGTCTGCAGAGATTGTAAATGTCTTGATATAGCCATCATTGTCCAGTCCTTTATACGCCAGTACGTAGGTGTCAGCGTCTACCTGTATGAGAGATTGCTCCTTGCCCGCAACGGCATCATGCTCGAGACTGGCGACCTCGGTTATCGTAGTGCCGTCTGCTGAGATTGTAAACGTCGTGATAAAGCCTTTATTCAGATCACCTTTATACGCTACGGCGTACGTGTCCGAATCTATTTTGACAATAGAATTGTCCCCTCCTTGTATGATATCATGCTCAAGACTGGTGACTTCTGTGGGAGCGACCTGGGCAGAGGCGGAATTGAACTGAGCACCGAGAGTAACTAGAACTGCAGCGACGACCACGCTGCGCGTGATTGACACTTCGCTCAGCCGGCCCGTGCGGTTGATCAGCATTTCAGATCCAGTTGTGAATAGAAGGCGGTTGTTTGTCCGGCTCGCCTACGCGCGCGGTTTATAACTGTATAATGGATCGGGTTAAAAGCAGATTTCTTAAGTAGTTCTACGTAGAAAATTTCGCAGACTCATGCGGCGACTGCGCAGACTTGCGCTGGTATCTCTCGAAAGGATCCGCTTGAATACGGACTAACATCAAGAACGTCAACTGTTTTAAACCGTCAGCTAACGTGATGCATCAAGCGTATTTCGCAGCATCAGGGCAATTGTCATCGGGCCGACACCACCGGGTACAGGGGTGATGTGACTGGCTTTTTTTGAGACTCCTTCGAAATCCACGTCTCCGACCAATCGGTACCCGCGCTCACGAGTCGCGTCATCTACCCGGTTGATTCCGACGTCGATTACCACTGCTCCCGGTTTGACCATATCAGCAGTCACGAAATTTGCGCGTCCGATCGCCGCGACCAGAATATCGGCCTGTCGGGTGATTTCTGATAGATTTTGTGTCCTGCTGTGGCATACGGTGACCGTCGCATCGATGCCTTTCCTGAGCATCAGGTTTGCCAGTGGCTTACCGACGATATTTGATCTGCCGACAATTACGCAGTGCTTTCCAGTGGTTTCGACCCCTGAACGGACGAGAAGCTCGATAATTCCTGCTGGAGTAGCAGGAGCGAAGCCGTCAATGCCAATGACCAGGTTTCCGACACTCTCGGGGTGGAAACAGTCGACATCTTTGGCGGGATTCAGCACACCAATGACTTTGCGTTCATCAATATGACCTGGTAGGGGAAGTTGAATCAGAATTCCATCGACCTGATCATCTTCATTCAATCTGTTGACGATATCGAGAAGCTCATTCTCGCTGATGGACGCCTCATAGGTGAACGTGTCGCTTCGGATCCCCACCTGTGCGGCAGCCTTGGCCTTGCCCCTCACATAGGATGCAGAAGCTGGATCTTCACCAATCAGAACCACGGCGAGGTACGGAGCCCGACGACCATCCGCAACCCACTCAGATACCGCTTCTTTAATCTCCAGCCGAATTGCCGCAGATATTGCTTTTCCGTCTATGATTTGAGCCATTATTGAAGACTTGTGTGAAAAGAAGGGAGACTTGAAGCTAAGGTGCGGAAATGAAAAGATTGAATCAGCGCAGCGTCTTGTTGGTCAACTTTGGATGAATGAATCATGGCCGGCGAAGAGGCGCACGTCGGCAGCAACGGGTGCTTGAAATGATTCGTGAGCTTCATGTAAAGGTCGTCGCGGGGGTTGATGCGGGCAGTCAGTCGACGTATTTTTGCAGGCTCTTAACGCGGGTGTAGCTCAGTGGTAGAGCATCACGTTGCCAACGTGAGGGTCGTGAGTTCGAATCTCATCACCCGCTCAAGAATTCGATGAATGTAGAAAGGGCGACGGCCATCGGGCCGGCGCCCTTTCTTATTTCAATTCGATCCGGGCCACTACCGGAAGGTGATCTGATGGATATCGCTCGTTCCGGAGAGGGGAGAACAGCCGGTAGTCGAGAATCCGATAGTCGCTGGTCAAAAACACGAAATCAATCCTCCTGGCTACGTTTGCTGCAGGATCAAACGTTCTGAAGGTGCCCACAGAGTCCATATTGGCCAAGACGGCTGCGTCGCTGAGTCCGTGCGTGACAGTGAGTAAGGCGTAGGCCGGCGTTGTGCTTTCAATATTGAAGTCGCCCAGAACTATTGAGGTATTTATGGACCATCCTCCGATCAGGGCTGCGCTTTTTTCTCTAGCTTCTTCGCCGCGATGATCAAAGTGTGTGTTGATCACACGAATCGTGTCTTCGGATGCGCGATCCACAAATGAAGCGATCGTAGCGATTCTGGGTAAAGCTGCATCCCAGAGAGCGATTCCGACAGAATCCGGGTATTGTGACAGCCACTTGGTGTACCAGTTGAGAAGCTCCAGACGATCAGGATCGTACAGGATGGGGGAGTATTCCCCATCTGAAATCCCGTCTGCCCTTCCAACGCCTATCCACCGAAAGCGCGATTCTTCGGTGATTATGTCGTCGATCTGATGCTTGAGGGCTTCCTGGAGTCCAACAAGATGCGCACCGGAGCTGTGGATGATGGATGCCACCCACTCACTTCGATTCTCCCAAGCATCCACGCCATCGCTCGGATTGTCGTACCTGATGTTAAAAGTCATCACGGACAACGACTGTTCAGAATCCTCAATGACACATCCTCCCGAAGTCATTAAGGCGATCAGCACCATCCAGTTACGGTATTCCTTCATCAAAGCAGCACCTTAGATCAATTTCTCCGATCTCAATACATAGAGCCCAAACAATGCGCCTCCAATGACAGCCGTCGCGAGAGTCAATACTGGATTCTCAAGTCTCATCACGAAAGCAGCGGCGGCCAGGGCAGGGAGTGCTGTAAGCAAGTATCTCCAATACGGACTGAGTACCACTGATATTCGGGCACCTGAGAGATGCAACAACAGCAAAATTTGGCCAAAACGCACCAATGCGCCCCCAATTCCCAGGAAAATCAGGAGAGTCTCGATACCGCCGGCCTGAGCTCCCAGGAGAATTGCCCCCAGAATCACACCAAACATGATGGTCGCGACGACCAGCTCGAGTCGCTGACGCTCGAGCACTTCGAAGAGTCGCGTCATGGGAGAAGCCACGATCGAGAACATGATCCAGGGAGCGACATATCTCAAATATTCTGCTGACGGTCGCCATTCTTCTCCGAACAGCACCTGAAAAATATCTGGTCCTGTCACCATTACCATCGCTGCGGGAAACAGTGTGAGCAAGACGAGCCTCGAGTGTACGTTCGATGACAGTACAGCCAGCGTACCTGCACGATGGGCCTCGACGGCACGGACAAAAAAGACCTGAGCGACTGCCGCCGCAATCAAGCTCAAGGGGACAAAAAGAAGATTGAAGCCGCGGGAAAACTGACCAGCGATACCCCAATCGAAAAATTCAGGTATCAGCAATATGGGCAGCCTCGTTACGAGGGCACTCAGTAGCGCCGCAGGCATCGTAAACAGAGGAAACTTTCGATAGCGCCGAGCCACGTACCCAAACTCGGCGAGAGACGGCCGTCCCGCTAGCGATTGTTTGAGTGTTTTCAAAATTCTCCTGGATACAGAAACTGCCGAAAGACTGAATCCGAGGACATATCCCCAGAGAAGTCCCCCGGGACCGGGTCCGACGACTCCGGCAGCCATGCGAACTCCCGCCATCGAGCTGGTTTGGGCGACCTGCGCTGCCGAGATGTGACCAAACGACTCTTGCCGAGCCAGCCACAGTTCACTGATCTTTGCAAGGCGATTTCCGAACAAGGCCAATGGCAAAATCAGCATCCATCGTCCAACTTCTTTCTCCTCAAAAAACGCTATTGCAGAGTCGGAAAAAGAAAGTATTGCCAGCATTATGACCGTCGTCACCATCACCGCGACAATCGATAGAAGATACGTATGAGCCGATTGACGCCTGTTTTCTGGCAGCATCAGGGCGTCTTCATATCGCAGTGAAGCGACGGGAGCGAGTATGCTGACCCACGAAACGATATAGTCGGCAATCCCCCAGAACTCATCTGAATACAAGCGCAACAAGACGATATTGGCCAGGTACGCTATAACCAGAACAGCCCCGGTTCCGGATAGCAATTTCAGCACGGGAGCTCGAAAGGAAGAATCCTCAAACAGGGACAATATTCGTGCTTTGATGCTCACTTAGAAGATGTTGGTTACGGGGTGAGCAGAATACGGCCAGCCCAATAGACACACCAACTGGAAGAGCACCAGGCTGGATCAATAATACTCCAGCCGTCCCCCTTATCGGTGCGCACTCTGACAATAAAATCGATCTCTTCTATTTCCAGAATAGCCTTCCAATTCGCTGGGTCGTGTTCAGCGTATGCATCATCCAGTCGAGCCTGAAGCGCAACACCGCCGGGTCTGAGATCGCGGACCGGAGCAATGATCAGAAGCCTACGTAGCCACTCTTCTGATGCTCTGGCCTCGAAGGGATATGATTTGAACGAAACGTACTGAGCTCGCCGTGATCCTACCTGGAAGCCAGACATCGAAGGAGGAATGGCAAAGACCGCATCCTGCTGTGTGTTGGACTGAATCCAATCGTGCAGCTCAACTTTCGACTGATCGGATGGAAATGTTCTGGCCCTCAGGGTGTCAAATTGTGCCGCAACGGTGATGACGATGAGAGCAACCAGACCTGAAACGATGGGAAAAGATGATTTTTGGATCTCACTGGTAATCCGTTGCCCGATTCTGGAGGGAATCAATGCGGAAATGGCTCCGCTCAACGCGATGACGACCGTAATCCGCAGCAAGACGCTCAAATTGAACGGCTGTAGGCGGGTCACTGCAGGAATCGGCCAAATGGAGGTCATCGCGTAGGCACATAGCAGAAGGAGGAGGAGAATAGTGCTTGTCGTGAGCAGATACTTTCTGGCCGGACCGTCCTGATAGCTCCAAAACCTTCTGTTGGTTACCAATGGAGGTCTTTCGGTCCACAGGATTACGAATCCAAGAATGGATATGATCGCCAGTTTTAGGGCAGAAGAGACCTGAAACGCGCTGGGAAGGTAGTGGTGCGGTGCCCGAAGCTGGGTCAGAATGAACTCTGCACTGAAACTGGAAGAATTCGCGGGCTCGTAGCTTTCCCAATCGGCAAGCACAACAATCAAGGGCGTCGCCACGACGAGGAAGGGTATCAAAAAGGCAGTCACTGCGCGCTTTCGGGGCGCCTCGGTAAAAAAGATCGAGACTGCGATCACGACTCCCACCTGAAGGCCAACCAGTGGATGAAGGAGCATCGCCGCTCCCGAAAGCGCGCCAGCCATCAGATATCGCTTGTTTAGGACGCTTTCGAAGCTCCACAGCGCGAGGGCCCAGGACATGCTCGAAGGAACCAGCATGGAATGAAAGAGATCATTTCCGCCAGGATTCCAGCGCGAGGTGACAAGCACTACCATGAAAATGGCCAACCCCGCAGTCAATCTGTTTCGGTACAGCTTGTTCGCGATGCGGAATACCGCCGTGGAAACTGCAGCGAACGTAGAAAAATGGAGGACGGCGACAATAACTTTCAAAGGTGCCGCCAAGCTGAGCGAATAGAGAAGCCTCGCGAAAATGGTGCGAACCCCAAACGATGAGGCCTGCTCCATGACGAACCAGTCACGTGCGAATAGCTCGGCGTCCTGCCAGCGCATTATTAGTGGTAAAAACTCGTCCTGATCGCTGAATCCGAATCCGTAACCAAAACGAAGCAGATAGGCGGAAAATATCAAGAGAAGAAATCCCCAGCAAGCCCTTCTATCTCTGTGTCGGTCCGGAATGTCGATCCGTATTAGCTCAGGCATCTGGTGTCTCACCGACCTGCTACGATTTCTGGTGAATGGGTTACATCCGGATGGCTTCGTAGACTCTCCAGCGCAGCAGACAGCACTGAGCGTCTGGAAAGATGGCAATAGGATAGCAGATCTCCTCCAAATCGTCTCTTGAATTCTGCGATGGTCGGAGTATTTGCTCCCATAAGATCCATGCGGCGGACGTTCTTGGCGTGTAGAAACTGCTGAGCGTGTGCCGTAAGAACGGTCATGGAAGGCCCCCGAACGCTGCCGGTAAGCCAGCACCAGGCAGTTGTAGAGTTTGACAAAAGGACCATTCCAGCTTCCAGGCGGCCGTTCTCTCGGTTTCTGAGTCCGACCGCCATTCCCAGGCCGCGTTTGATCAGTGATTCCGCAAACGCGCTCAGGATGAACGGATTCAGAGCCATTTTGCGGCCACTCTGCTTGTATCCCTGGCCGGTCATCTCAGCAATCTCCTCAATATCAACGCCGTCGCCTAAGAACTCGTACTCCTTCCAATGCTTTCGAAATGTACGTCTGCTGGAAGACGACCATTCGGCGATAGCCTCTTCCACGGGGGCATTCTTCAACACATACGTAAAGCGCTCCTGCGATGTGAACCCGTTCAGACTCGAATCAGTCGGAAAATATTCTGGATCAAGAGAGAACAAACGCGAGTAGGGGAGCGCCTCAACCGATTCATTTAGCGCGGAAACCGCACCGTCACGCTCCGCAGCAGTCGCCTTTGGATTCAGTAGAATGGCCGAATAGGGGGAGAACGGAGGTACGACAATGTCCTTCAGAGGGCCTCTCGATCGCACGATGACTCGGGCAGCGAGCACATCCCCAACTATTACTGTGGAAGTCCGCCAACCGAATAGTTCTGCAAGCGATTCGATGAACTCGAAATCACAAAATGGGGAGGCGACATGCTGCGCAGAGTACCTCTCATCCCAAACGCTGGCTGCGTCCGCGGCATTTGAGATGACGCGAAGAGCCATCATAGGATGTATTGGCTCAGGTCTCGATTTTCGACCACCTCAGCCAATTTCGATAGGACAAGATCGCGATCGACCAGAAAATGATCGTCACGCATCGCGTCTGGCACATCGAACAGAATATCTTCGAGAAGGGTCGTAAGAATGGTGTGCAGGCGGCGGGCACCAATATTTTCTACGTCTTCGTTTACGGCAGCGGCCATGTGTGCTACTTCCCTTACGGCTTCATCGGTAAACTCTACATCAACACCCTCAGACTCCAATAATGCCTTGTACTGCTTTAAAAGGGCGTTCTGGGGAACGGTCAGAATCTTGTAAAAATCCTCTTCCGTAAGATTATCCAGCTCAACCCTGATCGGAAATCGACCCTGCAATTCAGGGATCAAATCGCTGGGTTTCGCTATGTGAAAGGCGCCGCTAGCGATAAAAAGAATATGATCTGTCTTGACCATCCCATACTTCGTGTTGACGCTTGAGCCTTCCACAATAGGGAGTAAGTCGCGTTGAACACCTTCTCGAGAAACGTCTGGACCAGATTTTCCTGCCCCGCCTCGCGTCGCCACTTTGTCTATTTCATCGATGAATACAATGCCCGACTGTTGGACCCGTTCGAGTGCTTGGTTGGTCACCTTGTCCATGTCGATAAGTTTTTGCGCCTCTACCTGGGTCAGTATTTCCCGAGCCTCGGCGACGGGAACGCGACGCTTCTTGCTCTTTTTTCCACCCAGATTTCCAAAAAGATCCTGCATATTGACTCCCATCTCCTCTACGCCCATTGGGCCAAAAACCTGAAGCATGGGAGATTGATCGCTGGACACCTCGATCTCAATTTCCCGCTCATCCAGATCTCCGTCGCGCAATTTCTTCCTGAACTTATCTCGCGTTCGAGTCCTGAGAACATGGTCGTCAATGGACGCGGCGCCCACCTGCGCCGATGGTTGTCCTTGCTGCATCTCAAATCCAGGCCCGGTTATGACGGGGACGTTTGACGGAACGACGGGTGCTGGGGGGATGAGAATGTCCAGTATTCGATCTTCAGCCCTTTGGACCGCCTTTTCCTGGACTGATGAAGTGTGTTCCTCCCGGACCATGTTGATGGAAATGTCACACAGATCGCGGATCATCGAATCGACGTCTCTGCCCACATACCCAACCTCAGTAAACTTGGTTGCCTCAACTTTGACGAACGGTGCTCCCGACAGCTTTGCCAGTCTGCGAGCAATTTCCGTTTTTCCCACACCGGTCGGCCCGATCATGATGATGTTATTCGGCATGATCTCCTCGCGCATTTCAGAAGCCGCGTTGAGGCGTCGCCATCGATTGCGTAGCGCAATGGCCACGCTCTTTTTAGCTTCGTGTTGACCGATGATGTACCGATCCAGCTCACCGACGATTTGGTGGGGTGTCAGCTCGTTTTGAATGGTCATGAATAAACAGAATTAACAGGTGGAGTGGAGCGATTACGACTCTGAATACTCGGTCTCATTGTATTCAGAATCATCGTAGGTGGGCTCGGCATCTAATGTGGAGTCTTCATCAGGCTTCGGGTACTCGTCGTAATACTCGTCATAGGAGTCCGCGTCGGCGGCAGTGTGAGCTTCCTTGATCTCTGCGACGTCCGGATGCTCTTCATTCATCATGAGTACGGTGTAATTGTGCGGAAACCCTCTACGTTTCTCGAGCCAAACCGCTCCCGCTTCCTCGAGATCGTTGATAAGAGTTTTCGGCTCATCTCCCGAGTCTTCGTAGATTTCGGAGAGCTTTCTGAGCAGCGGCGTCAGGTAAATCTCCTCGTACTGACCAAAATAGGAGTCAATAAATTCGAGGGTGCGCTTAACAACGTCATCTTCCAGTCGTTTGATTTCTGTCGGTTTGTGCGAAACGGCCTCCTGAGAGGTGTCCTCTGAGGTCTCGCTGTTGAAATCCAAATTACGGCCTGGTCCACCCAACAAGAAATCTGCGTTCAAGTAGGCGTCCTGGCAGTCCAGGGGAAGATGATCTGCTTGTGACGGGCTCTCCAGTGTTGCCATCAGCACGAAATGTCCACGCCGCTGAAGTCGCTGTACGAGCGGTACGAACCACTGATTGCCCGATAAAAGAACAAATGCAGTCTTGGGCCCATTATTCGATGCCAGCTCGAGCGCTTCCATCGCCATCTCGATGGCGGAAGCCTCATCGGTAGACCGGGCATACGTGAATCTTGGTTCAATTCCTTGAGAGAGCCACGCTCCAGTCGCGCGATGTCCCCAAATATTGCCAGGAGGGAGATTCGCAAATGCGATACTCCGTACAGGCTTCAGATCGAGATGATCTGTCGCGTGACGATTGAGTGCTTTGATCAGATCGAGTACAACTGCATCCGGCTGGTCGTTATCTGTGCGTTCCGAAACGACACCGAACACATTTGTGTAGTCAATCAGGATGATGGCGTTTCGGGATCGTGAGCGACGGTCCGAGAGAGATCGTTTTCCTGCCATGACATTGCAGTGTAAAATAAAGTAAATGCTTACCCGTCCGGGCGTGGATCAGGTAGAACTCGATGCTTCCAATTCGATGATGGTGAGAGAGTCGTTCGAATAAATACAGATTTCCGATGCGATGAGAAGAGACTGCTCCACAATCGAGCGAGCATCCAGGTCGGGGGCGTGTCTAACCATCGCTCTGGCCGCTGCGAGTGCATACGGTCCTCCAGACCCGATCGCGAGAATCTCGTCATCAGGCTCAATGACATCGCCCGTTCCGCTGATGAGCAAGAGTCGATCGGCCGAGGCGACCGCAAGTAGCGCTTCCAGACGGCGCAAATATCGATCGGTTCGCCAATCCTTAGCCAGTTCTACGGCACTTCGGGTCACGTTTCCCCCGTATTGCTGGAGTTTTTCCTCGAAGCGCTCAAATAGGGTAAACGCGTCCGCTGTAGCCCCCGCGAATCCCGACAAAATTTTTCCGTCGTAGAGCGTGCGGACTTTTTGCGCGCTTTTCTTCATGACGGTGTCACCCATGGTTGCCTGACCGTCCGAGCCAAGCACGACACGGCCATTATGCCGAATACCAAGAACGGTGGTACTGCGGATACGATTCGGTGAGACTGAAGAATCTATCGCAGAAGAATCTTTCAAAGAGGAAAACTTCACTACTGAAATACAATTAACACAATAAATATCATTGGCCCAAGTACCTCTCTTTACAGGACTTGGTTCCATCTCAAAAGGTCTCCAGGCACTACCTGGTGTGGGACGCAAGAATGGTCAAAATGTGATCCTGAAGGGCCCGAGGGCGTGCACTGGACTCCGTGTAGTGATTTGCCATAATCGAGAAGATGAGCTCTGTTCCGGCTGATGTTGTTACATAACCGCTCAGCGCGCTGGCATTTCCCAACGTCCCGGTCTTCGCCCTGGCATTTCCCTCCGCGGGGGTGCCTTTCATGCGCGAAGACAGCGACCCGTCCACGCCGGCAATAGGAAGCGCTTCGATGAACGCGTCTCTCGTTGCTGAATCAGAATGGTGGTACATAAAAGAGAGTAGGTTAGCCGTCATGGTGGACGTGACCAGATTTTGTCTCGCCAATCCTGATCCGTCAACAAGTTGAAGGCGTAGTGTGTCCACTCCGGCTGCACCATATACCTGGCGAGCACGAGCGAGCGCCATTTCTGCAGACCCAGGCTCAAGATTCGAATCATGGAGAGGAGATTCGGCTCCTATGGTTCGAAGTACCTGCTCCGCATAAAGGTTCTGGCTACGCTTGAGCAGGACACTGACAATGTCTCTCAACGGAGGCGAATGGTGGGCGAAAAGACGGTCGAGGCTCTCGTAATCGGGCTTCAGCGTCATGGCGTCGACGTCCACAGGGCTACCACCGACTGAAATTCCCTCACTCAGGAGTGTCTCCCTCAGAACGTGGACGAAATACGCCGTAGGATTGCTCACTGTCAGGGACTCAAGATCGGTTTTTCCCTGTGGTACCCGGGAAGAAAACCGGAACTCGTTTGACCCTTGCTCTCGGAAGTACCCTTCCTGTATTGATCCCCCCGGTTCCACTGTCAGCGACGCGTTTTCGGCGCTGATGTAGGATGTCATGGACGGAAACCACGTGAGCTCAGCGGGCATATTGAGTTGTTGAGCAACGAGTTGGAAGTCAACGCAGTTGTCATTGAAAGACAAACCGCTTATCTCAGCTGCATACCAGAAGGACAGATCATCCCATTGCCAGCCATATCCGAGGCTGACATTGTCAAAAACATCGTCATCCCCGATGATATCACCCTCAATCCGGTGGATGCCTCGCGCCTTGAGCGAATCGGCCCACGCTCGGAAGGTCTCCGTGAGATCGCCGTCGTTGAATCTCCCACCAATTACAGGGTCACCCGACCCTCTCACTATCAAATTTCCGACAAGTAATCCATCAACTACGACTCCGTCTGTCCAGATAGCCGTCTCGTAGCGATAATCCGGTCCCAATACATCCAGGGCTGAGGCCGCGGTATAAAGTTTGGTATTGGAAGCCGGAATAAAGCTTCGTCCCGTATCCTTTTCATACAGCGGCCATCCGGTTTCCGCATCTCTGACGAGAATCGTCCACCAGGAGTTTGGCATATCGCTTTTTGCGATTGCGAGATCAATAGCGCCTCGGAGTTCTTCGACTGATGTTGTTTGAGCGGTTGATAAAGGCGATAAAACGCTTAGAATGCCGGCAACAAGAATGAGCAGGGCAGCTACTTTTTTAGGAGTGTACATGCTGTTGGAAATAGGTTATCAGCTATTCATCGACCTCGGTGGCGTCTCTTGAATCGGTGAATCACAGACTCTGTCTTATCCGTCCGACTGCTCTTCACCGGAAGCTCCCGTTTCCAGCATAACATTGATCTCGACCGAGTTGGCAGGAGGTGTCGTTACGACAAAAACGTGGCTGATGTTGTCTATTTGGGAAAATGGGGATACGAAAATCGTCCAGGAGCTCATCCCAGGCTCAACAAAAACAGAGTCGATGGAGCCGATGGGATACGCAGGCTGGAAAATACTGGAGGAGCCACTAATCACCACCTGGTCTGATACGGCCACTTCTGCAGACAAAACAACGTGGTCGAGAACCAACCGATTGAATCGATCCCCCTTCCAACGCAGAATACCATCGGTCATCGAAGGTAGGATTCTGGCTGGAACGTAAAAATCTGTGTTCAAAAATGTCATCACCCTTGAGCTATGTTCTGAAACGAGGATGACCTTTCCCACGATCCCACGGGTGTCGATAACGGCCATGTTCTCCCGGATGCCATCCACACGACCGACGTCGAGCATGATCTCGTTTCTCTGGAGGGTAATGTCTTTAAATATGACGCGTGCCGCCTTCACATTGTAATTAAGTGTGTCTGCGAGTTCCAGAAGACCCTCTAATCGGTGGTTCTCAGCTTCAGCAGCGCGCATAAGAGCGACCTGGTTGGACAATGTGATGTTCTGGTCCCGGAGCCGGTCGTTTTCATCCACCGCCCTTACGTATCGACCTAATCCCGCAAACATGCCCTCCACTGCCGCCGTCGCCTCTAGTGAGCGCGCACGTAGTCCACGAAGCATGGGTTCGTTGGCTGTAAGCAGTACCAACAGTGAAATGGACAGTAAGCCTCCGAGGAGGGCCCAATCACGAATACGTTCCCAGAGACTGTTCATCTCAACGATTTAATAACTCGATCTGTCAAGACTGGAATAAAAGGAAATTCTGCTCCAGATCAATGACCAATCGAGCTGACTAATGCCTGAAATGTCGCTTGCCAGTGAATACCATGGCCAGGCCGTGCTCGTCTGCCGCTGCGATGACCTCGTCATCGCGAATAGACCCACCAGGTTGAATGGCCGCTTGAGCCCCACTGGAGGCGGCTTCCATAAGGCCGTCCGCGAACGGGAAGAACGCGTCCGACGCAAGGACACATCCCGAAAAGTCGAGACCTGACTTGCGACCTTTATTGGCAGCGACCTCAGAAGAATCAATTCGGCTCATCTGGCCTGCCCCGATTCCAATGGTCTGACCTCCCTTGACGTAGACGATGGCGTTACTCTTCACGTTCTTGGCAATGCGCCAGGCGAAATCCAAGTCGCGCCATTCGTCCTCGGTGGGCTTTCGTTTGGTAACCACCGTGCAGTTGGCTCTCAAGTCTTCAGATGACCCCAAAATCGGATCTCTTTCCTGAACCAGATAGCCACCAATCACAGATCGGACATCCATGGTGGCATCCGTTGATGCCTCGCGAAGCATTCTGATTATTCGGCGATTCTTTTTCTGTTTGAGAAACTCAAGTACGCCGTCTTCAAAATCGGGAGCGATTATTATTTCTGTGAAAACCTTGTCTATGGCCTCAGCCGTTGAGAAATCAAGTGCTCGATTGACGACTACGATTCCGCCGAAGGGGGACTGTCGATCGGTCGAAAATGCCTTATGATATGCATCAGACAGTGATTTCGCAGAACACACCCCACACGGATTGGTGTGCTTCAGAATCGCGACTGTCGGTGAGCCGTGTTTGAACTCGTCAATGAGAATGAGCGCCGCACTCAGGTCCAGAATATTGTTGAAGGAGAGATCCTTGCCGTGGAGCTGAGTGTAGAGTGAACTGGTATTACCAAAAAGATCGGCGGACTGGTGAGGATTCTCTCCATACCTCAATGTCTGTTGGAGGGGCTCGTCAATCCGTAAACCGCTCGCGCGTTTCGTGAAATATCGAGTGACGGCTGCGTCATAGCGAGCTGTGTGACTGAAGGCGTCTGATGCCAGTTCGCGGCGTGTGGCGAGCGTTAGGGAGCCACCGGTTTTGTCGAGTTCGTCTGAAATCTTTGTATACGATGTAGGGGAGCACGCAACGCCTACAAAGAAGAAGTTTTTGGCCGCGGCGCGGAGCATCGTAGGGCCACCGATATCAATATTTTCGATAGCCGTCGCATCAGTGACATCTTCTCCCGACGTTGCTTCTTCAAAAGGGTAGAGGTTTACCACTACCAGGTCAATCTCTCGAATTTCTTGTTTCGCGAGTTCTGCCAAATCTTCAGGATCTGTTCGTCGAGCAAGCAGCCCTCCGTGAATGGCAGGGTGGAGAGTTTTTACTCGACCCCCGAGAATTTCTGGATATCCGGAAAGTGAGTCGACTGAAGTGACCGGCAGACCTGACTCTGCGAGTACTCTTGCTGTGCCTCCAGTGGAAATCAATTCCACACCGTGACCTTCGAGTGCACGGGCGAAATCAACGATCCCAGTTTTATCGAAAACCGACAACAAGGCTCTCCGGATAGGATATTCATCATTGGGAGTCGGTAGATCTTTGACGTTGATCATTAATGGTTCAGGATTTGGGTTGAATGATGACCTCGCGGCCATTGATTTGTATCATTTTTCTGGCGAACAGGTCAATCGCCCTCGCATAGAGCCGGTGTTCCACTTCCAGTACTCTCAATGCCAGAGAAGCGGGCGTATCTGTGTCCAAAACTGTGATCGACTCCTGGAGGACAATCGGTCCCGTGTCGTACTCCTCATCCACGATGTGAACAGTGGCTCCTGAAGAGGGGACACCCTGGGCTATTACCGCCTCGTGGACGCGAATGCCATACATTCCTTTTCCTCCAAAGGCCGGAAGGAGGGCGGGATGAATATTCAGCATTCGGTTCTTAAAGGCTCGGACCAGGGACGCGGGGATTTTCTTCATAAACCCGGCCAGAGCAATCAAATCCACCTGATGACGAGCGAGAACTGCTGGTAATTCTTCACATTCCAAGTCGTCGATGCTCTCGACTACATACACGGGAATGTCGAGAGTTCGGGCTCGATGACATACCCCTGAACTTGCACTGCTCGCGACACACAATACAACGGAAGCCGGGATCTCACCTGTGCGGCAAGCGTCTGCGATTGCTTGAAAATTGGATCCGCGACCGGAAGCGAAAATCGCTATTCTCATGAACAGAGAGAAGACAGATTGAGACGGTTGAAGTGGACGGAACGCAACCTACGAAATTGAGGTGTGCCTAATCGAAAAGACAGGATGAATACGGTGCCTAGCTGGTCAAGACGGGAGATTCCATGAGAGTCAGCGAAGCAAAGCCGTTGGACGCATTGAGCTGGCACTGCACCCCTATGGGAACTGAAATTTTATCGGAGAAGTGTCCGTATCTGAGGCCACTGGCTACCGGAATTCCAAGGTCACCAAAGTAGTCATCAAACACCTCCTCCAACGTGAGAGACGGTTTGCCCGCCTCTACTTTGCCTTCTGTAAACCCACCCAACACGACTCCGGCCAGTGAATCCAGAATGCCCGCCAGATGCATCTGGGCGAGCAATCCATCGATACGGAAAGGTGTTTCGCCAATTTCTTCAAGAAAAAGCACGCAACCAGCTAGGTCGGGAAGAAAATCAGTCCCGATCAGCCGTGTAATCAGCGAAAGGTTGCCGCCAAGCAGTCTGCCGCTTGCAATTCCCTCGACAAGGACGCGCATCTGTGGATGTATTGGATCCAGCGCGCCCGGCTCGAAGGAAGGTGAGACCAGGTCCAGAAAATGGTCGCACGATGGACAGGAAGATTCTGACCATTCAACGGCGACCATAGGGCCGGATACACCGACCCAGCCAGCATGCCTGAACATTGCCAGTTGGAGCGCCGTGGTATCGGAGTAGCCCACCAGTAGTTTCGGATGCTTGCGAGCCGCCTCATAGTCGATCTGACTCAATATGCGAAGAGAGCCATAGCCTCCGCGTACACAGAAAAGAGCATCTACGGAATCGTCTTGTAGAAATGCATTAAGCTCGCCAAGCCGATCTTCGTCCGTTCCGGCCAGGTAGCCTGTAGCCTCGAACGACGATCTCTTTGTAACAACCTTGATTCCCCGGGCTTCCAGGTTTTCCACCCCCTGGCGAAGAGAATCCTCGGTTCGCGGAGCCGACGCCGGGGCGATCAACCCAACGGAGCAAGGTGGTTGTAGAGCTGGGGCCTTCCTGATCATGTTATTTGCGCCGGACTTCGACAGATGAGCCACTACCTTCAAGAGTGGTTGAAATCCAATATACTGTTCCGCTTCAATGGACAGTCGACTCATGCCTGAACTAGATCCCATTGCGAGCCTTTCTCCGGAATACTTTCCGGGACTTGAGACCTTGTGGAGAATCGGTCAGGTGAAACGATGCTTTCTCCTGGGAGAAAATCAGTACAGTAGACAGTCGTTTCAGAATCGGACGAAAATTCGGAACGCTGATGGATGGCAGTGGCTGACAGTGCCCCTGCAGTCCGGAGAATTTGCGCGGAAAATCAACGAGATGATTCCGAGTCACCCGAGGGAATGGAAAACCCGACACATGAAAGGATTGCAGTACAACTACTCAACTTCTCCGTACTACGAGTATTTCATCCAGGAAATCAGTGATATCATATTGAAAGAACATCGGACGCTCGCGGATCTCACCTGCTCGACCACCATCTGGTGCGTTCGCGCGATCGGATTGGATACCGAAATGAACGTTGGTGACTCGGGAAGACTCTCAGAGAGTCGATCTGCGGAAAAGGATACCGAGTATGAGCACCCTTCTTACAGACAGAATTTTCCGGATTTTATACCCGGAATGAGTGTCTTGGATGTATTATTCAACCACGGTCCAGAAGCAAAACGGATTATTTTACAGGGCTGAATTGAGCCCGAGGTACGTCATGAAAAGAAATCTGCTTGTTGTCGTCGCGCTGCTCAGTGCAGGATGCTCTTCGGCTCCTGAGTCCACGTGGTACAAGGGTAATTTGCATACGCACTCATTCTGGAGCGATGGCGATGACTTCCCCGAGACGATTGCTGCGTGGTATGTGGACGAGGGATATGACTTCCTCGCAATATCCGACCACAATGTTATCGCGGATGCTGAAAGGTGGCTTGGGATTTCAAAGACCCATCCAAGGTATCAGATATACCTCAGCTATTCGGAAGGGAGCCCAGAGGGTTGGGTGGAGTCCAGGGAGACCGACGATTCAGTTTTTGTACGGCTGAAGAAGTATGAGGAATATGCCAGTAGATTCGAAGAAGAGGGTATTTTTCTGATGATCCGTGCGGAAGAAGTCACATCGAGATTCGAAAGCAAGCCTGTACACATCAATGCTACTAATGTCGCGGAGTACGTGGAGCCGCTCGGTGGCACAAGTGTGGTAGATGTGATGCAGAAGAATGTCGACGCGATTCTTGCTCAAGGTGAACGCCTCAATCGCCCCGTGATGCCGCATATCAATCATCCCAATTTTGTCTGGGGAGTACGGGCGGACGAACTGGCGCAGATAGATGGGGAACGCTTTTTCGAAGTCTATAACGGGCACCCTTCCGTCAATAATGTGGGCGACTCACTCCGGATGAGCATGGAGAAGATGTGGGACGTCGTCAACACCATCAGACTGCGCAATGACAAGCCGTTGATGTTTGGCATCGGAACGGATGACGCCCATCACTTTCAGGAGCAGGCAATAGGAAAGGCGAACGCGGGTCGAGGTTGGGTCATGGTCCAGGCAGATGCGTTGAGCCCGGAGTCGATTATCCCAGCCATGGAGGAAGGAAGATTTTATGCTTCCTCTGGTGTCATGTTGTCGGAAGTGAGTTTTGACGGAAGTCAGGTGGCCATCACAGTTGAAGCACAAGAAGGAGTCAGTTACAGGATCGAACTATTTGGCACAATGAAAGGACAAGACCTCGAGACCGTTGAGGTTTCGGATCCCGAATCGGGTGACTTTCTAGCGTATCAATACAGCGATGAAATCGGAAAGCTGCTTCAATCGGTTGAAGGTCCGGCGGCGAATTTCACGTTGACCGGAGAAGAAATGTTCGTTCGAGCCAGAGTGACCTCCAGCACTGCCAAACACAATCCGAATTTCAGCGGGGAGTTTGAGAGGGCCTGGACGCAGCCAGTGAAGCCAGTGATGCCCAGGAACTGAGCTATCGTTCGACGTCTCGAGCAAAATTCCAGTCATCGATCTCTGAAGGCCGCCTGGCATCCATGATTTCGCGAATCATAGCTACGATTTCAGGATTGTCTGAGGCCACATCGAGGCGTTCCGATTCATCCGTATTCAGATCGAACAGGAGTACGGGAGAATCGTCCTGACGTCGAATCTCCAGTCTCACTCCCTTCCAATCGCCCATTCTGACCGCCTGCATACCTCCAAAAGCGTGGTATTCCCAGTAAAGGGGAGACCCCGCGTTCTGGGCTGTACCCCTCAGCGTAGGTAAAAAGGACGCTCCATCCACTCCATCGGGCACCGTCGCCCCGGTTATCTCAGCGATGGTCGGCAGGACGTCCCAGAAAGCCGAAACATGGTCGGTCGACGATCCAGGAGCAATATTGTCGGGCCAGCGAACGATCATGGGTACCCGGATACCTCCTTCAAAAACAGATCCTTTCAGCCCTCTCAAATTTCCCACACTGTTGAAATAGGAGGCGTCCGTTCCTCGAGAGTAAGTAGTTCCGTTGTCAGAACTGAAAATGACGATTGTGTTTTCATCCAGACCGTACTCTTCGAGTCGTGCGAGGAGCGTGCCGATATCCCGGTCCATTCGGGTGATCATCGCGGCATATGCTGCCTTGGGCCGAGGATGAGGAAGGTAAGAGCCTCCAAGGAAGTGCTCCGTATCCATGGAGTCTGGATATTCCTCCAATGACTCCATCGGTACTTGCAGAGCAAGGTGGGGTACCGGGGTGGCAAACACGAGGAAAAAAGGATTCGTTCGATTGGTCTCCAAAAACTCAAGAGCTGAGTCCAGCATCAAATCGGGAGCATAGTGCTCCCCGGCAAATCGAGCATAGTATTCATCGATGGATGAAAGAGGAGCCTCAATTCGCTGATGAGCCGCGAAATACTCTTGTCCTTCCAGACTGTCGGGCTCGTCATTATGCCAGAGATGGGACGGATAGTAGTTATGGGCGACGCGCTGACACAGGTAACCGTAGAACTGGTCGAATCCTTGATTATTCGGATGGCCTTCTGAGTCCGGTCCACCGAGACCCCATTTGCCTACGAATCCGGTTTGATATCCAAGAGGCTTCAGCATCTCTGCGATGGTCACTTCTGAATCCAGTAGTGGAAGCTGCCCCTCTGGTTCGTCGGGGCCCCATCCGCCCATTTCCTTGTTGTCCCTGACATATCCATTTCCCGTGTGCTTTCCCGTAAGCAGAGTGCCGCGCGAGGGCGCACAAACGGGACTACCTGAGTAGTGCTGGGTGAACATCATCCCATCACTCGCCAACTGATCCAAGGTGGGTGTTCGAATTATCTCTTGTCCATAGGCACCGAGCTCATTGTATCCCAGGTCGTCGGCAAGGATGTAGATGATATTTGGCGGGACGTCCGGAGTGTTGCAGCCTGCGACAAGCGTCAGCGCCAGAAGGCAGAGAAATGCGGATTTCATACAGGATAGAGTGTTTTCATATGGTCGCATGATGCCGTAATCAGTTCTCGCAACACGAATTCATCAACATCGGAAAGACGCTTCAGATACAGGCATGATTTTCCGATCGTGAATTTGCCGAGCTGGGCCATCAACTCATCGTGGCGATCGAAGCCTGCCATGATGTACAGAGTCATTGCCTGCTTTCGAGGAGAAAATCCGGTCACCATCCAGTCACCCTCTTTACCTGATGCATAAACGTAGTGATACGAGCCGAAGCCGACTATTGTGGCTCCCCACATTTTTGCCGGTTCACCCGTGATCTCCTCCATGATCTTTAACACGTCGTAGGAATCGCTTCGCCGATCCTCATTTTCTACCGCTTCCAGGAATTCGGCAACGGACGCGTCATTCTTCTTGGTTTTTAACTCGGTCATTTTGATGTGCGGCTTATTGCGGTCGCTGCAATATGGTCTCTGAACGTCGGATGAGCAATCACCACCTGAAACGACAAAGCCCTGACACATTTTCAAATGCATCAGGGCTTAAATGGCGGTCCGGACGAGACTCGAACTCGCGACCTCCTGCGTGACAGGCAGGCGTTCTAACCAAACTGAACTACCGGACCAATTGCTCCCTGTTGAAGCGGCCGAAAAGATACGGTCGCTTCCAAGCCGTGTGCAACTCTTGGATCTTGAGGAAATCGTGGAGCGCAGTCGACCTGTCTGAAAGGAACAGTTCAGCGCATGAGTAGCGCCGTGGTGGTCAGGGGCGGAACGGGCCATTCCGTCCGTTTTAAGCCGCTTTCTGTCGGAATTGATATCTGGGTGGCGATTATCGTACCTTCGCGAACGGCTATTAATACGCTCCTGACGCGTTCGTATTCATTTCGGATTCAAAAATAGCCACCTCTGTAGCCACCTGACCGGGCCAATTTCCCATGGCGAAAGTGAGAATCGAGCTTCGACGAGATAAAATCCGTCCGAACGGCGAAATTCCGCTCTACCTTCTGATCCGCCATAAAACGAATCGAGCCCGAATTCGTCTCGAAGCCGCCGTCCGATTAAAAGACTGGAATCCGATTTCCGAAGAGGTTCGAAAGACGCATCCGGACTTCGTTTCAATAAACGATCATCTCGAAGAACGTAAGACCGAAGCGAAGCGACTTCTATCCGAAATGATACGCGCCGGTCGCCGGATATCGGTCGCGAAGATTAAGGAAGAACTCGAAGGGGAGTCGGGGCCGGAGGAAGACTTCGTTACGTACGCTCGCGAACTCGTTGACGGATACCGCCGCCGCGGACAATGGTCGACGTTTAAGTCGTATCAAAAGGCGCTGAATAAATTCGAGGAATATCTAAAGGGCACGAAGAAGAAGGGGATTCTCCATTTCGACGAGTTCACGCCGAAGGTCATTCGCGACTTTATAACGTTCTGCCGGGAGGTCCGTGGGAATAATTTAAATACGTCCTCTAAGGCGGCTGAAATCATTCGGACCTTTATCAAGTTCGCGATCGCTGATCGGAAAATGGACTACGCAGATAACCCGTTCATCCATATTCAGCTAAAGTGGGAAGACGCCGACGTCGATCCGCTTCCTATCGATGAGATATTCGCGATTCAGGATATACGGCTCGACGGACTGATCGAGAAGGTCCGAGACAGGTTTCTATTTCAGTTCTACGCGTGGGGGATTCGCTTCTCGGATATAATACGCCTTCGTTGGTCTGAGGTCGAATTCCGTGGTGACTGGTGGTTTATCCGGTACAAAATGAAGAAGACCGGTAAAACGGTAATGATGCCTCTCCCGGAAGTCGCCTGTCGAATCCTAGAATCTCGCCTTCAATTTCGGAAGAAACCGGACGGATTGATATTCGATATGATTCAGGAATCGGCGCTCGTAGACGAAGAATCGTATCAGCGCGCGAGAAGCCGCGCGAACTCACTCGCGAACAAGTACCTGAAAAAGATCGCCGTCCTCGCGGGTCTCGAAAGCATCCGTCTATCGACGCACGTAGCGAGGCATTCGATAGCGGACGCGATGCTCGAAGCCGGCCTGACGACGAAAGAGATTCAGAACCTATTTCGGCATTCTTCGGAGAAGCAGACCGAAACGTATATCCGGAAGTTCGGAAGGACGGGGCTCGACGATAAGCTTCGGGCGCTACCGTTTTTCTACGTTTCGTCAGGATCCGGGGAAGAGACTTCCTTGCCGGCGGCGACCGATATTCTTAATCCATAGACTCTCAATAGCGGACGTCCCGCTCGCCTTTTGAGATACCTTTCCGCGTTTTTCCCACCCCGAATACAGTTCATCGTATAAGGGGCTCGCGTAGCCAGATAGCACGACTTCGCCCTTTGTCGCTCTAAGGATCTCGGCAAGCTCTATGTGATCCTCTTCGGTCATTTCGTGGCGGTATTCGAAACGGCTATTTCTAAGACTCGGTAGATACGGCGGGTCGATATAAAAGAGCGTTTCGGGCCGATCGAAGATTTTAATTACCTCGGTCGCTGGTCGGTTCTCGATAATAACGCCTCGAATTCTCTCTACAATTTTCCGGAGCGCGACCGGATATGTGGCCCAATCATGTGCCGGCGTTATCCTATCGCGGGTAGCATGATTTCGGAATCCCGATTTATGCTGACGTGTGGCCGCGGAAGATCCGAAGCCCATTCCCGAAAGAATAGCGATCTGACGGGCTGATTCTACAGGGTCGTCTACGTCGGCTCTCGCATCGGTATACTCTTGCCGCGAAAACGGCGTCAGTTCGATCTTCCGTATAAGATCGTCGGGCTGATCTCGAAGAACCCGGAAGAAATTGACGATCAACGAATCGAGATCGTTGAAGACTTCGGAGTAGGATCGTCGTTTTCGAAAGAGGACCGATCCGGCACCACCGAACGGCTCGACGTAGATCCGGTGATCTGGGAAGTGGCCGATAATCCAATCCGCGAGCATCCATTTACCGCCGTGATACCGAAGGGCCGGTCTTTGAATAGTGGGTTCCATACTCATTTAAGTAGTTCAGGCGACGAGGATTTCGCTAGATCTGAACCCGCTTAAACGCGACTGCCCAGACCCAAGGATTGGTTTCGAATCCGAATCCCCGCTTTTCGTTGAGCGAATCCCATAGTTCGATAAACGCCGATCGGGGGAATTCGAAATGCTCCTTGTAGCCCTCTCCAGCAGTCCACATCGGAAAAGTGTGGTCGGCGGTGTTGTAGAGCCCTACGGCTACGGCATTGCGCTCGGAAATATCCCGAATTCGCTCTACCCGGATATCGACCACTTCTAGCCAGATACGGGACGCCGTTTTAGGCATATGAATTGACGGCCTCCAACGGCCGCACCCGTTGCGCGCGGCCGTCTCATTATCTCCGCGGGGCCAGTCGCCGTCGGCGCGGAACCACACCTTCAGTCCGTCGGAAATGTTTATTTCGGACGGCTTAGAATTATCATAGTCCCAAGGAGCAGCCCAGGTTTCTCTCACGTAAAGTCGGTCTCCCGCATAACCGAGGGGGGATAGTCCGTTTTCTTTTGAGGCGACGAATTCGCTCGTGAACATCCCCGGTCGAAGCCATTCGAGGGCGTCTTTCTGAGTAACGACGCGGCGCGTCTGAGTCTTCCGGCCTTCGAGAATAGCGCGAACCATCGGTCCGCTAAATAGGATTGGTCGTTCTTTCATCGTCGTGGTTTATTTAGAGTTCCGGCGGCGGCAAGAGCGATTTCGAGGTACGCGATGCACACGTAATAGATCGCACTTTATAGGTACGGCGTTGCATTCGTGCGGCTTCCCATCAGAATTGTGCCGCTGGTCCGTACTTATCGCCGTGTTCAATGGCGCCTAGGGCTTACCGCCGCCGCCGGAAGTTTTAGTTTCGCGAGGGACGCATATCGTGAATCTTCGCCGAATGACCGTCGCCCGTTACTAGTCGAAGCTTTCGATCCGCCCGGTTCCTAAGAAGCCATTCCGCGAGGTCGTCTTCGTCGACGAACCACGTCTGACCTATCTTTGAAGCCGGAAGCGGGTCGACGTCGCGATTTATGAACTCCCGAACCGTTTTCGCCTTAATCCGCCCACCGAACCAATCGCGTGCGATTTCTTCGGGGCGAATAGCGCGACGCGACTTCGTTAGTCGTTCTTCAACGAGAGAAACGAATTCGAGAATCGGCTTCATTCGTTCGGCGACGGCCTCGTCGATCATTTCGGCGACGTCCTTCGCGGATAGGCGTTCTATTTCGAGCCTATCCATAGCTAGAAGGAGTCTTCGTCGGCGGGGCCGAGTGTGTCGTCGACGTCGGAGGATCCGACTTCGTTAGGCTCCGCAGAGCGTATCGCCTGAAACAGGATAGCTGCTTCACCTTGGCATATATCCGAGAAGTCTTTACCGAATTCGTCGAGGCATGAGCCGTTTAGGTACTCGATCGAGAGGTTTTTCGGATCGGCGTAGGAGCGAATCGCGCGAATCTGATCCGCTGTAATCGGACCGTCTTCGTCCTCTACGAGAAGTCGAATCGTCTTGGATTCGTAATCGATCGCCGGGTTAGCGGGCGGATCCTCACCCTGCGCGTACGGACCTTCTACGTACGTATCCTCGCCGGTGTCTTCCACGGCGTGTGGGTCAAACTCATCCGCCTCTTCCATTCCGAACTCCGGATCGAACGACTGAATGATTTCGATTAGCTCGGCGCCGCTCAGCGCTCCAAACGGCTTCTGGAATTTCGCGTCCGAGTAGTCATCTATACTCGATTCGTCGCAATCGTTTTCGAATAGCCACTTCTTCGCGGTCGTGGCGAGTTCGTCCCATTCCGCCTTTTCTTCTCGACGGCCGTTTTCCTGTTCGAGTTCGAATAGGCCGCGTTGACGATCGGCGAATCCGAAGGGCTCGGTCTTGATCAGTTTATCCCCGTCGACGGAATAGTATTCGCGGACTTCGTCGTCGTGATTCTTTACGACGTAGCATTCGACGTTCTGGAACGTACCGCCCTCGCCGATCTGCGATAGGAGAGACTTGATCGAGTTGGTCCGGTCATCGATCGCGGACTTATACTTATCGTTCTTCTCCTTCTTACTGAGCTCAAGCGATTTGACTTCGGACTGAAGCGTCGCGGCCGTCTTCGCCTTTTCGACGATTTCAGAGTCTTCGAACTCGACGAGCGTTCGGACGCTCTCGTATTCGCGGTGTTCGGAAGCGGGTTCTTCGGCCTCTACGACTGCGCCGTCGCCGCTAACCGGTTCTTCTTCGATGGGCCCTTCTTCGATTACATCGGAGTTGGCGGTTTCATCTACAACAGTGGTTTCTTCCTCGACGGCTGTCGAATCGTTCGTAGTCATGGCGTACCTCGTGGTTATTTAAGAGGCGACGCGGCGCGGACGAAGTTCGGTCGTTCGTTCGCCGAAGATTCCTTGCATTGCGTTGGACGGGAATACCGCCGACGCCGAATTACCGCACGGTTGACGGGTATCGCGGCAAGAAAGGGACCGTCCGCGCCGGTCACTTTTTTAATTCTTACGTTGGCGAAAGTAACGCATCGAGTAGAAAAAGGAAACGAAACCAGAAGAAAAACTACTCGAAGAGTTGTTTTATTTTCTCATAGGCCGTACCATTTCCCTCGACGGGTCTCGGTCTGACGGCCAAGAACTTCGAAAACGGGGCGGTAGCACGACCCAATAAGTGGTCCTTACTACCGCTCCGAATTCGATTCCGTACCGGATAAACCTTAGCGTCCGCGGCCGGATACCTCGACGGCAAATGAAAAGGGATTAATTGTATCAGGGGGAGTAGGGTGCTAACTGTCACCCCGCATTCTAAAACGACAGGCATGAAGCTCAAAGTAAAAATCGGGGAAGAAACCCACGAAATCGACAGAGAGCAGATCGAAGGGATAGTCGGAGATGAGGAAGGAAAGCTCCTCATCATGACTCAAACCCAATTCGACGGTACGATCGAAGGCAGATTATCAGGTTTGAAATCGAAGCACCGAACTGCGTTGAACGAAGTCCTAGACGACGACAACCAGTTTAAGCAAGCGGCTCTTAACCGGGGAATCACCTTAGACGTTGACCTAAAGCCTGTTGCTCAGATAAGCTCGGAAGACCGGAAGAAGATCGAAGACGGTGTTCGTTTGCGCGAGGTAACGCCTCTGAAGACGAAACTCGATTCGACGACGACGGCGCTCGGTAAGGAAAGAACCGGGAACCTTCATCGCGATCTTCTCGCCGCCGCTCCGGGCAAAGGAGTAAAGAAAGAAAGTCTATTAACGACGTTTTCGCCTATTCCAGAGTTCATTAAGACGGCCGCGGGCCGTTTTAAAGAGGACGAAGAATCGGGCGAACCTTACTTCGAGGATAAACAGGGTAATCCGGTCATTGGTACCGACGGAAAATACGCGCCTCCCGGCGACGTTTTCGATCAGCTTCGACCTCTAGATCCAAATTTCGAATACTTTGATCGTGTACGCCCGAAAGGGTCCGGATCTGGTGATCCGAACGCGGCCAGCGGTTCGAAAGTAGTTACGACCGAAGACTTGCAGTCCGGTGATTGGGATCCGGAATCTGTTGTCAAAGGCGAAACAACGGTTGTCGAATAGGCGATTTCGCGGGTCTAGCTCCAGCAAATCTAAGCTAGACCAATGAACGATTATTCAGCTATTATGCCCAAGATTCTGGCGCAGGCGCTAATAACGCTTCGCGGCCAGACTGTCATGCCCCTCGCTGTCAATACCGATTTCGGTACTGAGGTCAAGAAGAAGGGCGAAACCATTTCGATGCAGATTCCGTCCGCGGCAACTGCAACCGATGTTGTCCCTTCCGTAACGGCTCCGGCCAATGCGGATGTTACCGCGGCGACGGCCGATATCAAGCTCGATAACTGGAAGAAGTCCGACTTCTTCTTGACCGACAAAGAGCTTGGCGAGATCGACAAAGGCGTCGTGAACATGAATATTGGAGAGGCTGCGAAGGCCCTCGCCGAAGCGCTTAACGCGTCGGTTCTCTCCAAATACACCGGCATCTACGGATACGTCGGCGTTGCGGCGCAGACTCCGTTTGGTTCTGATTACTCAGAGGCCACGGCTGCGCGGAAGATTCTAAATCTTCAGCGGTCTCCGAATTCACCGCGCCGGATGATCCTCGATCCCGACGCGGAAGAAGCCGCAATCAACCTGAAAGAATTCGCTGACGCCGGATTCACGAATCGGGATGGTACGATCATCGAAGGCGTAATCGGGCGTAAGCTTGGTTTCGACTGGTTCTACGATCAGCAGATTCCGACGCATACGGCGGGTACGCTTCTCGCGAATCCGCTCGTAAACGGAACGCCGGCCGTCGGCGCGAAGACGATGAATATCGATAAGGCCACCCTTACGGGTACGGTCGTCGTCGGTGACATCTTTACGATTGCGGGCGATACGCAGACTTACGTCGTTACGGCCGCGGCTACCGCTTCCGGAAACGCGATTGCGGGTCTCGCTTTTTCACCGGGATTGGTTGAAGCTCCGGCTGACGACGCGGTGATCACGTTTAAAGCGGATCACGTCGTGAATATCGCGTTTCATCGCGACGCGTTCGGCCTCGCCGTTCGTCCGCTCGAAGCGCCAGCAAACGGCCTCGGTCAGTTGATCTTGACGGCGATCGATCCGGTTACTCGCCTTCCGCTTCGTCTGACCGTTTCGCGCGAGAACTACCAGACACGATGGGCGCTCGATATCCTTTGGGGTACTGATCTCGTCCGTCCTGAACTCGCGACACGCGTCGCGGGATAGAGTTCCCACCGCACGGTAGGTCGAAAGACCGGGGCTCGTCACCTTTTTTAACCGTACGGAGATATCGAAATGGCAAAGGTGCCAACAGTAGCAGTAGTCGATGGGAAAGGCTACCGCGTGATCAACGAATCCAACTTCGTCGAAGGCGAAGACAAGCTTTACGAAGGACCGCTTACCGAAGCGGCTGATCCGGAAACGGAAACGGCCGAAGAAGAAGTCGCCGACGAAAAGCCGGCCGCGCCTAAGAAACGCGCTTCGAAGTCGAAGAAGTAACCGGATTCGACGATGGCTAAACCACTCGTAGACGGTAAGGCGATAGCGGAATTCAACGCGCTCGACGATAACGGTTCGGTAAACCAAGACCTCGGAAAGAAGATTTCGACTCTCGGTTATGACGAAGCGGTTATCGAAGCCAAACGAATTCTGGGAACGACGCGCTACGACGAAGTCGTCGCGTTAGGAACGGCAGACGCTAGTTACGTAACGCTGACCAAGGTATTGGCGCGGTTCTCGTTCTGGGCGGCCTTTCCGATGCTAAACCTTCGGCTTACCGAAAAGGGTGGATTTATCCGGTCTATCGGCCTTGCGGAGACCTCGACCGAGCTAATGAGCCGCCGCGAAATGGCGGCTTATCGGTCGGACCTCTACCGGAAGGCCAAAACGCTCCTTGAAACATTGCATACGTCAGTCGCGGACCAACCCTACGCGACGACGCCGGAAGAAGACACGGTCTACGTTCTATGATCCGCATAAAGACGAATTTCGATCTCGAAGACGATATCGATGCAGTCGAAGCGGCGATTCAGAACGGACTATCGGATCTCGGCGATCGAATGACGGCGCGCGCGATCGCGTACCTCCGGCAACGGAAGGTCCGCGCTACCGGCGACCTAATCGATTCGATCGACGAAATGGTCAAACGTTTTCTATCTGGCTTCCGTCTCGAATGGGGTCCCCACGTTTCCTATTGGGAATACGTGGACCAGCCGACTAAACCGCACTGGGCGCCGATTAAACCCTTCCTGAAATGGGTGCGCGTCAAGTTCGGTCTTACCGGCCGGGAAAAGACGTCTCTCGCTTACGCTGTTCGCGCTACGATCGCGAAAAAGGGTACGAAAGGTGTCAAGTTCGTCGACGACGTTCTTCGATTTATAGAACCGCAAACGGATAAATATATCCGGGAAGCGATAGACGCGAAACTGCGCTAATGCAAGCGAACGTCGACAAATTGATAGCGGCCGCGAAAGCGACCAGTCTCTTTAAGACGAAGGAAATTTCGGAAAAGCTGCCGACGAAAATCGCGCGCTATCCGGCTTTCTATACCGGGAAGCGAGAAACGGACGACACTCCGACGTCGAGTTCTAGGCTTCTCTTCCGCTCCGAGCGCGAATTCGTCGTCTATATCTGCTCGAAGAAATCCTATTCCGAACTGGATACGCTCCGGCGCGCCTTCATCAAAGAGCTTGCTAAAACGATGAGGTTTACGCGCGTGAGAAGTCTCCAATTCGAATACATAATCGGTGAAGACGAACCATTCATCGATACGGTAACCATCTTTCTTACGGAGGATTCCGAGATAACGTAAGCGAATGGGCACATAGAGTTAACCCTTATCCGATAACCGGAAAGAACAATGCATATTGACGGATTTGATTCTTCATCTACTTACGTATGGGGAAGCGGCGGAACGCCGAACTGGGTCGATCTAGGAGATTGGCTCGACGAAGACCTCGAACCCGGAGTCGAAAATATAATTTCGGTTCGGATGGGTGAGGGTGGCGAAGAACAGGACGGCGTCGAGTTTCAAGGATCCGCGCTGTTCTACGGCGCTACGATGCCGGCTCCCGGTACGCGTACCTGGCTTCGCGTTCGCTACACCGATACCGACGGGACCTCGTACGCGAAGGTCGTCGGCGGTTCGAAGGGTCTGCGTGTACGCGTGGGTCATTCGACACCACGTCCTGCGGGACAGGGTAAGGAGCCGAAACGCGTCGAATTTTCTTCGACTGGCGGCGCTCCGGGCTCTCAGATCGAAGCCGATCAGACCTAGACGTAGTCGGTCTTATTCACCTTTTCGAGAGTAGACGATGGATTATAGCTCAATCGAACACGCCGACGATTATCCGTTCGGGCAGACGCCTGGTACGGGCGCGTCTTATCTCGTTAACGACGCCTCGCTTTCGATTGGTGATACCGTTATCGCTTGCGATACCGGAACGGGAACGATCCTAATCGGCGATAAGGTGACGTTGGCTGGCGATTCGAAAGCCTATACGGTTTCCGTCGCTTTATCCGGCGGCTCGTTTACGATATCCGAAGCGCTCGAACAGAATATCGCGGATAACGCCGCGATTACGGTCGGCCCGACGTGGATCGACGTCGGCGACTGGCTCGACGAGGATTTCGAACCGGGTGTAGAATCTCCGGTCTCTACGCGAATGGGCGAAGGTGGAGAGGAACAAGACCTCGTCGAACTTCAAGGTACCCACCTCTGCTACGGCACTCCGGCCGTTCCGGGCGTCCGGACGTGGTTCCGCCTAACGGCGACCGATACCGACGGAACGGTTATCAAGAAAGTCGTCGGCGGTACGAAAGGATGCCGCGTAAAGGTTGGTCATTCGAACGTTCGTCCTCCGGGCCAAGGAAAGGCGTATAAACGAGTCGAATACTCGGCGACGGCCGGCGCTCCCGGCGGAACGATCGAAACCGATAGGACCGCCTAATGCTCGATCGATATCGCAGTAAAAAGAAACGGAATATCCGGAAACTCAAAACTCCGGAGAAGATCACGCCTCGCCTCGTCGAAGAGGTCGCGCTTGCGGCCGGGATTAACGTCGAAGACTTCTTTTCGAGCCCTCAGAAGACGCTAGACGCGGTCTCGCTTACAATTCCTCAGATGCAAGCCGTAGTCGACGCAGCGCTTTTAAATCCGAAGGATATTCGAAATATGCCGATCGACGAGGCCGAAGGATACGCTTACTACGTCCTTACGGATTTTTTTTTGCGCGTACTGGCAGCGAACGAAAGGGCGACAAATCGCCTCCTTCCTCTCTGGAAGAAATCCGGCCAGCCTATTTCGAAAGGCCGATCCAGCTTTATGAAAGCTTTCGCGCCCGTCGATTCGAAGGGTCGCGCGGAGTCTTTTCTGGATTACATGGGCGCCTACGACGGCGACCTCGAAGAAGTCTTCGTCTACTGGGGCCGCGTCGGTTCGAATATCGCCTCGCTAGAACGCCAGATTAAAAAGGGGAAGTAAATGGCGCGCACGATAGCGATAGAAGTCGTCGTCGACGATAAGGGAGCCGTAAAGGGTATCCGCGGAATCGACGGGGAAGTCAAAAACCTCGAACGGGATTCGAAGTCCGCTACGAAGTCGGGTTTCAATATGGGGAGCGCCTTCTCGTTCGCGGTCGGTGGGTTGATGGTAAAAGCCGTCGATTCCTTTCGGCGTGTGACGCGAAGACTCGTACGGGAAGGTGCGGATCTCGTTGGTTTAAGCGCCGAAATCTTCGAACGACAAAGTAAGCTCGGCGCAGTCTTTAAGTCCTCGACGCCCCTTGTTCAAGACTATATCGAGCAGTACGCGGCGCTTTCCGGCCTATCAAAATCTACCGCAGAAGGGCTTCTCGCGACTACGGGTGCGATTCTCGAAGGCGCCGGCTTCGCTCACGAGGCGGCCGCGCAAATGTCGATCGACGTCGCGAAACTGGCCGGCGATCTTACCTCGTTCCACGACGTTCCGATCGAGCAAACTTTCGGTGCGCTACAATCTGCCTTAACCGGGGAGCGCGAGCGGTTAAAACAACTCGGAATCGTTCTAAACGAGACGGAAGTTCAGCAGCGCGCGCTGATGGAAACCGGCAAGGAATCGGTGAGCCAACTAAATCAGCAGGAAAAGGCCGCCGCATCACTCGCGTTGATCTACGAAAAAGCCGGCGCCGCCGTTGGCGATCTCGCGCGTACGCAGGATTCGGCATCGAATCAGATGCGCCAGATTAAGGGACGGCTTGAAGAACTCCGCGAAGAACTTGCGATCGAACTACTTCCGCCGATTCAGACGGTCGCCACGGAATTAAACGAGTTCCTAAAAGATCCGGCTCTAAAAGAATCGGCGAAGGAAGTCGGCCAGAATATTGCAAATGGTCTCGAAATCGCGATCGCCACGATTCGTACGGTCATAAAGTTTTTGCAGACCTACCAAGGCGAAGTGCAGGAAGGAATTCGGATAACGGCCGCGCTTACGATTGCGGTTATCGCGTATAGAGCCGCCGTAAAAGGTGCGGCGATAGCGACTTCGATTCTTAATACGACGATTTCGAAGGGCAAATTCGGCGTATTTCTCGGCGTAATTCTAGCGATCGTCGCCGGCTTCGTTTCGTGGGACGCGATAACGCGGAAGATTAACGAAGCGATTGGCGACAATAGTTCCGCTCTCGATACCAATCTGGGTGCGCTAGACGACTGGTCGGAAGCGGCTTTACGAGCTAGGTTGATCTTCCTCGCTCTCCAAGAAGACCAGTTACGCGGCGATTTGAAAATGGCGAGTCTCGTCGGCGATTCGCCCGAACGAGTTAAGAAACTAAACGACGCCTTACTCGAAACGAGAAAGTTGATCGGCCAAACGAAGATAGAGCTCACCGGCCGCGAAGCTCCCGATTCGGCGCCGGAGCCAGTTGCGCCGACGGGATCCCAGAAAGAGGCGTCAGAAGACGAAATCGCGTGGCTAGAGTGGGAGCTTGAAAACAAGGCTCGGATTCGCGAGGAAGAACGCACTATGGCCGAAATCGATGCTCAGGCGGACCTCGATTTACAGAGCCAGTTGATCGAGCAAGGAAAACTTCTGACCGACGCCGAGCGCGAAGAAGCGGCCAAAAGGAAAGCTATACACGAGCAAGAGGCGGCGGCGAGGCTCGCTACGATGACGCAGCTACTTCAAGCGGATAGCGATCAAATCACATCGGCGAAGGACGCAGCGAACGCCGTCGTCGCTAACGTCAAACGGATTATCCGCGCACGTCTCGCAGAAGCGATCGCCGCCGGTATAGCGAAGCAATTCAGGAAAGGATTCGCCGGACTCGCCGCCGCTGCGATTCTCGGTCCGCTGATTTCGGTAGCGTTCAATAAACTGATTCCGAAGTTTGCTTCGGGAACGCGAAATCACCCCGGAGGACCGTCGGTACTTCACGAGAGAGGCGGAGAAATCGCTGTCCTCCCTTCGGGCTCGAAAGTAATTCCGGCGCCGCAGTCGGCGCGCATGATGGGCGGCGGAAGCGGAGATATCGTTCCGGCAGATACGCGGATCGACGGCGAAGATATCTATATCGTTTGGGGCCGAGTAAAGGACCGCTACGATCGTGAGGGCCGCTCTTAATGGCGTACGGCCAGAAATACCGGATCCAGATCGATACGAAGGACGGCGTCCACTCCTACGATATACGGCTTAAAAAGAAGTCCTACGTCGGATCGTCCTCCGACCGCGAAATTGCTTCGCTAGGATTAAAGTTCGCCTACGGCGCCGACGGGAAGAACGAAAATTCTTCGGCTATGCCGTCGTCGTGCAAGATCCGCGTTCGTGATCCGAATAAGACTCTTCAAGCCGAGATATTCGGCGCCGACGAGCGCGAATGGATCGCCGATATCCTCCGCGACGGGGCGCCTTTCTGGATCGGCTTCGCGAAGACCGACGTCTGGGGGGAATCGCCCGACGAAGGCGAGTATACGGCCGAAATGACCTTCCTCTGCGGCTTAAAGCTTCTCGAAGGCGAGAACTACGATAACGCCGGAACGCCCTATACAGGGCGGATATCGGTAAAAGACGGCCTCGTACGGTCGTTAATGAAGGTCGGCGTTGATCTCGGCGTAACCTCGACGCGGATCTACGCGAACTGGTATCCCTACCATCAGACGGCCGATATAACCGGTGATCCGTTAGCCGCTGTCAGGTTTTCGCAAGACTGGTTCGCCGAAACGACGGGCGCGGTATTTAAGGCTCGCCGCGTTGCGAACGAGCTTTGCGGCCGGATGCAAGTCCGCGTCGTTCAGGTCCTTGGACGGTGGTACGCCGTTCAGGTCGGCGGCTATTCAGGCGCGAACTTTACGACCGAGAACTATGATTCGGCCGGATCGTCGACGGGAACGGAAGCCGTCGCCGCGGTATCGGCCGTTACGATCGGAGCGGTCGGAGGAACGAACGCCGGCGAACTTCTTCGTGGCGCAAATTTCGACGGGAAGCTTTCGTATCAGCGCGGAAAGATTTCGTACGACCACGCGGTAAAAGAAGACCTCTTCGTCGCGAACGGCGGATTCGAAGACGTTTCCGGATCCGATCCCGACTTCTGGACCGAGTCCGAATCCGGCGCCGGCGGATCGTACGCCGAAGGGTTTGATTCGAGTAAGAGTCTTTACTTCACTTCGATCGATTACGACGGCGTAGGAGATCCGGCCGATCAAGCGACGAAGTATAGGAAGCAGACCGTCGGATGGATCCTTCCCGGAACGCAGCTAGAGTTTACGGCGAAGATCCGGGCGCATAAGGACGACGACGCCGGCGAGGGCGTTCAGGTAAACGATCGGAGGTCGCGGCCCGTCTTCTGGGCTCTCTGGGGCCAGAAGTTCGACGGTAACTACGAATACTGGGACGACGAAAACGAGGTATGGACGCCTTCCGTTACTCCGGGCGGGAAAAAGAACCGGCTCGAAGCCTATCCAATGACGTGGTCTTCGATAAAGCGGATTATTTCCGCGCCGACGGTCGAGTTAAACTTAGAACTCGATCTCTACGAAGGCGTCGATACGATCGATCTCGGATCGTCGTATTTCGAAATCGATCGCTTCCTATGGGATAAAGTCGATATAGACGTAATCGTCGCAGGGAAAGCTTCGGCCGAAAGTAGTACGCTACTCCTTACGAATACGGATTCGAATAATTCGCAGGAAGTCGACCTCGGAAAAACGCTTCTCGGCGACGGGCCGTCGGATAACCATATGTCGCGGTTAACCGTTCTCGACGGAAGCGACGAAATACCGACTACCGGCTGGAAGCTAGGAGCCTACTCCGCCGAAGCGTCGACCGACGTAGGGCTCGATTACTTTTCGGTTCGTCGCGCTCTCGTTCGGGGATCCGGACCGCGCCGGCGCCTTACCTGTACGCTTCGCCTTAAAGGGACGGCCGACTACCTACCGCACCAAGCGTTCGTCTACGACGGAATAAACTATATCTGCGTCTCTTATCGCCTCGACGCGATTCGTCGGCGGATATCCCTCGACCTCGTCGAAATCGATGTTACCTCAAATCCGACGATTATAGAGGACCCGTTCGTTACGGCGTCGTCGCTCTCGGCCGCCGCCGGCGTTACGATAGACGTTTCGACGGGGCTCGGAATTCGGGCCTCGGAAGACCTCGTCGCGATAACGAAGCAGTCGTACGCGGTCGGTTCGACGCTTACCGAGTTCGACGTCGATCCGCTGACGCAACCGATTCAGAAGGGGCAGTATCTAGTCGTTAAACCGCCCGACGGTGGATTCGTAGTCGCGAAGACGAGCGCGGCCGCCGCGATCGGTGCTATTCAGATTCCGATCGAAAGTCAGTACCTCGCGAAGACGCTTCGTTATCCCGCCTCCATTGCGGTTTCGAACTTCTCGATTTTTACCGGAATTACGGCGACGCGCGAAGCGATCCGGCTAATCGTCGGTGGTACGCCTACGACGACCGCCGCGGCGACCTACGGATCCGGAACGAGGACTTCGATATCGATTACGGCGCTCGGATATCCGCTAGACGACGATCAGAAGGTGCGCATCGAGCCGGCTTCCGGAGCCGCGGCGATAACGCTTACCGTAAACGGCGACCATGAAATCGGCGACGAGACGCTTACGTTCGACTCGGCGACGTTCGCCGTAACGATCGGCGATCCTATCTACGCCGACGGGATCGTTTCGCGCGGCTCTCTTAGCGTAGAAAGCGACCGGATTGACGCGGTAATAAAACGGACCGGCGAGCAGATCGGGACGCTAAACGCGGCCTATAACGGCGCTCGGACGACGATATCGATCGCGAATCTAACGGACGACGTCAAGAAAGGCGATACGCTGATCTTGCAGCAAATATCGTCTGGTCAGGACTACGAGGTAACGGTCGACGCCGACGCTTCGTCTGGAAATCCCGCTACGGTTACGATCGTAAGCCAATCGATTACGGTCGACGTCGGCGACCCGGTCCTTGCCGGCGCGATCGTAGCTCTCAGGCTCGGTTTCGACGGGATCGTAGCGCAGGCGCCCGTTATGCGGTCCTCTAACTTCGACGGGACCTTCGACGCGTCTTGGAATATCACCGCGCGCGGTACGACGGGATGGGCGGTAACGAAAACCGGGCATCTCGCCGCAACAAACGTCCTTCTCTCCGGATCGATCGTAATAACGGGCGGAAGCGGAATCGCGAACCTAACCGACGCCGGCGCCGCCGTTACGTGGGACGACGCGAGCGACGTCGTCGCGGGTGGCGGGAAATCCGTTCCCCTGACGAATCAGTTCCAACGACTTGATACGGTCGGCGATTTTTGGGGCGCCGTATACCCGAACGGTATCTCCGCGCCGACCGGCGCGGGCGCCGGCTTATATATGGCCGCCGACTATATGGGATACTACTCCGGATCCGCGTGGAACGCTTTTATTAAGAGTAGCGGCCAGTTTCTTTTCCAGAAAGACGCTAGTAACTACATCCGCTGGAACGGAACGACGTTCCAGATTCAGGCGGCGGCCGGCGGCCTAGTCATGGACGAAAACGGCTTCGACGTCGTAATGGACTCTGGCTTTACGACGCCGATCGAAATTAAATGGGACGACGGCGCGACGGTTCATACGATCCTTCAGTTCAAGCATATTACGGTTTCGTCGACGGACGTCGCGCAGCTACTTAATCCGACGGGAATAATCTCTATCGTCGCCGGAACGGACGTCGGCGGGGAAACGGACGCTTCGATTACGATGTATCCTTCGGGAACGGACGGAGCGCTTAACTACGACGTACCGGTCGTAGACGTTCAGGGCCAGCTAGATCCGGACGTCTATTCCGGTCCGGGGATTCATATCCAGTTTGCGCAGGCGACGCGCGTAACGATACTCGGAAGTAATCTAGCCGAGACGACGCTCGTTTCTGCGACGAATGCGTTCGGTTCGAAGACCGTTCCGCTAAATAGGATGAAGCAAACCGGATCGACGTTCCGGATAACCTGCCGCGGAACGTATTCGCGTCTCGGCGGCGAGACTACACGAACCGGAGTTCTAAAGATCAAGTTCGGATCGACGGTCGTCGGGACTTTTTCGGTTTCGCTCGGAAATACTGCCGTCGACGATTATTGGGAAGCCTCGTTAATCGCGACCGTTTCGAACGCCGGAGCTACGGAAAAGGTATGGGCGCAAGGGTATACCGAGTTCGAAGACGACGGCCGTTTCTACGACGATAACACGGCCGAAATATCGGTTCCTGAGATCGGTTCGACGAACACGATCGACGTAACCTTCGACTGGGCCGGTTTGTCCGACGCGCTAGATAGGATCGACATGACGAACTGCGTCTACGAACTCCTTGCTCAGAAGATAGCGTAAACGCCTAGGGTTATGATACACGACTACAAACAACGCTTAGAGTTCATTACCTTACCGATATGAGCGAAGTGATCGAGATACCAGAAGGGATGAAGGCGCCGGTTAAATTCGGTCCTTTTACGGTCGACCTTACCGACTGGACCGTCTACGTCCGCGCTTTCGACGAGGACGCCGAAGCGACGCAATGGCTCGTCGAAACGACCGTCGGTCTTGATAAAAACTTAGCGTACGCGCCGGAAGGCGACTTTTCTACGATTCCTGCCGGGACGTCCATCGGCATCGAAATATGGGCGGAACACAATACCTCCGGCGAACGGAAGGCGTTGGCACCTAATGCGGATACAGAAGATCCGATTCGTGGCTACATACGAGAGATGGTGACATTTACCCCGGTCTAATGTCCGCTTGCGCCGATAATACGCTTACGTCCGAAGTATCGATCGACCTTCCTCGATCGAACGTCGATTTCGACTTACCGCGCTCAGCGGTTTCGATCGACCTTCCGACGTCATGCGTATCGATCGACGCCGGCGACGAAACGAGACAGGTAATTCTTATCGACGATTCGAACGTCTACAACGTAGACGACGGGTTCGTCCTAACCGTAGACGACGGTTAATTCGATGGCCGGAACGACTCTTATAAAGTTTTCGACATATACGCCGGTAGGTAGCGTCGTCGATTCCGATTGGCTAAAGCTCTTTCGCGCCGGCGCTTGGGAGGCCGTTCGCGCCGACGTCCTCGCGACCTACGTAAAAGCCGAACTCGACGCGGACTTCGCCGATACGTCGGAGAACGAAACTATCACCGGCGATTGGACCTTCGACGGAGCCGTCAGGCTCGATAAGCGCGCCGCTCCCGCCGGCGTATCCGGGAAGGTTACTTTCTACGGCGATACGAACGGGGTGCTTCACGGAATTAACGGCGCCGGAATAGATTACGAATACGTTCGCGCGAACGGTACGGCCGCGATCTCGGCGATTCATACGTATTCGGTCGCTCCGAAATACGACGACGGCGCCCTATTCGAAAAAGAATCATCCGAGCCCTCCGGTGTTTCGGGATACGTAAAGCTTTGGGCCGATTCTAACGGCGAGGTCAACGCGAAAAACGGGACCGGTATTTCGTATGAACTCGTCCGCGCGACCCGGACGATCGAACTTCTAGGGACGGCGAACGAAGTCGAGGTCTCGGCCGGGGCGCAAGACCTATCGGCGAATCGGTCGTGGACGATCGGCCTTCCCGCCGACGTCGTAATCTCGAACAGTTTCGCCGTGACGGGAATATCGACTCTCCGGACGATCCTCGCCGAAGCGGACTCGCTTTACGATATCGGCTTGACGGGATCGCGTTTCCGTGCCGGTTACTTCGATACGATTGACGCGACGACGCTTACGGGTACGATTTCGACGGCAGCACAGCCTAATATTTCCTCCCTTGGCACGATCGTAAGCCTTGTCGCTACCTCCGCGGATATTAACGGCGGGACGATTGACGGAGCGGTGATAGGCGGAAGCGTGGCTGCGGCGGGGTCGTTTACGACTCTCGGTGCCGCGGGTGCCGCCATTAAATTTACAAACGACGCTGTTGTTTTTCAGCTCGGCACAGGAGGTGCTGGTGGTTCTGCGCCCATATTTAGAATTGACAAGGGATCAAACGCAGACGGTAAGATAGAATTTTCCCGTAATGACGGGGCGAACATTGATTGGGAAATTAATCATAATCTCAACGAGCAGTTCACGATTCAGGGGATTCGTCAGGACGAGGATTTTTACATCAAAGTGAATGATGGTGGATCAACTATAACGCCTCTTTGGATTGATACTCCAAACGGAGGTCTTGTCAACCTCCTCACAACGTCGATTGGCAACGGGGAGAATTTCGTTCTGGGCGGAACGACGACCGCTGCTTCTGCGACGAATACGATCCACATCTATAACGGAACGGCGCCTACCGCTTCGATTACTGAAGGAATCGCGCTTTACGCTGAAGACGTCTCGCTTTCGTCCGAACTTCGCGTCCGCGATGAAGCCGGAAACGTAACGACGCTCTCGCCGCACAACAGATCGAGAATCCCGTACGAGGCGACACATCCTTTAGCGCATTCCTACTACTCGGAACGCGTGATCGACGATAAGAAATGGTGGATCAACATTGATGAGTTCCGCCTTGCTGAGCTGGTCGAAACGATGTCGGGCGAGCAAGTCATTTTCGCAACCGATCGCCCGGAGATTCCACGCGCTACGAAGAATCGATTTAAGACCGCTTTTGAAGAACGCGGCGAAGCGATTGCGCACCTACAAACAGAACTTAACGAGCTTCGTGGCCGCGTCGACGATCTCGAAGATCAGCTTTCAATCCGGAGCAACTAAACGGAAAAATAGAACAATGGGTAATCCTACACTTGGCGAACGCTCACAACCAGTTCGCGTCCATTCGGTAACGGGGTCTTTCGAAATTCTCGTAGACGGCGTTCCGGAAACAGAAGAACAGCTCGTAACGGAGCAGAAAACGAAAGACGGCGTCCTCGGCTGGTATAGCGCTGACGGCGAAGAAGTCTACCAAGCGACGAAGCCGACGGGTGGCGTTCCGAATAATCATCGGGTTCGGAAACACGTTCCGGTCCTAGACGACGACGGGAATGAAGTCCTTGATAGGGGCCACATCCGCGCCGAAGTCGTCGTACATGATCAGAACGGTGAGAGGTATCAAGGTGGCGTGACGCCTTCGATTAACGAGAACAATATGCCGCCTGCGCTTCTCGATAAATGGCGCGCTCTCGGAGCCGAAACGCTCGCGTGGGCGAAGCCGCTAATCGACGCAGAACTCGAAACCGTTTAACCTTAATTCGTCCGGTGGGAAAGACGAATTATGACTGAATGGATTCAAGTAGCCGGAACGGTAATAGTGATAGTCGGCGGCCTCGGCGGTTTCGTCGTTCGTTGGTTAAACGCGCGTATCGAATCGGTATCGAAAAGTGAAGATGAAACCGCCGATAAGCTCGCCGAAGCGGAAAAAGATATCGTCCGATTAGAGGAACGTCAAAACTCGGATCGGGAGAAGACGGACCGCGAAATCGAAGCGTTTACGAACTCGATCAATAGACTAAAAGAATTCCTTTACGATCGGTTCGAAAAGATCGACGAACGCGATAAAAAAACGTCCGAGCTTCTCGCCGTAATAGGCGAAAGGCTTAAGGGCGATGATTAAATTTGCTCCCAGAGTTGAAATCGCATACATTATTTGCCGAAATCAACTCTAAGCGTTTCGAATTCCTATGCCGGCCCAAAAGGTAACGACCGTGAGCTTGCGTGCGCAGAATATGCGGCGAAGCTATAACGCGCTATCGCGACTTACGAAAGAGAAGAAGATTCCATTCGTCGTAAAGCGCGTCGCAGCGAAAAACCGAAAGGCGTTAGAATGGCACGTCGGGCAGTTAGGAATCGACGAAGCCGATCTTCTCGAATCGGTCGCTCGGATCGATAAGGACGGTACGCCGATGATCGATGATCAAGGCGTGATCACGTTTAAAGACTCGGAGTCTCGGAAGACGTATATCAAGGAGTCCCGGAAGATGCTCTCGGAGATTTCCGTCTATAAGGTCTACCGCGTCGAAGACAAGGTTCTCGACCAGTTTACGGACCTCGACTACGATCCCGACGACGAATCCGAAGACGCCTCCGAAGGGATTTTCGGCGATTGGCTAGAGTATATCCTTTGGATGTTCGACGACGATCAAGGTCAGGACGGCGACGGAGACGAGGACGAGACCGACGAAACGCCGTCGGAGCGAAAACGCCGAAGGGCCGCCGAAGGGCCGCCGAAGCGACCGGAGACGACGAGCCCGAAGAAGAAACGGCCGAAGCCGAGACGCCACCTAAAGGCGGGAAGAAGAAATGACGACCCTCCGATTCGGGAAAGCAACAATTCTCTCGGTAGTGGCCGCGATCTTCGCGATCTGGCTCACCTTTACCTATTTCATAGAACTGTCAGGATTCGCCGTCGCGGTGGGAAAACTCGCGCTCTTGGTGATTGCTGGTTCGGTACTCGATCGGTTCTCGCTCGGAGATTTCAATTCGAAGAAGGAAATCGAAGATGGAAATCTCACGTTCGGTGTCGTCTATAGTTTTTGGCTTCTCGCTTGCGCTATCGTTATCGCTTCCGTCTAAGGCGCAGATCTACCCCGCGCATTTAGATACGGCTATGGCCTACGTCGGGACGGTAGAGTTCGGAACGAACGATGGTCCGGACGTCCGCCGCTTTCTGAGGTCCGTCGGCCTTTCGGCCGGGAACCCATATTGCGCCGCATTTGGCGCCTTCTGCATGGATGCTTCGATGCCGGCGCCGACGATTCCGTCGGTTCGATCGGGTCTCGCGTCGAAATACATTACCCGCCGCTCGATTAAGGCGTCTACCGTTCTTCGGGGAATGTGCCTAGCTCCCGGAACGATCGGAATCTTTAAAAAAAGAAATACGGTCTTCGGCCACTTCTTCTTCGTCGTCTGGTGGTGTGGGCGGTGCGGCCTAACGGTAGAGGCGAATACGTCGAACGGAAAGTACGGGAGGCAGCGCGACGGCGACGGTGTTTGGTTTCGCTGGAGGTGCATCGAGCTGGCTAACGTCTTTCGGATCGTTTCCTTTACGCCAGTCATATATCCGTCGTAATCAAAATGACGAAAATCGAAGTTCGGCTCTTAATTCTCGTCGCGATCATCTCGGTCGCACTGATCGTGATCATAAACGACGCTCTAGGAAGCCGCGAGACGGCCGCGGCCCTTCGGACGTCCGAATACTATGCTAGGAAAGAGATCGCGAGGAACGAGGCGGTTTCTGATAGCCTCGCTGGAATAAACGACCTCTTAGCCATAGCGAATGGTGCGCTTTCCGAGCGGATTGATTCGCTACGGCTCGAAAAGACTAAAATTCTACGCCATATCCGTGGCTTAGAAAATTCGATAGCCCTTATTAACGAACCCGCATATTACGATGGGACTGATTCTAGCCTTGCTGTTGAGCTTCTTCACTATTGGCGAATCCGGCGACTTGCCGCCTCCGATAGCCTCTGATACCGTACAAGTCGTCGACCTTCCCGATGGTCGTACCGGCTTCTTTATTTCGCGCGACGTCGCGGTAGACTATCACGATCTTGCGATCCGCGTCGTTCCGACGCTTCGATCGACGCTCGTCGCCTACCGAAGCGCCGCAAATATCGACGCCGAAATCATACGCTCGTTCGAACTACGAACTGTTAATGACTCGGAACGGATTACGAATCTCGGATCGATTATTCGAACGCGTGACGGTACAATTATCGAACTCGATCGATTATACGAAACGACCAAAGCCGCTTACCGCCTAGAGAAACGAAGACGGAAAATATTGATGGGAGCCGTAGGGGTCGGCCTTGCTGTCTTAACCGTTAATCGGCTGTAGTGTCTGCGCCGTCTTGTGGGATATCGAAGGCTCGGTCCGGATCGGATCGGGCCTTCTCTTTTTCGGCCTCTTCCCGATGTAGGCTTCCGAAGTATTCGTCGCGCGCAAAAAATAGCGCCTCGGCGGACTCGGATCTACCGGTTTCGTTCAGTTCGGCGATCGCGTTTAGGATAACGGATCGGAAAATAGTTGCTTTTTGGTGGACATGGTCTACCGCTGTGTTCGTATGCCCCAGTAGCTGAGGCGTGTTCGCTCTTTGCATCGCTGTCTACTTCTGCTCCGCTCGGCGGGTACGCTCCAGTAGCTGGTCAATTTCCTCGACAACGGCGGCGGCACGATCTCTTGTGATTGCGTCCTTGCCGACCTGTGGAATGTCTGCTTCGATCTCAATCTGCAGGGTTTCAAGTCTGACAATCTCTTGCTCGGCATGATCGTGCGTGCCCTTCGAACTACCGATTCTCACGAGCAGAACATCGGCTTCCCTTAGCGCCCCTTCTAGCCAGAACCGGGCTTTGGTATTCTCATTCTCCCTGTGCCTGAACGGCGTGTGCGGCCTCTCTGCTGCTATCATTTCACTTCCCGTGAAAGAGCACAAAAAACGGTCGGCCCTCGCTCGCTCCCATAGCATTAAGGAGATTGATTCACGGAGCCTGCCCGATTGGACAAACTGACCGCGTGGTCAAAAGAAAGGACCGACCTGTTCAGGGGTCGACGTGGCTAAAGCCATGTATTGCTATGGGAGATTGAGCTGTCGCGTTTGCGACGGCCAGCGCCTAAGTGCTGGTGACTGAATCAGCTTGACTATAACTCACATTCAGCTCACCCGCATAGGGCGAAACGACTATTCGTTTTAGTGTCGGCCTGCTCTCTCCCACAGTTTATACGTTCATATCGCGACCGATTTGGTGGTACTTCGCTTAAAGATTATCACTCCGGCGATGAGCGCAGGGATGCTGAGTAGCTGCCCCATTGAGAGTCCAAAAGGAACGTCGAATGATGCCTGTGGCAGTTTTGTAAACTCTATCATAAACCGTGCTGAAAACAGTAAAATGAGCGATAATCCGAATATCACTCCGGGTTTTTCTATCGCATTGGTTCGCGTGAAGAGAGTCCAAATGATTAAGAATATCAGCGTGTAAGCAAGGGCTTCGTAGAGCATCGTCGGGTGGTGGGGCGCTGCGTCAAAGCTTGTGAAAATTATCGCCCACGGAAGTGTTGATGGATCGCCAATTATTTCTGAGTTAAAGAAATTCCCCATCCGTATTGATGCTGTCGCGAGCCCCAAGGGAACGCAAACGATGTCCATAGCCCTCAGAAGATTTATAGTTTTGTGCCTCTTTGAATAGAGATACATCGCCAGGATGATGCCGATGGCCCCGCCGTGGCTCGCTAGCCCCCCCTCCCAAATCTTAATGATGTCGACTGGATTGGAGAAGTAGTGAGCCGGAGCGTAAAACAGGATGTGCCCGAGCCGGGCGCCAATGAGCGTCCCGAAGAACACGAACATCGTCATCCGGTCCATGTCTTCGCGAGGCAGTTTTAGCCGCTCAAAAACCCTCCGCGCCAGCAAGAGCCCGATCACGAACGCAGCGGCAAAGAACAGTCCGTACCAACGCAGCTGAATGAAACCCAGGTCAAGGGCAACTCTGGATACATCCCAAACAAAGTGCTCTCTCATGTAATTGGTCGTCAAGTAAATAGGGGCCCGGAGTCCCTATAAACTATCAAACTCTAGAGAGTAGACTTGCACTTGCCGTCGCAGTCAAAAAGAAATAGCCATCCGCATCCCCATGTCGAGGGTGCGCAGTTATCGGCTCCTTCTTCGCACTCTAAATTATGTCCTGCCATGATGCAGAAGTCGCCGCCACCCGCAGAACACTCGCAATCACCGGGTGCTGCCGAAGCAGATGGGGCTGGGGCTTCGGGTAGGTAGTCAGGCGCCCTTACGCTCACGAAAAGTGCGTAGGTGTTTTCGAGGCCGATGGCTTCAATGATATCCTTTGGCGCCGGCATTCCGTTTGCCGCAAAATGGCTCTCAACTTCAAGTCCGCCCAATTCTGGAATGGTGAACAGCTCGGTTGTCATGCTTCTCAGAACATCTCTTGCGTAGGCTTCCTCGTCCTCGTTCAGGGCCGCGATAATATCGTAACGCACCGCAAAGTTCGTCGTGAACAGCGTGAGCCGCTCAGCGGGAGTCAACTGACGAAAAGTCGCTCTCTGGTAATGACTAGGAAAGCGAGAAAAGTCGCTGTAGAGCCGTGGTAGCTCTTCGCCTTGAACATCTGCCCAAGCTGCGGCCGCTACACATCCGGGCGCGAGGCTCGAAATATATTCAGTGGTGAAATCATCTACGCCAACAGCGGAAGGCGCATAAAAGTTGATGACTAATAGAAAAGCTGCTGCTATAGAAAGAAAACTCAATCTCAGCTTCATGGCTTGATACCTCATGTGAAAGTGAAGTATCAAACCTATCCGCGCTCTCCATCAACGGATCGGACAAACAGATCGTAAAAACGACCCGGAATTATGCACCAGACCAAAGAAGCGAGAATAGCACAAAGATGCCAACGAAGATCTTCGAGGGGGCTACGCCTTCGATTCGGTGACATGCCTTTCGGAAGCTGCTGTAGCCGTTGTATCCCACCGCGAAGCAGATGGAGGACAGGTTTGCGCTTGTCTCCTGTATGGCCAGCTTGGCGCTCGCCATTCGGTTCATGTCGATGAAGGCCTTGGGTGTCGTTCCGGTCTCGTGGCGGAAGCGTAGCTTGTCGCTTGAGTGCAGTCTGAGATCCTGCGTTGCCGTGCCTACCGTCAGGGTGTAATCATGAAGTCTTCTCACCAAATGGTCGCGCAGTCTACGCGTGGGTACCGAAAGGTTGAGGGGTTGATCGAGGAGGTCGCGCCGGTAATCGGTAATCTCCGAGTACGGTTTGTACATCCAGTTGCTTGCATTCCATTTCTGGTGGTCCTTATGCTATGGTTTCGAGCTAGGTGCCTGGTTGGTACTCCAGGCGTTTATTGTATATGACACGCACTCCCGGCTGGCATAACTATGTGCCAAAGGCGTTGCCTACTGGCAAGAACGTATTGCGAGGCCGAACTACGACATTTACCCAACTACTTTATAGTGATATATTGGGCAATGCGCATGAGTTGAAATGACTAATATCTAGATGGGGAAGGACTTTATGGGCGAAGTATTAAATGCGATTGGCGAAGTGACCGCAGTTTGCGCGAGTCTATTATTTACAATGTGGGTGATGAGGGGAGCATTCCGTTGGGCCCGAAGACTCTTTTCAAGCACCGAGAAGATCTAAAAAGAAAGGCCGCGCACCTGTCAGAACGCGACCCCGTGGTTTATAGACACGCGGCCTGCGGATACATAACCGACTCAGTTGAGCTTGGTCTTGCTTTTGATGTACCGAAACCCCCTCTCTAGTACGGCCAGCATGTCCGGGTCCATTTCGGATTCGGTTTCGGATGCGGCCGCACCGACTAGGGAAAGGAGTTTTTGCATAGGCATCGCGGCGATCATGTATGAGCTATGCCCAAAAGTTGTGTATGGAAGGTTTAGGCAGCGTGTCGTTCTGATGTAATTCCGTCGGTGAATTTGATTCCTTTTTTACAAGTTGCAATAGGTGCGGTGCATTCAGTTTCCTCCACTTCTTCTGGGCCTCTTTACATAGACGGAAGGCCATTGCAAGAGCTGTTTCTCGGCTCAGACATCCCCTCGTTTTGGCGGTCCTGAGGCGCACGGTCGCGAACGTAGATTCGATCGGATTTGTGCTCCGAAGATGGATCCAGTGTTCTGCCGGAAAGTCATAAAAAGCGAGCAGTTCTTCTCGGTCTTTCACCAGAATCTCTGCTGCTTTCGGATACTTTTGCTGGTAGGCTTTGATGAAAAACAGAAGGGCGCTCTCTGCCTGCTTTTTTGTTTCTGCTGTATAGATCTGCGTGAGGTGACCTTTTGCCTTCTTCTGAACGGACTTGGGCAGGCGGTTGAGCACATTTGCTGTCTTGTGCACCCAACAGCGTGCGGCTCGCGTCTCGGGATAAACTTCTGCGAGAGCACTCCAGAATCCCATGGCTCCATCGGCAACAGCCAGCTTCGGTCCTTGATCCAGCCCGCGGTGCCTCAGCTCCAGGAGCAACTCTCGCCACGACTGCTTGCTCTCGCGAAAGCCGTCCTCGAGTGCTATAAGCTCCTTCCTTCCATCGGCCGTAGCGCCGATCACGACCAGCAGACACAGTTTCTGTTTATCCATGCGTACGTTTACGTGAATACCGTCGGCCCAGAAATAGACGTAGTGCTTCTCCTTCAGGCTCCGCTTTTGCCAGTCTTCGTGCTCCCTTGTCCAAAGCGTCTTCAGGCGCGCAATCGTCGAGGAGGTCAGCCCTGGGGCATCAGGACCAACAAGGGCCGAGAGCGCTGCCTCAAAGCCGCCCGTTGAAACTCCCTTCAGGTACAACCATGGAATGAGAGCCTCAAGCGAGCGGCTCTTGCGGAGGTAGGCTGGTAGTATCGAACTGCGGAAACCGATTCTATCCTCACCCCGACCCGTACGGTCGCGTATGCGGGGCATCTTTACAGCGACCTCCCCGATACCAGTCAAAATCTTCCTCTCTGGCAGATATCCATTGCGAACGATGCGGTGGCGATTCTCTTCGTCGCGCAGGAACTGGTAGCGCTGGCAGAAAGCTTCAACCTCGGCCTCAACGGCTGTGGCCAGCATCTTTGCGGCCCCTGTTCGCAATACTTCTGTCAACACATCCTCTGTGCTATTGTAGTTCTCGTTCTCGTGTGCGTTATTCGTCTTCATGGGCGGTGTATCCTCCAATCTTCGGATTGACAATGACGTAATCATCATCAGGATACGCCGCCTATACCTTTTTCACCCGTACACAACTTTCGGGGTTAACTCATCATGTATTCGGGTATCGGACTCCCGTACTCGGTGAAAATCTCCTGCAGCAGATCCCAACACTCTTCGTCGGTCAGTGCGCCAAACTGCTGTTTTTCTTCTAGGGTCATTCTCCCTCGGTGGTTGGGGTTAATTCGGCGATTAGTTCTCTTTCGATTCCATCAATCGTTCTGATGTGCCGCTTTGCTTCAGCCTTTATCTCATCATCCGTGGTTGGCTTCTGCCGTAGAGTTTCGAAGTGCTTTCTGCGGACGATTAAAATATCTTTCACCCTCTCCACCGTCAGCCCTTTCGGTTGGGGAGCGGGGAATCTGTCGATCATATTTCGAACAGGTTCAAGAGCACTCGCGATGTCCGTGTGTCCATTTAATATGTTGGTCACGATCTCGGTGTGTCCATTTAATATGTTGGTCACGATCTCGGTGTGTCCATTTAATATGTTGGTCACGATCTCGCCGTGAACATAGTCTCTTAGCCTTTTCATCGGCCCCGCCACATCCTTTGCGGGGGCAGATCGGCGTAAATCAAGGCACACTCCCGTAGCGCCGAATTTCGCCCACCGCTTTTTCTCTCCGTTTGCATTGCCCGATCCAAGAGGAGAGTCCGGGCCTTCGATGTGAGCGATATAATCAGATAGAACTTTTTCTATCCGCCCATCCTGTACGGCTGCTTCGTGTTTGTCGTTCATTTGGGTTGCTAGATATTTACTCTTGAAAGTTTGGCGTAGTTGGTTGCGCCGTCCTCGACCTGCCCAACGGTTCTGGGTGCTGCCGCTACATGAAAGCAGTCGATCCACATATCATCCTCCGCATCTGACGGATTAGACCCATAACGCCTTTCGTATTCGGCTTCTGCTTTACGAAGGGCTAGCTCATATGCTAGGTGCTTTCGGTGCAGCCCGTCCAGCAGTTTTTGAAATGCCTGGTCCGTCATCCTTCCTCCTGTTTAGAATCCGAAGCGGGGAGGAATAGCCTGTTAGCGAAGTCAGAGCAGAAGCCGCGAATCATCAATTCACCACCTTCTGTATCTTCCCCGTCTAGCATCTCGGCCATCATTTCGACCGATTGGATTACTTCCTCTCCTTCGATTATGTGAATTTCTGTCAGCATCTCGTAGAGGATTGATTCAATCCATTCCCGCTCCGACTCTCTCGGCTGAGAGGGAAGGGTGTCGATCCTCTGAAGTATCTCCCAGAGCTTGTTTTTCTCCACTCTACACTGAGCGGCCATTTCATTTTTGCCCTCATGCTCATATTGCTCCATCCATTTTACGCAGTCATCAAGCTCATCTTTTACGATCTGCCGTGGTCCCCGCACAGTCTCCGGCGTACTCTCGGAGTCGGTCGGTATCCCGACCCAGTAATCCTTTCCGTGTCCGAAAGAAAGGAATTCGTGAGGCCAATCCGGTTCGTTTGTATGGTCGCCCTCTCCGTCGTAGAGGACTGCTAGGGCGTTAATCCGTTTCATGCTTTCGTAGATCGTTATCGTGGTTAAAGACTAGTTCTCTCGGCCCTCCGTGGGCCAATAACTCGTTCATGTTTTCGAATACATACTCTCGGTCGGTCGGGTAGCCTTGAATCGACGCGTAGTAGCCGGCGACGTACGGCCGAAACCATTCGCTATGGGGAAACATCCAGACGCGCTCCATTACGACTTTAGCCTGAATCGTGAGGTGGCATCGTTGGCAAAGGGCCGGAAGATTCCACCAATCGCAGTTAGACTTATTCCCGTCTAGGTGGTGGACCGTAAGCATATATCCGGCCGGAACGTCGTGAGCGTGATCGCAGCGCTCGCACCGCCAATTCGCGCCGTCTTTGATCTGCGTCGCGATCTCTTTCCAGTTCGGCGGATATTCGCCGCGTTGAATGTGGGGCATTATCGAATCCCTTCTTCTGCGTTAGTCCGGACGGTTCAGAGCGCGCCGTCTTCGTCTGGGCGCGGATAGTCGTCTTCTGCGGTGGCTAGGGCGGGTTCGGCGATCGATTTCGGCATTTTGTGATAGGCGACGACCCACGAATCGAAACCGCGTTTTACGGCTTCCCTGTCGGCAAATTGCCTGACGAGCTTATCTTCGGCGTCCGAAATAGGAGAAGGGTCGGAGGCCATGATTAGGCCGAGCAAAGCGACATATTCAGAATCCGAAATTCCTGAGTCTGGGTCTTCGGGCGCTGGAGATACCTTTTCCGACGTCCTTCGCGCCTCGGCCTCTTCCACCATCTTGGCGTTTTCGTCGCGCAACCGTTGATTTTCCTTCGAGATCCGAATTCGTTCCTCGCTCTCTGCGACGCGCTCCGCTTCGATTCGTGCGTCTTCGGCCTCCTGACGTTCTTTTTCCGCTTTCGCTTCCTTCTTCCGCTCGATATCAGCGAGACCTTCGTTTTTAAGTATCGACCCAAACGACTCTTCCGTCATCGACTCGAAATTGTATATCGAAACGTCTGCGCCGACTAGTTCGAGCATCTGTATACGGTCGGCTGTCACCTTCGCCGCTCTCTCGGCTATTCGGCGTTCGGCGAACTTTTCCTGCTTATCCAAATGCTCTTCCAGAGGCCGGATAAGACTTTCTAGGATCTTGGCGACGCCGTCGATCGCCTTTCCGCGCCTGAGATAATCCGCTTTTAACGCTTTTCTCATTTTCTCGACATCGACGCGGACTTTTTTTAGTTCGAGACGTCCGGACCGGGCGGCGGCCATTTCTTGTAGTTGCGTTTCCTCGGTAACGACGATTTCGAAGGCCTTCGCCTTCCATGTCTCGGCGATTTCGATAAACGGCTCGAAGCGATCGGTAATTTCGGTAAGATCAGTTTCTTCGAGGCCGATTGACTTTAGGTTTTGTACGAGGTCGGTAGTCATTGTATTGTGTGGTTTGGGGGTTAGGATCTTATTGTATTTCTTTTTCGCCGCGCTATTCGGTGTTATGGGTTTGGGATAGCCATTTCGTAGGCTCTACGAACGACCTCGAACTGCGCGCTATCGCCGCCACTATCCGGATGGGTTTCCTTCGCCTTCCGGCGGTAGGCCGCCTTAATTTCGTCGTGGCTTGCGCGCTCCGAGACTTCGAGAATGTCCCACCACTTGAAGCCCGTTCCGGTCTCAGGAAGTGCCTTAAACCCTGCGTATCGAGCGGACGAGGTTCCGACGCCGTATCTCTCTTGCTTCCGGTCCGCTTCGATATGACCGGCGATCGCGGCGATATTATCGGCGACGCGATCGAAGGTATCACACGGTAGCGCGATCGGGAAGCCGTCGAGTTCGAAATAGACGCAGACGCCGGGGTCTTCCGGCGCCCGACGGTTCGAATAGGGTAGCCCGTCGAGGCGGACGGCCATATTCGTAGAAACGACGACCGCGCTCGGATCGGCGCGCCACTCGCGACCGGATTTCGTGTACCGATCGATTTCTCCCGTTAGGCGTCTCAACGCCTGAGCGATCGTAAGCTGTTTTTTCTGCGACCAGCCGTGAGTGCTGCTGTCCGCCTTTCCGGAAAGTGCGCGGCGGCGATCCTCGGCGGCGGTGCGCGGAGTCGAGAGGGGCCATTGAAGCGGGTAGGGTTGGATATCCATTTAGTTTGTCGGTCTAATTTTTCTATTAAAAAGTCGCTTTACACGAAGCGCGCAGCCCTTGCAAAGCGTCGCTATTTCCGTTCCGATGATCAGCCGCCAAGCCTCGTTTTCTCGGCCGAGACTTTCGCCGCATTCGTGGCACGTATGGAATCCGCGTCTATGTTCTTTAAGCGAAATCATTCGAAAGCCTTCGCGACGATCGATCTCGGAAATCGAACCGGGATCCCGAACATGCGCTCGTGAAGGGCGCGCGCCATTTCGTGGCCGACGTCTACGTGATAGCGCTTCTCGAATGTCCTGACTCCCGCCGAGTGGAACTGTGTATGGTGTTCGCGGCAAAGCGGAATACAGGATCCGTCCGAGCCCTTTATCGACGTTCCGGCTCCTTCGATATGAGCGGGGTCGCCGGGAGGATGTTCGCGGCATCCGGGGACGCAACAGTCGAGACCTTTTAAGAAATCGCGATATGATTTATCGCGAACGATCATAGGATTTCGTATTCGATTTCGACGTCGACGGGAAGGCTTCGCTGAGACGGCCCGTTATTGACGTGCGGCCACGACGAAAAGCGATCTTGGAGGATCGACGGGCGGTGCGTCCGGCGCGCGGTCATGGAGTTGTAAGTCGTTTTCTCGCTACCGAATCGAATAGGACACAGGAAGACAGAGCGGTCGATCTTTATTACGAAGACGTTGGTCCATCCGGGGCGATTAGGATCTTCCGAAACGCTGTTAATTACCTGCGATAGAGGTATTCCGAGATTGCGGCTTTTTTCCGCCGGCGTTGCGCCACCGATTCCGTTCCGGTAGCGGTCGGCCGAACTAACGACGAATGGTTTCCCGTTCGTTCGCTTTTCCCACGTAACACGATCCGAATCTTCGTGCGTTATCGAAGGAAGGTCGGACCATCCGTTTCGGCGAACGCGGTTCAGGCGGTAGGTTAGATCGGCGAGACCCCAGAGCCTTCCGCCGGCGCCGTCGGGAAGGTTATCGATCCGGATCCGGAACGCGACCTTCGTAGACTTCCTAAACGTCGGTAGAAGGCGTCGTAGCCGGACGCGAAGCGGAGGCCGCATTCTACCGGCCGGTATCGTTAGGCGTCGCATATCAGCCGTTACCGCGTGGATCGTTCCCGTAGGAGCGGCGATCTTGAATTCGTCCGTTCTTTCCGTGGATATAGAGTTCCGCCTTTACTACGCGGCCGATCTTGACGGCGCCGTCTACGGCGTCGATTTTGCGCGGCTCCGAAAATAGAATGATGCTGTTTTCCATCGCCGGCCTCTGGAAGTGGGCGTCCCATTCCTTCCGCGTGGCCGAATACATTACTGCTACTTTGATCATCGTTCTAGGGGTTTAGATTAGGCAGCGATCGAATCGCCACCGTTAAAGTTTTCGAGAGCGGTTACTACCGGCCCGACACGTTCTTCGAGAAGGGCAATTTTCAACTGCGCCGCGTCGACGGCCATAAGAGCGGCTTCCGACTTTTCCTGAGCCATTTTCAGATAGGCGTTGATTTCTGCGAAGTCGTCCGAAATCAATCGCCGCGGCGGAAGCTCTACGATTTTCGGCTTCGAGCCTTCGAAAAGTGGGGCGGAGTGGTCCTCCTGCTCGCTTTCCGGTTCCTGCCGGCGAGGACGCGAGTTTGGCTTCGTGTATGGCGTTTTGCGATCGTAATTCTTCGCCCAACCGACTAGGATCGGCGTGATCTCGATCAGCTTTCGCGTTTTTCCCTTATGCGGTCCTTCGAAGACCTTCGCGGAGCCGAAAGACGCGATCTTCGAGATCGTCGATCGGGGGATTCCGAACTTCGCGCAGAAGTCAGAGACGAGGTAGGTTTCGCCCATTCCCCGCTCTAGCTGTGCGACGCGCGTTTCGCGTTTGATCGTTTTCGTGTCTTTCATGGCTTCCGTGGTTCGTTAGAAAAGCGAGGTCTGTCCGCCCGTCGACCGATCCCGGCCGTCGTAGCGATTGTGGATCGATTCGTCGAAATGGTCTTCGCAGACCCAAACCGAATCGGCGAGTCGGATGAGCTTTACGTGCCAACTAACGCCGTCGTCGCCCTTCTTCCAGTCGGAAGCGGTGAGGTAACAGACGACGCAGAAGGCACCTTTGCTCATGGGTTATTCGGTTGTCTTGCTGACCTTTGCTTCCATCATCGCCATTAGTTCGGAAGCCTGTCCGTTCGTGAGCTCGTCGAGTTTCGAAACCTTGAATTTCTTCTTCGCGACGGCGAGAATTTGGGCCGAGTTAAAGCCGCATTCCGTTCCGCACGTCGTTAGCGAATCGAGAACCGCCGGGGTAATCTTTTGCCCGTTGAGGTCTTCGTCGGAAGGGGCCTCCGGTTCGGGCTCGGTTACTTCCCCGGTCGCTTTGTCGACCTTTTCTTCGTCGAGGCTAGTCGCTTTGTCGGCCATCTTTTCAGCGACCGTTTTCGACCTCGTCTCGCCGGCTGGTTCGGATTCGATGACCTCGTATTCCGTTTCGATTTCGATGAGGTCTTCGGCCGATCGCGCGCCGCGGAGAAGGTCGGTAAAGAGGTCACGAGCGGTCCACCATCGCGGCTTCCATTGAATCTGGCGCCGCGGATAGTTCGTCCACGGTCCGGCCTTGCCCCAGAGCTTCGCGAGTTTCGCGTCTGCGACGGAAAACTCACGCGTGATCGTTTTTACCGTACCGTCGGGAAGCCGCCGGCCCATCGTGCAGATGGCCTTAAAGTTGTCATTCGGATACTCCCCCTCCCAACTTTCGTCGAAGGAAGCGTCGTCGAAAAGGGGGGAGGAATAAAGAATCGCGAGAAGGATATCGCCGTAGATTCCCGGCTTTCCGTTAATGACGGCTATATCCTGCATGGCCTGTAGCGGGGGGATGCCGAGTTCGGCGCCGTACATCATAGCGACGAAGCAGTCGTCGGGCTTTCCTTGATAGTCCTTCGGTACGAGTCCCGAATTCGCTAGAATTACCGATAGCTCTCGGAATTGCTCGATCGTCCGCGGAATAAGCGCGGTAACGCCGAGCGTCGATTCGACGGTTCGGAGGCCGTTCGGAGGCTTCGCCTGTACGAGTTCTGTTGTTGTTTCTTTCATGGCTCTATTGTTCGTAGGTCGTGGTTTAGGGATCGGGTCAATTAGGCGGCGATCTTTGGCTTCTTCGCGAGTCGGACGTCGACCTTCGCCATATAAGTGACTGGTTTCGTGACTTCGTCTTTCGGCTTGCGGGTCCAACCGCGGCCGTCGGGAAGAAGGCCGACGGCGGCCTCTTTCATTTCGTGCTCGATCCGCGATTTAAGCGCTTTTTGCGCCGATTCGATTTCGCGAGTACGTTTTGCGAGCGTCGCTTTTTCTTCGGCGAGAGCGCCAAATAATTCCGAACTCCGGACGTTCTCCGGCGATAGTTCGATTACCGTTCCGTCTGTACCGGGATAAAGCCGGCGCATGATTTCGAGCGTGGACTTATGGTTAAAGTCGGGCTCCGGACGAACGCGCCGAGCGAGATGATCGATATAATCCGCTTCGAGACGGATCATATTTGCGATAAAGGCTTCGTCGCGCTCGATGTGAAATAGCGCGAAGTTATTTCCGCCGTAGATCACGGCGAGATCGCAGATCGGATATCCGGTTACTCCGAGATAATGCTGGCATTGGAAGAGCATGTCGTTCGGAATCTGATCCGTTCCCGGCTCGCCCCAATCGTCGTGAAATCGGAAGTAGGATCCGTCGACGTTTTTGCATTCGACGACCCGTTTTTCGCCGACGACGAGACGATCGATCGAAGCGATCATCCAGTCGTGTTCGGGATGCCGGAGGACTTGGTTTACGCGCCGAACCTTTCGGCCGGTTTGATACTCGTATTCGTTGGCGATATTCTGCTCCGCATTCGCACCGAGACGAACGTTTACCTTATCCGAAATGTCTTCGCGTTCGAGTTCGCCCGTCGCTTCGAGGTAGATCTGTAAGCGCGTTTTCCGGACGCCGAAGCCGCAGGCGGCGGCGGCCGTAGATCCGCCGACGCGTTCGTTTCGATAATCCTTCCACACTTCGCGATTGTCGACGCGGATTCCTGTTGAAATGAGTCTCATAGCTTTATTCGTAGTGTTTAGTCGTGGTTTTCAATAATGAAGGTGCCGGATACTTCGATCACGTTTTCACTCGCTCTCGGATCGCCGACGATGTAGAAATGACGGTGCTCACGACGTGTGTTTCCGACCCAGAAGCCGCAAAAGAGCCCGACGATTCCGCCTGCGGAAAACACTATGGCGAGCGCGTAGATCATGCGAGAACGGGTTCGGCCTGACGCTCGAAAATCGACTCAACGATTCGCGCTATCGCCTCGAAGGAAAGCGTTTCGTCGGAATCGTTAATCGCTGAAATGTGATCGTAGAGAGAGTTCGTTTCCCCTTGGTAGGCGTACCCTAATTCGAGAATCCGGAAGCGCCGAAAGACGAAGGACGCGACGCCGATCGCACCGTTTTCGATTATCGACATTGGGTCGCCGTGGGCGCCGAGAGCGACCGCGCCGAGCGCAGACGCTCCGATTCTATCGTCCCCGTATTCTATAAACCGACCCGTTACGCGGTAGCTCGTCATTTCGGCGCCGCGGCGTAGGGCGCGGACGAAAGCGCGTTCTTGTTGCGACTGTAGCGGCGTCGTACCGTAGACGGTCTGCATGATCTCGGATAGGTCCGAAACGACGCCCGTTAAACCTGTGCGGTTCTTTAGAACGTTATTCATCCGGTCGTCGTCGATAAAAACGACGATTTGCGACGTCGCGATCGTTCGCGTTACCTCGCCGTCCGGATCCTTGAAATGGGAGGTCTGGATCTGAGCGATCGGTAGACTTCGATATTCGTCTTTTAGGTCGTTCCTCGAAAGACTGAATAGTGCGTTTTTACGTGAATGAAGCATCTTTTCGTCGTGGTTTGTTAGAACGGCAATTCAGGTTCCGGGGCCGAAGGCTCGCCCGGATCGTAGAACCTTGATTTTTCGGCGTCGAAGGTCATATCGAAGTCTCCGGTCGGCCCGGATCTATTTTTTGAAGCGATAATTCGGCCGCTGTCTTCGCCTTTGTATTCCTTCAATTCTTCGGATTTATAGCCCTTTCGGACCCAGAAATGAGGCCAGTACCAGTGAAGTATGAGCCCCGATTCTTGCTCTTTTTTTCCGGAGTAGCGAAGCCAAGAATCGTCGGGCCAGCCCGGAACGGACGCCTTCCGGCTATACTGAGAGAGGGCGATTACGGCGGCCGAGAATTCCTTCGCGATCTGGTTTAATCCTTCCGCGATCTTCGCGACGCGTAATTCTTCGGTCGCTCCTTCGGTATGGACTTTTTCGTCGTAGTCGACGAAGATCGGCCCGACGCCGCCTTCGCGGAGAACGACGCGGCGGATAATCGCGCGAATACGCGAAAGGGTCGGCTTCGGATTATCGTCGACGTAGACGCGAAGACCTTCGAGCTTGCGGACGGAAGCGTCGAACTTATCGAAGGATTCGTCGTCGCCGCGGCCGAGCATTAAATCGGTATGGCCGAGTTCACCTTCGTTCGAAGCGAATCGGAAAACGAGTTGAAGGGCCGGCATTTCGGCCGAGAAAACGACGGGCGGATAGAGGTTCTTCACGAATGGCCGGCGGCGCGCGTAGGCCGCCGTAGAACTGACGAGAAAGGCCGTCTTTCCGCCGCCTGAATGGGAGGCGACCGTCGTTAGAACGCCTACCGGATAGCCGCCGATACGTCTATCGAGCGAATAAAGACCGGTAGCGACGAAGGTCGTTCGCTCACCTTTGCGCCAGCGCGCCGATTCTTGGAGCGCCTTTTCGACGTAGTCACTTAGGAGTCGTTCGGAATTCGAGGGCAAGGCGACGTTCGATAGGCTTTCCTGCGCGGTATCGATTTCGGCGAAGACGTCCTCGCCTTGCATTAACGCGGCGGTTAACCGCCTACCGACGTTTATCGCCTCTCTCCTGAAAAACCCTTCCTGAACGAGTCGCGAATGATATTCCGCGTTCGCCGTCGATCCTGCGGCGAGAACGATATCCGAAAACACGGTTCCGAGATGCGGAAGCGCGCCCTGAACCGTCGCAATGTCAGGACGTCGGCCTTCCGTAATATGGCGTTCTATTTCCGAGAAGATTTCGGCGTGGGCAGAAGCGAAAAACATTTCCGGGCGAAGAAGCGCGACGACCGTCGCAGCGGCCATATCGTCCATTAGGGCGGCGCTGAGAACTTCCCGCTCGACGACGGCGAAGCTTTCTGTAAATTTTTGTTGTAGGGCGACGAATTGCACGAACTGCGTGGTTTAGGGTTAGTCTCGATTAAGCGGCTTCGGGCGAGAGCGCGTGAGTTCTTTCGGACGGCCTCCGGTGTCGCCAAACTTCTTTTCGCGGAGAACCCAGCCACGAGCGGAAGATTTCCAGCGCGACATTTTTTTGCTCGTTTTACCTACCGTCCAGTCGACGGAATCGTAGTGGTAGAAGAAGCTTTTAGCGTCAGACTTAGAAGCGCCTATTTCTTCAAAGAAATCTTTTACTTCATCGAGGGAGGGGGGACGAAATCGTTTCGATTTCGGTGGTGCTTCCTCGCGCGTAGGCGCGCGCGTTCTCTCTCTCGAAGAGAGAGTATTATAAGAGGTCTCTTTTTCTAAACCGGGAACGTCGTTCCCTGTTTGCGTCGAGTTTCCCTGTTTCTCGTTCCCGGTTTTTACGGACTGAAGCGGCGCTCCGACGTCGATTTGGTATTGACTAACACGACCGCGCCCGCCACCAATCACGACCGATAGAATCGGATTCTCACCCTTCAAAAATCTTCCGATAATTCCGCTAAAAGCGCGTTCGGTTAGGCGCGATTTTTTAGCTAGATACTTCCGCTGCTGAACGGAGAAACCGTCGTCGTTTGCCTCGTCTGCGATCGCTAGAAGCGCGCATAATTCGCCGAGCTTTGTAATCCGTGGAGACTTGAAGACGAGGCTTACTACGAATGCAGACATTAGACGGCCCCCCGCGAAAGCTCTGCTAAACGGCCGGGGATCCCCTTCCGGTAGTGACGCGCCATATCGCCGTAAGAATCCTTCTCGATAGAGGAAGAAATCCAACCGGCGGCTTCGGCTATCTTCAGGTGCTTCCGAACCGTTTCAAGAGCTAATCCCGTTTCGTCTGAGAGGGCGAAAAGAGAGGGCCTAACGGGATCGTCGGAGGAATTCGAATAGCGTGCGAGGCAAAGGAGAACTAATCGCGTGAGGGGTAATAGCCGAGATGAGCGGCTAGTTACTTGGGATTCGTAGGATTCGGCTACGGAGCGTACTTCCATCGAAGGTTGTTAAATAAGAAACGCTCCGGTGCTTCCGCCAGTTAGATAACGGAGACAAAGCCGGAGCGCTTCAGATTGACCTGACCGGTCAAATCATAGTGTCGTGTAGCGTCATTTCTAACTGGACGCGGTGTGAATAAAAGGCGGAATACGTAGAAAAGTCACCTACCGAGTAGAAATAAAACGCTAATCGGTGTTAAATCTACTGTAGAAGCCGAATAATTCTTCGTTTTAGGTCGATATCGACGGCTTTGCTAAATTCTTGGGCCGGAGTATCTTAATACTGAGGCTCGACTTTCGTAGGTCGTACCTCGTGGTTTAGGGATCCCGGTACTTTCGTAGGTGCCGGGATTTCCTTTTTATGCCCGATTCCGAATTCCTAGCACCGGTTTGAAGACAAAACAAGCGTAAGGCGCTGTTCCTTCTGTACATAGGCCCTGACGCCAAGCTATATTGACGGCGGACGGGGTATAAACCCTTGCGTTACAACAGTTAACAGCACTTGTAACCAAAATCTGAAAGGAAATGGATCACCTTGTCCCCGGTCTGCCTGAGCGAATTCGTTTATCGATGGAGCGTCCGAAGACGCGAGACCGAAAGATCAAAACCGGAGAATGGGCCGACGCGATCGGCTATTCGCTTACGTCGATTTACCGATATCTAAAAACCGAGCCCGACGAACGGACGGACCCGTCGCCGCATGACTTAGGCGTACTCTCCCGGCTAACCGGTTATTCGATAGACTGGTACGTCTTCGGCGAGGAAACGAAGGAGGGAGAACGGAAATCGAAGTCGATCGAAATCCGTGCCGGCGAGCGACGCCTTCTCTCGACCGAAATCGGAGCCGACGAAGAGGTCACGTTTATCATTTCGGCTGAATAGGTAGAATAATCGCCGGACTTGAAACTACCAGAGTTGAATTGTAACCTGTCGCGATCATTCTCGCGGTAGGAAATGGAATTCACTTCTCTGGCTAAATATCAAAGGCCGGTCGTCGTTTTTTCGGGTGGTGGCGCGAAATGCGCCTTTCAAGCCGGCGCGCTAGGTCGTCTCGCGCTCGAAGGACTTCTTCCGATCGCGTATGTCGGCGTTTCCGGCGGTGCGCTTAACGCGGCTGCGGCGGCGCAAGTCGGACCCGATGATCTCGCGAAATTCTGGCTTGCGATCGACGGGAATCATTCCGTCTACCGCCGGTTCGGTCTTTTCCGCTCGTTATGGCGCCTTCTTCGTACGGGTGCGGTAGCGGACTTCTCTCCGCTGCGGAAGCTCGTCCGCGAGCGAATAGATATCCTAAAGATTCGCCGCTCCGGGCGACGCGTAACCGTTTCGGCGACGAACCTCGAAACGGGAGTAAACCTAACGTTTACGGAAAGGGATACGAGCGATCATTTCGAAGCCGGCCTTTTAGCCTCGGCCGCGGCGCCGGGAATGGCCGAGCCCGTCGAAATCCTCGGCGGCGACTTCGCCGACGGAGCGATCTGCGACTTCGCTCCGATAAGACTAGCATTTAAGTACGATCCGGATCTGATCGTAATCATTTTAACGAAGAAGATCGACGACGGCGCGGCCGCGATCGATTATCCGGACGGGCTACCGAAAGGTCTGCGGAGACTATTCCGCTCGATCGATATCGTCGTCGACGAAGCGTTCGATTCGGACGTTAGGAGATTCCGCCAGATCAACCGAATCGTAGCGAGATCAGCCGTATCCGGATATAAAAGCTACCCGTATCTGATTATCGAGCCCGATAGTGATCTCGGCTCGGCGTGGGACTTTCGAGCGGACCGGATATTTCAGCGAATTGCGGACGCGAAATTATCGTATCGGGTGAGTGAGGCGTAATGGCGCGACTCCGAAATAAAAAGATATCCGACTATCGCCCGGACCCGAATAACCCGAACCGCGGAACGCCGATCGGCCGCGATCTCGTCGAAAAGTCTATTCAGGAACTTGGCCTAGCGCGAAGTACGGTATCGGATAGGAACGGCGTGATCGTCGCGGGAAATACGACCCTCGAAGCGGCCGCGGCGCTCGGAATCGAAAAGGTCGTCGAGATCGAAGTCGCCGGCGACGAAATGGTCGTCGTAAAGCGCCGCGATTGGGACGTCGAAACGGATCAGGCCCCGAAGGATTACGCGCTCGTCGATAACCAGACGTCGGCGGCCGGCCTCGATTGGGACCCGGAACAGATGAGCGACGAAAACCGGCCGGAAGGATACTTCAGCGATGCGCAATGGGACGCCGCGAAGGGACCGGACGCGCCCGTCCCACCCGATAACTTCAAAACGATCGGCGCAGACGAAGAAACTGATCATAAATGCCCGAAGTGCTCCTATGAGTGGAACGGTAGCCCGAAATAATAAGCCGGCATTCTCCGTTCCGTCGATGGGCGAAATAGCGGAATTACCTTCTAACGGCCTGAAGGTGATCTCGACTTTTTCGGGCTGCGGCGGTAGTTCGCTAGGTTATAAACTCGCGGGCTGTAGCGTCCTGTGGGCGAACGAATTCGTCGAGTCAGCTAGAGAGGTTTATAAGGCGAACTTCCCGGATACGATACTAGACGAAAGAGATATCCGAGATATCAAACCGGAGGATATTTTCGAAGCGACGGGTCTCGCAACGGGCGAACTCGATATCCTCGACGGCTCTCCGCCGTGTGCCTCCTTCTCGACTGCGGGAAGAACTAGCGCCGGGTGGGGGGAAGAACAGAAGTATTCGGAAACGACGCAGCGCGTCGACGATCTATTCTTTGAATTCGCGAGGCTCGTAAAGGGAACGCAGCCGAAGGCGTTCGTCGCCGAGAACGTCGCCGGACTCGTTAGGGGGAAGGCCGTCGGATACTTTAAGGATATCTTCCGCGCTCTAGTAAAGGCCGGCTACCGCGTCGGAGCGCAGATAGTAGACGCTCAATTTCTCGGCGTACCTCAGGCGCGTAAGCGAGTGATCTTTATCGGGATCCGGAACGATTTAGAGCGCGTCCCGATATTCCCGAAACCGCTTCCGTACGTCTATACGCTCGACGAGGCGATCGATCTCCACGCTTTTCAGACCGCAGATTCGCTATCGGAGTGCGATATATCGAGTTACGCGATCGGAGCGGAATGGAGGCTCTTGCGGCCCGGAGAGCAGTCGACGAAGTACTTCAGTCTGATTAAGGCGCATCCGAATAAGCCGAGTCCGACGGTAACGCAGACGGCCGGAAATGTCGGCGCCGCCGGCGTAGTTCACCCCTTCGAATGCCGAAAGTTTACGATCGCGGAGCTCAGGCGGATATGCGCCTTTCCGGATGATTTCATCCTAACGGGAACGTATACGCAGCAATGGGAAAGACTCGGCCGCGCCGTTCCGCCTCCGATGATGGCCGCCGTAGCTAGATCGGTATCAGCTACGCTAGTACGTTCATAAAATGACCGTACTTCGTTTAACGGTTAAACAAACTATGGGAGTAAAAACAGCATATTCGGCGAACATCAAAGGATGTGATTCTTACCGTGACGGAGGGACGATCGTCTTCCTCGGAGATTTTAACGTAGGCGGTCGGACGCTATCGAAAATCTATATCGACGGCTCGTTCGCGGCGGAAGCAGAACAGGGCTCGATCTGGAATGGCTACCCGCGGAAGGAAGGTTCTCGCGTCCTGCGGGACGTTCGTTTCATCAAGGTATTGGTAGCCGCGATCCTCGAATTCCATAGACAGATTACCAATAAGGCGAACCACTCGATAACGCTAATCGCAAAATGCTATGGAAGTGCCCTCGACTAGTCAAGACGACCCGACGAAAACGGATAACGTCGAGCCTAAAGAGAATTGGGAATTCGACGAATCGGTAGCGGATGTTTTCGACGATATGCTTCGCCGCTCGATACCTCAATACGAGGTTATGCGCGACGCCGTCTACGAAATCGCGAAGACGGGGATCGGCTCACGAATGAACGCTCTCGATCGGAAGCGCCACGTAATGGACCTCGGCGCGAGCCGCGGAGAATCGGTAGCGAAGCTTATCGAAATGACCGATTCGGACGTCCAGTTTACGCTAGTCGAAGTATCGAAGCCGATGGTCGAAGTTCTACAGAAACGATTTCGCGCCGAAATCAGCGCCGGCCGCGTCTTCTTATCACAGAAGAACCTTAAACACGGAGTGCCCGGAGTGCCTTCGGACGTGATCTTATCGATTCTAACGCTTCAGTTTACGCCGATTAACTACCGGCAAGACATTATCGAATCGGTCTACGACGAACTCCGAAAGGGCGGTATGTTCATCATCGTAGAAAAGGTACTCGGAGAAGGAAAGCGGATCGATACGACGCTCCGGATGCGGTACCACGCCTTAAAGGGAGAAAACGGATATGATCCGGAATCGATATCGAGGAAAGCCGCTTCTCTCGAAGGCGTACTCGTTCCGCTAACGGCAGGATTTAACGAAGACCTTTTACGAAGAACCGGATTTCGGCACGTCGACTGCTTCTGGCGGTGGATGAACTTCGCCGGATGGGTCGCGATCAAATAGTCTCTCTAAAAGCTTCAGATCTCCCATGAAGGACAAGAAACCGACGAAACCGCGCCCGAAGAACTTTAAGCCGAAGGCTACTTTCGGAAACGGAAAGCGACGAGGACAACGACGGTGTAAGGGTTGGGGTAAGCACGCTGGCCTCCAATGCCGACGCAGCCCGCTTAAAGATCGCGATTTCTGCCGCCTTCATGGGGGAACGAAGCCCGTCGGATTCGACCACCCGGCGACGACTCACGGAAAGTTTTCGAAGTACGTAGGCCAGTTCTCGGAAGCGTACCGGCGTTTCCTAACCGCGGCCGATCTCCATTCGCTTGACGACGCGACGGCTATCTCCTACGCGGTTGTCGAGAAGATTTTAGAAGAGATGGAATCGACGCCGGTTGCGGACGAATGGTATAAAGAACTCAAATTCCACCGAAAGCGCGTTTTTTCGAAGAACGGGAAGGATCACGTTAACGAGATTCTACGTCTAATCGACGAAGGCGGCGCCGCGTCCGCCCTGCGAAAAGAACTACGCGAATCCTTAGACGCCGTCCGGAAGCTATCGGAGTCGGCGAGAAAGGCCCGTCACGAAGAGAAGCTATTTATCCGCGTCGAGCAAATGGCGCGGAACACAGGCGAATTAATGGACGCCATTATGGATAAATTTGTGACGGATCCGCATGATCAAGCAGAACTTAGATCGCTCATCCACCGACGTCTTTTGGGACATAGTCCTGTCCAAGCTCCCCGCGGAGACGCCTGACGAAGACGACCGGAGCCGGAAAGCGCCTGACAACTGGCGTGACTGGGTACGTACGATGTGGCCGGACGACTTCGAATCGGAGTTCGCCGACCACCACGTTCCGATGTGGCAGTTTTTCTGGAATCTGAAACCGCGAACGTACTCCCGGCCGGAAGTCCATATCGTGTTTCGTGGTGGCGGCAAATCATATACGCTCGAACGCGGCGCGATCATGGCGGCCGCGCGTGGATCGCGAGACTATATCCTGTTCCTTTCGAGGACGCAAGATCAGGCCGAAACCCACCTCGGAAACGTCGAAATCGCGCTAGAATCGGACGCTCTGGCTTACTTCTACCCGGCGCTAACGCAGAAGCGGAAGACGGCTTTCGGTCAGAATAAAGCGTGGCGCCGAAATCGTATATGGACCGCTGCAGGGCCGATATTCGACGCGCTCTCGATGAAGTCCGCAGCCGGTCGCGGGGCGCTTCTCGGAAAGCATCGTTTCGACCTATTCCTACCAGACGATCTTGATTCGGACGAAGACGCGCCACATACGGTAGCGAAGCTCGAACGGACGCTTACGCGCCGAATTCTGCCGGCGAGAAATAAGAAGTACGGATCGACGATTTTTGCTCAAAATCTGATTTGGAAAGGATCGATCGCTTCCCGCCTCTACGACGGAACGGCTAAATATCTCGCGAAAAGGAAGGTCTACGGACCGACGCCGGCGATTATAGGACTTGAGACTGAAGAGATATACGACGAAGAACTCGAACGGCCGCGGATAATGATAATCGGCGGTACGGCGACGTGGGAGGGATTCGACCTCGAAGACTGCCAGAACGAGATCGACGAAATCGGAGAATCTGCCTTTCGCGTAGAGTGTCAGAACGAAGTAGATGTCTACGAGGGCGGAATCTTCTCGGACGTCACGTTTCGACACGCGGAATGGGACGAAGAAAAGAAAATGGTTTGGGTTCCCCCACCGGCCGATACGAAGATCGAAGGGAAGCACGTACGGATCATTCGCTCGACGGTCTGGGTCGATCCCGCGGTTTCGAATACGAAGAAGTCCGATTCGTACGGGATTCAGGCCGACTCGATGGGCGAAGACGGGGTAATCTATCGGCGCTACTCGTGGGAGCAGATTACGTCGCCGCTCGACGCGATCGTTAAGGCGATAGTTAAGGCGATTGAAATCGGCGCAGGGACCGTCGGAATCGAAACGGATCAAGGCGGCGATACCTGGCGTGTCGTATATGACCAAGCTTGGGAGTATATTATCGACAACAAACTCGTGCCGGAGGGATCCGAAAAGCCGTCGTATAGATCGGCTAAGGCAGGATCCGACGGAGCGAAGGAACACCGGGCGGCGCAGATGCTGACGGACTACGAAAAGTTCTTAATAGTCCACATCGTAGGAACGCATCAGACGCTAGAACGGGCTTTACGGCGCTTTGGGCTGGCTAAACCTTTCGATCTCGCAGACGCCGCTTACTGGTCATGGAAGCAGCTACGTAAGCCGATATTGATCGACTTGAAGGTTGAGGCAAATCTGTAGAATGTCAGCGGCAAGAAAATGTCCGGCACGACGTCCGACCTCGGAATTTCGGAGCAACAAGTAAAAGGGATACTAGACGCTACCGGCGCTCTATACTCTCCGACGAACTGGCTCCGCTATAATTCGCCGTTCTTCGACTCGAAAATAAAGGAGTGGGAAGAAATCGACGCCCATCTAACGGGCGATATCATAAAGCCGGGGCACATTAAAAGATTTCTCGTTAAACGAGCGCAGGGCGAGGATTCGAAAGCGTTTAACGAACGCGTGAAGATATCGGACTATACGCCGATCTACTCGAAGGCGATTATCTCTCTCGTCGGTATGGGTTTCGCGCCGAAGGAAGACGCGAAGTCGATCTACGAAGACGAATCCGGAAACGGAATAGGTAATCCGCTCGATCCGGAGTCCGATTTCTGGGCCGTCTACCGCGATACGAACGGGCGCGGAATGTCTTGGGATTCGATGGTATTTCAGGCCGGTGTCTACCTCGCTTCGATGCATGGCGTTTGGGGAATGGTAGAAGGAGAATCCGTATCCGACGACGGGCAGACGATCGGCGGACCCTTCGTTCGTACGATTAACCCGCGAGCCGTACCGCGGCCGATCTATAAAAACGGCGTTCTCCATTCGGTGCGCGTTCGAAGCGTGATCGAGCAGTCGGAGAACCAGCAGAATAAGGCGAAGGCGCTACCTCTCCATACGATCTATTTCGCCGACGGCTTCGAAAAATGGATCGAGAACGAGAACGGCCGGCCCCAACTCTACGAACCGTTTACGAAGTACCGCGAGGGTTGGACCTACGTCGACCGGCGCGGAAATCCCGTTCCTCCCGTTTGGTGGGTTCCGCTCGAAAACGTTGGGAATATCGGCCCCTTGAACGCGACGAAGGCGACGAAGCTCTTTAATCAGGAATCGACGCTCGACTTCCTTCTCTGGGTCGCTTGCTTCCCGAAACTGTTCCTCGACGTCGTAAGGCAGGACGGATCGTTCGACGAAGAACTTTTTAAGGCTCAGAAAAAGGAGCTCACCGACGGATCGTCGATCCTTCCCGGCGCCGGAAACGCTTACGGTGCGCCGCCGATGGATCCGGCGAAGACGAAGCACGAAATTCTTATTGCGAAGCGCGCGGCGTTCCTCGATACGTTCTTCCAGTCGGTATCGGATAACGGAGAAGGCTTAAAGACGGCGACCGAAGTACGGCAGGAAGCGTACGGCGGAATCGAAGCCTTCTTAGGAAACTTCGTCGGTTCGGTCGACGACTTCGAGAATCACGCCTACTGGTTCCTCGGTCAAGCCCTACAACCGAACGAGCCCGATTCGTGGTCGATCGCTTCGATAAAACGATCGCAAAACTTCGATCCGGTAGATATCGGAAAACGAGTCGATAACCTTATCGGCCGGCACACGACGAGCGGAACGATCCCGGTCGATTCGGAAACGCTATTCGATATCGCGGTCAAGTCGCTCGAACAGGAAGGTATAGCGGTTGACGAAAAACGGAAGGAATCTCTAAAGGCCGCGATCGAGAAGGCGGCCGAGACGGATTTCCAAGCGAAGTCGCTACAATCGTCATTCTTCGGTCAGTAGATGAATCGTTGGAAAGCAGCCTACGACGCGGCGCTCGACGCCGCTAAAGCCGAGCATAGCCGGAACGTTGCTCGGAATAGGCTTCTCCTAGCTCGGAGCTTCGCCGTATTTCTCGTCGAATTAGAGAAGGTCTTTCCGAAGTCGGGCGATATAGCGGAGGAATCTCTCGCCGATGTATCGGTAAAACTCCGCGACCTTTTCGCTCGGTACTCCTTCGAACTCGAAACGGCTGTACGCGCGGCCGTAGACGCCGCGATCTTCGGCGCGATCGAGGGGCATAAGAACGGAACGGCTGACGCGTCTCGGCTCGCTGGCGTCGCCGTAGACGCCGGAATCTACGTCGGGCTATCTGGCGCGATCGTAGCGGTAATCGGTCGCCGCCGCCCGGAAACGTTAGTCGGTACGATCGGAATGGTTCGAAACCAATCGACGTCCGCGAGAAGGGGAGTCGACGACTTTATCCGGCGAAACAAGGGGAAGCCGTATCGCGACGCCGCGAGGGAAGTTCTTACGTGGATGAGTCGGGACGTAGACGTCCAGAACGCGATAAACGATCTCGGAGCGAGAGGGGAGGCCGTACGGCGCTCGATCGTAAGGCAAGGCCGAGCGCGTACGCAGATGAACGCGGCGTCGAAAGCCTTCTATTCGAACGCGAAGGCGATCTACGTTCACGAGCAGAACTCGATGTTTCACGAATCCGATACGCTCGCTTCCCATAAAAGCCCTATCGTCGGAATACTCGACTGGTTTACGTCCGAAGGACACCCGACGTATCCGTCGACGCCGGATATCTGCGACGCTCTCGAACAGCTAGATTTACACGGTTTCGGACCGGGGAAGTATCTCCCGGCGACCTGTCCCTCGCTACCGCATCCGCATTGCGAGGACAAGACGAAAAAGGTCTACCGCGATCCGAAGGATTGGAATAAGCCGAAGCCTAAGCCGGTCGAGCCGAGAAAGGCGAAAAAGAAGGAAGTAAAACGCTTGATGAAAAAGCTCTCGCGAAAGGAAAGTCCGCGCCTGACGAAGAAGCGACTACGGGCGATCCACCGATCGTTGAATACGAAAACCGCCGTCGCTCACGACGCGTTTATCGACTTCTAGCCGGAGTAGAATTTCTACCGCTTTAGGAAATCAGGCCGGATTTTTACAATGGATTCCTCGCGCCGGAATATACGAGCTAGTTTAGATTGCGCAGGACGGTTACGATTTCGAGTGCCGCGGTCCTGTACGTTTCTGCATTCATGGCTGAGATTTTCTTAGTATTACCGGGAAGCTTCCCGACTTGCTGGGAAGTTTCATAGCTCAATTTCACCATCGCCAAGTCGCTGGAAAGCAACCAGCCGAGAATCCGCAGCATGGATATCTTTTCATCGGTGGTGGGTGGTAGGTGTCTAAGGTCAGGACGAGCACGCCTGAGCGCCGCATCGATTTCTGATTCGATAACAGTCCATGCAAAAGCGACCGCAAGCGCAGGTCCAGTCTCGACGAGAGTATCATAATTCTGACGGAGTAGTACGTCGGCGTGGTCCCTCGAAAACCCTACATCCTCAGCCATAAGAGGTGTCTCGACGGGATCGAATAGCGCAGATACCGATTTCCTGTCTGGTACGGCCTCTTCAAGTTTTTCGAAGCTTTTCCCGATCTGTATTTCCGCCTTTCCGTACTTAAACGTCTTCAGATCTCCGAGAATACGTAGAAGTGGTTTCTTGAAAACGAGGACGATAATCACGCTCGCAGCCGGCCACGCGAGCGAAGAAATAAGCGACGCTATGAATTCGAGGGGAGTCATTCGACCATTCCCGACGCGGACGCGATAACATACTCTCCCGTCGACGACGCGGACTGAATTATTCGTCCGCTCGAAAAAACGTAGACGTTCACCGAGCCGGATTTGCCTTCGTTCTGAGCCGACAGAGTAACGATATTTCCGATATCGGTCGTAAACGAAGCCACCCAAGGGAGCTTTACCTTCGTCTCCTGAGCCATGCCGCCGGAAGCGTTCACGTACGTAAGCGATACGAACGGCGCCGATCCGCGAACCTCATACTTTACCGTCGCAGTCGTCGGAACGACCTCGACGGGTTCGGGCTCACCGTAGGTCGAAAGGCCGAACCAATAGGCGGCCACAAGAACGAGGACGACAGTAAAAAGAAGACGTTTCATAGCAGTAAACCGGTCAGATCCCGATGATAGCTAACGGCCGACCGGATTCGCAATAAGACGAAACACCCGTTTTCGCTGGACACTTCGATTTCGGTCCGGTAGATTCGGCATATCGAAACCTTATACCTGTATCCGGACCGTGGAAACTGTACATTCTGGCGCGGCTAACTCTCCGGCATCCGTGAGGACCGGGCGCCCTCTAAGGTGCGCGATAGGAGTTAGTCGTTTTTCGTTTATCACAACCTTAGATCCGATGCCTAATCCAAAAGTCCCTGAATTCGACGAAGCCTGTTTTCACCGCGTCTGCGCTCTCGAAGCGTCCGTAGACGGTGCTATCTCCGCGCTAGAGCGCGGCGAACTTCGAATGTCCTTAGCCCTCGGAATGCTCATCGCTTTCGACGACCTACGACGAGAACTATATTCTCAGTACGGAAAGCCGCCTAGAATTAACCTTCACCCGGAAAGGAAAGCAGCGTGACGAAATACGAGGTATACACAACGGTAGAAGGCGAGGAACGAAGACACGAGGTGATCGGCGCTTGGCCGCTTCAGATCGAGTACTTCATTCTGAAGCCGCTACTAACGCCGCCTGAAACGAACGACGGGATTTCTCCGCTTCCTCGATACTTGGTTTCGTTTTCCAACGAGGGCTGGCGCGAAGACGGCGGAGTAATCTGTAAGCGATACGCATAAAGAATCGCACAGAAAGCTTAATAAAACATCGATTCGGTCGAAACCTATATACGGTTATACCGTAGTATAGATAAACCACGACGGACTACGAACCGATGATACTACGATTTAAACGCATAAGCCTTTTCAACCGGGAATGGAAGAAAACGAAGGCGACCGAAGGTGACTACGAAAACGTAAAGGAAGAAATCATCCGAATCGGAGAGCACGCAGACGGACACGGCGCGCACCTTCGTTCGGTAAAGGTCGGCGTAAAGGGCTCCGGGAAATCGGGCGGCATACGCGTCTTTTATTTCGCGAGAATCAAGGGGTTCGTCTTTCTTATTACGTGCTACGACAGACGTAAAAAGGATGGTTTAACGGACGCAGAAATGAAACTAGCCGATGATCTGGCGAAAGCGATCATCGAAAAATACAAATAGAGAATCCAACTACGACACGAGGGTGAAATCATGGCTGATCGCAACACCGACCTTCGCGAAGCTTTTCGCGAGGTAGATCAGATCCTTTCTGGCGAACGTGAGGCCGTTCGCGAAGACATTCACGACGGTTTTATAGTCGTCGAAATAAGAGAAAACGGTAAATCGGTATGGAAACTATTGGACGCGATTAAACAATTAAAAGCGACCGACTGGACTGGCGTTTCGACGCCAGCAGAGTTCTTCCGGATTACCCGCGAGATCCTTCGCCAAACGCAACGCGCTATGGCCGATATCTTCGGCGTATCCGTTCGGACCTACGAAGAATGGGAAGTCGACACGCGACCCATTGGTCCACGATCCGCCGGCAAAGGATTTCTAATTAACCTAATGGCCTCCGAACCGAACGCAGTCGTTCGCGCAGCGCGCAAAAAGCCGGCTGTCGAATTTCTGGCCTAACCTAAACCACGACGCGCGATGAAAACCATCATAGCCTTCCGAGGCGCTACGAGATACGAAATGCAGATAGGGCGGTTTTTCGTCTGCATTCTCCGTCCGAGATTTTGGCGATCTAGCTGGAAACGGTTCGTCCGATTCGGGATTGAGCACAAGCATCGAGACGGCTTCTACGAACTATTCTTTCCGATCTGCACGTTCGGCGATAGAGCCTGAACGAGGATCGAAAAACAGGGGTAAAACGAAAAAAGCGCCACCTCTATAGCCACCGCACCCATAAATGGAAAGCCCTAAGTATCTCGATAATAGGTACTTAGGACTTTCTGGCTAGTGGTCAGGGGCGGAATTGAACCGCCGACACATGGATTTTCAGTCCATTGCTCTACCAACTGAGCTACCTGACCCTGCAGAGCCGACGAATATACGGACCCGTTTTAAGCCGAGTCAACCAACTTCGGGCGAGGAAGACGGTTTCACCGCGTGTTTACAATAAGCGATGATATCAGGAAAGAATAAACGAGTTCGAGACACACCGAATCTTCCGTGAACACTCAGGAGGATTTTCGTGCGCCCCACATCAGCTTGGTCCTGAGAGTCGAGAAGTATTCCTGGTCAGGAAATCGGATGAGATGAACGTGATGAGAAGCTTTGCACACTGTCACCGCGTCGCCTTTCAATGCGTCGATCTCATTCACACCATCGGATGTCAAAATGTGAGATTTGTTTGCATCGAGAGTCTTGACTCGAATGACTGACGTGTCCGGGATTACCACGGGACGGACAGAAAGGGCGTGTGGTGCGATTGGAGTAATTAGGATGGAACCACATCCGGGAGCCATGATAGGTCCCCCGAGGGCCATGGAGTAAGCCGTAGATCCTGTGGGAGTGGAGATAATGAGGCCGTCTGCCCAGTAGGTGTTCAGGTGGATATTATCGACCTCAACATTGATCGTCAGTAAACCCGCGTCGCCCGATCGCTGTATCGTGAATTCGTTCAAGGCGAACGGGAGCATGAGTTCGCGTGCTGAGTCGAGTTCCGCATGCAGCACGAGACGCTGATCTACTACATAGTCTCCATTTGCGAGATTTTCAATCCTACCCACTAGATCGGCTCCCTCAACATTGGCCAAAAACCCCAGGTGGCCGTGGTTGACCCCGAGAATTGGAATTTCTCTCGTGCCCAACTCTGCTACTGTATTGAGAAGTGTTCCATCGCCACCAAAGGAGAGTATCACATCAGATCGTTCGAAAAAGTCATCGACAGACTCGGCATGGTGTTCTCCCTTAGAAATCAGATTTCGATCCAGCAGTCCTTGCTCGATACTCGGGTGCAGCACAGCGGAATGAGCGCTTTTGTCCAGAAACGAGACGAGGTCGGCTACTGGATTCCAGAGCCCTTCTTTTTGCGTATTTCCTGTTATTCCGAATCGCATGCGTCAGTCGGGGGAAGGCTGATGTTCACTTAAGCCTGTACGATGGAAATCTACGCGTGTAGGGGGCAGCGATCCAATGGCCCAGAGTTATTCGTTGAGTGTTCGAGTGTCTGTGAAGCGGAGGTTTTACCCAACGGTTCCATGTCTTGAGTCGAGTTCAGAAGTATTGTCGATTGCTTGGGAGTGCTGCTACTGGGTTTGATACCGTGTCGGTAGAAATAGAGATCTCCATCATCCGGAGAATACCCAGGCATACGGTCGTCGGCCTGCCGAATGCCGCTGTTCGAGAGTCACTTGATAGAATTCGAGCAGCCATACTGGCTGAAGGCCTGGATTTCCCGCGAGGAGCCATAACCATCAATCTGGCGCCGGCCGATGTCCGAAAGGAGGGTACCTCATTCGATCTTCCAATTGCGCTCGGAATATTGGTCGCTAACGATTCAATTTCCGGAAACGACAGTTTCAGCAAGACCCTCATCATGGGAGAATTGGCGCTGGACGGTAGCGTTCGTCCTGTTCGGGGTATCCTGGCGGCGCTTAATGGTGCGACACATCGTGGATGCACCACCTTTATCGTTCCCGAGGACAATGTAGTGGAAGCCATGGTACTGGACGGAATTCGGGTCTTTGGTGTAGCGTCTCTGGGGGAAGCCATCCGAGTTCTGAGCGGGAGCACGAATCCGCGAAAGAGAACAACTGGGCTGAAGGGGCGGCAGGAGTCCAATTACACGATGGACTTCGCCGACGTTATCGGGCAGCAGGGAGCAATCAGAGCGATGGAGGTCGCCGCGACAGGTGGACACAATCTGTTGCTGATCGGCCCTCCAGGGTGCGGAAAAACGATGCTGTCCAGAAGACTTCCATCCATTCTACCTGCCTGGACTGCTCAGGAGGCGCTCGACGCTACGTGTATCCACTCGCTAAGGGGGCTGGGACAGGGTGGCTTGTTGAGAAGCCGGCCATTTCGAGCGCCTCATCATTCCGTCTCGATGGCGGGAATGATAGGTGGGGGCAATCCGGTTTTGCCGGGAGAGGTCTCTCTCGCGCACGAAGGCGTACTTTTTCTTGATGAGCTGGCCGAATTCTCGCGATCAGTACTCGAAAGTCTCCGTGAGCCACTGGAGGAGGGATCGGTGATCATCTCGCGTGCTCAGGGGCCGGTTCGGTATCCGGCCAGATTTCAACTTATCGGGGCGATGAATCCAGTTGATGCGTCGCAGTTTTGCCATATGTTTGGATGGGAGGGAGGTTGGGCGAGAACGCTAGTTCGAGTACAACACTGTTTTCTTGAATTTCGATATGCTCTACAACGTGCTCAACAATGGTTCTCTTCTCTTCGAACGAGAAGTTTGGCCACTCTGAATAGAAATCGCGAGCGTTTGAGAAAATATCATCATTGGACAGATATTGAATTTTCAAGCTGTCAATTTCACCCTGAAGTCTTGGTAACTCTTCCTGTAACTGGTTTTGTCTTTTTTCCAAAGGGCCATATCGACTCCCAAATCCCGAAGATGTTATTTCGCCATCGATATACAGGTCGTACACCTTATCCATTTTGGTTTCAACGGAAGACAGCTCTGTCGTCAACACATTTAGAAGTTCAATTTTTTCTCGAACTGTAGATTCGGCGCGAACAACAAATGCTGAAACATCATCAGGAGACAACAAGAACGATTTCAACTGTTCAATAAATACTTTATTGAGATCATCTATCGGGATCTTGTTGCGACAGGAGGTGCAGACATATTTCGGACTATTTGAGCTCACGTACATCTTTTTCCCGCATTCACAAGAAGTAAGGCCAGAAAACAGATACTCGGGCTTACGGCCAACACGCCTCTTTCGTTTAGCACTTTTTTGTCTTTGCTCTGTTATAATTTGATTAACCTGATCCCAGATTTCAAGGGAAACGATGGGTTCTACCTCAACGTAGATCCAGTCCTCTTCAGACTTTAGTACCCAGTGTTTACCCTCTCCAGTACTTTTCGTATAGTTCGCCCTTCGCAATCCCTTGGCACTAGGGTCGCGCAATAGACGATCAACCGTTGTTCCTGTGAATAGACTTCCGTTTCTGGTGCGATGACCGAGCTCATTGAGCAGATTGGCGACGGTACGCCTTCGTTTGTGCTGTAAAAACAGCTCAAACATTAGCTTGCGAATCGGTGCTTCATTTGGATTGATGATCATGCGTCCTTCGATCCATTGAAACCCGAGGGGTGCAGCACCGCCAGTTGGTTTGCCCAATTTGGCTCGTACAGGCACAGACGCTGCCACCCGAGAGGAAATTTCTTCACGTTCCCACTGCGCGAGTGCAGCTATCATCGTGTAGAATAGGCGTCCTGCCGGGCTTGATGTGTCGATTGATTCTTGAAGCGATATCAAACCCGCATTTTGTTCTTGAAAGAAATCAGCAAAATCCAGAAGCTCACGAGTATTTCGTGCTAGCCTTGCCAGTTTTGAGAAGATCAACGCTTGAATATTTCCCTCACGGACGTCTTGGAGCATTTGCTGAGTTTCCGGTCGATCTTTTACTGATTTTCCAGAAACCGCATCCAGACGATACATCTTTACCACATCCCAGCCTTTGGCCTCTGCATATGCTCTCGCCCTATGTTCGTGGTGCTCTGGGCTCTCACCTTTTACTGAGTCTTCATGTGATACCCGAATCCAGATTCCTACAGGTTTTTTATCCTTCATTTGGTTTCGCCTTAAATATTAGGTCGTTCACATACAGCGCTCAATCAGTTCAGTTTTACTCTTTTTCCAGTCAATAGTTTGAGCCTGGACACGTATTTATCTCTTAAGAATACCTGCCGCAAAAATCGAAACGGGAATCTAATCTGAGTCTTTCATCCGTTTGAGCGCCTTCAAGATTACCCCAGATACCGCCCGACGACGAAGCTCTCGCTCGTCCGTTGTTGCCTTGCCATATCGCACGGTCACCTTGTAACCTCCAATGGTTTGTTCCTTCTCTGGGATCGCGATTCCAGATATGAATTCGATTGCTTCTTCAGGAGACATAAAGTGAACTTTATGTCGTACAGCATCATCCAAATCGGCAATAATTTTACCCTTCAATTGACCCAATTTTTTGGTATTGGGACAGATTACGATCACATGCTCGTAATTGGCACTAAGACATTTGTGCACATTATGAAGCTCGTGCTTTTCGTCCGAGGTAATAGAAATTTCGCAGGCGATTGAGACGCTTTCACTTCGAAGTTCAACATCAACCGATCCTGATCCATCAAGGATTGACTTCTCGATGGAGGCCCTCATTTCAAGATTTTCTCCAGTGCTTTTTAAAAGCTCTTGAAGGTATTTATGTTTTTTTCCTCCCCGGCCAAGTCGTTGATCAACAATTGGGGCTTTCCGCGCTGATTCAAACGACTTGGCTTTTGTTTGCCGCAAACTATCTGTCTGAGGAACTGAATGACGAGCACTCGGCATGAATTGTGTAATCCTGTCCAAATCGGCCACCCAATCCAATTTAAATCGGCCACCTAATCCGATTGATTCCGGCCACCCAATCCGATTCTAATCGGCCACCCCACATGCGGGGAATCAGGAGTGTAGGTAGACGCGGGATAATTCAGTAACCCGGTTCGTTCGCCCTTCTTTTTTCACCAACCAGTGATCAAAGAGGGCATCGATGCCGAAGAAGCGATTATCCGTGAAGAAGACCAGAGAGATACTACGTTTGCGTTTTGAGTGCGGCCTCTCAGAACGAAAGATTGCCACCAGTTGTGCGATCGCCAGAAGCACGGTTGCCGATTATTTGAATCGGGCGAGGGAAGCCGCTCTGACGTGGCCACTACCCGATGACGTGACCGAGGATGCGCTCGAAGAGCTTCTCTTCCCAGCTCGTCCTCACCAGAAATCTCGGCGTCCCCTTCCGGACTGGGAAACGCACAGAAAGGAACTGACCAGGGACGGCGTCACGATGCAGCTCCTGTTCGAGGAATACCGTGAAAAGCATCCGGACGGATACAGCCGATCACGTTTTTTTGATCTCTATCGTATCTGGAAAGGGACCATTGATCCGGTTATGCGAATCGAGCACAAGGCAGGCGACAAACTCTTTGTCGATTACAGTGGGCAGACCGTTGCAGTCATCGATCCAGAGACAAATGAAGAGAGACGGGCCGAAGTGTTTGTCGCCACACTGGGCGCCAGTAATTACACCTACGCCGAGGCCACATGGACGCAGTCGCTACCGGACTGGATTGGCGCTCACGTACGGGCACTGGAATTTATAGGAGGGGTTCCCAGATTATTAATCCCCGATAACCTGAAGAGCGGAGTAACGGACGCCAATTACTACGAACCGAGTATCAACGAAACCTACGCCCGGATGGCCGCGCATTACGGCGTAGCTGTACTGCCTGCCCGGGTTCGCCATCCGCAAGATAAAGCTAAGGTGGAGATTGCTGTCAAAATCGTAGAATCTCGCATTTTGGCACGACTTCGGAATCGGAGATTCTTCTCGCTGCATGAGTTGAACCTGGCAATCCGCGAACTCCTCGAGGATCTAAACAATCGTCCGTTCCAGAAGCTCTCAGGTAGTCGCCGCTCACTCTTTGAAGAGATCGAGCGCTCAGCGCTCGCTCCTCTACCGGTCTCGCCCTACCTCTACTGCGAATGGAAAAAAGCACGCGCGGGAATCGATTACCACATCGCCGTCAAAAAGCATTACTACAGCGTCCCGTTTATCTACATCAAGAAAGAGCTCGATGTATGCGTGAGTGAGCGCACCGTTGAGGTCTTCTACAAGGAGGAGCGGATTGCCAGTCATCGCCGTTCCGCGCGCCAGGGTATGTTCACGACGCTTACCGAGCACATGCCCAAAAGCCACCGTCAGTATGCCGAATGGTCGCCGAGCCGCTTGATTCGCTGGGCTTCAAAGTCTGGAGAATCGACGGCTCTCCTGATGGAAAATCTTCTCGACTCCTACCCTCATCCCGAACACGGCTACCGGGCAGGACTCGGCATCATGCGTCTGGCCAAAACCTACGGAGACGACCGCCTTGAGGCTGCGTGCCAACGCGCGCTCTCCATTGGAACGTGCCGCTACAAAAGTGTCAAGTCCATCCTGAAGAACAATCTTGACCAGGCGCCGCTGCCAGAAAAGATCAATCCCAGAGCGCCCATCACTCACGCCAATATCCGTGGATCTGAGTATTACAGCTAATCCGATAACCAAACCAGAAAAAGAACATGCTACCAAACCCCACACTCGAGCGCCTACGCTCCATTCGACTGCACGGCATGGCCGATGCGTATGCCGAACAGAGTGAACAAACAGATATAGAAGCGCTCACATTTGATGAGCGATTCGGCCTGCTCGTTGACCGAGAGGCCGCCGAGAGAGAAAACCGGCGCCTCACGAATCGGCTGCGCCGCGCTCGCCTTCGGCAATCGGCCTCGATCGAAGACATCGATTACACTGCTGCCCGGGGCTTCGACAAGTCACTCATCCGTTCGCTTGCCCGCTGCCACTACATCCGTGAGCATCAGAACATCCTCATCGTCGGTCCCACCGGAACGGGAAAGACCTACCTGGCTTGTGCGCTCGCTCATAAAGCCTGTCTCGAAGGATTTACGGCTGGATACTATCGACTATCGAATCTCCTTGCCGATCTTGAGATAGCAAAGGTGGACGGTCGGTATCCAAAGATCATTCGGGATCTGGCAAAGAACGATCTGATTATTCTCGACGACTGGGGTCTGGCACCGATCGCAGATCATGTGCGGCCCATTTTACTTGAGATTCTTGATGACCGACATGGGAATCGATCGACCATTGTAACGAGCCAATTACCCGTTGACGCCTGGCACACAGCCATCGGAGAGGCAACGATCGCTGACGCCATTCTTGATAGACTTGTACACGACGGCCACCGGATCGAACTTGAGGGAGATTCAATGAGAAAGAAACGCTCTACAGTCAAACACAAACCGACTCAAATAACCGAACAATAACACCCGCGTCGCTACGCTCCGACCCGGCCGATTAGAATCGGATTGGGTGGCCGGTTTGCGCCGGAATCAGTGGCCGAATACGTCGGAATACACAGCATGAATGAAGCTTCGGTAGGACTTCGTTCATTTGAAAGTCTGTGAGCCTGTGATTCCACATCAGAACGAGGTGTCGAATATCTTCTTCGTGACCAACCAATTACTTCTTGCTTTGAGGCAGACCCCGATGTACTCGCACCTTCTTCCGACGATATGGGGAGTGTCTCCAGATTGAAGTCATGATCTGAGCGTCCAACTCGACAGATCGCCTCTCCGCGACCAAGGCTCTGGAGATCACTTGATTCAAAAGAAGAAAAGCTGCCAGAAAGTCGTCGCGCATCCTGCTCACCTAGCCGAAATGCAATGCGAGTACATGGATTCGTTGTGAGAGATGCAGCTAATTGCGAATCGCGATTCGATAACTGACTCATGTCTTGATGAGCCAGTATGATACCCAGTTGGTACTTCCGAGCCCCCGAAAGAATCGTTGAAAGTGACGGGGTTATGAAATTATGGAATTCATCTATGTAGAGGTAGAATGCCCGTCTATCAGTTTCGTCCCGTCCTTGACGCGAGAGTGCTGTTTGGTAAAACCGGGAGACGAGGAGAGTGCCGAGGAGATAGGAATTGCTCTCACCGATTGCACCCTGTGAAAGCTTTGCAAGTAGGATTTGCCCATCATCCATAATCGATGAGAAATTCAGCTTACTCTCCTTCTGCGATACAATATTTCTAATTATTCGAGGGCGTAGAAACGAATCGAGTCTTATTAGCAAGGGAGCTTGAGGGCGCCCCGATAGGAGAGGGAATTCTTTTTCCCAAAAGTAGACTATCTCAGGATCATTGACTGATCTCAAGAAAACTTGTCGAAACTCTTTCTCAACAAGAAAGCGCCGAAATCAGATGAGCTATGCCCAAAAGTTGTGTATGGAAGGTTTAGGCAGCGTGTCGTTCTGATGTAATTCCGTCGGTGAATTTGATTCCTTTTTTTACAAGTTGCAATAGGTGCGGTGCATTCAGTTTCCTCCACTTCTTCTGGGCCTCTTTACATAGACGGAAGGCCATTGCAAGAGCTGTTTCTCGGCTCAGACATCCCCTCGTTTTGGCGGTCCTGAGGCGCACGGTCGCGAACGTAGATTCGATCGGATTTGTGCTCCGAAGATGGATCCAGTGTTCTGCCGGAAAGTCATAAAAAGCGAGCAGTTCTTCTCGGTCTTTCACCAGAATCTCTGCTGCTTTCGGATACTTTTGCTGGTAGGCTTTGATGAAAAACAGAAGGGCGCTCTCTGCCTGCTTTTTTGTTTCTGCTGTATAGATCTGCGTGAGGTGACCTTTTGCCTTCTTCTGAACGGACTTGGGCAGGCGGTTGAGCACATTTGCTGTCTTGTGCACCCAACAGCGTGCGGCTCGCGTCTCGGGATAAACTTCTGCGAGAGCACTCCAGAATCCCATGGCTCCATCGGCAACAGCCAGCTTCGGTCCTTGATCCAGCCCGCGGTGCCTCAGCTCCAGGAGCAACTCTCGCCACGACTGCTTGCTCTCGCGAAAGCCGTCCTCGAGTGCTATAAGCTCCTTCCTTCCATCGGCCGTAGCGCCGATCACGACCAGCAGACACAGTTTCTGTTTATCCATGCGTACGTTTACGTGAATACCGTCGGCCCAGAAATAGACGTAGTGCTTCTCCTGCAGGCTCCGCTTTTGCCAGTCTTCGTGCTCCCTTGTCCAAAGCGTCTTCAGGCGCGCAATCGTCGAGGAGGTCAGCCCTGGGGCATCAGGACCAACAAGGGCCGAGAGCGCTGCCTCAAAGCCGCCCGTTGAAACTCCCTTCAGGTACAACCATGGAATGAGAGCCTCAAGCGAGCGGCTCTTGCGGAGGTAGGCTGGTAGTATCGAACTGCGGAAACCGATTCTATCCTCACCCCGACCCGTACGGTCGCGTATGCGGGGCATCTTTACAGCGACCTCCCCGATACCAGTCAAAATCTTCCTCTCTGGCAGATATCCATTGCGAACGATGCGGTGGCGATTCTCTTCGTCGCGCAGGAACTGGTAGCGCTGGCAGAAAGCTTCAACCTCGGCCTCAACGGCTGTGGCCAGCATCTTTGCGGCCCCTGTTCGCAATACTTCTGTCAACACATCCTCTGTGCTATTGTAGTTCTCGTTCTCGTGTGCGTTATTCGTCTTCATGGGCCGTGTATCCTCCAATCTTCGGATTGACAATGACGTAATCATCATCAGGATACGCCGCCTATACCTTTTTCACCCGTACACAACTTTCGGGGTTAACTCAGATCAGATAGAGTACCCCCACTACTTGATTCAAGAAATGCTAATATTGCGTTTGCAAGAACCGATGTCATCCGGTCTCCCCAGCTCGTAGAAAGACGTTGAAATACAGAAACGAGATCAGATGCAAGCAGTTGCTTTTCGGTCGATGAGTGGGCTTGCAATATGTTGAAACCGATGGGATTTTCCGTATCTGAAGGATCAAATAATATTACATCTTCCAGTCGGTTTTTTGGGATGCAGGAGAGAAGCCGATCTATGAGATCACCGTGTGGATCTAGAACTGCGACTCCTTTCCCAGCTCGAAGATCTTGGATAATGAGGTTTTGAATCAGATGTGACTTTCCGGTGCCAGATGCTCCAATGACATGAGTGTGGCGGGAGCGTTGCTGAGCATCGAGACTTACTACTTTTCGATCACCGGCATGAGCATTTTCGCCAAGTATCAACTCATTCCCAAAAACCCTTTCTGGTGCGGTCTTTGTTTTTCTGGTCTTCCTTCGAAGTTTTGGCGATACAACAGATTTTGAAGGCAGATGAACCAGTCCGACGAGTTCCGCACTATTGAGAATCATTCCGCTCCGATTGGTAGTTCGCGCGAGAAGATTTAGATCATGAACGCGATCATCGTAGTCCTCATTGCTGAGAGGGATCAATTCGTTTCCCTGGGTCGATGTAAACTGTCTGAGTGCTCCTGCTATGGACTGTGCTTGGGAGAGGGCGCGGTTTCTTGAAGGCGCTTTAGTTGCGACTCTGAGAACAACAGCAAAAAGGGTATCTGCAATTTTTTCTTTTGCACCGATGACTATTTCAGGAGCATCAATAAAAAACGGCTTACCGTCAAGTCGCGTAACAGACCGAGTAATACTCTGGGCCCATGGATTTCTCACTGGCTGAAAAAGAATCTGAATCACACCCAATTCTCCCGCAGCCAAATTATTGAGAGCCCCAATCACGCCGATAAGGGGATCAACGTCAAAGCTTCCGAATCTCTGAATTGGAAGCATGAACTCACGGGCGAGTCCAATGTCCACGACGATCGAGTGAAATTCGTTTCGCTGTGTCCACAGTGTTATCAGATGTGAATCTGATTCAGTTATCACGGTATTGGGAAAGAAGGCGCGGAGCTGTGACCGGAGAATGAAATGATCGTCTTCTTGGCAGCAAAATTGAACAGAAATATTGGAGGAGCTGCCAATAATCTCAAATGAAATTGGTCCGGTTGTTTGCGGTAGAGATTGAAGTAGACCTTTGCTGATTTCCCGAGTCACACGTTCTGTGATGGGTACATTGAGCAGCATCTCTGTGAATGGATTCGACGGAGCAAATGGCTTCGGCTCTACTTCTTTCTCTTCTCGTGGTACACTTCGATTTAATTGGACATCAGGTTGAATGGCACCGGTAAGTGATCGTTTTATCCATCTAGAGATTGAGCTTTGAAGTGTCTCAATACGCCCATCATCGACCCTTACACGGCCGGGTAGGTGGTGACCTAGAAATGGTCTAAATGCTGGCTCAAGAGAGATGGTCCTATAAAACTGGACAGGGTCTTAGGTGGAATCTTGCGGATTGATTATGCTGCTTCTTGAAGCGGCTGGTGATTAAAAAATACGTGATCAGGGGTCTTTCTTCCGTGTGAGCTGTGTCGCCTTTCGTTATTGAAGTAGTCGAAGTATACAGCAATGGATTTGCGGGCTTCAGCCACACTGTCATAGGCTTTAAGGTACACCTCTTCATATTTCAGGCTTCTCCAGAGTCTCTCGATGAAGACATTGTCCATCCAGCGTCCTTTGCCATCCATAGAGATTTTGATGTCATGATTCTTCAGAACATCGGTAAAGGCCATCGATGTGAACTGGCTGCCCTGATCCGTATTGAAGATCTCTGGCGCTCCATACACGGCGATTGCTTCTTCGAGAGCTTCCACACAGAAGTCGGTGTCCATCGTATTGGAGATCCGGCGTGAGAGTACTTTTCGGCTGTACCAGTCGATGACGGCGACCAGGTAAACGAATCCCCTTTTCATCGGAATGAATGTGATGTCGCTTGCGTAAACCTGCCGGGGCCGCGTCACGTTGAGCTTACGCAAGAGATACGGATAAATCTTGTGACCTTTTCCCGGAATCGAGGTCCGTTTCTTAGGATAAATGGCAATAAGGCCCATCAGACGCATTAATCGCCGGATTCGATGGCGGCCCACAAAAATACCTCTGTCCTCGAGCGCATCCTTCATGGTGCGCGATCCTCGCGTGGGACGTTCGATGTAGAGCTCATCCAGTTTTTTCATCACGGCCAGGTTCTCTTTGCTCTCGCCCACCGGCTTGTAGTAGGCCGTTGAGCGATTCAGCTCCAGCAGATTGCACTGCCGTTTGATGGAGAGGTCGTGGATTGGGTCGATCATTTGGCGGCGCTCACCTACTGGGTGCGACCGAGCGCTTTGGATAAAAAATCCTTCTCCATCGAAAGCTCGCCAATCTTGGCGTGAAGCTCCTTGATCTGGCCCTCCTCGTTGTGCTTTCTGGAATACCCTTTTTCAAAGACCTCTTCAGCGTCCTGAATCAGCTTCTTTTTCCAGGTCTGAATCTGATTCGGATGAACCTGGAACTGGTCTGCCAACTCAGCCATTGTGCGATCTCCTTTGACCGCCGCCAGCGCTACTTTTGCTTTGAAGGCATTGCTGTGATTTCTTCTTTTGCGACTCATCGTTTGTATCCTTTCTTGAGGGTGATAAGATCGCAAGACTCCACCTTATTTGTTGTTCAGACTGCCCGATGAATCAGGACCATCTCTGAAGTCAGACAAGAAGTTTTTCTAGCTGCTGAAAAAGCAATCCAAAGTTTTTCAGCTCAGCATTCTGAGAAGAAAGATCTTTCCTAATACAAATTTACAAGTCATAAGTCACATAAAACTATGAAAGACAAGGTAAAATCCGCGTGCGGAGTTGCTTTTTTGGCTATTGCTTCAGTGCTTTACATCGGCGCCAATATGTATGAGGCGCCACCGATTACGTGTCATCATTGCGGTTCCGAGGATGGTTGCGAGTATGGTCTTCCTCTGGTGCAAGACGGGTGGGAGCATTGTGACTTCAACTACGGCCAGACTCCACCCTGCATGGTTTGGGGACAATTCGGGCCGTGTGAGTTCTATTAGAAGACTCAGTTGTGACTTGTACATGGCCGTGTATGATGATGCGGGAAAGTCGCTGAGATAATTGTTCACCCGAACCTACAGGAGTTAAAGGAAAAATGAGATCTCTAATCAATTCTAGCCGTCGAACTACAACTGTACTGTTTCTTTTGGTCAGCATGTTTCTGTACGCCGGGACATTTCTTATGGAAGAGTCGCCAATATGTAAACACTGCGGCTCGGAAGCCGCATGTAATGAAGGGGATCCAGAAGAAACCAATGGATATCCATTCTGCAGCCTCAACTGGAGTTCAACTCCCATCTGCTCTGTGGCTGGCACTCAAGGTAGCTGTGGATAAATAATGAAACGATTTGTCCTACTGTGCCTGCAAGGTCTTGCAACAATTTGTGTGTGCAATGCAACTCAATCCAGCCAAGGGTTTTATGCAGCCTTTGATGAAGAATGGTCGATTGGGGGTGAATCGGATAAGCTAGATCTGATTATCGGTGGACCGCAACATGTGGTTGTTGATAGTAGTGGGAAAATATTTCTTGCTGACTATCCACGAGCCGACCTGCAAATCTTGGACTCTTCTGGAGGTGTTCTCGGTTCACTTGGTCGGCGTGGAAATGGACCTGGTGAATTTCAAGAGTTAACTAGTTTATTTATTGGGTCTGACGATCAGGTAACGGTATTTGATCGCCTGAATAGGCGGGCCAGTACATTTTCATCCACTGGTGATTTACTCAATGAGTATTCGCTAGCTGAACAGGGAATAGCACCGAGCCATGTGCTTTCACTGGGAAGCGGCAAGCTCATCATGTACTATTTAAATTACTCTAAATATGCTCAAGAAGGCCGTGGTGAGGTTATTCATGTTCACAACGGTGATCTGACGTATGGCGGCCAGTCAGTGGGTAGCCTAGATGATTTATGGGATACGACCGTTCCATTGATTAAAAATACGGCAGGGAATCCTCGTGGAGCCCGATTAACCTCTGACAGCCAGGATCGAGTCTATCTCGCACCTTTCATATACACTGGATCAATACATAGATATGATTTTTCAAAGGATGTGGCTTCTTATACAAGGCTAGAAGGATCACCGGGACCGGTCGTTTCTTACTCGATTCTTGAGGAAAGGCCGGCGTCATCAGATCCGAGGAACACTCGAGGAGTATGGGCTCTCAGCGGGCCCGCTGGGAGGACTGTTGCCAGGATTAACGTATCGAGTCGAGGTATTGTGACTCTCAGTAACGGTGATGTCGTACATTTCACCGTTCGTTTAAGTGGCGACTCTTCGGCTGCTTCTGCGCGCCTATTCGTGGAAATATTTAATTCGAGTGGCACTTTGTCCGGCTGGGGTCCAGTATTGAATTATCCTTCATTTTCTCCAGATATGAGATTGTACTTCAGCGTGTTAAGTGTGGATAAAACCGATCGCATATATATTGCGGACGAGTCTGACGGAACTCCGACATTGAGGGCAGTACGACTGAAGTACGGAAGCGACTGAATGCCGCTCTTGCACCATGCAGATCAGCCTGAAAGGTCTTGTTGCTAGCTTCCAATCTGTCGAATGGAAGGACGTGCGATCATAACTGCGAGAACAGATATGATACACAAATGGAGCCCTTATCTTACGATGATTACGCCTTAGTAGCGAAAACGGGTCGAGATAAATTATGAACTCGAGAATGTTTTAACTGCGGCCGTGCTAACAATCGGGGCGAGCAGGGTAGAAGCGGTGAGTCCACCAATTACGGTGACAGCGAGCCCCATCCAGAAGTCAGAATCGTCAGGAAAGACAATCATCGGGAGCATGGCAACTACCGAGGTGAGTGTGGTCGTGACCATCGGGCGGAGCCTCTCCCGAACCGCCAGTCGCATTAGGAGAGATCGGTCCGATAGCGGTCGAAGAAGAGAGAGCTGGCGGTATCGATCGGCAAGAAGAATGCTATCGTTGACCGCAATTCCTATCATCAAAATGGTCCCGATGAAGGCGCCTTCTGCAAAGTTGGCGCCAGTCCAGATAAATACGGCCGCAACTCCGACCGCCGCCATGGGCACGCTCAACAGTACAATAAGAGGCAGTTTCCAGGACTCGAATACGGCGGCGGTTACAAGAAACACCAGAAGTATCGTTGTGAAGACGATTCAACCAAATGCCTTTTTAACTTCGTCTGTAAAAAACGAAAATCGTCCTTTTCTTATTTCGTAGCCGACCGGAGTGGCGAAAGCCTCAAGCTCTCGTTCGATGAATTCATTTGCCATTTGAGAGGGGCCGCGAAAATCGACTGAAATGAAGCGCTTGTACTGCTGATCTTCCCGTTGAATGCTTGATGGGCGTTCCTCAATCATGTAGTCGGATAAACTCGAAAGTTGAATTGCGAGGCTATCGTTGATCAACAGTGGCTGCTCGGAAATGCGGTCAATATCTGCATAGTCGGCGCCTGCAACGATGGGGCGGATGGGAATCTGAACTTCTCCATCGATGTCAGAATGGCGGAGCGGGAATCGAGTCCTAAAGATGGGGGCCATTGCGCCCGCGACCTGTGAAGCGGTTACGTGGCTTCGGGCCTCCGAATCGGAATCCCATTCGAATCTTAGCACCTGCCTCGGCTGCTGAAATCTGCCGAAGCGACTTGCGTTGGGATCAACCGATGCGACGCGTCTGCTTCGGCCCCGGAGATGCCGGGTGAAGTCCTCGATCAATTCGTTCAGATCCTCATAGTTAGTACCGACGGCCTCCAGAGTGATTCCGCTGATGCCACCACCCACTCCACTGAAATAGCCGTCTTGAACGAGGCCTGAGACGGATATGTACAAACCACCGATGTTGACAGCTTGAGAAATGAGACGCTCCCGCATCTGATACGGCTCGGCTGTTGTGAGAGCGTGATCATGAATCTGAACGCGAAGACTTGCCCGGTCTTCGCGCACGTCCAGAATTGTTCTGTAGACTGAGGGCGAGGCGAGAGCGGTTTGCTCGAACCTCGTCATGAGGGAGTCCGCTCGTTCTATGGGATGGCCGGGCGGGAAGCTCATGCTGACCCGAACTTCTTGACGCGTGCTCCATGACCACCTTGCACCGAATGTGATTTCGCGCAGAAACTTCCTCATTACGCCGCCCGTCGCCGGATCGACCCACTCGCGTACCATTTCAACGGACTCCGAACCCATCACTTCGTTGTACAGGACTGCCAGGCGAACGGATGGGGCATCAGGATCTGCGTCTCTTCGATTTGGAGCAGCCAGATGGTTGGGAATCTTCCAGACCGGAAGACCCAATAATAGAATGAGGGCCGCCAGCGTGGATTTTGGGAATCGAGCAGCGAGCAGGTACGGAAACGAAATGATCTTTCTGAGGCGTCTTTTTCTCACGTCGGTCGGCCGGTGTTTCGGTAAAAATCGCGCCGCCACAGGCACCACGAGGGCGGCTGTCACCAGAGAGGCAGTCATCGTGAGCGCTACCAGGATTCCGAAAGGAAGAAACAAGTCCTGAAGTTCGCCACTCAGGTAGATGAGAGGGAGCATGACCACAATCGTACTGGCTGTTCCCCCTACGAGGGGAAGCCAAACCGCGCGTAGGGCGGCCCATTCAGCTCCCTCGTCTCGCCTGAGGAGGAGTTGCTCCACGACGACGACGGCATTGTCCACGAGCAGCCCAAAAACGAGGACAAGGCCGGCAATTGTGAGCAGGTTTAGCGTGAGACCGAGCGGCCCGAGAAGTAAGAACGCCATGCTGAGGGATACGCCTACGCTGAAGATGACGACCAAGGTTGCTCGTACGCTTCGCAGCATGAAAAGCAATACGAAACCAACCAGTACGAGACCCAAACCACCACGCCTTTTCAAGTCGTCAAGCTGCCGCCGAATCTCTTCGCTTCGATCATCGACCACAAGTAGTCGGGAGCCTTCCGGTAGTGCTAATCGTAGCTCAGCAACGGTGCCGTGAACGGCCTCAGCAACGTCGATCATATGGCTTGCCCGAGCACGATCAATGCGGAGCGTTATCACGGGCTCGCCATCAATTCGGCTGATGCCACGAAGAGGAGCAGGGCCCGATTCGAGACTGGCAACGTCAGTCAGTACGATGCGGTCTCGGCCCACCCTTCGTTCTGCCAGGACGACGTCTCCCAACTCCCGTGACTCAGCGACAGCAGATCTAAACAGGAGGGCGGACTTGCCTTTGGCTCTCAATCGTCCGTACGCGGCGTCGCCCAGGACAGCGCGCACCCGTCGCGTTACATCATCTGGTCCAATTCCGTACGCAGACAGCTTGTTCGGATCGAGTGTTATGAGGATTTCTCTCACAGTGCCTCCCAATACCTCGATTTCAGCGATTCCCGAGATACTTAGCAGTTTGGGCTTAATGACCCGCTCGGCATATTTACGCAGTTCATCTGAGAGCATGGGGCCGACGAGTTGAATGCTGATAAAGCCCTGTTCATCCTTCAACTCTTCGGGTATTTGCTTGGTAAGCCTCGGGTTCACCCGGTCGGGAAGTCCATCGCGAAGTAACGTGAGCTGCTCGTTTACCTGAGCGACATACAGGCCGAGGTGCGTGTCTTCGTGAATCGAGACCGTGACACTGCTCGAATTTTCGCGTGAATAACTTTCGATCTTTTCTGTGCCCGGAACGCGCTGAACGGCTCGCTCTATGGGCGCAGTCACATATCTTTCGACAGAACGGGGAGACGCACCAGGCCAGCTTGCGGATATGGTGATCCGCTGCAGCTCGATCTGGGGGGCCCATTCAAGTGGAACGTTTGTGACGGCCCACGTTCCTGTAATCAGAATGGCTACTGACCAAGCCAATACGCCCACCGGGCGGCGAAGCCAGACCTCGAACCAGTGCGGCACATGTTGAGTGGCTGGCCTCATGAGGCCAGCCGCTCGCGAACGGCGAGAGAATAAAAGACAGGTACAACAATTAGAGTCAGCAACGTCGCAGCGGTAAGTCCTCCGGCGATGGCAATGGCCATGGGAGCACGCAATTCAGCTCCGGGTCCGATTCCTAGTGCGAGCGGTAGAAGTCCGAAAACAGTTGTAATGGTCGTCATGATGATGGGGCGCAATCGATCTCGGCCCGCCTCGAGGATGGCAACCCGCTTGGAAACGCCGGCTGCACGACGCTGATTGATGAAGTCAACCTTGACGATCGCGTCATTTACCACAATTCCAATCAAAACCACGCTCCCCGTAAGACTCATCAGATTTATCGATTGTCCCGCTGCTGCGAGGATGATGGCTACCCCCGCCACAGCCAGGGGAACAGTCAACAACACCACTAATGGCTGCACGAGGCTCTCGAACTGAGCGGCGAGAATCAGATAGACCAGAAGGATTGAAAAGAGGAAACTCCACATCACCGCGTCGAGACTGCTCCGAAACGCCTCATTGGCTCCACCAATGCGGAGCCTCACATCAAATGGCAGAAGCGGTCTGGAAAGAGATTCTGCTGCTTCTGTAGCCGCTCTGAGGTCTGATCCAGGAGCGATGTCAGCCAGTATTCGAAGTATGGGGATTTGATCAGCCCGCATGAGCGAAGCCGGAAGGAGTATGTATTCAGCGTCTACGAAGGAGCGTAGGGGCTTCAGTCCGGAACGCGTCGGAATTGTCTACCCAAGCAAGCTTTCTACGGTTGATACGCCTATCGTGCGAAGCAGAATTGGAACATCTTCGTTGATCGACCTCAGGTCGGTTACGTGGTTTCCGCGCGCAGCAGCTTCAAGAAAAGTCGTAATCTGATTTTCTGTGACACCGAACCGAGACATCGACTCCTGATCAAACGACATTCGAGACGCGGGCACCTCGAAATCATCTGAGGGGCGAACGTTGGTGAGTTCGGGTGTATTTTGAAGCTCTGCAAGTACCCGTTCAAGAACAGGGGCGCCGAGCTCCCGCCGCTCGACGATCAAGTCGATAAACAGATCGGATTCTTCACTCGAGAGAAGAGATTCAAGCTGTGTCCGCACGGGCTTGGACTCGATCGCAACGTCAGCGGGTATTGAGATCGAACCGATATATCTCTGAAGATCAACGGGCGACGTGTTCTTACCAAGCAGCAACAGTAGCTCACCTTCGTATGGAGGTCGCGGATCAACCTGAAGCCGAGATTCGTCGCGCTCTCCAAGATCTGAAAGGATGTGCTCGACACCAGGATGCTCCCAGAGAGCTCCCTCGACGATAGCCGCTCGATTAGAGACCAGCGTGAGGTCGGCATCGGCTGGAAGCGCCAGATGCACAGAAATTCGCCCCTGATTTGTCTGAGGCACGACTTCTCTCGGAAGTCGTTGCCCCGCAGCAGCGGCGATGAGTAAGAGGAATACCGTAGCTAGAACGATCGAGGATCGATGATCGAGCGACCACGCGAGCCCTCGCTCATACGCTCTAACTACGCGTCCATCTGTTCGACTGTGAGGGGATTCACTTCTGGCAGAGGGGACCTTCTTGTAGGCAACAATTAGTGGGACGACCGTGAGCCCAACGAGGAGAGAGGCAAGGAGGGAGGAAACGACCGCCAGGGACTGATCCAGGAAGAGGCGACCCGCGAGGCCTTCCACGAATGTGAGAGGTAAAAAAACCGCAACTGTGGTGAGTGTACTCGCAGTGATTGCTCCGGCAACCTCGCTCGCCCCCTCGATTCCCGCCTCTCTTTCTGACAGGCCAGATTCCCGTAATCGGGCGATGTTTTCGACCACTATGATGGCGTTATCAACCAGCAAGCCCACCCCAAGAGCCAAACCGGTAAGCGAGATGAGATTGAACGTGATGTTGAGGAAATCAAACATGATGAGGGAGATACCCAGCGAGAGTGGAACAGCGACAGACACGGCCAGGAGGGCCCGTTTTCTCCTCAAAAAAAGTAGAAGCACGACCAGGGCCAGCAATCCACCAAAAAGGACAGCTTGGGTGAGACCGGTGATGGCTTCCTCGATGAATGTGCTCTCGTCCACCACCACGTCCAGGCGGACAGACTGAAGTTCTTCCTGAAGATCATCTAGTGCGAGTCGAATCTCTTGAGACGCACGAACCGTGTTAGCATCGGGACGTCGCTCAACGAGGAGCATTAATGTTTCACTGCCGTCGTACCTGACGAGGCCTCGTCTCTCGTCCACCCCTTCACGGACTTCTGCCAATTCTTTGAGCCTGATGGGCGTATCGCCACGCCAAGCCACGACCGATTCTGCGATGTCACGGAGACCCCTTCGAACTCTCCTGTTATTTCAACGGCGTACCGGAAAGGGCCGCGTCTGATGGAGCCGCCAGACTGCGCGATGTTCGCCGAGCGCAGTGCCCCACCTATACGCGAAATGTCAATTTTGTGGGTCGCCAGTTTCGCTGGGTCTAGAATGACATCAATCTGCCGATCGTATCCACCTGTCACGATCACGCGTGCCACGTCCCGAAGCTGCTCGATACGACGGGCGATAACCTCTCGGCCCAGGCGTTTCAGCCCCGCAAGATCGGAGCGATTGTCAGGATCTGCTCTTTCTCCAGCTTCAGAAAGCGCCAATATAATGATCGGCTTGTCGTTGGGGTCGATGCGCAGCACTATAGGCCGATCTGACTCCAATGGAAGGGTATCTCCCAGGCGGTCAAGTTGCTCGCGAACGTCGAGCATTGCGAGGTCCAAATTTGTATTCCAACCAAAATCCAAACGGACCATGCTCCCGCCGAGCATACTACGCGAGGTCAGTTTCTGGAGCCCTTGTGTGCCACTCACGGCTTCTTCAATGCGCTGGACAATCGCCCTCTCTACCCGTTCAGGAGGGACGTCGGGATACGGTGTCCACACAACCAACGATGGATAGCGAAGATCAGGCAGGAGGGCCACAGGAAGGCGGATATATGCCGTCACCGCCATTACGGTTACCAGCAAATAGAATGCTGTAACAGTAACCGGCCGGTTAAAACAGCTTCTGATAAGCCCCCTCAATTGCTCGCCTCAACCACGCTTCCAACCTGAACCCTTGCATCGTGAGATAGCGCGTGGTGGCCCGCCACAGCTACTGAATCACCAGCTGCCAGGTGCTCAATAATTTCAACATGGTCACCTGATCGGCGTCCGACTGTCACGTAGGTCCACTGGGCCCGTCCATCTTCGACGACGAACACAAGATCTCGCCCCTGGCGAACCAGCACCGCCTCTGCTGGCACAATCAGTCGTTCTGAGATGCGGTCCGCCTCGAGTTCGATATAGGCAAACAGTCCAGATATCAACTCTCCCAATGGATTGTTGATGGAAACGGTCACTCTGCCTGTACCTGTCGCCGGATCCACCATCGGATTGATCGAAAATATCCGGCCTTCGATAACCGAGTCTGCGAGTGCGGGAATGCGGACCCTCGCCGTTGCACCGGTCGCGAGGCCCAGGAGGTCTGATTCCAGAACGTTGACATCAACTTTCATCCTCGAGTCATCCAGTAAACTCATCACGACCTGCCCGATAGTCACTCTTTGGCCGACTTCGGTTTTCAGCTCGGCGATTCGACCCCTGATCGGGGCTTTTACCTGCATGCGAGAAGCAAGTAATCGCGCCCGATCTAGCCGCTGCTCGGCCTGCGTAAGACCGGTCACTACCGCTTCTACTTCATCTCGGCGTACCCCACTTCGGAGCACAGCCGCTTCGAACTTTCTTCGAATAACCCGAAGTTCTGACTCTGTGATTATATCCGAATTATATCCGTTTGTAGCTCTTTCCAGGTCGACGCGGGCAAGGGCGACGAGGCTTGTGTCATTGCTGATGTTGCCGCCGGCGGCGAGCCTTCCCGCGTAGTCTACTTGCGCCTGCAAAACTTCCGTTTCTGCTTGCCTCACGGCGATTGCCTGTTCTCTGTCCTCCAAACTCAATAGAAGCTCGCCCGCTCTTACGAACGTTCCCTCCTCATGTGGCCTCGCCACAACTATTCCGGTTGCCTCGGAGCTGATTTCTGCCTCCCTCCAGGGAGTCAGGTGACCGGTTGCCTCGGCTCGAATCACAAAATCTGACGGCTTCAGCACTAAAACGTCCACACGGGCTCTAGAAAACGTACGTTCAGCGTCCGGACGAGCGGTCTCGTCTTCGGGCGTATCGGCAATAGAGGGCCAGAAGGCGTAGACGGAGAGTCCGGAAACGGCAATAAATAATAGCACACCCCCTATATGCCAGGTCCGTATGTGGCGAATCCAGGAACTGGTCTGCGTCATTTTCCGGTTCTATTTGGTCGGTCGATTAGCGGAATTAACCTACAGCAGCGTCAGATAAAAGTCTATTCACATTACCTAAAGTTACTTTCCCCTTAATGTGACAAGATTAGGAAAAAAATGACACCTCGCGTAGTAAAATGAGCCTATTGATACATAATAATATCGAAATGTAGGGCTATGTCTTAGAACTCAACGATTACCGTCAACAGGATCGATTTCCAAGGACAATAGAGATGGTCCCGTTTGACTGGACAGCCTGGCTCTGATTATAGGTGGAATCTTGCGATCTTATCACCCTCAAGAAAGGCTACAAACGATGAGTCGCAAAAGAAGAAACCACAGCAACACATTCAAAGCGAAAGTAGCGAGCTATGCCCAAAAGTTGTGTATGGAAGGTTTAGGCAGCGTGTCGTTCTGATGTAATTCCGTCGGTGAATTTGATTCCTTTTTTTACAAGTTGCAATAGGTGCGGTGCATTCAGTTTCCTCCACTTCTTCTGAGCCTCTTTACATAGACGGAAGGCCATTGCAAGAGCTGTTTCTCGGCTCAGACATCCCCTCGTTTTGGCGGTCCTGAGGCGCACGGTCGCGAACGTAGATTCGATCGGATTTGTGCTCCGAAGATGGATCCAGTGTTCTGCCGGAAAGTCATAAAAAGCGAGCAGTTCTTCTCGGTCTTTCACCAGAATCTCTGCTGCTTTCGGATACTTTTGCTGGTAGGCTTTGATGAAAAACAGAAGGGCGCTCTCTGCCTGCTTTTTTGTTTCTGCTGTATAGATCTGCGTGAGGTGACCTTTTGCCTTCTTCTGAACGGACTTGGGCAGGCGGTTGAGCACATTTGCTGTCTTGTGCACCCAACAGCGTGCGGCTCGCGTCTCGGGATAAACTTCTGCGAGAGCACTCCAGAATCCCATGGCTCCATCGGCAACAGCCAGCTTCGGTCCTTGATCCAGCCCGCGGTGCCTCAGCTCCAGGAGCAACTCTCGCCACGACTGCTTGCTCTCGCGAAAGCCGTCCTCGAGTGCTATAAGCTCCTTCCTTCCATCGGCCGTAGCGCCGATCACGACCAGCAGACACAGTTTCTGTTTATCCATGCGTACGTTTACGTGAATACCGTCGGCCCAGAAATAGACGTAGTGCTTCTCCTTCAGGCTCCGCTTTTGCCAGTCTTCGTGCTCCCTTGTCCAAAGCGTCTTCAGGCGCGCAATCGTCGAGGAGGTCAGCCCTGGGGCATCAGGACCAACAAGGGCCGAGAGCGCTGCCTCAAAGCCGCCCGTTGAAACTCCCTTCAGGTACAACCATGGAATGAGAGCCTCAAGCGAGCGGCTCTTGCGGAGGTAGGCTGGTAGTATCGAACTGCGGAAACCGATTCTATCCTCACCCCGACCCGTACGGTCGCGTATGCGGGGCATCTTTACAGCGACCTCCCCGATACCAGTCAAAATCTTCCTCTCTGGCAGATATCCATTGCGAACGATGCGGTGGCGATTCTCTTCGTCGCGCAGGAACTGGTAGCGCTGGCAGAAAGCTTCAACCTCGGCCTCAACGGCTGTGGCCAGCATCTTTGCGGCCCCTGTTCGCAATACTTCTGTCAACACATCCTCGAGCTATGCCCAAAAGTTGTGTATGGAAGGTTTAGGCAGCGTGTCGTTCTGATGTAATTCCGTCGGTGAATTTGATTCCTTTTTTTACAAGTTGCAATAGGTGCGGTGCATTCAGTTTCCTCCACTTCTTCTGAGCCTCTTTACATAGACGGAAGGCCATTGCAAGAGCTGTTTCTCGGCTCAGACATCCCCTCGTTTTGGCGGTCCTGAGGCGCACGGTCGCGAACGTAGATTCGATCGGATTTGTGCTCCGAAGATGGATCCAGTGTTCTGCCGGAAAGTCATAAAAAGCGAGCAGTTCTTCTCGGTCTTTCACCAGAATCTCTGCTGCTTTCGGATACTTTTGCTGGTAGGCTTTGATGAAAAACAGAAGGGCGCTCTCTGCCTGCTTTTTTGTTTCTGCTGTATAGATCTGCGTGAGGTGACCTTTTGCCTTCTTCTGAACGGACTTGGGCAGGCGGTTGAGCACATTTGCTGTCTTGTGCACCCAACAGCGTGCGGCTCGCGTCTCGGGATAAACTTCTGCGAGAGCACTCCAGAATCCCATGGCTCCATCGGCAACAGCCAGCTTCGGTCCTTGATCCAGCCCGCGGTGCCTCAGCTCCAGGAGCAACTCTCGCCACGACTGCTTGCTCTCGCGAAAGCCGTCCTCGAGTGCTATAAGCTCCTTCCTTCCATCGGCCGTAGCGCCGATCACGACCAGCAGACACAGTTTCTGTTTATCCATGCGTACGTTTACGTGAATACCGTCGGCCCAGAAATAGACGTAGTGCTTCTCCTTCAGGCTCCGCTTTTGCCAGTCTTCGTGCTCCCTTGTCCAAAGCGTCTTCAGGCGCGCAATCGTCGAGGAGGTCAGCCCTGGGGCATCAGGACCAACAAGGGCCGAGAGCGCTGCCTCAAAGCCGCCCGTTGAAACTCCCTTCAGGTACAACCATGGAATGAGAGCCTCAAGCGAGCGGCTCTTGCGGAGGTAGGCTGGTAGTATCGAACTGCGGAAACCGATTCTATCCTCACCCCGACCCGTACGGTCGCGTATGCGGGGCATCTTTACAGCGACCTCCCCGATACCAGTCAAAATCTTCCTCTCTGGCAGATATCCATTGCGAACGATGCGGTGGCGATTCTCTTCGTCGCGCAGGAACTGGTAGCGCTGGCAGAAAGCTTCAACCTCGGCCTCAACGGCTGTGGCCAGCATCTTTGCGGCCCCTGTTCGCAATACTTCTGTCAACACATCCTCTGTGCTATTGTAGTTCTCGTTCTCGTGTGCGTTATTCGTCTTCATGGGCGGTGTATCCTCCAATCTTCGGATTGACAATGACGTAATCATCATCAGGATACGCCGCCTATACCTTTTTCACCCGTACACAACTTTCGGGGTTAACTCGTGCATAGACATGCCAGGTCACTATCCATCACACAAGATCTGCTACCGCTACTACAGTGAGTGGAAGAAGAGCGGTGTTCTCACCACCGAAATCCTCGAACTTTTTGATCCTGATACACGGCTATAGTTTAGGGGAATGGCGGGTATTGAGGAATGAGAATTCGTGAGTAGGCGTTCCTCTAAACTATTTAGCACTACAAGAGCCCTAAATGGAGGGCTCTTGTAGGTTAAACTTGCCGGTTACTGATTGACGACATTCATTAACGGATCACACCGACACTCATTTTTACCGTTTGACTCATAATAAATATTACCCTGATCCGGTTGTTTTGTCATGTCGGATTCAACGGGAATATTTTGATGGTCACCGATCAGCAGGTTCGGCTTCTCTTTAAGCTTATGCAAACTGAACCTACCCTTACCACAGCCGCCGCAAAGGCTGGCATGAATGAAAAGACAGCCCGTAAATATCGTCGTTTTGGAAAGCTAGAGATGGTCCTATAAAACTGGACAGGGTCTTAGGTGGAATCTTGCGGATTGATTATGCTGCTTCTTGAAGCGGCTGGTGATTAAAAAATACGTGATCAGGGGTCTTTCTTCCATGTGAGCTGTGTCGCCTTTCGTTATTGAAGTAGTCGAAGTATACAGCAATGGATTTGCGGGCTTCAGCCACACTGTCATAGGCTTTAAGGTACACCTCTTCATATTTCAGGCTACGCCACAGACGTTCAACGAACACGTTGTCCATCCAGCGTCCTTTGCCATCCATAGAGATTTTGATGTCATGATTCTTCAGCACATCAGTGAAGGCCATCGATGTGAACTGGCTGCCCTGATCCGTATTGAAGATCTCTGGCGCTCCATACACGGCGATTGCTTCTTCGAGAGCTTCCACACAGAAGTCGGTGTCCATCGTATTGGAGATCCGGCGTGAGAGTACTTTTCGGCTGTACCAGTCGATGACGGCGACCAGGTAAACGAATCCCCTTTTCATCGGAATGAATGTGATGTCGCTTGCGTAAACCTGCCGGGGCCGCGTCACGTTGAGCTTACGCAAGAGATACGGATAAATCTTGTGACCTTTTCCCGGAATCGAGGTCCGTTTCTTAGGATAAATGGCAATAAGGCCCATCAGACGCATTAATCGCCGGATTCGATGGCGGCCCACAAAAACACCTCTGTCCTCGAGCGCATCCTTCATGGTGCGCGATCCTCGCGTGGGACGTTCGATGTAGAGCTCATCCAGTTTTTTCATCACGGCCAGGTTCTCTTTGCTCTCGCCCACCGGCTTGTAATAGGCCGTCGAGCGGTTCAGCTCCAGCAGATTGCACTGCCGTTTGATGGAGAGGTCGTGGATTGGGTCGATCATTTGGCGGCGCTCACCTACTGGGTGCGACCGAGCGCTTTGGATAAAAAATCCTTCTCCATCGAAAGCTCGCCAATCTTGGCGTGAAGCTCCTTGATCTGGCCCTCCTCGTTGTGCTTTCTGGAATGCCCTTTGTCAAAGACCTCTTCAGCGTCCTGAATCAGCTTCTTTTTCCACGTCTGAATCTGGTTCGGATGCACCTGGAACTGGTCTGCCAACTCAGCCATTGTGCGATCTCCTTTGACCGCCGCCAGCGCTACTTTCGCTTTGAAGGCATTGCTGTGGTTTCTTCTTTTGCGACTCATCGTTTGTATCCTTTCTTGAGGGTGATAAGATCGCAAGACTCCACCTTATTTGTTGTTCAGACTGTCCGATGAATCAGGACCATCTCTGATACCGACATTTACATATCCAGTACGGGACAGTTCAATCCATTTTTGGTGGATGTATACACGATTGATGGCGCACGCTATAAATACTCGTTTGAAATACCATTTGGGAATTGTGGCGTGAGATATGTAGATCAAAGCACGATCATTTCAGGTTGTACGGATGGTACGGTCATCAGATCTAGGGTTGATTTTCGGTAAAACGGGTAGAATGATGGTTATGACAGGGTCCACCGTTCTCTTTACGATTGCCATCAACGAGATTCCATCTTCTCTTCGACCTCCAGTCAGTGGTTAATCTCTACCCGGTACTTGACAACAAGCCCCGTGCTTCGGGAGTAGATATACACATGCCCGCGACCATCTGAAGTGAGCAGCCAGCCCTCAAAAAGTTTTGCCTGATTTTCAGCGTCAAGCGTGTAGATGAGCTTCCAACTATTGTCATAAAAATCGAGCGTCGACTCTCTAGAAACCTCCGGTTGTACAACTGCTTCAGAATTGGATCTGAAAGCCTCCAGCTCCTCCGAATTTGTGATCCAACTAGCTTGTCCAATCCTCCACTTGTCGTTAAGACGAAATGGAGGAGACAGACTGGAAGTATTACGAACCCCGTAGCCACTTCCCATCTCAATAATTTGAGGCCCGACTAGCACGTCGAGATTTCTAGATACTTCTTTCTGCACCATACCAAATTCATCGAACACTTTGTACCTGAATTCGTCCAGGTCCGGTGCGATAATCTGACCATCGACAATGTCAAGATCAAGCCAGGAATACATTCGCGAATCGATTTCCCTAACATCGCTAAAATCTATTGTGAATACGTTTTTGACGTTCCACTCTTCTCCACCTAACACGATGGTAATCTTCGAAGAAAACGATCCTGGAATGCCCTTGGAAAAAACGAATGTCGAGTCACTGAGCAACCCGCTGAAAATCGGCCTGCTCAATCCCAGATCTTCCATTGAGATGGATCGAACGTGATCACCACGCATCGTGATCTGGTCTATTCTAGTTCCACCCTGATTGAGGATATATATAAAATGAGAGCCGTCGGTCTCCATAGATCGGGCCTGATAGATCTCTCCAGGGCCCTGCCCTGCTGTCAATTTTGACCAGAGGAAGGTCCCTTCGGGGGCATATGCCTTCAATCTTCCCGGATTGTCATCCAAAATAAATACCGTACCATCCGGTCCAATTGTAACCATCGGGAATCCGCCGATAATCGATTCTTCGTCCTCAGATTCCAATCCATATTCAGCAATCTGAACAAACCGCACGTTTTCAATTGCACGTTCATTGCCCTCGGGATACGCCGGGAGCTGGATCAATCGAGAGTCCAATTCGGGGGTGGCGCAGCCTAAGAAGAATGTGGCTACGACGAGAAAACTGAAATAATGTGGGATAGCTTTCATGAGTGCGGGTGGTCGACTGGTGTTGCTTCAATTTGGGTCCGACTAGATTGCTCAGAATGAGCTGGAATTACTATGGAATAGTTTAACACCTTGCTATTTTTGAGCCAATCACCCAGGAACACATACGCTAATTTCCGAATAGTCATTATTCAGCTACTATCGTACGTTTGACAGGTCTAATAAAAGACCATAACACTTCGAAAATGACGCAGACTGAATCAAGGAGTCGAAAAATTCGCCCGTATCACATGGCTGGCGTAGTTCTTTTCCTGGCAATATCCGGATTGTCTGCATATGCTTTCTGGCCCACCATCACGGGGTCAGTCGGTGATGAGGTCGATCGCCCAGCGACCGAGAGGACGACCTCTCAAGCTCGTGTAAACGTAATTGTGTTGGCGCCCAGAGATTTCGTTATTCGCGCGGAAGCTACGGGACATCTTAGCCCTTGGAGTATTGCAGAAGTTAGTTCACAAGCTACAGGAATTGTCGTCAGACGGCTATACGAAGAAGGCGCTTCTGTATCTCAGGACGATCTGCTTCTCCAACTCGAAGATCATGAACAGGCTATTGCGGTTCGAGAAGCTGAGACAGATCTGCTGGGTGCGCAAATCGAATATGCGGGAAGAACAGCGGGGAATTTGGATGTCGTGCATGACACGAGTGAGGTTGCTCAAGCCAGAGACAGTTTTGAGCGCGTAGAATCAGCACACAAAAGGGGCTTACTTACCGACGCAGAGCTCCAGATCGAAAGACGGAAATATGACGCAGCTGTTCTGCGCAGTGGCTTTTTTCGCGATGAAGTAGAGGCTGTCGTAACTGGCCTGGTACAAGCCGAACAACGGCTTGATCGAGCTCGGTTGTTCGCTTCCCGTATGCAAGTGAGGGCTCCGATTACTGGAAGAGTCGCTGATCTTCAGACGGAGGTGGGGGAAAGAGTAACCACGGGACAGCCTATTCTCAGCATTCTGGATGATTCCAGGATGAAGGTCGAAGTAAACGTGCTGGAATCCGATCTCCTTGGTCTTAGGGGAGGCGCGACGGCTCGAGTTCGAATCCCAGCGTTGCAGGATTCAGTCGTCCAAGGGCGCATTTTCGCCATCAATCCAGCGGTTGACCCGACGACGGGCACCGGGCGGGTAACGGTTTCCATCGACAATCGAAATCGTCAACTGTTGGCCGGATTGTTTGCATATGTTGAGTTGGAATCCCAACGGTTTTCTAATCGGTTGGTCGTTCCTGCTGATGCCGTGCTTGTTCGTCAAGGAAGAGATCTCGTCTTCGTTGTCAAAAATGGTCGCGCTCAATGGACCTATGTAACCGTCGGTGACAGATCGGGAGATTTTGTTGAGATAGTCGAACCACTTGCGGCCGGCGATTCCGTAGCGGTAAATGGCCATCATGCGCTTTCGCACGATGCGAGGGTAGAGGTAGGGTCTGTCCTAGAGATTGAAAATTGAAGTATTTCGTTCAAAGCTGTTTCAATCGGCCTGTAACAGTCACTGCGTTTTATATGCTCGTAGCCGTAATGGCGGTAACGGCGTACGTTCGACTTCCCGTGGCACTGCTTCCTGACCTGCAGTACCCCACACTGGTAGTTTGGACACCCTATCCTGATGTCCCTCCGGAGCGGGTAGAACGAGCCATCGCCGAGCGGATTGAAGAGGCTGTCAGCGGAACCCAAGGATTGCAAAAATTAACATCGCGAAGTCTGCTGGGTGGGAGCATGGTCCGCCTTGATTTCGGTTGGAATACGAATCTTGATCTGGCGATGCTTGATGTTCGCGAGCAACTCGACCGCTTGGGTGATGCTCTGCCTCAGGAAGCCGATCGCCCAATCGTGCTTCGAATCAACCCCAACGATACGCCTATCATGATTTTGGCGCTTGCCGAGAGCGCAACGATTGGAGGAGATGGCCGTTCGGATCTGGCGGGATTGAAGCAGCTGGGCCGAGAAGTAATCGCCAGACGTCTTGAGCAATTGCGAGATGTTGCCAGAGTCATCGTCACAGGAGGATATGACAGGCAGATCGATGTGATTCTGGATCCCGCAAAAATGGCAGCTCATAATGTAGACATGACCCGTATTGGCGCTGCTCTTCGTTCTGCCAATATTGCTCAGCAAGGCGGCTCGATTCGACGAGGTCCCTTCAGATATGCCGTCGAAGTTACCGGTGAATTCGAAAATGTAGGCGACATAGCAGAGTCCGTCGTCGCCTGGAGTGGCGACACTCCTATCAGATTAAAAGATCTCGCCGAAGTACGAGAAGGCGTGAATGAAAGACGCGGGATGGTCCGCTATGATGGGCGCGAAACCTTGATGCTTCTTGTCGAGCGACGCCCTGATGCTAATACGGTCCGAGCGTCAGAGGAAATAAGAGCAGCACTGAGTGATCTCCAATCCGATCTTCAGAACGTCAGGCTGGATGTGGTGGTGGACGAAAGTGTCTTCATCCGGGACGCCATCAATGGATTGAGTCAGGCCGTCATGTTTGGAGGACTGCTCGCTCTTTTCGTGTTGTTACTGTTCCTGCGCCGCAAGCGCGCGCTGTTGGCCGTTGCCGTGGCCGTACCCCTTTCTCTCGGTATGTCTCTAATTCTCTTCGACTTCCTTGACATTTCTTTCAATCTGATATCCTTATCTGGATTGGCTCTGGGAGTCGGAATGTTGGTTGACAATGCCATTATAGTCGTCGAAAATATTTCCAGACTTCGCGAACAAGGCCTTTCTGATCGCGAGGCAGGTATCAATGGTACCAGCGAAGTGGCGGGAGCAATAACGGCAAGTACACTCACGACCGTAGCAGTCTTTCTTCCTCTGACCTTCGTTGAGGGACTCGCCGGAAGACTGTTTGTTGATCAATCTCTTGCTGTCGTTTCATCACTGCTGGCCTCATTGTTGGTGGGATTGACAGTTGTACCTCTCATCGCCGCTTATAAAAAAACTTCGACTCCCGTCGATAAGCCGTCGCGAAAACAAGCCGACAACAACCTAGTCATTGCATACGAACGTACTTTGAAGGCCGCTTTACGAAAAAGATTTCCGGTAGCAACGGCAACCATGGCTCTGTTCATTGTCGCTTCTTTCATTGGTATCAATTTGCCCAGAGAAGTCGTCCCTGAGACCAATCAGGGAAGAGTAGGAGTTCATCTGACCCTTCCGGCCGATGCAGATCTAACGCTGGTGTCCACAAGAGCTTTAGCGTTGGAATCTGAGCTTTTGGCCTGGTCAGGTGTTCGCCACGTCCTTGCGGACCTGGGAGAACGGGACGAGTCCAGATTACAGGTTGATCCTCGGCCGGCGTACGAAGGTGATCTGCTGGTCGTAATGAGTGGGGTGGCGTCTGCTGAGGATCTTCAAGCCTTCATCGGCTCAGTCTCGATCCCCGCAGATATATCTGTTGAAACGAAACCTGTACGAACTCAGCTTGAGTCCCTTTTATCGAGCGAGGAATCAGACCTCTTCGTGGATCTGGTCGTTGAGCGCCGCGAAACAGGTGTTCAGGCGATGGAAACGGTGCTTTTGACGCTGCAGCAGATAGATAAATTGACCAACGTCCGCCTATCCGACGACTTCGATGTCCCTGCCTATCGAATTTATTTCAATAGAGAGTCAATGTCCAGATTCGGAGTTTCGTCCGGCCAGATTACTGCATACCTGCAGGCGTCCGCTCGTGGAAATCATGTAACCGATCTACGATCGATAAACATTGAAATACCGATTCTTCTTCGCACCACGGGCATGATGACGATAGAACAATTATTGGGGCAGTCGATTCCGGTCCGCGGTGGATTGATGCCCCTGCGCACATTCGTCCAGGCCGAATATATTTTACTGCCCGCGTCATTGATGAGGGCAGATCAAATACCAATTCTCAGAATACTCGCTGATATCTCCCCATCGTCTGATCTGAAGGAAGCAACAACGGCCATCGAAGAGCAAATAATTCCGATTCTTCCGACAGGTGTTCGGCTCAAGATCGGAGGTGCAAACGAAGCATTTCAAAATAGCTTGAGAGCCGTCATCTGGAGTTTCGCCCTTTCCATTCTGTTGGTCTATCTGATACTCGCAGCACAATTTGAAAGCCTCATACAACCGTTCATCATCCTTCTTACGGTACCCCTCGCAGCTTCCGGTGTCGCGATAATTCTTGCGCTCACCGGTCATACACTAAACCTGATGAGTCTGACGGGAGGTGTGGTGTTGATCGGTATAGTCGTCAACGATGCCATTGTTAAAGTTGATTTTATCAACCAGCGGCGAAAGGAGGGTGTGGCTTTCACAAAGGCCATAACGGATGCGGGCCGGGATCGATTTCGACCCATTATTATGACCACCATCACGACTGTCTTTGGTCTCCTTCCGTTGGCCCTGGGAATTGGTCCGGGTGCGGAATTAAGAGCTCCCATGGCGATCGTTATCGCCGGAGGACTGGCAGCTGCAACCATCCTGACACTATTTGTTGTACCCGTATTCTATTCGCTCATGGTGCGCAGTCGTGAATGAACGGAAGAAAATAAAGGACAATGTGTTTGCGCGTTGGTTGGGCCGGCCGGTAGGTGTGATCGCCTGGTCGACGGCGATTTTATTGGCAGGATTCTGGGCGATCACGCAGGTGCCTCTCGAATGGGCTCCTCAGATAGAGCTCCCCAGGATTACGATTTCAGCGAGCTGGCCCGGAGCTTCCCCCCGCAGCGTGGAGCGTTATGTGACGGCGCCAATTGAGCGTGCTGTTCAGCGGGTGGCTGGAACGGAGAAGGTGGAGAGCTTTTCGAGAGAAAATTCGGCCAGCGTTTCCGTCTCAATCCATGAGGATATCAGCCTAAGTTTATATGTCGCACAACTCAATGAACAGCTCACGTTGCTTCGAGACGTGTTGCCGGATCGGGTCACGCCCCGTTTGACGAAACAGATTCCTGACGAACTCAAAGATGAGCAAGGATTTATGTCCTTGCAGCTTATCGGTCCCCTTTCGTCGGATGATTTGCGAAAACTTGCTGATCGAACGGTAAAAACCAAGCTTCTGAGTATTGGTGGCATCGCTGAAATTGAGGTCATCGGAGGAACGCAGAGGGAAATATTGATTTCTCTGGACTCCGAGAAACTTTCTGCTCTCGGGATTGGCCCCGACGATGTTACCGTAAGAGTTCACGAATTATTTCGAGACGAAGCCTTTGGCAGATTACGTGGCAAGGCTCGATCCGCCCTTCTCTTTCAATCCTCGCTCCAATCGTCTGGAGGACTCGGAGACTTGGTTCTCACTCAAGCCATTCCCGGACGAGATCGCGTCTTGTTGAAGGACGTCGGAAACATTGCTTCTGGGCCCGCTCCGGTTCGATCTATAAGTCGTATCGATGGCGATCCGGTTGTCACCCTTCGAATCGATCGAGCACGCGCCAGTCACATGATCCATGTGGCTGAAGCTGTGCACGCGACCGTTGAAGGGCTTGTCGAATCCCTTCCTGAAGGAGTCCGGCTCTTGGTAGCAGACGATCGGAGCGAGGAAATTCGACAGCAGCTCCAGGATGTAAAGAAACGAGGGGGACTGGGCCTGGTTCTGGTATTGATTGTCCTGCTGTTCATGCTGCGAAGTATCCGCGCAATGATAGTTGTCGTTTTCAGCGTAGGAGTTTCGCTCAGTATGGCCTTTTTACTGCTGGGTCCTCTTGGCTTGACGCTCAATCTGTTGACCATTGCTGGCCTCGTTCTCATATTCGGATTGCTTGTGGACAATGCGGTCGTTGTGGTTGAGCAACTTCTGATCAGACGCGGTGGGGGAGCTGAGTGGGCGGCCCTCCAGGCTGTTTGGTTACCACTAGTCGGAGGTACGGCAAGCACGATCGTGGTCATGTTGCCACTAATCTACCTCAGTGGTGAGTTGAAGGATCTGTTTCTACCCTTTGGGATTCTTGTTGCGTTGACCATGACAGCTTCACTCATCACCGCCGCACTCGTAGTACCGGTTGCCGGACGATATTTGCCTGCCCATCAGCTAATTGGTTCAAAAAAACGCCCGCTTCGCAAGTTCATCGCTTTTCCCCACAAACTTGCAGCCCGATTTCCAAAATCTACACTTTGCCTGTTCATTTTACTGCTCGGGCTTCCAGTCTGGAAAATTCCAAGTCAACTTGCGGCCCCTAATAAACGAGACGCAAATCTCTCTGCTCCTATTGTCCGTTTGGCATCACTCTACAATGATGTTATGGATTGGGGTCCGATCGAATCGACTCGAGAATGGGTCGATCCTGCCATGGGCGGTGTCATGCGAAAATTCCTCAGAGAAGTGTCATTTGGTGCAGCCTGGAAGTGGGAAGCACGCCCCGAAGTGTATGTAAGAATGACCTTTCCTCCTGGTCACCCGATTGAACGTGCCGATTCGCTCATGGCGAGTTTCGAACGTTCGGCATTGGCCTCCTCATCAGTATTCAGGACCATTCTAGACGTCAGAGAGGAAAGTGCATACCTGCGGATTCAAATAAAACGGGATGCCATCAATACAAGCGAACCCTACGAAATGAGAGAACGACTCATATCGCAGGCCGTAAATATCGGAGGACTCTACATATATGTTGGAGGCCTGGTTCAAGACGGGTACTCGAGTGGATTTGGGGGAGGGATAAGTGGTAGTCGTCTAGAGGCCGTAGGTACTAACTACGAGGACCTGGATCGGTTGATCGAAGACTTTATCATACATCTAAAAGGTCGAAGTAGACGAGTCGCATCTGTCGATGGGAATTCAGGACGCTTCGGCAGATTCCGACAGGCCAGGCAAATACTTTCTTTCAAATGGAACGCTGATTCTCAGGCGAGAAGCCGTGTGACGGCATCTCAAGTTGCAGGAACGCTGAGACCGATATTTCGAACTCGCTTTCCCATTCGATATGCAGATATTGATGGAGATGTCCAACTACCCATTCGCATTGAAGTTATGGGATCTGATCGAAGAGACGTTGATCGCGTGGTCGAACAACCGTTGATTATAAATGACAGTCTGAGTATTCAGCTCGCCAGCCTTGCGAACTACTCCATCGAGGAAAGACCGGCCAGTATTCAGCGGGAGAACCAGCAATACATCCGCTACATCAACGTAGATTTTCGCGGGCCACAACAGATGGCGAATGATTTTCTTGAAAGAGAAATTGCGACATTCGCTACACCGGTCGGATACGAAATCAGAAAAACACAATTTTCGTTCTTTACCGAGGAAGTCAAGAAGGCATTCGGTTGGGTCGCCATCTCAACAATCATTCTTGTCTTTCTTGTAACTGCTTCTGTTTTCGAGTCGTGGAAACTGCCACTGATTGTTTTACTGTCGGTCCCAATGGCTGGCATCGGAGTCGCAGCAGCATTTTTGTGGAGCGGTGCCAACTTTGCTGAAGGAGCGTTCATCGGAACGATTTTGATGATCGGTATCGCCGTAAACGACAGTATTCTACTCACAGACCGCTACCGTCAACTTCGCTTACTGCGACCCCACGGAAATTCGACTGTCTTAATGCGACTGGCGGTTCGCGAACGTCTGCGTCCCATGATCACGACCACACTCACTTCAATAGTCGCTATGCTGCCCATGATCGCCTTCCCCGATGCTTCTGACTTCTGGATGGGATTGGCGGTTACGGTCATTGGCGGACTCACGGCATCAACATTGTTTGCTCCCCTGGTTAGCGTCTCGGTAGTCTCGCTTCGATTTTCAAGGAGTAGGAACATCTCGAATAGTATTGTCTCCAGTCCGGCGACCTAGTGAGTTCTATTCGTTCAGCAATCTTCCTTGGAACGTGTATTTGTTTTTTGATGGGTACTGGTCAGACCACCTAATACCAAATCATGTTTGGGGGACCAGCTCAAAATGAGCAGAAATGCTCATTGACTCATCTCAGTGTATCCCATACTCTTCTATTCTAATCGATTAGATTCCAGTTAAATGGATGAAATCTTCTGGCTCCGCAGACCCTGTGTCATGTGTCTCAACTGAATATTTCCCAGTGGATACTAAAAAGATTCCAAAACATATTGTTGAGACCCAGTTCTTCTTCGGTGGGGTCGTGCAATTTTCGCGCACCTTTTGCCTGCTGTATCCCTATTCAGTGGATGGTATAATGAGATTTAGGTGTATCCGGGTCAGATAAGGGCATTTTAAAAAAAACCTTATTTATAGTCATGAAACTTCCTTTTTCGAGCATTTTGTTTAAAACATTTTTTGGAATCGTCGTTCTCTTCGGACCCAATCTAGTTCGGGCACAGCCAACTGAATTCAAATTTGAGTTTGAAGATATTGTTGTTATTGGCGAAGATGAGTCACACTCGTTAGAATATTTGCTTGAATATCCGATACAAATAGAAGTTGGTCCGGAAGGCAAAATTTATGTCGTAGAATATGTTCGTAAAATGATTCGAGTCTACGATCAATTTGGAGTCTATCACCAAACTATTGGCCAACAAGGTGAAGGACCAGGTGAATTTAAAGACATTACCTCTATAGATATTCTGGCCGATGGAAGGCTGCTTGTGTATGACGGTGCTTTGCGTAGGCTAACTACGTTCGATGAATACGGGACTTACTCGAATTCCATTGTTCTCGATACGATCGTAAATTGGGGTCCCGGAAAATTAATCGAGTTAACCCCGAAAGTTGTGTACGGGTGAAAAAGGTATAGGCGGCGTATCCTGATGATGATTACGTCATTGTCAATCCGAAGATTGGAGGATACACCGCCCATGAAGACGAATAACGCACACGAGAACGAGAACTACAATAGCACAGAGGATGTGTTGACAGAAGTATTGCGAACAGGGGCCGCAAAGATGCTGGCCACAGCCGTTGAGGCCGAGGTTGAAGCTTTCTGCCAGCGCTACCAGTTCCTGCGCGACGAAGAGAATCGCCACCGCATCGTTCGCAATGGATATCTGCCAGAGAGGAAGATTTTGACTGGTATCGGGGAGGTCGCTGTAAAGATGCCCCGCATACGCGACCGTACGGGTCGGGGTGAGGATAGAATCGGTTTCCGCAGTTCGATACTACCAGCCTACCTCCGCAAGAGCCGCTCGCTTGAGGCTCTCATTCCATGGTTGTACCTGAAGGGAGTTTCAACGGGCGGCTTTGAGGCAGCGCTCTCGGCCCTTGTTGGTCCTGATGCCCCAGGGCTGACCTCCTCGACGATTGCGCGCCTGAAGACGCTTTGGACAAGGGAGCACGAAGACTGGCAAAAGCGGAGCCTGAAGGAGAAGCACTACGTCTATTTCTGGGCCGACGGTATTCACGTAAACGTACGCATGGATAAACAGAAACTGTGTCTGCTGGTCGTGATCGGCGCTACGGCCGATGGAAGGAAGGAGCTTATAGCACTCGAGGACGGCTTTCGCGAGAGCAAGCAGTCGTGGCGAGAGTTGCTCCTGGAGCTGAGGCACCGCGGGCTGGATCAAGGACCGAAGCTGGCTGTTGCCGATGGAGCCATGGGATTCTGGAGTGCTCTCGCAGAAGTTTATCCCGAGACGCGAGCCGCACGCTGTTGGGTGCACAAGACAGCAAATGTGCTCAACCGCCTGCCCAAGTCCGTTCAGAAGAAGGCAAAAGGTCACCTCACGCAGATCTATACAGCAGAAACAAAAAAGCAGGCAGAGAGCGCCCTTCTGTTTTTCATCAAAGCCTACCAGCAAAAGTATCCGAAAGCAGCAGAGATTCTGGTGAAAGACCGAGAAGAACTGCTCGCTTTTTATGACTTTCCGGCAGAACACTGGATCCATCTTCGGAGCACAAATCCGATCGAATCTACGTTCGCGACCGTGCGCCTCAGGACCGCCAAAACGAGGGGATGTCTGAGCCGAGAAACAGCTCTTGCAATGGCCTTCCGTCTATGTAAAGAGGCTCAGAAGAAGTGGAGGAAACTGAATGCACCGCACCTATTGCAACTTGTAAAAAAAGGAATCAAATTCACCGACGGAATTACATCAGAACGACACGCTGCCTAAACCTTCCATACACAACTTTTGGGCATAGCTCAAATTAATCCATATACCTGGATCTAATCATATTGCCATCTTAAAACTATATTTCCGCTCCCCTGCACCATTGGAAGAAGATATGGTGACCATATTCAATATCGACACCGGAAAAGAGATAGGCTCGTTTGGAAAGGTGCACGAATTATTTTCGACCCCACCGGAATCTATAACTACTAATTTTTTGAACATATTTCCCGGATCAATTTCCATCGATAGCCACGGGCGGATTTCGCTGGCAGCAGGAATGTATGGCGGGACAATATTTTTATTTGACTCCGAAACATTCCAACCTGTGAAGTCTCCAGAAGATTTTGCTCGGAAGCTAAACCTACCCCACTTAATCGAACAGGTTGATAATGAGCATCTTAGAGATGAAGGTGTCGCGGTTTTTAACGGTATTGATAACGACACAAAAAAACCGACTACTGTTGGAGGAAAAGCGTATAGCCTGAGCGCAGGTATGTATCTGAACAGCGATGGTGAAGTACATCATTTCTCATTTCTAACTCGTGATGAGAAGTCAGAACTTGTTTTAGAAGTGTATTCAAAGGACGGGGAATTGATTAAAATTAGTACCTTGAACCAAGATTTCGAATATCCAGCAACATCCTTTTTACCTCTTTTCGTTTTTTCTGACAGTACAGACGAAAGAGTTTATCTGATAAATACGACGGGAAACCGACCAACCGTTCGAGTTGCAAAACTTACTCAGCTATAACTTCCGAACGACGAAAGAAAGATCCAATATAGACTATAAGTATTACGCAGAATGAGAGTCTATAATCCACATAGATATTATTTAGGGTCAATAGTAATTTTATATACGGTTATTACAGGGTACTCAGATGTATAATCGATAAAATAAACTAAATCATCTTGGTCAACCCACCCAGGAAATAGAATTGGCAAGGCAAATGCTCCTCGTTTAGAGGTTCGAAAAAGCGACGAGTACCCCTGGTATTTTAAATGATCATCGAACAATTCTACACCAACCTGAGAGATGGTCCCGTTTGACTGGACAGCCTGGCTCTGATTATAGGTGGAGTCTTGCGATCTTATCACCCTCAAGAAAGGATACAAACGATGAGTCGCAAAAGAAGAAATCACAGCAATGCCTTCAAAGCAAAAGTAGCACTGGCGGCGGTTAAGGGAGACCGCACGATGGCCGAGTTGGCAGACCAATTCCAGGTGCACCCGAATCAGATTCAGACCTGGAAGAAGAAATTGATTCAGGACGCTGAAGAGGTCTTTGACAAAGGGCATTCCGGAAAGCACAACGAGGAGGGCCAGATCAAGGAGCTTCACGCCAAAATTGGCGAGCTTTCGATGGGGAAGGATTTTTTATCCAAAGCGCTCGGTCGCACCCAGTAGGTGAGCGCCGCCAAATGATCGACCCAATCCACGACCTCTCCATCAAACGGCAGTGCAATCTGCGGGAGCTGAATCGCTCAACGGCCTACTACAAGCCGGTGGGCGAGAGCGAGGAGAACCTGGCCGTGATGAAAAAACTGGATGAGCTCTACATCGAACGTCCCACGCGAGGATCGCGCACCATGAAGGATGCGCTCGAGGACAGAGGTATTTTTGTGGGCCGCCATCGAATCCGGCGATTAATGCGTCTGATGGGACTCATTGCCATTTATCCTAAGAAACGGACCTCGATTCCGGGAAAAGGTCACAAGATTTATCCGTATCTCTTGCGTAAGCTCAACGTGACGCGGCCCCGGCAGGTTTACGCAAGCGACATCACATTCATTCCGATGAAAAGGGGATTCGTTTACCTGGTCGCCGTCATCGACTGGTACAGCCGAAAAGTACTCTCACGCCGGATCTCCAATACGATGGACACCGACTTCTGTGTGGAAGCGCTCGAAGAAGCAATCGCCGTGTATGGAGCGCCAGAGATCTTCAATACGGATCAGGGCAGCCAGTTCACATCGATGGCCTTCACTGATGTGCTGAAGAATCATGACATCAAAATCTCTATGGATGGCAAAGGACGCTGGATGGACAACGTGTTCGTTGAACGTCTGTGGCGTAGCCTGAAATATGAAGAGGTGTACCTTAAAGCCTATGACAGTGTGGCTGAAGCCCGCAAATCCATTGCTGTATACTTCGACTACTTCAATAACGAAAGGCGACACAGCTCGCTTGGAAGACGAACCCCTGATCACGTATTTTTTAATCACCAGCCGCTTCAAGAAGCAGCATAATCAATCCGCAAGATTCCACCTAAGACCCTGTCCAGTTTTATAGGACCATCTCTGAGACGCGTTCATTGGTCGTAAACTGATACGTTAAGTTTTGCTGTGAGCTTCCCTGAAGAGCACCCACTCGAAAGCTGGATAAAACCTGCACTTTGGGGTAATTGAGATCGTCTCGATCCAGATTCGCAACAATCGCATCTATGCGATGGATATGAAGTCACTCATGGATCCGGTAGTCGTGAGGTCTCTTCCAATATTTTAATATGAGCGCCGATCACAGTGACAAGAACTTCCAACCAAACCCACCGGGATAGAACCATACTATTGTTGGCGAAGATCGATCAGCGAGAAGCTATTGGACATGGCCCAATCCAAAGGAGCCGATTCATCTGTCTCAGCATTATCTCTTCGACCCCGACTTGCACCGAATTCTAGGCGATAGACTCCACTGAAATCTTCATCACCACCGATGCCTCGCATGGAATTTGTGCGCTCGTCGAACTGGCGACTTGACGCAATTTCTACCCGGACCGATTTCGACTCTCCGCTCTCGACGTTGATACCAGACTCTGGGAAACAGTTTACACCATCTACAAACTCCCATACGGACTCCTCCAAGACCTAAAGACTGACAATCAGACGATCATTTCCGCACGCAGCGAAATGGACCGTGCCACTATCCTGATTTTTAATTTCCACTTGGAACGTCTGTCGGAAAGTTGATCCTGGAAGAAGTATCTCATAGCTGTCCTTCACTGTTCGTATTTCGAGGTCTCCGGTTTCAGGCTGCATGGAAGAACAAGACGCGAACATTATTAAAATGGCCATCGTGCGAACTAGCCTAAAAAGCCGAGATGAAACTAGAATGGTCATGAGCCGCTATCTCTGTTTTCCTACTAAAGGTCAAGATAAACTTCCTCAAGATCCAATTCAGACATCACGCTCTGAATCGGGCTATAAATGTACTCGAACAGAGACGTTGACCTCCGGCATGCTCCCTTTGCAAGAGACATTCTGCTCTCAGAAGTTCAATCATATTGCCAAATCGCTAGTCTCTCGGCTCCGAACAGAAACGGGCTCAACTAACTGCATTAAGCTTATTGAGCCTATTAATCTCATGAAATTGATTCACATGAGCATATTTTCCGTGCTTCCACTCCGCCGCGAGTGAAGGGTGTTGCCCCATCCCACTGAGCCTGTGCAAGAGAGCTCCTGATTGATAGCTCCTTTTCATACTAAGGTCCCTCTCCAGTATTTGATTATCATTGCGGGAACATGAGATCGCCGCTTCCAGTATTGGCTCATATCATTGTATCATGCAAGGTCAGATATGTCAATTATCAAGTACCACGAATACCATCCCATTAAGCCGCTCACTCCCGGTGAAATTCGCCATTTGCGCGAGTCTCTTGGATGGAGCCAGGCAAAGATGGCCCGGTTTCTTTCAAAGGACACTGCGACCATTTCGCGCTGGGAGTCTGGTCAGTATGAACCTGATCCCATGACACTTGGTGTTTTTCACGGCCTGTGGAAGGAGGTTTTCGATCCTGACGCTAAAAATCAGAGTGCAGCGAGTGCTGCGATGCCGACGCCGCAAAAGTCAAGCGAGGCGCTTTCGGTAATTGCCAAAGCGCTGCTCATTGGTGGAGTCACGTACTTCATCGCAAAAGGACTACAAATAAAGGAGGATGACTAGCATGGAATTAAAAAACCTTAAAGGCGAAGACGCCGCCGCGCTACTCGGGGTCTCGCCCTCAGCTCTGAGCCGGGCCGCAAACGCCGGACATTACTCTGCGGGAGAGCCCGTTTTTAATTGGGCGGTGCGCTCTCCATCTGGCCGGATTACCGGCTATGATATTCCAGATGAAGCCGCACGTAGATTGTTTGAAGAAGCCTCTGCGAAAGAGGGGACCGCTCCGGAGCCTACCCATGCAGATGTGAAGCTGCAGCCCGCCAAAATTCCGGTATATGACGCTTCTGATCTTCCCCTCGCTCGCGACAGCGAGGTTCAAAAGATTGAGCCTCTTGAGGCTGTTACCAGCCCTGAAGCGCAAATACAGGGCAAAGATGAGGATCTGAACGCACCAATCATCCCGCCACTGGAAATGATTGATGTGCACGCGCAGCGTGAGCATGTGAAAGCAGAAGCAAGAGCTGTATTTGAAGAGGAGCCCCAGAACCTGTATCCAACCCTGCGACGCGATGAGTTCGAGGAAACTGATGAAGAAGAGGAAATGGCTCCAGATAACAGTCTTAGAAATACTCTTCTTCTGGGCATGGCTGTCCTTGGAGTAGGGTATTTCATCAGCAACCTCAAGCCTCCTGGTGGCGCCTAGAATCGCTGTCGATGATGGACGGACTACTCATAACAGAGGTGAAGCTATGCGACGTTGAGCGCGTCGTCGAACGCGCTATGTCGGCAAAGCTTGGCCCGCTCGCGCGCGAGGTGCAAGAACTGCGCGACCTTCTCAGGCAAAGCAGGCCTGTCATCACCCACAAGATCGCACCGCTCTTTTTTGATGATGAAGTCGAGCCAGAAACGGTGATTGATTACATCAAGTATCGAGGACTACCAGCCTACAAGAATGGCCGCAAGTGGTTTATCTACCTGGCCGATCTTATGGATTGGCAAATTGGGCTCATTGGATTTAGCGAGAGGACCGATAAAATCACCATCCTCGCCCCAAGGCACCTAAATCAACGTCATGGCGCTACTCAATTGCGTCAAGTGTCCTTGTTCGAGCGAGAATGCCCGCCAGTTGCTCGTCGACCTCTCCCGAGCGAATCTTCTTTACGTAAGCTTGAGTCGTCTTGAGGTCGCCGTGCGAGAGCGTATCCGAAATGCGCTGAACAGGGACATTATTGCGGTCGAGGTGATAGGTCCAGGAGTGCCGAGCCATGTGCGTCGTGATAGGTGTCGAGACTCCACTTCTCTTCCCCACTTCTTTCAGCGCTCGGTTTAGCGTAGCCGTAGCGCGCTTGCGCAAGACGAAGCCTTCTCTCGTGTCGCTTTCGACTTCGGCCGGCATGATGGGAAAGATGTACTCGTCCGCCCGTTTGTCGGGCCAGCCGTATCTACGCAAAATCTCTTGCGCCACCGGCACCAAGACCATCGGATACGATGCCTTCCCCGTCTTGATCATGGTGTAGCCAAGGCGCCAGTCGCTACCGACTCGCTCAATGTCACCTCCCGTGAGGAAGATGACGTCCGATACGCGCATGCCCGCGGCATAGAAAGCAAATACGAAGTAATTACGGGCATCACTTAACAGACCCGTGCCGAGGTCTGCATCTTCGAGCTGCCAGATCTCTTCGATAGTCAGTTTCGCTTTTTCTGCTTTCTGTGATTTGAGCGAAATGTTGAAAAATGGATTGCGATCCTGCGCAAATCTGCCTTCACGAATGGCTATGTAAAGCACAGAGCGGATGTAGCCCAGGTTTTTGGTAACGGTATTGATGCCATTACCATGAGTCTTTACCAGAAACGTATCGAAGCCGCGCAAGAAAGAGACGGTGAGATCGTCGTAGTGTAGTACGGTACTTCTATTTGCTAGCAGAGTGTAGTCTTTAAGCTTTGCAAGCACGGGCGTGTAGGCATCCACTGATCCGTGCTGACCTCGATCACGGAACTCCTGGATCCGATTCTGAAAATCAACGAGGAAGTCGTGTGTTTCAGTATCGGCAGTGCCCTGAACGGCGCGCTTGATCGCAGCGGCCGAAAAATCCTTCCCTTCGACTACGGCATCAAGAATTGCATCCTCTGCCTTCATCACGATGGACTTCAGGTATGGATTTAGTCTGGCGTGGTGCCGATTCGATTTTCTGATTTCCTTCTGCAGCGGATTCCAATCCTTTTCCTTGATTCGAACGGGAAGAGCAATCGTCGAGCGCTTACTTCTATGATGGATAACGAGATAAAGAGGAACAGTGCCGTCACGCGTTTTCTTCCCTCTCCAGGGCACAATACTTATCTTGGCCATATGCCAGAAGTTCTATAGAAAAGATGAGTCCAATGACTAAATAGGTGACGTGTAAGGTGACGATTTTTATCGCTGAAGTCAATATATATAGATTGGTATCACTCGTTATCATCCTAGATATGCTTGAATCTAGCTTAAATCCGACGAAAACCCTGTGAGACCACGTGACTGTTGTGTTCCCCTCCCCCTCCGCAACATTGTTCATCCCGGTCCACGATAGTGGGCCGGGATTTTTCATTGGAGGCCGTCGAAAGTTCGCTTTCGAAAGGACGACAACTAGAAATCCGGGAGCGAAGCGACCGGGATGAACAAGGGTATGAGAGTCCCATCAGGGCTAACGGCGAGCGCAGCGAGCCGTAATCCCTCTTTACCGAAAGGGAATATCAACAGAAGGTTATGCGGCGTGCATGATATTCGGATTGGCGATATACGGACTCGTTAAACGCAGACTAGCCGCGAACAATAACATCGTTCTCTTGAAGTAACGCTCTGCTGCTGTTACACTTACCCCATCATGCTGAACATCATTCTCGCGTAAAGCTGGAATCGCTGATCCGCAGAGTAAATGTTATCTGTCATGTCACTAAAACAAATCCTTCTTGCGAAACGCGAGTCCATGGCATTCGTTTTTGGCAACGGAATTAACCGGTTTAGAACAAAGGGCGACACTAACTCGTGGTGGTCGCTTCTGAATAAAATCGCCCAGAACCATCTTCGTTTCAGTCAAACCGAGGTTCCTCGCGGACTTTCCCTCACCGAATTCTACGACTTGATCGAGTTAGGCAGAGCTGCTAAATCTGCCTCAGGACTTCAGAAAGAATTCGGCAGTTTGATCTCCGATTGGATGCCCCAAGAGCAGCATGAATGGGTGACTGGATGGGCGTCCGCTTGGAATCAACCCATTTTAACCACCAACTTTGATTTCAATTTCAATAACGCCTTGGATGCTCAGTTATATCACGTTGGGAAGGGCGGGTTTACTGATTTTTATCCTTGGGAATCCTACTTCGGATTCAGAACAATAGATGATCCAACAGCTGAATTCGGTATCTGGCACATAAATGGTAGATGCCTCTATAGCCGGAGCCTCCGACTCGGTTTGACACATTACATGGGGGCGGTCCAACGCGCTCGATCGTGGATTCACAAAGGAGATGACGACAGATTGTTCTCCGGAAAAGATGTGGGCGAGTGGAGGGGGTCTAGATCTTGGCTCCACATAATGTTCAACTGCGATCTTCTGTTCGCAGGTCTGGGTCTAAATCAGAATGAGGTGTTTTTGCGCTGGCTCCTAATTGAACGGGCGAAATACTTCAGAGCATTCCCCGAACGTGCCCGGTCAGCATGGTATGTCGAGACAAAAGCTAGTCACGATCCTGGCAAATCGTTTTTCCTGAATGGAGTGGGTGTGGAAACCATACTGGTTGATACCCACAATGATATTTGGGGAGAAAAAATCTGGACATGACAGATAACACCTTTAAGAAGGCCGATGTCAATAGGGCGTAGCTCTTTCATGTGCTTTTTTTCTAGCAGTTCGATTCAAAGGCTGTTCTGCGTGGCGCCCGCTTCGTATCGATTCGAATAACCACATCTAGTGGCAACCAAACACCTTTTCGGTCCCATCATTCCTATTGAATGATTGCTCTCGTGAGCCGTCCCAGATACGATCCTGGTTAGAACGCTGAGCTTCCCAATCAAGCGCATGGATCTGTCGGACAGATCCAGTTATGCATCGGGGCTTGCCCTGCGAGGCCACGAGGAGAGCTTGGAGCGTTCCAATCTCATTCCTTTGAATAGTTGGTTATACGGCTTATCCGTCTGGAGCACGAAGTAAACGGACCTTGCGATTTCTTTGGCCACGAGCGCACGGGCAATGGGCGCTCCTTTCTTTCTGGCCATGCGGTGATAATACTTTTTCACGATGGGGTAGTACTGGATGGCCCGCGTGGCCGCGTGCGAGAAAGCAATCTTGAGATACTTGTTGCCCTCTTTCGAGGATCGGTGGCGCGTTTTGCCGCCTGAGTTATGCGCTCCCGGAACGAGGCGGCAGTAGGAATAGAAGTTCTTCACGCTCGCAAAGCGTTCGATGCCATCGACTTCGAGATAGATCGTAAATGCGTTCAGCCTTCCAATACCCGGAATCCAGAGCAGTCGCTGAATGTCTTCACTATCAAGAAGAAGGGCATTTAGCGCCCGGTCGATCATCTTGATCTGCTCGTTGATCAATGCCACTCGTTCGGAGTGAAGGCCAGCCTGAAGACGAAAGAGTTCAGGCAAATCATCAACTGAATCTGTGTTGAACTTCTCGAGCACCCGGTGCACCGAGTTTTGTGCCGATACTCGTTTCTCGACCAGGTGCAGACGAGTGCGAAGCGTGTCTCGGACATCGCGCATCTCCGATGATATTTTGTGTGCTTCCGGGATCAATCCCACCCTGAGCAGCTGAGCCAGTGTGTGCGCATCGACCTTGTCGGTTTTGACCTTCGCGTAGGATATCGCCTTGACAAACTTGGCGTGGGCCAGGCTGAGATCAACTCCTTCTCGTTCGAGCAGATCGTTCATCCAGTACCAGCCCGTTGTCGTTTCAACGGTTGCGTGGTGCTCTCCTGGAAGGGTTCGGAAGTAGGCCCGAATCGAATCCGGATTGTTTTTGAGTTTTACGGAGCGTACGATATCTCCGTCTGAATCGAGTGTGGTCAGAAAGCTTGTTCGCTTATGCTGATCGATACCCGTGAAATAGACTGTTTCCATGAGGTGCCTCTGTTTTTGAGTTAGATCTATGCACTCCTAATGTCGGAGGCAGGGGCCTTCTTGGAAATATCAAGCGCATGTTGCGGACTCGCACAACTAGCTGAGCCGGTCGGAAACAGTTACTTTCTGGAAGGTGAGCGATTGCTCGCCGCAAATCCGCCAGCCGTTATAAGTCGGGGTAGGACTTAGCTAGAGGTGGTCCGGGTTCTTGTGTTTGGTGGAGTAGGCCCGTTTCTTTGAGTTCATCCACTCATAATCGGCATGGTTGGCAAGTCTTTATCGCATTACAAGATCCTCGAAGAGCTCGGCCGGGGCGGCATGGGCATCGTTTACAAGGGCGAAGACACAAAGCTGCACCGCAGGGTGGCCATCAAGGTGCTGCCTGCCGCTGCGCTGTCGAGCGAAGACGACCGGGCACGGTTCTACCGCGAAGCCCGCGCCGCTGCCTCTCTTTCCCACCCTAACATTGCCACCGTCTACGAAATAGACGAAGCCGTTCCTGAAGGCTCGAACACTGACGACATTCGTCCTTTCATCGCGATGGAGTTCATCGAGGGCGATACGCTTGAAGACCGCATAAAGCAAGGGCCGTTGAAGCTGGAGGAAGCGGTACGCATCGCGAGCGAGATTGCCAGCGGCCTTGAAGCGGCACACAAAAAAGACATTGTCCACCGCGATATAAAAGCCGCCAATGTCATGATGGACGGTGACGGCAGAGCAAAGATATTAGACTTTGGTCTCGCTCAGACCGCGCAGTCAACGAAGCTCACGCGCATGGGCTCTACCCTCGGCACCGTGGCCTACATGAGCCCTGAGCAAGCACGCGGTGAAGAGGTCGATGCCCGTACAGACCTGTGGGCGCTCGGCGTCACGCTCTACGAGATGATTGCTGGAAGGAATCCCTTTGGCGGCGACTACGAACAGGCGGTAGTCTACTCGATTATGAACGAAGAGCCAGAACCACTCACAGCCGTACGAACAGGCGTGCCGATGGGCATAGAGTGGATCGTATCGAAGTGCCTGGCAAAGCACGCTGACGATCGATATCAAAGGGCTACCGAGCTTCTCGTCGACCTGCGAAACGTCGATTTTTCTTCAGTCCGTTTTTCTCGGATCTCTGGAGCATCGACGCAGACTAGCCCTGTCAAAAATGTCGGGTTCGCCAGCTTGGAGCAGAAATCCACAAAGCCGACGTCTTTAGCTAAACGAATTCTAAAATTAGGGGCCCTCCTCGGATTTGGACTGACCGTAGGAGTATTCATAGGATATCTGATTTTTCAGAGCGAACCAGAATCAAAACGTGTGATTCGTACGCAGCTCGACCTTCCGAACGCCGCATCGCCGTTGCAAGCGGCGATAACGCCTGACGATCGCACCCTGTATTACGCTGCGATCGATTCCAACGACGGTGTCCGAAAACTGGCGACCTACGACTTTCAGACAGGAGACAAACGCTTTATCCCCGGGACCGACGCCGCAGATCGGCCTGTCATTTCCTCGGATGGAAGATGGGTCGCATTTTATCACCGGGAAACGAAACAGATTTGGAAAATGCCGACAGCGGGAGGTGAACCTACAGCGATAGCTGGTGCAATTGCGTCTGGAAATTCGTCTATCGGTTCGTGCACGAAAAATGGAGAGCTCTTTTTCGGTACAGAGGCTTGGAAAACGATCAAAAGAGTGGAGACTAATGGAGATCTGAGTACGATAACGAGGGTGGATATGTCGAGGATGCAGCAGTTCATACTTGCTTTAGCGGTTGCGCCTGTCGACAATTTCATCACGTGGAGTGATTTCGACGGGGACGGCATTCCGCACACATCATGGATACTTCGGGAGAATGAGACGGAGGCAGATTCACTCTTGGATCGGGCCTGGATTCACACGATTACCTCCAGCGGGCATGCCCTCTTCACTCGTGGAAATACAGGCGACCCGTTACAGACTCTTGTAGTCCCTATCGATCTTGAATCGGGTACGATACTGGGCCCGGAAGTGCCGCTAGGAAGACGTTCGTTCCCGGCAACAGTGTCGCCCTCTGGAGTACTGGTATATGAGGATTTGTCCAGCGCAGTCTCTTTTAACCGAAGCGCCGATCTCTACAAAGTAAACGCGTCAGGGGAAGGAGAATTCGTTCAAAAATATCCCGGTGTTGCTTCCAGCAAGTTTTCCGTTTCTGAAGACGGCTCTATGCTTGCCGTCCATGTTCGCCTAGCAGATGGATCGTCTGAGCTGCGTCTATTGAATATCGAATTGCAAACGGATAATACCGTATCTCGAGGAGATAACCATAGCTCTCCTGTTTGGGGTAACGCTGATGAGTACGTCTACTTTGGCTACCTATTTCCCGATCGCAGATGGGGGACGTTACGGCGGAAATCCGACCTGTCAGGTGCCAACGAGCCTGTATTTTCAACAAATATGTCCGTCAGCTCTGCCGATGTGGGCCGTGACGACAAATTTTTGGTCTTCAAAAATGAAGATGATATCTGGGCCCACGATATGGGCTCAGACTCTACTTTTGCCATAGTGCAGGATGAGACCCGCCAGGATAGTCCCAAGATGTCACCAGACGGTCGATTCATCGTATATACCCACGGGGCATCGTGTGGACCGATACATGTGACTTCTGTCGAGGGCCAGGGGGAACCCATTGAGATCGCCAGTTTTGGCTGCAATACCGATTGGGCACCAAACGGTAGGCATATTTACTATCAAGAAGGCGGCGATGTCTTTCGAGTTGAGGTGACGACTGATCCTGTATTCCGGGCTCTGGGCCCGTGGCAGAATGTTTTTCCCGGGCCGTCACACGTGAGCCGTCACCGCATGAACTTTGATGTAACCCACGATGGCACGCTGTATGTCGCATACACTCCCGAACGTCCAGCTTCCAGCTCAGGGACAATCTGGATCGTCCACAACTGGTTCGAGGAGCTCAACAAGATCGCTCCGCGATCGTGATAGAAGCGGCAAATAATCGGTCACAACGATTCATGTGGGAATAGTAGCGTTGCATAGTCTTCAATAAAGACCCGACTTATAACAAGCACATGTTGCGGGCTCGCACGACTGGCTGAGTCGGTTGGAAACAGTTAGTTTCTGGAAGGCGCGTGCATGCTCACCGCAAATCCGCAAGCCGTTATGAGTCGGTTGTACTCACGGATGGATCGAGACCACCGGAATAACGCAAATCAATCGTATTGCTCTCGGATGAGAAGAATTATTCGTTTCCCAGGCTGACGACAGGATCAGTGAGAGCCGCTTTGATCGCCTGACCAGAAACCGTAAGTATGGCTAAGGTCAATGCGCCAATGCCTGGAATCAGCAACGTCAGGGTGTCTATTTCTTTTTGGTAAGCGAATTGTGAAAGCCATTCCTGCATGCCCGAATAAGCAAGTGGGGTTGCAATTACGATGGCGATCAAAACGAGCAACAGGAATTCTTTTGACAAGAGCATGACAATGGATGAAACTGTCGCGCCGAGCGTCTTGCGAATTCCGATTTCGCGAGTTCGCTGTTGAGCCGTGTAGGCCGCTAGACCGAATAGTCCGAGGCATGATATGAAGATGCCTAATCCCGCAAAAAGAAAGAATATCGTTCTCAGTTCCAAATCCGATCGATATTGAGCGTCGAGAGCATCGTCCAGAAATTTGAATTCGAAAGGGCGAGATGGCTCAAGGCGATTCCATATTTCCTCCAGTTCTGCCAGGGTACCTGAGACGTTTCCAGAAGCCAACCTCAATAAAATGCTCCCTCGATAAGAGGTCCACCTTTGATCTCCGTTGTGGTAAAGAACGAGCGGTTTAATTTCGGTATGCAACGAAGCAAAATGAAAATCCTTCACCACGCCGATCACCGCCTTCGTTCCGCCGAATCTAGTTCCGATAATCGAACCCACGGGATTTTCCAGATGAAAAATTTTGGCGGCTGTCTCGTTTATAACAAAAGCATCGACATCTGATGGCATGTCGGGGTCGAACCATCTGCCTTCGATCATCTCAAGGCCGAGCGCATTATCGTAATACGAGTCAACAAATTGTCTACTAGATCGTGGAAATGAATCGAATGACTCGCCGTCCGGAACGATAACCAGTGCTGTCAGACCCTGATTCGGAAGTGAAGCGATGCTGGCCACCTCAACGCCTTTGGCTCTTTCGAACTCATCCCGAAATAACTTCGCCTTGGGCCGAAGCGAGTACGAATGTAGTTCAACAGCAATTACGTTCTCGCGGTCAAAGCCCAGCTTCTTGTTTTGCGCGAAATCGAGTTGTTCAGATATGACCAGTGTCGCGACTATCAGAATGATTCCGCAAACAAACTGCCCGACGACCAGACTTTTTCTCAGCAATCGCGATCCGGAGTCACCCCCACGGTGTCCTTTCAGCACAGTAGAGGGCTTGAAAGCAGATAACACCAAGGCGGGGTAGGATCCTGCCGCCAGGCCCACAGACAGTGCTACAAGGAACAGCCACCAGACAGTAGACGAGGCAATCCAAGTGCCGCCGATGGAAATCGCATTCGTCGATACAGCATTCATCATGGGTAGAAAAATGGCCAGCAAGGCGAGCGATACGATGAATGCTGCGATAGCCAGCAGTACCGCCTCAGATAAAAACTGACTTGCAAGTTGACCCCTTCGAGCTCCTATCACTTTTCGCACACCCACTTCCAGAGATCGCTCTGCACCGCGGGCGGTCGAAAGATTCATGTAATTCACGCAAGCGATGAGCAGAATGAACAATGCAATCGTGGAAAACATATTCATGGAACTCACATTCCCTTCCACCATGACGGGTAACCCGAGAGATCCCAGATGGATGTCCGTCAATGGTTGGAGGTGATACGTAATCCATCCGTCATCTGCCGGAAGATTCATGTTTTCCATGCTTTTGACGTGATCCAGAACTGACTCAGATATTTTGGCATCAAGCGATTTCCAATCAGATCCTTTTCGCAGGAGTAGATACGTGGAAGCCCGTGCCGCCTGAGGCTTCCAGCCACCGGTCCAAATTCCTTCCCAAGCACCTTCTTGGTATTGCACGTAAGTGGCATAAGAGATCAGCGCATCGAACTGAATGTGTGAATTGTATGGTGGAGGATTTACAATGCCAGTGATTTCAAAGTCACTCACTTCCGAGTTGGATTCGATGGATATTGTGCGGCCTATTACATCCACAGTTCCAAAGTACTTTTTCGCCATCGCGGGAGTTAGTACGCAGGTAAACGGCGCCGAGAGGGGCAGTTGTCTTCCGACACTGATCAGCTTGAAATCAAACACATCAAAAAATGCCGGGTCAGCTATCAAAAAACCGGCTTCATAGTGGATTTCTCCCTCATGTCTGATCAACAAGGGATCTGACCCTTCCCAATCCGGATCAGGATCAGAGACCCATTTTATCCGGGTCATGTTCTCTACTTCAGGAATAGACTCAAGAAGATAGTCGCCGAATGGATGGGCAGTCCATGACCTGGGGGCCTGGGATGCTCCGCTATGGCCGCCAGACCAGGCGCGCATGATGTCTGAAGAACGGGCGTGAAAGGTGTCGAAGCTTTTTTCGGTCTGGACGAAGATTAAAATAGCCGCATAACATGCCAGTCCAACTGCAAGTCCAATGACGTTGAGTGCAACATATCCTTTCTGTCGACGAAAGATGCGCACCGAGTGCTGTGCGTAACTTAGGATCATTGAAAACGCTCCCTCAAGAAGTCCGCTTCTTTGATCGCTAAGTGAACGGATGGCCCTCGGCTTAAGAAACCGGATGACATTCCAGTAATAGTGGAGGTCGGCGCTACGTTTTCCGCTAGTATGGTGCCGCTGAGCATGGAGCTCAGCCAGGTCTCCTGGGATGTGTTCAAACTGATCGGCGGCGCAGTACCATTCGAGGAAGCGGGTTGCCAGTCTCGGTGGTTGAACGTGCGTTTTTGGCTCGTTGTTCATCCCCACACCACCTTCGGAACTCGGTCCCAGATCGTTTCACGTTGCTCACGGGCAAATTGGAGAACCAGCTTTCCCGGTTGAGTGATTGTGAAAACGCGCTTTCGTCGGCCACCGCGTGTAGCCGTAGCTTCCCCCATCGCCGAACTGATGTACCCTTTCAACTCCAACCTATTGAGCGCGGTATGCACGGCGCTGATATGCGCTTTTCTGCCGACCTTTTCACTTATCTCGTTCCTGATCGCGACTCCGTAAGCCTCTTTTTGTAGCACCGCCACCATCAAAAGGACCAGCTCTTCAAACTCACCAAGATGCACTCTTCTCATTTTGGAACCCACTCAGGAAGTAATTGGAATAAACAGAGTCTATTAACTTTACACAAATATGAAAGATATGTCAAGTAATATGACGGTTTAATTCTTTCTGGTGATCAAAACGTCCAGGTCCGACTCGTAACAAGCGCATTTTGCGGACTCGCACAACTGGCTGAGGCGGTCTGAATCGGTTACTTTCTGGAAGGCGGGTGAATTGCTCGCCGCAAATCCGCCAGCAGTTATAAGTCGGGGTTGTTGAGCCAATATTTTCTGATTCTTGTGTTTTGCGGGACAAGCCCGTTTCTTGCGTCAACCCAAGCCCTTGAACCATGGTCGGCAAGACATTATCGCACTATAAGATCCTATCCGAACTCGGCAGAGGCGGCATGGGAATCGTGTACAAAGGCGAGGACACCAAGCTGCACCGGACGGTAGCCATAAAGGTACTTCCTGCTGCTGCCCTTTCGGGCGATGATGATCGGACAAGGTTCTATAGAGAAGCTCGCGCTGCCGCTGCTCTCACCCATCCGAACATCGCGGTCATTCACGAGATCGACGAAGCTGTTCCATCAGACGCACCGCACGGCACAGCGGCGAGTCCATTTATCGCGATGGAGTTCATTGAAGGAGAAACCCTAGAAGCCCGCATCAAAAAAGGGCCGCTGAAGCTGGAGGAAGCTGTTCGGATAGCAAGTGAGATTGCGAGCGCACTTGAAGCCGCCCATGAAAATGACATCGTGCACCGAGACATCAAGGCTGCGAACGTGATGCTGACGTTCAAGGGCACTGCCAAGGTTCTCGACTTCGGCCTTGCTCAAACGGCGCAGTCTACCAAACTCACGCGAATGGGCTCTACGCTTGGAACAGTAGCCTACATGAGCCCGGAGCAAGCTCGTGGAGAGGAAGTGGATGGTCGTACGGACATCTGGGCGCTGGGTGTGACCCTTTACGAAATGGTTGCTGGCACACACCCTTTTGGCGGTGATTACGAGCAGGCCGTTGTCTATTCGATTCTGAACACGGACCCCGAACCACTTACGGCTGTGAGGACGGGCGTGCCGATGGGCCTGGAGTGGATCGTGTCGAAAATGATGGCCAAGCAGGCCAAGCAGGCCAAGCAGGCCAAGCATCGCTATCAATCCACTGCCGATTTATTAGTCGATCTCGAAACGGTGGATCTGACCTCAGCGCTCATGTCTCGCACGAGCAGCATCTCAACAGGTCCTGTTCCTGTCCGAAACCTGGCTGCGACGCGCGACTCTTCCGTCTTGATGCAAATTCTCAAGCCCGCACCCATGATCCTAGCGGGATTAATGTTGATCGCGGGATATTTCCTGGCGAACAGCTTGAGTGCTCCAGATGACCAAGGAGTTCTTGTCCGCAAACTTCCGATCACTATACCTTCCATCAAGCGGATTGAAGATCTGAGTTTGTCACCTGACGGCACTCGAATGGTGTTTGAAGGCGTTGATTCGTTGTATCGTGCGGGCATTTTTGAATACGAATTGAAACCCGGTGGTCAACTTATTTACTACCTGGATTCGGTAACCGGTTACCAACCGGAATATTCGCCTAACGGTAGGTGGATCACCTATTCAGAATTTGGAGTGCTCGACGCACTCCGCGGTATTTCCATTCACAGTGTTCCGGGAGGAACGAAGCGTATTATCCCGGGAACAGAAAAAGGCTATCGACCTCAATGGTTGGACGATGAAACGATCGTTTTCACCGATTCTCTAGGAAGAATGGCTACTGTTCCTGTCAACGGCGGTGTCGTGGCATTGGTCGCCATTCCAGATTCCACATTAGGGGAAGGTCGTCTCGTGGTGAAGGCAGTATCTGACGACCAATCTTTGATAGGTTTTTCTGTCGAGTATTTATCTCAATCTGGCCGTAATCCAGGTGTTGGAATACTAAATACGAGCACCGGAACGAGGAAAATTGTCGCACCCAGCGCTAGCTACCCAAAATTTGTTGGCAGTGACCATCTGATGTATACCAAGCTTTTTGGTTTCAGCTACACTGATCCGGGAAATAATGTGGTCAGGCGTTTGTCGACCGGAGATATGGAATTAATCGGTCCTGAAGTTGACATAATTGCCGATTCACCCGGATTTGCTCTTGGCCTTGGAGCCTCGGGCACGCTTCTTTTTTCTCCAAATGCTACACGAATTAGTGAACCCGTTCTGTCGCGTCACGATTTGTCAATTAAACAGCACGGAACGAAAATCCAGGAAACAGGAATCGTCTCTCATCCAGTATGGTCAGGAGATTTCAAGCGTTTGGCGAAGTTGGAAGCTACTGCTCAAAGTCCATCCGACCGAAGTATTGAGATCACTAACATCGAGAATGCACTTCATCATGACGTTATAGTCGCTGACTCGCTTTTTTGGAGTCCCTCCTGGTCGCCTGATGGTGAATACCTGTATTATTCCAGATACGAGAATGGCGAATCCAGTATTCGGAAGAAGCGAAGCAATGGTTCTGGGCTCGAGTCTATTGTGCTTTCGGACGGAGCGGCTGCTCCTGCGGTTTCTCCAAATGGACGTTTTTTAGCCTACACCAAGGTGGACACATGGGGAGGTGCTGGAAAAGGCATTTACCTATTTGACCTACAAAAGGGAATCGGTTCCACCTTCGATTCCTTGACAGTCCCCTACGGTGGGATCTCCTTTTCGTCGGACTCACGATATATGGCGTGGGGTTACAATGATGGAATCCGTCGAGAAGTCGAGATTAGGTCAATGGATGGTTTTGGAGCGTGGACAATTAGAGATGCGATATATCCAAAATGGGACGACAAGAATGAATATTTGTACTACCAGAACGGCCGGGCGAACATCTTGAACAGGCAGCCCATTTCGATTGACCCCGTTTTTCAAACCAGGGGAGTGGTTGAAGAGGTCCATCGCAACCCTTTTGGTGGCGTGTATGGCATCGATTTCGACAAGCAAGTAGCGTACCAATCAAACTTCGTTTGGGTTGACCACTCTGCGCCAGACGCTATCGTCTACATGACGGAAAACTTTGAAGAGTTCGTGCGCCTCAAATTTGCTGCCCTAGAATGAACCAGACTCTATTCAGTATTGAAACTGTCGGTGTTTCAAGTTAAACGGTTCGCTTTCACATTATCGCATCCTCGAAGGACTGGGCCGTGGTGGCACGGGCATCGTCTACTAGATCTAGGACGCCAAGATTAGTTTGGTGCGAAACCCCGACTTATATCAAGCGCATGTTGCGGGCTCGCACGACTGGCTGAGTTGTCCAGTAACGATTACTTTCTGGAAGGGGAGCGCATGCTCGCCGCAAATCCGCAAGCCGTTACACAACGACATTTCGTAACTCCGGTGCCGGAATGGAAACAGACTGGTTTTCTCTAAGAGATGTAATTACCCACAATAGAGGGCACCTACCTGAAACAGTTTCATCCATTCTGAAAGGCGGGTTTCTAGTTCAAACATGGCTCAGGCTGCCCCACAGATTGGTTAGTAAGGAATTAGCAACAACCCATTGCCGCTTCTCTTCTGCCAATTGAATTTTGCCCTGCGGTTTCAACCGATAGTACCTCCGTCTTCGACCAGCCTCAGACACTTTCCAATTTGCTTCAATTAAGCCATCTCTTTCGAGTCGGTGCAACATGGGGTACAGGGCCCCTTCCGCCCATTCTACCTCCTGATCGGAAAGCAATAAAACGCGTTGGATGATCTCGTATCCATAGCTTTCTCCTTCTGATAAAATTGCCAAAACAGCCGGCCGGGCCGTAGCAGCGTTTAATTCTCGATTCAACATAGATACCTCAATGATATAGGCAAATATACATCAATCATATAGGTAATGCAAAAGGATGCTTTTCGTCGCTGTTTAACAAGCTCATCTTGTGTATGTACACTATCGCCAAAGGCGATTGAATTCGATCGGCGAGCGAAGCGAGCCGTAATCCCTCTCTTCCAAAGAGTTGATTGGCCTGCGTCACTATAGTGAGTTGGTAGTTTTATCTTGGCACCTCTGACAGACGCCACATCAATCCAAGCTTCTCTGTGACGCGAACCGCATTTCGTTCCATCTCTTTAGTGATCGTTCTAGCCCTTCCCGTCTGTGGACTCTCTGTCGAAAACGCCTCCGGGCAAATCGTCGCTCTATACGATGTCGTATATCGTCCGCCGGGTGTGAACTACAGGGTGCTGACGCAGGGTAAACACGAGGTAATTTATCAAGAGGGAGCCCAGAACCAGGCTCGGGAGACCTTGAGAACTCTCATTGAGACGATGCCGGCGTCTCAGTTATTACTTGGCACATCCGCTGATTTTGGCCTCACGGTAATCCTGAACAACTACAGCGACGCCGGGAACGGTTTCGTGACTCCGTTTCCCTTTAAATCGGAGATTGAGACGGTAGCCTTGCGTGGGAGGGGATTGTCGCTTCGACATGAATCCTGGACCCAGGTGGTGGCAACCCATGAGCTTGCTCACGCGGTCCAGACCGAATTTCAAAAATCCAAGAGTCTTGTCGGCGCCATCCGCTTCTTCTCGCCAGATTTTGCGCGCGCCATCAATTTGTTTATTCCTCCGGGTTTTACAGAGGGCCTGGCGGTCTTCCGGGAGAGTCAGGTCCCCGCAGGTGCGGGCAGGCTGAATCATCCCTTCTTCCTTATGCAAGCCAGAGCGGGTATGAACGCGGGCAAGGGCTGGACGCTCTCGCAAATGCTCGAACAGCCCTCATACACACGTCCTTTCGACAGATTTTACAAGGGAGGATCGCTATTCACGCAGTTCTTTATCCAGACTTACGGAAAGGCTGGAGTCGCTAGAGTCTTCAATTGGCAGCAAAATCTTCCCATTCTCGGATTCGGCGCGAGCCTCCGGTACGCCACGAGAGAGTCGCCTCGGACGGTGCGGAGGCGTTTCGATGAATGGTACCAGCTGAGGGAGAGCGCCCTCGAAGCATCTATCGGTGACCGATCTACGAGCAGATTAGTGTCAGGGAGAAAAGGAGAAATAAGCCGAAAGCCTCAGTGGATATCAGACTCGACCTGGGTGGTATTCTCCCTTGGCTACAATCTGGCAAGAGGATTTCGAAAGGTCTCGACAAACGGTAGGGCGACCAGAATATCACGCAACGAGATCACCGATGATGCGTTTTTCCAGATTGAAAACGACCTCTCGGGCGTTTTATACTCGAGATACGAAGAGCATCCCTACACGCGTGCCGTTAAAACGTCGCACTCATACGCCTTCGATCTTTCGACGGGCTCGGAGCATCGCATCGTGGGATCAGATCATTCCTACAATCCGGTCCGCTTGAACGATGGGACCATTCTCGCGCTTCAGTCTGCAGGACAGTTCAACCGGATTGTCGAGATCGGGAAGAATACCGGCAGAACTGAAAAGCTGGCTTATGCTCGTAGTAATTTCGTAGGTCTTGCGCCGAGGCCCGGCTCCGATTCGCTGGCGGTGATTGTGAATGTGGAAGGTCATCAGGCCGTGTTTCTCGTTGATTCTTCGGCCGACGATTGGAAAATGAATCCCTGGATTGGTTTTCCAAACTCTTCCATCTACGACGTTTCCTGGAGTGCGTCAGGTAGATACTTTTCGTTCACGTCTGATCGGACCGGGATTTTGAATGTGTATGTACTCGATGCGCATACCGAGCAGATATCTCAGGTCACAAATGTGCTCTATACGGCTATGGAAGGTCAGGTCTCGCCGCGCGGAGATCAGATTGTTTACGTCGAATACGTAGATCAGCGGTTCGACTTGAAAGTAGCGCCATTTCCGGGACCTTTTCATGTATCGGTTAACCGGGATGAGGCAAATTACACGTGGACAACGGATTGGGAGGATATACTAAACAGGTCCTCCGACGAATCTCTGGTAAGCCAAGACGATACCTACCACGCCTGGCGTCGCCTCACTCCGCGAATGATCTATCCCACGGCTTATCTGGATAAGGGCAGAGATAGCAAACTCGATGCGAGACTCGGATTCGGACTCGGAGTAGGGCTACAGGGCACTGATCCTCTTCAGCGAATCGCGTATCACGCCGAAGCGATCTTGCAAAAAAATCGGATCTGGGGTGAGGTCGGAATTCAGACGGGATTGTTTGCGTTCAGACCCAGCTTGAGGTTGGAAAGAAGACCCACTACGGTGATCGACGGGAATACCGGTCAGAGGTTCATTCGAGATAGGACCAGTCTTGAGGCTTCAATTCTGCTTCCGTTGACAATCGAACAAAATGTAGATCGAACCAGCTTTATCAGCTCGATAGCGCTCAGCAGACGCTCTGAACGCTTCCTCGATGATGATCTGAATGTGATTCGGGAAACTTCCAGACAGTTGACGTTGCTTCCAGCATTCTTTTTTGGCCGTCGCGTGCTGCGCAATCCGCGTGATATCATCCCATCGTCCGGGCAGACTCTAAGCTGGTTCGGAGATTTTGAATTGACTAACGATCTGGGAAAAACACGACAGGGCTGGGTTCTGTTTGGAAATGTCTACCTGCCACTTCTGCAGCGATTCAACACCGGAATCCGATTGAATGCCGGGCTTCTGCGCCAGAACAACGCTTCAATCTTTGGACTCGACTTTTTCAAACCCATCGGCTGGAGCAATTCGTTCCTGAACGATGACACGTTTTTGCGTTACGGACTTCGAGTCGTGCAGCCGGTGGTGTATCCAGATAACGGCTGGGTGACCATTCCCGCGTTCTTTCGTGCGATATATCTGTTTGGTATTGCAGAACACTTGCATCGTGCTAGTGACACCTCAGATAACATTTCGAGTGTGGGCGCTGGTCTTGGTGTGAAATTTCGACTGTTCCACTATTTCGATTTCGACTTCAGTTTGACGTACGCCTACCGGGTTGATGACAAAGCATGGGAATTCATTTCCGACATTCAGGAGGAGTAGCGGTTGCCTTCTGAAACTCGCAGCAGCATCCGACGTAGAGCTGCTAAATAATTAGCAATCACCATCTGGGCTGCTTGTGGTGGAACCGCGACATTACCCCGGTTTCACACGTGTCAGACCGTTCAGTTGGGTAAATCAGATCGCATGTCCTCCAACACCAACTTGAATCGAGATCTCAGCCGTCGAGAACGGCAGATCATGGATGTCTTGTTTGAGCACGGAGCTGCCACAGCGGCTCAAGTGATGGATCTGATCCCAGATGCCCCAAGCTATTCTGCGGTCAGGGCGCTGCTTCGCATATTGGAAGAGAAGGGGCACGCCAAACACGTCAAAGTCGGCCCACGGTACGTCTTTTCTCCCGTGATGTCGAGGGATAAGGCCAAGATAAATGCGATGCAGCACACCCTGTCGACCTTTTTTCAGGGATCTGTGACGCAGGCTGTAGCTGCCCTTTTGGACGTGTCTGAAGTAGATATGAGCAAAGATGATCTCGCCCGTCTTCAGAAAATGATCACGCGAGCAAAGAAGGAGGGAAGCTGATATGCTCGAGACAATGTTTGATGGTAATCTGAGTGTAGAACTGCGGTGGTTGCTGATTTATTCAGCAAAGGCCACGATAGTGCTGCTGTTTTCCGCATCCGTGGTCTTCGCTCTTCGAAAGTGGTCACCCACCACGAAATCCTCTTTGTGGCTGGCTGGCTTTGTGGGGATTTTGATTCTACCAGCGCTCAGTTTCCTTCTACCAAACTTGTCGATTCTACCGGCTCTGGAAGACACCGCTATTCAGAAGACGTTGATACAAGAACCAGTTGCCATTTCTAACCCTGAAACGGGTTCTCTCCCGAGTGAAGTCGTCCTCGATCAGACCTTGGTATCCACAAGTCCGGTAGTCGACGGGCTCGTTTCATCATGGTATTCGTTGGCTGCCATTCCTTTGTCGGTCCTACTCTTTTCAGCGTGGCTCGCTGGCTTCGTTCTTGTACTTCTGCACATGCTTTCGGGAATGATTGCGGTGCGGCTTCTAGCGAATCGCGCCTCACCGATTGTGGACGAGTCCTGGACGGACCTGTCAGAGGAGCTTGGAGACCGGTTCTTCATCACGAGATCCATCCGCCTTTTACAGAGTCCAGATTGTACATCGCCCATGACGTGGGGAGGATGGAATCCGGTTGTCATGCTACCTGAAAATGCTGTGCAGTGGTCTGACGAGAAGAAAAGGTGCGTACTGACTCATGAGTATGCGCATATCAAGAGGTGGGATACTGTGTCACAGACCCTCTCCAGAGTCGTGTGTGCTGTCCAGTGGTTCAATCCCCTCGTGTGGTTTGCGGCCAAGAAGTATCGTGCTGAACGAGAGTTCGCCTGCGACCAGTACGTCATTGAGTCTGGCTTGCCAGCCACGGGCTATGCCCAATATTTGCTTGACATCGCGTTGACATTCAAATCCACCCTCGCCAGACCGTATGGGGCGCTATCGATGGCCAGGCCGTCACAACTGGAGGGACGAGTGCTGACCGTGCTGAATACTGACTTTTCGAGTGCTCCAAAACCAAAGGGTGGCCCGCGACCGGTCGTGCTGTGGTCAAGTATGATCGTTGTGGTCGGTCTCATCGCAGCAGTCTCGCCTCAAGCGCAGGACGCATCTCCGGAATCGCCAGAATCGCTTGCGGGTCTTGAAATGTACTCGAACCCGGAGCAAGAGCAGCAGAACTCCGGCGAGACCGCCGCCATATCACCAGGCTCGTCGCAAGTGTCCCGAGAGTTGCCGATAGAGGGCAATTCTGATGACATCGATACCCGCATGAGACTCGCCAGAGCATTCGTTAGCGCTCTGGAAGACGAAGATTCAACTGTTCGCGAGAGGGCGGCCCGAATACTCGGTGACACACGAGCGGAAGAGGCAACAGCTCAGCTCGCAACCATGCTTGAACACGATCAGTCCAGCGACGTGCGGGAAACTGCGGCGTGGGCACTAGGGCGGATCGGTGGGGACAGGGCGTTCAGTGCTCTTCTCGCGTCGTACGAGTCCGAAGGCGATATGGATGTTCGTGAGGAGGTATTCTATGCGTTGGGGGAATTCGACGCCGAAAAAGGCTTCGCCGAGATTGGTCCTGACACCGGTATCCCACAGCGAGGGTACTTCTCCAGGAGCTTCCGTAATAACTCGCGCGACAGGTCCTCTGCAGATCTTGAGTTCGACGCGTCGACATTCGACGACTTGGTCACAGAACTGGCAGAAATCGGGGTCCGCGTCGCTGAAGATGCAGTTGAGGAGCTCAGTCGATCACTCAACAATTACGATTGGGATGATCTGGGAAAACGGCTCGAACGAATTACATCTGATGCCCTGAGCGAAATTGATTGGACAGAGCTGTCTGATCAGACGGAAGATCAGATGTCTGATCTGTCGGACGAGGTCGAAAAACTGGTTGTCGACGAACTCGAAGACATCGCTTTTAAATACCGTGGAACAGAAAAGGCAGAACAGGCGGAGGAGGCACTTGCTGCAATGGATAGTCGGCGAGCCCGACGCGCATTACGACGACTCTCGCGGTACCGCTAGCGTCGTGCACGGAGTGTTGTCTGGATCGTAAACCCTCGTGTAGGAGACGAGGCGGCGGTCGAATACACCTCGGAATACGCCAGCTCGACAACCAATCGAGAACTGCCGACAGTTTTTACCGAGAATGCGCTTCGGCGACCCTGACCAGATAGGCGTCCAACAGGAAAAGCGCCTGTGACGGCCGGTTCACCAAAATAGGCGGTGGGAGTCGATCCAGACCCCGAGGCAACCGCGGTTGATGCCGAAATCCTGAACAATCTCAACCTTGCATCAAAGCCCCAGGTGCTCGCCATAGTGAAGCCCGACCTGGTTTCGTTTTCGGCCTTTTTGAGCATCTGAAAACTGCCGTTTAAATCCAGCCACTCTGCACACTGGAGATCAAGTTTGATTCGGAAAATGGACTGTGAGCGAGTCGAGGGAGAGAAGTGTCGAATGCTGCCTGATGTTGGCTTCGCGCCCGCTGATTCCATCCTCTGAGTCGTGCTGAAGAGGAGAGCCAGACCATTTTTAACCAAAACGGAGTAAACAAGGAAAGCGGTCGCTTGTCTTTGAATGAGCGGGTATTCCTTTTCGACTGTGGACACAGATATAATACCAGCCGAAATTTTTCCGTTCTGGTTGGAGGGCGATTGCCACCCAAAATCAACAATTCGGCGCGCCTCGAATGTGCGATTAAACTTCCCCTCCTGGCCAAACAAGAAACCAGCAGAGCCTTGTTTCAGGGAGATATCCAATCTAACAGAGCCACTACGGGTGTCGGTCAACCTGGTCGAAAAGCGATAGTCGATGCCTCCCCGATCTCCCAACACCGTCTCCGAAACAATGCGGAGCCGCTTGTAGTCCATCGACCATCCGGCGCTGAGGTAACTTCGCGTTCCAATTGTGCTACCGTCCGAACGGTCGACCCCTCGAAGATGCTCGACCAGGAGAGCTAACTGTCCCAACTTATACCTAGAGATTGCTCCCAGACCGACTGATGTGGCGCGGATGCGGTGTCTTCTGGACAGGGATGCCTCGGTTCGAAAAGCGGACGTTGAGGACACATCGCCGACAGAATGAAAAGGTACCCCCTTATCGGTTCGTCCTGAACTCAGCGATGCAGCGTGTCGAGTCGTTGAGGCAAACACAATTACTTCGACACGTCCTGAGTAACCCATCGCGACCCCATTTCTTACCGGCGACGACGATATGCCGCCATATGTCGACAGGCGCAGAAGATTTCGAGGTTGAGAAAGTGGATTTGACCTCGAGCGGAGTCCACTTCGAGCTGAACCAGACGCAATCTGGAATCCATGACTGATTCTAAAATTCCCTAGCAGCAGACGTCCATGCCGCTCAGCAATGGACACCGAGGCTCGATTGATGTCATATCCGCTCCAGTCTCGCGCTCGATCCCAACGATATTGCTCCCAGCGATCTTTCTTCCCTGCATATGTGGACTCCACCGAAGGAGAAATACGAAGCCTCAAATACGTGACCTGCTCCAGCCCACTTGCCAGGGGAGAACCGGGACGTGAAGGATCATTGTGTCTGTAGGACGCCCGCTGCCGTAGATAGGAGTATGACACTCCACCGGAGGAACGAAATTGTTCTTCTTCCGGTTGGTCCATGTGCTCCTCCTCTGTGAGTGGCTGTCCACTGTCCGACAGAATCAAGAGAGTGCTGTCTGGTCTCGCGTAATGTCCTGAGTTCTGATTCTGAATATTACTCGCCAGGAAAATCATTGAGAGCAGAACGGCCACGCTCATCGTCCGAAATCCAGGCCTACTCCGCGAGTGATGCCAAGTACACGGTGCCACGCGGCGCCCATCGATGCTCGCACACTTGATGTCATGATAACAACTGCGCTCTGAAACGAGGAGGACTTGGACGTCCAGCGGGCAACAAAAACCATGCTTTTGTGCAATTGGAGGGCAATTCCTGGATCAACTGAAACACCCCAGATGGAATCGTGACCTAGATCGAGAAAACCTGTTACGCGAGGACCGTGTTTAATCATTATCCCAAGAGTGTGACGATCGGGCGCAAACTGGACGGCCGTCAGGTCTGCACTTTTTGACGAGGTGAAGCCGAATGAAACCAGGTCGTTCGTACGCCATATGGCACCCACGCTCCAGTGCGGTCTGCTCCGGGTCCTCAAGACTCCACGTTTCCACCTTTCTATTCCAAGACGAACTCCCCACGCCACCCGCGGCCACAGATACCGATGGCTCAGGCCGAGTGATAGGTCCAGCACGGATAATGCATCAGCAGATTGAGAACTCACTGAAGCAGAGAAGGCAGTTCTGGAGCTTGCCAGGCCAAGTGATACGGTGGGACTAGTCAGTTCAAGGATGGCATAGGGGGCTTCTACGTAAAGTCCAATGTGGAAGCGAAGGGAATCAGCATGGTTCCAGATCGCTGGATTCGAATCGTTGGTGCCTCCGTGCTCACCTTCTGTCACAAATGTGATTCGCGCTAGGGACCTGTGCTGAGCGTTCAGACTCGGGGCTACCAAGAACTGAGCGGCAGTGAGCAGGCAAATACAGACAGACCAGACGTTCGAGCTCACAATTCAGCAGATTCATTATTCCATTCACCGAGATCGACACAAGGGGACGGAAACCGCAACCGCCCGTGTACGGTTCACGAGAAGTCTTCAGGTGTCAGCAAATTCGATAATCCCTTTTATGCCAAAATATTACTCTGTTTTTCTGCTCTTTCTCGCGGTGATCCTTGGTCCGCGCACGGTGGGAGCTCAGGAGCTCAACTGCTCCGTGTTAGTGAACTATCGCGCACTAACAGGGACAGATTTTACGTTCCTGGATGAATTACAGCTGCGTGTGTCGGAGTATATGAATACACGACAGTGGACGGAGGATCGGTTCGAGGAGAGAGAGCGGATCGATTGCGCCCTCAGTATTGTTTTTACCGAGTCCCTGACACTGACTACCTTCAAGGCTCGCCTCGTTTTGGCCTCAAGACGCCCTATTTACGGCTCTGCCCAGAGATCGACGGTGCTGCAATTGAGCGATGATGCCTGGCAATTTGAGTATTCACAAGGCACGCCGTTGATCTTCGATCCGGACCGCTATCACCCTCTCACTTCTGTTCTGAATTTTTACGCCTACATCATGTTGGGCTATGATTACGACACCTTTGATGACCAGGGAGGGGAGGTGCACTTCGAAAAGGCGAGGAGTACAGCCGAGCGGGGTCAGAATGTCGGAGCCGCGGGTTGGGGATCACTTTCAGGCGGTCAGAGCCGTGGAGAGTTGATTTCGCAGATCATGGATCCCCGCTTTCGGGTACTACGAACGGCTTACTTCGACTACCACTATGGATGCCTGGATCATTTCGTTAACGACGCGGATGCGGCAAGAGCTGTTCTTCTGAACGTTGTCCAGAATCTTTCCGCACTGCGCGATCAAGTAACTCGAGCGTATTACCTGGATCAGTTCTTTTCAGCCAAGTTCAAAGAGATCGCAAATGTTTTCAAGGGGTCTCCGGAAGCTACACGGGCATTCGATGCTCTATCACAGATGGACCCGGCACATATTTCAGATTACTCTCAAATGATCAACTAGGACCTAAATGAGTGAAGCCGGAAATCTGGTTGATTTCCAGCCTCTCAATGTACGAGAGGGGGGACTCGAACCCCCACACCCTTAGGGTACTAGATCCTAAATCTAGCGCGTCTACCAATTCCGCCACTCTCGCAAGCGGCGCTAGTATTCAGAACAAACCCAATGAGTTCCATACTATGAACGGTGCACTTCGAAGATTGAATGTGTTCTCGATAGTTCTTCTGGCAGGCCTGTCCGGGTGTACTCCTCCCCGACAGGTAGCCCAGGTAACCGGCAGACCCATCCCGCCTCCTCCTCGAACGGACGAGACCTCTCCTACAGACGATCTAAAAGAGACAGATCGGTACACCGTCATTGAAACGGGTCGATTCGATGATGGAAAAATGTGGACGTTCGACAATGTCCCGGAAGAATATTTCGAATCCGAATATGGATTGGAGCTGGATTCAACATGGTTTTCGCGCGCACGTCTTGGGGCCCTTCGCTTTTCTGACTCCTGTTCAGCTTCTTTCGTAAGCGCGCGTGGGTTAGTGATGACCAATCACCACTGTGCTCGAGCTTCGATTTCAGATGCAGAGCGCGATGGAGAGGGGTTGCATAAAAATGGATTTTATGCTCAGGCGTCAGGAGATGAGCGAGAGATCGACGATCTGTACGTTGAGCAGCTGATCAAGATGGAGGATGTCACAGACGAGATCCTCAAGGCTGCATCCGATGTGCCAGGTGCAGGCCCACAGGCAGAGGCACGACGTAAGCGTTCTGAAGCAATCGAGCGGCGCACCAATATTGCCCTCTCTCGACAGGATTCGAGCCTTCACGCAGAGGTTATAGAACTGCATGCTGGAAGCAGGTACTCACTCTACACGTACAGGAAATATGAAGACGTCCGACTCGTGTTCGCTCCTGAGTTGATGATCGGCTACTTCGGGGGTGACACCGACAACTTTTCGTACCCACGGCACACTATCGACCTGTCCTTCTTTCGAGTCTGGGATAATGGTTTCCCGATTGCAACGGCGGACTTCTTTGCATGGGGCGCCGATGGTGCGGAAGCAGGTGATCCGGTATTTGTGGTAGGAAACCCGGCGTCGACGTCCAGACGTCAAACTGTCAGTCAACTGGAATACCTGCGCGACGTAGAATTGCCCGCTGTCCTTGAGATAATGCAAGATCGAATTGAGGTATTGAGTGATTTTGTAGAAGACCACCGCGCACTGGCAGATTCGTTCGACGTCAGGAATAATCTCATGTCTGCTCGCAACATCCAGAAATCGCTGGAAGGGCAATACATGGCACTGCTTCAGGGTAGCGTACTATCCAGAACCTATTCGCAAGAAAAGCAGCTTCGAGATGCCCTTCAGGCGAGCGACTCGTTAAACGCGGAGCATGGGTCACTACACTCCGACATAGCATTGCTGCAGGGCTCCAAACGGGCCTCTTCGGCGAAAGCCGGGGCGTTTTACCAGTTCTTGAGCCCGGCAGTATCCTCGCATATTCTGACCCGAGCGGTCTACGGCTATTTTTATTCCCTTTTGAGCAGACGAGGATTACAGCCTGAACCGCTCAGGGAGATCTATGATGAGGCGCTTGAGATCCGAGACTGGCCAGATGAACTGGAGAAGCTGATCATGGCTCGCCGTATCAGGGACCTCGCTACCTATCTGGGTCCGACGGATCCAACGATGAAGCGAATCTTGACTAATCTGACTCCGGAGCAGCTGGCCGACTCCATAGTGACGCATACCGCGTTAGGTGATTCGGTCAAGTATCGGGAGATTCTGTCTGAAAATTATCTAGCCAGTGAAGACGTAACGGTCGATTTGATCAATGCTATCGCTCCGCTGTATTTCACCCTGGATACGGAGCTGCGATCGTTGAGCGATCGTGAAGATGTGCTCCTTTCCAAGCTCGCACGTGCCCATTTTTCTATTTTCGACGACGAAAATGCTCCAGACGCCACGTTCAGCCTCCGCATTGCAGACGGTCGTATTCTGGGATACGATTCACAATCGGGACAGCAGCCGGCGTTCACGACGATCGGTGAGATGCTTGCCCTCGCGGACGAGAAAGAGGGGCAGGAGGAATGGGATCTGCCCGAGAGCTGGGATGAGAAGCGTTCAGAGCTCACTGCTGATTTACGCCTGAATTTTGTAAGTACAAATGATATTGCCAGTGGGAATTCGGGATCGGCTATCCTGAATGCCGATCTTCAGATCGTTGGTTTGATATTCGATAGCAATTCAGAGGCGCATGCCAACGAATTTGTCTATTCCGACGCGCGCGCGCGCGCCATATCAGTCGACGTCAGAGCAATTATTGATGTTCTACGAACAGTGTACGATGCAGACCGGCTCGTGTCCGAGATCCTCGATGGTATCTATGTTGAGAGCGAAGAGGAGCTGGATTCATGATGCAACTGCAGCAGTAATCGCCCCAGCGATTCCAGTCAAGTTGTTCACCGACTTGAAAAATCGCGCGGCCGGTCCTCGGACCACGAGCGGTACCGCGTTGAGGGTATGCGTTTTCACGCCCAGATCTTCTATGTTTCCATGATCACTGCTGATCACAACAGAATTCGAGTCAAAATCCATGAATTCGAGTAGTCCAGAAAGAAATTGATCGATGGACTCGCAGCAACGTGCAGCCGCAACCTCGTTCTGAGCATGGCCAGCCTTGTCCGTATGAAAATATTCGAACACCACCAGCCGGTACTCTTCGCAAAGACCTGCGATGCGCCTGGCAGCCTCTCGCTCGGTTATTATCGTGAGATCGACCTCGGCGACATTAGCGAGACCACTCCCAGTAAGATCGGCAGCAATCGCGACTCCGTTCTCAAGATCAGCAATGGTTCGTATTGCTACCCCTGCTTCGAGACAACATCTGGTGGTGGTAGACCAGCGATTCCTTTTCCGAGCGTAGTCGAAGAAACGACTGGGATACGCATTCGCAAAGGCTGAGGTTGTGGGGCCAACCTGATGGTAGAGGTTTGATTTAGCAAGAATAGGACGCGAGGAGGAGTGCGGATATGGGCCGTAATGCCGTTTTGCCAGCCCGGCGCAGTTGATGCCCGTAAAAATGGTAGCCTGCCCGGTGCCGCTTTGCGGGAGGCCCTCAATCCCGAGACGCGCGTCGATGGGGGATCTGAAGAAATTTTCATCAGCACGATACGTAAAATCCTCTTCGGTCCATGATTGGCAGCCGGCCATTTCAGAAAAACCGCCTTTAGCGAGAAGGCTGAGCGGGTTTTTCTCACCCGCCTGTCCGATTCCCAGCCCGTCGATAAAGAAAAAGAAAACGGATTTCATGTCAGACTAGAAAACTCGAATTAAAAATGGACTATGTATTGATCCCGACCTGAACGCGGGGGAAGTTAAGAACTCCGAAAGGACTCAAATAATTCAGCATTTTGACACCTATGTGGAGCAAATTTGACAGGTTCGTGAGATCGATCGGTGTGCAGGCACGCCCCAAAACGGCTGCGCTCGTGATGAGCGGTGGCGGGGCAAGGGCGTCCTATCAGGCGGGTGTGCTTCAATACATTGCTGAACACATGTCGCTGGATTGCATTGAGATCATAACGGGAGTTTCCGCAGGATCCATCAACGCGGCACTGATGGCGAACAACACCAACGACTACAACGATGCTGTGTCGGATCTCTCAAAGTGCTGGAGCGAGCTGGAATCCGAAGACGTGTACGAGGCTGCTTCGAGTCTGAGTGTGATGATGAGCCTCCTGCGCTCCCCCAAGAGTGATGAACAGGAATTCCTGCCTCGTGCAGGTCTGGTCGATACCACGCCCCTGACAGGATACCTCAAGAGGATCATGCGCACGCCGGATGGAAGGCTGAGTGGAATTGAGAAGAACGTATACAGCGGACGCCTGCGGGCATGCGCGATCGTCGGCACAGAATATTCCACAGGAAGAACGGTTACCTGGGTGGAGGGTGGCGCCATTGAAGGGTGGGAGCGGCCTAATAGAATCAGCCTGCACACTCACCTCACGACTGACCATGTGATGGCTTCGACTTCGCTTCCATTTCTCTTTCCAGCCGTCCAGGTGAGCGATGCGTGGTACGGGGATGGAGGAATCCGTCTGGCAGAGCCGCTCAGCCCTGCTGTTCATCTTGGAGCACATAGAATCCTGGCTATATCGACACGTCACGGTAGAAGTTTTGCCGAAGCTTCCGTTCCTGTTACATCTGGATACCCGCCAGCCGCACAGATCTTTGGGGTCCTACTGAATGCAATATTTCTAGACCGACTGGATCAGGACGCAGCAACGCTCGAACGAATCAATGACCTGATTCTGAACCTCGCACCCAGGAAGAGAAAAGGATTGCGCCCGATCGAACTGATTGTAATCAGACCATCGAAAGATCTGGGAAAACTTTCGAGTGACTTTCAACACGAGCTCAAAGGAGTACTTAAAATGATCTCGAGAAGTCTTGGAAGCAGGGACACGAAGAGTCCGGATTGGCTCTCCATGATTCTGTTCGACCCCAAGTACACCTCTCGCCTGATCGAGCTTGGATACGCGGACGCTCGAAATCAGCGCGAAGATCTCTTGCGATTCTTTAGGGCATAAAAACACTAAGGGCGCCGGCCTGATGGCCGGCGCCCTTGCGCTGTAGCGGGGGCAGGATTCGAACCTGCGACCTTCGGGTTATGAGCCCGATGAGCTACCAGCTGCTCCACCCCGCGGTATAGGACGCCGAATATAAGGACTATCCCTTGATCCGCAACCCGTTTCAAGCGCGAGGCCTTGCACCTCACACAATATTGGTAATTGGGCGGTCCGCACTGGAATGGGGTATTCGTAGTATTTTCGCTAACTCGCTTCTCGCGCCACAAATGGGCTTTTTAACTTGCCCAAACAGTGCCCTACGAGAAATTGTAGAAATTGTAGCCTGATGTGTAATCAGAGCCAGATCTTTAATTATAGACTGATCTCTTAGACGAAGCCCAGTGTCCATGGCCACGCTCCATCCATTCCGCGCTTTACGTCCCGTGCCTGAAAAGGCAGAAGAGGTAGCTTGCGTTCCCTACGACGTAGTGAACTCCAGTGAAGCCCTCAAGTTGGCCGATGGTCTGCCGATGAGCTTTCTTCACGTCATACGTCCCGAAATAGACCTGCCTTCGTCTGTCGGTGAATATGCGGACGAGGTCTATTCAACAGGAGCCAGTAATCTTCTTGAATACGCTAGAGGGCAACACTCCATCCAGGATGAGGATCCGAGCCTCTATGTTTATCGGTTGATTATGAACGGCCGCTCTCAGACGGGAATTTTCGGATGCGTTTCTGTTGAGGATTACGATAACGACGTCATCCTGAAGCATGAACTGACAAGACCCTCTAAAGAGGACGATCGTACACGGCACATCATCGAGCAACGAGCCCACGCTGGACCGGTAATGCTGACCTACCCGGACGACGAAGGGGTTCAACACATCATCACGAATACGGTGAGCTCCAGAGCCGTTTACGACCTGGTTTCGGCTGATGGCGTCCAACACACTCTCTGGAAAGTGGAGGACCCAGCGGCTTTGGTGTCATGTTTCGCCCAAATACTGTCTCTTTACGTGGTAGACGGTCATCACCGCTGCAAGGCGGCAAGCAGGGCGGCAGAAACCCTTTCCGGGACAGAGGGAGTTTCGAATGAGGTAAATTTCTTTCCAGCTGTTCTTTTTCCCATGAAGGACATGAAGATTCTGGCCTATAACCGCACTATTAAGTCTGTACCCGGATCTCCAGAAAGCTTCCTACAGCGCCTGAAAGACGATTTTAACACCAATCCCGCTGACAATACGGTTCCTGTAGAGAGCGGAATCATATGCGTCTATCTGTGTGGAGAGTGGCTTGAAATATCACTTCCCCAGGCCAAGACGGATTCTGCAGTCGATGCCCTCGATATCGGACGACTGAACAGCTACATTCTGGAACCCATGTTGGGAATCGTAGACCAGAGACGCGATCCAAACATTGATTTTGTCGGGGGAATTCGAGGAACCCAGGAACTGGAGCGCCGGGTGGACGGCGGAATCGATCAAATGGCGATCTCGATGTATCCAACGGATATTCAGGAGCTCGTGGACGTCTCCGATGCCGGGCTCTTGATGCCGCCCAAGTCAACTTGGTTTGAGCCTAAATTGAGAAGCGGATTTCTCGTTCACCTTTTTTGACCGTCAACTTCAGCTATCGATAGAGCGATGCGTGTACTTCTCGCAGACAAATTATCCGATTCTGTAATTGTTCGACTGGAAAATGCTGGTTGTTCTGTTGATAGCAGACCAGAGCTGAAAGGGGAGGCTCTTACCTCAGCAGTGGCAGAGCTGAAACCGCATGTGCTCGTTGTTCGATCTACGAAGGTCACGGAGGCTGATTTTGACGCTTCTGCCACGCTAGAACTTGTTGTCCGGGCCGGTGCAGGGTATGACAACATTGACGTCAGCAAGGCCTCCGGGTCTGGCGTCTTCGTCGCCAATTGCCCCGGCAAGAACGCCGCCGCAGTAGCTGAACTGGCCATTGGACTCATGCTGGCGATGGATCGCTCCATCCCACATAACGTGATTGATGCCAGAAATGGCGTGTGGAATAAGGCCCGATACGGAAGTGCCGCTGGATTGAAGGGGAGGACTCTGGGAGTAATCGGGCTCGGAAATATTGGGAGGGAAGTAATCCGACGTGCCCATGGTCTGGAAATGAACGTAGTGGGGTGGAGTCGCTCACTCACAGCTGATATGGCTGACACACTGGGAATCAAGGCAATGGATTCTGTCGATGACGTCGCTTCCGAATCAGATATGGTGTCGTTACATGTTGCTTCAAACGCTGATACCAAAGCTCTGGCGGGAGTGTCCTTTTTCGAAGCGATGAAGGAAGGAGCATTTTTCATCAACACCACTCGGGCAGCGGTTGTAGATGAGAGTGCCATGGTCCGAGCGATGGAGAAAAAGGGCATACGGGTTGGTCTGGATGTATTCTCTGATGAACCCACCACCAAGAGTGGCACCTTTTCACACGATCTGGCATCACATCCTTCGGTTTACCTGACGCATCATATAGGAGCGTCCACTGGACAGGCTCAGGAAGCAATTGCTCAAGAAGCTGCGAGAATCATTGAGACGTACTCACGAACCGGAGACGTCCCAAATTGCGTGAACATCGCGACGCACACGCCTGCTACACATCAGCTTACGGTGCGGCACCTCGATAAAGTTGGCGTTCTGTCCAGGGTCTTGAATGAGATCAGTGTGGCAAACTGGAACGTGCAGGAAATGGAAAATGTCGTGTTTGATGAAGCTCGAGCCGCATGCGCCTACATTCGATTCAACGGTTTCCAAGATGAATCCCAGGATGACTCGGTGGTGCAGCGTATATCAGAACTGAAAGACATTTTAGCAGTCAGCATTATTTCACTCTAAGAACACCATTTAAATGGAAAGAAAGTTCAACTTTTCTGCGGGTCCCGGTGCACTTCCGGAGAAGGTCCTCGAAGAGGCACGCAATGAAATGATGGTCTACAAGGATGCCGGTGCCTCGATTATGGAAATCAGCCATCGATCACCCCAATACACCGCTGTGGCCGATTCCGCGAGGAGCAGTCTGCGGTCTCTGCTGGGTTTGGATGAGGAGTGGAGCATCTTATTCCTCCAGAGTGGGGCGTCCCTGCAGTTTTATCAATCGGCACTCAACTTTCTGACGCCAGACTCGATCGGAAATTACGTAGTCACCGGAGCATGGGCGAAGAAGGCGTTGGCAGAAGGCGCAAAGTTAGGTACGACGCATGTGGCGGCTTCCAGCGCAGATCATAATTTCAACTACGTACCCGATTCAGAATCGTGGGATATTTCTGAGAGAGCGGCTTACGTGCACGTCACCTCGAACAACACAATTTATGGTACTCAAATGAAGGGCGATCCTTCGATTGGTGTCCCCATGATCTGTGACGCTTCAAGTGATTTTCTCTCACGCCCGATTGATACCAGCAAATACGGATTGATATACGCAGGTGCCCAAAAGAATATCGGACCAGCTGGAGCCTCGGTCGTGCTGATCAAGCAGGAATTCCTGGAAAGAATACCAGACGGAGTCCCGACACTACTGGATTATCGCACCCACGCCAGCAAGCTGTTCCATACGCCGCCTGTTTTTGCGGTATATATGATCGAAAAAGTATTACGCTGGATTACGTCTATAGGTGATTTAAGGGCTATGAAGGCCAGAAACGATGGCAAAGCCACACTGCTATATAATCGCATAGACGCGTCTGAGTACTTCACGGGGGTGGCCAGGAAGGACTCCCGGTCCAACATGAACGTAACTTTCAGGCTCCCCTCAGAGGAACTAGAAGGTCGCTTTATCGGTGAGGCGCGTGACGAGGGACTGCTGGCCCTGAAAGGGCATAGAAGCGCAGGGGGTGTTCGAGCCTCGATCTACAATGCCTGCCCCATTGAAGGCGTGCAGGCACTGGTCGAATTTATGGACGCATTCGAGTCTGCAAACGGCTAATCACGAGAGGTTATCCACATCCATGTTTTGAAGCGCAGATAAGATTGCAACCCTTGATTTGACGTTGTATATAGGTCGCGACTAAATCTGAGCACGACGCGAGGAATATGGCCTACACTATCGGTGTTCCGAAGGAAACGGTGTCCGGAGAGCGACTGGTAGCGCTCACCCCGGAAGTGGTACTGCGGCTTGCTAAGGCGGGCGCGACAATTAACGTCGAATCAGGTGCTGGATCGTCTGCGCACTATGCCGATGCAGAGTACGAGAAGGTAGGAGGGACCATCACCTCGCGCGAAAGTGCCCTGGCCTCGGACATCGTAGTAAAGGTTCAACCACCCTCCGATGATGAAATTGCCCTCCTGAAGCAAAACGGGGCCTACATCGGGTTCTTGAGCCCGTTGGACAGACCGCAGGTATCCGCGGCAATTGCACTACGCGGTACGACCTCATTGAGCATGGAGATGGTGCCCAGGATATCACGGGCCCAAAAGATGGACGCCCTGTCGGCACTCAGCTCAATTGGAGGGTATCGCGCCGTCCTGGAAGCCGCTACTAGACTTCCAAAGTTTTTCCCGCTTCTGACAACTGCAGCCGGCACCGTTCGCCCCTCGAACGTGTTAATTTTGGGCGCCGGTGTTGCTGGTCTCCAGGCGATTGCGACCGCAAGACGTCTTGGTGCCAAGGTTTCTGCTTATGACATCAGAGATGCAGTGAAGGAAGAGGTACAGAGCCTCGGTGCCACCTTCGTCGAGCTTGAAATTGAAGCACAGGACTCTTCCGACTCGGGCGGATATGCCAAGGCATTGATGGAAGAGAAGGCCAAACAGCAGGTTGAACTCCTGATTCCAACGATTGCGAAATCTGACGTTGTGATATCTACCGCCCTGATTCCCGGGAGAAAGGCGCCGCTTTTGATTTCGGAAGACGCCGTCAAAGCCATGGGAGAGGGCTCTGTAATCGTAGACATGGCCGCTTCCAACGGAGGCAACTGTGAACTGACAGAGCCTGGACAGACTGTTGTTCGACATGGTGTCATCATTATGGGGGGAACGAATCTGGCTGCAGGCATGCCCGTTCATGCGAGCCAGCTGTATGCCCGCACCCTGTTTGCCATGCTACAGGATTTTACCGACGAGAATGGATTCGCTCCTAACGAGGAAGACGAGGTATTCGTCGGATCCTGTGTGACCAGGGGCGGAAAGGTTGTCCACGAGCGCGTGAAATCACTGCTGAGTCAAGCCTGAATCACTCCTAAACGATCGGTCCAATGCTCGAAAATCTAATCGTATTCATTCTGGCCTCGATAATCGGCAGTGAAGTGATCAGCAAGGTTCCACAGACGCTGCATACGCCGCTGATGTCCGGTTCAAACGCAGTATCCGGAATCACCATGGTAGGTGCGCTGGTCGTGGCCGGAATGGTTGGAGATGATTGGGCCATGTATATAGGCCTGGGCGCGCTAGTAGTGGCGACCATCAATGTCGTAGGTGGATTTTTAGTTACGGATAGAATGCTTCAGATGTTCAAGAGAAAGGAATAATCCTAAGCCATCTCAACTTGAACACTAATCCCACAGGCAAAAAAGCACAATGAAGCAGAACGTCATTGATATTGCATACGTCGTTTCAGCAATCCTCTTCATTTACGGATTGAAACGTCTACAGTCGCCAGCGACAGCGAGGAAGGGAAACCAACTGGCGGCAATCGGAATGTTTGTCGCTGTGGTTGCGACATTGTTTCTGCAGGAGATCATGACACCCGTTATGATGATCATCGGTGTCGTAGTCGGAAGCGGAATCGGTGCGTATCTCGCCAAACGGGTGGAAATGACGGGAATGCCCGAATTGGTTGCGGCATTCAACGGCTTTGGTGGTATTGCCTCCGCCCTCGTAGCTGGAGCTGAAATCGCACGATTTATGGCGCCGAATGCGGCGGATACGGGGGGTGCACTGTTCGATGGTTTTGCGGCTGTGACGATATCCCTCTCGCTCGTGATCGGAATGGTAACGTTCACGGGCAGCTTCATCGCCTTTGGCAAGCTTTCGGGCAGGATATCTGGGAATCCAATATCGTTTCCGGGAATGCGCCTGTTTACCATTCTATTTCTGGCCGGAACGATCGGCGCGGTGGTCTGGATGGTTCTCAGCGCTGTCATGTTTCCCGGAGTCGGAAACGAACCTGTGGTTCAGGCGGCCATTGCGATAGCCTTCGCTGGTGCCGTACTCGGCGTGCTGCTCGTTATACCTATTGGTGGAGCGGACATGCCTGTCGTAGTCGCGTTGTTAAATTCCTATTCCGGACTGGCGGCTGCGGCCACCGGGTTTGTTCTGGACAACACCGCCCTGATCGTGTCCGGAGCACTTGTCGGTGCATCGGGTTTGATTCTGACAAATATCATGTGCGTCGCGATGAATCGCTCGCTGCTGAACGTACTGGTCGGCGGTTTTGGGGGCGATTCGGGAGGAGGTTCGGCGGGAGCCGTTTCCTCAGAGGGAAAGACGGTAAACTCTACAACTCCGGACGATGTCGCCATCCTGTTGAGCTACGCGAGCAAAGTGATCTTCGTGCCCGGATATGGAATGGCGGTAGCCCAGGCCCAGCACGCGGTGAGAGAGCTGGCGGAGGAATTGGCGAAGAAAGACGTCGAGGTCAAGTTTGCAGTCCATCCCGTAGCAGGACGCATGCCGGGGCATATGAACGTTTTACTCGCCGAGGCCAATGTGCCCTACGATCAGCTTTTTGAAATGGATGAGATCAACGGCGAATTCGAGACGGCTGACGTCGCAGTGGTCATCGGTGCGAACGACGTTGTAAACCCGGCTGCGAGACACGACAAGAGTAGCCCGATCTTCGGCATGCCCATTCTGAATGCCGACCAGGCCGCCACATCCATTGTTCTGAAGAGAAGTATGCGACCAGGATATGCGGGAATCGACAACGAGCTGTTCTACAATTCGAACAATCAGATGCTCTTTGGCGACGCGAAAGATTCGATCTCGAGTGTCGTGAACGAAATCAAGCAGCTCTAATTCTCCGAGAGCTGTCTCACAATCGGCTCCAGCGTCGTATAGACGAGCTCGGAGACGATTTGATGTCCCTCGGCAGTGGGGTGAATGCCGTCAGCCAGGTTCAATCTTCGTATACCCCCAACCCCTTCAAGCAGAAAAGGAATGAGTGCCGCGTCGTACTCTGCGGCCAGCGCAGGAAATATTTCTCTGAATTCCTGGGTGTACTCGTGTCCCAGATTGGGAGGAACCTGCATCCCGGCAATTACGATTCGAGCTTCCGGCCAACTCTGAATGGTTCGAGCCACTATCTCTGAAAGATTTGTGCGTGTCAAAGTTAGGTCTATGCCGCGAAGTCCGTCATTGCCTCCAAGCTCCAGGACCAGAACATCTACACGCTGTTGTAAAAGCCAGTCCATTTTATTCAGTCCACCGGTACTGGTGTCTCCCGATGTCCCTGCATTTGTGACGTGTGTGGTGTAACCCGATTCATTGAGTCGCGTCTCAGTCAGGGCGGGGAATGCTTCTTCTGTTCCAAGGCCATATCCCGCGGTGATACTGTCGCCCAGAAAAAGAATCTGGATGACTCCTTCACCAACTCTGTCAGTTTTCGGAACGGAAACAGAGTCAGCAGTTTGAGCGAGTCTGTTGGTAGCGGCACTTTGTGGCTGATTATCCTCAGGCACACTCTGATTTGAACATCCGAGGATCAGAACCATTGCAAAGAGCCATGGGTATAGCGGAGTTCTTTTCATTAACCTCTCGAAGCTTAGTTCGGGAGATCAGTAAAGCGTAGCGCATGGAAAAGGTTCTGACGGTCGCGAACTTATCGAAAACCTACCTGAGTGGTTCAAAATCGCTCACTGTTCTCGACCAAGTTGGTTTTACTCTCAAACGCGGAGATACCTGCGCCATTGTAGGTCCTTCGGGCAGCGGTAAAACCACTCTCCTGGGACTGTGCGCCGGCCTGGATACGCCTTCCACGGGATCGGTCACGCTCTGCGGCAATGTCCTGGCAGAACTCTCAGAAGACGAACGAGCGCGTGTCCGGAACGAACACGTCGGATTTGTCTTCCAATCTTTTCGATTAATCCCGACTCTGACCGCGCTTGAAAACATCATGGTTCCAGCTGAACTACGGGGCAATACAGATGCCCGCCCGCTGGCTGAAAAACTTCTGCTGGATGTAGGGCTTGAGGAGCGTTTGGATCACTTTCCCGCCCAGTTATCGGGCGGTGAACAGCAGCGTGTTGCACTTGCCCGAGCATTCATCAATCGCCCGGACGTTCTTTTCGCTGACGAGCCGACAGGCAACCTCGACACCGAAACGGGCGATCACGTAGTCGACGTGCTGTTTCAGCTGAATAAACGGCGGAAACGACCCTCGTACTGGTTACGCATGATCGCGACCTTGCTTCGCGCACCGATCGCATTATTCGACTGAGAGGCGGCCTTATCGTCGAGGACTCCAATCGGGAGGTTGTTGAATCGCCCGCTCCGTCGCTGCACTCTGTCGGTGAATCACATGAATAGGTGGGTATTCCAGTTCGCCAGAAGAGATGCGCGAGGAAGTGTCGGCAGAATGGCGCTTTTCATCTCATCGATGGTTCTGGGTGTTGCCGCGCTGGTATCCATTAATTCCTTCGGTGATAATTTGCGTGAGGCCATAGATGCCGAAGCACGGACCCTGCTGGGTGCCGATTTGAGTTTCGAGAGTCATCGTCCGTTCAGCGATTCCATTGAGGTCGTCATCGACTCCCTGGGAGGCCTGCAGAGCCGACGGACTTCATTTTCGTCCATGGCCTATTTCCCTCGGACCAACACAGCCAGACTGGTTACTGTTCGTGGCCACGAGGACGGATATCCTTACTACGGCTCCATTGAATCCGATCCGCCAGAGGCTACCGAATCTTACCTGCAAGGACGCGGCGCCCTGGTCGATGGTACCCTCATGCAGCAATTTGATATCCGGGTAGGGGACTCACTGCGTATCGGACTGAACGCCTATCGCATCGAGGGCCGTCTCGTACAGACCCCAAGGGAATCTGCTGCAATCATGCTTTTTAGCCCGCGCGTGTACATTCCTCTCGCTCACGTCGATACGACGCTGCTATCTCAGGGAAGTCGGGCGACCTACGAGGTGTACTTCAAGTTTGAAGATGGAAGTGATGCCGACGCCATCGTTGAACAGATCGGTTCGAGTCTCAGGGAGCAGGGTGTGACCACAGACACCGTCTCAGAGGAGCAGGGGGGATGGAGTAGGGCCCTGACGAATCTCTACCGATTTCTTGGCCTCGTCGGATTTACGGCGCTCCTTCTTGGAAGTCTCGGCGTGGCCAGCAGCGTGAGCGTATACGTTCGTCAACGCATCCAAACCGTCGCCGTTCTAAGGTGCTTCGGAGCGTCCACGTGGTCCACTGTCGGCGTCTACCTCCTTCAGGCGATGGGAATGGGCGTGTTCGGTGCCGCCCTCGGCAGCCTGATTGGAATTGGCATCCAGTCGTTCATTCCTTTCGTTCTTGCCGACTTTTTACCTGTGGACGTATCCTTTTCGATATCCTGGGGAGCCGTTCTCCTCGGATCGGGTGTTGGGCTGGGGGTAACCCTTTTATTTGCTCTTCTTCCCCTACTATCGGTCCGAAAAATTTCACCGCTCTCCGCCCTCAGATCCGAGTACGACGCGTCAGGTGAAATCAGACGAGATCCGTTGTGGTGGTTTGCGCTATTCCTGGTCGTTGTCGGAATGAGCGTATTCGCGATCATACAAGCGCCATCCCTCCAATTTGGGCTCGGATACACAGGAGCCATTCTGTTTGTATTCCTACTTCTAGCAGGAACGGCCAGACTGATGATGTGGCTACTGCTTCGTCAGCCGCCATCCGGCGTTGACTATGTCGTGAGACAGGGCGTCGCAAATCTGTACCGACCACACAATCAGACCCTGATGATGGTTCTCGCGCTTGGGTTCGGGACGTTTCTGGTGACGACGATGTTGTTGAGTGAGCAGACGCTGCTGGGTCAGATAGATTTAGCTACAGGTGGCGATCGACCCAATCTGGTGTTTTATGATGTTCAGCCAGCTCAGGTTAACGACGTGACAGCAGCGATCGAAACTGCATCTCTTCCGGTGTTGGATAACGTTGCAATGATTTCCATGAGAGTTTCCTCGGTCAAGGGAGTCAAGATAGAGGAGATGCGCGCCGATTCAGCGGCATCATTGTCCTGGGCGCACCGGCGAGAGTATCGTTCGACTTTCCGCGGCGAACTGATTGATACGGAAACACTCGTAGACGGATCGTTCGAGGGATTGTATTCGGGCGCTGGACCCATCCCGGTATCCGTTGAAAGCGATGTTGCCGCCCGACTGAGCGTTGACATCGGCGATGAAATAATTTTCGACGTGCAGGGAATTCCCGTGACAACTGAAATATCCAGTGTAAGGGTGGTGGATTGGCAACGCATGCAAACCAATTTCTATTTCGTATTTCCTGAGGAGTCCCTGGAGTCGGCCCCAGCGACATACGTTGTCATGACCCGGACCGAAACAGAAGCGGAATCTGCTGGAATTCAATCTACAATTGTTCAGTCCCACCCGAATATTTCATCGCTCGATATATCAGTGGTCCTGGGCGTTTTTGAAGCCATCTTCTCTCGCGTCGCGTTTGTTGCCAGGTTTATGGCTCTTTTTTCGGTTCTGACAGGATTGATAGTCCTATCAGGCGCAGTATTGATCAGTCGATTTCAACGAATTGAGGAGAGCGTCCTGTTGAAAACCCTGGGTGCCTCGCGGAAGACAGTTCTTCGCATCATGTCCGTAGAGTACCTTGTCTTGGGAATTGTCGGGTCCATAACAGGAACGATCCTGGCGTTAGGTGCTGGGTGGAGTATTTCTCGCTGGGTTTTCGAAGCAAGTTTGGTTATCGAGCCCATTCCCATTGCGTTGGTCGCGGTTTCTGTCGTCGGGCTGACGATATTGATAGGAAGACTCAATTCCCGCGGTGTCTACGATAAATCGGCCCTTGAAGTGCTTCGTAACGAGTTGTAGAATAGGGGGATCGAACGCCAGAGCCTCTATTAAACTCAAACCGAAGTGGACAGAAAGAATCGACTCGCGGGTATTAAGGAACGGATTGGTGAAGCCGCAATCCGGTCAGGCAGAGACCCCGATGAAATAACGTTGATCGCTGTTTCGAAAACATTTCCGGCGGCTGCTGTTTCAGAAATGGCTTCGTTGGGACAGGTTCAATTTGGCGAGAATAAGATTCAGGAACTGGTCCAGAAAACCGACGATTTGGGCAATGGAAGTGAAGTTCATCCCATAGACTGGCATTTCATAGGGCACCTCCAGCGAAACAAAGCTAAGGACCTCGTCAATCGCACCAGTCTTTTTCACGGCCTGGACAGTCTCCGCCTGGCCAATGCACTTCAATCTCGACTTGAAACACGCGATTCCACCCTCAACTGTCTCGTCCAGGTAAACGTATCGGGCGAGGGGTCCAAGTTCGGTGTGGAGCCGGGCGACATTGATTCGTTCATGGATCAAGTCTCAGCCATCAGTCACCTCAAGATTCTTGGACTGATGACCCTCGCGAGTCCTGTTGTCAATCCAGAGGATGTTCGGGCTGAATTTGCAGAGATGAAACGCTTGGCCGAAAGAGTAAAAGATCGATTCCAGACCGCCTCCATCGTGCTCTCAATGGGAATGAGTGCGGATTTTGAAGTGGCCATAGAAGAAGGGGCGACCCACGTCAGAATAGGTAGTGCTCTTTTCGGACTTCGTCACTCTCAGAATACCTGAATGAGGTAAGGATTCTGTATCTTGAGTGTGTGTGTCTCCGGGCCGGCCTTTCGTCCAGCAATTGACCTAAAAAAGATCAGTATCGAATGAAAATCACGTCTCTGGATATTCGCAAACAAGAGTTCGCACGCACCTTCAGGGGATACGATGTAGACGAGGTGGATTCGTTCCTTCAGGTTGTGGCCACCGGATGGCAGGAAATGGTAGACGAGCTCCGTCGGAGCGAGGAAAAAACGCACGAGCAGCAGCTGAAGCTTCAGCACTACATGAAGGTTGAGGAGGCTTTGGAAGAGGCCCTTCAGACTGCACGCACAAGTGCCAGACAAACTGTAGAAAGCGCTGAAAATAAGGCTAGTTCCCTTCTGGAGGACGCGGAAAACAGAATTGTGGATATGCAGAAGGATTCGGATCTGAACAGGCTTCATGTAAAGAGGGAGACAGCCCGATATGCAGTCCGGCAGCAAGAAATCGTTGCGAAACTGAGGGCCTTTCTGGTTTCCGAAATGGAAATTCTTCGGCACTTTGAGTCCACAACTGGCGAGCAGACCCTCCTGACGACAGAATCGCCGAAAGAGATTGCAATGGTTCTGGAAGAAGAAGAAGAAATCCACGACGGCACCGACTTATCGAGTGAGAATGGATCCGGCCCAGGTGCCCCGGGCATGGGATCTGATGAAATGTCAGCGTCTCCACCTGAGGTTCAGGAGACAGAAGATGAAGTGGGGGACAATGCAGAAACTGAAGACGAGGTCTACTTCGAACCGGGAGCTGAGCAAGAGGCCTCAAACGACGTTGATGGACCGACGGGCGACGACCAGGATGCTGAAGCGGACTCCGATGAAGATACTCCTTCATGGCGTGTTACACCCGTATTCGAATCGGTAGAAGAGGCTGCGGTCGCCGCAATGGAGAATGCCGGTGATGGTGGTCAACAATCGGAAGATTCCGCGGATGAGGAGATCAAGAAAATCCACGAAATCCTGAAGGACCTCGACGATGAGAAGGACAGCGAAACAAGCTGACCGATGAGGCTTCAAGAATACATTTCTAATGTTGGCGAGGCCGCTGAAGATATCCGAAAGCGGGTTAATACCTTGCCGGATCTTGCAATAATCCTCGGGACGGGCCTGGACAAGCTAGCGGATATTATTCAGGTGGACGAGTCGATACCCTACGCGAGCATTCCGCACTTTCCTCAGTCAACGGTGTCTTCTCACGCTGGCGAGCTGGTATTCGGAACGGTGGAGTCGAGGCCGGTAATAGCGATGAGGGGTCGCATGCACCTCTATGAAGGATACAGCGCTTGGGAGGTGACCTTTCCCATACGCGTCCTCTCAGAGCTCGGTGTACGGACGCTCATAGTATCTAACGCGTGTGGTGGCATGAATCCAGATTACCGCGCAGGAGATCTCATGTTAATTTCCGATCACATCAACCTTATGGGTCACAATCCTTTAGAGGGACCTAATAACGATGAGTGGGGGCCTCGTTTTCCGGATATGAGTGATCCATACACCACGGCCCTCCGAGAGCTTGCCATCCTCGTAGCCTCGGAATCGGGCGTTTCGATTCATGAGGGCGTCTACCTGGCAGTGGTAGGACCGAATCTCGAGACTCGAGCGGAGTACAGAATGCTCCGTCGCATGGGCGGCGATGTTGTGGGTATGAGTACCGTTCCGGAGGTGCTGGTGGCGAGTCACATGAATATGGAGGTACTCGCGTTTTCCGTGATCACGGATGAGTGTTTTCCCGATGTGCTGCAACCAGTCTCGCTCGAGGATGTCCTTGCGGCCGCCGCCAAGGCCAGTCCGCCGTTGATTGAGTTGCTGAGAAAATTAATTCCCCGTATCTGAGTTGGACTCATTCTTGAGGAATAGAGTAATTCCACTCTTTAGGTAGCTCGTTGGTCTGGATGAGACTCGACCTCTGACGGATATTATCTATCTTTGAGGCTTCGTTTTTCGGCGCTTATTGACCACATAAAGACATGGCATTCAAAGAATACAAGGAACTCATCGCCAACGAGTTGGAGAAAGATGTTCTTTCCTTCTGGAATGACCACAGTGTTTTTGAAAAAAGCATTGAGCAGCGTCGGGATGGTGAGTCGTTTACCTTCTTCGAGGGCCCACCTACTGCCAATGGAAAACCAGGAATTCACCATGTCATGGCCAGAACCATTAAGGATGCGTTCTGCCGGTTCAAGACCATGCAAGGGTTTCAGGTCGAGCGCAAGGCCGGCTGGGATACCCACGGTTTGCCCGTAGAAATAGAAGTCGAGAAGGAACTCGGACTTGAGGGCCGGCAACAGGTTGTCGAGTACGGAATTGAGAAGTATAACGAGGCCTGTAAAACAAGCGTCCTCCAGTACAAGGGATTATGGGACGAACTGACTGTGAGAATGGGGTACTGGGTCGACCTGGACGATCCGTACATCACATTCAAGTCCAGCTATATCGAGAGTGTTTGGTGGCTGTTGAGTGAAATCTACCGAAAGGGCTTTCTCTACGAGGGATTCAAGATTCTTTGGTACAGTCCAGGCTCTGGAACCGTTCTCTCATCTCATGAAGTGAGCCTTGGTTACAAGGAAATCCAGGACCCAAGTATTTACACGCGGTTTCGATCGGATGAGGATGCAAATATTTACTATCTCGCGTGGACAACAACGCCCTGGACTACCATCTCAAACGCCGCCCTTGCCGTTGGAGAGAACATTGAATACGTCCAGATCCATCTGAGCACTGCGGACATCGGGGAGCACGACCTGATCCTCGCGAAAGCTCGACTTTCTGTAATTCAAGAGGATTATGAGATCGTCCAGGAATTCAAGGGCTCTGAGCTTCTTGGACGCAGATATGAACCGCTGTTTCCATATTTCAATGACGTCGATGGCGCCGAGAATGCGTGGGTTGTGGTCCCGGCAAACTATGTGTCTACCGAAGACGGAACTGGAATTGTTCATACCGCCCCAGCATTCGGTGCGGACGATTTCGAGACGGGAAAAAAGATGGGCCTTCCCGTCCTGAATGCCGTTCTTCCCGACGGTCGTTTCAAGTCAGATATCGACCTCGTAGCAGGACTCTGGTTCAAGGACGCTGACAAAGTGATTTCTCGCGATCTCCGTGATCGAGGCCTCATGTATCGTCACGAAACCATCCTGCACAATTACCCTCACGACTGGAGAAAGGGTACTCCATTGATGAGCTATCCGGTTGACAGTTGGTTCATCCGCACGACCCAGATCAAAGACCGCTTGATCGAGCTCAACAATCAGATTAATTGGCAGCCAAAAGGCATCGGGACTGGTCGTTTCGGGGACTGGCTGAAGAACAACGTCGACTGGGCACTCAGTCGTCGCCGATTCTGGGGAACGCCTCTCCCGATATGGAAATCCGATGCGCCAGACTCGGACTATATGGAGATTATCGGATCGATTGCTGAGCTTCGCGAAAAATGCGGCGATCAGCTACCTGATAATGATGAAGAAGTGGATTTGCATCGTCCATTCGTCGATCAACTCACCTGGACGGCTCCGGACGGATCCACCATGCGCAGGGTGGAAGATTTGATTGATGTGTGGTTCGATTCTGGCGCCATGCCGTTTGCACAGTGGCACTACCCATTCGAAAACAAAGAGATTTTCGAACGCAATTTCCCGGGTGATTTTATAGCAGAGGGCGTCGATCAAACGCGAGGCTGGTTTTACACGCTTCATGCGATCGCTGCTCTCGTAATGGACGACGTGGCATACCGCAACGTAGTGGTAAACGGCCTTGTACTGGATGAGAAGGGAGAAAAAATGTCCAAGACGAAAGGGAACGCCGCCGACCCTTTCGCGCTCATTGACACTCATGGGGTGGACGCCATCAGATGGTACTTAATGAGCAATACTCCACCGTGGGAGAATCTGAAGTTTTCGGAACGCGGAATTATTGAGACCAAGCGAAAGTTTTTCGGAACGCTCAAGAACGTGTACGCGTTTTTCGCGACCTACGCGAATGTCGATGGATTCGATTATGAATCTCCAATCCCTCTCGAAGACCGAACCGAAATGGATCGGTGGATTCTCTCTCGACTGTACTCAACCAGCATCACGGTACACGATTCGCTCGACGAGTACAACCCCACCAAGGCAGCTCGCGCCATCGAAAGATTCGTCGATGAATTGTCGAATTGGTACGTCCGAAGAAACAGGCGGAGGTTTTGGAGCGCAAAACAATCCGGAACGGCAGAAGTCAGCAAGACCGCTGCCTATCAGACGGTCGCCGAATGTCTCTTGACGGTTTCTAGACTAATGGCTCCGATAGCACCGTTTTACTCAGATCGACTGTTCCGGGACATAAACACTTCCGTGAAATTGTTCTCCGAGGAGTCGGTACATCTGACCCGATTCCCCACGGCTGACGAGCTGAAATCATCCTTCGATGAAGCCCTGGAGGGAAGAATGTATCTTGCGAGAACGATTTCTTCCATCGTGCTTGGTTTGAGAAATACATCGTCAATAAATGTTCGTCAGCCCCTTCCAAAAATACTGGTTGTCACGGGCCCAAGGGTCAAGCAAGCTCTCATTGAGGAAGTGGAAGCCATCATCACGGATGAGACCAACGTCAAAACGATAGAGTTCGTTCATGGCTCGTCCGGCGTTGTCTCGCGTCAGGCAAGACCCAATTTCAAGATATTGGGGGCCAGGTTGGGCAAGTTGATGAAAGCAGCCGGTGGGAGAATACGTGATCTCTCCAGTGAGGAAATTGAGGTCTACCTGAGTAACGGTCGAATTGACCTGGAAATTCAAGGGCAGTCACTGACTTTCTCGGGCGAGGACATCGAAATTACGAGCGAGGGTATTGAAGGCTGGCTAGTTGGCCAGGAGGCGTACATTACTGTGGCGCTCGATACTTCAATATCTGAAGATCTTCTATCAGAAGGACACGCGAGAGAAGTGGTTAACAGGATTCAGAATATGCGGAAGGAGGCCGGATACGAAGTCACGGATCGAATCCAAATTCAGTATGCGGCATCGAATTCACTTATTGAGTCGATACGAATTCATGCGGAATGGATTCGGAACGAGACGCTGTGTCTGGAGTTGCAAGAGGCCCAAAATCCTGACGGAGATCTGGTCACTGTATTCGATATTGGATCGGAAAACGTGACACTCGCAGTCAAGCTGAACGGATAGTTATTCGGGCTCCTTCCGGGCCCATAAATGAGCTCTTTTTATGGCAATTGATGCTTCAGGTGACGATAACACGACCAAGAAGGTCGCCAAATCGCCATTTACTTCTAAACAGCTTAAGCACTTCAAGGACCTTGTCCTGGAAAAGCGTAACTCTGCACATGACGATGTAGAGCGGATGCGTGCGCAACTTGCGGACGCCCGTGAGCAGGCAGAGAATGACACGGCCTACAGTTATCACATGGCGGATGCCGGCACCGATGCAATGGAGCGCGAAAAACTCTTTTTGATGGTCGCGCGTGAGCAAAAATATATTGGATATCTCGATCGTGCTCTGGAGCGAATCGAGAACAATACCTACGGAATCTGTAAGGTAACCGGCAACGCAATTTCCAAGGAGCGTTTGGAGGCGGTTCCACATACAGAAATCTCCATAGAGGCCAAATTGAAGCAGAAATCGAAGTAACCGATCAGATAGAATCACGTAGTGAGACGGGCGATCCAGCACTCCAAAATGATGTGCGCAAGGACCGCCCATTTTTCATGCAAGAAACCAAAAGCTGGATATCTCGCTCCCTGCTGTTCGTTGGACTCGTAATTGTTGTCGATCAAGTAACGAAAATCATCGTTTTGAAAACGATGACAAAGGGTCAATCAGTCAGTCTGCTTGGTGATTGGCTGAAATTTACGTTCACTGAGAATCCAGGAATGGCGTTTGGATTGGAGTTTGGCCCCCCGGCGTTGATAACCATTTTCAGCCTGGTTGCCACCCTTCTAATAGTGGTTTATCTGTATAAGGTAGGAGGGGTGTACAGGCCCTATCGCATCAGCCTATGCATGGTTCTCGGAGGTGCGCTTGGTAATATTATCGACCGCGTGCTGTATGGAAAGCTCTTGTACGGAGATCCATATTTTCTTGGAAAAGTAGTCGACTTTATTCACATCAACGTCTGGCGCGGCTACGTACCCGATTCAATACCGATTTTTGGCGGCCGCTACCTTGCCCTGTTCCCCATATGGAATGTTGCCGACATGGCAATCGTGCTCGGAGTGATTGGTATCATCGTCTTCCAGAAACACTTTCACAAAGTCAGCCTGTCGGGGCTTGGTGATTCTGACTCCGCCGCAGGAAAAAGCTCCGAAGCGTCCGACGTGAGCAGTCCCGAGACTTCGAGCGATCCCAGTCTACCAGGTGAGCCGGGCAGCGAAGGAAATGACTCTCGGGAGTAGTCGACGATCTGATCGATCAAGTAGCCCGGTAGATGTCGAAGATCCGCTCCCGTAGTACGCCGCTTCATCCAGCTCAAATCTCCATTCGGCGGTATTCTTTCGATCAAGGACATTTACGATGTCCATACGAAGTTGAACGGAATATTTTCCGAAGGTCAGCGAGTAGGCACCGCTCAAATCCAACTGGTGAATTGGTTTTAGATCGTGAGTGTCTGGTCTGGTGAGATCATACTCTGAAATCTGTCTTTCAATCCGGCGAATCGCGTTTGAGGAAACACCGTTTTCTCTCATTTCCTGCAGCAGTGCATCAACATCGTTCAAATTGGCGCTCAGAAAGTCGTAATAAGCCTTCCGATAGCCCCAACTTCTTCCCCAGGTACTCTTCCAACGAACGAGAAGAACTGCTCTTCTGAGCGGAACCAGGTCGGCTGATAGTTCCAGCCTGAACGGTTCACTCCACGGTACACTCAGTAAGTCGTTTCGGTAAAGAGCTTCTGAGCGTCTTCGAGTAATTGTGTTATCGAATCGGGCGCTCAGGCTTCCGTTCTTGATGTTCCGTTTAATCCCTGTTGAAAAGCCATATGAGTATCCGGTTGTTGATTCAAGAAACTCTGACTGATCCATTTTGCGGGCAGTATCACTCATAGCCGAGTAGTCGATCGCCAGAATGTGGTACTGATGTTTGTAGAACGACTCCACTGAAAGTGACCATGCGGCCGACGGAACGACCAGCACTTCTGCTGCAAAGTGTGCCGCCTTGGGAGGGGTCACGCTGTGGTCATTCCCCATCCAGAATCTGGTGGAGGAAACGAACGTTCTGGGACTTCGGCTACTTACATCGAATTGTGAAACAAACTGCCGGTAGAGGCCGGTCCCGAGATAAAGTGAAAGCCCGCCGACGGGTGTGTCTTTCCAGTCAAACCGAGCCGATAATCGCGGCTCGGCATACAGGGTATTTCTTGCCGCCAGCCAGGTGAATCTGGTACCGCCCTCTATGGCAGCGTGCTGACCCACCTGAAGGATATCTTGAACAAAAGCTGATAGTCTCCAACTCTGAGACTTGTGAAATAGTGGAAATTGTTGAGTTCCCGCGACTGTGAAGCGGCTACCTGTAACCTCGAGAACCGCGCCTGCTTCAATCTCGTGAGGTCCACCAGAAAAGTAGTCCACATTCGCATCCACCGCGAGCTCGAAAACCCTGTTTCCGTCATCCTCTGTCGTCTGTTCGGTGGCCTCACCGGGTGAGTCAAAATCATGGCTCAACCTGTAGTAGCTTGCTCTGGCGCCAATGGAGGTGATGATCCTGGCCGATCGAACATTATTCAAGCGGATCTGCGCCATTCCGTTTTGCCAGGTGTAGATGTCCTTGAACTGGCCGAGATCCAGAGGCGACCGTGGTTCGTCGCCGAGCAGGTCGACATTTGCAAGATTGTTACCGAGGCTGGAGCGACCCCAATACGATGATGCAGTCAGTGTTCGCAGTCCCATCTGCATCCTGAGCGCGTTGTGAACATCAATAAACTGTATCGAGGGGTCTCCTGTTGGCGGTAAATTGGCGAAGGGAGTGTTGTTTTCGGCGAATGCGGACAACAGAAAAGTATCAATGGTATTCCAATTGTCCATCAGCTTCGACAGCGCGGGTGGAGCCAACAAGCTCCATGTCCCCACGCGGAGGGCACTCAACGTCGTAACGCGTTTCCCCGAGGGATTCAGCCAGAAGCCCGTGTGCCGGACATTGGTTGAAATGGGGTCGACCTGTACCGTGAACTGGTTGTTCGCACGACCGCTACGAACGACCCTGGTTGGCGCACGAAGATCATGCTCGGCGGCGATGATGCCAGAAATCTGGGAACCAAGCTTAGCGCCGTAACCGGCTTTGTGAACGGTAATTTTTCCCAGCGCAAATGGACTGAACGGGCCAATAAATGAGGCTACGTTCAAGGGCAGAAATACCGGCGCTCCATCCAGGCGAAACTGATGCTCACCCGCTTCACCACCTTGAATATGCACGTCCGCCGTGGCGTCATTTACCCGTACACCCGGCATGGCGTCAAGTGATTGAAAAAGAGGCGCATTTCCAGCAGCCAGATTGCCGGTGATGTCTTCCTGGGTCGCACGCGGTGCTCCGAGAAGTGTGGACGAGTCCCTATCTAACAGGCCGTCGATGATTATGGGAGTTGCGAATCTCCATGGCGCATCCGCACCGGATTCAAGGATAACCTCTATGCTCTCGTTTTCATTCGCCACAATAGTGATTATGGATTCTTTCTCCCAGTATCCGAGATGCGTAACCAGAAGATTGTAGGTACCGGCCAGTAGTCGGGGAAAAATGAACATGCCATCAATGTTGGAGGCCTGCCCGCGAATCCCGCCGCTGATGGTAATATGGGCGTAAGAGAGGGGTTGCTCTGTGTCCCCATCAAGAACGATGCCCCTCAAGTTTCCATATAGCGGTTCACCTTTGGCGGCGATCTCGAGTACATACGTTCCGGTCGAGCGTCTAAAAAAATCCAGGCCAGTGCCATTGAGGATGCATGTAAGTATCTCCTCAACCGGCTCGTTTGCAGCCACACATGCGACATTCTTACCCGCGATAATAAGAGGATCCCAGGATATGTCGAGTTGGGTTAATTCCAGGAATTGTTGTAGCGCCTCTCGAAGGGAGGTGCCCCTAAAACTCATGGTATAGAGGACCTCAGAATCCCGGTCCTGTGCCGCGGAATCAGAGACGAATGCAGACAGCGAGACTACGACCACCAGAATGGCGGACACTACGGTGAGAGTCGATTTTGAAAGAGCTGCTCTCATCAAGATTGCGATGCGAATAATTGACTGTCCGAAAGGAGTTCTCGTTGGAAGCTGAATCAATCGGTTTCAGAAAACACTCAATCACAGGAATATAAGCAATTTGGAGCACTATAAGCGATTAGTGGGTCTCATAGACGCCGATCTGCCTATTCTCGGACACAAAAAAACCGGTCGCCCAGACGAGGGTAACCGGTCACATTCCAGACGCGTCGTCTGCTAGTTGAGATACATCTCAAATCCATTTACATTCGCACGGTAGCGAACACCTACCGTCGCGGCCACATCACCCAACACATCGGGCAAACTGTCAATCGATTTCTTCGAGATTGAAATGCGACGAAGTCGAATGGAAGCAGGAGCTTTAATATCTACGCCAAAACGGCGCTCAAAGTCATCAAGCACGTTTCCGATGAACTCATTGTCGTAAGTGAAACCGCCATTTCTCCAAAGAAGGTCAATTCCTGCATCGGTGGCCACCGGCTCAGACAGCTCCAATCCAACAATTGATCTCTGAGTCATAAATCCGGCCGGAAGGAGAACGACTGAAGCGTCATCTGCGACAGAGACTCTTCCGCTCTCAACAACAACCCTGGTAGACGCTTCCAAACCGCTGGGCCATGCTCTTACACCAAATCTCGTTCCCAAAACGGTCGTTTTGACATCAAAAGTCCTTACAACGAATGGAGTAGAACCCTCAGAAACATCGAAAAATGCTTCGCCGTGTAAAATTACTTCTCGATGATCCCCGGAGAAGCCATCAAGAACTGATAGTCGTGATCCCGGAGCCAACTGGATGGTTGTTCCGTCCGAAAGTGAAACTGATTTCACAAAATCGGTGCCCGTTTCAGCCCGGTACTGATCTGGAGAAGGGGAGAGGACCAAACCAACAGCCACGACCACAGCCGCGGCCATGGATACCCACTGTAGCTTGAGAGAAAATATTCTGGCTGTCCGCTGAGAAGAAAGGATGGGCGCCCGATCGACACGATTTTCATGAATCTGAGACAGAATAGCCCGTTTTACGGCGGTTTTTCCATTCTCACTATCATTCGCAACAGGAGAAGAAGCCAGATTCCAGGCTTCTAACAACGCGAAACGCTCGTCGGAGGACATTCCGTCGAGGACATCTTCAGCCAGTTCATATGTGAATCTAAAATCGCTCACGCTAATCCGATTCTCGGTTTCTATAGACTTCCAGCTTGGTTCTAATGTGCTGGAGAGCCAGTACGATGTGATTGTTTACCGTTTTCGGAGCGAGATCCATGAGGGCAGCGATTTCTTCATGCGATAGTCCTTCAAATCGACTCAGCATGAACGCTTCGCGGCGTCTGATGGGCATTGCCTCGATCCATTCTTGCATCTTTTGCTCCAGAAGGGCCGCATCCAACTTCTCATCGTTCAAATTGTCAAAGCCGACAGAGTGGTGATCCGCTACTATTGCTTCAGCGGCATGACGCTTTTTCTGTCTTTCATGATTGAGGGCATAATTCCGCACCATCTGGTACATCAGTGCCCGAAGGGAGCGATCTGGATCGATAGTATCTCGTACCTGCCACAGCTTTAGAAAGACGTCTTGCAATATGTCCGAAGCAGAAACACTATCACGCGTGATATACATAGCGTATCGATGCAACGGATCGTATGTCGCATCGAAGAGTTCCGCAAAGGAATTCGCATCAGCCTGTCGAAGACCATGACCCCAGGTTCGAAATTGCTCTTCCGAATCGGAACGCATCAAAACTTACCCTCAGTCAGGTGTTAGTACACGGAAATTGGCCTTGTTACCCAATTTCGGCATGTTGTTAAAGAATCTCACGAGTTAGTAACGATTAGTATAAGGCTCGCAAGGAGATAGGTGTTTGTACATCGCGTTGAAGTCGGACAGTTTGTCGCAATTACACTAAAATTAATAGGCGAATTTTAGGCCTGTGCACTTCAAGTAAAACTTTAAGTGTTGATTTGTGTGCGATTTATCCAGTCGCAATGTTGAACGTATTCATCAGTATCGAATGCACATAGAATGAACTGGACGGAACAGACCCAATCGGTTGGTATTATACGTCGATCTTTCCTTTTCGTCTCAGGATAATTCAGCCTGCATGACCACAGACCAGAGCAGAATCCGAAACTTCTGCATTATCGCGCATATCGACCACGGTAAGAGCACGTTGGCGGACAGATTGCTCGAATTTACCGGGACTCTTTCAAATCGTGAATTACAGGAGCAGGTCCTGGATTCAATGGATCTTGAACGGGAGCGCGGTATTACCATCAAGAGTCACGCGATTCGAATGAATTACACCGCTTCTGATGGACTCGATTACGTTCTGAACCTGATTGACACCCCAGGTCATGTCGATTTTTCTTATGAGGTGTCACGCGCTCTTGAGGCCTGCGAGGGCGCAATTCTGGTGGTCGACGCCGCCCAGGGAATCGAAGCCCAGACCATCTCAAATCTGCTTATGGCCATGGAGCTGGACCTGGAGATTATCCCAGTCCTCAATAAGGTAGACCTACCTGGTGCAAATGCTGACGACGTTGCCGTTACCATCGAGAATCTTATTGGTGACTCAGCAGAATCTATAGGCCGCATCAGCGCGAAGACCGGTGAGGGTGTTAAAGATCTTCTCCAGACCATTATTGATCGCATTCCCGCCCCTGGCGGGGACGTGAATGCTCCCCTGAAGGCTCTCATTTTTGATTCCGTATTCAATACGTATCGCGGCTCGATTGTGTATGCGCGAATATTTGAAGGGAAGTTGAGTACACGGGAAGGAATACGATTCATCGCGACAGGAAAAGAGTGCGAGGCCGAAGAAATAGGCGTGCTTCGCATGAAAATGGAGCCCGTCGATACCTTGTCTGCAGGAGAAGTCGGTTATGTGATTGGTTCAATCAAGGATGTGAAAGACACCCAGGTCGGAGATACCATCACGACTAGGATAAATGGCGCTAAGGAGGCGATTTCAGGGTTTCGAGAAGTCAAACCGATGGTGTTTTCTGGAGTCTATCCCGCCAACTCGGACGAATTTGAAGAACTCCGGTCCTCATTGGACAAGCTTCAACTCAATGACGCAGCCCTGACGTTTGAGCCAGAAACCTCGGTGGCTCTTGGGTTCGGTTTTCGAGTTGGGTTTTTAGGGCTTCTGCATATGGAGATCGTGCAGGAACGATTGGATCGGGAATTTGGATTGGACATTATCACGACAGTCCCCAACGTCCAGTACAAGGTTCATCGAAACGACGATAGCTGGATAGGGGTGGAAAACCCATCCAAGATGCCTTCCGTGGGAGATATTAACTCGATCCACGAGCCGTTTGTCAAGGCCGAAGTAATAACGCCTTCTGACTACATCGGAGGAATGATGCAGTTGTGTCAGGAGCGTCGCGGATTGTATATCAATACGCAGTATCTCGACGCGAAGCGAGTAAATCTGGAGTACCACCTACCACTCGCCGAGATTGTTTTTGATTTTTATGACAAGCTTAAAAGCATAAGTCGCGGCTACGCTTCACTCGACTACGACTATCTCGATTACAGAACCAGCAACCTGGTAAAGTTGGACGTGATGATCAACGGTGAGCCCGTCGATGCGCTCTCCACCATTGTTCATCGGGATAAGGCCTATGAAATGGGTCGGAAGCTCGTTAAAAAACTCCGGCAGCTCATTCCCCGGCAGATGTTCGATGTCGCCATACAGGCTGCCATTGGATCGCGCGTCATTTCCAGGGAAACGGTGAAGGCGCTTCGTAAGGATGTGACGGCAAAGTGCTATGGTGGTGATATTTCTCGCAAGCGCAAACTCCTCGAAAAGCAGAAAAAGGGGAAGAAACGGATGAAGCAGGTCGGCAGCGTGGAAGTACCACAAGAGGCCTTCTTGGCGGTTCTCTCCCTGGAGGATTAGGGATGCTGAAGGTGCGCGCATCGTTTCTTTCGAGAACTCGCCTTTTATCTTGTGCGGTGGGTCTGCTGCTCCTTTGTTTCTTTTCGCCACACGATCTGGCGGCTCAGCCTCAACGGTCGTCCGAACTCCTCAACTATTTCGTAAAGGTTCGAACGCTGAAACTGGCGGAGCGAGATACGGGAGGCACTATCCAGCCTCTACCACCGAGAGACGCAGAGCGGCTGAAGATCGCGGGCGATACGATAGAAGCATGGATCGAAAACATTCGATATGAACGTCTCGCTGCATCTCTTCCGCAAGTCATCGCGACCTTTGGTGTACACTCCTGGAATTTGATTGGACGCCTTCGAGCATCGATTCACCAACCTCAGTTCTCGAGGACAAAGTGGGCGTTCACTGGAAGCAATTCCAGATCCACTCTGGACACGATGCAAACGGCAGATCTGAGAGCCAGACTGCAGCTTCAGTTTGGATCCCCAACGATAACACTGGCGGAAGTTGGGTACCCCGATTCACTTGCGCGAGAGGAGATCATCGAGTTCGAGTACTGGTTCGTCCTCAATGACTCCATAAACGTCATCGTGATGGATGTCAACGGCCCCTGGGATAGAGGAATCGTTCTGGCCGCTGATATGCGCTTTCGCTCCGAACTTCAAGTCATCAAACGATCATTTTTGGGGCAACTCCTTCGCGAGTCGAGTCGTAAGCCATTCACAGACTATTATTTCAACTATGACCAACAAATGTGGTATTTGACTGGCTTTGATGGAGCAAGTTTTTTCAATAAGCGTATCCAGCGCCCAGACCTCGGGCTGGGGAGACCGGCGCCAATTGTAGCACCGTCATCTGAAATCGTACCCAACAACCAACAGTAAGGCACGAGTAGTGGGAAAGAGTCGAGCAGAAACGCGTAGGGAAGAACGCAAGAACAGGAGGGCCGGTCGCCAGTCCAGCAAAGGAAAAGTCGACAAGGCCGGAAAGGAATCTGGCGCATCCGCTCCGAAAAAGGGGAAGATCAGAGAATGGCTGGATGCCATGGTCTTCGCCGTCGTCGTGATGGTGATCTTGCGCACACTGTTCTTTGACCTGTTTCAAATTCCCACACCCTCAATGGAGAAAAATCTCCTGGTAGGTGACTATCTGTTCGTCTCCAAGGTGCACTACGGAACGCGCACCCCAATGACGCTGGGAATTCCGTTCACCCCCATATATCTGAAAGGATTCACAATTCCCCACATGCGTGTTCCCGGTTTCTCCAGCGTGAAACGTGGAGACGCAATGGTATTTAACTGGCCTGCGGATCAAGTCGACGTGATTGAACGACGCATGCACTACATAAAGAGAGTGGTGGGCCTGCCGGGAGAGACCGTTCGGGTCGTTGACAAGCAGGTGCTCGTCGATGGAGAGGCTCAAAACCTGATAGCGGGAATGCAACAATACTGGGAGGTCCACAAATCCGACCCGCGAATTCAGCTGAATCGCTCTGCACTGGAAGAGCTGGGTATATCAGACGTCATTCAGACTTCAGATCAGTCGATTGTGCAACTCATCGCGACCGAGCTCGCGGCGGAAACCGTTGCGGCCTGGCCTTGGGTTGAGAGCGTAAACCCGGCGGTAGCTCCGTACAGTCAAGGTAACGACGCCGCAATGTATCCACCGGGCCAGGGATGGACACCCGATAACTATGGACCCGTCACGATTCCGAAGGAGGGCGTCTCGATTGAGCTGACGGGTGATAATTGGCGCATATACAAAACGGTAATGACCAGATATGAAGGACATGAGGCTCAAATAGCCAGTGACGATACCTTCATGATCGATGGCCAGGCGGCCACTCACTATACCTTCGAGCAGGACTATTACTGGGTCATGGGGGACAACAGGGACAATTCGGAGGACAGCCGCTTTTGGGGGTTTGTGCCAATGGACCACGTTGTCGGAAAGGCACTGATGGTTTACTTCTCCTGGGACAAAGATTCCCTTCTACCACGCTTCAGCCGACTGTTCTCCAGAATAAAGTAGTTGGCCCTCAGGGTCGTGTTCCGCGAATCCTGTCAAAGTATTTCTGCTGAGCCGTTCCTGGAGGTACATCAAACGGATGGGAGGGTAGAACGGTCTGTCTAAGCCTGGGCACGCGATTTTCTGTTGAAAATGTTTGCGGACTTCCCGCTGGATCAATTCCGATGACCAGGAATGTAGTGCCAGGACTCGCGATCGTGCCGTGTCCCGAGCGAAATCCAGTTGAACCCTTCTTCCAGCCGTCTGCCCAATTATATATCCATTGGGCGTCTTCGTCAACGAGCCGAACACAGCCGTGACTCATCGGGCCGCCCGAGGGTATCGGATACTGATGTATGTGTATCCCCCGGCTTTCTACAAAATTAAACACCCAGTACATCTCCCATGGCTCTCCCACTGGACTGTGAGACGAGACCCGATAGTCCGTTTTCCAGTTGAAGTTGAATCTACCGTTTGGAGTCCGGTGATTTTTGTCTCCTGTATTCACAATGCCCCAACGCGCCAAGCGTCCGCTTTCGTAGGCGGCCCACGCCTGGATCGTTTTATCGATAATGAACAATTTGTCGAATGCGAGGCCACCGGCGTAAAACCTCGGAAAAGGTGAGTAAGCACAAAAATCCAAATCCCACTTATCAGGAACTACCAGGGTGTCCCCGATGCTGACTTCATGCATCAGGCGGCGATTAAGCAATCCAACCAACAACGAACGACTCCGTCCCTTGTCAATATTTCCCTCTCCGATGATCTTATAAAACGTATTTCGAGCAAGGACATTGTTCCCCCTCGAACTGTAGAGAACTTTAAAGTTGTATCTCACCAACGGAAGGCGTTCGAGCTCAGGCGTGCACTCGTGCATGATCTCGGCCAGTTCACCTTGATTCAGATAAAACTGGGCCTCGCTTCTTTGGGCAGTAAGCACAAACGAGAGGCTCAGGACCGCAATAAAAACTCTTGTCATCAGTTTGTTGGCCAGTTTGATATCGTAAACATGGTCAGAACAGGGACTCCTAAGCATTCATTCTCATTTCAAATAGAGCGGAGAGGTCGATTTAGAGCGGAGAGGTCGATTGCTAACGCCGGGTACATCCTTCGAGTTTTAATCTCGAGATCATTTCCGTGCTACCCATCACAATTAACGTGTCATTTGCCTTGATCTTTTCTTCCGGGCCCGGATTGAATGACATTTTCAGTGTCTCTCCGTCAATTACTGCGACCACGATGGCGTCAAATTGTTGCCTGAAATTAGCTTCTGAAAGTGACTTTCCGGCCAGGGGAGAATCGGACATAACCTCGACCTCATCCATTGTGTAGCTGAGTGCGTCCGCCTGAAGTACCCGCTCCATGAATCGATCTACTGCCGGTCTCAGAAGCACCTGGGCCATGCGGTCTGCACCGATTTCGTACGGGGCTACGACCTTATCTGCTCCGGATCGAATCAGTTTTCTGCGATTGGCATTCGTGTCCGTGCGCACAAGAATGAACAGACTGGGATTGAGTTCTCGTGCAACCAGGGTAGCAAATACGTTTGTTCGGTCTTCGGGAAGAGTAAGAATAAGGCCCTTCGCTCGCTCGATGCCCGCGGTGGTGAGCACATTTTCGTCCTCGGCATCTCCGATAAGGTATTTGTGTCGCCTTCGATCAAGAGAATCGATCTTTGCGTCGCTCGATTCGATCACGACAAAGGGGACGTCGTGGCGTTTCAGGTCTAACGCCACGCGTTGCCCTATCCGGCCATAGCCAGCCAGGATATAGTGATCACTTATGGCATTGATCGATTTCATCATATTTCGATACCGAAAGGTACTCGTGTTGAGCAGGATTTGGGCCGTACGCGTGGCAATGAAGGCAACGCCGCCAATTCCCGCGACGCCTGCAAAAATAGTGAAAAGACGACCTGTGGACGAAAGCTCGTGAACTTCAGAAAACCCGATGGTTGTGAGCGTAATGAACGTCATGTACAGGCTGTCTGGCCAGGACCATCCTTCAATTATGGAATAGCCAACCGTTCCCAATATCATGACGCTCGCCAGATACACGATAGCTGTTACGAACTCCCGGTTTGCGACACGACCGGCTGGACCGGATCTACCAGGATATGAGTCCATATCGGTCACTGATACTAGACCGCAGAATGGGTAGGTATCTGAAATAGTCGGCCATGCCACGAATCAGCCGACTTAAGCTCAAGCATCCCGGTACGCACAGAGTCGAGAAGACGAAGAGATGTATCGACCACAACCGTGTCCGAAGTCACCTCGCCGGATGCCACCTTCGCTCTGAAATCCGCCCTGGAGTCGACCGATAGTGCTGACTCGGAGTTTCGGTACACGATTGAGAGGGAGTCGACCCACCGAAAATCATGCGCGAGAGAAAAGTCACTCAGTACCAGAAGAGATTTGTCAATGCCACAACCCGAAATATCTCCTCCGGGAATATTCGCTCCCAGAAGTATCAACTGGCGGTCAATCACCTCGAAGCCAGAATCAACAGTTCGGCCGTGAGAGGACCACTCTGAAGCAAAATGGGACAAAAGGGACGTGAGTTCAGCCGAGTCCTTTTCAGATAAAACTCGGCTTGCCGTGTAAATCCACACATCCGAATCACCCGGCAGGCTAGGAAAGATATTAGTGTAGTCAATCATGATAGAATTTCTTTCAAACGAGATATATGGAACGCATTCGGAGACCGAAAGATCGCTATTATTGCAGTCAACTCGTTAGACATAAGCTGATCTTGTGACATGGATTTAGGTCTGAAAAATAAAGTTGCTCTTGTAGTGGGCGGAAGCCGGGGGATTGGGCGCGCGATTGCTGAGTCCCTCGCGAGTGAAGGCTGCGATCTCGTGCTCTGCGCTCGCGGTAAGGAGTCTCTAGAACTGGCAGCAAACGAGCTCGGATCATACGGAACACGAGTAGAAACGATCGCACTGGATATCACCCATCTCGAAGCTGCCGAACAGCTGGTAGCCTTCTCTAAGGAGAAATATGAAGGAATAGATTTTCTGATCGCAAATGCGGGCGGCAACAAGCGTGGTCGATTTGAGGACACAACCGAGGATGATTGGACTGAAATTCTGAATCTTAATCTGACGGCTCACTTGCGGACGGCCCGAGCCGTTATTCCAGTCATGCGAGAGGCCAAGGGAGGCTCGATTGTATTTATTGCGTCCATTTTTGGGAGAGAAGCAGGCGGAGCTGGCTTGTCCATCTACAACACCACCAAATCCGCTCTGATCAGTGCTGCAAAAATAATGGCAATCGAGCTTGCGAGCTACGGAATACGAGTCAATACTGTCGCGCCGGGCTCGATTCGGTTTCCAGGTGGATCCTGGGATAAACGTTGCATCGCAGATCCAGAAGGAATGGCTTCGTTTATTGGAGACAATATTCCTCTTGGCCGGTTCGGGCGGGCTGAAGAAGTAGCGGATGTCGTTGCGTTTCTGATTTCAGAACGGGCCAGTTGGGTGTCTGGTGCCTGCATAAACGTCGACGGTGTTCAGTCAAAATCCCTGATCTGACCGTCTTTTACTCGAACCGCGTAAAGGTGACGTCGATGGTTCTGACGTGATCTTCAGCCTTTCGCCACTGGACCAGAATGGGGCTCTGATAGGTTCCGTTCACAATACTTCCATTGCCTGTCTCCTCATCGGAAACGATCAGGCTGACTCTGCGCTTCATGCGCAAAAATCTGGACGCTGGGACCTGGATAATCTTGTCGATGATCCGCTCAAAAAGGGATTCGCTCAGGCCGAGCGCATCAATGAATTCATTCACTACCTGAACGAGGTCATACTTCATGTAGTCCTTTGCTTTTTCCTTGATCGCTGCGGGATCCCTCAACATGTTTGCGCCTCGTTGAGCCATAAATCGCACGGGATTCTGTAGCACTTCTACCAGATCGTGACGCATAAGCATGGTCTCATACTCATTTACCGTCAATCCGGTGTTTCTTTCATCGGGGGAGAGCGAAAGGTCAATGCGTCCTTTCTCGATTCCCAGCTTTCGGATCTGCTCCTCCAGCTGCGCAAGGGCACCCACCCGCTCATCCCAGAGATTGATGGAATCAATCGGATGTCCGGACATTTGGATTCTCATTTGCTCACGGGCGGCCACTACCTCAGTGTTGTATCCGAGAATGGTCGTTTTTCTTCGTCGGTGTACCGATCCGTTCGTGCCATCAAGATCCACGAAATAAACAGGAGAATTCTTTTGGTTGAGGTAGGTGACGCAGTTTTCGAGGCCCGACCCGATATAGGTGAGATGAGAATCGGCGTTTTTAGGTTCAACCTGCTTTTGTGCTTCAGAAAGCTCGTTGCGCAACTCCATGCGATCATGATGATAGTCGGCATTTGCGGGGAATAATTTTCGAAACGATCCGACGTAGGCTTCCAGGGCTTCAGGATTATCCTTCAATCGACGAGCGAAGCTCTGCTCGAAATAACCAGCCGTCGTGTGATGGGACGCATACACGCTCTTCTTGTACGCGTCGAAGAAATCTTCTTTCTCATCGCGCACCATTTCAGATACATCAATCACGTCAACTCTCGATTGAGGTTGAATTGAGAGGGTAATATCCTTCGGTTTGGCAGCCATAGACCCTGCTTGAATTGAATGGAAACCTAGGAGTCGGAAGCCAGATTCACAACCGTTGCTCGGGGCGCTCAAACGTCGAGCCGAAGAGTTCGTTTCAGACGCAACGATGCGGAAGCTGGACCGGGATCAGTTGCATTCAAGTCTGGCGTGGTGGTTGTCGATACGCGCAACTCGTATACTTCACCGAGTTCCTAATCAAAGGGTTGAGTAAATGGGTAAAGGAGACAAACGATCGAGGAAGGGTAAAATCACCAATAAATCCTACGGCAGAACACGCCCTCGAAAAAAGCCAAAGAAAGCAAAGAAGTCCTGACGTGATGAGCGAATTTCTCATCCTTCCGGCAAGAATCATCAGCCGGGTGATTTTCATTGTTCTTTTGGTGGCAGGGGGGCGCGTTTCAAGTGCCAATGCTCAGATTGCGGACCTTTCGTTTCTCTTGACCGCTCCTGAGAGAACCAATTTCGATCAGACAACCCGCTATGATGAAGTCATCGCTTTTCTTGGCGTAGCGGCTGCTCAGCACCCGCAAATGCATCTGACGACCTTCGGATATACTTCAGAAGGAAGGGCCATGCCGCTCATTGTATTCGGCGACGTGTCAGACGCAAGTCCCGAAGCGGTACACGAATCTGGTAAACTCCGCGTGTTCCTGCAGGGTAACATTCACGCCGGTGAGGTGAGCGGAAAAGAAGCTCTGCTCATGTTGATTCGATCTCTGGCATCGGGTGAACATGCCTCCTGGACCGACTCCCTTGTTCTGCTGGTGGCTCCGATTTATAACTCGGATGGAAACGAGCGTGTCAGTTTGTTCAGCAGACCCAGGCAGAATGGGCCGTGGGCGGGAATGGGACAACGGCCCAATGCACAAGGCCTCGACCTGAACAGGGATCACATGAAGGTTAAGAGCCCCGAGGCGCGGTCCTTGATTGCCTTGATGAATGCATATGACCCTTTTGTGGCCGTGGATCTACACACAACGAATGGAACTCGGCACGGGTATCATCTGACGTACTCACCTGCGTTGAACCCGAACACGGACCCAGGAATTGACTCCTTTGTGCGGGAGACATTCTTACCTGCTGTTACAGATCGCATTCGCGATCGAACCGGCTGGGAATATTATTACTACGGAAATCTTCCGTTCAGAAGAAGTGACCCCGGGTGGTACACATTCGATCATCGGCCTCGGTTTAACAACAACTACATTGGTCTGCGAAACAGAATCCCAATCCTTAGTGAGGCCTACGCCTATTTAACATTCGAAGATCGCATCCTGGCCAGCCTCTACTTCGTCGAGGAGATATTGAATTTCGCTGCCCTCTATGCGAGTGATATACGTTCACTCGTGACCACAGCGGATGACTCGATGATTCCCGGCACGAGAATGGGTGTTCGGTTCGAGCATGAACGGAACAGAGCATCAAGCAGTATCCTCATGGGCGCGGTCGTTGAAAAACGGAACATCTACAGTGGGCGGCCATACTTCGAGCGGATTGATTCCACCTATGTGCTTGAAATCCCAGAGTATGGGGCCTTTCGCGCTGTGGAAACGGAATCACTACCCGATCATTACTGGGTTTCGAATGATGCGGCCGGGGTGGTCGCTGACTATCTGGAGACACACGGAATACGTTTCGAGCCAATCAGCGTGGATGTGACCATGATGGTCAATGCATTCAATATCGATTCGACCTCAACTTCGCCCCGAGAATTTCAGCAACTGAAAGAGCGCACCATCTGGGGAAGCTACCACAGAAAAGAAGTCCTGCTTGAGAAGGGAAGCCTGTATGTCCCTGGCGATCAGCCTTTGTCGAGGCTCCTTTTTTACCTGATAGAGCCCAGATCTGACGATGGCCTCGTCAATTGGGCGCAGATGGATAAATGGGTAGAGGCTGGCATGACCTATCCCGTATATCATTCGTTGAAGTGATCCTTCCTTCGGTTGAAACAGTAGCATCTTCGTTTCATGCTCTTTCCCAAGGAAATCGGCAGCTGTTCAAGGAGTATCTGAATAGCGTTCTGGAATTTCAGAGACACCAAAATCCAGTGTACAGAGGATTTGAGAGTTATACATTTCTGCCCGTTGAGGCATTCAGGCGTGCCGCCGTCTGTTGCTTCGATCCCAATAGCGCAGAAAAGGTCTTCGAAAGCTCAGGAACAGGTGGATCCATTCCGAGCAGACACTACGTAAAGGATCTCCAAATTTATGACCGTGCAATAGACGTGGGGTTCGCAATTGCTTTTGGTGATGCTCCGAGCATCATAATGGGACATTTACCCAGCTACGCTACGGAAAGCTCATTGGTGTACATGGTGAAGCACCTGATAGATCACACTGGAGCTCAAGGATCAGGCCTGTTTCTCGACGATCGACGCCTGCTGGAGGATGCAATTTCCAGCTCTGAGCAGACCGGTATTCGATTGATCCTTTTTGGGGCTTCGTTTGGTCTTCTCGACTTGGTCGAAAAACAGGCGATCAAGCTGCCTGATGGGGCCATCCTTGTCGAGACTGGAGGAATGAAGACACACAAGCGAGAAATTGAGCGCAGTGAGCTGCATGAACGACTGGTGGACGGGTTTTCAATTCCGCTTTCCTCTGTTCGATCTGAATACGGAATGTGCGAGCTGATGTCACAATTTTATACGCGGCGTGACGGCTTATTTTACGGTCCACCCTGGACAGACGTAAAAATTATGGACCCGTTGGATCCTCATCGTGAGATGCCCGAGGAGGAAGAAGGCGTTCTGGCTATATTTGATCTGGCGAATGTATACAGTGCCACCGCGATTCTCACAGCGGACCGAGCGACACGACATGGCTCAGGATTCAAAGTTCACGGACGTCTGAGTGGTGCCGAACTTCGGGGATGCAATTTTCTTCTGGAGACTTGATATGATAGCGATTGAGCATAGTAGCGACGGTCGAATTGTCACACTGACGCTTAATCGACCCGATAAACGGAACGCATTGAATCAATCGTTGGTCGTCGAGCTGACCAACGTCATTGAGTCGCTATCACAGGATCCCTTTGTTCGAGTCCTCATTTTGACCGGGGCGGGAGACGTATTCTCAGCAGGCGCCGATATTGACGCACTCTCAGATATGGCTGAGGCCTCGGCGGAAGATAACCTGGCGGACTCAATAGCCCTCAAGAACCTTTTTCTGGCGATGCGTTCCTGTACGAAATTTGTTCTTGGTCGAGTCAATGGACATGCGATTGCTGGGGGAGCGGGGCTTGTCCTCGCATGCGACGCCAGTATCGCCTCTGATCGAGCGAAATTGGGTTTTACGGAGGTCAAGATTGGATTCGTACCCGCGCTTGTATCTGTGCTTCTGAGACCGCGCGTCAGCGAAACGGGAGTCAGAGATCTTCTGCTGAGTGGTAGATTGATACTGGCAACTGAAGCAAAACAGATAAATCTGGTTACCCAGGTTGTGCCACACTCTGAACTGGATGAAGCAATATGGTCGTACGCCCGCAACATCGCGCGAAACACCTCGAGTCAAGCCATAGCGTCGACAAAGAAACTTCTGGCAGAGATCTCTGACCTGAATGTTGAGCGAGGATTGAATCGCGCGGCAGAAATAAACGCTGAAGCCAGATCTACTTCAGATTGCAGAGACGGAGTGAGTGCATTTCTTCAGAAGAAGGATACTCCCTGGGTCGCAGCTTTCGACTCCGACCACCCAGATCCCGCCTGAGGACCGTCTCAGATCTGACTGAGACGTACCTGAATCCTGCTGAGGACCTGCCACGACCATTCACGACCTGCCTTGGACCTGCATAATCCGGGACATGACTGCTTCCAATTTATCTGTGAGTATTTGGCAGTTTCGTTTCGTTTCGGCAATGTCATTGCCGAATCTTTGGTAGTTTTCACGGAGACAGGCTCACCAGAATTTGTTTATGGCAACTTACAAAGACGCAGGAGTCGACATCGAAGTCGGAGAGGAGACGGTTGAGCGGATCAAACCACTTGTCCGAAAGACGTTCACCAGTGGCGTGCTGTCTGACATCGGAGCTTTCGGAGCCTTTTTCGAAGTAGACTGGAAGTCGTACGATACACCGGTCATGGTCTCTTCCGTTGACGGCGTGGGCACCAAGCTTAAAGTGGCGTTCGCCATGAACCGTCACAACACGGTTGGGCAAGATCTGGTAAATCACTGCGTGAATGACATCGCGGTATGCGGTGCCGTGCCGCTTTATTTCCTGGATTACTTTGGAACGGGTAAGCTGAATTCGGACACGGCGGTGGAGATCATCGAAGGATTCTCGATCGCTTGCATTGAGAACAAATGCGCCCTGATAGGAGGCGAAACGGCCGAAATGCCGGGCCTGTACTCGACAGGTGAGTACGATCTTGCTGGAACGATTGTCGGTATAGTGGAGAAAGCGAAGATTGTTGACGGTTCTTCAATCAAGGAATCTGATGTACTGGTTGCCTTTCCTTCCTCTGGATTGCACACAAACGGATATAGTTTGGCCAGGCACGCGCTTTTTCCGCAATTTGACATCAATGACCGACCACCAGAACTGATGGGGATATCCCTTGGTGAGGAGCTTCTGAGCGTTCATCGTTCCTACTTAAGCTTGATTAGAAGGATGATCGATCTAGTTGATGTGCGGGGCCTCGTTCACGTAACTGGCGGAGGGATCCCCGGAAACACAAAACGGGTGATTCCCGAAGGTTTAGACATTCGAGTGGACTACGAATCCTGGGATCGGCCTGAGATCTTCTCACTCATCCAGCAGGCAGGATCGGTTCCGGAAAATGACATGAGGTCGGCTTTTAATCTGGGCGTAGGATTGATCGCTATACTGAATGAACAGGATGCCTCGATAGTGCTGAATACGCTCTCAGATGAGCATCCATTTGTCATAGGGTCCGTTATCCGGCTTTAATTTTTCTGGAACCAAGCATCTCGTATGTGTGTGTCTGTATCTTGCGGGCCAGTAGTTAACGCGTATTAGTCAAATAACATTCTAGGGATTTCGGCATGCTGTCGGTGGCTCTAATCATTGTGTTGAGTTATCTGGTAGGATCAATTCCAGCGAGTGTCTGGATTGGCAAGATTGCCTATGGTACTGACGTTCGGGAGCACGGAAGCGGAAATGCAGGCGCCACCAACGCGTTCAGGGTATTGGGATGGAAGGCTGGAACACTCTCTGCTGTTGTTGATCTTGGAAAGGGACTACTTGCCGCCGGCCTCATCGCAACCATTAGAATTGACGAACTGCCTGCAGGACTGGGATTCTGGGAAGTGGAGTCGGTTGTCCGTCTCCTGGCGGGAGTGACCGCCGTAGTAGGGCATTTATACCCGATCTGGGCCGAGTTCAAGGGAGGGAAGGGCGTTATCACAACCGCTGGTGTGTTGTTCGCCGTGACTCCTATGGTAATGGTAGTGACCATGCTCGTATTCGCACTCGTATTGGTTACCTCCAGATATGCGTCACTAGCCTCCCTTCTAGCAACTATCGCCTATCCGAGCACCATTGCGGTGAGAAAATATGTGCTGCACGTGGAGGGCATTGATGCGAGCGTCTTCGTTTTCAGTCTCGCACTTGCGGCAAGCATTTTCATAGCCCACAGGTCCAACATCAAGAGACTACTGGCCGGCGATGAGAACAAGATAAAATCGTTCCGGATGGCCCGCGGCATGCAGGGCCGTGGTGAGATCTGAGTAGTCTGATGCTCTCTTCAATCAACGTGATTACATAAGAATGACAGATTTGATGAGGGACTCATATCGAGTGGCTGTAATCGGAGCAGGAAGCTGGGGTACGGCTCTGGCAATAAGTCTGGCCAGTGCGGGTAACGAGGTTCGCCTCTGGGCTCGCAGGGAAGAGGCGGCTCGCTCCATGAGAGAAACGCGGCATAACCCGAGATACCTTCCGGACGCAGTCATCCCTGCCAACATTGCGATCACGCATGATCTGGCCGAAGCGGTGGAAGCAGCCTCAGTTTGGGTCGTCGCAACACCCTCGCAGTCTGTTCGAGGAGTGGCAAATAAACTACTGCCTTTTGCCAGGTCCGAAACTCTGGTTGTATCTGTTGCAAAGGGCATTGAAAATGGCACCCTGATGACTACGTCGTGCGTATTGCACGATGTACTGGATACAGTTCCCAAGTCGAACCTGGCGGTGCTTTACGGTCCCAGTCATGCCGAAGAAGTTGCCCAGGGGACCCCTACAACAGTGGTGGTGGCCTCGTACGGTGAAGAGACAGCCGGTCAGATACAGCGCGTGTTCATGTCAAAAACACTGCGGGTGTACGTCAATCCGGATATTCGCGGTGTGGAAATTGCCGGTTCGGTAAAAAATGTACTCGCTATAGCCGCTGGAATAAGCGATGGTGTCGGGTACGGAGATAATGCCAAGGCTGCGATTTTGACGAGAGGCCTGGCAGAGATAAAACGACTCGGAGTGGCCATGGGAGCCCATCCGTCAACATTCTCTGGGCTAGCTGGGATTGGCGACATGGTGGTAACATGCATGAGTACCTTGAGTAGAAATCGAAATCTTGGTTTTGCCATTGGTCAAGGAAAAACCCTGAAGCAGATTCAGTCTGAGATGACCATGATCGCTGAAGGGGTCCGAACGACCGCATCGGTCGTCGAGCTTGCTCACAAGTACAATGTTGAGATGCCTATCACCGAGGGCGTTCACGGGATTCTTTTCGAAGGCGTGCCGCCTCTTGATGCGGTTCAACAGCTGATGATGCGGAGTGCAAAAATTGAAGACTGGATTCCCGACGCGCCCAATTACGAATAAAACCATTCTAACCCCGCTAGAATGACCATAGAAGAGATCAAAAGAATCGTAGCGAGAGGAGAAGGACGGCACGTCGAATTCAAACGACGGGTACCGGAGCCCACACGTTTAGCCAGAGAAGTGGTTGCTTTCGCAAATTCGGGAGGAGGACGACTACTCGTTGGTGTAGATGATGACGGGACCATCCTGGGTGTTAAAGATTCAGCAGAGGAGGAGTTCTCTTTGAGTCAGGCTTTGGGAATGAATTGTCGACCACGCGTTCCCTGGAAGTCTGAGCGTGTGCCGGTCTCGAACAAGCGAGATGTCATTCTGGTCACCGTTCGAGACAGTCCGAGAAAGCCACATTTTATTGTCGTCAATGAAGAAGATGGTAGCGGACCTGCTTACGTGCGTGTGAAGGATATGAGCCTTGAAGCCTCTCCTGAATCCGTGAGCCTGATGAAAAGCTGGCATTACAGCGATGATGTGCAGTTTGAATTTGGAAAAAATGAGCTCCTCCTCATGCGTTATCTCGAGCAGTATGGGCGCGTCACCGTTGAGCGGTTTGCCCAGATGGCTGATCTTCAAACGGCAATCGCCGGAGAGTTACTCGTCACGCTCACCCGAGCAGGTGTGTTGAATCAATTCAGAGAGGAGGGAGGCGATTATTACATGATTCACTACCAGGGGCAGTCCAAATCCTAGTAGATCAGCCCTCATGTCGAGTCCGGATTTAATTTTATTCTCTAATCCAGAGATCACCTCTCAGAATCCGTTTGTCTTTCGTACATTACTAAGAAGAACGTCTAAGTCCGTTATTGTCACGTATCTATGCCTGTCGTCGATGTCATCCCGTTGCATGAAACAACGCGATCTCGCTATTTAAACTATGCGTTATCCGTTATTACCAGTCGGGCCTTACCCGATATTCGCGATGGATTGAAGCCCGTGCAGAGGCGAATTCTTTACGCCATGCACAACAATCTCAATCTGTATCCAGACGCACGCTATAAAAAGAGTGCCACTGTGGTGGGAGAGGTCATGGGGAAGTACCATCCACACGGAGACACTGCGATCTATGATGCGATGGTACGCATGGCTCAAGTGTTTTCACTTCGCGCACCCCTGGTAGATGGCCACGGAAATTTTGGCTCGCTCGACGGTGATTCGCCAGCTGCGATGCGGTACACCGAGGCGCGACTTCGCCCACTCGCGATGGAACTGCTGGCTGAGATAAAAAAGGAGACTGTAGCGTTTCGTCCAACTTTTGACGGCTCTCTATTTGAACCTGTTGTTCTTCCGGCCAGGATTCCCAATTTACTACTGAATGGCGCGTCAGGAATTGCGGTGGGAATGGCTACAAACATTCCACCCCACAATATCACCGAACTCATCGACGCGGCGATATTTATGATCTCCTCGCCGAATGCCCGAAATCAAACGCTCGTAGAAAAGTTCATTCATGGGCCAGATTTCCCGACCGGTGGTCGAATTCTGAATACCCAGGAATCACTGATCGAAATCTACTCAAATGGCGAGGGGCCCATTGAACTGCGCGGTCAATACACATCGGAAGGCAAGCGTAGGATAATCGTTACGAGTATTCCGTACGGCGTGAATAAAAGTAAGTTGATTGAGCAGATTGCGGAGAATATCATCCAGGGAAAACTTCCCCAGCTAGTTGATATTCGGGACGAATCTACTGATGATGTGCGCATCGTGTTGGAGCTCAAACGTGGAGCGAACAGCGGGGCCGCAATGAGCTATCTGCTGAAACACACCTCCTTGCAGATTCGGTTTCATGTAAATCTTACCTGTCTGCTGCCAACAGACAATCCTGAGATCGGAACCCCTGCCAGAGTCGATTTGGCGACAATTCTGAGACAGTTTCTCGACTTCCGCATGCGGGTAGTCACCAGACGAATTGAGTTCGAACTTGCGCAGCTCGAGAAGCGCATACATATCCTGCGTGGCTTTGAAAAGATTTTTGACGCCCTCGACGAGGCCATTACGATTATTCGGGCATCCACCAATAAAGCCGATGCTGCATCACGCTTGATGCACCGGTTTCAGATTGACCAGCTGCAAACCGAAGCTGTGCTGGAAACGAAGCTTTACAAGCTTTCAATGCTGGAAATCGATGCCATTCGGATGGAATTGGAGGAGAAAGAAGCAATGGCCGCGGAACTACGGACGATCCTTGGAGACGAAAGTGCTCGATGGAAGCTGATCCGCAAAGAACTCAAAGATATCCGCGCGAAATACGCGGAATATCGCCGGACCACAGTCTCTGGCCCGGATGAAGTCCGTGAGTACTCCGTCGAAGACTATATCATCGATGAAGACGTGTACGTAATTGTCACTCGAGACGGATGGGTTAAACGCCAGCGCTCCTACGGGGATGTAGACAGTATCCGGGTGCGTGATGGTGATTCTGTAGGCTGGATATTGCCAGGTTCGACGAGAAAAACGATCATACTCTTCAGTAATTTTGGAAAGGCTTATACGACGCGGGCGGAAGCCCTTCCCAGTACTACTGGTCACGGGAGCCCGGTTCAAAAGCTGTTCGATTTTTCTGATCGCGAGCATATTGTAGGCGTTGTCTGCATGGACCCTCGTGCGATGCCCAAGCCTGTACCCCCGGAGGACACCGAGCCACAGTTTTTTGAGGATAATGAAGCTCCAAATGGAGGTCCGTACGCCATCGGAGTTACCTCTGACGGACAGACACTTCGCATGACACTAGAAAATTATTCCGAGCCCTCGACGGTAAGTGGAAGAATGTTCATGAAAATCACGAAGGGAGAGAGCCTTCTTCGTGTTGAGCCAAGTGCTGGCTCCGAAAATGTCTGCCTTGCGACACTGGAGGGTAATTGCCTGATATTTCCATCATCCCAGATTCCGGTGATGAAGAACGCCGCGAAAGGTGTTATTGCTATGAGGCTCAGCGGTGGCGACGAAATTATCGGATTTGCGCTTTCTTCAGCGGCCAGACAGGGTCTGGAAGTTGAGACGACTCGTGGACGGTCAGAGATCGTCCGCCCAACAAAATTTCCGATCGCCAACCGTGGAAATAAGGGCCGACTTATCATCAAGCGAGGTGCGATCAAATCCGTTGTATATCCGACTGTCGAAATCTCAAATGGCTCCGCAGATTAGTCACCATCGATCCAAGCTAGATTGACCACCAGCACATATACCGGCAAAAGCATCCAGGTCCTGGAAGGCTTGGATCCCGTCCGAAAGCGACCGGGAATGTATATCGGAGGAACAGGGAAGCCTGGCCTTCACCACCTATTGTGGGAAATAGTCGACAACGCGGTCGACGAAGCGACCAATGGTTACGCTTCCCAGATTGACGTAGTCCTGCACAAAGATGGTCGCTCGATGACCGTATCCGATAATGGTCGAGGCATTCCGGTCGACAAGCATCCGACGAAGAAAATCCCGACGCTGGAAGTCATTTTGACCACACTTCATGCGGGTGCCAAATTCGATAGCACCAGCTACGTCACTTCGGGTGGCTTGCATGGGGTGGGAGCATCAGTGGTAAACGCTCTTTCAGAATCACTGGTAGCGACCATTAAGCGGGACGGTGCTACATGGGAGCAGCGATATGAGAGGGGAAATCCAATAACCAAGCTTGCAAAGATTTCTCGTTCTTCGCGGGGTTCTGGAACTACCATCTTTTTCCGTCCGGACGGGGATATATTTGAAACGGTGGAGTTCGATGCGGAATGGATTGCCGAAAACCTCGAAATTAAAACCTATCTGAATGGCTCACTTCGGATCCTATTCCGGAACGAGGTCACCGGTACACGACAGGAGTTTCATCACGAGGGGGGAATTGAAGAATATCTGGCCCACAAAATCGAAACTGCAGAGGCTCGCCCCGTCCATCTTGATCCGTTTGTTTTGATCCAGAGCGAAATGGTCGACGGAGCCAGAGTGGAAGTTACTATTCAATGGACGGAGGCACCCCGAGAGGTGGTAGACTCGTTCGTGAATGGCATTCCGACGAGAGACGGGGGAACACACGAGGCGGGATTCAAAGACGCAATTCGATACGCCGTAAAGTCCTACATGGACACCCACGATCTGCTCCCACGAAAACTCGATATCTCAGCCGACGACATACGTGAGGGAGTGTATGGAATTATAAATCTGTTCATGGTTGACCCTCAGTTTCAGGGTCAGACCAAGGAGAAGCTGAATAATCCTGAAATCAAAGGCGTGATTTCCGGGAGTATTCGCATCGAGCTGGAGCAGTTTTTAAATCAGCATCCTACGACAGGGGAGGCCATCGCAACCAGGGTCATTCAATCGGCCAAGGCGCGCCTCGCCAGCCGTGCGGCGGCTAGCAGCGTGAGAAGAAAAACCAGCTTGAGTCATCGGCTCAATCTTCCAGGAAAGCTGTCTGATTGTTCTTCGACAAATCCCGAAGAGAGTGAAATATTCATCGTGGAGGGTGATTCTGCTGGTGGATCTGCAAAACAGGGTCGTGACCGGACGACCCAGGCGATTCTTCCCTTGCGAGGAAAAGTCCTGAACGCCGAGCAAGCTACACTTAAAAAGGTGATGGACAACAAGGAGTTATCCAATGTTGTTCAGGCGCTAGGTTGTGGAATAGGCGAGAATCTCGATCTCAAGAAACTTCGATACCACAAAGTTATCCTCCTGATGGATGCAGATTCAGACGGTCATCATATTTCCACACTGTTGTTGACCTTTTTCTATCGCTACATGAGAGCGATGATTGAGGAGGGATACGTGTTCATTGCACAGCCACCACTATTTCGAATCGACGCCGCTAAGCAAACGTACTGGGCACTTGACGAAGCGGATCGAGAGCGGATCGTAGCAAAAATCAAAAGAAAGAACAAAAACACGAAAATCGAGATGCAGCGATTCAAGGGCCTGGGAGAGATGATGCCCGCGACCCTGAAAGCGACAACGCTCGATCCAGACAAACGGCGGTTGCTTCAAATATCAATTCCCGATTCCGACAGGCTATTAACGGAACGAACAATCTCAGATTTGATGGGCAAAGACGCCTCGGCTCGCTTCGACTTCATCATGAAGCATGTCGACGAAGTCGACAATCTGGACGTATAGAGCACTTGTATACGAGTGCTGGTAGGCGCTTATTTAGACTCTGATCAGGTTAAACATCAGTGTCTCCAATCTCGCCTCATCCCACCGTTACGTTTCCCCGTATCTCAGGAACACTCCTTGGCGTCTTTTCCATAGCCGTTTGTACCCTCGGATGCGACACGCAGAAGTTCTCCGCGTGCACTGAAATAGTAGCTACTCCGTTCATTTCTCCCATTGTGTTCGACGGCTCTCAGCTTGAGATAAGCCTATTTGGATGGGGAGCGAACGGTGTGTTTTCGACCGAGGACACGGGTATGTTAAGGATGGCCGCGAGTGTCGAGAACGAAGCGGTTGTCCAGATCGATCCGCGTGAAGATTCGGATGCGTTTCTGCAACTGCGCGTAATTGGACGGGGAGAGACGGTCCTCTCACTCAATGTGACCAACGAGTGCGGAGATCAAGTACTGGTGGAAGTCCCTGTTATTGCAGAGCTTCCGTTGGGGCGAGAGAGCTCCATGTGCGAAGGAAACCCGTCGGGACTGTGGATCGACTACTGGCCACTGGAAGTTGGAAATAACTGGTTATTTAGCTACGAAGGAAGGGTCGCAGGGACCGAGGGAGGTCTGAGAAAAATGGGTAGGGCACGGATGACCATCGTAGACTCCCACTGCAGTAACAATCTCGCGCTGCATACCGCGATCATAGAGTACGATTACGTGATATTTCTGAACAGCGATCTCGCAGGCACAAACCAACAAATAGTGTATCAGGACACACTTCGCATTGAAGAAAATCCTGTGGGTCAGCTCAGTATATCAGGGTTCACGGAGGTCGATCAGATTCGGGTCAGGCAGATGATTCTTAATCGGTATCATCCTGGTGATTCAGAGGACCCGATAAGTCAAGAACAAATATTTACCGCTCTGGATCGAACGGAGTCCCTGTTTGTCCTCAACAAGTACATCGGTCCATTTCGGATCTCGGCAGGAAGCCAAGCAGGTGGATCACTCCAGGATATCAGAATGAATCTGCTCGATCATTTTGTGGCCTCTGAGCTGTAGTCAAACGCCAGCATCCAAGCAGGCCTCAACCATTTGGTCTCGGTGATTCCCTCGAGACCATGTGGCATCAAGACGCATTTTTATCCTAGGTTGCCCAAGGAGGATGAATAGGCTACATTTTCACCCCACCTAATCATACCGGTACCATCCCATGAAGCGAGTTCTATTTGTACTGGGAATCTTTGTGCTTTTCGTCACCACCTTTGAAGTCTCCGCTCAGGTTTCAGTCATCCGGGCTGGCCACGTCGTTGACGTTGAATCTGGCACGGCTGTCGCCGATCAGATGATTCTCATTGAAGATGGAATCATTACAGAGGTCGGCTCAAGTGTGAGTATCCCTACCGGCGCGGAGGTCATTGATCTCTCGGACTCATACATTCTGCCCGGCCTGATCGATACGCACACGCATGTGACAATGACCACCATGCCTGGCGCGGATATCAATGATTTCGGCAGGTACTATTATACGGGCCTCATTGAGACAACGGCTTTCAGGGCCATTCAAGGAGTCGCGCAGGCACGCTCACTTTTGGAATCTGGGTTCACATACATTCGGGATGTAGGAAATAATGCTCTCTACGCTGATGTCGAGGTTCGTCGCGGCATAGAAGGAGGCTGGATTCCTGGTCCGAACATAATCGCATCAGGAAGACTGATTTCTCCATTTGGGGGACAGTTTCAAATGCAACCGGAAAAGCCCGGCCTGGGTAATCCGGAATATTTTTACGCAGACTCTGAAGATGAGATCAGAAAGGCTGTTCGGGAGAACATCCATTATGGTGCAACGGTCATAAAAATCATCGTTGACAACCAGCCGTATATCTATTCGGTCGAAGACATCGCAGCATTTGTTGATGAAGCTGGAGACGTAGGCATAAAGGTTGCAGCACATGCGTACAGCCCTGAAGCCATTCACAACGCAGTTGTTGCAGGTGTTGCATCTATCGAGCATGGAAACAACCCAAGTGATGAAACGCTTGCGCTTATGAAAGAAAAGGGCACCTATCTGGTTGGTACCGATTTTCCAGCTTCCAGAACGAGCCAGGCACGCTTCGAGGCGATTCTCGAACGCAATCGCAGGGCCTATGCCGCCGGCACCCCAATGGCCTTTGGATCTGATGTTACTTATTCCCGCGATGGATCGACGAGAGGCGAGCTTACGCTCGAGTTTCTGGAAAGCTTTACGGGAGCAGATTTTCCTGCCTGGTACATCCTGCAAATGCACACCATGAATGCGGCTGATCTCCTTGGTGTTAATACCGGACAGATCAAGGCTGGGCTCGCCGCTGATATCATCGCTGTTGATGAAAACCCACTTGAAGACGTTACTGCACTCCGGGCGGTTCATTTCGTTATGAAGGACGGCCAGGTATACAAAAGTGGCGGGGAATTCAAATGGGAAACGCCGAGACACATGAATAACCCTCGTAGAAAACCGCGACGCAGTGTTCTAAACTGAGGGATCGGTGAAGCGCCGATAATTTTGAAGCCTCTGAACTGTAGTCAGACGCCAGCATCCCAGCAGGTCTCAACAACGTGGTCTCGGTGATGATCAAAAATCAGATTGGTCTCAACGTGCTCTACCTCGACCTGGGCGGTAATCCCCTCGAGCACAACGGTCCTTAAATGTGCAGAATCGCGGACGGCGACATGAATCAGGAAGTCATTTTCGCCGGCAACGTGGTATACATCTCGGACTTCAGGCAACGCAAGAACGTGAGCGGTAAATCGGAACACAGCCTGGGGATCATGCTTGCTCAGTCGTACAGCAATCATGGCAAGCAGACGAACGCCGAGATGCTTGGGGTCAACATATGCATGGTATCCTTTGAAGACCCCTATTTCTTCCAGGCGCCTCGTCCTTTCAAGTGCCGTGGACGGAGCGATGCCGGCCCGATGCGCAACATGTTTATTTGTTATCCGAGCATCCTTCTGATACATCTCGATAATGTTCTCGTCGATTCGATCAATCCTCTTCATATGTCAATTATTCCGTATAGTGTTCGGTTTTCAAGAATATATAGCTGTTAATGTTCTATATAAGCACGTTTGTATTGCATTATATATGAATCTTAGCCATTGTCAATCACAACATGAGTGTTACCAACCCCCTCGCGGACGAGGGAATTTCAGAGGTCGAATCCACGGTCCATTTTGAGGCCGCGAAGCTACTTTCTCCGAAGAGAAAATCGACCCTTCAAACGTCCATTCCTGGTCTTGCAGGAGAACAGCTTGAACACTTCGGTATCGATGCATCGTCTGAGTACGGATCGGCTCTGCTCAAAGCCTGTACTCGCTTCTATCAAGCTCAGTCAGATGTGACCCGATTGTGGGATATCACCGTGGATACCATTCAATCATTGGATAAGTGCGATCGCATCGCCTATTTCAACGCAAAGAAATTTCTATCCTTTCAGGTCGCAAAAATTCTGGATACGCTGCAGAATCCCTTTCGGAAGTCGTATCAGGGATTAAATCTCTCAGATGCGTCCCTACAGGCTAAGGGGCCATATCCGATTTTGACAACGTCACCGCTCTCTTCTCAGCAAATCCTGTGATCGTACGCACTGCGACGTACATCTACGCGTGCACCGAGTGGGTCGACGATGCGTTCCACGGAAAAGAGGCACTCCACGAGATCTATTCACGCCTGTTGAATCCAACCTCGATCTCCCTAGCCAATCACATTGTCGATCTCGAGGCGGGACCATACGCATCAGAGTATTTGGCCTGGAATTTTAATTCCGGAATGGCTGCGATCGACACACTCATGGGTCACCTTTTGAGCCACGGCGATATCATCTTCGCCTCTCGCAACGTGTACGGAGGTACGTATCAGTTGCTGGAGGACTTCTACGGAGATCCCCGTCGAATGAACGCTCACGTGGAGTGGTTTGATGGCTATTCGGAGGTCGAGTTTGTAGAGGCCCTTATGCTCGTTGAAGAGAAATATTCTGAACAGCTTGTGGAAGGCTCGAAAATACTCGTGTATATCGAATCTCCCTGCAATCCGCACGGATATGTGCTGGATATGCCGAGGATCTGTGCCACGTCACATGATAGAGGCCACATCGTTGTGCACGACTCTACTGTAGCAACACCCTTTTTGAACAAACCCCTGCAAAGGGTCATCAAGGATGAGCGTCCCGACTATCTCATTCACTCGTATACGAAGGACCTGACGGGCACTGGAAACACGACTGCAGGAGTAGTGATTGCCGAGAACAAACACATGTTCATTTCCAAACATGACATGATGGACGGTGTCTCATGGAACGATACACTCTTCTGGGACGCCTATTTCATTAAAGGAGCGTTTTTGGACTCAGACAAAGCTTTTGAGGTGATATCGGGAATGAAAACACTGGACTTGCGGATGCAACGAAAGTGCATCAACACACTGGTTCTGGCAAGATTCCTGGATTCTCATCCGCTGATCAACGTGAATTGTAACGCCCTGGAAGGGCACTTCAATTTTGCTGTCAGGGAGGATAATCTGAACCACTCTTTACCGGCGCCCCTTTTCACGATCGACTTTGAAAATGCCGGACTGGAGAGGGATACTTTCATCAGTTTCTTCGACTGTTTGTCCCCGGTGTTCAACCATCAGGTAAGTCTGGGTCAATCGAACACGACAATTCTCTGTCCTGCCTTCACATCACACTCTGAGTTGACGGATGCAGCACTGATAAAGGCTGGCATTTCACTTACGAACATCAGAATTGCTGTCGGTGACGAGAATCCGAAAGAGTTGATCGCCCATTTTATTGGTGCGTGTAAACTAACTATTGACCCTTCACACGACGGCTTTTCAGAAGCATTTCTTTCGTTCGATGACATCGATCACATGGTACGCGATTCCTATCTAGACACTCATTCACGTCTCATGAAGGCGGATCGGGCCATGGAAGAATACACGTAATAATTCAGCGTTGGTAGCTTGTAACGATGCTGCGGGTAGGCCCACAGAGAGTCCGTAGCAAATCATTGAATCGAATATGACGGATCCCTTCTTCAAAGCCGGTCGAATCCACAGCGGATTATCTTTTGATGCTTTCATGGAGCAATGGCGAAAGAAAAATGCGCTACCAATGCAGGCCCTTAATCCAGTAGAGCGCCGAACCAGATTTTACTCCAAATACAACCTCGATCGACAGCTTCTGGTTGGTGAACAGTGGCAGATGTCGTCATCCTTTCGGGAAGCCGTACTGGGTCTGCACGGACCGCAGACCTGGATGTTCTTGACTGACGACTGGTGTGTCGATTCCGCGTACAGCCTGCCTCTTCTTTTGGAGGCGGCATCGCTGAGAGAGGACGTCACCTTTCATATTTTATTGAAAGATGGCAATTTGGACATCCTCGAACGATATCTCACGAATGGCTCGCGCTCGATTCCCAAGTTTGTCGCTTTTGACGAGGAAGGAGAGCCGCTGATGATTTGGGGCCCGCAACCGGACGCCATCAGAATAATCCGAAGAGATCTAATGGACGGTGGGGTAGAGGGGAGCGTTGTGTCCAGTACAACCGTTGATTGGTACGCGGACAATGGCTGGCTGGAGGTTGAAAGAGAGCTGACTGAACTGATGCTGAAATCCAACTAGTTCTAATCCTATCACGATCATTTTCAATCATTCAGCTAGAATATCGTCGATAATCCTGAGATGATGATCGTTGTGAATGACCATGAATTGAATAGTCTCATCTCGACTCATCTCACCCAGAATTGGATGGTCGATAATCGACTTTTCGGACAGGTCGAGGAGCCCAGATACCCTATTACTTGTTTTTAGTATAAGTCTCTTCAATCCAGCATGATTGACGAAATCTTGTGGCCGAGAGACTTCTGGTGCCTGAATTACCCCGCGCGGAAAGGACCCCGAGCTCAGGACCTCAATATTTAATGGACTATCGGCCTTCTGAGTCTCGGATAGGCGCTCTTTTTTCAAGCCGAGCGCCATCCCTGACATCGCAATTAGCACATGCTCTATCTGTTGGCCGACCGACCATCCAGAGACGTCTGAATTTCGATACTCCGCCCGAGTACTGAGACGGGTAAGCTCCTGCAGTTGGTGAGCTATGCCCAAAAGTTGTGTATGGAAGGTTTAGGCAGCGTGTCGTTCTGATGTAATTCCGTCGGTGAATTTGATTCCTTTTTTTACAAGTTGCAATAGGTGCGGTGCATTCAGTTTCCTCCACTTCTTCTGAGCCTCTTTACATAGACGGAAGGCCATTGCAAGAGCTGTTTCTCGGCTCAGACATCCCCTCGTTTTGGCGGTCCTGAGGCGCACGGTCGCGAACGTAGATTCGATCGGATTTGTGCTCCGAAGATGGATCCAGTGTTCTGCCGGAAAGTCATAAAAAGCGAGCAGTTCTTCTCGGTCTTTCACCAGAATCTCTGCTGCTTTCGGATACTTTTGCTGGTAGGCTTTGATGAAAAACAGAAGGGCGCTCTCTGCCTGCTTTTTTGTTTCTGCTGTATAGATCTGCGTGAGGTGACCTTTTGCCTTCTTCTGAACGGACTTGGGCAGGCGGTTGAGCACATTTGCTGTCTTGTGCACCCAACAGCGTGCGGCTCGCGTCTCGGGATAAACTTCTGCGAGAGCACTCCAGAATCCCATGGCTCCATCGGCAACAGCCAGCTTCGGTCCTTGATCCAGCCCGCGGTGCCTCAGCTCCAGGAGCAACTCTCGCCACGACTGCTTGCTCTCGCGAAAGCCGTCCTCGAGTGCTATAAGCTCCTTCCTTCCATCGGCCGTAGCGCCGATCACGACCAGCAGACACAGTTTCTGTTTATCCATGCGTACGTTTACGTGAATACCGTCGGCCCAGAAATAGACGTAGTGCTTCTCCTTCAGGCTCCGCTTTTGCCAGTCTTCGTGCTCCCTTGTCCAAAGCGTCTTCAGGCGCGCAATCGTCGAGGAGGTCAGCCCTGGGGCATCAGGACCAACAAGGGCCGAGAGCGCTGCCTCAAAGCCGCCCGTTGAAACTCCCTTCAGGTACAACCATGGAATGAGAGCCTCAAGCGAGCGGCTCTTGCGGAGGTAGGCTGGTAGTATCGAACTGCGGAAACCGATTCTATCCTCACCCCGACCCGTACGGTCGCGTATGCGGGGCATCTTTACAGCGACCTCCCCGATACCAGTCAAAATCTTCCTCTCTGGCAGATATCCATTGCGAACGATGCGGTGGCGATTCTCTTCGTCGCGCAGGAACTGGTAGCGCTGGCAGAAAGCTTCAACCTCGGCCTCAACGGCTGTGGCCAGCATCTTTGCGGCCCCTGTTCGCAATACTTCTGTCAACACATCCTCTGTGCTATTGTAGTTCTCGTTCTCGTGTGCGTTATTCGTCTTCATGGGCGGTGTATCCTCCAATCTTCGGATTGACAATGACGTAATCATCATCAGGATACGCCGCCTATACCTTTTTCACCCGTACACAACTTTCGGGGTTAACTCGCAGTTGGTCGACTATTCTGTTAAGAACGTGTTGCATCAATGGCACTAGTGGCGATTAGATAATGTAATACTTTAGCTGTGGTTCGTCTCCCGAGTATCCATATATCCAGGGCTCTCACTAGCGGTACCTGACCACTTAGGCTCCGGATCATGATGGCTGTCAGTCTCAACAAATGGGCTTCTTCCCACAGTATCACTCATCTCCAGCGATGTGCGCGCGCTCAAATAAGAGAGTACCGATTTTCGGACAATCGCACGTGTTACCGGCAATAAGCCGAGAAGTCCGACTATATCGGTTAAAACTCCGGGTGTAAGAAGAAAAGCACCCGAAACCAGAATAATCACACCGTCCAGGAGCTCCTTTCCTGGAATCTGGCCCGTGGAGAGGCGTTGGTTCAGATTACGCCACACTGACAAACCTTGTGTTTTAGCCATCCAAGACCCAATCAGGCCTGTCCCAAGGATAATTCCAAAGGTCTCCAGTGCACCGATAACTTGGCCGATCTGAATGAGCAGATACAGTTCAAACGCGGGCACTACCACAAATAAAATGAATAACCAGGGCATGTATCATTTCTCCGACTACTGAACGCTGTTGTACACCCGATATGCTCGATAGTTACTATTTTACCTATGTATGATAATAACAGTTATCATACATATACTAACTTATTATCATGTTAATACAAGTGATATAGGACCTCCAGGGCTTATTACACTATTCCAGACGAAGACTTTTCTATCTTGGTTCTTATTTCCTTTAGAACGTCTGTCGGATTTAGATTTCCGTTGATTGCTGCGGTGATCCTGCGCTGTAGTGCGGCTCCAACGAATAATCCGTTCGGCATAACTGAATAAGAATCTGGGGCACTCAGTTTATCCCTCATATTCGAGTTCTTGTTTCCCCAGATTAGGTTCTTGACGAAATTATCCCTTGGATTTCCATTTCTATGCCTCACCAGGGTATTTCCGATTGGCGGAGTGCCAATAAACGTTCTGGCTACAATCTGATGTATAAAGTCCCTTTTTGTTGGCAGACGGCCAGCTTCGTCAGGTGCACCCTCACTGTCTGCCCATGAAACATTAATATGACCGTACGTTTGTTGATTACCCCGAAGAAACTTGATTTTCCCGGCTGTGCCGTAGCATGGCCACGATTTGTATGGAAGGCCCACTATCCGGCCTTTTGACGAGACCAGGAGTCTTGGTTCAATACCATATTTTGAAATAGCCTGACGCCATTCTTCATCACCACTTTCGAACATCTCATCCACGACAACTCCGTGATCGGAGGTATTCACGTAGGGCCACTCCAAAATATCACTTTTTGTAAGTCTCATTTCGCTTTCCTCTCGCCAGATATCATCCGTCATACGGCCCCCTTCGTCTCATATTCCCCCATCGGAAATATTGTTATCGTACATTAAGAGTACGTTTCACCAGCCGGGAAGCTCCTGAAATCCAATCTTCAAATATCGACTCGTTCTGCGGTATCGAAGGGTCTCATAGCCTCCGAGCATCTCATTGACACATATCTCCTGAAATTTGATCGTCCAGCGACCAGGCGAGCCTATCGAAGTGACTTAGTAGCCTTTTTTGGTCGTGAAGACGTCTCTCTTGACTATGCTCGAGACGTAACCTTTGTCACGATAAACAAGCACATAGCTCAGCTTGAAGCATCGGGTTCGAAGGCTTCAACCATTCGCAGGCGTGTCGCCGCAATTCGGGGTTTTTTTTCCTGGCTGCAAGCCTTGCAAGCAATCGATACTAATCCAGCGCACAGGCAGCTTATCCGAACCACCAAAGCGGTACGCACGAAAGACCGAGTCTTTATTGTGCTCACGTCTTCCCAGGCGACTCAGCTGCTTACGACATCTTTTGAAGCTAGCCTGCGAAATCACGCCATGATCTTAACGATGCTTCACTGCGTCCTCCGCCGAAGTGAAGTGGCTTCCATGGACGTAGAACATATTCGCCCCCTTGGTGAATACTGGATTCTTGATCTTCCATACACCAAAGGTGGAACCGACCAGTATGTGAAAATACCAGACCACGTGGTGACGACAATCGAAGCTCACAAAGAGCACTACGGAATCGCTTCGGGGCCTCTATGGAGATCGTTTTCCAGACGCAATCCTGGCGGACGACTGACTCCTACAAGTATCTACCGAATCGTAAGGGATACAGCACTAGCAGCGGGTCTACCGGAAATTGGTGCACACACGCTCAGGCACACGGGATGTACTCTAGCGATAGAGGCTGGCGCGTCCATACAGCAAGTACAACTGCACGCTCGTCACAAGCAAATTGAGACGACAATGACCTACGTTCATCAACGTGATCGCTTGCGGGACAGCGCCGCTGACTATATACATCTTGAAAACGATGGCGACCAGTGAGCATCTCGCTATCTGTTATTCCCATTCTCGCTGGCCCGACGGCCTCCGGTAAGACGGAGATCAGCCTCGAGCTGGCGAAGTCACTGGACGCAGAGATCATTTCGGCCGACAGCAGACAGATCTACCGGGGCCTTACTATCGGGACCGCAATGCCTACCTCAGCCCAACAGGCTTTGGTTCGGCACCACTTCATCGGCGAACTGGATCCTGGCGAGAGCTTCTCGGCGGGCATATTCGCGCGTGCTGCCAAGGAGCGCATTGAAGAAGTATCGACTCGATCGAAAAGCGTAGTTGTTACCGGAGGCTCGACACTTTACGTCCAGAGCCTTTTTGACCAATTGGCAGACGTACCCCATATCGATCCATCTGTCAGACTAGCGCTAAATGAACGAATTTCGACTGAAGGGTCCTCAGAGATGTATCGCGAACTGGTGAGTGTCGATCCAGATTATGCATCTACGCTGGATGAGTCGAAGACCCACCGCCTGGTACGCGGTCTCGAGGTCTTTCTGGGCACGGGCCGATCCCTTTCTTCATTTCATTCCGCCTCTCCCTCTCCGGGTAGCCAGTTCGCCCTATTCATTCTGTTTCGACCTCGAGAGCCCCTGTACGCGCGGATAAACGAACGCGTCGGCGTTATGATGGAGGACGGATTACTCGAAGAAGCACGTACCCTCATCAAACGGGGCGGTGCTACCGTGGAGCTGATGAAAAGAACCATTGGATATCAAGAACTGATTTCCGTCCTGGAAGGAACTCGCTCAGTACAAGACGGGATTGAACTCATCAAGCGAAACTCGAGGCGATACGCGAAGAGACAACTGACCTGGTATCGTCGGTATGAAGACGCCACGTGGATTGATATCGAATCATGCCCTTCGTCCGAAGTCGTAGAGCAGATCGTAGCTGAACTCAAGAAGAGAGAATAATCCCTACTCTTCGACCTCCCTTCTCATAGAGCACCTTGTCGGCCATTTTTTCGATTAAGAACAGCCCCCTCCCACCGTCATCGAACAGGTGTTCCTCTGCAAGTGGGTCGGCTACAGCCGAGCGCTCAAAGCCGGCTCCCTCGTCCTCAACCCAAAGCTCGGCTCCGCTGTCAGTCTTCTTGAACTCGATGATCACCTTTTTTGACTCATCAAAGGCGTTGCCGTGCTCAATAGCGTTTGTGACTGCTTCACTGGTTAAGAGAATCCCGGCATAGATCTTTTCATCGTCCTCGAAGCACGACCTAAAGAATACTTCGGCCGCATCTACAATCGCTTCCAACTCGTTGAACGAGCTCGGAATTTCAATCCTACGAGATAAGTTGACGTGAGCGGCCATTTGAACCGATGCTGACGAGAGAGCGAGCGCAAACATACGACAATTTCAAATCGCAATCGGCCCTACGAAACGGCCTCTTCAAAAACCTCCGACACTTGTTTCGCGAGCATCCTGCGATCGTAGCTCGATATATATTTCGCATCGCCTCGCGGCAGGGTTCCCTCCTTCCAGTGTTCCAACAGATGTCTCATCAAAGATGTGACGGCACCCACATCATCTGGATCGGCAATAAACGAGGCGCCGTATTTGTCCAGTGCGTTTTTTGCCTCGCCGTCCGGAATAAGGGCCAGAATCGGTCTTCTGGACCCCATGTACTCATAAAGTTTGCCGGTTGAAATCATATTTGCTCCCATCTGATGACCAATCGTCATCCAAGCAACATCGCACTGTTCAAGCGCCTCGAGTGAATCTGCATGGTTCATATATCCGATCACATCAACGTGGCTTCTCAATCCAAGCGCATCTACGAGTTTGTCCGAGCGTTTGGAGAACAGACCTATAAACCTCGCCCGGACGATGCGCTTTGCCTCGGGAGATGATTCATATAGAGCTGAAAGTGCTCTCAGAAAGGTGTCTGGTTTCTGGGCATGGTAGAACATTCCGGTATACAGAAATGTCATCGCTCCAGATCCTGCAGAAGCTCCGGAGCCCTCTCCCACTGCTTCGAAATCTTCCGGATCGAATCCCTGAGAGATCACGCGAACGTCTGAATGCTGGTGACGAGCACGCACCAGGTCAGCGATGGTTTGATTGATCGTCAGAATCGTTCTGGCAGCGGATACCGCGCGCCTCTCGAGTCTTCTTGAAATCCAGAGGTGAAGCGGCGTCATGTAGGAGTGGCGGGGATTGGATATCCAGTCATCCCGAAAATCAAGGATAAGCGGAATTTCCACGCTAGACGATATTGCCTCACCAATGAGCAGAGTTGTATAGGGAGGCGCTGAAGCGAACACGACGTCGATTTTACAACCACGAGCCACCTCTATTCCGGCGCGGACCGAATATTTCTTCCAGCCGATCTTGTTATCGGGAAGCAGAAAAAACTGACTCGAGCGCGAAAATATCTTTCTCTTCCCTTCTTCCGGGAATGGCACGAGTGTTCTACCCTTCTTTCTCGATGTTGGATCGAGTGTTCGCGTTCTTATGATCTCAATTCCGGGTCCCAGAACGTCCTCGAGCAACCCGTCGTCGAAAGCGAAGTAGGCCCCCACTTCAACCGTCAACACAGTCACATCCCACCCGTTCTCAGGTAGATACTTCACCAATTTCGCGGTTCTTTGGACCCCAGAGAGCCCCATCGGAGGGAAGTAATACGCGACTACCAGTGCGTGTCGCTTGCCGTTATTTTTGTTCTCCGATTCCAATTTTCCGACTAAACAAATGTAGCAACCTGTGAGAGTGCCTTCCTCTCCAGCTCCGGAACCCTCGCATCATCAGCGGGGAAACCCACAACGAGTAGGATGTACGGCTTTTCATTGGTAGGGCGGTCGAGGAGCTCGTTCAAAAACTTCATGGGGCTCGGAGTGTGGGTCAGCGTGCTGAGACCACAATGGTGTAGGGCAGTTATCAATATTCCGGTTGCAATGCCCACCGATTCCTGGACGTAGTAGTTCTTAATTCTTTCTCCCTCGGGAGACAGATCAAAGTTCTTGGAAAATATTGCGATTAGATAGGGTGCCGTTTCCAAAAACGGTTTGTTTTCGTCGGTTCCGAATGGTCGAAGGGCTTCGAGCCATTCCGGAGGAGCACGATGGGAATAAAATTCGTGCTCTTCGCTTTCCGCTCCCTCACGAATCTGCTTTTTTACATCAGCATCGCTTACCACCGCAAAATGCCAGGGTTGTTTATGGGCGCCCGAGGGTGCCGTCGATGCCGCCTTGATGCAGTTTTGGATGACCTCAAGATCCACATCGGTGCTACTGAATTCGCGCACCGTGCGTCGGCCTTCAACAAATTGCAAAAACGACCGTGATCGCACCAACATTTCCTCCGAACTCAGGTCCAGGGGATGCGAAAACGGAAGATATACCTGTTTTTGACTCATAGTATGATAAGCTCGGTCGACAGTGTGTTCAGTAGTTCTGCGCTTGTTTGGTGCAAGACCATCATGTTTTCTAGTCTTATCCCAAATGCCCCGCGTAAATAGACTCCAGGCTCGAAAGTAACAACACATTTCTCGGGTAAGGGAATTGTTCCTCTTCTTGAGAGCGTAGGCCACTCATGGATATCCAACCCGACTCCGTGGCCGAGACTATGAGTGAATTGCTGCGCTAGATTATCATCCGCGAGTCTGTTTCTCGCTAGTGCGTCGAGCTCCATTCCAGTCATATCACAATGAGCGGAATCTGAAACCACTTCCAACGCAGACGACACCGACGCGTAGGCTCTGAGAAACTCCTCTGAAGGGGTTCCAATATGTAGCATTCTGGTCATGTCGGAGTGATATCCCCCCACCACACACCCAAAATCGATCAATATCGGGGATGCTGTCGTTAACAGCGCCTCTCCTGGGCGCGCGTGCGGTAAAGCTGTGTTGGGTCCAAACGCGACGATAGTCTCAAACGCGCTCCTTTCGGCACCCAATTTCCTCTGTCGAAAATCAATCTCAGCGGCCAATGCATTTTCTGAGATTCCAGGTTTGATCACCTGTAGGATTTCTTCGAAGACGGTCTCTGTGATCGTAAGCGCTTCTCTGATGGCATCCAGCTCGGTCGAGCTTTTCACGGCTCGTAGCGTCTGAAAATGATCCTCTGAGGGAAGGAACGGGACATTGGGAAGGGCTTCGACGAGAGTCGTGAGCTGGCCTGTGGTGAGATCATCCGGTTGAAACTTGACGGCCGCTGCCCCCGACTCCACAATCATCTGAACAGCTTCCAGTAGAACGGTTTCCGAAGCCGTCACGGCGGATATATCAGGGCACTCAAGCAAGGACTGCTCTGTATATCTACCGTCTGTAAACAGCGTCACGGACCCGTCGAACACCACAACACAGGCGCTGGAACCTGTGAATCCAGTCAACCAGCGTATGTCGGACAATTTTGTAACTACCAATCCTGACTCTTCAGACGAGGTCAGGCGGCTAACAAGATCGGCTCTGCGCGAAGAATACGTTCGGCTGGGCATATCCTGGTCAGGTCCGCGTGCTGTAGTTGGGCGCTTCCTTGGTGATGGCAATATCGTGAGGGTGGCTTTCTATAAAAGAAGACGCGGATATCTTGACGAACTGTGCGTCGGAGTAAAGCTCTTCGACGGTTGCGCAGCCGCAATAACCCATTGCCGAACGGAGGCCCCCCATCATCTGATAGACCACCTCATGAAGCGTGCCGCTATACGGAACTCTACCCTCAATTCCCTCTGGGACCAGTTTCTTGATGTCATCCTCCACATCCTGGAAGTAACGATCTTTACTTCCCGCCTGCATCGCACTCAGAGAGCCCATTCCACGGTAACTTTTGTACTTGCGTCCCTCATATAGAATCGTCTCACCCGGACTCTCCTCCACCCGAGCAAAGAGGCCCCCAATCATGACGCTCTGCGCCCCGGCAGCAAGTGCCTTGGGTATTTCGCCGGTCTGCTTGATACCTCCATCCGCAATAATCGGGATATCATGTTTCGACGCGGCCTCACCACATTCGAGAACAGCGCTCAGCTGCGGAGTCCCCACGCCGGCAACAATTCGAGTAGTGCAGATTGAACCGGGTCCAATACCAATCTTTACGCAATCAGCTCCTGCATCAATCAGATCCAACGTGCCCTCGGCCGTCGCGACGTTCCCCGCGATCAGGTCCAGATCACCGTAGGCTTTCTTCACCGTCGAAACGGCCCGAAGGACGCCAACACTATGGCCGTGTGCCGTATCCAGGGTTACGAAATCCACTCCTGCTGCAACGAGAGCATGCACCCGCTCTAAAATATCCTCAGTAACTCCAATGGCCGCTCCGACTCGCAGACGACCGTGTTGATCTTTGCAGGCCAGGGGAAATTGCTTCTTTTTCTGAATATCCTTGAAGGTGATCAAGCCCGCCAGACGATTATCGCCGTCGACTACGGGTAACTTCTCGATTTTGTGGGCCTGAAGAAGGGCTTCAGCCTCCTCCAGTGTAGTACCCTCTGGAGTTGTGATTAGAGGGGCCGGGGTCATGACCTCGGACAATTTCATTCCCCCGTCTACCTGAAAGCGGAGGTCTCGGTTCGTAACAATGCCCACCAGCACGTTCTCGCCGGAAACCACCGGGATCCCACCGATTGAGAAACGTGCCATCATGGCGCGAGCGTCTACAACAAAATCTGTTGGCTTCAGAGTAATTGGATCGATGATCATGCCGCTTTCGGACCGCTTTACGCGGCGAACTTCACCGGCCTGCCGTTCAATCGACATATTCTTGTGAAGAACCCCTACTCCCCCCTCTCGAGCTATGGCGATCGCCATGTCGGATTCGGTCACAGTGTCCATCGCTGCCGAGATCAGAGGGATGTTCAGGCGAATAGTTTTCGTTAGCCGCGTCGCCGTGTCGACATCGCGAGGCATAACCTCCGATCGAGCAGGTACGAGCAGGACATCGTCGTAAGTCATCCCCTCACCTCGAAATTTGGGACGGCCGACAACGGGATCTACACCCTGTGATAAAGACTGCTTGCTCACTGACTGCATGTGGTAGGATGCTTATAGTTTAACTTTTCCGTAGACGGATGCCACTTCTTCTCGGGATAGCCTTCTCCATTTACCCTTTCGTATTCCCTTCGTATTCAATCCCGCGTAGCGCACTCGCTCCAAACTGACAACTTCAGTCCCAAGTGCTTCGATCATACGTCTAACTTGCCGATTTCTGCCTTCATGAATCGACATAATCAACCAATTCTGCGATGCGTTGGGTGCAAAACTGACCCGATCTGCCTTCGCGATACCCTCTTCCAGCTCAATCCCAGTCTTCAGATTGGCAACCTGATCGTCGGTAATCGGATCACGAGTCTCGACCAAATACTGCTTTTCTACTCCGAAACTGGGATGCATCAAGCGATGAGCGAGCGCTCCATCGTTTGTCAATATCAGGGCTCCCGTCGTGTGCCGATCCAATCTTCCAACCGGAAAGAGGCCTATTGATCCGAACTGATCTTTGTCCAGCAGATCCATGACTGAGCGTCTGCCCTTCTCATCCGAGGTCGTGGTTATGGTGTCCTTGGGTTTGTTCATCAAGATATACTCGCGATCGGTCGGCACCATTTGCTTGCCGTTTACCGACACTCGATCACCGTGCTTCACCTTGACACCCATCTCGGTTATCAGCGTGTCATTCACTTTCACCAGCCCTTTCGCGATCAAGTCATCGGCATCGCGTCGCGAACACAACCCGCTGCTGGCGATGAACCTATTCAACCGAATGGGTTGTGTGAGGTCCAACACGGGTTCGGAGAAATTCGAACGGGCAGACCTGCGGGACGACCCTCTTCTCTTGAAGGGTCTCTTTCCACCACGGCTACTATCGCTCTTCTTGTACATCTTTTATTTCTTCCGTCCCTGACCCCGAACCATCACTTTCGACTGTCTCCTCAATATTGAGTGGCAGTTGCACCGCCGTAGTCATGAGAAGCCTGGCTTTTTCCTTCTGAAATGCGGGATCATCGAGAATTGACTCCAATTCTCTCAGATTAGGCAAGTCGGTCAAGGATCTGAGCCCGAACAACTCCAAAAAGCGGTCTGTCGTTCCATAAAGAAGTGGTCGACCGACGGTTTCTGCCCTCCCCACGACATTTATAAGGCCGTATTCCATCAGTTTTCGTATTGCGTAGTCGCAATCTACGCCCCTCACGAATTCCAGCTCCGACCGCGATGTGGGCTGTCGATAGGCTAGGATGGCAACGGATTCCATCAATGTTCGTGACAATTTGCGTTGCCTGTCAGTGACCAGAAGGGCTTTTATGAAGGGTGCCATCTCAGACCGTGTGGCAAACCGATATCCCCCACCCCATTTTTCTATGGTGAACGGTCTACCCGTCTCCTTGAGCTCATCGTTCAGCGAAGCCACTATATCTTCAATCTCTTTTTCATCCGGCTTCGAATTCCCGGTGGCTTCAGCATAGGCCTCGGCTAACAGCCCGGCGGATAATGACTCCTCGGCTGCAAAGATGAGAGCCTCGATTGCCATTCGAAGAGAGGATTCCATATCAGTCCGTTCGCTCTGCCCTGAGTGTTGTTCAGTCACTTCATTCATGAAGCGGTTCCCCTAGAATAGGTTCGATAGGCGTTTCAGCCACTATTTCAATAAAAAAGTCATCCGGCTCTCCGGAAATGAAGATATTGATTTCTCCCAGACGGGCCATCTCCAAAATGGCTAAAAACGTTGTGATAATGAATGCTTTTGACCTCGCCTGGGCCAATCCGACGAATGAGGTCTTTTTCCCGATCAATAATTCGCTTTTGAGAAAGAGCTGCTGCTCTTCCAGTGTATACGATTCGGGTGCAATCTCGTGAACGATCTCATCGGGGGCTTCCGTGAGAACTTTCCGAAGCGCGGAAATGAGGTCAAATACCGTCGCATCGATTAACTCTTCTTCCGGCTTGGAGAGTACGTTCATCTCCGAAGAAGACATCCCTCGGGTAAATTTCATCGCTCGATTGTCGAACTTGTCTACCAACGCCTCTGCGGCTTCTTTAAACCGCACGTACTCCAACAAACGCTCAATGAGCTCGGCCCTGGGATCGATGGGCTCTCCTTCCTCATTCAGCTCTTTTGACGGCAAGAGGAGTCTTGCTTTGATATTGATGAGCACTGCCGCCATGTATAGAAAATCGCCTACCCCATCCAGGTCGACTTCTTCCATGTAGGTGACATACTCGAGGAATTCGTCTGCGATGGAGGAGATCGGTATGTCGTGGATGTCCAATTCGTCTCTCCTGATGAAGAAGAGAAGCAGGTCCAGAGGACCTTCGAATTGCTGTAACCGAATCTTATACATGTCAGCTCTTCACGTGCTGGTCTCTAAACCAGCGTGCTGTTTGCGTCAGGCCGCTCTGTATTCCTACAGATGGTTGCCACCCGAGCACATTCGATGCGTGGGAGTACGCCAGAACGGATCTTCGCTGCTCACCAGGCATGCCCGGTCCGTGTTGAATTGGCATATCAGGAGCAAGCTCGTCTCGAAGCACAGAATACAATTCAACTACCGTGGTTTCTTTTCCCGTGCCAATGTTAAATATGCCTGACCCATCAAACGAGAGTGCGCGAAGGTTCGCATCGACGACATCTGAGACGAATACGTAGTCCCTCGTCTGGAGTCCGTCTCCATTTATGGTCGGCTGGATTGAATCCAGCAACCGCTCCGAAAAGATAGCTACTACCCCCGCCTCTCCATGTGGGTTTTGGCGAGGGCCGTACACGTTGCCATAGCGAAGGGCTACGTACTCAATCCCATGGGTCTCACGGTAGAAGTGAAGATACTTTTCCGAGCAGAGTTTGGTGATACCATATGGGGAAAGTGGCTGAAGAACGTGCTTTTCGTCTTGAGGAGTATAATCTGGCTCTCCATAGATCGCACCGCCGGTAGACGAGAATACAATCTTTTTGAGCCCGTTCGATCGTCCTGCTTCGATGACATTCAACATGCCTCTGATGTTTACATCAGCGTCAAAGGCGGGATCCGCAACCGATTTTCGAACATCCATCTGGGCAGCCAGGTGATACAACACCTCAAATTGTTCATCTGCCCACAACTCGTGAAGCCGCGGGTCTCGAACATCCAGCTCATGAAAACTGGTCCCTGCAGGAACGGTGTCCCTCGTGCTACCGGAAAGATTGTCCACCACATGCACCGAATGGCCGGACTCCATCAGGGCGTCGCTTATATGCGAGCCGATGAACCCAGCGCCTCCGGTAACCAAAATTTTCATTCCGTCAGTCTAGCCCGTGGGAGAACCGTTATTATCTGAAGGTAACAATCTGATCTCAGAGAACTGATCCTTCTGCAATAGGTCTGCCGCCGCCTTGGTGATGTCTGCGACCGTCACACCGTTCACCAGCTCAAGTATTTCATCAAGTGAATAGTACCGACCATAATATAATTCCTGACGACCTATGCGCATCATTCTGCTCCCCATACTTTCAAGTCCAAGCATGATTCCGCCTTTTGCCTGACTTTTGGCCCGATCGAGTTCGCGCTGTGTTACCGATTTTTGAGCCAGTCGATCGAACTCCCTGTAGATTAATTTCATGGAATGATCGACCTTCATGGGGTCGGTACCCATGTAAACACCGAAATCCCCGGTGTCCGAGTGCATATTTGCGAAGGAGAAGATGTTGTAACAGTACCCGTATTTCTCGCGAATATTCTGATTTAAGCGGCTCGACATACCACCACCCAGGATTGTATTCAGGACGGACAGCCCGACCCTTGCGGGGTCGTGAACGTCGCGTCCCCTTGTAGCCAGGATGAGGTGGGCCTGCTGTAGAGGACGTTGATCCACAATTCGCGTCGGAGTGTATCCGTTGATCGAATCTCGTCGTTCCGAGGTCACGCCTCTCTTCACTTCTGCGAAGTGCTTGCTGATCAGCTTGACCACCCTGTCGTGCTTGACGTTTCCGGCAATGGCGATGACGATGTTTTCTGCCGTGTAGTGTCTCCCGAGGAAATCGAGTAAGCCACCCCGAGAGAAAGCCCGTACGGTGTCCTCAACACCGATCACAGGCCGAGCCATAGAGTGATCCGTGTACAGTGCACGATCAAGAAGGTCGAAAACACGTTCATCTGGGGTGTCTTCGTACATCTTCATCTCTTCCACCACGACATCCTTTTCTCTTTCCAGCTCCTTTTCTGGAAAAACAGGATTTACAACAAGATCGCAAACAGTATCGAGGGCTCGCGGAAGATGCTCGTCCAGACAGCGCGCGTAAAAGCAGGTGTATTCTTTTGCCGTGAACGCATTCAAGTACCCTCCCACATTTTCGAGTCGCTGAGCGATGTGGTGCATGCGACGACGCGTGGTTCCCTTGAAAACCATGTGCTCGATAAAGTGGCACATTCCGCTCTCAGACACCGATTCATCTCGGCTTCCAACACCTATCCAGGCACCGACCGAAACGCTCCTCACTGAGGGAATGTATTCTGTGACGATGCGAACAGAATTTGGAAGGACAGTTTTTTGATACATCTTAGACATTGATCGGGCCCATGCTGGCCAGAAAATCGAAGTTACCGGTCGAAGTGTCGGCCCCTAAAAAGGAATAGCGGCGGCCTGATGGCCGCCGCTACTCCGAATCTCAGGCCAGTGAAAAGGACTGAAGGTTATCGCCGACCGCCGTCGCGATATCCACCGTCGCGGCGACCGCCACCGCCACCGCCATCACGACGACCACGTCCACCACCGCCATCACGGCGACCACGTCCACCGCCTCCATCACGGCGCTCACGCGGGCGTTCTTCGTAGCCTTCAGGCTTCTCTAAGAACGGTTTGCGACTGAAACGCAGCTTGCCGTCGTCTCGGACTTCGATCAGCTGAACTTTTATTTTGTCTCCAACCTGAACATAGTCATCGACGTTGTCAACGTAACCGTAATCAAGCTCCGAGACATGGAGAAGACCTTCTTTTCCAGGAAGGATTTCAACGATGGCACCGAAGCCTTCCACTTTTCGAACCGTTCCCTCGTAATCCTGACCTTCTTCTGGTACTGTTACGATTCCTTTCACGATTTCGAGAGCTGCTGCTGCATCATCACCATTCGTGGCTGCAATCACGACAATACCAACACCTTCCTCTTCTCTGATCTCAACGGTTGTGTTGGTCTCTCTCTGGATACCCTGGATAATCTTACCTCCTGGGCCGATGATCGCGCCTATGAAGCTCGAATCAATCGTGATCTGCGTCAGACGAGGTGCGTAAGCAGACAAGTCCTCGCGAGCCTCGGCGAGAGTTTCTGCCATCTTATCGAGGATATGAAGTCGAGCATCCTTAGCCTGATGAAGGGCGTCGGACATCAATTCATGACTCAAACCTGCGATTTTAATGTCCATCTGGCACGCAGTGATACCATCTCTGGTCCCTGTGAGCTTGAAGTCCATGTCGCCGAGATGGTCTTCCGTCCCAAGAATGTCTGTGAGAATGGCATTTCGCTTGCCGTCACTCACGAGGCCCATAGCAATTCCGGAAACCGGTTTCGTAATGGGTACACCGGCATCCATGAGCGCCATCGATCCTGAACAAACACTCGCCATAGACGAGGATCCGTTGGATTCCAAAACATCTGCATTGATTCGAATGGTGTACGGAAATTCTTCCTGACTCGGAATCATACCCTGAAGTGCACGCTCTGCGAGCATTCCGTGTCCGATTTCGCGCCGTGCAGGCCCGCGAAGGAATCGTGCTTCACCCACGCTGAATGGTGGGAAGCTGTAATGCAGGAAGAACGGCTTGTCTTCGGTAGTAAAAACCTGATCAACAGGCTGAACATCCTTGCCCGTTCCCAATGTCACACTGGAAATAACCTGAGTTTCACCTCGGGTAAACACTGCCGATCCGTGGACGCGAGGAAGATACCCGACCTCTGTCCAGATATCACGTACCTCTGTCAGGCTACGGCCATCAATACGGCGCCCGTCGCGCATGATCAGCTCGCGCATCACATCCGACTCAACTTTACCAACCGCTTTCTTGATATCCGATTTGGTCCAGCCTTCTTCCGTTGCTTCGACGGCGTCTTCACCCTCTCCAAGGAAATGATCAACTGTCGCAGTTTTGATATCGCCAATTCCACCGTAGAACGTATCCTTTGAGTAGGGCTTCAAAATGTGTGCTTCGAGATCATCAGCTGCGTGCGCCCTCACCTTCTCAACAACACCGTCAGGAAGCTCAATTGTAGTGTATTCGAATGTTTTCGCTCCACCGAAGTCCGCCACCAGATCGATCTGTGCCTGGCACAACACCTTAATGGTCTCGTGTCCGGTACTGAGCGCTCCTAGCATGTCTTCTTCGGATACCTCATCCATTTCGCCTTCTACCATCACGATGGCATCAAGCTTTCCAGCGATGACGAGGTTGATATCTGATGATTTGAGCTGTTCAAACGTTGGATTAACGACGTATTCTCCTTCGACGCGTCCTACTCGAACCTGCGCGATGGGGCCGTCAAATGGCGCGCCAGCGAGGAGTAGAGCTGCAGAAGCTCCGACGCCCGAGATCACGTCGCCGTCATTCTCTTCATCTGCAGACATAACGGTACAGATGATCTGAACTTCATTATGGAAGTTTTCTGGGAATAGAGGCCGGAGCGAACGGTCGATCAGGCGAGACGTTAAGGTCTCCTTATCTGTCGATCGACCTTCGCGCTTGATGAAACCACCGGGGATCTTACCACCAGCGGAAAATTTTTCACGATAGTCTACCGTGAGTGGGAAGAAGCTCTGTCCTTCCCGTGCTTCTGTATTTAAAACAGCGGTACACAGTACCATGGTGTCGCCAAGGCGAACTACCACTGAGCCACCTGCCTGTTTGGCGAGGCGACCTGTTTCGATTGAGAGGATTTTACCGGGGGCTATTTCCACTTCCCGGATTGTTGCTTTAGACATTTTCAATAATCTTTTTTTCTTCCTTTCCTACACAAATTATAGGCTATCCGGACATTCGTTTGTCTGGTTCTGCCCTGAAAACACGCTCACCCAGGAAAAGATGAAGGGTGAATGTGTTTAAACGAGATGCGGGACGCTCGTAAACAAACGCCCCGCAACTCGAAGCTCTTTATTTTCTGATATCCAATTCTGCAATCACAGAACGATACCGTTCAATGTCGTTATCCATCAGATAATTTAGGAGCCGACGACGCTTCCCGACAAGCTTGAGCAATCCACGGCGAGTGGAATGATCCTTCGAATGGGATTTTAGGTGTTCCGTCAGTTCCTTAATACGCTCGGTGAAGATTGCGACCTGAACCTCGGCTGTGCCAGTGTCAGAATCGCTCTTACCATATTTCTCGATGAGCTCGAGTTTCTGTTCTTTCGTTATCACGTGAGAACCTCTTTAGATTAATACCATGCTAAAGAAGAACCCGGATTCCCGGCAGACTGAGCTGCCGAAGTGGAATCGAATTCCTTTCGACTTGTTTACGGGCACACTACACGAGTTAGCCTCGCGATGCCCTATTCTGCTAAGATATTTCACTCAACAGGCGCCTGCAACGCACTCTATCTTTGTTTAGTTGCTCAATCAACCCTTCGATAGAGTTGAATTTCTTCTCATTTCGGATCCTTTCCACGAATTCAACACGAACTTCACGATCATAGAGGTCGCCGCTCCAATCCAGAATATTTACCTCGAGATGTAATTCTGTGCCGTCGAAAGTAGGCTGGTACCCGATGTTCATCATACCAGCCTTGAGAATCGTCTCGCCGGGTAGTTCTACCAGAACTGCATATACGCCGACTCCCGGTGATAATTTATCCTCTGACAGAGTCTGAAGATTGGCAGTTGGTATCCCGATCGATTTCCCTCTGTCAGCTCCGCGTATAACTTTTCCCGTGAATGAGTGCCTCCTGCCGAGAAATCGTTGTGCCCGTCCAACCTGACCCGTTTCTACGAATCCCCTGATCATCGAGGAGGACACTACCTCTTCGTCAATTATTTCAGGATCACACTGAAAAACGGAAAATCCAAGCTCCTCTCCTAGCTCCTGCAGTAGTACGGAATCGCCCTTTCGATCCCGCCCAAAACGATGGTCATGTCCGGTTACAATTGCCCTGGCACCCATCTTCTCAACAAGCACAGTCTGGACAAAGTCCCCTGGCTCCATTAAGGAAAGCTCTGTGTTGAACGGAATGACCGAAAATGCATCTACGCCAAAGTCTTTCAAAATCACTTTGCGCTCTGAGATAGTCGTTAGGTTCTTAAGTTTTGCGTAGCCCAAGAACTCGCGCGGGTGTGGATCAAACGTCGCAACCAACGAACGAAGATCGTTGGACTTGCTCACGGAGGTCATACGATCCAGAATGGCCTTGTGACCTTTGTGTACACCATCAAAACTCCCAATGCTGACAACTGAGGGCAGTGGGCCGGGGTCTCCAAAGAGGAATTTAATGTCCATCTCAATCTCACTCATACACTACCTCTGTAACTGGAGATGAGATCCGCAAGTGCCCAGGCGTCTTTGACACGAAGATCGCCAATTGCTGTGCGCCTAAGCTCAGTCAAATGTCCTCCGACTCCGAGTGACTCCCCAAATTCGTGCGCAATACTTCGGATATAGGTTCCACGTGAGCACTCAATCTCGAATTGTAGATCAGGCCCGGTGCGACCTGTAATTTCAAATCTGTAGACGGAGACATCTCTTGTCGGAAGTGTTACCCTCTCTCCCCTTCGAGCCTTTTTATAGAGGCGCTCTCCGCCAACCCTTACGGCTGAATACACTGGTGTAGTTTGTCTGATATCTCCCGTGAAGGAAGCCAACATTGATTCGATCTGCTTATCCCGAATATCAGACGCATCCCGGATTTTATCGACCTTGGTTTCAGCATCAAAAGATGGCGTAGATTCACCCAATCGAATGGTGCCTTCATAGACCTTTCTGAGTTCCATGAAGTGAGTCATGAGTTTCGTCGCCCGGCCACACAGGCAGATAAGTAAACCGGTGGCCATCGGGTCCAATGTACCGGCGTGACCAATTTTTCGTGTTGTAGATATACGGCGAAGTTGACGTATCACGTCAAATGAAGTGGCTCCGAGGCCCTTCTCTATCGGCAATATCAAGGGGTCCCAGCTTGTGGGAATGGAGCCACGGTGACACCGGGGTATATCAGCCTGACCAGGAACGATAGGCATCTGCTACGGGGCCTGGTCCCCTTCATTTGCATCTTCAGACTCATTTACCCTACCGTCTCGCTCTTCTCTGATCTGGCCGAAAAGCATATCCATGTGATGGGCTTCCTCCAGCGTCCGGTCCAGGAAAAATCTTAATTCTGGAATACTCTTTACCTGGTGACGTAACGCACGTCCGAGGCTTTTTCGGATACGCGGATTAAGATCCTTTAATTTTATGAGGACGCCATTTTTCTGATTTTCCGAGTCCCCCATTACGGACACATAGACATAGGCAATCGACAGATCAGCTGTAACTCTGACGCCAGTTACAGTAACCATGGGATGAAGTTGATCGGAAAACTCAGATGAGAGAATACCCGCGACCTCGCGCTGGAAAAGACTTGCTACACGTTCTGTGCGAATACTCATTCTGTTATTCTCCAATACCAACGGACAAGACTCGGCTAGTCATCCAGCGTTCGTTTCGTCTCGACGATCTCGTAGGCTTCAATCTGGTCGCCAACTTTCAAGTCGTTGAAGTTTTCAATCCCTATCCCGCACTCATAACCATTCTGAACTTCTCGCACATCATCCTTGAAGCGTCGCAGTGACGCAAGAGTACCGTCATAGATAACGATTCCGTCACGTATCAGGTGAATCGTGTCTGATCGCAGGATCTTACCCTCGATGACAAAACACCCTGCAATCATTCCCTGCTTCGGCACCTTGAAGGTCTCGCGAACCTCTGCGGACCCGGTAATGCTCTCGCTTTTCTCCGGAGAAAGCAGTCCCTCGAGGGCATCCTTCACTTCTTCGATCGCTTGATAAATGACTGAATAAAGCCTGATATCTATCTCTTCCTGCTCCGCTTGCTTCCGGGCGTTAACCGAAGGACGCACTTGAAACCCGACGATGATGGCATCCGAGGCCGAGGCCAGTACGACATCACTCTCATTGATGGCACCAACACCCTGGTGGATAATATTGACGACCACCTCTTCCGTACCCAATTTGAGCAAGGAGTCAGATAACGCTTCAACTGAACCTGCCACGTCGCCTTTGACAATCAAATTGAGTTCCCGGAAGTCGCCAATAGCCAAACGGCGTCCAATTTCTTCCAGCGTGATATGCTTTCGTTGCCGCAATGATTGCTCGCGGTGAATCTGATGGCGTTTATTAGCAATCTCCTTCGCTTCCTTTTCGGCCTCAAGAACGATAAAGGTATCACCAACATCGGGTGAACCATCTAGCCCGATCACTAGTGCAGGGTGGGATGGGCCGACATGTGAAATGCGTTGATCACGCTCATCAAACATGGCTCGAACCCTTCCAGAACAGATTCCGGCTACAAAGGCATCTCCTACGTGGAGTGTGCCATTCTGAACGAGAACGGTCGCTACATTCCCTCTCCCCTTCTCAAGGCGGGATTCGATGACTGTACAAACGGCGTTTCGATCGGGGTTCGCTTTGAGGTCGAGCAATTCGGCCTCGAGCAATATTCGTTCGAGTAGCTCTGGAATTCCCTGTCCGGTCTGCGCTGAAACCAGTTCACATTGAATTTTTCCTCCCCACTGTTCGACCAATACATTCTGATCAGCCAGCTGTTGCATTACTCGTTCCGGATTGGAACCCGTCTTATCGACCTTGTTTATCGCGACAACAATGGGCACGCCTGCTGCTTGAGAGTGATTTATGGCTTCAATTGTTTGAGGCATAACTGCGTCGTCTGCAGCGACCACCAAAATTACAACATCAGTTACCTGAGCACCTCGTGCACGCATCGCAGTAAATGCCTCGTGCCCCGGTGTATCCAGGAATGTGATGTGGTTTCCAGATTCGAGTACCACCTGATATGCACCGATGTGCTGGGTGATACCGCCGGCCTCACCCGCTACAACATCTGCACTCCTAATGTTGTCCAATAGTGATGTTTTCCCGTGATCGACGTGACCCATAACCGTCACCACCGGCGCTCGAGGGAGCAAATCCTCGGGATCATCATCTTCAATTTCAATGTCGATGGAAGTGAAGTCGGATATAAATTCAATCTCAAATCCAAATTCGTCCGCTACGATCGTAATCGTATCTGCGTCCAGCCGCTGGTTGATGGAAACCATCATTCCAGCTTCAAAAAGTGTACTGATTAGTTCAGTCACTCCGACATCCATCAAGTTGGCCAGTTCACCCGCTGAGACATATTCCGTGACTCTGAGAATGCTGGATTTTTCCTGCAATTCCTCTTCTTGGTGATCACGTTGTGCCGCACGATCATCTCGTCGCTGGCGTCTCCTTTTCTGACGTACGCGACTTGCTCCGGCTTCAAGCTCACGAAGGGTTTCCTGAAGATTAGCCTCGACATCTTTTTTGTCAACAACGGGCCCTTTCTTTCGCTTCTTACCCCTAGCCTTGCTTGCGGCTTCGCCGGCTTTAACCGGTGCGCTGCCCTCTGAACCAGGAGCTCCAGGAATACGCTTACGTTTGCGCTTTCTTTTTCGCTTTGCTCCAGGTTCCGCGTCTTCAACCTTTTCGAGATCAATTTTTCCGAGAATCTTTGTACCGGTGAGCTTATACCTGTCGGCAGCTAAAATATTTTCTGCTTCTGTCGTAAGACGCTCTCCTTCACCAGTTTCACCCGGCTCTTCAACCATCTGCGAGACTGCTTCGGTCTCATTCGCCTCCGTCTTCGGTTCGGTCTCTGTCTTCGATTCAGTCTCGGTCTTCGGTTCCGTCTCGGTCTTCGGTTCCGTCTCGGTCTTCGGTTCCGTCTCGGTCTTCGGTTCTGTCTCGGTCGCGGCTGGCGCGTCTTCTTCAGGTGGGGATTCTAAAGGAGTTTCTGTCGGTGCGTCTTCTCCTTTTTCGGACGAATCGGAAGACTCCAACTCTTGAATTTCGAGAGTAGCCTTCCTGTCTTCCTCTTCGGCAACAACCGCCACCTCTTCTATTCTAGGCTCAGCGACAATCGGGACTTCTGAGATCTCCTCCTTGTCGACTGGAGGTTCCGGCTCCGCCTCGATGACCTCTTCTGGTTCGGGAAGAGGATCAAGGACCTCTTCTGTTTCGGAAGATGATTCTACTTCTGGTAAGGACTCAGCTTCTACGGCTGTTTCTGGCTCGGGAGATGTTTGATCGTCGCCTTCAACTGCAACGTCCGTTCCATCTATTTCCGTTTCTTCTTCTCGAAGAAGGGCTCTCTTCTTGCTGACCCGATCGGCTTGCACCTTGTCATCGGCGAAAAAGTTCAGGAGGTCGTCATACGCCTCTTCCGAAGATACAGCAGCGTTGATGCCTCTCCCGGTGAGTGCCTCCGCATGGTCAGATTCCTCCATATGCTCGACCAAAGCATCAACAGAAACGTTGAACTCTTTGGCCAGCCTGAAAAGCCTAACTTTTTTGAATTTTTTTATCGTTGACATCTATCGCGCTTTAGTGAGCCATATTGCTGGGTAAGCGGGTTACGCTTTCTCAGCCTTATCCGATGAATCCTCAGAATCGGGTGCTAGGGCATCCTCTTCTGGAGATTCGTCTTCTACATTTTCCGTTTCCATCGACGCCTCATCAACTTCTGAAGCTTCTTCAGCCTCCTCGGTCGCTTCGGCCTCTGGGGCTTCTTCAGCCTCCTCGGTCGCCTCGACTTCTGGGGCCTCTTCAGCTTCTTCGGTCGCCTCGACTTCTGGGGCTTCTTCAGCCTCCTCGGTCGCCTCCGCCTCCGGAGTTTCTTCAGCCTCTTCGGTCGCTTCGACTTCTGGGGCCTCTTCAGCTTCTTCGGTCGCCTCGACTTCTGGGGCTTCTTTAGCCTCCTCGGTCGCTTCGGTCTCTGCGGCTTCTTCAGCCTCTTCGGTCGCTTCGACTTCTGGGACTTCTTCAGCTTCTTTAGTCGCTTCGACTTCTGGGACTTCTTCAGCTTCTTTAGTCGCTTCGGCCTCTGGGCCTTCTTCAGCTTCCTTGGTCGCCTCCGCCTCCGGAGTTTCTTCAGTAGCAACAGCCGTTTCGCCCTCGGCCTCTGTCCCAGCAGTTGGAGCTGCCGGATCTTTCGCTGATGCAGCTGTACCGGCGTCCTCTTCGGTGAACTCGGCGCGAATGACGTTGAGGACGTTTTGTGCGTCCTCTTCTGCCATGCCCGTCCGTCGAATGAGCTCATCTCTCGAGAGCTCGAGAACAGCCCTGGCAGAATCGCAGCCAATATCGCGAAGCATTTTGAGTAGATCTTCGCGAATCTCGTCCGAAAACTCCTGGATTTCGACGTCTTCTTCCTCTTCGGAAATCTCACGGTAGACATCGATTTCGTAGCCTGTCAAACGAGAGGCGAGGCGGATGTTAATACCACCCCTTCCGATCGCTTGGCTTACTTCATCAGCTCGGACGACAACCTTCGCCCGTGGTGGGGTAAGCTCTTCATTCAATTGGACCATCACAGGTTTCGCAGGAGATAGCGCCCGTTTGATCATTTCAACTGAATCATCAGTCCACTGAACTACGTCAATATTTTCGTTTCCGAGTTCGCGAACCACAGAGTGGATACGTGATCCCTTCATTCCAACGCACGCTCCGACCGGATCAATTCGCTCGTCATAGCTGATTACGGCCACCTTTGCCCGATCTCCAGGCTCACGCACGATTTTCTTCACCTCGACGAGACCCTCATCGATTTCTGGTACCTCTAGTTCGAACAGTCGCTCCATAAAGAGAACATCAGCCCGAGAAATCACAATTCGAGGATCACCATTCGGCTCTCTTCCGACCTCCTTGATGACCGCGCGTATCATGTCGCCCTTACGAAAACGGTCTCTAAATATCTGTTCCTCGCGGGGCATCTTCAGCTCTGCCTTGTTATGCATCACCAAGATTTCGCGCCGTCTCATCTGGTACAGTTCACCCACGACGATTTCGCCCACCAGGTCCGTATACCACTCAACGATATTGTCTTTTTCGATGTCCCGAATTCTTTGACTGAATGTCTGTCGGGCAGTCATCACTGCACGACGGCCGAAGTCTCGAAACTCAATTTCTTCGGCTACTTCGTCTCCTATTTCAAAATCCTCATCGATCAGCTTTGCATCGGTCTCCTCGATTTGAGTAACCGGGTCCTCTACCACCCAGTCATCCACTACTTCTCGAATGTGGATGATCTGCATGTCACCGTGGTCTGGATTCAGGATGATATCAAAAGAGTCATCTGATCCATACCGCTTCCGAATCATGGCTCGGAAGACTTCCTCTACAATCAACTGCAAGGAATCACGATCAATTCCTTTTTCTCGCGCAATCTCTGCAAACGAAGAAACAAGATCTGAATTCTGCATATTCTTTATCGTTCTGAGTATCTCGAAGCCGTTCAGGCTTCAGAACCCTACCAGGGCAGTTTAATTTTGGCTTTTGAAATTGAATCCAGTGACAGGTCTCGAGTATCAGATGACGTCTTGAGTTGAAGAACGCGATCTTTCATACCGAGGTTTTCACCCTCAATCCAAGTTCCTCCGTTTTCATTCCTGACAAGAATTTCCAAGTGTTTTCCGACATGCCGAACAAACTGTCGCTCGGTCGTCAAGGCGCGATCAACACCGGGAGTGGAAACGTTGAGACGATACTTCCCCTTCACCATGTCCTCGGCATCCAGAACGAACGCCAGTTCGCGACTTATCGACGCTAGCACTGAAACTTCTACGCCGTCGTCACCATCGATGTATATCTCGATCAAACGAGATCCCTTTTGGCCCTTTATCGAAACGCCCACTAAGAAAAGATCGTCCCGGACAAGAAACTCGTCCACTAATGCACTAATTCGCGCCTCGAGAGGAGCCTCCTGTTGTGCTAGAGCTTCGTTATGTCCGCTGATCTCAATCATTTCCAGTCAGTATTCATTTTCCGACGAACGGTTATGCTAAACTTGACTCTGCAAAAAACGCCCGGTCCGAAAGCTCGGACGGGCGTCACAGTACTCCCCGTTCAACAAAAAAGGGCGACAAGACCGCCTCCCAATTCATTCGCAGCACCAAATATACGGTAGAAACGGCAGTAAAATCAATAAATGACCGAGACAATAACGGCTTTCAAGAATTCTTCTGAGGGGACCTTCAAGCTTTATCAAATGAGTGTCAATCGTCCCTCATTCTCTACCATTTCCGGGTAATCGGTCATGTAGTGAAGTCCTCGACTTTCCCTTCTGATGGCGGCACTTTGAACAACCAAGTATGCGACAGCAATCATATTTCTAAGCTCGCACAGGCCCGCTGAAACTCTGGATTTTCTGTAAAACGCTTCCGTTTCCTCAAAAAGAAAGCGAGTTCGACGGGCGGCACGCTCAAGGCGCAATTCCGACCTCACAATTCCGACATAGTCCCACATCACGCGTCGCAACTCATCCCTGTTGTGAGATATCAGGATCCACTCAGCCGGATTTTCGGTCGAACTATCGTCCCAATCCGGAATATCTTCGGAGAATGCATTGTCCGAGGCCACCTCGATCGATGTTTTTGCGGACCGCTTACCAACCACTAGGGCCTCCAAGAGCGAATTACTGGCCAGTCGGTTCGCTCCGTGCAGTCCTGTACACGCGACCTCTCCACTTGCCATCAGTCGGTTTATGGACGTCCGTCCATCAACATCTGTGTGTACACCCCCGCAGAAGTAATGGGCCGCAGGTACCACTGGAATTCGGTCTTTAGTGATGTCAATACCATACTCAAGACATTTTGCACCGATGTTCGGAAAGTGGGAATGAATCATTTCTGCTGGCCGGTGTGTGATATCCAACCATACATGGTTCTCCCCCCGAGCTTTAAGCTGATCGTCGATCGCGCGCGCTACCACATCGCGAGGCGCAAGCTCGGCGCGAGAGTCATAGTCAGGCATGAATCTGTGACCGGCGCCATTGAGCAGATACGCTCCCTCACCCCGCACGGCCTCCGAGATGAGAAATGATCGAGCATCTTCGTGATAAAGGCTCGTCGGGTGGAACTGCACGAATTCCATGTTGGCGATCCGAGCTTTCGCCCTGTAAGCCATTGCGACGCCATCTCCTGTTGCTACACCCGGATTTGTTGTGTGAAGGTAGACTTGTCCCGCACCTCCGGTAGCCAACATGGTAACCTTTGCCAGCCAAGTATCAACTCGGTCAGTTTCGATATCGTACACGTACGCACCAAAACAATCGATGTCCGGACGAATTTTTGAAACATGCTGGCCCAGGTGGTGATTCGTCAGCAATTCAACTGCAAAGTGATACTCGCAGAGCTGAATGTTAGCGTGCTTTTTCACGCGCTCCAGCAGAGAAAGCTCGATGACTGCTCCCGTCGCATCTGCTGCGTGAACAATGCGATTAGCCGTGTGTCCACCCTCCCGGCCAAGGTGCAATTTGCCACTATCAGATGAGAATGTCGCTCCTCCATCGACGAGCTGACGTATCTGCTGGGGGCCTTCCTCGATGATCAACCTTACGACACTTTCATCGCACAGACCCGCACCTGCTATGAGCGTATCCTGGACATGCGTCTCGATACTGTCAGCCGAATCCATAACCGCCGCTATTCCACCTTGGGCATAGGTCGTATTGGACTCAACTGCCGATTGCTTCGTTATCACTGCAACGGAGCCGTGCTCCGCTACCTGGAGCGCAAAGGACAGGCCTGCGGCACCACTGCCCAATACAAGAAAGTCTACCTGGTGTCTCATGGGGCGGGAAGTTATTTGACTCCTTGTAGCAGAGAAGCCCTGATGAACTCCTCGATATCACCATCCATAACTGATTGTACATCAGTGACTTTCGTCTCGGTACGGTGATCGTTTACCATGGTGTACGGCTGAAAAACGTAGGAGCGAATCTGTGAACCCCACTCGATCTTTTTCTTACTTCCTTCCATCGCATTCTTTGCCGCTGCCTGAATATCCAGTTCCAGCTGATAGATCCGGCTCTTGAGCATCGTGAGTGCACGCTCGCGGTTTTGTAATTGACTTCGCTCTTCGGTGCACTCGGCTACTACCCGGCCATCTGATCCATCCGAAAGCGTCCCAGTCCATATCAATCGGACACCCGTTTCAAGCTTATTCACGTTCTGTCCACCAGCGCCTCCCGATCTGAAGGTCTGCATCTCCAGTTGGTCCGACTTTACTTCGATTTTAATGGTGTCGTCAATTTCAGGAAAAACAAATACACTCGAAAACGACGTATGGCGTCTGCCCGAGGAATCGAAAGGGCTGATTCGAACCAGACGGTGTACTCCTGATTCCGATTTCAGATATCCGTAAGCATACCCTCCTCTCAAAGCCAGAGAAGCGCTCTTGATTCCCGCGACGTCACCGGCCTGGTATTCCAAAAGTTGAACCTTGCATCCGTTTCGCTCGCCCCAGCGCGTGTACATGCGCAATAGCATTTCAGCCCAATCCTGGCTTTCTGTCCCTCCAGCACCTGGATTGATGGTTAGAATCGCATCTCGCTGATCATCCGGGCCGCTGAGAAGGCTTTTCAGCTCGAGTTTTTCAATCTTTTCTTCCAGTGCTTGAATCTCGGTCGAGATTTCCTCAGCCAGATCCTCACCCTCCTCAGCCTCCATCTGAACAAGAGTGTCTATGTTCTCCGTATGCGTCTGTAACTGGCCAAAGGAATCAATCCAGGCCTTTTCTACTGCAATCTCTTTTTCGGTAAGCTGGGCTCTTTCAGAGTCGTTCCAATAATTTGGATCCAGTCGCTTCTCCTCCAGACGCGCGCGCTTTTCTTCTCTTGACGCAATGTCAAAGATACCTCCCGAGCGTATCCACACGCTCTGACAGGCTTCGAATCTGATCTCTATCCATTTCTCGATTTATCTCTAGTTGATTTCATTGCCGATCCGACCCATCCTCCAATACTCCCCAGAAGGAGCCCAATGCAAAGAGTTATCAGAACGGTTACAAATGGTGGTAGATTTCCCAAAAGAGCGGCCATGATTCGAGTCATTTCAACGGTCTCGGGTGTGGCCACCACGAAATTGAAAATGATCAGCAGTCCCCAACCAAATGCCACCGATAATGCTCCCACTCGAACACCCTTTTGAGGTGCCAGGAATCCTGCGACGATAGCACCAATCGCGCTGAACTGCCATCCCAGAGCCAGGTGAAACGCCAGCGCTACGAGCAGACCGATAATTGTCGCGCGTCTAATCATTCTTGCCTACTCGGGATTTGCCGTAGAAAGGACGGCTTCCTGGCAACGAGCTGCAAAGCGCGAAATCCGGCGAACTGCTTCTTCAATGTTTTCCATCGAGTTAGCATAGGAGCATCGTACGTAACCTGCTCCGCTCGGTCCAAACGCGTCTCCAGGAACCACCGCAACGTGTTCCTCTTCCAGCAATCTCTGGGCGAAATCCTCCGAATTCAGGCCGGTGGATGTGATGTCGGGAAAGCAGTAAAAAGCTCCTTCTGGCTCAAACGTGGGCAGGCTCGCGGCACGAAATCCGTCCACAATAGTCCGTCGACGCGCATCATAGGCCTTGCGCATTCTTTCAACATCCTCCTGGCATTCCGTCATCCCGGCAAGAGCTCCCCATTGACTCGCCGTAGGAGCAGACATGATGATATACTGATGCAGTTTGTACATCGCTTCGTAGATCGGTGGGGGTGCGCACGCGAAGCCAACTCTCCATCCGGTCATGGCATACGCTTTAGAAAATCCTCCCAGCAACACGGTCCGTTCTCGAAGGCTTTCAATTGAAGGTAGGCAGGTGTGTCCGCGAGCGAATGCGTCGCCGTATATGAGTCGATCATAGATTTCGTCAGACAATACCAAGAGGTCGTGCCGCTCAACGACCTCGGCAATTTCCTCGAGAATCTCCCTTCTCAAAACCGCGCCCGTCGGATTGCTCGGATAGGCAAGAAACAGGACCTTGGTACGCTCTGTGATCCGTGACTCAATATCCTCTGCCGTCACTTGAAAATCGTTCTCCACAGAGGTAGGCACATACGCTACCGTTGCTCCTGCGAATATGGCCGTAGGACCATAGGACACAAAACAAGGCTCCGGAATGAGGATTTCATCACCAGGATTCAGGAGTGCCAACATAGCCAGCTGAACCGCTTCGCTCGCTCCCACCGTTACGAGAATCTCATTTTTCGGACTGTAAGTAACGCCATATAACCGCTGAATCTCTTCCGAAATCGCCTCTCGAAGTGGCAGGATTCCCGCGTTCGCCGAATATCCCGTCTTTCCCTGTAGCATGGAGTTATGAGCCCCTTTCAAAATCGCATCCGGCGATACAAAATCGGGCTCGCCTATTCCAAGGGTTATCACCTCCTCCATCGTCGCGGCGATCTCAAAGAAGCGCCGGATACCTGACGGCGGCACCGATTGGACACGCTGAGAAAGCCTGCTTTCCAAATTGATCATAATAAACTCTCCTCTATTCACCTCCGATACGCCGAAGGGGACGAAATATACGACCAGCGCTTATTCGGTGACTTGATTTTCCACGCAGAATCTTTGCTTGTTCTCAGATTGGAGACTGACTTATTTTGCGCAGATTGATTACCACCTAATGAACCTCTGTTTCTATGTCTGACGCACTTACTCAGAACTACATCGACGGCATCTGGCAAGATTCTGCCAGCGGCTCGACCTTTAAGGACATCAACCCTGCGGTCAACAGCGATGTGATTGGCCAATTTCCCGAGTCAGGTGTCGAGGACGTAGATGATGCCGTGCGCGCCGCGCGAAAGGCATTCCAGACCTGGGGTAAGATGCCCGCACCTGCCCGGGGCGACTTCCTCCGCCGAATTGGCGATATCCTGACTGAGCGCAAAAGCGAGCTCGCGTTTCAAATGACACGCGAGATGGGAAAGCCGTTTTTTGAAACCAAAGGAGATGTCCAGGAAGCTATCGATACCGCATACTATGCGGCTTCTGAAACGCGACGTCTATTCGGTCACACCGTTCCAAGCGAGATGCCCGACAAATTCAATATGTCGATTCGCAGGCCTATTGGAGTATGTGGAGTTATTTCGGCGTGGAATTTCCCGGTCGCCGTACCGACCTGGAAGATGTTTCCCGCGCTCGCTTGCGGAAACACCGTTGTCTTCAAACCCAGCGAAGACGCGCCACACAGCGGTGCACTACTGGTCAAAGTATTCGAAGATGCCGGCCTTCCTGCTGGAGTTGTAAATCTGGTACAGGGAAGCGGGAATACGGGAAGAGCACTTGTAGAGCACCCGGACGTCAACGCGGTCTCGTTCACAGGGTCGACAGAAACGGGCTCCAAAATTGGTGAAGCATGCGGCCGGATGCATAAACGTTTTTCCCTCGAAATGGGCGGCAAAAACCCGATGGTCGTACTCGCTGATGCCGATCTCGACCTCGTCCTTGACGGACTGCTCTGGGGGGCATTCGGGACTACTGGGCAGAGATGCACCGCAACGTCTCGCCTCATCGTTCATGAGGATGTACACGATGATCTTGTATCCCGTCTCAAAGAGGCCGCGTCGAAGATCAAGATTGGCTACGGAAACGAGGAAGAAACCGAGATGGGCCCGGTGATACGTGCCACTGCCCTGGAAATGATAGAAAAATATGTAGAGATTGGCCAGGACGAGGGCGCGACAGTTGCGCTGGGTGGAGAAAGGGCTGAAGGCGAGGGCCTCGGCGATGGATTCTTTTTTCAGCCTACGATAATGACGAACGTCACACCAAACATGCGTGTGGCAAAGGAAGAAATATTCGGTCCGGTTCTGGTTGTTTTGAAAATATCCTCCTACGAGGAAGCCGTTTCTGTAGCAAACAATATCGAATACGGACTCTCTTCCGCGATATATACCCAGGATATAGCGACGGCATTTAAGGCAATGCACGATATCGAAGCGGGCATAACCTATGTGAATGGCCCCACCATCGGTGCCGAGGCTCACATGCCCTTCGGTGGGGTTAAGGGCACCGGAAATGGTCACCGCGAAGGAGGATGGGAGGTATTCGAGTTTTACACCGAGACCAAGACCATTTACGTCGACTACAGCGGTAAGCTGCAGAAAGCTCAGATTGACAACGTGGATGACTGATAACGGCTAACGCAATGACATTGAAAAGAAGACTCGTTCTTCAGACTGCGATAATTTTCTGCTCGGCCGCACTGGCGACAAGTGCGTTCGCTCAGAGTGATCTATCCTTCAGTGGGGTCGTGTTTTCAGACTACTCCTACACGGTTGATACACCAGATGGAATCGGGGAAGACGAACACGGCTTCGGATTTAGCAGGATTTACCTGACTGCTGACTACACGATTTCCGAGAGCTTTTCAGGCCGGTTTAGGCTGGAAGCAAACGATCGATCCGTGACAGGCCAGGGAAAAATGTCACCCTTTGTCAAAGATATCTTTGTGACGTGGAAAAATGCTTTTGGACAGGGACACAATGTTTCGTTTGGTCTCAGTCCTCCCCCAATCTGGGGGGTAGCTGAAAAGCATTGGGCGTATCGCAGCCTCGAAAAAACCATACAGCACCGGAATGGGATTGCTTCTTCCCGGGATATGGGTCTCACCCTGAGCGGCCCCGTAATTTCCGACGGACGGGTAAAATACGCCCTCATGTACGCCAACAACTCCGGACTTAAGAGGGAAACGGACAAATTCAAGAGAGTCTACGGCCAGCTTCAATTTTATCCGAGTAGTTCGATAACCCTTTCTCTCGGTGGGGACTACTATCTGATAGAGGATGGGACTTCATATAACGCCAGCGCATTTGTGGGCTACGCGAGACAGAAGGCTCAGATTGGGCTGGAGGCCTTTTACAATCCAAGGTCGATAGATAACGACAAGATCAACGATACTGCGTTGGGTGTTTCGGTGTTTGGATTTATCAATACGACTCCCTCACAGCGGCTCATAGCTCGATATGATCTCGTCAATCAAGACGACCCACTCCGAAAATCCTCCAATCATTGGATGATATTGGGCTATTCAATTGCCCCAGAAAAGGGCGTGGAAATAATACCCAACGCGACTTACCACAAGAACGATTTCGAAGATGGCGCGACCATCACGGCTCGATTAACTGTCGTCGCCAACTTCTGATTCGTTTTCTTGCGCGACAGCAGGCTCTTGCGTGTGGGCGCCGGCCAGGTCCTTCTCCAGATAGGCCGAGACCGTCTGCATGATGGCTCGCACGGCTGCTTCCTCGTCCTCATTTGGAATGATCGGAGTATTGTAATGGTCAGCCTCGGAGAGCAGGTAAGATTGCAGGCTCCAGATCTTTTTAAAGCTCTTGAGATACCGTTTTGAGCGCCGGGATGATATTCTCTGGCCACGCCCCACCAGCCTCTTCTTAAGGCGTTTGGGCTTTAAAACGGCAAGCAGAACAGGCACTACCAAGGCATCTGTCTGCCGAGTAATCCTGTCCATCAGTGCAGGGTGAATATGAACCCCTTCAAGGATGAGCGATACCTGCTCGTTCTCGGCTCTTTTCAGGACCCCTTCGATTCCTACTGATACATGACTGGCCTGTGTCAGAAATCCATCGATCATCTCTTTGGTGGCATGTTCCGATTCTTCGGCGCGTTCCAGCTGCTGGTAGGCCTCAAATGACGAAGAATGCAACGTTGGAAGAAGCCGTTCCGGTACCAGTAGACGCATTACCTCTCGAAGCATATCCGTTGACTGCGTCCGAACAATATCCAAACGATGTGCCAATTCGGAGCTAATAGAGCTTTTGCCACTGCCCGTGGTTCCCCCGATCAGTAAGATCAGCGGACGACCCAGGTGAGAAAAGTCATCCCATCGGCTATAGGAGTCCGCTACACTTTTGCCGGCTACGCGTTCGAGGACCTCCAGGATCATGGTGGTCAATTCGAGAGAGTCAACCTTACCAATGCCACGGGATATCAGCTCACCTTCGATGGAGGCGGCCATTTCGTATATCTGCACTCGCGGAAGAGCGCAGATCTCAAGCGAATCCGCCAGTTGAGCTTTCGAGAACGGTGCTTCCGAACCGTCTCGCGTAACAACTTTGAGGACCGGCCGATCAGGCCGTTGCTTCAGGTACGAGTCGAGGTGCTGTTGGAACCCATTTTCTTTCAGAAACGCTGCTACCCGTGTTCTCAGGATCGAGGTCTTGATGCCGCCAGCATCCGCCAGTTCGCCTCGTATATCAGAAGCGATCCTGTAGGCGTCTTGAAAACTGAGACCAGCCTTTTGAAGGGACCTCGTTAATATGCCCCTCAAAAAAGGTACCTGCGTTCCCTCCTGCTCGTTTACGATATGTAGTTTTTCGCCGTTATTCACTCGCGCAATTACGAACTCACTGGCTTTCTGAAGATTCCAAACACACTATCTTCGTAGCTAACAAACTACAGATACTGCGTCTTGCGTCAAATTCGAAGACATGCGGGTTTTGAGGACCTTGCAAAAACGTTCTGGTTACATAAAAGGCTGACCCGATGAAGGTGATCGTCGTTGGAGCCGGCATTTTCGGTATGTGCGTCGCCCGCGAACTGGTCTTGAGGGGTCATTCGGTTACCGTACTCGATCAGTACGATATTCCAAATAGTCTGTGCTCGAGTTACGATCACCACAGATTAATCAGATATCCGTACGGCACCCAATCTGAGTATGGCAAGAGAGTCCCCGAGGCTTTTGAGGCGTGGGACCAACTTTGGACTTCTCTGGGAAGATCGCACTTTACCGAAACAGGATCTCTTTCGGTGGGACGAATGGATGGCACGTGGTTCTCCGCTTCCCTTTCGGGACTCGGGAAGCTTGGTATTCCCTACCGAAAGATGACGGCACCCGAGTGCCAGGAGAAATATCCATGGTTGGAATTCGATCGGAATGAGGTCGCCTTTGAAACCGCAGGCTGTGGCATTCTCCAAGCTGATAGAATACTCGAATCGCTGCACGCGTTACTTCAGATAAACGGTGTTGCTTTTGAAGCAGGACAACGGATTACAAGCTTTTCTTTTGATGATCCATCAGTTACCACCCATGAAGGGCTCACCCATCAATCCGACCTCGTTGTATTTGCGACCGGTGCCTGGCACTCGCATCTGTTCCCATCCGAAATTCAACCTATCAAACAGACCTATGCGTTGCACAGAGATGTACCTGGATTCGCCCGCATCGAAAATGGCTGCCCGATTGTCATGGATCTGGCGGATGATCGTGGATTCTACTTCGTTCCAGCGAGCGATCGGTTTCCGGCCAAATATGGTAACCACTCTGCCCGCCTTATCGGAGATCCTACCCTGGAACGTGAGGTCTCCAGGGAAGAACAGCAAGAAATGAGGACCTTACTCCATACTCGATTTCCAGATGGACTGGGTAAATCTGAAAAGTTTGGGTGCTGTTACTACGCGATGACGAAAACAGAGACCATGGCAGTGGCCCACACAGGATCCGTGTATCGTCTTTACGGGGGGTCTGGTAATTGCTTCAAATTTGGGCCACTCTTCAGCCAATATTTGGCCGAAGTGATCGACGGCAGGCTCGAATTGGAGCGGGCTCAATGCCTAATATCAGGAGTCAAATAGGCTCTGGCTATCGCAGATAGAATCTAGGCGGGTCATCTCCGACCTCCGCTATAATTTCGAGGTGCTTCATTATGGGAGAAGCCTTCACTTTGGTCATCAACACCTCTTCGATCTGAAAAAGTCCAGTAGCATTATCCATCTTGACGACGAGGCGGACGGGCTTGTTTTCTCCCTTTTCAATTTCGAGGCGTGTGATGGTATTCGCCGAGTACCTGTGCATATCCCCAACGGAAGGATCAAGCTCCAGATTGAGCGGAATACGCGAGCGACCTCTGGTCATATCCGTGCCGTCTGCTACCAGGACAATTCCCGCTTCAATCGAGTGAATCCGAGTGTGAGCCATGTGTCCGACTATCACTTCATGTGCCAACGAGCGCAGGACAATCTGCCGGGCAAGATCGTCTGGTAGAATCCATTTCAAATACCTGATGATAAACTGATCAGCGAGGGTAATTGAATGCCACTCGTGCTGATCCCGCGTGACGCCCATTCCCGTATCGTGCAGGAAACATCCGAGAGTTATCGCGAGGGCAGAATCCTCCATCGTACCCGCGTTTTCGTCCTCAAGACTTGTTTTGACTCCGCTTTCGTGGAGTAGCTCTAAGATCTTGAGTGAGTTGTAGGTCGTGATTCGGGCATGAACGGGGCCGTGATCGTTGTATCCAAGTCGCCTGATCGATACAACGTTCGCGTAACTGTGATACAGGTTGATTTCTTCGTCGGCGAGAAGACGTTCCAACAGTCTGTGGACGAGGCCCGTCGATTTCGCGAGAAGTGCTTTATTGAGCTGCTTCTCCTTGGGAGTCGACGATTTCCAATCTGGTAAGTCCATATCTAGTATTCTTTCACCTCTCCACTATACATATAGAAAGAGGGGCGGCATTTGTTATGCCGCCCCTCTTTTATTCAATCGAGCAGACAGCTTCGATCAGCTCTCTTCACCAGCATCTTCGGAAGGAGTTTCTTCCGTGTCCTCACTCGCTGATTCAGCTGCATCTTCTTTGTCCTTGGCCGTCGCCTTGGCTTTAGTCTTCGACTTTGGCTTTGGCTTTGCCTTAGCTTTAGGTTTCGCCTTGGTAGTAGACTTTTTCGCGGCCTTTTTTGGCGCTTTGGCTTTGGGCTTTGGCATTTCCGGATCTTCAGAAACCGCATCTTCTTCCGAAGGCGCTTCAGCCATATCTGCTACTGCTTCTTCGGAAGGAGCGTCCTCTACGACCAGAGTCTCCTCTTCTGCCGGAGTATCTTCTACGACCGGAGCTACTTCTTCCACGGCGACATCTTCGGCCGGAGCTTCCTCTACAGCGGCCGCATCAGCTGAGGCTTCTTCTGCAACGGGCTCCGCATCCGCGGAAGATTCCTCTACGGGCACCTCTTCGTCGCCAACCACCACCTCACTTTGTTCCATTTTGGCCTTCAGTTCAGCCAATCCGCTCAATTCGCCGAGGGTAGCGGCTCCTCCAGCGGTTTCTTTCTGAATGAACTTTTTCACATCACGCTTTTCATCGGCGCGAGCCACCGCTTTGTCACGCTTCTCAGCTCGACGTTCTGCGCGCTCCTGAGAACGAGCTTGTTCCGTTGCGCTCAGAATGATTTCTTTCTGATTGACATCGAAACGAATCACGAAAAGGTCTGCGATCTCGTCGCCCGGTTTGAAGTCAGCCATGGACTGCCCTTCTGGTAGCTCACCATCGGGAAGGAACGCTTCTACCTCCAACGGAAGTTCGACTACAAGCCCTTTGTCCTCGATGCGAACAACCTTGGCGCCGGAAGTTGAGCCTTCAGCGTAGACCTGGGCAAACTGATTCCATGGATTCGTATCCACTTGTTTATGCCCAAGGGAAATGCGGCGTTCGCTTGTATCAATGTTCAGCACAACCACGTCGAGCTCCTGACCCTTCTTCACCATGTCACTTGGGTGACTGATTCGTTTGGTCCAGGACAGGTCACTGATGTGAACCAGCCCGTCAATACCAGGCTCAATCTCAACAAACACACCAAAATTGGTGATATTGCGAACTTTTCCTCGCATTACGGTTCCCGGTGGATATCGCTCAGCGATATTTTCCCACGGATCCGGCTCCAGCTGTTTCATTCCCAGCGATATTTTCTTCCCTTCGCTATCAACCTTCAGGATTTTCACCGAAACAACCTGACCGAGGGAGACCATCTGGGAAGGATGGCGAATGTGTTCCGTCCAGCTCATTTCCGAGATATGGACAAGGCCTTCGATACCCTTCTCGAGCTCAACGAATGCGCCATAATCGGTGATCGAGACCACCTTCCCTTCGACCAATTGATCGCCGGAGAGTTTTTCCTCGATGTCTTCCCACGGATGCTTCTGAAGCTGCTTGAGTCCGAGAGAAATTCGTTGGCGTTCCTTGTCATAATCAAGAACAACAACGTTCAGTTTCTCATCCAGGCTGACCAGTTCTGATGGGTGCGATACACGGCCCCACGACAGGTCAGTGATATGGAGGAGGCCGTCAACACCGCCGAGGTCGATGAACACACCGAAATCAGTGATGTTTTTGACAAGACCTTCGAGAATCTGCCCTGGCTCCATCGTCGACAAAATGTTCTCCCGCTGCGCCATGAGATCCTTCTCGATGAGCGCTTTGTGAGAAACAACAATGTTTTCGTTGGCGGGGTTGAGCTTGACGATCTTGAATTCCATCCTCTTCTCGAGGTAGGCATCAAAGTCGCGAACAGGTCGGACATCGATCTGCGAACCGGGAAGAAACGCTTCCATTCCGTCGAACAGATCCACGATCATTCCACCCTTGATACGGCGGATGATTGTCCCCTCAAGAACTTCTTCATTGTTGAAGGCGTCCTCGATCCTGCGCCAGCGACGTACGGTGTCGGCTTTCGTTTTAGAAAGAACAAGCTGACCGTGATAGTCCTCGATGCGCTCGAGATACACCTCAACTTCTTCGCCTTCCGTAAGCTCTGAGTCGAATTCACTGCGGGATACGATTCCGTCGCTCTTGAAGCCGATATCGATGACGACATCCTTTTCACCAACACTCACCACCTTTCCGGCAACGATTTCGTGCTCAGAAACGTTGGTAAGAGTGTTCTCGACCAGCTTTCGCAGGTCATCCAGACCAACATTCCAATCTTCTGGATCGGTGACCTTGTCCAGATCTTCCAGCTTGTAAACCTCGCCGGAAATTTCACCAGTGTATCCGATCATGCCAGGCGCCAGTTCCACGGATCCGATTGCTTCGATTTCTTCAGTCGGGCTAGCATCCACCTCTTCAGTAGCGGACTCTTCTGTCGCAGCCTCCGCGGCTTCGACTTGTGCCTCTTCGGTAGCGGACTCTTCGGTCACAGCCTCCGCGGCTTCGACTGGTGCCTCTTCGGTAGGGGACTCTTCCGTCACAGCTTCCGCGGCGTCGACCGGTGCCTCTTCCGGAGCGGACTCTTCCGTCACAGCTTCCGCGGCGTCGACCGGTGCCTCTTCCGGAGCGGACTCTTCGGTCCCAGCTTCCGCGGCGTCGACCGGTGCCTCTTCAGGAGCCGCTTTCTCAGTGACCTCCTCTGCAGCAGCCTCTGCTACCTCGACAGGGGCGTCTTCTGACGATTCTGGGGTTACTTCATCGGAGGGCTGTTCAGCCTGCTCAATCGGCATTTCCTTATCGGAAGCCTCTTCTGAAGTCGATTCTTCGTTCGCAACTTGTTCGTCCGGAGCCGTCGGCTCAGAAGCCCCTTCGGTTTCGGGTTCAGCTGCTTCAGGATCGGCGTCCGCTACTGCGCTATCAGCAGCTTCTTCCTCTGGATTTTGTTGTGCTTGCAGGACCTCTTCAGTACCGGGAGCTAGCTCCTCTTCCTGGATGTCCTTTTGCTGGTCTTCAGCCATGGATCTACGTATGAGCCACTCGCCGAAACAGAGTAGACGGGAATTGTCGGCGGGCTCGGTCTAGTTGATAACACTCCCGATGGCTTCCCTAACCAAAATCGGGCCTGGGCCAATTTGGCTCAGACCCACTTCTACAGACGTTAATCGACCTCGTTCCCCGATATCACCGCTATTATATTCTCCACCTGTTCTTCAAGAGAGATGCTACTGGTATCGATTTCGAGAGCGTCCTCGGCCCGGGTCAGCGGGGAGTGAGTCCTCGTCGCGTCGCGTTCATCTCTTTCGATTATATCCTTGTATAGAATGTCTTGATCAGCTTCGAGATCCTCTTCTTTCATCTGCAGGGCTCTTCTCTTGGCCCTGACTCGCGGATCCGCTACGAGGAAGAACTTGAATTGCGCCTGGGGAAAGACAACCGTCCCGATATCGCGCCCCTCCATGACAACCGAGATCCCGGATTTCAGTGCCTCAGCGGCCATCTCGCGCTGCAACTCTACCATTCTGTTTCGTACATCCAGTCGTTTGCTCACTCGGGATGACATATCGCTAACATCACTGGAGCGAATGAGCTCACTCACGTCCTCTCCATTGAGAAACACGCAAACGCCGCTTTCAGACTGCTCCAAACTGATATTGATTTGTGGGATGAGTTCATCAAAATCCTTGGTTTCGGGATTGACACCTCGCTGAAGTGACAACAGCGCTACCGCACGATACATGGCACCCGTATCGATGTATAGAGAATCGGTGCGCCGAGCCACTTCCCTCGCGGTAGAACTTTTTCCCGAGCCTGCTGGCCCATCAATCGCAATAATCACGTATTCACCATGTTTCCGCTCAAATTATCCCGATTTTGCCGACCTTTCAATGACGGAGCGAAAGGAATTTCATGAATTGAACGCGTAAGAACATATGCGCAAACTTGCGCACGAGGAAATACGGAGGGTAGATCCAACTAAAATCAGGTCGATTGATCGTCATCCTGTATGTGTCTTACTCGAAAATATTCGGTCTGCGCACAACGTCGGAGCCATTCTTCGGAGCGCAGATGGTGCGTTGGCTGCAGAAGTGATTCTTGCGGGCATCACGCCAGACGGGAATCACAAGGGTGTCAATAAATCCGCGCTCGGTGCACAAGAATTCGTTCCCTGGAGAAGATGTGATGATGCGGTATTTGTAGTAAAAGCCTTAAGGACAATGGGTTATACTGTTGCTGCTCTTGAGCTTACGGACGCGCCCACCAGCTCTACTGATCTGACTTCCGGCGATTTTCCGCTGTGCCTCGTTGTCGGCAATGAGGTAACCGGCATATCGGACGAACTCCTCGCCGAATGCGATCTCGCCCTGGAAATTCCACAATTTGGTGCAAAGCAATCTCTGAATGTTTCCGTCGCCCTCGGAATCGCGCTATTCGATGTAGTGAGACGCTACCGTAGTTTAGCGGCTCGTTAATCACTCAATTTATTCTCTCATTCGGAACGGATTGGACTGGAGTCAACTCATAGAAAAAGAATCGCGGGGCAAGCTTTCAAGCGAGGATCTGATCTGGCGCCCCGACGCGACAATCACTATTGACGCTCTGGTGGAGTCGGCCAGCTGGACAAGCCTCAACACACCCGCGGGTGTTCGCTACCTTCCTCTTGTGGGATCTGGTGACGAGCCCGGTCTCTGGCTGTGTGACGAAAAATGTTCGCATTCCAGTTCACCAGTCACTGTTCTGTTGTCTGGATCGTCGCCAGAGTTAGTACAATCCTGGATGGGGGCCGGCGAAAATCTTGCGTTGATAGATAGTACGATCCGCTCGGTCCTCTTCCCGGAGGATGGCAGTACATCTTCCTCAGATATAATTGATCTTCTACCGTATGAGTCGATAGGCTTCGGACCCGTTTCCCAGATCACACTCGCCCTCTATGCTTTGGAACGGCTCTTTCAGTCAGGCAAGAGGACCCCATCCGTTTTCGTTTCCATTGGTTCCCGGATGATTGCTGAAATCAGCAAGTTGAGATCCCTAAGGAGTGTTCTGGATCACCTGAAGGAGATTCATGGACAGGTAGGACCCAGCATTCAGCTGCATTCCGTGACCTCCAGCATGTCCCTCAGCGAGCGCACGCCGGACAACAACCTGATCCGCTGCACCGTCCATGCGCTGGCTGCGGTGATGGGCGGCACCGATGTACTCAGTATTCAGCCTTGGAACGTGCACTCGAAGGGCCACCATGATCCCGAAGCCCGACGCCTTGCAAGCAACATCTTGCATATCCTGAACCATGAAAGCAATCTCAGCCGAGTGTCGGATCCACTTTCCGGTTCTTTCACCATAGAGAAAGCAACCAACGAGTTCTCGCAACTTGCTTGGAAACGGTTTCTTCAGATTAAAGACTTGCCACCAGCGTCCCTATCGTCATCTGAAATCGTATTGTCGTGGCTGGCGGATGACAGAAAGCACGCATCATCGCCTTTCGTCGGGGAGGAGTCGCTTGAGGCGGTTGAGAAAAAAGTTCTCGACTCCAATTCCTTCCCTATCTGGAGGGCGCATTGATGGAGAAACTTACGTATCCGTCCCCGCCCGGAGCCTCCCTCAATCCGGTTCCAGAAACGTCTTCATGGATTTCTCCTGAGGGATTTCAGCTCCCCGACCGCTACGCTGCTCCCACTACCGAGAAAAGTCTACCACCAGCTGGTCAGTTCCCCTATTTGAGGGGTCCTTATGCCAGCATGTACACCGTACGCCCGTGGACTATCCGGCAATATGCTGGTTTCTCAACTGCCGAAGAGTCGAATGAATTTTATCGGCGTAATCTGGCCGCTGGACAAAAGGGGTTGTCGGTGGCTTTCGACCTGGCAACGCATCGGGGATATGACTCCGATCACGAACGAGTTGTGGGTGACGTGGGTAAGGCCGGAGTGGCCATCGACACCGTAGAGGATATGAAAATCCTCTTCCGAGACATCCCGCTCGATCAGATGAGCGTTTCCATGACCATGAATGGAGCCGTTTTACCCGTGATGGCTTTTTTCATTGTGGCGGCCGAGGAATCCGGGGTTTCTACAGGGTCGCTCTCGGGCACGATACAGAACGACATCCTGAAGGAGTTCATGGTCAGGAACACCTTCATTTATCCACCCCCGCCTTCGATGCGAATCGTCAGCGACATCATTCGGTTCGCATCGGAGCGCATGCCCCGTTTCAATGCCATTTCGGTCAGTGGCTATCACATGCTCGAGGCCGGAGCCTCTGCAGACCTGGAACTGGCGTACACGCTTGCCGACGGTCTGGAATACGTGAAACAGGCAATAGCTGCCGGATTGGAGGTCGATTCGTTCGCTCCTCGAGTCTCCTTCTTTTTCGGGATTGGGATGAATGTGATGACCGAAGTAGCGAAACTGCGTGCGGCCAGAGTTCTGTGGGCGGAGCTAATGGCGCAGTTCAGCCCAAAGAATCCCAAATCCAGCAAGTTGCGTACTCATTGCCAAACTTCGGGCTGGTCCCTCACAGCGCAGGACCCCTACAACAACGTGGCAAGAACCACTATCGAAGCCATCTCGGCGATTTGTGGTCATACGCAGTCCCTGCACACCAACGCACTTGACGAGGCGATCGCACTTCCTACTGACGAATCAGCAACGATCGCTCGAAACACTCAGTTGATCCTTCAACAAGAAACTGATATCTCAAAGGCGGTGGACCCTTTAGGGGGTTCGAGATATCTCGAGGATCTGACTCAGAAACTAATCCAGAGCGCTAGGTCTCACATCCGCGAAGTAGACGAGGTCGGTGGAATGGCGGAGGCGATTGCTAGAGGTATTCCGAAAATGAGAATCGAACAAGCTGCCGCCAAGAGGCAGGCCAAAATCGATTCAGCCGAAGAAATCATCGTTGGAGTCAACAAGTTCCAGGCAGCATCTCAGAGACAAATCTCTGTTCGAGAGATTGATAACGCTTCTGTCCGTCGGCTACAGGTGGATCGACTTGAACGTGTGAAGGCCGACAGGGACATTGGTAAAGTCAACAAATCGTTGAGTCGTCTTTCGGCGGCTGCATCAGACCCAAATGGACTACTCCTCGAAGCATGCATTGTCGCAGCCCGTGCTCGCGCTACACTCGGCGAGATTTCTGAAACGCTCGTGTCTGTCTTCGGACGACACGTTGCCGTAGCCCAATCCTTCACGGGAGTCTATGCGTCCGAGTATGCGGTACGCAGTACATTGGACGAGGTGCTGCAACAATCTGACATATTTTTCAGCAAGACCGGGCGACGACCGCGTATTCTCGTGGCCAAATTGGGCCAGGACGGCCATGACCGGGGTGCGCGCGTGATCGCGACCGCATTCGCGGACCTGGGCTACGATGTCGACATTGGCCCGCTTTTCCAGACTCCAGCCGAAACAGCCCGACAGGCAATTGAAAACGACGTTCATGTTGTAGGTATATCAACCCTGGCAGGCTCGCATAAAACACTGATTCCAGAACTTGTCCAGCAACTCAAAGAACTGGGGCGCGGAGACATCCTCGTAATTGCGGGTGGTGTTATCCCTGAGCAGGACATTGGGTATCTGAAGGACGCAGGTGTAGTCGAGGTGTTCGGACCAGGCACTCTCATTCCAGAAGCGGCTGGAAAATTGTTGGCAATTCTCATTCACGATGCAGCTGCGGATACCCCATGACACACGTTGACGAATTATTTGTGGCTATTCGAGCGGGCGATCGAGCAGCGCTGGCCAGGGCAATCACGCTCATCGAGAGCAGGCGTGGTAAAGACCACGCGTTACGGCTCGAACTTCTGGAGCGTTGCCACACAAATTCGACCGATTCCGTTCGCCTTGCGGTGACTGGAGCACCTGGTGCCGGGAAAAGCACGCTCATTGAAGGTCTCGGTCTCGAATTTATAAAAAATGGGAGAAAAGTTGCTGTGCTGGCCATTGATCCTTCCAGCACTCGGACTGGCGGCAGTATCCTCGGCGACAAAACCAGGATGACAAAGCTGTCCAACAGTGACAGAGCGTTCATTCGCCCCTCGCCGGCTTCAGGGTTTTTAGGCGGTGTCGCCGAGATGACCAGAGAAACTATTCTCCTCTGCGAAGCCGCCGGTTACGACCGCGTTCTCATTGAAACTGTCGGTGTAGGCCAATCTGAATCGAGCGTGTCTCACCTGACCGATCTTGTTCTATACGTCGCTATCAGCGGAGCCGGTGATTCACTCCAGGGGATAAAACGGGGAATTCTGGAGACCATTCATATCGTTGCCATAAACAAAAGTGACGGATCCAATGAAATAGCTTCAGCTTCCTTCGCTGCGGAATTAAAACAATCCCTGAAGCTCCTCAAAGGGTCGGGACCTGCCATCGAGGTGTTGCTTACCTCGGCGCTGACGGGAAATGGAGTCTATGGACTCGTTCAGACGATCGAACGTCTGTGCCATGGCATGAAAGAGGGTGATTCCTTTCAAAGCAGGCGTCGGGACCAACGTCGACTCTGGTTCGATGACGCGGTCAACTATCTGCTTGAGCAGCGCATTTCGTCGGATCCCCATCTTTCTGAGCTGAAAGCGGCTCTGAAACGAAAGATCGAGGCGGAAAGCACCAATCCGTACGCAGCCGCGCTCAGCCTCGTAAATGCAATTCTCCGGGCTTGAATCAGGGCAGTCTCTGCATTGCGTCATTGAGTCGAAAGAGCGTCTCAGCGCGACCGAAGAACACCATCATGTCGTAGAGACCTGGACCTGATGGCAGGCCACTCAACGCAAGCCGAACGGGAAACATCAATTGCCCAATGCCGATTTCGAGTTCGGCAATAGTGGATTTAAGTGAAGATTCGAGAACCTCGCTCGTCCAGTGATCAGTGGATTCGAGCACCGCTGAAAAGCCCTCCAAGAGATTTCCCGAATTCACCTTCCACTTCTTCTGGACCGATTTTTCATCGTACGTGAGAGGTCTCTCAAAAAGAAAAGTCGCCTCCAGAATATCGTGCGCAAATACCATTCGCTCTTTCATCAAGTCGACTGCGGCGACCAGGCTATCAAGTGAACAGTCGCCGAACCGCTCATTTATACGCGCATGCATTTGTCCCGCTATATCCCGGCTGGATCTTCCCCGCAAATAGTGTTGGTTATACCAGCTCAATTTTTGAAGATCAAATTGGACACCTGCCTGTCCAACTCTTTCCAAACTGAATGTTTGCACAAGATCATCAAGAGAAAACAGTTCACGCTCATCTCCCGGATTCCACCCCAGCATCGCCAGAAAATTCACAACTGCTTGCGACTCGTATCCAGCATCCCGGTATTGGGTAACTGTGACTGGAATGCCCTGTTTTTCGGCATTTCGTTTGGAGAGCTTTCCCCCCGTTGGGCTCAGAATTAGTGGCAGGTGTGCCATTCTGGGTGCTGCCCACCCCAGTGCCTCGTACAACAGGATATGCTTGGGAGTTGATGGCAGCCACTCTTCTCCTCTTATGACGTGCGTAATGCCCATTTCATGATCATCCACGATGTTCGCGAGGTGATATGTGGGCAATCCATCCGACTTTACCAGAATCTGATCGTCCACCGTATCAGATTCAAACGTGACCCTTCCCCTAACCAGGTCGTCGAATTGAACCGACTTACCCGGCTGAACCAATAACCTCACGACATGCGATGTGCCCGACTCAATCCTGCGTTCGACTTCTTGAGAAGACAGGGTTAGAGAATTGGACATTTCACTTCGCGTGATCAAATCATATCGAGGCGACGGATTTTCCTGGGAGCGGTGTCTTTCCCGCATAGCTTCGATTTCCTCCGGGGAATCGAATGCTATGTATGCGTTGCCGGATTGTACGAGAGCTTCGGCTGCAGCCTCGTAGAGTGCACTTCGTTTCGACTGATGGTATGGACCCGAGTCGCCTTCCTTTCCCGGTCCGTGGTCAAACTCCAGACCGGCCCAGGCCAGGCAGTCGAGAATATCCTGTTCTGCCTCGGCTACGAACCTCGAGCGGTCCGTGTCCTCGATGCGCAAAAGGAAGACTCCACCATGCTTTCTGGCGAGCAAATAATTATACAGAGCTGTCCTGAGACCCCCGATATGGAGAAATCCGGTTGGACTTGGAGCGAAACGAACACGCATGATCTAAATGTACCGCAGTGATATTCGAATCGGTGAAGATACCACTGAACTCACCCTGTGGAAGGCCGAATAGCCCCGGATCCTGTGTACCTAGCGTGAAATCCCGACGAAAGAGAATGGCCTGACGACAACGAATGGCACGCGACTAGTTGTCGTCCGCTTCAATCGTCAATCCAGGCACGAAGACATAGATGTAGGACTGGAGAACACGGGTCTGAGGTGCATCGAAGAAAACCCGCTCTTCCTCCTGCTCCAGAAACGAAGTTGCGTCGGTTGTATTTGAAATTGGAAGCAGGAGTCCGACCATGAAAACAGCCACGACTGTTGCAAGTGCCGTTCGCATTGAAATCGGTTTTCTTGAATTCCACAGCGGCTCACGATCCTGAACGCGATCGATCTGGGAATTGGAAGCTTTGAGGGCTGCCAATCGGTCGAAAAATTCGTCATCCGCGGCAGGAGGAACCGCAATGAACTCCTGTCTGCTCATGCGTCTGAACAACATTACACTATCCATAAACGAGCGCGACGCGGGGTGTTTTGCCAAATGAGAATAAAGATCGGCCTGACGATCGAACGACAGCTCTCCATCAAGGAACAGATTTAACTCCTCCTCATGACGCTGGAACTCACTGTTATTTTCTCGTTGATCAGTCATATTTGTTCTCCTCCCCATCTTCAATTATTCCGAAGAGTGGTGCTTGCAACATTACCCGTTTCGACCTGCTGAAATCGCAGTTCCGAGGCTACCATCGCTTTTTCCATTAATCTGGCCAACTTCCGTCTGGCCTTGAACAGTCGGGATTTTACCGCGCTGATCGTACTCCGTGTCACAGCAGCGATTTCCTCGTAAGTTAAATTCTGATATTCGCGCAATATGATGACTTCGCGGTAATCCGGATTCAGCGAATCCAAAAACTGGGCGACAAACTTGACCTGCTCCAGCTTTTCCATTTTGGTGAACGGGGTCTCGCTCGCAACGATCAGTTCCGAAGTATCCGGCTGAAGTCCAACGTGTCTACCAGAGCGTCTGAGCGAGTTCAGGCACTGATTTCTGGCGATGGTGAACAACCAGGATTTGAATGAGCTGGTTTTCAGCAGTCGGTCTCGGTTTTCGTACACCCGAAGAAATGTTTCCTGCATAACATCCTTCGCACTGTCCGAGTCGAGAAGCATTTTGTAGCAGAAAGAATAGACCGGTCCTTTATACCGATTGTATATCCCTACGAAGGCGAACTCATCCCCCGCCTGGAAGGATTCTATCAGTGCAAATTCATTCATGCACGGTTCTTTTTTTGGACCACCCGATGGGTCTGGATCTGCTCATGCTGGGATCCGTGTGGATCTCAGGCTCCATGTTAACAATTCTATGACGGGTCAGGTAGGCCAAAGTTGCTGCATGAATCATGATTTGGGTCCCGCGACCGGAACCATTGAAGATGGATTTGCGTGGATGCGCGTAAATTGCCCTGCGGATTTACCCGCTGAGGTGATTATTCAACAAATGACAGGTGAAATCGAGACGCATGTTTTCCCACCGACTTCTCTCATCACTCTTCCTCTTTCTAGTAGTTCTCTTTTCTTCCTGTGCCGCGCCTCTACCGCTAGCGGTAGATGAACCAGAGGTCTCCACTGATCCGATACTGGCCGTCATCGACGGCAAATCGCTCGATCTCGACGAATTCGAGCAGCAGTACACTCGCACCAATGGCAACGCGGGAGTAATCACGGATACACTGGCTTCGTATCAGGATTTTCTCTCTCGATACGTCGATTTCAAGATCAAGGTTCTGGAGGCCCGCGAAGCCGGATACCACATGGATGAGTCTCTTTTAAATGAGATTGCGCAGTACCGGGCTCAACTGGCCCGGCCCTACCTGATGGAGCGAAACGTCATGGAGCCCTTGATTCGAGAGATGTACGCCCGTCGAAAAGAAGCAATCGCGGCAAGCCACATTTTGATTACCGTCTCCCTGGCAGCGTCCCCCTCAGATACACTAGCTGCGTTTACAAAAATTGTTGCGATTCGAGATTCTGTACTGTCGGGAACTGATTTCGGAATGATGGCGGCTCGCCACTCAATGGATCCATCTGCGAAAGGATCGCCCGGCGCTCCGGGATACCAGGGCAGCCTCGGATTCTTCGGGGGCGGTCGAATGGTCAAACAGTTTGAGGATCAGGCTTTTTCGACATCAATTGATAGCGTGTCTGATGTCTTCCGAACAAACTTCGGATACCACATCCTTAAGGTGACCGATAAAATGCCGATGCCGGGCGATCGCGAGCTCGCCCACATTCTCATTCGCCCACGGGGTGCCTCTACAGCGGATATAGCCGATGTTGATCAACGAACTTCACGCGTTAGAACGCGCCTGTCTGCGGGCGATGGTTTCGAAGACGTTGCCGCTGAATTGTCGGACGACCAGAACTCAGCTGAGAGGGGGGGGAATATTGGCACCCTGTCCTTCGACGCAGGGCTACCGTTTCAATTCAGGGACGCGGCGTTTTCCATAGAATCCATTGGAGAGTACAAGGGACCCGTGACGACTCCTTTCGGTCAGCACTTCATCAAATATATTGACGAGACAGCATTTGGCACGTACGAAGAAGAATACGAGTCGCTGAAGAATCGCGTTAACAGTATGCCACGCGCCGCTGATGCGGAGAAAATATTTGCAGCAGGACTTCGGGCAAATCTCGAAGCCTGGGTGGATTCATCGCTGGTGGATGGGTGGGTGGACACAATGACCGCGGACTCTCTCTACCGGATGTTAGCCACGGGAGACCTGGAACCGGATGAGTCGTCAACCATTTTTCTCCGCCTCGAAACCCACGAATTGACAGCCGGCGAATTTGCAGAATACTTTTCCTCCTCGCGCCTCCCGAACGTAACCGGAAGTCGCGCTAGGATTTATGCTGTCGCAGATAGGTATTTAGATGAGCAGGCAGTTTCTCGCGAGGTAGAATTCCTGGAACAGCGGGACTCATCTTTCAGCAAAACTATGCGGGATTTTCGGGATGGATTGATTCTGTTCAGATTGATGGAGGACTCAATCTGGACGGCTGCCTCTTCGGATACTTCGGGAATGGAAAAGTACTACTCCGCTCACTCTTCCGAATATCAATTCGTCGATCGCGTAAGGGTCATTTCGTACTCGTCCGGAACGGAATCCCAGATGACCGGATTTGTCGGAGCGGTTCGATCCGCCGGAATTGATGCTGCTCTCGAGCAGGCCGCAACGGATACCACCTATTCAGTCCGGTCCGACACAACGTACACGTTCGAATCTACAGGCTCGATATACGACCGGGTTCTGGATCTGGAGGAGGGAGAAATAACCGACCCGGTTTCATTCAATCGTGGTTTCGTGGTTCTGTATCATGCCGGGATTGATCCGGCGCGTCAGATGACCTTTCAGGAAGCACGATCTCAGGTCCTGAACGAATATCAGGGCCTGGTCGAGGCTACCCTGATTGCGCGTCTGAGACAAAAATATACCGTGGCCATTTTTCCGGAGAATCTGGTTCATGTTTTTGACCAAGTCGAGATGGAGCCGGAAAATTGAATGTGCCTGGATCCCATATCGTTTCAGGAACACCTCTGGGGTATTTGCTCGTCCTGGTAGTGGTCACTGTTCTTCTGACTCTTGCAGGCTGCGCCGAACGTGTCGAGAGCGAAGACTATGTTGCGAGAGTCGGCAACGAAATTTTGACACTTGCCGAGATCAATCATTTGTTGGAGAACACGTCAGCATTTCTGGACTCAAGTGATGCCGTGTCACAGATCGTCGAACAGTGGATTACCAACGAACTGTTATTCCAGGAAGCCGTGTCGCGGGGATTGAAGGGAGATCCGAATGTTCAGAGATTGCTTGCAGACAACGAGCGATCCGTGCTCATCAATGCCCTCGTGAATAGAATGGCAGCTACCGAAATGGGAGCGGGCCCTGACGACGCTTCCCTACGGTCCTATTACGACCAGAACAGAGATCAACTGGCGCTCAGAGAGCCGTTCGTTCGGGTTCGACACCTTGTATTCGTCAATCCCGATACTGCCGATGCTGTAAGAACCATCCTGCAATCGCTCGCCGGGGAGCCAGAAGAGACTCAAGCACTCCTGAATCTGAATTCCAGATATTCTTTCGGAGGCCCGGAACTGAACTCATACTATCCGCAGAGTCAATTATTTGCTCGAATACCTGGATTGACCGAGGCGGTGAACAACATAGAACCCGGCGAAGTGCTACCAGTTTTCGGCCATGAGGACGCTTTTCATCTCATCCAGCTCATCGATCGTGTCCCGGCGGGAACGGTGCCTTCTCTGGACATGATTGCAGACGAATTGAGAGACCGCGTGGCGATTCAAATGAGGAAACAGTTGTTTGCACGACAGGTTCAACGGCTCCGCACACGAGCCCTATCGAGGGACGATCTGGAGATACGTTAAGTTATCTGCGAAGCGGCGCCGCTCCAGACGCATACTATTTTGCGTGCAGGGACCGTTTATAGAGCAGCAAGTCGGAGACACACGACCGGGTGATCACGTCAGCCTGGTAATTCACTTCTATTCATGAGATACCTTTCTTATCGCCGCCTCCAACTATGGGGCCGATCAACATGTCTGGCGTTTTTATTGTGTTTTGTGACCGCTCAGGTGCAGGCACAACAGGATCGTATACTTGACGAAATTGTCGCTGTTGTCGGCAACTATATCATCCTCCAGTCCGAGGTGGACGGCTTTGTAATGGGGGTTATGAACCAGCAGGGCATCCCCTACTCCGAGGATATGTGGAAGAATTCGCTCGAACATCTGATCGAGCAACAAGTGCTGGTAATTCATGCAAAGAGAGATACGAACCTGGTTGTTTCGGACCTGCAGGTCGATCAAATGATGGATGCGCAAATCGATCAACTCGAAGCCCGCGAAGGGGGTCAGGCCAGGCTCGAAGAACTCTACGGTCAGTCGATTTTGGAGGTCAAGGCAGACATGCGAGAGGAATTTCGCGACCGACTTCTGGCCGACGATTTCCGTAGACAAAAGCTTTCGGGGATCAAGGCTACGCCAACAGATGTCCAGAACTGGTTCAACCAGGTCCCCACAGACTCTCTTCCCACTTTGCCTGATATGGTTCGGCTGTCACACATTGTGCGAATGCCGCTTGTAACAGATGCAGCACGAGATGAGGCCAGAGAAATCATTTCCGCGATCCGAGATTCTGTCGTTGCGGGCGTTATCTCGATGGAAGAGATGGCTCAGTTGTTTTCAGATGATCCGGGATCTGCACAGACCGGTGGTCTCTATGAAGATATGAGCCTCGACGAAGTCGTCGCGGAATTCGCGGCTATAGCTTCGCAAACTACCCCTGGGGTTTATTCGCGCATCTTCGAGACGGAATTTGGGCTGCATTTTCTGAGAGTGAATGAACGACGTGGAGACCGGATAGACTATAACCACATTCTTATATCATTTGACGATAAAAAAGTGGACGACGCTCCCGCGATCGAGCGATTGGAACTGCTTCGCGACTCGATCTTGACGAAAGGCGCATCTTTTGAAGTACTCGCACGTGAAGAGTCCGAGGAGCAGCTATCCAAGTCTCGTGGCGGACGTGTTACCGACCCGAGTACAGGAGAGCAAAATCTGTTTATTGAAGCGCTTGGCGGATCGTGGCAGCGTGCACTCATCGATCTCGAGCCCGGAGACTTATCCGAACCGTTTGAAGTAGACTTGCTCGACGGACGTCGAGCGTTTCACATAGTGCGCCTCGACGCCAGGATTGCAGAACACCGCGTTGATATAGGTACGGACTATGAACTCATCGAAAGTAGAGCACTTCAGGACAAGCAAGCCCTGGTGACCCAGGAATGGTTCACCGAGCTGAAGAAATCAGTTTATATTGACATTCGCGGCAAGGCCAAGGCCCTATTCCTTGCTGGCAACTAGGATTCTCGAAACAATCTCATATGGAAATTACGACCTCCCCTGATACGGTAGAAGAACTTCATACCGGATTTCGAGCCCTTAGACAGGAGATTGCCAAGGTCATCGTCGGTCAAGATGAAATCATCAGGCAAATTTTTGTAGGCATGATCTGCCGCGGACACGTCCTGCTGGTCGGAGTTCCGGGCCTGGCAAAAACACTGCTGATCCACACCATAGCCGACGCGATGGATCTGCAGTTTTCGCGCATCCAGTTCACACCCGATCTGATGCCCAGTGACATAACCGGCACGGAAATCATTGAAGAAGATGCGACCACCGGGCGCCGCCAATTCAAGTTCGTGAAGGGGCCTGTGTTCGCGAATATTGTTCTTGCCGACGAAATCAATCGGACGCCCCCGAAAACACAAGCTGCGCTTTTGGAGGCTATGCAAGAGCATCGCGTGACTGCTGCTGGTCATACGTTTTCACTTCCGGAGCCGTTTTTTGTCCTGGCTACACAGAATCCAATTGAACAGGAAGGGACTTATCCACTCCCGGAAGCCCAGTTGGATCGTTTCATGTTCAATCTTTGGCTTGACTATCCTTCTTTCGACCAGGAAGTAGAGATTGTCAGACAGACTACCAGTGCAGATTCACCAGACCGTCAACACGTCCTGTCAGCGGCCGATATTCAGAAATTCCAGGCCCTGGTCCGACAGGTGCCCGTTGCAGACAATGTAATTGAATACGCAGTTCGGCTCGTTACCAGGAGCCGACCAAAAAATGATCTCGCCCCGAGCTTCATAAAGGATTATTTAAATTATGGCGCTGGCCCGAGGGCCTCTCAGTTCCTGATCCTGGGTGCCAAGGCTGCAGCGGCCCTCGACGGTCGACTGACCCCCGTCATCCAGGATGTGCGCGACACAGCGGTCTCCGTACTCCGGCATAGGATCGTCAACAATTTCAATGCTGAGGCGGATAATGTGAGCTCTGTTGAAATCATCGACCGCCTTCTTGAATCACAAGAGTAGTCGCTTTCGATTGGGCAGCACGAGCCATCATGACTACATTCAGTCATGAGTGAATTCGCACCGTCTCGACAGATTTCTGCAAACTGGGCACTGCTCCCCGACGGATGGCATCAGCACGTGAGCGTCCAGTTCGATCAAGACGGTGTGATCACCACAATTGCTCCAGCTCAAGACGCCAATCGGGTAGATCTCCTTATCCCGGGAATGATAAATGTGCATTCCCACGCGTTTCAGAGAGGTCTCGCGGGAAGAACGCACAGGTTTTCGAAACCGGGAGATGATTTTTGGTCCTGGCGAACGCTCATGTATTCCGCTGCTGCGGAGATGACTCCAGCAACTCAACACTCTACCGGAGTTCGTGTGTTCGACGAGTTCTTGAGGAATGGGTACACCACCGTGTGTGAGTTTCATTACACACACGGCTCAATTGATCGATCAAATGCTGAGATTCCTGCCCTGATGTGTGACGCCCTATTGCGAGCTTCCAGTCAGGTGGGTATTCGTTTTCTCCTACTCCCCGTTCTGTACCAGCAAGCTGGATTTGGGGATCAGCCAAGCGCTCAAGACCAGCGCTCATTTGTACTGGATACCCCTGTGTATCTGGGACTGATCGAGCATCTTCGTGCGGAGATGGATCTCGGCTCACTCCAAAGCATCGGCTACGCCCCGCACTCTCTTCGGGCGGTGGGTTACGACTCCCTGAAGGACTTGTTGGATCATCGCCGAGAAACTGCTCCAGGTTCTCCGGTGCACATTCATGTAGCTGAGCAGGCCCGCGAGATCAACGAGTGTATGCTGGCAACCGGTAAGCGTCCTGTAGAATGGCTTCTGGAGTCGATGGAGGTCGATAGGTCATGGTGCCTGATCCACGCAACCCACATATCTGACGCCGAAATGTCCGGCATTATTCGAAGTGGAGCCACAATTGGCCTCTGTCCGACAACTGAAGCGGATCTTGGTGATGGCTACTTTCCGTTCGAAAAATATGTCGGACTGTCAGGATCCTGGGCAATAGGATCCGACAGTAACACCAGCGTTTCCCCCGTAGAAGAGGTGAGATTGTTGGATTACACCAGTCGCCTTCTTCAGCGCAGGAGGAATGTGTTTCAGTTTGACGGCTCTTTGGGTTCAGGAACACGATTATACCAGCTCGCCTGTGAAGGTGGACGCCTGGCTTCCGGTTTACCGGTTGGCCGAATCGAGCCTGAAAGCCATGCTGATTTCGTCGCTTTGAGTACTTCTCATGCCCTGACCGAAGGATTGAGCGCCGACGAAGTCTTAAACAGCTACATCTATGCTGGTGGAAAAGATCTGATCGACCAAGTCTTTATCGCGGGGAATCCTCAGCTTTGATTCTTTGGTCGGCTGCTACGACCTCCCATCAGCTCCGCGAGGGGCTGCGTAGCTTCCAGATTTTCCATGACGATCTTGATGGTTGCCATCATCGGTACTGCGAGCACCATTCCCCATATACCCCAGAGCCAGCCCCAGAAGATGAGAGACACCAGTATCAGCAGAGGACTGATGTTCAGCGTGTATCCCATGATTCGCGGCTCGATAGCGTTACCCATCACCACCTGGATCCCTCCAAGTCCCAGAATCACCATCGCGGGAACTCCAAGAGTCTCGAATTGAAGCAGGGTGAGCGCAAACGGAAACAGCACTGCTATCGTGCTTCCGATATTTGGAATGTAATTCAGGACAAAAGCGATGAACCCAAATACAAGCGGGAAGTCAACCCCAAGAATCAGCAGAACGAGCCAGGTAAGAGCCCCCGTTCCAAGACTCACGATTGTTTTGGTGACAAGATACTGTCGAACCTGTGAGTCGATGGTCTTCAATACGGATGCCATCCAGTCTGCATGTTGAGTCGGATAGACCTCCCGAACCTTGGTCGACAATTCCCCGCTGGATGCGAGAATGAAGAGCATAAACAGGAGCACGAGAAAAGTCGTTGTTATGAAACTGATAAACGACCCAAGTCCTGTCGTAAGAGCCGAAGTAACAGAGGAGATCTCAATTGCATCGCTCCATTTGAAATCAGTCGCCTCAATATTGAATTGCTCTGCCCACCCCATGAGTGTCGACTCTGTATCCTCAACAATAACGGACATCTTGGCTTCGTACTTTGGTAATTCGTTCACGAAAGTCTCCACGCTCGCGAACACCACCCACCCCAAAAGAAACAGGAACAAAGAGAATAAAATCAGTACACCAAACAGCGCTGCGAAGGTTGGTATCTTCTTTCTCTTAAGTCCGAGGATTATGGGTTTGAATATGATTGAAAGAAGCGTAGCTATGACAAACGGCATCAGTACCGTTTTCAGTTGCAGGAGCATAGCCCCCAGAACAAAAACGGCTATCAAACCGATAAAAACGTTCAACAGAGTGTTACCTTTCACGTCGCGAACCCTATTTGAGCAATGAAATTGCGTGGCTTCCTGATATCCTTCCTGGCACTCCTTCTATTTGGCAGTGCGAATCCGGATCCATATCCGGACACTTATTTCGACTCTCCGCTCAAAATTCCACTTCTTCTTGCGGGCAGTTTCGCCGAAATGCGAGCCAACCACTTTCATGCTGGGCTCGACATCAAGACGCAGGGTCGTGCCGGATATCGAGTCTATGCCGCGGCCGATGGTTGGGTTTCCAGAATCGTTGTCTCTCCCACCGGATACGGAAATGCGCTGTACATTTCGCATCCAAACGGATACATGACGGTCTATGCGCATCTTGATCGATTTAATGACCAACTCGGCGAATACATCAAGGCTCTTCAATACAGCCAGGAATCGTTCGATGTTCAGAATTTCCCCGATCGAAGCCAGTTTCCGATTGCGCAGGGAGAAGTGATCGCGATGTCGGGCAATTCAGGGAGCTCAGCTGGCCCGCATCTTCACTTTGAAATAAGGGATGAACGAACAGGATCTCCTGTAAATCCCATCCTGTGGGGTCTGAACATCAAGGACAATATTCCCCCGCGGATCTATCGATTCAAAGTGTATCCCATCGGAGATGGATCTCAGGTCCGGCTCAGAGATTCTCGAACCGGAGGATGGCGTGTCGTGAGCGCGGGCGAAGATGCATTCATTGATCTGACGAGGAGGAATGGACGAATTGTGATGAACCGTGTAAATCGGATCGAGGCTTCCGGACGAATCGGTTTCGGTATCCAGACACACGACTATCACAATGGCTCGAACAGCAGACTGGGTACCTATCGTATTAATCTGAAAAACGGCCCGTATACCCTATTTCAGTCTGTAATGGATCGATTTTCTTTCGACCAGACCCGCTATATCAACGCCCACATAGACTACGACGAGCATCACACTTCCGGATGGTGGGTCCAACGAAGCCACTTGCTTCCGGGCAATCAACTTCCGCTTTATGAGACCAATGGCAATGGCCTCCTGGACCTCGAGGTAGACAGAGTGTACGACCTGACCTATCGGGTCGAAGATTCAGCACGTAATCTTTCCCAATTTGATTTTTCTGTCTACGGAGTTGAAGCAAAAGTCCTGGACACACCCAGGGTTGTGCCCGCTGATCTCGCGATCGGTCCAAATCGAGCGTTTACGTTTGGTCGGGAGGATGTGCTTCTTTCAGCCCCGGTTGGTGCATTCTATAGCGTGGCTGAATTCTCTTACACCCGACTAATGCAGCGTCCGCTCGGTCTATACTCTGACGTCCATCAGTTGCATGAAACGAGTGTTCCGGTGCACAAATGGATGACACTATCCTTGAAGGCATCCGAACTGCCGACAGAACTAAAGTCCAAGGCCCTCATCGTAAGCGTCAATGGCAATGGTAAGTTGTCTTCCGCCGGAGGTGAGTTCAAGGATGGGACCGTCACTACACGAATCAGGGAATTTGGTCGCTACGCGGTAGCAATGGACGACGAGCCGCCATCTATCAGAGGACTCAACATTTCTCGGGGGAAGAACATGTCCGCCAGCGGCGAGATTCGGATTAGAATTCGGGATGATTTGAGCGGCATCCAGACCTATCGAGGTCTGATCGACGGAGAGTGGGTTCTCTTCCAGTACGACGCTAAATACTCGCTGCTGCGTCACAGATTCGATGGACGAGTTTCGAGGGGATCACACATCCTGGACGTCTACGTGACCGACAACAAGGATAATCAGTCCCATCTCTCACTATCCTTCAGCCGCTAAGCGTGAGCGAGTGCAAGAATTACTTGAGCAAACTGATCTTTATCTGGATCAATCGTTTGGCATGAGGTCGGCAGGCTGTTGAGCTTCTCAAGTTGAAGTGGTACAGCGGGATTTATACCCAGTACCTCTGATACGATCGCAGGAAATTTTGCCGGGTGTGCCGTCGAAAGCACCAGTGATGGCTTATTGGAATGCTTCCTGCTTTCCTGATTTCGCAGCGCCTCCAGCCCCACTGCGGTATGGGGATCAGATACGTATCCGGAGCTCGCATATATGCGCTCCATCGACCTCCTCGTATCCGAGTCTGATACCGATGCGGCGGTTATCAATCCTGTCATGACGTCGCGCGACAGAAGCGATGATAGACGTTCAAAATTGCTGGGTGCGCCGACATCCATCGCATTTGAAATCGTCCGAACGGAAGGTTTGAATCTAACTGACGGATCCGAAAGAAAGTCCGGAAAGAAGTCATTTTTATTGTGTGCTGCGAGAAAACCAGCTGTGGGCATTCCCGAAAGTGAGGCGAACACACCCGCTGTCATATTTCCCAGATTTCCACTAGGTACAATCATTTGTATTTCATTGCTGCCCATAGCTTTTACAGCCCACATGTAATACAACATCTGAGGAAGAAGCCGACCGATATTTATTGAGTTTGCAGTCGAAAGAGTTACGTCCTTCAGGTCAGAGTTTGTGAATGCTGACTTCACCAGCGCCTGACAGTCATCGAACGTGCCCCGGACCCGTAAGGCATGCACACCTGGTCGCTCGACTACGAGCTGCTTTTCCTGTACGGGACTGACCTGGTTTTCCGGAAACAGCAACACCACATCGATTCCCTCAATTCCAGAGAAACCATCCGCGACAGCACTTCCGGTATCCCCGGACGTCGCCACCATAATTGTGATCCGCTTCCCGGTGCGCTCAAGCCGCCGTCCCAGAAGCCTCGCCATGGTTCTCGCACCGAAATCCTTGAAGGACAACGTAGGTCCGTGAAAAAGTTCAATCACGAACGTGTGTTGATCCAGTTCTACGATTGGAACGGAAAAATTGAGTGCGTCCTTCAATACTGACTCAAATGAGTCTTCGAACTCAGTGCCCTCCAGCCAACGAAAAAAGATCTCAAGACTGCACGACACGAACGAATCTGCTGGAAGGTCCGCAATCCCAATCCTGGGAAATGATAGAGGTAAAAACAGACCTCCGTCAGGTGCTAGGCCATTCTCGAGAGCTTCTCCGATAGAAAACGTCTTACCTGACGATCTCGTGCTTCGATATCGAATTTCAGCCATGAAGTACCGTCATTTCGTCAATCTAGCCCCTGACAGATTTACGGAATCTGTGATAGAACTGCACTCATACCCAGCATTGTGACACGCGGTTGACATGGCTAACGCTATGTCGCTCGCATCGGCCGAGGATCCGCACACTGCGTACATCGCAGGCCCGGAACCCGACAGCGCGCAGCCCGACGCCCCAGCGGCGAGCGCAGCCTCCTTTATACGCTGATACGGGGGTAGGAGCTGTGAGCGAGTAGGCTCTATCAGGTCGTCACTCATGATCAAGGCTCCAATTGCAGCCGTGTCATTTGTGTGGATCGAATTTATCAGAAGACCCAGTCGCGCGGCGTGATCAACGGCCCGAGCCAACGGAATCGAATCCGGTAGGTGCGCGCGCGCATTGCTGGTTAAAACTTCCAAATTCGGCAATACAACGGCAAAACATATATCTGAGGCGCCTCCGATGCGTTGGAAGTGTTCTGGCGATGAGGGCTGAGCAAGAATAAATCCACCAAAAAGAGAGGGCAATACATTGTCGCCGTGAAACGCATGCGAGACGATTGATTCACCCTTCATTACCGCCGGTATGAGGTCTTCTTTTGAGAGAGTCCCTCCTGTCGCCCCATTCATCGCCACCGCTGCGGCAACAGCACTGGCCGCGGAACTACCAAGTCCAGAACCGGCTCGAAATCCTTTGTCAATCTCGATAGATATTCCACCATGGTAGCCAACCGTTTTTGCCACTTCCATGGCGGCAACCGAAGCCGTATTGCTTTCCGCCTCAGTAGGCCCGCTCCATTTACTGCTTGGAGCAAAAGATACCCTTATTTCACTTCCTTCCAGAAGGGCGATTGAGACAGTATCTCCCCACTTGGTAAGTGCGACTCCCAGTGCGTCGAATCCTGGTCCCAGATTGGAAAGTGAGGCCGGTGCCCAGGCTGAAGTAAAGTTGGTCATTGGCAAGTCAGGACTTCAGATCTCGAACCCCATTCAGGAACTCCTCCGCAGTCTGCACCATGTCAGGACTCCCGATATAGACAGGCGTTCTCTCGTGGAGTTTCTCGGGTTCGATCTCCATTATGCGTTTGTGTCCGGTGGATGCGGCACCGCCAGCCTGTTCTGCAATAAAAGCCAGGGGGTTCGCTTCGTACATAAGTCGCAACTTCCCATTTACATTCTTATGGGTCGCTGGATACATATAGAGGCCACCTTTGAGGAGATTCCGATGGAAATCAGCCACAAACGAGCCGATGTATCGCGTACTGAGAGGCCGGCCCTCTGTGGGGCGTTCTTCCTGCATCCACTTGATATACTTTTTCAGTCCGGTATCAAAACTTTCGTAATTGCCCTCATTTATCGAGTACATCCCCCCATCTCGTGGAGTTCGAATATCGGGGTGGGTGAGCAAAAATTCTCCGATTGCAGGATCGAGAGTAAAGCCGTTCACTCCATGGCCGGTCGTGTAAACCAGGATTGTAGAGCTCCCGTACACGACATAGCCTGCGGCCACCTGGTTTTCTCCGGGTTGAAGAGCATGCTCGACAGACGGATCAGACACGCCATCTGGCAATTGATAGATACTGAAAATCGTTCCGACTGATACGTTGACTTCTATGTTTGAAGATCCGTCCAGTGGATCCAGGAGTACAATGTACTTGCCCTCACTTTCCGCTCCTGCCCGAATGGGAATGGCTTCCGAATGTTCTTCAGAACCGATCAGGCAGCACTCCCCACCTCTTCGTAGAGCGCGGACGAATTCCTTGTGCGCCAGGGCATCCATTATCTGCTGTACCTCACCCTGGACATTTATCTCTCCAGTACTTCCAAACACATCCACGATTCCTGCCCGGCGCATGTGCCAGTTCACGAGCTTCGCGGCTACACTGATATCTCTCAGTAATCTCGAAAACGATCCCGTCGACTCCTCGTACGCAATCTGGTTTTCGATGATGAATTGCTCAAGTGTTTTAAAGGCTCCTAATTCGTCGAGCTTTCCCTCAGGCTGCATCAATTCAACCAAGTTTTGATTTGATTATCAGATATTAAAATCTACTTCCTTCGTTTCGCCCGTTTCCTCGGCGACCACAGGAATTAGCGCTTATGATAAGGCGAAATAGGCTCCCCTACGTGGTGTGTTTTGGAGAAGATTCAGCTCCCACCAGTGCTGAAGAAAAGCTACGACGATCGACCAGCCTCGACTGTCATGCGATTGACGACTCGCACAATTCTTTCGGCAGCGTCTGACACATCATCCGTGGTGGTATCGGGTCCCAAAGAAAGCCTCAATGCCCCACTCGCCAGTCTGTCCGGCACACCGATAGCGTCCAGGACATGGCTCTGCTTGACCGTTCCGGAGCTACAGGCTGATCCTGCGGAAGCATAAACGCCCTCGATGTCCAATCCAAGAATTAGCATTTCACCGTCGACCCCTGTCCCGTCCTCTGACAGGAGGAGGAGATTCAGAATATGCGGTGCTCCCATTTCGGGGCTCGAATTGAACCGAACTCGCTCCTTTAGTCCGGTCGAGAGCTGATTTATCAAGAGATCCCTGAGCTCGGCTGTATGTCTTGCGAACTCATCTCGGGTCTCATTTGCGATTTTCAGAGCACGAGTGAATCCCACTATCGAGGCGACATTTTCTGTACCTGCCCGTCGATCTTGCTCCTGTCCTCCCCCCCGAATCAGGGGTTCGAATGGAGCTCCTGCTCTCACAAACAGGACTCCTGTCCCTTTGGGACCTCCAATCTTGTGTCCCGAAAGCGAGAGATAATCAACCTGACGGCATATGTCTCGCAGGTCCATAAACCGAGCTGCCTGAACAGCATCGGTGTGCAGCAGGAGATCATGTTTTCGAAGTGAAGGAAGGAGATGCTCAAGGGGGCTGATAACGCCTAATTCGTTGTTTACCAGCATGAAACTGGCCAGCTCGAACGAACTAATATCTTCATTTCGTATCACATCGGCGGTAATCTGACCCCACTCATTCGGTGAAAGCAGTTTGTGTGATTTCAGCTGCTTGACGGGCTCGAGTATCGCTTCGTGTTCGGCTTTCGACGAAATCACTCCCTGTCGCTCGGGTTTTGAAAATGTAGCGATGACTGTATTGTTCGATTCGCTGCCCCCGGAAGTAAAAATTATCTCAGCCGAGCCCACTCCGAGTAATTCGGCGACATCTGCACGACATTTGTCAATCGTATGTCGCGCTTGCCGCCCCGATGTATAGACCGCCGAAGGATTTCCATACTCCAGGCCGAGATAGGGCAGCATCGCGTCCAACACCTGCTCGAGTACCGGTGATGTTGCTGCGTGGTCCAGATATATTGGAGGAGGTGACGGCATTATTGACTCGGTGGCCCTCAGAATACGCCTGAAATGCCATCGAGCTTCGAAAGATTCTTGCCTGTAGATGCCAGCTGAACAATCTCACTCGTTCAAGAAACGTTCAGTGGGCTGATTCATTTGACGGGTCACATTACCTGACCCTGGTATGCACCGGGCTCAGACTCGGTCATGCGCAGCTGCGTGGAGCAGTATCTTTTGGCTGCGGAACCTCAACTCCAAGTCGGAAATGGATAAACTGATCATACGGGGCGGCAACCTACTAGAAGGATCTCTTCTCGTCAGCGGATCAAAAAATACAGCGTTACCGCTGATGGCAGCCGCGCTCCTTGCGGATGGTCCGGTCACCATTTCCAACGTTCCTGCTCTTCGCGACATCAGCACGTTCAGCCGGGTCATTGAGGTTACGGGTACAAGCGTAGTCGGCGGAAGCGGTGGGCATGAAATTACGATTGACGCGTCATCATTGAACCGAGCAGAGGCCCCTTATGAACTCGTAAAGCGGATGAGGGCATCGTTCTATATGCTTGGCGCCCTTCTGGGAAGGATGGGTCAGGCACGGGTCTCACTACCCGGGGGTTGCGCGTGGGGACCTCGGCCCGTAGATCTTCACCTCAAAGGACTTCGCGCGCTTGGCGCTGAAATAGAACTGGATAAAGGATACGTTGTGGCCTCGGCTTCGGGCGGAAGACTGCAGGGCGGTCGGGTCAACTTCAATCCATCTTCAGTCGGAGCAACCATTAACGTTCTCCTGGGTGCAGTTCTGGCCAAAGGTGCATCTGTCCTTGAAAACGCGGCGATCGAGCCAGATGTCGTTCACTTTTGCGAAATGCTCCAAAAAATGGGTGCATCCATCGATGGAATCGGAACCAGAACACTGCATGTTCAGGGAGTGGACCGACTCGAGCCGGTCGAGTTTGAGAACTGCCCCGATCGAATTGAGCTCGGAACGTTCATGATTGCTGCCGCAATCTCTGGAAATCCCGAAAAACCAGTGACAATTCTCGGGACGAAACACGAACAGCTGGGTGACTCGTTTCTGGAGTCCTTCGTTCGAACAGGTGCACAGCTGGAAATGCATGACGATCATGTTCTCGTAACGGCTCCCGATGAACTGAGGCCAGTGAGCATCAAGACCGATATTTATCCTGGCTTTCCTACAGATCTCCAGGCACAGTGGACGGTTCTGCTCGCTAAAGCGAACGGAAATTCAAAAGTGCACGAGTCGATCTACCCCGATCGATTCAAACACATTCCCGAACTACAGCGCATGGGTGTCAACGCAATTGTCGTTGGTGACGAAGTGATCATCGAAGGTGGAAAGAGTATCCAGGGCACGAGCGTTATGAGTACTGATCTTCGGGCCAGTGTCTCTCTGGTTCTGGCGGGAATGATAGCAGAGGGCGAAACCCATATTCTCCGTGTGTATCACCTTGACCGCGGTTATGAACGAATCGAGGAGAAGCTTGCTGCAGCTGGAATTGATATCACGCGTGTCAGATACGACGAATGGGCTGATCCCAACTAGGACCCAGCATTGCATTTTCAGATTGTATTAGCGGGCCCTGACCGGATGATTCAGAATCGAGCAGAAATCTGTACCCGACCGGTGTGAATCGTTTGTCCGACGGCGGGCGCTCGTCCATCATACCCAACCGTTGCCGTCACAATCTCTGTTACACGTGCGTTGACAGACATGTGCCAGATCCAGGAGTCACCAATTCCTCTTCCCTCGGTCAATTCGTATTCCTGAAGTCCGGTACTCATCCGGTCCAGACTGACGTGAGAAAACTCCAATCCACCCCGGATCAACATCCTTGATGTCGAAGAGTACTGCCCTTCGACGGGAAATCGGAATAGAGAAGCGCTGGTATCGCTGGTACGATCATTTTTTCTGGAGAGATGCAGTGTAGCAGAAACCTGTAGGGGCTCCCGAATGCGAACAGACACACCAGGAGAAATTTGATTGGTGATGATATTGAAGCTTCTAGAGCTGAAGGAGGTTGACGCAGATTCTTCCCCCGACCGCAGATACTCCACTCGCGTGTTCCACTTCTGGCCGAGCGCCTTCCTGAAACGGACGGACAAGTTCTGACTCTCCGAACTCTGCAATGCGGAAGCCAGATCGGTCATTGTTTTGACCTGCTGAAGGTTCACATCCAGATCCACGGTGCGGCTGAGCGGAAAAAAGGAAATCGTCTGGCTGACACGAAGTTTCCCGGTCAACGTGACTCCCGCACGCCGAAAGCTGGACATGCGTACGAAATATAGATTGGATCTCTTCGAATCTCGAGATTTTTCATCGACCTCCAGGACTGTCCGTGCCCCGATTCGCTGAAACCACCTTCCCTTTCTGTTGGGGCGCCGCTCGTACCGGAGCGAGAGTGATAGAGCGGTGACCGCCTCAAGGGAGTCAGTAGGAAAAAACGTTCTCACGTACTCTCCCTCGCCTGGGATCGTTTCCGGAATAAACTCATCCAACTGTCGCACTTTATCCTGATTGCGGTCAATCCAGACGTACTGTCCTCTCTCTTGACCGGTGCGAATGTAGATTTCCTGCAGAGCTGCTGACCTTTCTGACTGCGCTCGATAGAACCAAAATATCCGATTGAAATTTGAGACCGATACATCTCCTTCTACGCCCACCAGAAGGGCGTCTTCGCTGGCCACGGAAGTGCCTGCGTTATCACTGGTCTGGTTCCGGTAACCAATATCAACCCTGCCCCGGAAACGAGATCTGGAGGGTAATCCAATGCCAACCTGAACCGTTCTGATAGTTGCAGACGGAAAACCATCGAGTGGTTTTTCACTACGGCGTTCCACCATCAGGTTCGAATTGAGTGTCGATCCGACGAAACGGACACCCGTTCGAATCTTGTTGAAACTGGGTTCATGCGCCGCCTGGAACCGCTGGCCGCTCTTGTCTTCACGCTCCCACTCCGCATATGGAAGTAGTCTTCCCTGCGCCAAACTCGTCTCAATCCTCGCAACCTGATGAGTCCAATCGGATGAGGACTGAAGACGAACGTCATCACTGCTCACAACACTTCTTTTGTAGCTTGCAACAGGCCATCCCGGCTCCGAAATGGACAGGCTGAAACGTGAGCGCCTGGCTGAGATGAGCGAGCCGAGGCGGAGATCCTCTCTAGCGATGCGTATGTAAGTTGAATCTGTTCTCTGGACGGACAATTCTACCGAACGAAACAGCTCGGAGGTCGCCGGAAGTAGCGCCACCGTCTGGTCTACTGTGCCCAGTGACAGATTCCAATCGCGTTCAAATTCAACGGGGCGTGAGCGATCGAATGTTACAAAAGACGAATTGCGACGACTTAGTTCGCCCCGGCCTCTGAGATGTATCGAACCCAGCAGACTGAGGGGATCTGACTCGATTGTTATTCCATATGCGTTGCCGACATCGTCTGCCGAATCAAGACTCGATAGACGATTTTTATCGAGGCGAGATACGGCCCACTCCGCATCGACCACAATTCCCGCCAGAGAGGCTGTCCGAGCATGAAAGTCGATCAGTTCCTGCTTGGTTGGCGCCGGAAGTAGACGAACCGGCTCGTATTGGCCCAGCCCGGGTCCGACGTATTCGTAGACAATGCCATTTGATAGCCCGGCTCCACGGAGATACGAACCCGATCCTTCTCCAACGAACGAAAAGGATACACGGTACACCTTCTCATCTGGAAACGGCTGCCTGTCAACGGCGCGATAAATGACGATCGCTTCCCCCTCAACACTCTCTACACTCTCGACACTGCCAAAATATTGAGTAAAAGAGGCTTCCGCGTTGTATTCCACGAGAATGGCTCCGCTACTGACGGCCTGCCCGTCGCCGGAATCAGCGATGATCAGCGAATCCAGCGCGCTCAGTCCAAACTCATCTGAAAACTGGTCACCATCTGCTTCCCGGATGGCGCGAACACCCAGTACCAGGGCTGCGTCGCCCTTGACTCTTCCTAGTCCAACGCGAGCTTCAGCCAGGGCGAAGGTTCGCGTGAATTGATTTGTGGTGTACTCAAAATCCGCCTTCACCCGCTTGTCCGACCCCATTAGAACGATCGGAGTGAACACGACTTCGCCGGTCGTATAATCGATGGTATAGTCCTCCCTCAGGCCGCGCTTCAACAAGCGACCGTCCATATATATTTTCTCAGATCCGGGTAAAACAAGAATGAAGCGTTCTCCCCTTGACCCTTGCAATCGATACGGTCCCTGGACACCATCGAGAATCTGTATGTTCTGAGACCGGAATAGCCCCTTCGAAGCGGCCGCAGCTGCCTGAAACGAACCTCCGGTCAGAAATCGACCTTCGGAAGAAATCCAATTTGAGCGAACGGACGCACCTTGAAGCTTTCTTCTCAGAGAAGAAAAGCGCGTCCCGGGTAGAATCGCATCCAGATCCCCCAAGTTCGCCTGTCCCAATCTCGACTCAAACTGAATGAACACCCTGTCAAATTGGTCGAGTCGCCGGGTTGTCCCCTCGGGAAGCAGCGGAGTATTTTCATCAGTGAGTGCTGCTCGCACGGTCACTCCTGGAGTTATCTCACCCTGAATCTGCAGACGCAAACCCGATTCGATAGACGCATCCCGATTGCTCCCGGTAAGCACGCCACGGGTGATCGAGCCTGAAGTAACCAGTTTAGAGCGGATTTCGTTGTTTTCAGCCCTCCTCGGTCCCTCAGCGGACTTCACGCCGGCGCTTGGCCAGAGGGAGTACGAATCAGCCAGTTCCAGTGGGATGAACTGGTAGCGTGCTACAAAGCTAAATGCAGAATCGGGCGCGACCCCCCGGAAAGTGATGTACCCCAGCCTGTAGTCAATGAGAAAGTCAGCGGGTGGCACGACTGATGCCGTGTGCTCAATGCGGACAGTGCCCTCAACCAGAAGGGGGCGAATCAAGAACGGACCCGCCCCAATCACCTGAAGCGTATCTGATCGCTCTGGTAGTGCCGACAGTTTCTGCGCATCGGCGTCTGCGACTCCCAAGAAATGCGCAATGAGCAACAAATAGGCGATGCGCGCTATGTAGTGTCGACGCTTCAGTGTATGACAAATCGCAATTTGGCGAGAAATCTGGATCGGGCCATCCGGTGATTTAGGCCACTCTACCCGTCGGCCGTGCACGCTGTTTCCTTATTGGTTGCCGGGGGTGAGGATTCCTTGCCCGAATGTCGGCCGAGACACTACCTTAGTCGAAATTTTCACCCAACAACGAGCCTTATGTCGACAGCAGGAACGGAGCAAAATCCATGGCGAGTGGCCGTTATAGGAGCCGGACCGGCGGGATTCTATGCGGCTGACTACTTTTTCAAGCAGAAGGACATCTTCGTCCATGTCGATATGTACGATAGGCTCCCAACCCCACACGGTCTTGTGAGGGCGGGGGTCGCTCCAGACCACGAGAAAATTAAAAATGTTACAAGAGTATTCGACCGGACGGCTTCCAATCCCCAATTTCGATTTTTCGGAAATGTTGAATACGGCACTCACGTTTCGTTGGACGAACTGAAGCGTTTTTATCATCAGGTCTACTTTTCCACAGGAGCGGCGGTGGATCGATCCCTGGGTATTGCCGGAGAGGATCTGGAGCGAAGCCATTCCGCCACTGAGTTTGTAGCCTGGTACAATGGCCACCCTGATTTTCGCCATCTACGGTTTGACCTCTCTCAAGAATCAGTTGCAATCGTGGGGGTCGGAAACGTGGCGATTGACGTTGCTCGCATTTTGTGTAAAACGGTTGATGAGTTGAAATCGACCGATACCGCAGATTATGCGCTGGACGCGCTTGCGGAGAGTAATGTGAACGAAGTGATTCTGATGGGACGTCGCGGTCCGGCACAGGCCGCGTTTACCCTGAAAGAGATCAAAGAGATGGGTGAACTGGAGGATGCATCAGCCGTCACGCTCGCTGACGAAATGGAGCTGGATCCACACACAGCGAAAGAGATCGAAGAAAACCCCAGTCGTATGGTTGACAAGAAGTTGGAGGTCTTGAATTCGTTCATCGGTGGAACTAATTCATCCGCTTCCCGCGTGTGTCATGTTCGATTTCTTGTGTCGCCAACCGAGATCGTTGGAGACGAGGACGGCGGCGTTTCCGGCCTCAAGGTCGTGCGCAATCGCCTGGAGCCCTCCGGTTCGGGGCGCCTCTCCGCACGTGCCACCGACGAAGTCTATACATGGCCGGTTGGCCTCATATTTCGATCAGTGGGATATCGTGGTGTCGCCTTGCCAGATTTGCCGTTCAATGACAGCTGGGGCGTAGTTCGAAACGAACTTGGTAGAGTCACCCTTGAGGACGGCTCCCCGGTCACCGGCTGCTATGCAGGCGGATGGATAAAACGCGGACCTACTGGAGTAATCGGAACCAACAAGCCGGATGCCGTGGAAACGGTGAAGTGCATGCTGGAGGACCTCCAGTCCAGTAAGCATTTTTCTCCGACAGAAATGGATCCCACAGAATTCATTCACTCGAAGCAGCCAGCGGCCTTCTCGTACGAAGACTGGCTGCGCCTCGACGAGCTGGAAACGTCAAAGGGTGAAGAAAGCGGACGACCACGAGTCAAATTCACGACTATTGAATCGATGATATCGGCCATCGGCAAGTAGCCCTACTACAGAGCCTGGGCACTCACCAGCGGATAGCCCTCCTCGGTCAACGCCGCCTGGATCTTACCCTCTCTCTCGTCAAAGTCATCCGTGGTAATCAGTGCCCTGCCTACCCAAATTTTCTCGACAGACACACCATCAACGCTCTCCAGCGCATCTCGAGCGGCCGCAACGCAGTGACCACAACTCATTCCTTCCAGGACAATTTCGTATTTCTTGTTCATGATAGATTCTATCCTGATAATTTTGATTGCCTCAATCTGAGGCTATTGCCGACCACTGTTACGCTCGACAAAGCCATCGCAACCGATGCGAGAATGGGGCTGAGTAAAAACCCGAATGAAGGAAACAGGACTCCGGCGGCGACCGGAATGCACACGACATTGTAAACAAAAGCGAAAAACAAGTTCTGGCGGATCGTTTTCATGGTCGCTCTTGAGATCGCTATCGACTCTGGGACCAGGCTGAGATCATTGGTCATCAGCGTGATATCGCTCGCCTCGTACGCGATATCCGACCCGCTGCGAACTGCAATACCAATATCCGCGCTTGCGAGCGCCGGCGCGTCGTTGATGCCGTCGCCAATCATGGCTATGTGGTGTCCGGCCTGTCGTAAATTCTCAATTTCCCTGATCTTGTCTACCGGGAGTAACTCCGCTTTGACCTCCTCTATTCCAACTTGAGAGGCTACTTGCTTTGCGACATTCAACCGATCTCCCGTCAGCATGACCACCCGAATACCTCGGGTTCGAAGCTGCTTGATGGCGGACACAGCCTCTGGACGAATCGAATCTCCAACGGTAATACTCCCCACTAGAGATGCGTCCTTGGAGACAAAAAACAAGGGGTTGGCGGCAGCGACCGATAGTGTTTCCGTTCCAGAAATCCCAGATTCAGCCAGAAACCTGGCACTTCCTACCCGAATCAGGGATCCATCTACCCTTCCACTCACTCCAAGTCCGGGGATGATTTCGTGATCGATAGCCTCCGGTGCTGAGAGTTGTCTCTCGTCCGCTTCCTGTAAGACAGCGCGGGCGAGGGGGTGCTCTGAAAACGCCTCCACGGCAGCAGCAAAACGCATCAAATCGGTCTCGGAAAAATCATTCACCGTTTCAATAGCTGTCAGGACAGGTTTGCCTTCAGTGATGGTTCCGGTTTTATCGAGAGCAATGACGCTGACCAAACCCATCTCCTGAATGGCGCGGGCGCTTTTTACGAGGATGCCCTTTTTGGCCGCCCGACCCGTCCCCACGATAATTGCCGTTGGCGTAGCAAGTCCGAGCGCGCATGGACAGGCGATAATCAGTACCGCCACAAATCGAAGTAGAACATTGTTCAGAACGGGATCCGGGCCAACTGCCCACCAGACGACACCGGTGACAACCGCCAGGACCAGAACAACCGGAACGAAGATGGCGGCAACTCGGTCGGCTAACTCCTGTATCGGAGCTTTTGACACTTGAGCCTCCATCACCATCTGTGCTATCTGACTCAGCATGGTATCGGATCCTGTTCGGGCTACTTCCACGAGTAGAACTCCGGCATCATTAACTGTTCCTGCAGATACCTTGTCTCCCAAGGACTTCTTCACGGATACGGTCTCTCCCGTCAACATGCTCTCGTCTACCCGGCTGGAACCGTCGATCACATATCCGTCAACGGGAATTCTCTGGCCGGGAAGGACGCGAACCTTGTCTCCCAGAAGAACCTCCGATACCGGTACATCAACCTCTCCCTCCGTTCGAACAACCTTCGCTATATCTGGCTGAAGTTCTTTCAGTGACTGAACGGCCGCCCCCGTTTTCCCTTTGGCCCGCTCTTCCAGCATGCGGCCGACCAAAATAAAGCTGATGATCAGAGCAGCGGCTTCGAAATACACATCAGGCATTGAGCCGGCCCCAGACACCCAGCTCGGCATAAGCACGGCCACTACCGAATAGCCAAATGCGGAGGCCACACCAAGCGCAACCAGAGAGTTCATGTCAGCAGCCCTATGCCGTAGGGCAATCCAAGCCCCACCAAAAAAGGGAGATCCCGAATAGAGCACCACAGGACTCGCCAACAGCATCTGCACGATATGCTCGCCCGCGAACGAGATGCGGCCATGGCTCATCGCAAGAACAGCCAGCGGAAGGCTTCCTGCAAGAGCAACTATCAGACGACGCCTGACCGCTTGATATCTCTGTTTGCGTTCTACCTCACGAAAATCTTCGCTCTCGATAGACTGACTCTCGGAGGAGAATCTCGAAAAGATTGACGCCAGCGCCTTTCCCGATAGCATTCCCGAAACGTACCGAACGTCAACCTCGCTGGAGCCGGACTGGCTTTCGATGTTTACTTCCACCACCCCGTTGGTGGTGAGAAGCAAGTTCTTCAGCGCCTCGGCCTCGACAAGAGCCTGTTGACCCGAAAATCTGGTTTCGGCTCTTGAGGTACGTACTGAGTATCCTGTCGTCTGAATCACTTCAATGATCTCACCCAGCCCGGATTCAGCGGAATCATATCGAATGACCGCTTCTTCAGTGGCATAATTGACGCCTGCGCTTCGCACACCATCCGCCCCGTTCAGCTTTCGCTCGATTCGTAGAGCGCAAGCGGCACAAGTCATTCCCTCAACGGGAATTGTCAGATTATTGACTACCGTCATCCCAAATGCAATGTTGAAGTCCAATTCATGGCTGAACCAGATTGGTGAACTTATTCAAGCACCCGTTACAGTTTAATTATTTGGACCAACTTTGATCCTTCAATTACGCAAAATCGGTTAAAAGTCGTGTTTGTTCGTAGCATGCGACTATCACTGGCAGCTCAGCTTCCTTCACGTTCAAACCAGATCACTGGCGTATCTTGTGTCCATGACGAATAGAGCGAAATCAAAGGTCACAATCTATGAAGTAGCGAGACACGCCGGCGTGGCAATTTCCACGGTCTCCAGGGTATTAAACGACTCTCCTGACGTATCCGACAGGACCAGGAAAAAGGTGGAACAGGCGATTGACGGATTGATGTATCGCCCTAACCGAACCGCTCGTTCGCTTGCGCAACAGGAGTTTCACTCCTTCGCAGTTGCCCTTCCCTCTTTCACCGCTCCATTTCAGAATGAGCTGCTGAAAGGAATTCGTGCATTTCTCAGGGAGGGAAGTCAGGATCTACTCATCTGTGATCTGGGTTCTAACAACACGCAAGAGGCCCTAATGTCCTTTCTTGATCGGGGAGCCGTTCGCGGATTGCTGCTTTGCGGAATGCCCATCGATGACGATCTCGCGGGAGAGCTCTCTGCTCTTCAGTCCCCCACCGTATTAATCGGGTACGCGTGGCCAGCATTCGATTCGTACAGCTGGGACGATGTGGCCGGCGCTGAATCTGCGGTCACCCATCTACTGGAGAACGGCCACTCCCGTGTGTGCATGATTCGTCCTGCAATCGACAGTGAGATCCAGTTGTCCAGAATTAAGGGATACAGGAACGCTTTGGCAAAGGCTGGAATATCTTTTGATCCGGCAATGATCGTTGAGGGTAAACCACGCTACCACGCCGGGTTCTCCGAAGAGGATGGCTATGATGCAATGCAAACCATTCTGAATGATCATCCCGATACCACAGCGGTATTCGCCAGTAGTGACGTCCAGGCAATCGGTGCGCTTGCTGCCTTGCAGGAGGCTGAAAAAAGTACACCACAGGACATCGCGGTTGTGGGATATGACGACATCAAGACCAGCCGATTTATTGGACTGTCCAGCGTCGACCAGAGCATGCAGAAGATTGGATACGCGGCGGCCAAAAAACTTCATGACCGCGTTCAGGGAACGGCCTCCGATGCGCCATCACAGGTCGTAACAGAGCCCAAGCTTGAGATTCGCGCCTCCAGCGATTTTAGAATAACCTCGTAATGAACCCAGCAGTTACCCAACACTTTTCTGCCAGCGTCAGAGAAACAAATTTCGACTTTCTGGGAGAACGCTACCACGGAAAGGTGAGAGATACGTACGCGTTCGAAGACAAACTGATTTTGATTACCTCCGACAGAATTTCAGCCTTCGATCACATCCTCAGACAAACCATCCCCTTCAAGGGCCAGGTATTGAATCAACTGTCGGCCTACTGTTTCGGGCAAACCGAAGATATCGTTCAGAATCACGTCCTTCAGATTCCAGATCCCAATATTACCGTTGCGCGCCGGTGCGATCTGATCCCGATAGAATTCGTGGTCAGGGGGTATCTGGCCGGCCACGCGTGGCGAACCTATCGCGACGGAGGTCGCGTTCTGTGCGGAAAGACCCTCCCATCCGGCCTGAAACAGAATAGCCGCCTTCCGCTGCCCATCCTCACGCCCGCGACCAAAGCCGAAGAAGGACACGATGAAGGCATTTCGCGGGAGCAGGTACTTTCTCGATCAATTCTACCCGAGAGCCTTTTCGATCGTCTGGAGACCATTTCCCTCCAACTGTTTGATAGAGGTACGGCAACTGCTGCTGAACGCGGACTGATTCTGGTGGATACCAAATATGAATTCGGGCTGGACCCAGACGGAGAGATCGTCTTGATCGACGAGATTCACACCCCAGATTCGTCCCGCTATTTTTATCAGGACTCTTACGAAGAGTTGCTTGGAGCTGATCTTCCCCAGAGACAGCTTTCCAAGGAATTCGTTCGCGAGTGGTTAATGATAAACGGCTTTCAAGGCCTTGAGGGGCAGATACTTCCGGACCTGCCTGACGTTTTCAGGTCTGAAGTATCACGGAGGTATATCGAGCTGTACGAGCAGATCACGGGTGTAGAATTCGTTCCAGATTTAAGTGAGCACCCGAATGAGCGGATGGAATCTGCGTTGCGAATCTCACTCAATCTCTGAGGGCATCATCAGTCAATCCACGTCTCACCTTGCCACTCAGTCGATCCGTCCTCAAACGTCTCTCTCTTCCAGATCTGAACCGTCTTCTTCAGTTCATCGATCAAAAACCGGGTAGCCTCAAACGCCTCAGAACGGTGACTCGTTGCTACTCCCACTATGACACTGGCCTCTGCGACGGGAACGTCACCAATCCGGTGCAGCACGACCACCCTGAGGAGAGACCAATTGCTCTTGGCGCGGTCGATGAGAGTCTTTATCTCCTTGAGTGCCATGCTTTTATGAGCCTCGTACGAAAGTAACTTCGTATGTCGATCACCGGTTACCCGCCGCGTTGTGCCGATGAAAATATTAATGCCTCCTCCGTCATCTTTTGTAAGAAAAGCATGGACAGCGTCCACGGGCAGGGGATCAGAAAGAATGTCGACCCAGGAGTCCATCTATCCACCGGATACCGGCGTTACCAGTGCAACCTCGTCGCCGTCTTTGAGGGTGATTCCTGCGTCCACATACTCGTCATTGATTGCAAGGCGGATCACGCTTTCAAGACGCTTGACCGCCTCTTGATTCTCGGCGAGTAGTTCAACTAGCTCCATGCCTGTGGTCCCTTCTTCAAGCTCAACCTCCACGAGGCCTGATCCAAGAGCCTCTCTCAACACTGAAAACAATCGAAGGGTTACTATCATGACAGGTTCTCAACCATGGTGTTGATTGCGTTGGCGTATGGGAGGTTATTGGCTCTGTATTGCGGTGATCGGTTCAATCCGAGCCGCGTATCCGGCGGGAATCCAGGACGAGATCGTACATAGCGCCAAGGTTATCGCGGCGACGAGTAGGAAATCAACCGCACTCAGATCGATTGGCGCGGTATTCATGTAGTAGGCCTCTGCCGGCAGCGGAATGATTTCGTAGCGGATCTGAAGAAGAGCCAGCCCAAGAGCCAGCGTTTCCCCTATGACGACACCTGCAGCACCAATAAACAGGCCAAGCCGGACGAAAATGCGCCGCCGCAGAGATGCTGTGGCTCCAAAACTGGCCAGAACTCCCATTTCTCGATTCTTTTCGAGGATTATCATAAGGAGTGTCCCAATGATGTTCACCGCAGCGACAAAGACAATGATGGAAATGATGAGCGGGATGATACTTTCCTGGAGCCTGACCCAGGCAAAGAGACTTCGATACACGTCAGTGATAGGTCTGGCGATCGCTGGGAATTCCAACATGGCGTCTATCCTGTCCGCCGCGATCGCGTAATCCACCCCTTCTTCCACACGGACGTCGAGTCGGGTCAACAGCCCAGGAGCATAATCGAGCAGCCCGGCAGCTTCCTGCAGATCAACAAAAACATACAACTCGTCAAAATTTGCGAGGGAGGTTTCGTAAATCCCTGTGACCTCAAATTGAGCCAATTCTGGAGCCGAGAAGAGTGAACTACCCCCTGCAGTTTGCACCGAGAATGCCGTGAGGATATCCCCTACCTCCGCTCCAGTGGATCTACCGAGCGCTGCACCTATGACTACTCCAGCCTTTCGCTCCCCGGAGGGTGCAAGATCTACTGTGCCCTCGAGAAGCGCCGATTCGATGTAGTCCGGAACCTGATCAGTTCCCCAGATAGACACGCCGGCAATTTCACTCGAAGATCGTCTGAGTAACACGAACTCTTGAATTACAGGTGATACGCGTGTGACAAAAGACTGCTCTGCAATTGCGACGAGGTATGATTCGGTGTCAGCCAGGGGCTCATCCCGCATGCTTTCGATCTGAACATGGGCGCCGAAACCGATCACTTTAGACTGTATTTCGCCACTGAAGCCGCGCACAATCGAGAGCGCAAGGATCAGAGCAGAAACACCCACAGCTACTCCAGACACCGATATATAAGTAATAAGCCGCAGGAACCCGCGGCCTTCAGACCGGCCCTCTGCCCCTCTCAAGTAGCGGCGCGCAATAAACGATTCAAAGCTGAATGACACGATATTCGTCGAAGATATCGGAGTGAGGGTAACGAGTCTCTGAAGCATCTGTTGACGCCAATCCTCGTGCAAGGATCCGCTCCACCGTCTTCTGGATGTACAGTAAACACGAGTGGCCTCCGGACAAGTCCGGAGGCCACTCGTTGAACAAACCCCGTTTCGATTCCGAGGAATCTAGACGGGTATTCCTTCGATAGCGTCATTGCCATCGAGATCGATGTCTATAAAATGATAGGGTGGCCACGGACCGCTAACTTCGATCCGAATTCCGAAGGCCTCGAATTCCGCGGCTATCTTCGATGTCTGCATCTTAAACTGCAATTCTCCAGAGATCGGCACGAGATACGTCGCGTTCAGGATGCTGTTACCTTTATCTGTGGTCTCATTGTTTTGTGGGGCAGAGCGAACAGCTTCACTGGAGCTCTTCTGAAGCTCGCCATGAATTCGAGCGCTGATTTTCGCGATGAGAGCATCTGATGAGTCGGCATCTTTGCTTATTTCTGACTTCAGAAAACTCGCAACTCCCGCCGAAATCCCATTCAATGAGTTCTCGAACTCAGCATCATCCCTTCCCATCTGCGCTTCAAGGACGGACACGTCGCATCCGACCCTGACTGCAAATTCACTTCGGTCTTTCAGCCGTAAAAGTGCTTCAGAAAGCGCTTCTTCGTGCTCGTCGATAAATGTTTTTACGTCCGTTGGATTGGAGTAAACACATCCGAATCTAAAAGGAATAATGGTCATCACTCCTTTAGCCTCGGCCAGGATATCACCATGCCGACGCACGTGCTCCTTGAGCCAATCTGAGTTTTTCATAGAGGAACTGATAGCGTCTGCGGTGAACGCTTCGTCCTCCAGTCGACTGACAATCGCCGTGAGGCTTCCGCACGAAAGCAACTGAATGGTAGAATCCTTACCGATCCCTTTGACTCCAAAAAATGTGCTCTCTTCAGCGGATTCAGTTCTTACAACACCATATACATAGACAGAGCTTCTCGATTGGCTCCGGTTTTTGAGCTTGGGGTTTCGCCCAGAAGCTTCATTGCTGAGGCCCGTTCGACTCTGCGGCGATCTGTCCGTAGGACGAAATTCCGTTACCTTCCACGAACTGCTCTTGGATGGGACATCCAATGATTCGGAGTCCGAGGCAGTCACGCTGGATAGTGGTTTCCAGGTCGAGGTTTTTCGCGCAATGACATCCCTGGGATACGTCGGCTCGATCTCTTGACCGCTGACGCTGTCAGGACGGAGATTGGATTCGGATTGCTTGCGAACTTCTTTCTCAGGTTGCACAGCATCTGTAGGTGCGTCCGAGTTGCTATCCCTTACTGATTCCGAGACTACCTTCGCGTTCTGAGCACTCTGGACCGCGTTTCTGAAGAAATCACGCTCTGCAGATTTGCTCGTGTCAGCAACCTGGTCAGTTATTTCCGAATACGCACGTGCTAGTAGTCCTTCGATCATGCGATCATACATGATCGTCTTGATCCGTCCGATGACTTCATCCTCTCTATTGATATAGACAGAAGCATCCTCTACAGCTTTGTCGGTTTCGCCTAGCATGGACACTGATTGACGAGCAATGTCTGAAACCAGCAGTTCGTAGAGACGACTTGTCGCGCCCGTCAGATGAACTGAGGTATCTGGAATGATTTTGTGCGATTCTTGAGCAATTGCTTCTGGATCGTTCATTCTGGCAAGCGTCTCTTTCGCAACGCCAAATATGAGCTGACTCTTGAGCTTGCCAATCGCATTCTGAATGTTTTCGTGATTTTTATCGACACTGTCATATGCTTGGCTGGCCGCCATCTTTGTGTCGGCTAGCTTCCGTACAGCCTGCTCTGCAACTTGCTTGTGAACGCGTTCTCGAACGTCTGCTTCAATGGCGTCCATTTCTTTAGAGGCATGCAGAAATGTAATCGCCTTCTCCGATGAACGCTGCACATCACAAAGTCGCTCTTTGGTCACTGAAGAGACTTCCGAGAGCAGCATATTCTCTAGCACGGCAGCTGCCTGGCGAACCTCTGCAGGAACGTCGTCCATGCGACGTCTGGCGTCGGACGAGATTTTCTCGGCCGATTTCATGCGGTTTTCAGTCTCGCCGACGATGTCGTCTGTCAGCAGAGAAATCGTAGCCCTGACGGCGGATTGGAACGCGTCATGATCGGCAGGAATGCGTCTGGCGGCGCTCGCCACGATCTGGTCGCTGTTCGTCAGATCCTGGATTGTGTAGTCAGCTATGCGCTCGGTTAGAATTCTGCGGGTAGCCTGAACCGCTGCTTTAATCGCAGGTGTCTCAGTCGTAAAGAGTGGTAATACCTTGCCGACAACAGTTTTTGTGTCAGAAACGTGCTGACGTGACAGGGTGGCCACGATATCGTCAATGTGCCGCACCACATGGGCCACAGCCGTGAGAATGTTGGAGTCTTCTTCATCTATCCATTCACGCGCTCCATCCAGTACTGCGTCAACATCCGACATAGCTGTCACCGCGCGACGAGCTACGTCTTTGATGAGTGAGTTTCTCAGAAGACCGATGGAGGCTATCAGGGAATCGTTGTCAAAAGCGATGTGATCGCGTGCTTCCGTAGCGATTCGCTCAACGTCCTGTAGCTGAGTCAGTGACCGGTTTGCAATTTGCTCAATGATTTGGTCTTGTACTCTTGAAACAGCGGCGTCAAACAGATCCGACTCTTCCTGAAGTGACCGGACTGCATCTCGAACAATCGTGTCAGATCCGGAAAGGCGACCGGTAAGATCTTTCGCCAGTAAATCAGCAGCAGCAGCCGTGGCGCTCTCCAAGGATGCTTCTTTCAAATCTTCATCAGCCAGAATTAAGGCTTCGATACGGTCTGAGATCTCTTTTCTGAATGCATCCGTCGAAATCACCTCAGCCTCGAGTGCTTCAAAGACCTCATCTCGAATTGCGGACTCTGTGTTTCTCACACTCTCAGTCCAATCGTCACCGTCTGTAAGTTCGTTAACTCGTTCTGCAACGAGATCGATAGCATTGTCTTTGAGGGCTTGATCAATCTCATCCAGTTTGTCTTCGATCTCCTCGCTCATTCGCGCGTCAATAGAGTCTGCAATCTTTTCCGCAGATTGAGTTGCGGCCTTCTCAATGCGCGTCTCGACCTCGTCAGATATCTCTCCTTCCAACTTTTCGACCGACTGAGTCCACTCTTCACCGGTGGTCAGCTCATCAACATGATTTGCCACGAGATCGATAGCATTGTTTTTGAGGGCTTGATCAATCTCATCCAACTTGCCTTCGATCTCCTCGCTCATTCGCGAGTCAATAGAATCTGCAATCTTTTCCGCAGATTGTGCTGCGGCCTTTTCAATGCGCGTCTCGACCTCGTGAGAGATGCCACTTTCCATTTTTTCAATGGACTGAGTCCATTCTTCACCAGTCGTCAGATCATCGATGCGATCTACCACGAGATCGGTTGCTTTGTCTTTGACGGCTTGATCAATCTCATCAAACTTGCCTCTAATCTCCTTGCTCATCTGAGCGCCAATCGAGTCTGCAATTTTTCTCGCAGATTGTGATGCAGCCTTTTCAAGGCGGGCCTTCACTTCGTGAGAGATGCCACTTTCCATCTTTTCGACAGAATGGGTCCATTCTTCACCAGTCGTCAGATCATCGATGCGATCTACCACGAGATCGGTTGCTTTGTCTTTGACGGCTTGATCAATCTCATCAAACTTGCCTCTAATCTCCTCGCTCATCTGAGCGCCAATCGAGTCTGCAATTTTTTCGGCAGATCGCGTTGCGGCGTGTTTCACGCGCGTCTCGACCACGTCTGCTATCTCGCCTTCCATCTTTTGGATGGACTGAGTCCATTCTTCACCAGTCGTCAAATCATCGATGCGATTTGAAACGTGACCGGTCGCTTTTTCTTTGAGGACCTGATCAATCTCATCAAACTTGCCTCTAATCTCCTCGCTCATCTGAGCGCCAATCGAGTCTGCAATTTTTTCGGCAGATCGCGTTGCGGCGTGTTTCACGCGCGTCTCGACCACGTCTGCTATCTCGCCTTCCATCTTTTGGATGGACTGAGTCCATTCTTCACCAGTCGTCAAATCATCGATGCGATTTGAAACGTGACCGGTCGCTTTTTCTTTGAGGACCTGATCAATCTCGTCAAACTTGCCTTTGATCTCCTCGCCCATTCGAGCGTCAATCGAGTCTGCTATTTTTTCCGCAGATCGCGTCGCGGCCTGTTTAACTCGCGTCTCGACCACATTAAATATCTCGCCTTCCATCTTTTCGACGGACTGAGTCCATTCTTCACCAGCCGTCAGCTCATCGATACGATGTGTTGCGAGATCGGTCGCTTTGTCTTTGAGGACTTGATCAATCTCATTCAGCTTGCTTTCGATCTCCTTTCTCATTCGAGCGTCAATCGAGTCTGCAATGTTATCCGCAGATTGTGTTGCGGCCCATTCAATACGGGATTCGACCTTGCGAGAAATGTCACTTTCCATTTTTTCGACGGACTGCGTCCATTCTTCTCCGGTCGTCAGATCATCGATGCGATTTGAAACGTGATTGCTTGCTTTGTCTTTAGGGCTCGATCAATCTCAGTCAGCTTGCCTTCGATCTTCTCGCTCATTCGAGCGTCAATCGTGTTTGCAATATCATCCGCAGATTGCGTTGCGGCCTTTTCAATGCGGGTCTCAACTTCGCGAGAAATATTGCCTTCGACCTTCTCGATTGATTTAGTCCAGTTTTCTCCAGTTGTAAGATCTTCAATACGCTTTGCGACGAGGTCGTCCGTTTTGTTTTTAAGCGTTCGATCAATCTCAACCAGCTTGCCTTCGATTCCCTCACTCATTAGAGCATCAATCGAATAGGTGATGTGGTACGCAGATTTTGTTGTCGCCTGTTCAATGTGGTTCTGAACCTTCCGGGAGAGTTCGCTTTCGATCTTCTCAATTGACTGAGACCAGTATTCACCGCTTGTCAGCTCTTCAACGCGATCTGCAACAATGTCGGTAGCTTTTTCTTTGACGGATTGATCGATCTCATCCATCCTGCCTTCAATCTCTGTGCGCATGTTCGCGCTGACTGAGTCGGCAATCTGCTCTATTGATTCATTTGCTGTCTTTTCTACCTGGCCCTGGATTTCCTGAGCAACACCAGAATGAATTGCTTCAATCGACGCGGTCCACGCGTCTCCATTTGAAAGCTCCTGAACATTCTCTTGAACGATATTCTGTACCGCTTGCTGAACCAGGTTGTCGACATCGCCAATCTGAGAGCTCACAACTTCACGCATGCGTCGACTAACGGCTTCAGCCAGCGCATCGGCTGCGCCTGCACTGCGCTCTACAAGTTTGTCTTGCAGCTCCTGCTTGATCTCTTCTTCAATCGTGGTGGCAGTATCAGAGAATTGTTCTTTGAGGAGAGCGTCCAGGTCTGTCTCTCTCAGCTTGTTTCGAACTTCAGTATGCACCATCGCCGAAAGGCGGTCGCGCATTGAATCCATATTCAGTTCAGATACCATCGAACTGACGAGATCGCTCAGGTCTGAGTCCGTTGTAGAACTGAATTCTTCAACTACCTGCTGCATGAGCGAACGAAGAAGCTGTTTTTTTACAGCATCCCGTGCGTCATCGATGTTGGTCTTGTTCTCTTTTGAAGACATAGTGGTTTGCCCGGCAATGCGGGATTGTCATCGGAGTTTGTTCGGATAGTCCAAAGGCCATTTTCGTGCCGCAGGTCCCGAAACTGAGATCAGCAGCCGCTCATAAGTGGTCTTTTCGACCTTTTCGTGCCCTTAGAGGCCGAATACAGGCATTCGCGCGACGGTCAAAGGATGGCTCGATTCTGACCTGAATGTCCAGATGGATGCCGGAACCCCTTTCTGAAAACAGGAAAATACTGCCGGCTTAAGAGCTGTAGAAGTTTTGAAGAACGGGTTTGGGGGCCTCGCCAGAGGGCGTAGATTGCGCTTCCTGTGGGGCTTCCAGGATCGATCCTCTAGCCTTTCTTCAATAAATACGTCTCCATGAGCGCTTTCGACCACAGCAATGAATAACCTGTTTTCCAAGACCCCGGACCCGATAAATGAGCCCGTAAGATCCTATGCGCCCGGCTCACCAGAGCGTGCATCCCTGCGCTCAGAGTTGAAAAGGCTAAGAGGTGAACAGGCTGATATTCCCGCATTCATTAACGGCGAAGAGATCCGGACTGGAAATACGCTCAATGCAATTGCCCCTCACGAGCACCGACACGTCCTGGGAGTTGCCCACCAGTGTGGTGAAAAGGAGCTCCAGAGTGCAATTTCATCTGCTGTAGCGGCCCGACATGATTGGGTTAACATGCACTGGACTGATCGTGCGGCCATTTTTCTTAAAGCCGCTGATCTTCTCGCCGGCCCCTGGAGAGATGTAATAAATGCCTCGACCATGCTCGGGCAGAGCAAGAATCCCTACCAGGCTGAAATCGACGCGGCTTGTGAGCTTATCGACTTTTTCCGGTACAACGTTCGATTCATGGAGCAGATCTACAAAGAACAACCATCTTCCGCTCCGGGGGTCTGGAACCGCCTGCAATATCGTGGCCTCGAGGGCTTCGTCTTCGCGGTAACTCCGTTTAATTTCACCTCAATCGCAGGAAATCTGCCCACAGCCCCGGCTCTCATGGGAAATACGGTTCTGTGGAAACCTGCTTCAACGCAGCTTTTGTCAGCCTATTACCTGTACAAAATGTTTGAGGAGGCCGGCCTTCCTAAGGGCGTCATCAATATGATTCCTGGGCGTGGGGCAACCGTGGGTGGAACGGTGTTTTCGTCAGAGCACTTTTCTGGACTCCACTTTACCGGTTCCACGGGTACGTTCAATCATATGTGGGCTACGATTGGCAACAACATGAATACGTACAACTCCTATCCTCGAGTTGTAGGGGAAACTGGCGGAAAAGACTTCATCCTGGCTCATCCGAGTGCTGATCCCATCGCAGTCTCAACTGCCGTCGTTCGTGGGGCGTTTGAGTATCAGGGGCAAAAATGCTCGGCGGCTTCCCGGGTTTATCTGCCCAAATCGCTTTGGCCAACCATTAAGGACTCAATCGTCTCTCAATTGAATGAAATCAAAATGGGTCCAGTCGAAGACTTTACCAACTTCATCAATGCGGTAATTGACCGGAGCTCGTACGACAGCATTACTTCGTACATCGATCATGCAAAGGAAACGCCCGGCGTTGAAATCCTGGCCGGGGGTAACTATTCCGACGAGGTGGGATATTTTATTGAGCCCACGGTACTCGTCACCGACGACCCCGGATATCGAACCATGTGCGAAGAAATCTTCGGTCCCGTTGTCTCTATTTACGTGTACGATGACAACAGATTTACGGAAACGATCAGCGTATTGAACGAAACATCTCCCTTTGCCCTTACGGGAGCCATTTTCGCTCGCGAGCGTGCTGTCGTGGCCTCCACGACTCAGGCCCTTGCCGACTGCGCCGGTAATTTCTACATAAACGACAAGCCTACGGGAGCGGTTGTCGGGCAGCAGCCCTTTGGAGGAGCTCGCGCATCCGGCACTAACGACAAGGCCGGTTCATATCTGAATCTCGTTCGATGGGTATCCGCCCGATCGATCAAGGAGACGTTTGTCCCCGCAAAGCACTTCGGATATCCATTTCACCAGGAAGACGCATCGGATCTTCCGATATAGTGCCAGTCTGACCTTAATGTGAGCCACATGCCCCAATCTTACAGAGTTGTTCAGTATGGCGTTGGCCCAATCGGCCAGGCCTGTACGCGGGCCATACTGGATAAAAAACCCCATCTCGAACTGGTTGGTGTCATAGATATCGACCCGGACAAGGTGGGTAAGGATATTTCTGAGGTTCTGGGACTTGAGTCACCCTCTGGAATTATCGTATCTGCAGATGCCGATGCCGTGCTCTCCTCCACACACCCCGACGTAGTGGTGCACACAACATCATCGTTCCTGGATCGCATGTACGATCAGCTCGTCTTGTGTGCTTCTCGCGGAGCCTCCGTCATCTCCTCGACCGAGGAGCTTTCGTTTCCGTACGATAGGCATCCGGACATCTCAAGGGAACTCGACCGTGCAGCAAAAGAAAACGGTGTTACCATCCTGGGGACGGGTGTAAATCCCGGCTTCGCCATGGATGCACTCGCCCTCATGGCTACCGGTGTGTGTAATGAGGTTCATTCGATCAAAATTTTTCGCGAGGTTGACGCGGGCCTGAGAAGAATGCCACTCCAGCGCAAAGTGGGCGCAGGTATATCTACCGAGGAGTTTGCACAGCGAAAGGCCACCGGCCTCTTCGGACACATTGGTCTCATCGAGTCCATCAAGCTGATTGCCACTGGTCTGGGTTGGACTATTGACCGAATCGAGGAAAATCTTGACCCTGTTGTTTCCGATTTGCGGATCGAAACACCATTTCTTACCGTCGAGCAAGGTCAGGTGGCGGGTATCCATCATCACGCTTACGCTTATGATGGCGATGAGCTTCTGCTGACCCTGGATCTCAAGATGTTTGTGGGAGCTCAAAATCCACGAGACGAGATTCGGGTTGAAGGCGATCCGCCGATGAATCTGGAAGTGAAGGGCGGAATATTCGGGGATACCGCGACCGTCGCAACGCTCGTCAATGGAATACCTCAAACCTACGACGCCGAACCCGGCCTGAAAACGATTAAGGATGTTCCGCTGTTGAGAGCGTTCGGCACTCGATAGTGTAACCAGATTATGGCGGAATCTCAGATATATCGAATCTTTCATTCGCTGGGGCATCCGAATGGCCGAAGCAAAGCGGCCGTCGTCTCTATTGCTCTGGGAAAACCCATCGGCGTTTGCATGCTTCCGGTAATGATTGCGGCGCTCATCTCAATGCTGCAGGGATCCCCCGTATTGACCTACCTCTATATCGGCTTCCCCGTTGCTTTGGCCGTAAGCTCTACATGGGTGTGGATACGTGTTCGAAGCCTCGTCTGCGAATTGCACGTTAGCGATAAAAGCGTGGCGTTGCGATCGCTTGTTGACGCAGCTGACCCTCCATCTTCACTAAACTGGCAGCTGATTCTGGATATTTCTTCAACTAACCGCGGACTGCGGCTCACATTGGGCTTGGAAGAGTTCGAGCTCGTCGCATCTGATTGGGAAGAATGGAGCGATCTTATCGCTGCACTCCATGAGGCACGAACAGCATCGAGGATCCTGGACACGGAGTCAAGGTCATTTTGATTGAAATCGATAAAACATCTACCGTCGCGGTCTATCAGCAGCTCGTAACCGCAATGCGATTTCGAATTGCGAACGGCCAATATCGGCTCGGGGACCTCCTGCCACCAACCAGACGACTTGCCTCTCAGCTCAACATATCCTTTCACACCGTGAGGAAGGCGTACACGCAGTTGGTAGCCGAAGGGTTGGTTGAATCGCGGAAAGGCCGTGGATTTATCGTCCTCGACGCCAATCCGCTCGACAAGTCGGAGAGAATGGAACGAGGTGCCACCATTCTATCTTCAGCGTTTCAGGAAATCGTCGGACTTGGCCTCGATGAGAGCGAAGTCGAGTATCTGATTGACGAGCAGCTGTCTCTGCTGGATTCAGAAGATGAGGACATTAAAATCGTTATGGTAGCACCGTACCGGGAGCTGGCACAGTCGTGCGCCATTCACGTAGCAAACACGTTTCAGAGGACTTGTCTTTCGTGCACGCTGGACGAAGTCAACACACACACCGATGCCGACATTCTGCTCGTCCCGTTTCGTTTCGTTAAACGACTGTTACCCTCAAATCCTAAATCAGACATAGTGGGCGTTGGTTATGAGTTGAGCGAGAATGCACTGGCGCTGATAGCACGATTGCTGGACCACGAAACGTTGGGCCTTGTCACGAGGCACTCCGACGCAGTAGCCCCCCTCCTGTCAGATCTGAGAAGCTTGACAAAATTTTCCGGTCAAGTCCTCGCCGTGTCCATTGAGGAAGGTGACTCTTATCTAACTTCATTGATCAGAGAAAGCGATCTGCTTGTTTATACCCGGGGAGCAGAACGAACGGTCCGTCCCTTTCTGGAGCGGGCGCAAAAACATGTCCCGCTCATTCTAGGTCTCGCTCCGTCATCCATCGAGCGCATGCGCAGCTTGATCCCCTGACCAGGACGCCTGATCCGAATCTTCGTCCTCACCTGGATACTTAACGCGAACGTGATAAATCCCCATCAGCACGTTCAGGAGAGATTCCTTTATCTTATTCAGATCTGAAAACGTAAGATCCGTTTCATCGAGTTGACCATCCTCTCTTCGAGCCTCCACGATCGCATCAATGAGCCCCTCAAGGCGCTTGTGGGTTGGATTTTCGAGAGCTCGGCTTGCCGCTTCCACACCGTCGGCCAACATCAGGATTGAAGTTTCCTTGGAGCGTGGCCCCGGTCCGGGATAACGAAATTCTGATTCCTGTACTGGGGCATCGCCCTTTTTCTGTTGCTTCAACGCCCTCTGATAAAAGTACTCGATGCGCGTCGTTCCGTGGTGCATCGGAATGAAGTCCTCAACCTCTTGGGGCAATCTGCGCTTCTGAGCCATCTCGATGCCCTCCTTGACATGACTGGCTATGATCAAGGCGCTCATCCGTGGTTTCAATCCATCGTGCGGATTGACATCCCCACGTTGATTTTCGACGAAATACTCCGGTTTGATCATCTTACCGATGTCGTGATACAGCGCACCGACACGCGCGAGCAGGGCGTTCGCGCCAATGGCTGACGCGGCAGCCTCGGCCAGATTTGCAACTTGCAGAACGTGATTAAACGTGCCTGGCGCCTTCAAACTCAACTCTTTCAATAAGGGGCGATTGGTGTCCGAAAGCTCGAGGAGGGTCAAATCTGTCGTCACATCGAAGGCGCGCTCAAACAGCCAGAGGGCCGGATAGGCGAGTAAGATCAAGACCGAGTTGATAGCCACAAAGATGGTCTGATTCTGAAACTGGTCCGTCGCAATATCCTGCAACAGCAAATTAGCCAGGAGGACCGCCATGTAGCCAACAAAGATGAGGCTCGCACTGATTAAAATCTGGCTTCGGTTCCGAATATCACGAACGCTGAATATTCCGAGCGTACTTGAAAAAATGGTCGCAAATGTGAACGTAAAATTATAGTTCAACAAATGGCTTCCGATCAGCGCCATCGTGAGGGCACCAAAAAATGCGACTCGGGAATCGAATATTACCGTCAGAAGAATGGCGACAATGGCGACGGGGACGATGTACATATTGAGCAGTGCGGCTCGAAGGGCGACTCCGTACAGGCCTATTACGCACAGAAACAGCAGAACGATGAGAAAGACCATTCTGTTGTCGTCGAAAATCGGGCGTCTTAGAAGAAATAGAAAAAGAAAAAAGACGAGAAACGTAGTCCCCGTTAAGATGAAGTGGCCGAGCAGAGTCTGCCATGGAATCCGTTGGCCGGCCTGCTCATTCAGCTCCGCTTCGAGGGAAAGAAGCTTCCTCTGTATGTCCTCTGTAATCCTATCGCCTTGCCTAACAATAACCTCGTTCTCACTGACCATGTTGGCCGTTGGAATAATCTGAGCCTCACGAACTGCCCAGCGGGACTCGGTCTCTTCTTCATCAAAGAGAAGATTTGGTTCGAGCAGATGCTGAAAAATCTTAAAGGTTATTTCGGGACGCACGGCGTCAAAAGGCCAACGAAGCAGGATACTATCGTGACCGTCGTCCAAAGCCTCAGCGTAACCCAGAACAGTGGTCAAGAGCGTCGGATTCTCCCGTTGTGTGGCTCGGTTCCTGATGGCGACTGAATCTGCAAGAATCGCGGACTTGTCCGTGTCCAGAATTCCGACCATGAGGACAGTGTTTGCCTCCTGGAGTGCCGCTGATGCGGCTTCTTGATCCATTCGGTCTCCGGTAAATCGTGTCCTGGAGGTCGAGACCAATCCGGAAACTGAATTGGAATACGAGACCAGCATCTGATTCCACTCCTCCGGATCAAATCTGACCTGGAGGCTGTCTCGCGCAGCTACCCAAGCGAACGAGTCACTGGCTGCATCATCAACTCTACCCCGCAACTCACTGATCTTAAACTCCCCGTATTGCGCCAAAACGCGCTCCATGGAGGCCTCGAATGCGTGAAATCGGTCCAAAACCCGGTCTTCAACCTCCGTGTCCCGTAGGAAGAACGGAGGGGTATTTCTACGAATGGTTCGCTTCTCCTGCTCAACCTGTTCTGCTGGCTTCGCAATCGGAAAGCTGAACGGTGCATGCAGGTTGACCTGCCGCCAGATTTCGTCAAGGTGAACGGTGTACTCATATTTTTGACCTCTGGGAAAAACCAGCATGGTCGCGACCACTGCAGTCAAAATGAGCGTAGCCTTCACCGCAATCTGCTTGTACCGCCTCGTGCGAATACCTTTATCGCCGAGTTCAAGTGTATCTCCCACCGGGCGGACACGAGGTTTCAGAAATGGTATGTGTTGAAGAATCGACATCGCGTCCTACCTATGCCGTAACGAAAGCAAGGATCCGACCGCAAGAGTGATTGAGGTTCCGATTGTGGTGTACCATGGCCATGCGATGGCCGTTAATCCAAGGTCAGATTTCATTGCTGTGGTCGGAGCAAGCTCGAAAATCCAGGACCCTGAAGAGGTCATCCACACACCGAAAATGATAAGGATCATCCCAATCAAACTCGTCATGAAAGCTATGACGGCGTCCGCTTCTCTCGCGCGCTCTACAAGCAGACCCAGAAGGAATGCCCCCAACAGTGCTCCATAGGTAAACGATGCGATCGAGAGACCCAACTCGACCACCGGATTTTGCCGGTCTTCGAACAGTGTTGCGAAAAATACGAACACCAGTGCCCATCCCAGCGTCAGCAATTTGGAGTATCTGAGCTTCGTTTTATCTGGGAGGCTGGAAAATCGTTTCCCCATCAAATCGTTTGTCGTTGAACTTGCCAGTGCATTCAATGAGGAAGAAAGGGTACTCATTGCAGCAGCAAGTATTCCTGCCAGAACGAGACCTGCAACGCCGATCGGAAGCTGCTCGACAATGAACTTCGGAAAGACCTCATCGAGCCGATTGAGTCCCAGGTTTGCAGCGTCGGCACCTCCGTAATAAGCCCAGAGAAGAGCACCAAGAATCAGGAAGATCGCGAACTGTCCCATCACGAAAAGGGCACTTCCCACAATAGCTTTGCGCGCATCTCCAAGATTTTTGCACGAGAGAAGACGCTGAACAATGAGTTGATCGGTGCCGTGTGAAGCCATGGAAAAAATACCGCCGCCTATCACGGCCGTAACCAGCACATAGGGTTGGGTTATGACACTCTGAAACGAGATGTCCAGAAAGAAAATTTGTGTTTTCCCTGCCGCGGCCAGATTCGAAACCACATCTGGGGGGAGATTGGAAAGAAGGATGAACACGGTCAGGATTGCTCCCACAATGTAGACGCCCATCTGTACGACGTCCATCCATACGACCGCTTTAAAGCCGCCTACATAGGTGTACAGAGCGGTCAGCACGCCGATGGTCAGGATGATGGCTGGATATCCCACGTCCAGGCCAGCACTAGCAGCGATGATCTTTATCGGAATGGCAGTAGCAAACAGACGGACACCGTCAGCTAAAAGTCGAGTCGCCAGGAAGGTGAGGGAGGATAATCCCTGAAGACGAGATCCGAAGCGCTGGCCCAGGAATTCATAGGCGGTACTAAGATCGCCTTTCATATATCTCGGCAGGAAAAAGGCTGCAACGAGTATCCGTCCGACCATATATCCGAACGTCAATTGAAAGAACGCCATACTTCCGCCGTAAGCCACCGCTGGAATGCCAATCACAGTTAGCGTACTGGTCTCCGTGGCCACAATGGAGAAGCAGATAGCCCACCATGGTAACTCCTTGCTGCCCAGGAAGTAATCGTTTACCGTCTTCTGCTTTCCCGCACTTCGAATTCCGAATACAACGACGGCCGCCATATAAACTACGATCACTAAATAATCGACGGTATGAAGCATATGCTAGTTCATTTCTCATTCGAGAGAGCTCGAAGTCCCTCTTCATCGAGTATGGGAATTTCGAGCGCTGCAGCCTTCTCGGCTTCAGATCCCGGATTTTCGCCCTGAATCAGATAGGAGGTTTTTGAACTTACGCTCGAGGAGACTTTCCCACCGCGCGTTTTAACGAATTCCTGAGCCTCTCTCCTGCCCATACTTGACAAGGTACCGGTGATCACAAATGTCAAGTTCTCAAAAACCATCTCCGAGTCCAGTCCAGAAACCTCGTCTTCACGTCGAACGAGCGACACGCCCTCCTGGCGGAGTGCTTCGATTAACGCCAGATTGATCTTATTTGAAAACCAGTTAATCAGGCTCGATGCGATTACACTACCCACTCCCTCAACTTCCAGGAATTCCTCTTCAGCTGCCAGTCGCATTCTGTCCAGACTTGGAAAATGAGCCACGAGAGCTTCAGCGGTTGTCTTGCCAACGTGCCTGATTCCCAGTCCAAACAGCAATCTGGATAATCTCTGACTCTTTGATTTTTCGACCCCGGCCAGCAGATTATCCACTTTTTTCTGGGCAAATCCTTCCAGATCGAGTAGATCCGCTGCCTTCAGCGAGTAGATGTCCTGCAACCGTGCAATCTGGCCTACCTCCACCAGTTGAACAGCCAGTTGTGAACCGAATCCCTCGATGTCCATCGCTTCACGAGAAGCGAAGTGCTCTACCAACCGGCTAAATTGTTCGGGGCACGTCGACGAGCCACAGTAGTGATCCGCTTCTCCTTCAAGCCTCACGAGAGGAGCCGAACAAGCCGGGCAAAGCGACGGCATCTCCCAAATCTTCTCCTCCCCGGTTCGCGCCAACGAAACTGAAGCCACCACTGCGGGAATTACATCTCCGGCCCTCTTTACGACTACAGTGTCTCCGACTCGAATGTCTCGATCCTTTATGTAGTCCGCATTGTGAAGTGTTGCTCGCGATACGGTCACTCCGCCGATTTGTACCGGCGTGAGAACAGCTTCTGGCGTGATTCTCCCTGTGCGCCCAACATTGATAATGATGTCTTCTAGAACCGTGGTTGACTCACGCGCTGGAAATTTGAATGCGACCGCCCAACGGGGCGCGTTGGATACATTGCCTAACCTGCGTTGTAGTTCGAAATCATCCACCTTGACAACTACGCCGTCGATTTCATAATCGAGCGAATCCCGCCGATCAATCCACGATGTACAATAGGAGACGACGTCTTCAATATTCTTGAAATGGGTCGCTTCAGGGTTGATTGAGAAGCCCCAGGTACCAATCGTTTTCAGCGTGCCGTGCTGGGTCGCAGGCATTTCGCCCGTAACACCTCTGGTAGCATAAGCGAAAAACGCCAGTTGCCTCGTCGCGGTTTTTGAAGAATCAAGCTTACGCAGGGCTCCTGCAGCAGCATTTCTCGGATTTGCGAATGGTTTTGCGTCGCGCTCCCGCAGAGAATCGTTCAGTGAGTTAAAGGCACTCTTGGGAAAGTACACCTCTCCTCTGACCTCAACAGGATCAGGAATTCCCTGATGGGTCGCTGAGAGGCGCAGGGGAATCGACCTGATTGTTCTTGCATTTGCAGTGATGTTTTCGCCGATCTGACCGTCTCCACGCGTCGCCGCCCTCACGAGGACGTCGTTTTCGTAGGTGAGAGCGACGGCCAGGCCATCAATTTTCAATTCCACCATCAACTCGAATTGCTGGCCCTCTGGAAGATCGAGACGCTTCCGACATCTTTCATGCCAGGCTATGATCTCCTCACCGTTGAATGCGTTTCCGAGGGAGAGCATCGGTTCAGGATGGCGTACCTTTTCAAACGCATCGAGTGGCGATGCTCCGACCCTGTGTGTTGGACTGTCCGGTCGACGAAGTTCGGGATGGTCCTCTTCGAGACCACGAAGAGTGCGTAGAAGCGAGTCATACTCTCCATCTGTGATGAGAGGATCGGCCTCTTGATAATAAAGAAGCGCATGCTCGGACAAGATCTCGACAAGATCATTTACCAAGACCCCAATCTGATCAGGTCGTTGTTCCGGAAGAACAAGGTTCTGAACCCGCCGTGTTCTCTCAATAAGGGTCATTCGATAGGTCCGGCTCTCTGGGGTGAGATACCCGCGGCCGTCAAGGAATCCAGCCATGTCTGCATGCGAACTCTACCAACATCTACCGGTCCCGAATCTCTCAGCCACCAGGCCGGCGCTTCAAAACCATCAATCAAGACTTTTGTGTGCGCAACCTCACGCTCAATCTTAAGGCTGTCTCCTACCCTGAACAGGAGAGTGTCCATGTGCTCAACCCAGTACGGGGTCCTGTAGCCTGCGTCAAGTGTGGCTCGAATAGGATCCAGTGCTTCTACAACCGCGATAATTCCCACGGAAAAGCTATCGGGAAGAATGATGGGATCGGGAGGGGCAACTATTACGGTGGCTGTCGAATCCTCCACCACCGTCGCGGCTGGTTCCTCTATTCCACCTGAAACTGCCCATGAAATTGCATACCACAACAATACCACCAACGCCAGTCCGGCGACAATGAGGATCGATAGTCCGGTCGTATTCGGCAAGAGTACCCTTGGTCTCTCAAAAAGGTATTCGCGAAGCTTTGTCTTGACCTGATTAAAACTTACGCGTTGACCCGAAATCGAAATATTCTCTGGATCCGTCGCGTCACCGCCCCTTGGACTTTCAAGGTCGGTCGTATCGAGCTCAGTAGCGGTCTGGCTCTTCTCTTGTTCTGACTCATCAGGTTGAGTCTCGACCGCTGCGTCTGGGTCTGACGGTGTCTCTTTTGGAGGCTCTGCGTCTGGCTGAGCCTCTTCTGGCGACTCTCCAAGGTATTGTTGCGCAAGCGATCCCCGGTAATCAGCCTCATAAACCGCCTCAAGAGCTTCCATCATATCGGCATTTGAGATACCGAGTACGGAAGCATATGCGGAATAGAGCGACCGGAGATAAACTCTATTGAACACGGGGTGTCCGATCAACGCTGTTTCTTCAAGTTGATCGATCACATCTTCAGCAAGGCGGGTTACATCGAGAACCTCTTTGAGGTCGATGCCCCGCTTTCGCCGAATGGTACGGAGATCTCGTGCCAGTCGCCGGCCAGCCGCGAGTTGTGACTCCGTCTCTGTCATAGGTAAATGGGAGTGGTTCAGACAGGTTGCAGACTGATCAAAAGGTACGTGTATTGGCCTAAACCTTCCAGATTTCCGGACAGAATTACCTGTGACGTTCCGGGTGGCTGTTTTTCGAAATCACACGCTTTGATCCACTGCCGCAGAGCCCAGGGATCAGTTCGGCACAACACTATAGTCAACAAAGTCCCAATGCCGGGTGACCTTACCTTCGCGCACTTCGATCACAAAAACTGCCGGTTGCGCAAAGCTCAGGCCACTTGCGATCGTATAGGTTACCGTTCCCATATACACCGAATGGTGATTGGCAGTAAAGCGATCCTCTACCAGGAAGTCAAACTCTGTTATGTTTTGGTACATCTGATGCCGCCGAGCCAACAGTTGCTCTGCGTTTTCAAAAAGTCGACCTGACTGGGGCCCAAACACCTTGGAGGTCGGATCGTAAAAACTCGTAGTCTCTGAATACAGATCTCCCAAATCATCATATCTGAGACCGGAATCGAGCTCCAGATAACGCTCTGAAACAGCCTGAGTCCCTTCTTTGATGGTATTCTGAGAGTGAGCTGGCTGGCAGAACGCGAGCAGAAGGCTGACCAAAAGAAAAAAGCGTAAATGAGTCACTCAACTGGATGGAATTGATGGGTAGCTATTCAATATCCGAATCCGTTCTAGGAATCGCCTCGGAATCTTGGCCAACCGTTTGGTGATCACTTTGAACCGAGAGTATCTGTCTGTTTCCCGCTTGCAAATCCTGTCAGATACGAGATTGGCGACCAGTTCGTGAGAACTGGTCGCCTCTATTGGCCGATGCTGGCGGCCATCGTCGGGACGACAGGATTTGAACCTGCGACCCCTCGCCCCCCAGGCGAGTGCGCTACCGGGCTGCGCCACGTCCCGAATCTACGTGGGTGCCGTAAAATAGGTGAAACCCAGACGAGTTCCCGTTCTCTGAAGTGGATTCTTGCAATGGATTGGGAATACTCTATAAAGTGAGTGCGGCGGCTCACTTTTGTGAGCCGCCGCACCACTGATCCCGCTGAGGGAATCGAATCGATTTCAAAGTCGATTACATATTGTAGATCGCGCGGACATACATCATACCACCGTGGTAGCCGATTGGCGTCCGACGTGGGTAAGGCATGCCTTGTGATCTGCGTGTGTCAACTTCCGTGGGAAACGTGTCGAGAAGATTATTCGCGCCACCTACGAGGGTGAAGTTGTCATTGACCTTGTAGCTCAGCTCAAGATCGATGATTCCTGTTGCATCGACCTCTTCCCTATCGCCTCGCTCATCAATGGTTTTGCCATAGAAGTTTGCTCGAACCGATGCGGAAAGACTACCGAAGCTGTGCCGAACGCTGGCGCTCAGACGCGTATTCGGAAGATTGTTCTCGATGTTGAAAATCGTGGACTCTGGAACGGGATCCACGCCATTAACCTGGTCCTGCCCTTCAACGGATGTTTCATTGTAGTTGAAGGCGATACTGACATCTGTATTCAGACTTCCATTCCATACCGCAACCACATCTAGACCCTGTGTCTTTGTTTCAAGAGAATTGGTATAGAAAGCCAACTCGCTGAATTCGACGCTTCCGGTTACCGGAAGACTTCTGGATTTAATGATCCGTTTGTCTACGGTGATTTGGTAGGCGTCAACTGTGAAACTCAGGAATTGGGTGGCCCGAGCAGCTAGTCCAACACTGAAGTTCACAGCCTCTTCTGGCACCAGTGACTTTCCGCCGAGGGCGGCGGCCAGTGGGTGGGTCGGCGCCACAGTGCCTTCCTGGACCTGCATGCCTGTCACACCGTCAAACGAGGTTGTAACGACAGTCACATTGGCTTGACCAGGTGTTGGCGCGCGGAAACCCGTCGAGAAACCACCGCGAAGCGTGATCCTGTTGTTCACGTTGTAACGCGCAGCCACTTTTCCGTTGGTCGTGTTACCAAACTCAGAAAAGTCCTCATACCGTAAGGCTCCTGCAAGCAGGAAGTCTTCGTTCACATCCCATTCTGCATCGACGTAGACAGCGTAGTTACTTCCGTCAAACTCTCCGGCGATATCCGGACTGGTCCCTGCAAAACCGTTCGAAGAAATACCAGGAGAGCCATAGTTCGATCCTGTCGTTGGGTCGGTCAACTGACCAACCTGTCCCCATGGACCTGCCTGCCATGACTGCGTGTCTCCCTTAAACATCGTGTAGGTTTCCTTCCGGTACTCCACTCCACCAGCGACATTCACATCGTCGTTCAGTGGATAGGACAAGTCAACGTTGAAGTTCAGATCTTCCTGCTTCAGATCACCGGGAAAGAACGTACGTTGGGAGTTAAGTCCCCAGGATGCGTTCAGCGAGCCGTTGAGTTCATAATCGATCCTGTTCGAGCCGTACGTACCGCTCACATCGTAGGCCATACCGTTCTCCAGAGTACCTTTTAGGCCTCCAACCAGGCTGATGTCCGTCTGCCTTCCTTTGAGGTTTGGAGTGAATCCAGCAGGCAGTGCATCACACCAGCAGATATTTCCCTGTGAGGGATCGTTGGGATTGGTCGGCATCTGTTCGAGCGCACCGGATCTTCCAGGGGCCCGGTAGAAGAAGCTGTAGGCACCGTATGTGTCCGCAAAGTTACCGAACGCATACAGACTCGTGGTTTCGTTCAGCTCAATTCCAGCATTGAAAACGGAACGAAAACCACTGCTCTCAGGACGTCCCCAGTTCATTGCAGGATTTCTTGCGTTCGGAACACCAATCGCGTCTGCGTGCTGAAAACCTCGAGAGAGCTCTTCGTTCGCAGTATACTCTCCGCTGACGTTCAGGAAGCCCTTATCGGTAAGCGGTAATCCAATGTTTGCTGCGACTTTATAGTCCTGCTCTCCTTCGTACCACTGGCCCATCTGAGTCTGGATTTCGAAGCCTTCATTGGAGTCTTTGAGCAGGAAATTGATCACACCCGCGATGGCATCCGAGCCATACTGAGCCGCTGCACCATCCCGCAGGACTTCAACACTCTTCAGTCCAATCGTCGGAATCATGCCGATATCCGCTGCGTGGGCACCAACGTTCATTGCTGCACCGAAGTGAGCAATGAGAGCGGAACGGTGACGACGTTTGGAATTCATCAGGACGAGGACGTCATCTGGCGGCAGGCCACGAAGTGACGTGGGTCGTATAAATGCAGAACCGTCTCCCGTAAGCGGGGTTGCCGCAAAGGACGGGACCATGTTCTTCAAGGTCTCGGTCATATCACCGTTTCCCTGCTTCTCAAGCTCTGCGACGTCCAGTTTGTCAATCGGCGTCGCGGACTGCATTGCTGTGCGACCTCTGGTGCGAGTACCCGTGACCACAACGGCATCGAGCAGTAACTCGTCTGGTGACATTTGAAAGTCAACGATTACCGTCTGTCCGGCGGTCACTGTAACGGCTCGAGACTGACTACTGAATCCGAGAAAACGAGCTTCGATCGTAAGATCCCCGGCAGGGACCGAGGCAATGGTGTAGTTGCCATCGCTGTCCGATGCGGCACCCAGCATGGTGCCAGAAACGAGAACGTTTGCGCCTGGAAGAGCGCTTCCTCCGGGGTCCGTGACAGTTCCGCTGATCGTGCCTGTCTGCGCGAGAACGGTCAAAGGAAAACTAAGTAGAACAACTACTAGCGTGATAAATTTTGATTTCATTTCCAACCTCCGTTGGGTCGTGGCGTTTTTTCAATCTAACATTATCAATATGCAATCGCCATCAAGGAGACTGAATGTGGGTAACTAGATATGGCTCTGCCCATAATCGACCGTTTCAGCCTTAAACGACTACTCAAGAAATCTTGTCTATCCAAGACTGAGTGTTCGCAGACCTCCAGAATTCATATCAACCCGCGATCCGATCGAGCATTTTCTCCAGAAAATCTCGCATTTCTTTCAATTCCTCGACTCCAGACGAAAGCTCGACGCTTCTTTTTCTACTCTTCTTGAGCGCCTGACGCGCACCGTCAATAGTGAACTTTTCGTCTCGAAGAAGGTGCCGGATACGAAAGACCACATCAATGTCATCCTTCGTGTAAACCCGCTTCCCAGCTCTGTTTTTTCGAGGCCTCAGACCCTCGAATTCCGTCTCCCAGTACCGGAGCACATGGGCTTCCTCTTCAACCAGTTTGGCTACTTCACTGATGGTGTAGTATAACTTGGTAATTCCGCTGTCAAGCATTGCCATAACGTACCTGGTCTTGTCGCTCGCCCTGATTCTGCCGATCAGGGCTTCGCTATACATCAATAATTGATCAAGGTACAAAATCGAATCGGCGTTTGTCCATCGTATCAGCTAGCTTAGGCCGCAATTACGTGAACCCATGAGCGAGAGATCATTCCAGAGATTCCGAAGCGAAGTAGAGCTGATCCTGGTCGTGCTGGTCTGGGGTATTAACTTTGTTGTTATCAAGATCGTTCTCGAGGTCATGCATCCGCATGTGTTGAACGTGTTTCGGCTTTTCTCCGCAGCCGCAGTTCTGGGATACATTCACTACCGGCGATCCGGTCGATCGCTCTCAGCGTTCTGGAAGCCCGTCAAGACCGACCCGAAAGCCTTTATCATGCTCACGTTTCTGGGCTGGGTTTTCTATCAGATTGCCTTTATCACTGGCTTGGACCTTACGTCCGCGGAGAATGCTGCTATTATCATGTCCAGTGCCCCAATTTGGACGGCTCTGCTGGTGGTGATAATGGGTGTAGAAAGACTCTCTGGTCTCGCCTGGTTCGGCCTGGCCGTCTCGATCGTTGGAACAGGAACGGTGCAATTGGCTCGGAAGAAATCAGTATCTCGTCAGAATTGATGCTCGGCAACGGAGTCATGTTGCTCGCCGCTATGATGTGGGGTTCCTATACCGCCATGACCAGACCTCTCGTCAAAAGACACGCGCCACTCGCGCTCACGGTCCTGGCCCTCATACTCGCGCTGCCATTTATGGCGGCTTTGGCCGTTCCATTCTGGAGCGAAGTGAACTGGTCGCGGGTGACAGAACCTTACTGGATCGCCATAATATTATCCGGCACCCTCTCGACTGGCGTAGCGATCGTGTTCTGGAACAACGCGGTCCGCACTCTCGGTGCATCACACACGGCAGCCTTTGGCAATCTTGTACCACTTGTCGCACTGGTTAGCGGCTACTTCATCCTTGATGACCAGATCCTACCCGCACAGATTGCAGGAGGTTCGCTGATCATCTTTGGGCTCGTGATCATGCGATACGCTCGACGGCGACGAACAGAATCAAGTGGTACGCATACATGAGAGTGACAGTATGCACGGTCATTCGATCCGGTGCTCATTTTAACCGCATTCCAGATTTGGCCAAAAAAGCCATAGTCCTAGTGGGCTTGATCTTCCTCTCCGGGTGGAATTCTGTGTCCGCTCAGTCTCCACTTGCTCTGGCGCCATGGGAAGTGTCGCTTCGAGTGTCAATCCCGGATATTTCCGATTCCAGCATGTTGCTCGTACAGGCGCAGCGCATTGTGCCTCTATCCACGCTACTCCCGCAGGTCACAGCGGACTCGCGTATCGAACTGTTACGACTCGGCGTTGGGGCGAGAAATTATTCATCTGGTCGTTCCGAGTTCAGATATCGATTAACTGCACTCGATCTCATCCTTCAACGTTCTGTCTGGGGAGCTGAGGTCGTGATTCTGGATTACGATAAGTCTTCGGTAACAGATCTTGATGGAACCTGGCTAAGCGTCGCGACGGGTCCAGGATTACATCTCCAGCGGTCGGACAACTCTTTTTCAGTACGGGTAATGGCGAAAGGAGGAATATCAACCTGGCGTTTCGGTGACCGCCTCTTCGACAAAACAGATCATTCGGACAAGCGATTCACTGGGGCTGAATACGGATTGAAATTGCTGACCGCTGCTCGCGTGGGCAAACGCCTCTCACTTCTGGCCGGATACAATTTTTCCTGGCTTACCGGTTCTACAAATCTGAGCAAGAGTACTTTGTTCTACGAGATACGATCCCAACTCGCGCCATGGATCAGCGTATCCCTCGACGCGAAGACTACACGGCCAGAACTCGAAAGTCAGGAATTAACGTACCAGGAGTTTGGTTTTTCGATCAAACTGCAGCCGAATACGCCTCAATATTAGGCTTTCGACTCGCAGCTAGATGGGAAGCGTGTTCGCTTCAAATTCGAGGCGATCCTCGACTTTCTGTCTGAATTCTTCAAAAGCTGGAGATCGGTCGGATAGAAAACTCCAGGCCTCAGGAACGAGTCGATATACCGGCATATAGAGATCGGATGACTCTCTTGACACTTTGCCGGGAAGCTGGGCGTAGCCGATCATTACAAATACGACGCTCATTGCGATTGCAGCCTTGAGTGCTCCGGCTGCGCCACCTGCCAACCGGTCAAGACCTGATAATTTTGTTGCGTTGAGCAGCGACTCAGCGGTCTTGGTCACCATCTTCACGGCCAGTTTTACAACCGCGAAAATAATAACGAAGGCAAGCATGGGGCTCTTGTCTGGACTCAATGTCACATTGAGCTCCAGGATCCTTCCACCTGACTCCATAAACGACGCGGCGAGTACGAATGCCAGTATCGTTCCAGCAAGCGAAGAAGCCTGCTTCAGAAAGCCCGTGCTCCAGCCTCTAAGAATGCCCAGGGCCAGAACCACAAGAATAAAAATATCTAGAGTACCCATACCCTCTATATCGACTGGAAATCACTTTTCTGAAAGGATTTCGCGAACAATCTGTTGAACAAGCTTCCCGTCAGCCTTACCTCGAAGTTGCTGCATTGCAGCTCCCATGACGCGGCCCATGTCTTTCATACCATCGGCTGCTGTCTCGCGGACGATAGCTACCACTGCGTTACGGACATCATCTTCAGATAGTTGCTCTGGGAGATAATCTTTGATGATCTGAAGCTCCTCGACCTCGATCTGCTTCAGGTCATCCCTGCCAGCCAGCTCATATTGCTCGATCGAGTCTCTACGCTGCTTCGCCTGCTTCTGAATTACCGCGATAGCGTCTTCTTCGGGTATTTCTCCTTTTCCACCACTGCGAAGATCAATTTCTTTGGTCATGATGGCCGCTCGCAAGGATCTCACGGTGCGCAAGCGGATGGCGTCCCTGGATCGCATGGCCTCTTTCAGATCGTTTTGAAGTCGTTCTTTTATCATTGGGCAGCTGAATTATGAGGGTTGCCCGATGCTACGACAACGCACTCAGGGGGTTCGCGTTGCCCCGGAATGTCTTAGAAAGCCAGTCGAAAAGCGAAAACGCCGACGCCGACTTGCATGAAGCCCTGTGCAACACCAGAATAGATATCCAGTCGATGAATATCGGACTTCAGAGATCTATCTCCTGTTTCGCTGAAATCGTCGAAACGGTTGTCTGCCTTTGTCCTGAAGTGGATCGACAACACGGCGCCCACAACGGCGGTAGAGGCCGCGACGTAATTGATCCATCTCCGACGACGATGGCCCTCGACCCGGAAACCGCCTTCTGAGTCGAGCGATACTCCCGGTAGAGGACTCAACTCGACCAGGGAACGATTCCAGATCTCGCTTCCGAGCGTTACTGAAGCCGTTTTAAAACCGGGAAGCTTCAGCAATATTTGACCCACCAACGGATCATCCGAGACATAGGTCAGCGGCGTGGAGCCCATCGCTGATCCGCTACCATCCTCTACTGACGCACCCTGCGGTACCGTCTCAAATCTGTAATAATGCGGGAATCTAGCATCCAGAGTTAAAATATCTCCAGTTTCATCCATAAGGTCGAACGACAATGCTTCGATGGACCACGCATCTCCCCCCGCAGGACTTACGGTGACCCGTCGAGCACCCGAACTTACCTCGAATGGAGATTGAGACGCCGGGCCAAGCCACTCGCCATCAACAAACACGTTGCTGGATGCCAAATTTGTGTTCACGATGATCGATTGCGATTGTCCCATAACAGGCCCAACCAACACGCAAATCAACAACACCAACAATGTGCGTTCAGCCTTCATCGTTCTGCTCCACATGCTTAAAATAAGTCACGTATCTGGGTTCACTCAGGACGATCAGCCCATCGCCAGCAACCGCCATCGCGGATTTAATTCGTCCTTTCATTTCAACTTCCCAGACCAAATCACCTGTCGTGGCCCTGAATCCCATCAATTCTCGACCCAGTGTTCCTACAAAAACTGTTTCTTCAGTAACCAGAGGAGCGCCGGTAACCACGTCTGATAATTGCACCTCCCATAGGACCCGTCCCGTGTTGATATCGACTGATCGAACTCGGCCATCCGTCGCGCCGAGATACACGCGTTCTCCATCAACCGCGGGAGCTCCCATGCGCACATCGGGATTGAGTGTTTCCATCAGCCACTTCTGCTCTCCCGTTACCGCCTCGATCGCAACCAAACTTCCCCGTGTGGTGGAGATGTAAATCATTCCATCGCTCGTCGCAGGCGACGTGTAGACAGGAGCGCCCAGATCAGTCTGCCTGATGATGTCCGGAACGCTCAGGTCTACGAGGTATCCTTTTCCGTCATCAGTAGCCACAAATAATCGATTCGGACTGATGAGTAGAGGTGATGCTTGAGCAGAGATCCTTTCACCCAATTCCAGACACCACAACTCCTCTCCAGTCTCACCACTGAAAGAACGAACGGTCCCTTCAACATCAACTCCGACCACGTTGTCTTCGTGCGCCACCAACGCCGTTTCGAACGGAACGCCCGACACCTTCCAGGAGATGACCCCGCGCTTGAGATCGAATCCGACCAACACCTTTTTGCCCCAGGCAGAAGGTACATAGAGCATGCCGTTTGCTATCAGAGGTGACCCTTCAATGGCCTCCCCCATTTTCTTGAAGCCTCTCTTTCGGCCCGTTTCAAGCTCGACAGCGTGTATTTCTCCCTTTCGCGTGCCAACCAGCACGACCCCATCCAGGATCAATGGAGAGCCCGGCCCGAAGCCGGCGTTCGCGCTGTATTCCCAACTCACTTCAAGTGGCAATTCCAAGGATTGCCGCACGTAGCGGTCTCTCTCTGCGGTCTTTCCATCGGTTGGCCAATCTGAATCGGTCAATCTTCCCGGCAGGTCGAACCGAATCGACTGACATCCAGCAAATACGATTGCTGCAATTAATATTTGAGGTATGTGGCTTTTACGGGCAGTCATCAGAAATCCCAGCCAAAGAAAAACTGCCTGAATACTTTGTCCTGCCTTCTGAAACCATCGCGATATCTTCGACCAATATCGTACCGCAGTACAAACGCGCCGAAGAGATTGACCCTTAATCCGAAGCCAGCGGCACCGACCGTTTCGCCAGCCCGAATTTCTGGACGCACATCATAGTAGTCATCGTTCCACGCGTGGGCGGCATCGAAAAACAGTGTGCCGCGCACACTGGCAATCCCAAATGGAGCCAGAAGGGGCACCAGCACCGTCGGAGCATTGATGAGAGGAAACCTCAGCTCGTGTGAGGTGAACCACATTTTTTGCCCACGAACATCGAACCATCTGAACCCACGCAAGTCCCAACTCCCACCCAGAACGAAGAGACGGGCTTCCCTCCCTTCGTTAATCCGTGCCATGGCCCAGGAAGCAAATGTGATGCTTCGAGTGATCCGAAAGTACTTTCTCAAGTCAAGCATCAGCGTGTAGTAGCTTACGTTGGCGTACAGAACATCAGAAGTATAACCGGCTGTAAAGCTTGCCCTCCATCCGTCAATAGGTCCGTTCATCCAGTACAACGCGTTGTCCCGCACAAGGGAAATGCTATTCGACAGTAAGAGTGCATCCCGACTCAAGTCCCGAATGGCGATGTCTTTGCTAGTCCAGTTCAGCGAGGTTGTCATTTCCAGCCGTGTAAACTTGGATAACGGATAGCTCATCGAGCCAAAACCACCGTACACCGTCTCATAAAAAAGCGGAAATCCCGAAGGTGCGTCCGGCTCCGTAACGTCATACCGCCTTCCGGAGAATCGGTACATCCCGTAACCATAGTTTGCTCTGCGGTTGAGCTTGAAGCGAGCAACTTGAAAACTGAGATCCTTTAAGAAGCTCCGCGTTCCGGTTCCGGTGTTGAGAATGGTGAGATACAGATAATCGTCACCCATCATATCCGAAAATGCCATGACCGCCCCACCGGTAGTGCCCAGCACAGGATTTTGACTCACAATCCCCTGCGCAATATCCAGCTGATATCGGGATTTGTACCTGGTCACCTCCGAGTCAATCCCAATTTTGAGGGCATCGTAAGACCACGCTGGGCCCACCTCAGACAAATCGGCAACCGCGGCCTGTTTGGGGGAAGCCAGCAGGGAGTCTACCTGCGCGAGCTGCCGAACGGTAAAACTGAGGCCTTCGAAACTGGTAAAAATAATGTGGTTATCGTCCGTCCAAACAGGATCGAAGGAGGCGGCAACCAACGAGGTGAGGCGTCTAAGATTTCGCCATTCAGGTTCCTCGCTCATGATACCCGGCTCTGTTGAAGCTATCGATCTGGCGTTGCCGAGCTGATAACTCATGTCTGCAACCCAGATATCTTGAGCTCCAAACTTTCCGGTGTCATCTCGGATCGTGCTGATAAACGCAAGGTTTGTACCGTCCGGGCTCCAACTCGGAGAAACATCGGTTCGATCTCCGTAGGTCACGTACCGGACCAACCCATCTTCGACGCCATAGGAAAAAATGTTATAGGCACCCTCTTTTCCGAACGTGGAACGATCGGAAGAAAAGGCAATAAACCTTCCATCCGGACTCCACGCGGGATCTCGATCATCGTAGGTATCCGATGTAATCTGTTGCAGCTCATCCGTTTGTGTCCGATATACATACAAATCAGAGAAGCCGGACCGGGTTATTGCCGTGAAGGCGAAATCCTTGCCATCTGGACTCCATGAGGGCGAATACACGGCGATGAGATCGTCGAATCTGAACGTCGCGCTGAGCTTATTATCGATCAGGTTATAGACGTGAACCACGTCCTTCCCGCCCGATTTGGTCACGAATGCCAGGTCGCCCTGTGCTGAGACCGAAATTCGACTCTCAAAAAGATGAAATGCTTCGAACTCATCGGTGCGTTCCCCTTTGATTAAAACCTCTGGTCGCTTGACCGGATGAAAATCGTCGTCGATTTCAACTTCGTATACATTGCCCAGGCCATTCAGATTGCCCACGAAGTAAACCTTTCGGGTTCCATCTTCGAATCTGAAATAATTGGGCTTCGCGTTGAATCCCTGGGTAGAGAGTCCGCCTGCGATCAGCGAAGATATTTCTACATCCGAAAGTTCAGGGTAATATTGCTTCTTGAGCCAGTCGTGCCACTTCTTCGTGATAACGTCGAATTCTTCCTGCATCGTGATCTCTATCACAACGCGAAAATCTCGATCCTTCCAGGAGTTCTCCAGCAACTCCAGAAGCTTCTCCTCGCCATACGTCTCGGCGAAAAAACGATTGATGGACTCTCCCTGCTTGTACATCACGAACGATCCGTTGATACGGTACATCGACTCAAGCGGAACGAGGTAGTTGGTGAAGAGGGCATCCCGGATAACCATCTCGTGCTGATGGTCGGGCTGGCCAGACCAGTACTCTGCCAGTCCTTCGGTGAACCATAGCGGCAGGAATCGATCCATCACTCGGCGGTGATCGCGCATGACGCGTGTCACCTTATTGTACATGAACACGTGCACCATTTCGTGGCGCACCACTCGTCGGAATCGATGCAGATTTCCATTCGCTGGAATGACGACACGTCCTTTCAGGAATTCGAAAAAGCCACCGACTCCGTCCGGAATAAATCCCGCGGTCACATTTGTCTGCTTGAAGTGCAGATTGGACGAATAGAATATCAGAGGGACACGGCTGTTCAGCGAGAAGTTGAACTTGTGCTGGAGCTCTTCATAGGCCTCCTCGGCGAAGAACGCGCCGTGCTCGGCCAACTCCAACATCTCGGGATAGTAGTAGATCTCGAAGTGGTCGGTCTTCATGATCTGCCAGTCGAAGTTTTCGTACTGAATCTTATTCCGGCCGAAATGATATCCAAACTGGGCCTGGACTCCGGCTGCCGGCAGCAGCAGGCCAAAAAGAACTAAGATTCGAACGACGTTTTTCGACATGAGATCGCGTTAACTCCCGATGTACTTGAAAGTAGAACACATCGGGTTATCGAACTGCCGCTGAACTCCTTTTTGTATGAGAAACGATCTGGACAGACGATTAAGACGTCCGAACCGAATTCTCGCCGTCTGATGCCACGCGGAGGATGGGCGTGCCCAAGACTGGCAGGGCGAAGTCGCGCCACAATAATCAGGGTCAGGGTGTCCGTACTACCATTAATCGGACTTCGGTCATGTCCTCCATGGCGAAGGTGATACCCTCTCGACCGAGGCCACTATCCTTGACACCACCATAGGGCATGTGATCCACGCGCCAGGATGGAACATCACCGATAATCACACCCCCCACCTCAAGTGTATCCCAGGCTTTGTTCGCGTTATAGAGGTCGCGTGTAAAGACCCCAGCCTGTAGGCCAAACACGCTATCATTTACCTCACTCAGCGCGTCATCAAAGTTTTCGAATCGACTGAGAATCGCCACGGGCCCGAAGGCCTCTTCCGTAGTGACGCTCTGGCCCTGAGGGACATTGTCCAACAGTGTTGCTTCAAGCATCGCTCCATCACACGTTCCACCGCAAAGGAGATTCGCCCCGGCCTCAACAGCCTCATCGATCCAACCCTTGAGTTGTGTTGCCTCTCGCTCGGAAATCATCGGACCTATGAAAGTGTCGGAATCTTTGGGGTTACCCATCTTGAGAACCTTCGTAGCATCCACCAGACGTGTGCGGAAATCCTCGTAGACATCCTCATGAACGATGACACGCTGAACTCCGACACAACTCTGACCGGATTGATAGAAGGCGCCGAAAACAATGCGCTCTACTGCGTCTTCCAGATCCGCGTCCCGATCAACGATGCAAGCTGCATTTCCGCCGAGCTCCAGGATGACTTTCTTCTTCCCTGCTTTCGCTTTGAGCGACCATCCGACTCCGGGAGATCCAGTAAAGCTGAGTAATTTGAACCGCTCGTCTGTAGTGAACAGATCGGCGCCGTCTCGGCGACAGGGCAAGATGGAAAATGCACCCTTTGGAAGATTGGTTTCAGCCAGGATTTCACCGATGAGAAGTGCTCCGACGGGAGTCAGACTTGCAGGTTTCAGAACAAACGGACAGCCGACAGCCAGAGCTGGAGCGATTTTATGGGCGGCAAGATTCAACGGAAAGTTGAAGGGAGAAATGAAGGAGCATGCACCGATGGGGACCCGTTTCCACATTCCACGATATCCACGGGCTCGTGGTGAGATCTCCATGTTCATCACGACACCGTGCATTCTCACGCTCTCCTCGGCGGCCACTCGGAAGGTGTCAATCAGGCGGGATACCTCGCCCAGGCTGTCTTTGATGGGCTTACCTGCTTCAATACAGAGGGCTTCGGAGAACTCGTCAAAACGCTCCCTGAAGCGGCTGACACAGTGATTTAGAACATCCTGGCGCTCGTAGGGCGCCATCTTCCCCATTGGACCTGCCGCAGCTTCCGCGGCAGCGATTGCGCGGTCAATGGCCTCGGGATCCGCAAGAGGAACCCTGCAGGCCGTCTCGCCGGTGTATTTGTCGACAACCTCAAGATCGAGATTGGGCGTCTGGGGCTCATTCGCCAGGTAGTACGGGTAGCTATCTTTCAGACTCATGTCGTTTCTCTAAATCAGGCAGGCCTCTAAATCGCCTGAGCAATTTCCCCCAAACGCTCTGTGAGCTTATTGTTTTCACGATAGTCAATGGGAACAATGACCAGGCTCGGGCGCTCATCAGCAATCGCTCGATCCAGCGCACCGCGCAAATCTACTGCATTCTCGACTCCCTCCGCGTGCCAATCAAACGCAGTGGCCAGCTGGACCCAGTCAGGATTGTCAAAGGCGAGATCTGTGTGCTTCCCAAAATGGGAATACTGCTTCCAGGCGATCAATCCGTATGCGTGGTCCTCCCAGATCATCACCGTAATGTTGGCATTTATCCGCCGTGCAGTTTCCATCTCCTGAACATTCATCAGGAAGCCACCATCTCCGCAAATCGCGAGCACGTGAGAATCAGGACTGGCAATCGCAGCGCCGATTGCGCCGGGTAACGCAAATCCCATGGAGCAAAACCCATTGGAGATCAGGCAGGTGTTCGGCTCATCACACTGATAGTAACGCGCAATCCACATTTTATGGGCGCCCACATCACTGAGCAGTATATCGTTTGGGCCCATGGCTTCACGCACGTCCCACAACACCTTTTGCGGCCGAATGCTTCCCTCCGTTTCGTCCTCGGCGTGTGCCGAGAAATCGTCCAGCATCTGCTGGCGAATGGTCTCGTGCTGCTGAAGCTCGAACTGGACGGGATCCTTTGCAATACGCTCGTTGAACATCCACAGCGTGTGGGCGAGATCGCCGACAATTTCAACCTCCACCGGATAGTGCTCATCCACTTCGGCGGGAAGGAAATCAACATGAATCACCCGCTTGTCAGCGGATGAATTCCACAATCGGGGGTGGTACTCGACCAAATCGTAGCCCAACGTTATCACCAGATCGGCCGCATCAATGGCATGGACAACGAAATCCTTGGACTGCAAGCCGATTGTGAACAGGCTGTAGGGTGCGCTTCGCGGTACAGCGCCCTTGCCCATAAACGTGTTTATCACTCCAATTCTCGACGCTTCCGCAAACAGGCGAAGCTGCCTGCTGGCGCGCTTGCGAACACAACCGTTTCCGGCCAGGATGACGGGCCGCTTCGCAGCCTTGATCAATTCCCAGGCCTGATCGACCACCTTGTCCGCCGGTACCGGCCTTCGTGCATAGGTAGATGGAACCGGCTGTAGGCCATTGATTTCCTGCTCGGCGATGTCCTCTGCCAGTTCGATATGACACGCACCCGGCTTTTCCGTCGTAGCCAATTTGAAGGCCGTGCGAATCACTTCGGGGATGTTGCCGGCATTTATTATCGGAGTCGCCCACTTCGTCACAGGCTTGAACATGGCCACCACATCCATGTTTTGATGGCTCTCCTTGTGCTGTCGGCGGCTGTCCGCCTGCCCGGTGAGGGCAATCAGAGGGGCGCGATCCATATTCGCGTCCGCTACACCGGTAACCAGATTGGTAGCACCAGGACCCAGCGTTCCCAGACACACTCCGGGCTCACCTGTCAGTCTCCCATACACATCGGCCATAAATGCCGCGCCCTGTTCATGTCGGCAGAGCACAAATTCGATGGGCGAATCCTCCAGCGCCATCATGAAATCAGCGTTTTCCTCCCCAGGCACGCCAAAGATCCACTTTACGCCCTCCTCTTCCAGACACCGGACAAAAAGTTCTGCAGCAGTCATGATATAATCCTCCTCAATAGTGGAGGAGAATACACCAAAGCTGGTGGGAAATGCCAGTGTGTGGCGCCTTCGACCCCGCCTCTTCAGCCCTCCTATCTACGGGCTCTTCGCCCCGGTTTATACTCAACCAGCGCACCGAACGTCAGTCAGGCAACATTCCCTTCCAGAAAAAACGATACACCGCATGCATGTTTGTCGAGCCAGCTATCCATGACCTCTTTGAACTCCTCCGCATCGGAAGAGGACAGCGCACGCTTGGCAAGAGCCTCGCCTTCCGAGAGTTTCATTGCCCGGATGACCCTCTTGATGGCCAGCAGATAAATCGGTGAGGCGCTCAGCGATGTAATGCCGAGACCCAGCAAGACGGGCACAGCACGCAGGTTTGTTGCAAGTTCGCCGCAGAGGCTGACCGGTATTCCAGCCTTTGCCGCAGCTTTCGTTGTCAATTTAATCAGCTTCAGGACTGCCGGATGCATTTCGTCATACAACTCGGCAACGAGGTCATTGCCCCGGTCTACGGCCAGTACATATTGCGTCAGGTCGTTCGTCCCGATGGAGAAAAAGTCCACTTCCTTTGCGAACAGGTCCGCCATCAACGCAACCGAGGGCACCTCCACCATGATCCCAAGTGGAACATCTGGATTAAACGGAATTCCCTCTTCGGCCAGGACGTTCATCGTGCTGGACAACACTTCTTTGAAGTCTCGAACCTCGGTAACCGTCGTGATCATGGGAAGCAAGATCCTGGTCGGGCCAAACATACTGGCCCTGAGAATAGCACGGAGTTGGGGAATCAGAAGATCCTTTTTGTCCAGCATAATGCGGATTCCACGCCACCCCAGGAATGGATTGTGTTCACGGTGACCCATTGGGAGCAACTTGTCTCCCCCTAGGTCCAGTATCCGAAACGTCGTCTCGCCTGGAGACGTGACGTCCACGACATTCTTATAGTTTTCAAACTGCTCCTCTTCTGTTACCAGCACCTTCCCTTCCATGAGAAGAAGCATTTCTGTCCGAAAAAGACCAATCCCCTCTGCACCATAAGCCGAGAGCAAGTCGAGCTCTTCCTTCAACTCCAAATTGGCTTGAAGTTGAATCCGATGGCCATCGAGAGTTTCAGCTGGCAGATGGAGCAGTTGTTTGTCACGTTGTAGCAACCGCGCATATCGTTCCTGCATGGTTCGGTACGCGGCGAGCGTCTCTTCATCGGGGTTGACAATGAGTTCTCCCTTGATGCCGTCAAGGATGAGCATGTCTCCCGTTTCAACTTCGGTGGTGATGCCGTGCATGCTGACCACGGACGGCAGAGCGAGAGCCCTGGCCATTATCGAAACATGAGAAGTCGGTCCCCCAAAATCTGTCGCACAACCGAGAATGCCGCGGCGACTGAATAAAATGATATCGGCGGCGGTCAGGCTCTCTGCAACCACGATCGTCTCTTCCTCGACAGAGGAGAGAATTCTTCCACGGCGAAGATGTCGCACGATCCGTTCCTGAATGTCCAGCAGATCGTTGGCGCGTTCACGGAGATATTCACTGTCGGAGGCTTCCATCATTTGACGGTGTTTCCCCATCACCGTCTGAACCGCGAAGCCAGCATTCACCTCGTGGCCCTCAATGTATTTGACGACCTCTGGGTAGACTGCTTCGTCGCGAAGAATGAGAAGCTGGGCCTCGAAGATCGAGGAACTCTCTTCCCCCAGCTTTTCCCGGGTCACATCGATAATCTTGTGCAGATCCCTCTCCGCCTTCCTTACTGCGCTTTCGAATCGAGTAACTTCGAATGTAAGCTTGTCGTCATCAATTGAGCGTTTTTCAACTTCAAACGAAAGCCGTGCGTACAGATACGCCGGACCAATCGCGATTCCCGGTGAAACCCCGATTCCCTTCCTGTGAAAGGAAGGTCTCCCGTTAACAGAAGACTCGTGCATTTCTGTTCGTTGTCTCGCCATAGATAAAACACTTCCTATTTCACTTCTCCGAAGCCGTTTTCAAAAAGATCCATCATTGCCTGAGCTGCATCTCCCTCGTCGGTGCCGTCGAAGATCAACGTGAGTTTCGCTCCATGTTCGGCAGCGAGTGTCATCACACCAATGATGCTTTTACCGTTTATCTCGAACCCATCTTTTTGAATGAAAAAATCAGACTCAAACTGTGCAGCAGTTCGGACGATCATTGATGCGGGCCGGGTATGGAGGCCGGCCCGGTTCGTAACCGTTACTTCTTTTTCAACCATGGGGTATTCGGGTCTCAGTAAAGTCGACGCTGCATTTTTTCCGTGAGTGCGATCAGGGCATCTTTGCCCGTTCCTGAGGGAAGATTATTAATTCCGCCGAGCGCCGCTTCCGAGTGCAATATAACGGATGAGCGGGCGGACTCGGCAACTCCAAGGGCATCCATTTTCAGCCGTGCTTCCTCGAGGAGAGAGTAATCGAGTCCGCCGCTGTTTTGAACTTCGTGAAAATAGCGATCTCCCGAGATCCGTTCGAGCTCAAGTGCCTTGAGAAGCAAAAAAGACCTCTTTCCAGAGGTCAGGTCTCCGCCGATGGGTTTTCCCCATTCGGAAGAATCCGCCACCAGATCAAGAAGATCGTCCTGGATCTGAAACGCACGACCGAGATGGTGACCAATCAGATCCAGTTGAGCGAAATCTGAAGAACCTGCCGAGCCTGTCATTGCTCCCAGCACAAGAGCTGTCTGCAACAGCGCCGAGGTCTTCTGATCGATCATCTGCAGATACTCCTCAAGTGTGACGTCATCCCGCTGCTCAAAACTCATGTCCCGAACTTGACCCTCACAAAGAATTCGGACAGTGTTTGAAAAACGGCTCAGGACACTCCGAAGCCTATCGTCTGGATAGGCGAGAAGAATTTCCGAGGCGCGTCCGAGCAGGAAATCACCCGTCAAGATCGCGGTCGGTTCGTCCCACTTGGCATGAATAGTGGCAATGCCTCTTCGAGAATCCGATCGATCCATGATGTCATCATGAACCAGTGTGAAGAGGTGGAATACTTCCACGGCGACTGCAGCCTTTAGAGCAACTTCCCTACTGCCATCGAAAATCGAACTGGCTGCCAGAACCAATTGTGCTCTGAATCGCTTTCCGGATGTAGCGAGTATGTAACGAGCGGGCTCGTACAGCTGTGTCGGGGTACTGCCCTCAGCAACAGCCGTAAGTGCAAAGTTTACATCCTCCAGGTTCAGCTGAAGAAATTCCAGTACAGGGCGATCATCCATCTTGGTGAACTGGCTTCTATTAGCTGACAGATACGCGAATGGCACTCAAGATTCTGCCATAGACCTCTTCGAAAGCCCCGTTTCCGTCAATTTCCCGCAATAACCCTCGCTCTCGATAATACGCTTGAACGGGATGAGTCTCCTCATCATAAATTTCCAGGCGGTGTTGAATGGCGTCCGGCATATCATCTGTCCGCTGCATGATGAGCGAGGGGTTTACATCAGCCGGCGGAGGCTTGAAATCCAGGTGGTAGTTTTCTCCGGTGACCGTATGTACGCGGCGCTTCGACAGTCTGTCCACGATTACAGAGTTCGGTACCTTGAGGCTGAGCACTGTATCGATTGGCGCCTCGTTTTCTGCCAGAAACGCATCGATCCACTCGGCTTGCTCAATGGTCCTGGGGTACCCATCAAGGACGTACCGTTCAAAATTACAGTCACTTACCGCATCCTCAGCCAGACTCCGAACCAACACACCAGGGACCAGCTCTCCCGATTCAACGAATACCTGAGCCTCCCGACCCAGATCCGTACCGCTCGCGATAGCGCGACGCAGCAGGATACCAGTGGAAATGTGGGTCACATTTTCACGCTCGGAAAGAAACTGAGCCTGTGAGCCCTTTCCGACTCCGGGAGGTCCAAAAAGAATGATCCGCATAGAGCGTTGTGAGTCTTGCATCCGTCAGAATTCGAAGGTGCACTTGCACGAGGAAGATGCGAAATTGATTCCGATTAACTGCTCTTCGAGTCGGAGTTTTTGTCCTCTCTTGCCAGCCTCGTTTTCAGATAATCCGACAATTCCGACGCGAGAATGTTAGCGCCCATTCGAGTCAGTTGCTTCAAGGCTCCTGCCAGAACACCCTCTGTCCCAGGACCGTATTGAAGGACAGGAGGATGTTCGCGAAGTGCTCTACGAACCGCCTCGTCTGCATCTTCGCCGTTTTCAAGCATGTCGGAAATTGTTCGGCCAAGTTTTCCACTGAGCCCATCGAGCCCATCTCCGTAGTCTGGCTGGTTCCGACCCGAACGAGATCGGACCAGAAAAAGGCCTACAAGAAGACCCGCGCCTACCGCAAGCCCCACCTTGAGACTTTTTCTCTCTCGAAAAGCCGTTAAAAGAGGATTTTTGCGGCCTGGGATGTCTGATTCAATACTTCCAAAACGATTAGAGATATCCTCCCCCTTCGATCGCAGCTTTTCCTCAACCTCCTCTTTGGTCAACTTGTCGCTCATGGGGTGGCCGACTCTTCCTTATCAGATCCCGAAGATGCTTTCTTAGCTGAACCCTTGGTCTTCTCGTCGGCTGATGCCGCAGACGTATTCTCCATCAGCCGGACACTCTCTTTTTGGTGAGGTAACGATTCAATTTTCTTACTGGAAGGTGTATCGGGCAACCGTTTGATGAAGCGGGGCTTGGACGAGTGAATAAAAACGGTTACCAGGGCGAGTACCACTCCGACTATTATATACCCCCACGCGTCCCGGCCGAGCCACTCTCCAAGAAACTGAGCCGCTCCGAGTAGTAAGAAAAGTGCCGTGAATAGCGCCAGAACAGCGACTGCGATCACCGAGATAACCTGATTGGCAACACTCTCGATTCGCTCTTCAATCTCCATCTGAAGGAGCTGAACCCGTAATTCCACCCACTCCTTAACGTCCTCGACCAATCCCTTCGATTCCGCTGCGATTCGGCCCAGGCGGCCAGATGAATTGCCTCCCGGATCCGTTTCCGGAGCTGATTCGGGTGTTTCGGTATGTGTATCGGTGGATTCCAACAATTCTGAGTGTAGCGCTTTAACGTCTCTGCGTGGCTAAATGTGCCTGAAAAACGAAGAATGTGCCATTCCGTCCGGCTTCCAATCCAATGCGGGACGTTGCGAGGTGCCCAATCCGCGAGGGTCCCCGATCAAACTATTCAACTTCGAATCGGACAATATGCATTGAATGCTGGCTTCGTTTAGCGCCAACCAATTTGTCGCTTCACTGGGATTCGCGTAGGTCACCCAGCGCAGATGTCCGGGCTGTTGGATCTCAGCCTCTCCCCTGGATATCAAGAACTGGTGGTCGTCCGCAAAGGCGTGCGGCGTTCCAACTGCTTTCAAAAACGCTTGCTGCATTTTGAGCGTACCGGACGTGTTTGGATGTGCCGAAAACATCCCTCTAAAGGTAGCAAACGCATCCAGGACAGGATCAATGCTCATTTCGACAGGAGCGAAGACTAGGGAGACGTTTCTACACCCCTGACCCTCATGAAGTAGCACGTCTTCTGCCAGTGAAACCAGTGTGTCTTCATTTTCGCGTCCATCCAGAATGGCGACTGAATAACTGCTTGGCCGTAGCCAGCAACGTGTTATCGGTATTCCTTCAGCTTCAGCCCGATCCCCGACCATCGCCATCGTCCCATCACTACCCGCACCAATAATCGCATCGGCAGACTCCAGAATCTCGTCTAAATCTGTAAGATCTGCTCGTAAATCGGGATACTCTTCCAGCATGTCTGAAAGGAAAACTGGAAAGAGCGCTGGAGACTTTTTGGAAAGCGTGCCCTTATAGGTTCGCCCGCTCAAAACGACCGCTAGAAAATCCTGGAGTTCGACGAAGGGAATATTTCCGGGGTTCAACACCCCCACACACGACTCTTCCTTCCACCCAAGTTCTGATTGCCACGCCGTGAGCTCGGGCTCTGACAATAGATCCATTTGTTGATTCACCGCAAAATTGACGGCAGCTTCCGTAAACCAGTTGTCTGCCTCCAGGGATCTGTCGATGGCATCCAGGCGAACGGCATAATCAATATTCTGCCAGTTGGCTGCGGTTCGAACAATCGCCGAGACAATATTTTCGCGTTCGGACACGGGAAACGGACTAATCTGCGAGTCCAAACAGCGCTCTGGCGATGGTAAATCCAATCACGACGGCTATCAAGGCACCCACGTTGTTGGCCAGAACGTTGGCGAGCGCGGTCCCAATTTTTCCGTCTTGATACAATTGCATGCTCTCCAACGTGTATGCGGAAAAGGTGGTGAAGGCGCCCAGCAATCCTACGAAAAAGAGGGCATCCGTACGTTCCTGTCCACTGCTTTCGCCGAGATAAGCCCAAATAAATCCGATCACCAGAGACCCCACTAGATTCACCATTAGTGTGCCCCACGGAAATGGACCCGACCCAATCCGAAAGGCCGCAACAGAGACCGCATATCGAAGACCTGCTCCAGCCGCCCCCCCGACAGCGATGTAAACGAATTTTATCATTATCAGACCTGTAAGGCGTTAGACTCGCTCGACGGCAATCGCCGTGCCACCACCTGTACCGTGACAGATGGAAGCCATGCCGAGATTCTTGTCATGAGTGTGCAGTGCGTGGACAAGCGTACCGATTATTCGAGCTCCCGAACATCCGATAGGATGTCCCATGGCGATCGCGCCACCGTGTACATTCAGCTTGTCGTAGGAAACGCCCAACATGTCCCGAAACAAGACAGTGTTTAATGAAAATGCTTCGTTGTTTTCGAATAGATCGAAATCATCCGTCTTCATTGACAATTTTTCAAGCACCTTGTTGACGGCAGGGATCGGCGCCTCAGGAAAACGCCATGGGGCTCCCGCAGCCCAAGAACTAGCCAGAATGCGAGCAATCGGCTTCAGTCCAAGTTGATCCACCGTTTCCCCACTCGCGACCATGATGGCCGCTGCACCATCACTGATCTGGCTACTGTTACCCGCGGTCAGGACACCTTCCTTGTCGAACGCCGGCCGAAGTTTGCCCAAAGACTCCAGTGTGGTCTCGGCACGAACTCCCTCATCGTTTTCCAGTGTTTTGACTTCTCGCCGATCACGATATTCGATCGGAGCAACTTCGCGATCGTATGCACCGCTTTTCCACGCTGCCACGGTTCTTCGATGTGAAGCCTGGGCGACCTCATCCAGTTGCTCGCGCGAAATGCCCTTTTCTGTGGCCAGACGTTCCGTCTGTGCTCCCATTGCCTCGCCGCTCATCGGATCAGAAAGACCGTCATGCAACAAAAGGTCAGTCAGCCCTTCCGGATTTCCCATCAAAAATTTGTAGCCCCATCTTGCGCGATGAGAGAGATAGAAGCCCGTACCCGACATCGATTCCGTGCCGCCAGCCAATATCAGATTTGCCTCTCCAGCTCGAATCATGGTAGCGGCTTGCATCACACTCATCATCCCGGAAGAACAAACCATGTCTATTGTAAAACCATCGATCTGCTCCGGAATTCCTGCTTTGAGTGCAGCTTGTCGGGGGATCAACTGACCCTGGCCTGCTCGCAGAATATTACCGAAGATATACAGGTCGAGATGCTCGCCACTTACACCGGAGCGCCCGAGAGACGCTTCCATCACGTGAGCAGCCAGGTCAACGGCTGAGTGGTCCTTCAATGCGCCTCCAAACCGACCAATAGGTGTTCGGACAGCGTCTACGATGAATACTTCACGCATCAGTTTATGGGGTTACCTGCAAAATTCCAGAGCACAGGTGTACCCCTTAATCAATGTCGTGTTCGGCTTTAGAAATTCAGAGAACGAATTTCATGGAGAATGCAGACAGCTCGTCACTCATCCCAGCTGGCGAGTGACAGATCATCTCCGGTCATCATGGCGAAGTACCCGATGAGTAGTCCGCGAGCGAGGATTTCCGCCTCCTTTGCGGAAACTAAGAAGGTTTCGCCCTTGCATTCAATGTGGAAGTCCTCGCCCTCAGGAGAAACAGATTTTATCAGCTTGAAATCCGCACAGAGCTGAAACAGTTCGTCCAGCGTCGGGCGAACATACAAGACTTCCGTCGGGGGGGACTTCAGATGCCGAATATTATTAACGGGGGCTAACATCGCACTCTCGCGAATTGTGACTATACTCGCAGGTATCGTCAAATTCGGAGCGATATTAAGTCCGCAAATAGGCGTTTTCGTCGATCAGGCCGCTATAATATGGAGCGAAACGTCGGAGGCAAATCCGTAGATGTTTCTGTTTCCAATTTCGACTCGCTGATATTGTCGGAAGTACCATTTCCCGATGCGCCACAATGCGTAGCGTACGCGCCCACTAAATCCGACGCGATTGCGCTCGCTGATCTTCCCTGAATGTGACGTCTTTCGAGGACAAATACAGGGTCGCTGTTCTTGATTAGCGCGATGAATGGAGATGATGGAGGGATTCCCGCCAGGTACTCACGCGCTCTCGCAGTGGCTTCCATATCCTGTCCTGCGAACACCGTAGTGAACATTTCAGGCAACACATCCGCCTGAAGTGAAAGTCGAACTGCCGGGCGCGCATTCGCTGCGGCACAACCACATACAGAATTGACAACGAGAAGCATCGTCTTGTCTCGCGCTGCCTCAAAGGCACTATCAACTTCGTCCGCGGTACGCATTTCATTTACGCCTACGGCAACGAGTTCCGCCCTCATGGGCTCTACGAGAGGCTCGGGATATGGCATCTTATGAGATTTTTGATGGTTCAATCAGTTGCCCGTTCGAACCATGCCGTACACCCTTTGATCCGCCTTTGAAGGGTCTGAAGTTTGAGTATTGTGTCAATCTGCCCTCGACGACGGGACTGTGGTACGTTAAAACGGGCATTTCAGTCCTAAATGGACCACATTCGAATTTTCGGGCGGCGAAATCGACTGATTTTTGCAATGAGTCCGGATCAAAAAGTGTAAAATCATTGTTGGAGCGAGTCAATTGGACAGGATGCTCGACGAGCGAGCAATCGCTGCTACCGCACGGTAGTGGCGTTTTTTTGTAGACGAAGACGCAGCGATACCTACAGACCAACATTCGCCGATCAGCGTGATATTTGAACAATGAGCGATCAAAAAACTACTTATCTGACCCAGGAAGGCCTCCAGAAGCTGCGAGACGAAATCCATTTCATGAAGACCAAAGAGCGGCCCCGCATAGCACATGCTATTGGGGAAGCACGTGCCCAGGGAGATCTTTCCGAAAACGCCGAATATGACGCAGCTAAGGAAGAACAGGGACATCTCGAGGCTAAGATCGCCCGACTTGAAAACACAGAAGCAAGTGTTCGCATAATTGACGAGAGCCAGATTGATGCTTCGAAAGCGTATATCATGTCGACAGTGAAGGTCCAGAATACCACCAACAAGATGGAGCAGACGTACACCCTCGTCAGCTCCCAGGAAGCTGATTTTACTGCCGGGAAGATATCTGTAAGTAGCCCAATCGGAGAGGGTCTACTCGGAAAAGAGGTAGGCGATAAGGTTGATATTCAGGTTCCAGCGGGAAAGGTCACCCTAAAGATCATCGAGATCTCAAGAGGGTGATGTACACGGAATAGTTAACGACCAAAAACAGGATGAACCCACCGATCGATCTTCGGAGTGATACGGTCACGAAGCCGAGCCAGGCGATGCTCTCCGCAATGCTGACGGCAGAGGTGGGCGACGATGTTTTTGGAGAAGACCCGACGGTAAAGCTCCTTGAGGCTGAAGTGGCCGCTTTGTTAAATAAGGAAGAAGCGGTTTTTGTGCCATCCGGCACCATGTCGAATCAAATCGCTGTCCGGCTTCAAACGCGCCCAGGAAATGAGGCAATCCTCGAATCGGACGCTCATATTCGGCACTACGAGGCGGGCGGGGCGGCCGGTCTGTCTGGAGTACAATTGTGCACAGTCAAAGCGAATCGAGGCATTCTTACGCCCGAACTCGTCGAGGCAAACATTCGGGGAGCACATGAATGGGATCCCATCACGAGACTGGTGTGCGTAGAAAACACCCACAATCGAGCGGGAGGTACGATCTACCCACTTCCAACGATCGAGGAAATCGGCGAAGTTGCGAAGAGACACGAGTTGGCGTATCACCTCGATGGCGCCCGCCTTTGGAATGCGACGGCTGCCACGGGTATTTCGGAGGCTGACTACGCTGCCCCGTTTGATACCATCAGTGTGTGTCTGTCCAAAGGTCTCGGCGCACCTATCGGATCCCTGCTGGTTGGCTCGACGCAGTTGATTCGAGACGGCCGGCGGATACGGAAAATGCTCGGCGGTGGCATGCGTCAGGTTGGAATTATTGCCGCTGCTGGATTATTTGCCCTCAGAAATAATAGATCGGGGCTCTCGGGGGACCATCAGAAAGCCAAAGCGCTGGCTGAAGGACTCTCCTCATTTTCAGCGGTGAAGCTGAATCCAGATGACATCGAAACGAATATCGTCATGTTTGATATCACCGATGGTCGCTCGGCTCTGGAAGTTCTTGAATCACTTGCGGGCGTGGGTGTTCGCATGGTCCCATTCGGTCCGACGCGCATTCGTGCAACGACCCACAGAGACGTGTCGGATGACGATATAATGAGGGCACTCGACCTCTGCTCCGACGTACTCGCAGCCCGCTGACGCACGTTCAGCTCACGTCGTCAATCCATATGAGCACACATAGGATTCGACCGCATGAAACTCCGGAAGCCCCAGTGCATCGAGCCGACGAGCCGTATCCTGATTCCTCTCTTTCGCCCGTTCCCAAAATTCCCGACTGTCGTACGCACCCGGATACATCGCCCGATCCTTCTGACTTTCGTGCTTGAATATTGCCTCGATTTTTCGATCCAGATCCGCTTTTGACATAGGGATGAAAACGTCTGACTGGTCAATCTCCCATTCTTGCCATGCGCCCCGGTAAAGCCACACCATGGGATGATCCTCTTCGACGTGTCTTTCTTTGAATTTCTGAAGCGCTCTCTGAACTGCGAAATAGCACATCCTGTGGGTGCCGTGCGGGTCGGACAGATCGCCGGCTACGAAAATGTGCTCAGGCATCTTTTCCTCCAGGAGGTCCAGAACAATCTGTACGTCTTCATCTCCTATCGGCTGCTTTCGCACCGTTCCCGTCTTATAGAACGGCATGTCAAGAAACCGGGCGTTCTCCCCACTCAGGCCCACAACTTCAATGCCTGCAATGGCTTCTGAATATCGGATGTAGGCTTTGATGAGCTGTAACTCATCGGGATCTACCTCACCCGGACCTTTCGCCTCCATCACCTCCTTCAGTGCAGTCAGCTTCGACGAAAGCTCTTCATCACCTCCAAAAAATTCAGCTGACATCTGCATGAATCGAATGTATCTCCGAACATCAGCGTCGAACACGGCCACAGATCCATTCGTCATGTAGGCCACAGCCAAATCGTTTTCATTCCGGACCAACTTGTCCAACATCCCTCCCATCGAGATAACATCATCGTCAGGATGAGGACTGAAAAGAACGATTTTCTGGTTGGCGGGAAGGTCCTCTGAATAGGAGATGCGCTTTCTGAGACTTTCGAAAACGTACTTGCAAAGGTCGTCGATATTATCGTGGAGATTGGCGAGACTGTGGAGGTAGTGCCTCTGGAAATCTGACTCCTCCAATCGCAGAATCGCTTTATTTACCCGCTCGGCAAGCCAGATCACCGCCCGGACCGAAAGTTCATCCGTCCATTCTACCGGCCTGACCAGCCAGGGCGTCTTCACCCGGGTCAGCTCACCGGCAGAGGCCAGGTCCGTGTAGATCGCCGCGGCCGCGTGCTTCTGCAGATACGACGCTGTAACGTCATTGGTCAACTTCTCTTCCACCGCTCGGCAGATGATGGGCGCTTTATGCTCACCCGTCGCCAGGAGGATGATCTCGCGAGCATCCAGAATAGTGCCGACCCCCATCGTTATCGCTTCACGGGGCACATTATCGTCGCCAAAAAAATCACTAGCCGCGTCCTTTCTCGTCAGCTCATCTAGGATGATTACCCTGGTTCGGGTCTCGGGTCCCGATCCCGGCTCATTAAAGCCAATATGACCGCTTCGCCCAATGCCCAGGAGTATCAGATCAAGCCCGCCCGCATCCACAATGTGCTGTTCGTACCCCAGGCAATACTCCTGAAGCTCCTCCCTTCCAACATCCCCTCTCGGAATGTGGATGTTTTCAGCCGGAATATTGACGAGATCGAAAAAATTCTCGTGCATGAAGCGGTGATAACTCTGTAGACTTCCCGGCTTCATGGGATAATATTCGTCGAGATTGAACGTGATCACTCTCGAGAGATCCAGACCCTCCTCTTGATGCATTCGCACGAGTTGCTGATACACACCGATCGGAGTACTTCCAGTCGGAAGTCCAAGAACAAGATTTGCTCCCGTCGCTCCTCGCTCCTCAATGAGCGACGCGATGTGCCGAGCGACCTCAAGAGATAACTGGCCCGGTTTTTCGAAAATCTGTACGGGTATTTTTTCCCGCCACGAGCCTTCCGTCGTACTGCCCCCGGAAGACGGGCTACCTGCTGATAATGACATTTTTCTGTCAGTGCGGTGTAGAAGTTAGGGCGAATCTGCAAAATACACGTACGATGAGCATTCTTTACCATAGTTGATTGGAAGCTTTGACCAATTGTCCCACGCGCTTTCGGGTTGAGGGGAGTCTATCTGAGTGGTACTTTGGGCGTTGCTGAAATCTTCGGTCTGCTATCAATCAGATAACTCATCTTATGAAGTTCAAATCTGGACGGTTTTTTCGTCCCCTTTTATTGTTGATTCTGGTCGGCCTGCTAGTCGTACCCTCCTCCTTCGCCCAACAGGGACGCCAACCGGTTGCCGTGGAAGGTGGAATAGTTGTCTCAACGCAATACTTGGCTTCAGAAATCGGCCGTGACATCCTGAAAAAGGGCGGCAATGCGGTCGACGCGGCCGTAGCAACAGCGTTCGCGCTGGCTGTAGTGCATCCTTCTGCGGGGAACATTGGGGGTGGTGGATTTCTCGTGTATCACGGCGTTGACGGAGAGACCACGGCATTCAATTTTCGAGAGAAGGCCCCCGCCGCAGCACACGCCGACATGTTTCTGGACGAAAACGGCGAACTGGACGAAGACAAACACCACCGGGAGCTGACTTCGACAGGTATTCCTGGTACGGTGGCTGGCCTGGCGCTGGCGCACGAGCGCCTTGGCTCACTACCGTGGGACGAGCTGCTCGAACCGGCAGTACGGCTGGCCCGCGATGGTTTCCCCTTCAACCGCGGTCTGATGAACGCCCAGCGGAGTATCAAAAGAGCAGCTGCTTCTAATCAGATTTACAACAGTACTGCAGCGGCCTATCTGAAGAATGGGACGGACTTTCATGAGCCCGGTGAGCTGATGATCCTGACCGATCTGTCCCATTCTCTTGAGCGCATCCGAGATCATGGTGCCGACGGTTTTTACAAGGGCGAAACGGCGCGCTTAATGGCGGATTTCATGGCCAAAAACGGCGGCCTGATCACCGAAGAAGATCTAGCCGGCTACAAGGCAAATGAACAAGCGCCGATACATGGTACCTATCGCGGCTATGACATCTATTCCATGAGCCCTCCAAGTTCGGGAGGAATCGCTCTGGTTACCATGCTGAATATTCTGGAAGGATTTGACCTGGCTGCAATGGGCCATAATTCAGCAGCCTATTTACATGTCCTGACCGAGTCCATGAGAAGGGCCTTCGCGGATCGGGCCGAATATGTTGGGGACCCGAACTTCAACCCCGATATGCCCGTCGACTGGCTGATTTCCAAAGGACACGCAGTGGACCTCAGGGCCTCCATCGACATGAGCAGGGCGTCTGAAAGCGACTCGTCCAGATTCAATGGCGAGATGGCGTACGAAAGCGAGGAAACGACGCACTTCTCGGTAGCAGATGCTGATGGAACCACGGTTTCAATGACCTACACGTTGGAAAATGGTTGGGGAAATTTGATCGTAGTGGAAGGAGCAGGGTTTCTGTTGAATAACGAAATGGGCGACTTCAATCCGATTCCTGGCCGCACCGATCGCACTGGCAACATCGGAACGGCGCCCAATCTCACTGCCCCCGGGAAAAACATGCTGTCGTCCATGACCCCTGCCATTGTGGCCAAAGATGGCCTGCCCGTCATGGCTATTGGAAGCCCAGGTGGTCGAACGATCATCAATACGTCACTCCAGGTAATCCTGAATGTGATCGATCATGACATGAATATCGCAAGGGCCATCGAGGCGCCCCGCATTCACCACCAGTGGCTGCCGGACGTCACCAGTTTTGAGCGAGGTTACTTCTCGGCCGACACTGAGGGTCTCTATAAATTGATGGGGCACGAGATTCGTTACCGGGGCGGTCAGGGGAGTGCAATGGGCATCTGGATAGACTGGGAAGAGGGCCTGAAGTATGGCGCAGCGGACTCGAGGAGCTACAATGGACGAGCCACAGGATACTAGGCTCGCGGATTATCTCGAGGACATGCGTCTTCTGGATCCCACCTATGAGTTTATCCGCGTAGACTTCTGGGATGAGGCCATCATCGCGAAACTGGAGAACGTGAAGCGTTTACCAGGTAATCGAGAGAGATACAGGGCTGACATTCAGTCGTACTCTCTTATCTACTCAAGGGGTAGATACATTCCGGTGGAGTTGGACATTCTTGACCGTGAAACGGGAAGAAGGCTCCGTCAGGACGGCGAAGACGACCTTCATATACTCGAGCTCTTGGCTAAACGCTGCCCAGATTAACCGCCCGGCCGGCTGACCTGATCGGAGTAACCAACCCGAATTCATCCCGTAATCCGGGGTATGAACGAGACGAACGAGGTCGATGTGGCCCTGGCCGAGCTGATGAATCTTGCTGGCAGCGCTGCGAGCAAGAAGACGGACAAGGATGCACGGGGAAAAAAGAGCAAACCCAAAAAGAGAAGACCATTCTGGTGGAGTGTATCACGGTGGGTTGTGCCGCCCATCGTACTCGGACTTCTCCCCTTCGTAGCTCTCCTGAAGGGTTCCACCGTCCTCTACCGGCTGACTGAGCTTCCCGTCTGGCTTTGTCTTGCCGCAGCAGGCTTCGGTGCAGGTGTATTTATCCTGCTGGCCATCTGGCGAGTAAGCAAAAAAATCAAGATCTCCCTTCCAGGAGGGACCTTCCGAATTTCCTTGATCCTGGCTGGCCTCTACGTGGGCTTTACCCTTCTATACGTGTCCGCCGACAACGTCAAGAATCCAGAAATACAGACCACATACCAGTCGCTGCACCCCATGCTGAGATTAGCTGTCTCATCGATGGTGCTCGTGGACTCTGATGCCGTAATCACTGATTCCGAACGAGTTGTGGAAGACTACCGGGCCATGGGCCTCTCCTCAAACGCAAGTTCACTGCATTTTGAGCAGGCTGATGGGTACGTACACGCCCTCGATCTCCGGACGATCGGCCGAACTGAACTTCGAAATCAGCTCACAGCCCTTTACTTCAAGATTCTCGGGTTTAAGATCCTGAGACATACCGGCACGGCCGACCACCTCCATATCTCCCTCCCGCTGCGATGAAATCTCCCCGGGCCTGATGTCAGTTCATTTCCCGCTCCTTGCGTTGTTTCTTCACCATCTCAGTTACATCTCGCAGGAGCTGTTTCGCGTCGTAAACAATACCGTCCTTGATCGTGTACCGAACGCCTCCCACACGCTCGGGCATTCCGGTCTCGTCGTTGAGTTTGAGGGCACCTGTACCATAGAGCACTTTCAGATTTGCCAACGGATTCTCTTCGACGATGATCATATCGGCCAGGAGACCCGTTCTAACGACGCCGTACTCGATCTGCTCACCTTTCGGTTTGAAGATTTCCATCGCTCCGTGCATGGTCGCTGCGCGAATCACCTCAAGCGGATGAAAACCGGCTTCCTGAAGCAATTCCAATTCAAGTATGGTCCCAAAACCATAAAGCTGGTAGATGTATCCAGAATCTGAACCTACGGTGACCTTTCCACCCATATTCTTGTACTCGTTCAAGAACTGCATCCAGACCTGATAGAACTTCTTCCACGCGACCTCATCGTGCGTTGTCCAATCGTAGAAGTACGAGCCGTGATCCAGGCGGCTGGGGTCGAAGAAATCCTGAAGCGAAGGAAGGGTGTAGAGTTCATGCCAATCTGCTGTTCGAGCGCGCATCACGTCGCGTCCCGCCGAATAGATTGTCATGGTCGGATTCAGGTAGAAATCCAACTCGAGAAACTCTTCCAAAAGCGCATTCCAGCCGTCACTTCCAGGCGGATGGATCAGATTCCACTGCCGCGCGACCTGGCCAAACCGGAACTGCTCATCGTTGTAGTTCATGTCGATTGGCCACGGCTGAACGTCGTGTCCCTTGTACATGGACTCGAAAAGACCGTAAAAATGGGTCATACTTCCCAGACCCAATCGGGCAGCATCGAGTGCATTCATCTGAGCTACGCCGGTTTGCGCTAGATGGGCGGTCGAGCCCAGCCCCAGTTTGTTGGCTTCATCCAGCAAGGCTTCCATGATTTCCGGTCGGTAGGAGCCCAGTTTCAGTCCATCAATACCCTTTGACGCGGCATATCTCACCCATTCACGCGCTCCCTCAGGCGTATTGGTGCTCCCTTCCCAGTCTCCGGCATTGCTGCCCGGACGGTGATAGGACACAATGCGAGGGGCCACGATTTCATTGTTGGCGCTGCGTTCCCGCTCATTCAGCGACCACTCGAATGGACCGGTCGCCACACCACGCACCGTCGTAACGCCATTGGCCAGCCACAGTTTGTAGACGTATTCGGCTTCTGGGACCTTTGGAACACCCCCTGTGTGAACATGCAGGTCGACAATTCCAGGCATGAGGTACATGCCATTCGCATCGACCTCGTAGTCTGCATCGCCCGGCCTGCGTTCCTCATTGATCGGAACGTTGGGTGTCCCCACTCCTCGAATCGAAGCAATGCGGTTTCCCTCCACGACGATATCCACCGGTCCACGTGGCGGTGCACCGGATCCATCGATGAGAGTCACCCCGCGAATGATCAGGCGATCGAACGGCCCCGCACCTTCATCTTCACCACGATCCGGAGCAGGAAGAACTCCCTGGGGACGTGCCGGCTCAGCGGTTTCCTCTTGTTTTTCCGCGTCTTGAGCGCTGGCCGTGTTGGTGATCAGGGCAATCGAACCAAGTAGTACGACAAAAAGTGCTACAACGAAGCTTTTGCTCCACGCGATACGTCCGTTCATGATATTCTCTGTGGTGGGGAAAGAAGGCCACAATATCTACCCCCAAGTGAGGAAATACAATCAGTATGTGACGAGTTAAGCATCCAAGCTCGCTCTTGTCTCAATACCGGCTCCCGACATCCCGAACCAACACTATTCCCTGAATTTGTCGGGTTTGATGTGCCACTCCAGATTGTCAGGTGGGGTCACAGACAGCTCTTCGGGCAAAGGCATCGCTCTGAGCTGAGGCGTAAAATCGTAGGGAATCAACGAAGGACGTGTCGTCCCTCCTCTGTTCACATATTCCCAGGCAATTTCTCTTTCGGACGTGACCTGAAACAACCTTCCTTTGTTGTCCTCTGATATGTAAGTGTTGCCGTTTGGGAGGCGTTTCTGCGTGCCCATCGATTTGCTGAAAAACTTGAGATTTGCATACCCCTTCGTCTCATACAGCCACTCTATTTCCTGTGAAACCGGGTTCAGCTCGACGATGAACGACTGCCCGGTATGGGTTCGATGCCGGGTGAAAAGACCATTGTCAAAAAGAATGATATTTCCAGCACCCGGAAGCCCCTTCTCTATCATTTCGGGCTCGTGGCTGTGGGCCATGCCGTCCTTATAGGTGTGGGTGCCCTCCCATACGACCTGTTTGGTCTCTTTGTCGACGATGTACATCGTATCAATATTTCTGGCATTCACCAGGATATTGCCGGGCCTGAATCGTTCATCTCCATCGTCGAACCACTTGTTTTCCGGTATTGGGGCGATCGAATTCGTGTGCAACCAGTCTCCTTCCGGTGTGGCTGGAGAAAATCTGTTCAAATCCAGATGATTATAGGCGTGCCATTCCCAGACCACCTCTCCCTCTCGGTTTACCTCGTAGATATCACCGCTTAACTGTACTTCTTCCGAGCCTCTTCTGCGGGGCGGCCACCACGGTGCAATTTCCACATCATTGACCTGTGCTTGAAACTCAGCAGGCATGGGTTCGTGGGCCAGAAGCAGTCGGTGACCGTTTGGCAATATGCGCATGTCATTCATGGATCCAATTCCCTCGTGTGTCCAGACAACGTTGCCATCCCAGTCGTACTCGATGATCGTTTGGTTCAGCCCTACCGTGACCAGATTGCCAGTTGGCAAGAGCCGACTACGTTTATTGAAGAACGGCTCAACCTGCCAGGAATGAATCACATTTCCGTTCATGTCAATCAGGCGAATATCGTCAGGTACCTGCCCCCCGCCTGCCTCGCGAACGCTGGCCTTCTGGTGATTGCCCACTGCGGTGTGATCAGAGATCAACACATAGCTTCCGTGGGCTCGATCCGGATCATATATCGTTGTCCCCGTTGGGAATACTGTCTGGGCGTTCGCGGATTGCGTGTCCATGTGAGGAGTGGCCAGAATCACTACGGTGAATCCGGCGAGCACTACAAGCTTCATAACGATCTCCGATTAATAGTCAATCAATATCTGCTGTCGGGGCAGGAAAAACAATCTGGAAACGAAGTGTCCTGGGTAGCCCTCAATTGGGTGAGATCACTCGTCCACCCAGTATGACTGCGGCGATGCGCTCCGTATTCCTGATGTCAGCCAGTGGATGGGCCTCGAGTAGAACCATGTCTGCTTCGTAACCGGCCCTGATTGCTCCGTTTCGGTCTCCCTGGCCCGCAAATTCGGCTGCGCGGGACGTTGTCAATATGATGACATCCATCGGCGCGATGCCCGCATCGACGAGTGAATGAATCTCCCCGTGTAGTCCTGAGCCTGGCTGCTGAGGCCAAGTTCTGTACGCAAAGTTGGCTCCGACCAGAATCGGCACACCAGCGTCATGCGCACGCCGGACGATTTCGAACGCCCGCTGGATTCGCTCATCCGAGTTAGGTTCTTCGCCACGAGCCTGAACCGGGGCGACCATACTGAACAGTGCCGGTGAGAGCCATGTGTCGTTTCGGAGGTAGGTCTCAATGACCTCTCCTATCTCCTCATCGGTCAAGCGCATGTAAGGGCTCATGTGCTCGATACTTCGAAGCCCCAGATCAGATGCCTGGGCCGCGCCTAATCCGCGGGGCACGTGACCGACGACAGAGTGCCCCGTTTTTCCTGCCTCATCCACCAATGCAGTCACCAGATGAGGCTCGATCTGCGCCTGGATCTTGATAAAATCGGCACCTCGAGCCAGTAGAGACCGAACCGCTGAGCGAGCTTCGGCCTCAGTCGAGACTTTTACGCGGTACTCATCGGGCGCATCCGCGCCCTCGACATAGGGCCCGCACCAAATCATTCTGGGGCCGAGTCGAACTCCGGAATCAATCTCGTTCTTCCATTTTTCGATCAGATCTGCATCACCACCGAGCTCTCGAATGCTGGTAACTCCGGCGTTGATGAGCATTTCGAGCGCGTCTTCGCCCCAATACGAAAGATGTGCATGGGTATCCCAGAGACTCGGAATCAGAAATTGGCCCTCTCCATCGATGATTTCAGCGCCGTCGGGAATGGTAATCTCTGAGGTGGGCCCAACAACGGAGATCATCCCGCCTGATACAACAACCGTCGCGTCCTCAATGGGACGATCCGAAACACCATCGATGATGGTCACTCCCCGAATCGCGAGAACGCCTTCCTGTGATCCCCGAGCAGTACCCACTGCCATTAGCAGATAGACGATCATAAGCGGCGTCAGGAAGGCGCCATGGATCCATCGGCATGAACTGCTTGGGAAGAGAGTCATTGATATCGACGCTTAATCTGCCAGCGCTTTCAGCACCTCGCGATCCAGCGCGTAGAGAATGTCCTCCTGTGGAGCATACCGTCCCCGTTCGAATCGACGCGAGCCCGTTCCCAGTTGCATCTGCTCGCACACCGCCCAGTCCTGGAGATTCGTCATATCCCAGAACTCGATTGCAGACTTGAAGCGCTCCATTTTTTCGGGGTCGTTGATCACATCGGGATGCAACAGGAAGTAGCAGTCATTTGTGATTTCCCCTACACCAACTGTTCGAATCTGGTGATACAACACGAAGTCTGGATGGGGTGACAGCAAAAGATTCGGATAGACGGAGTAGTAATGCACTCGCTGCAGGTCTTCACCTGCGACGTCGCAGACAGGAGGTGCCGCTGCCTCGCCATCCATCGTCATGCTCCCTCCCTCCTTCGTCATCGTCATGTACCCACCAATCACGGCGCCGTCCATGCAGTCGTGCACGGCGCTCTGGAATGGAGTCCAGTCAGCGAGGAGAGGGTGCACCCCAGGGCAGTGATAACACTCCTGGTAATTCTGGAGGATGAGTTTCCAGTTGCATTTCAACCGATATGGAATATGATGTGCGATGCGAAGCTCGGGGAGATTCCAGGCCTTGAACCGTCCGATCAACGCTCCCATCTCGTCTTCAAACGGCACGGGATTTTCAGCCAGATTTATGAACACGAATCCACCCCATTGCCGGACGTTCACCGGGTGCAATCCATAGTCCGTCTTGTCGAAGCCGGGTACATCTCGCATGAACGGGGCGCCTTTGAGGTTTCCATCGAGATCGTACTGCCACGCGTGATATGGACACTGAATGATCTCATTGGGAAAGTGGCCCTTCGCTTCCACACAGATCCGTGTCCCGCGGTGTCGACACACATTAAAATGCGCTTTGATGTCACCTGATTTATTGCGAGAAACAATAACGCTTTCTTCTCCGACCGGAACGGTCAGGTAGTCCCCAGGATTGGCAATCTGCTCCGCCCTGCAAGCCTGTAGCCAGCGCCTATAAAAAATTCTCTCTAGCTCTTTCTGATAGATTTCGTCTGAGTGATAGTAGTCACCAGTGAGCGTGAACATCTCAGCCGGGACTTCATAGTCCACTCCTCGCTTCTTGAATGTGCCGTTTAGTGGGTTCATGTACTGACCGGAATCGCGGGATTTGGGTGGTATTTCGCAGAAGGAGCGTCAGAATATCGCTCTCAGGCCGGTCTGGGGCAATTCCTGTCTCTAGAACGGCCTTAGACTCGCCAAAATGCTCTTAAATGTAACCATATCTGTTACATTCAATATCGTCTGGTGGCTTCTCCGCCCCACGAATCGGTCGTGGGAAACCTGCATTAGTCGCTCTTCGATTCCAGGGATTGACGGGGCACATTGAATTGCCCTGGCACTTAGTAGCAATTAAGCATTGGTATTTATATCAATTGCTTTCTACCGTCAAGAATAGTGACATGAAAGTGGTCGATGTTGGACGAAATCCAGCCTGAGATTCTTTCCGCGAGACTATGAATAGACGCCGATTTATAATTGAGGCAGGCAAGGCCTTCCCTATTGTCGCAGGAGCCATTTACGTGGTGGGCTGCGATTCCAGCTCGGACGGCAACAACATTTCAAACAACGGAAATGATGGCGGCGATCAATTAATGACGTTGAGCGCTGTTTCCACTCACGTTGCGGGGCATTCTCACTCGGCGACAATCCCGCTCAGCGACCTGGACTCGGCGGCTCAGAAAAGTTATCAGTCCTCTAATGCAGACTCACATACTCACACCGTAACGTTGTCAGTTTCGCAATTGGGAATCATCAGCGCCGGTTCTCCTGTAACAGTCTTGTCTTCAAATTCAGGAGGACACTCCCATGAGTTCACGTTTTCATTGACGCCTGGCGACATGACTGATGACACCGGAACCGGATACTGATAAGCGCCCCGTACCGGGCCGTTTTTGACTGTGACTGTCGGCGATTTCGTTTGCTCATTTGAGCGAATATTGCACTTGCGCTCCCCCTCTCGTTTCTTGCGTCAACCCGCGTTCTAGAACCATGGTTGGCAAGACTTTATCACACTACAAGATCCTCGAAGAGCTCGGCCGCGGTGGCATGGGGATCGTGTATAAGGGCGAGGACACCAAGCTGCACCGCACGGTGGCTATAAAGGTGCTTCCTGCTGCCGCTCTATCGAGCGATGATGACCGGGCAAGGTTCTACCGCGAGGCCCGCGCTGCTGCCTCCCTCTCCCACCCCAACATCGCGACGGTCTACGAAATAGACGAAGCCGTTCCTGAGGGCTCCAAGGACGACGACCTCCGTCCTTTTATCGCGATGGAGTTTATCGAAGGCGATACGCTTGAAGATCGAATCAAGCAGGGCCCGATGAAGCTCCGTGAAGCCGTTCGGATCGCTAGTGAAATGGCTGAGGGTCTGAAGGCCGCCCATGCTAAGGACATTGTCCACCGCGACATCAAGGCCGCCAACGTCATGCTTGATGGCGACGGCCGAGCCAAGATCCTTGACTTCGGGCTAGCACAGACCGCGCAGTCTACGAAGCTCACGCGGATGGGCTCAACGCTGGGCACAGTTGCTTACATGAGCCCTGAGCAGGCTCGAGGTGAAGAAGTGGATGCTCGCACCGACATTTGGGCGCTAGGCGTAACTCTCTACGAGATGATCGCCGGCACTCACCCGTTCGGCGGCGACTACGAACAGGCAGTGATCTATTCGATTATGAATGAAGATCCCGAGCCACTCACGGCTGTGAGAACCGGTGTACCGATGGGACTGGAGTGGATAATCAACAAGTGCCTCTCGAAATCGTCCTCCGCCCGTTACCAATCATGCACCGACTTGATGGTTGATTTGCTAAATATCGATCTCGCGCAGACTTCTAGCCTGTCTGGTATATCCGCATCACGCCCTCAATTCAAATCTGCTTCCGGATTGCAGAAAATATCTAAACCGCTAGTGGTCGCAGGCTCCATCTTTCTGGCCGTCGTCGTGGGATTCCTCTTAGGTGAACTGTTATCGCAAAACCCCGAGCAGACTTCTATTCGATCATCCATAGAATTTCCGGAGGAAGCACCCCTTGCCCTCATTGGGACGTCTCCATATTACGCAGGCAGAAAGGCAATGGACATCTCCAAGGACGGACAGTGGATTGCGGCTACTCTTGAACTTACAAATGGCAGTACAATCATCGGAGTCCGCCGAATTGACGATTATGAGTTCGTCCAGCTCTCAGGTACGGAAGGTGCCTAATCTCCATTTTTCTCTCCAGACGCTGATCGGATTGGCTTTTATGCAAATAGCCAAATGCACATCATTCCGCGCGATGGCGGCCCGCGCAATACACTTATTGATGTAAGAAATCCACACGATGCGCTATGGCTCGACGATGGAAGAATCGTGTTCGCTGATAATGAAAATGGGGCCTTATTTTCGGTCGTACCTGAATCAAGAGAAACGGAGATGCTCACCAGTGGTGTTTTTGGCAATCCAGCTAGACTGCCGAATGGCACTCACTTTTTAGTCGTAAATCAAGGAATTGGGATCGGAACAATAGACACACACAGCGGCGAATTTGCTCTTGTCGGGGTAAGTGGGAATCGAGGCGCACTCACCAATCCCACATACCTCTCCTCAGGTCACCTTCTTTATGGAGATGGCACATCTTTGAAGGCTGTGCAGTTTGATCTGGACAATCTTGAGGCCATCGGAAACGCAGAAACTGTCTTATCGGACTTGCGAATTGAAGCCTTAGCTTTCGTATCACAATATGTTGTTTCTGAATCAGGCACGTTGATATACATACCTGACGGTGATGGCCGTATGGGTCATCTCGTGTCGTTCCGCCCCGGAGAATCAGATCAACTAATCAGCACTGAACCCCAACGATTCGGTGAAATGAGCTTATCTCCTGACGCAACGACCTTAGCCATTGCCATCTACACCAACAACTGGAATATCTGGCTGTATGATCTGACCTCCGGCGCTCCTCCTTCGCGATTTACCTTTGCAGGACTGAATTACAATCCTGTTTGGAATGCAACCAGCGACACACTTCTCTACACCTCAACGACGAATCAGGTATCAACATTGCTTAAACGGCCAGCAGATATGTCTTCTGAAGCTTCTCCTGTGCAAATACCAGGTGTGGCAAACCCGGGTATCAAATTCAGACCCGCCGCACTTTCTTATGATTCCGCATCGTTGTTCGCTTCACTTGGTAGTCCACCTGACATTGTGCTTTATTCATTTACCGACTCAACCAAGCATACGCCTGTTCTCGCCTCCCAGTATGATACCTGGGCTGTATCGGTGTCTCCTACAAGCGGTCAAATAGCATTCAATTCAGACGAATCTGGAAAGATGGAGGTTTTCGTTCAAGATTATCCAACTTCTGAAAGAAGGGCTCAAGTTTCTAGCGGCGGCGGCATGGATCCCAAGTGGTCTGCGGACGGTCGCCATATCTACTACCATAACGTCCGCGAGATTTTCAAGGTGAGCACAGATGACCTTTTTTCAAGGGGCCGACCGGTGCAAGAATTGATTCACGAGGGCTTTTATATCGACCTGGGAGGCGTCGGATGGGCTGTGGACAGCAGAACAGAGCGTTTTTTTATGGTACGTACCACGGATGAGATATTTACGGCAGGATCTGCCCGCGTAATTTCGAACATCGAACAGCTGGTCGAATCTCTATTCGACTAGGTCGTTGTACCGAGAGCGGGACTCGAACCCACACGGGCTTTCGCCCAACGGATTTTAAGTCCGCCCAAGTCTACCTATTCCGCCATCCCGGCAAGGCCGCTTTTGGCAGTGACTGTCGGCGTTTTTGTTGGCTCATTTGAGCTAAAATTGCACTTTCGCTCCCCTCCCCGTTTCTTGCCTCATCCCAAGTCCTAGAACCATGGTTGGCAAGACTTTATCACACTACAAGATCCTCGAAGAACTCGGCCGTGGTGGCATGGGGATCGTGTATAAGGGCGAGGACACGAAGCTGCACCGCACGGTTGCCATCAAGGTGCTACCTGCTGCTGCGCTCTCGAGTGATGATGATCGCGCACGTTTCTACCGCGAAGCCCGTGCTGCTGCTTCACTCTCCCATCCGAATATTGCGACGGTCTACGAGATAGACGAGGCGGTGCCTGAGGGCTCAAAGGACGACGACCTCCGCCCTTCCATCGCGATGGAGTTTATCGAAGGCGATACGCTTGAAGATCGAATCAAGCAGGGCCCCATGAAACTCACGGAAGCCGTGCGCATCGCCAGCGAAATGGCCGAGGGATTGAAGGCCGCACACGCAAAGGACATCGTCCATCGTGATGTCAAGACGGCTAATGTGATGCTTGACGCAGATGGCCGAGCCAAGATCTTGGACTTTGGTCTCGCCCAGACCGCCCAGTCTACAAAGCTCACGCGCATGGGCTCAACGCTGGGAACGGTTGCCTACATGAGCCCAGAGCAAGCCCGTGGCGAAGAGGTAGATACCCGAACGGACATCTGGGCACTCGGCGTGACTCTATATGAAATGATTGCGGGCACTCACCCTTTTGGCGGCGACTACGAGCAGGCGGTGGTCTACTCCATCCTGAATCAAGACCCTGAGCCGCTTACAGCGGTGAGAACCGGAGTACCGATGGGTCTGGAGTGGATCATCTCCAAATGCGTTGCTAAACAAGCAAAAGACCGCTATCAGAACTGCAACGACCTTCTGGTTAATCTCCGAAATGTGGATTTGATGCAAAGCGGAATGTCTCGGAAATCAGCATCGAGTGCTATTGCCCTCCCGGTCAATGCACCGAAGCATTTGGTGGAAATGACCCGAACAACACTCTTGATGGTCGGGGCCATCGCTGCCTTGTTTGTTGTAGTGCTTGTTTATTTCATGAATCCTGGAGGCGATTCAACAGGTGGCCGTGATATTGTCCATTCCTCAATGGTTCTCTCACCAGCCGAACCGCTCGCATTGATTGGAACCGCCCCTGCCTTCCTCGGACGACGGGCCCTGGCGCTTTCACCCGACGGACGTCTTTTTGCCTATGCAGCAGAACTCGCGCTGGGCGAAACACAATTAGCTGTCCGAGAAATGGACGGATACGAGACTACGCTGATTCCCGATACGGAAGGAGCTTATCTGCCGTTCTTTTCACCTGATGGATCTCAACTCGGATTTTTTGCCAATGATCAGCTCAAAGTTGTCTCACTTTCGGGTGGTGCGTCAAGCGTCCTGGTCGATGTCAGGAACGTTCAAGGCGGAGTGTGGACTGCTCGGCACGGCATCATCTATTCAGACAACGAAGGCCATATCCTTAGAAAAATATCGATTCAGGATGGAGAACCACAAAATATTGGAAATAGCGACTTCATACATCCAGCGATACTTCCGGACGGAGATCATCTGTTGGGGGTTTCTGCTAATGGAGAACTGCAAGTCATCTCCGTTGTCAGTGGGTTGACCACCTCTTTGGAAATTGGTGTCAATCACAATCAGGTATCATCTCCCAGTTATGTTTCTTCCGGACATCTCATTTTTATGCAGAATGCGAAGCTGACGGCTATTCCCTTCGATCCACGAAATCTGGAGGTACAAGGGACAGCGGTTCCCGTGATTGAAGACATCAGAAACGAATCTCTCGATTATGGGGGACATTACGCCGTGTCTGACAATGGAACACTGATCTATGCGCAGGGAGGCAATGTACGCGTTGGACATCTTGTGCAAGCAACGGGGCAGGACGAATATGAGAGACTTCCGTTCGAGTCCAAGATCTTTGGAGAAATGCGGATTTCGCCGGATGGTTCGAAGTTGGCAATATGTGTTTTGGGAGCGAGGTGGGACATCTGGATTTACGATTTGAAAGCTCTTGGCGATCCAAGGCGGTTGACTGTCGAGGGAAACAATTACAATCCAGTATGGACTCCTGATGGTAGAGAAATAATATTCAGTTCTGAACGCGGGGGGGATCGGAATATTTACGCGATGTCAGCGACCAGCTCAGGCGACGTCACTCAACTAACGTCAAATTCAATCAGTCAACGGCCTTCCTCGATATCTCATGACGGAAAATGGCTGCTCTTAAATCAGACCAACCCAGATACAGGGGGTGACATCATGGCGCTGTCTTTAGATGGAGACTCTGTAATCGCCACTACAGGTGCTTCTGTCCACCGGGAATGGGGTGCCACCTTCTCTCCCGACGGCAAATCATTCGCGTATATGTCTGACGAACCAGGAGCGTACGAGGTATACATGAAGGAGTTTTCAGACGCCGACAAACATATCCAATTGTCCACAGCACATGGGTTGGATCCAATCTGGTCGAAAGATGGCAAATTTATCTACTACAACAACGTTCGCGAGATATACCGGGTCAGCGTAGATCCGGAAGACAACTACTCTCACGAAGAGCCTGTATTGCTCTTTGATGGCCTATTTGTCGACCTTGGTGGAAAAGGATGGGCTTTCGACGAAGATGGCGACCGATTCATTCTTGTTCAAACGATTGAAATGGAGACAATTGCCAGGCAGCTAAATGTCGTCACAAACTGGTTCGAAGAGCTGAATAAACTGGCGCCGCCAGCTAATTAATCAGATCATCAGCTGGCCACTCATAAATGTACCGAGAGCGGGACTCGAACCCGCACGGGCTTTCGCCCAACGGATTTTAAGTCCGTTGCGTCTACCTATTCCGCCATCCCGGCTATTCTCATAAGCATCCCCCCGGGGCAGATCCACGACGATTCTTATCTGACCACAAAATTACCCTCTCCCATCATGCCATACAACGCCGGCGACACCTGCCCGTGTCGATTTGATGTCAATCTCACGTGATGTCGGTGGCTCTCCGACGAAGAATCGCTCATCCGGTTCGTATTATGCGGCTCGCGACCCCGAAACAAGTGATTCAAGAGAAAGATACCATATCAATTCTGCGAGACCTGGCGATAACTGCGGCGTCACGGTCATACGCGCCTTACACCGGCTTGCAGCAAGCAGTCGTTGTTCTTCTGGAAGATGGAGCAACGGTGCCCGGTGTGCGGGTGGAGAACGCGTCTTTTTCGCTCACGATCTCCCCTCTCATCAATGCGATGTCTACGTTACACGCACTCGGGCGGGTGGATATTTGTGCAGTAGTATCGAGCGTACCGTTCAACAGGTCCGACATGACGTACGCAGCCACCATGCCCAATTTCGAATGGAAGTCGTTCAAGCCGGATATTCTCACGACCACTCACGATCTCCCAGATCCGAGAGAAGTACTGTCCCCCCTTATCCCCGACTGGGGCGAAGATCCGGCCAGTGGCGCGACGGAAGCCAGAGAAATCTCTGAATTGGCTCATATTCCCGAATCAGATTTTCCTGTGGGCTGTGTCGTCAGGACCAAGCAGGGGCATCACCTGCCAGGTGTCAACGTGGAGCACCCTGACTGGTCACAGATCCTTTGTGCAGAGCGAAATGTTCTCTCCACGGCCGTATCGTACGGAATCACAGACATTACAGAGGTCTTCGTGTCCTGCCCGAAAGAGCCAGGTGGAACTCCTTGTGGTGCTTGCAGACAGGTAATTCTGGAACTTGCACCGGAAGCCACGGTTTGGATGGATCGCGGGAATGAGCCACCCGGAAGTATGCGCGCATCGGAACTTCTACCCGGACATTTTACGGGTGATATTCTGCGAAAACGTGCTGAATAGCTTGGAGGCCTGGTTGGCCTCGTGATCCAAGTACGCATCGAATGCTTCTCCACTCCATCGTTTTTATTCTCGGCCTCGGCATCCTCACCCTGGGAGCAAACTGGCTGGTCGATGGATCCTCACAGATAGCTCGGAAATTTGGAATCAGGCCGCTAATCATCGGGCTGACAATCGTCGCCCTGGGTACTTCCTTGCCCGAGTTTCTGTTGAACTTTATTGCGGTACTCAGAGGCGAAGACGGCCTGGCGATCGGTAATATCATTGGTTCGAATATCGCCAACATCGGTCTCATACTCGGGATTAGCGCGATTCTACTTCCGCTGGTGGTCGATGGCAGAACTCTTCAAAGGGAATATCCGATAATGCTCGCGGTCACGGGTCTGTTCTACTTTTTGGCTTATGACGGGCTGATTTCTCGTGTTGATGGATTCATTCTGGTGGCTGGTCTCGCCGCCTTTATTGTATACGTGGTCCGCGATTCACTTGCTCACGCAAACGGTGAAAACGGAGCGGTCCCTTCAGAATCAGACCCTGAGCCCAACGACTCATGTGATTCCCGCTGGAAACAACTCTTTACGAACCCACGCACCGCGCCCCTCATGCGCATTGTTCTGGTTCTTGGTGGTATGGCAGCGCTCACGCTCGGAGCAAGATTGATGGTTGACTCTGCGCTGGGAATTGCAGCAATCCTGGGTATCGCTCCCATTATTATTGGTCTGACAATCGTTGCCATCGGCACCAGCCTTCCAGAACTGGCCGCCAGTCTCATGAGCATTTTCCGGAAGGAGACCGACATGGCTGTCGGAAATATTCTGGGAAGCAACATGCTGAACATATTGTTCGTAGTGGGTCTCGTTGCGCTGATACAGCCGATGGCTGTGGAGACAGAATCTATCGCGGTTCACTTTCCGATAATGATTGTTTTTTCAGTGCTTGTTTGGCCGCTGGCTCGCAGAAAGCATCGTCTTTCGAGAGCAAGCGGCGTATTCCTTCTTGTCGGATTCGTAGCCTACCTGGCCTGGCTGATTATTCCTCTCATCTGAACGAACAATTTTGAATCTCTCTTTCGGACATTCACCCTGGATTCTTGCACTTTGCGTGCTTCTTGCAGGGACTGCAGCCTGGTGGACGTACCGGGAGACCATACCGGCGCTCTCCTTGCCGAAGAAGGTGCTCCTTGGTGGACTTCGATTCCTCAGTCTTGCGATTGTATTGATGCTGTTGTTCGAGCCTCTACTGCAACGGGAGGGATCAACGACAACCGATCCAGTGGTCGCCGTTCTCATTGACAACTCAGAGAGTATGGCCATGGCGGATTCTCTCGTTGGTGATTCCGCGTTGTCTATCAACGAGATAACAGCCACCTTGTCGAGAGAAACGCGAGGGTTGGACGCGCGGTTTTTCACCTTCGGTAATCGGGTCGAGTCCGTTGATTCGCTCGAGGCCGTCCAGCTCACCCAAAGTCGAACAGACCTAGCCGGTGCGCTCGGCGCAATCGCCGACCAACTCTCGGATGAGCACCTGAGTGCCGTCATCCTGGCGAGCGATGGACTCTACAACAGTGGCGCCAATCCCGTGCACGTTGCCGAAAGCTTTCCTGTGCCGATTTTGACAATAGCCCATGGCGATTCAACGACGCAGAAAGACGTCCGGATTGTAGGCCTGGTATCGAACGAAATTGCCTATTCCGGTACTATCGTACCCGTCCAAGTGCGCATTCGAAATGATGGATTCTCAGTGGGCCAGGTCGAAGTACAGCTCTCCACGGGATCGACCGTGCTTGATCAACAAACCCTGAATCTTCCCGCGGATGGGGGCGAAATAACGGTCGACCTCGAATTCGAGGCACAAGATCCAGGACGGGTTGAATATCGCGTTTACATCACCCGGTTTCCGGAGGAGACGACCTATCGCAACAACTCGCAGAATCTGGTCATTCAGATTCTGGACCAGAAAAAATCAATCCTGCTAGTGGCGGGCGCCCCATCTCCCGACGTTTCTTCCTTCCTGCGAATGCTCAGGAGCGACGATACCGCTGAAGTAGAGAGCTTCATTCAAAGCAATAACGGATCGTTTTACGAGGGCGATCTACCCACCGACCTGTCCGAATTTGATCTGATTCTTTCCGTCGGCTATCCCGGTCCCTCGTCAAATCCCATAGAATCAAAGCGCCTGACCGATGCCGTACTGGCTGGGACGCCGTTTCTATTCGTATTGGATCGAACGACGAATCTGAGCGTGCTGGCGCGTGACTTTTCGTCGGTCCTGCCCGTTCGGCCGGAAGCCATTCGTACTGGCTTCGTCGAGGGTACACTCTTGCAGAGTCCATCCGCAGCTTCACACGCCATTTTCAATATCGAAGACCGGCGCGACGGATCTATCTGGCGCCGGCTACCTCCTATTTCGCTGAATGAGAGTCGCTGGACGACTTCTCCCGCGGCTACAGTTCTCGCGACCACTGAAATCAGGGGAATTCCGCTGGGTGATCCCCTGTTTGTAGTCAGCAGGCAGGGTATCGTAAAGAGCGCGGCACTTCTGGCTTTTGGATTCTGGCGATGGAGTCTGACACCAGAAGACCTCGGTCCGGAAGCGGAGCGTTTCAAGTCCCTGTTCGCCAATCTCATTCAGTGGCTATACGCGACCGATGACGATCGTCTGGTACGCGTGCACCCATCGGAGAGAGAATACGCCGAGGGAGAGTCGGTCATCCTGAGAGGGGAGGTCTATGACGAAAGTTTACGCCCCGTTTCTGACGCGTCGCTGTCGCTTCAGCTGACAAGCCCAGAGGGTCAGATCTTTCCCTATGAAATGCAGTCGCGTGGAAACGGTCGATACAGTGTCGATATAGGATCTCTGCCCGCGGGGACATTTTCTTACACGGCGATCGCGCTTCGAGATGACACGGAGCTGGGCTCTGATACAGGCTCGTTCTCAATTGGAAGGCGGACACTCGAATTCAGGAGAACGCGCGCCGATTTTGATCTACTCGCTCAAATCGCGTCCCGTTCGGGCGGCACTGCGTTGTCCTCAAGCCAGACGGATCAAGTCGGGGCTCTGCTAACCGCTCTGCCTACGTTCGTTCCCGTGACTCAAGCCTCGATCAATCAGTCTCGGCTCTGGCAGCGTTATCCGTTTATGATCCTGATTCTTGTTTTGCTGACCACTGAATGGTTTTTCAGGAAGCGTTCGGGAATGGTATAAAAGCGATGGCGTTGACAGATTCTCGAACCAGGGGAACGTATATTCGTCGGTTCATTTCCTCATTCGACCGCTGTCATTTGTCATGCAGCAGTCCCCGTCTTACGAAGATCTAGAAATACATGGCATCGATTGCTGAAGCTGCGGTTATCACGAATCCAAATCTGAAAATCTCTACAAACGGAGATAAAACCGCTGTAGATGAGCAGGTTTCCGCTTTTCTCACAACCGTCCGCCGTCATCTGCACCAGAACCCGGAGCTGGGCCTTCGCGAGTATCAGACCTCCAGGTTCATTCGAAAGACGCTCGAAGCGCAGGGTCTGGAGGTACACGGACCTCTGGCTACCACGGGGCTTTACGTTGACATTGTAGGCGATCATCCGGGACCTCTCGTCGGTTATCGTTCGGACATTGACGCCCTTCCCATTTCAGACGCCAAGGACTCCTCCTACAAATCCCAAAACGAGGGTGTCGCCCATCTTTGTGGTCACGACGCTCACACCGCCATGGCCATTGGCGTTGCCGTCATTCTGAATGCACACCGCAATAAGATGCATGGCTCAGTGCGGATTTTCTTCCAGCCCAACGAAGAAGGCATCCCCTCGGGAGCTCCCCTCATGATTGAGGACGGAGTGCTGGATGGAATGTCTGCCGTTTACGCATCCCACGTAGACCCGACATTGACTGCCGGAAAGTTTGGCCTGATGGTGGGCGCGGTTACTGCGTCAGTAGATCGTTTTCGCGTTCTTGTAAAAGCTGACTCAACCGGACATTCGGCCCGACCCCACCAATCGATAGATACCATCTGGATCGCCACGCAGATAATGAGCGCGATGTACCAGTTGGTGGGCCGCGTGACAGACGCACGGAAAACCGCCGTAATTTCGATATGCCGATTGGTTGCAGGCGAAGCGTATAACGTCATCCCTGCTGTAACCGAATTTGGCGGAACGTTTCGGTGCACCGACGGCGATGATCGAGAGTTGTTCAAAAAGAATATCGAACAGACCGCGAAGCACATCGGAGAGGGTTTTGGTGCCGACGTCCAGGTTGATTTTGATTTCGGTGCTCCCTCAGTCATCAACGACCATGAGCTGATCGGGCATGTTCGTGAAACCATCGTGGGTTCTCTCGGAGTTGAGGCCGTCTTCGACATCCCGATACCCAGTATGGGTGCGGAGGATTTTGCGCACTATCTGAATCATATCCCGGGTGCGCTGATCCGCGTCGGAACATCTGCCAGTCCAGAAACGAGTTACGGACTGCACGACTCCCAGTTTGACATTGACGAATCGATTCTGAGACCGGCATCTCAAATCATGGCCGGAGCGCTCCTGCGATACCTGTCCCGACACGCTTCGAAATAGCGGTTGCGCCCGGACGGTGATGGTCCTCTATTCGGGAAAGATGCTTTCCTGGATACTATGCGAACCTTTTTATTCCTCTTGTGTGCTCTCTCCTCGGCTATGGCCCACGCGCAGGAGCTCGTGATAAACGAATATTTACCCGCGCCTTTGTCGGGATATTCGGAATTTGTAGAGCTCCTCTGGCGAGGTAACGACCCTATCGAGGTCTCAAGGATCACCATCCGGGATTCGAGACCAACCTGGTCTTCAATTAACTCACCCGCAACTCTCCTGCCGGGTGAGCTTTTTGTTTTGGCCAAAACGACTGATCCTCTTCTGGGATTGGAGGAGGGCTCGTATCAGCTATTGGAGCCGACCTCCTGGCCAGCACTGAACAACAGCGGTGACTCTCTCGTCGTGGCCGTCGACGGTATGGTGATTGATCGCGTTGGCTATGGCGCTTCCGACGTCGTGCAAGGCCGTTCCCGCGAACGCATTTCTGTCGACGTGAGCGGCAGACTCTCCTCGAACTGGCGGACCTCCGAGCATCCGGATGGATCAACACCCGGTGCGCCAAACTTCGCGACTCTGTCGGCCGAAAATGAGGCTGTGCGGGCACGGGTGGGAGATCTGCTGATCACCGAGATCATGTTCAATCCTCTGCAGGACGCTTTCGATAATCTTCCCGATCAGATGGAGTTTATCGAATTAATGAATATCTCGGATCATCGCTTGAGCTTGAATGGAATCTGGCTCTCTTCCCTCCCTGACGAAAATGGACGCTACGATTCTCTCAGTCTCGGATGGGTCACAGGGGATGTAGCCCCCGAGTCCCTGGCTGTCCTGTACCGGCTGCCAACGTCCGCAATATCTTTGGGGGTTACGGGCTCCGAATTCCTCTCGGGAGCATGGCCCTCGTTCGCCGCAACGTCTTCGTCGGCGAAGCTTATTCCGCTTGATCGCAGCTTGAACCTTTCGAACCAGGGCGAACTCATCGTTTTGAAAAGCGACAGCGGTGAATCCATCACGGAGGCATGGTATGAACCTGGCATGCATCACCCCGTTGTGGGTGACGGAAAAGGCGTATCGTTGGAGCGCAGCCCGACACATGGAATTCCGAACTCCGCCACCCCGTTGATCTCATCCACTCATCCTGAGGGGGCTACACCTGGTTACCTTCGCTACCATCGAGCCCGTCCTGACGGGCGACCCTCCCGCTCCGACTCAGCCTCATTGCGTGTTGAACCTGCCTCTTTTTATCCCGGGCATCGGGGGCTCGCGTTCCAAACTACCCTCACAATTACGACAACATCACAAGACGCGCTGGACGTCGTGAGCGTAAACATCTATGACATAGGAGGGCGACACCAGAAAACCTTGGTTGGTGGCAAACTTTTTTCTTCTACCTGGACAGCAGTCTGGGACGGTAGAAACGACTCAGGGCAGCTCGTATCCATGGGCTTTTACATTGTGTCGGTACTGATTTCTCACTCTGTATCTGGACGAGTGTCCCGCCTTAAAAAGCCCGTCTCCGTAATTCGATGAATCCTGGTCAGTCAGAGATCAATGACTCCGTCTCGACACCATTAAGCAAGGAACAGCCATTTTTTCACTTCGTTGCACAGCATCTAACTCGATCAGACAGGCGTCTATCTCATTCAGACGGGCATCATACTCAATCAGACAGGCTGTTTTTTGCAGCCGGCATACTCGCAACAGATGAGCACCGCTCCACAACAGGAAATTGTTCAAAGTTCAGGACCAGTATCCCTGACCGATCGTGCGGCCGATGAAATCCGCAACATCATGTCATCCAAGAAGTTACCCGATGGGTATAACCTTCGGGTTGGCGCGAAAGGTGGCGGTTGCTCTGGAATGAGTTACATACTCGGATTCGATCGGAAACGGGATCACGATTTGGAGTTCGAGATCTCGGGCATCAAGGTATTTATGGACAAGCGCCACGGGCTTTACCTTATGGGAGTTGTCGTCGATTATAAAGATGGACTCGATGCTCGAGGATTCACGTTTGATAATCCGAACGCAACAGCCACATGTGGCTGTGGATCAAGTTTTTCAGCTTGATATCGGATACCTTCTAAGCATCAGTCTTCAACCATTGCGCGTACTCGGTAACGGTACGGCACCGCCCCAAACACATTAGTATGGAAGGCAATTTTTCAAATCGCGTCAGGGACGTCATTTCCTACAGTCGTGAAGAAGCCATTCGTCTGGGACACGACTATATCGGCACCGAGCACCTCCTTCTGGGAATCATCCGGGAAGGTGAAGGCATCGCAGTTAAGATCCTTCGTAATCTCGGATGTGATCTCTTCAAGCTGAAGAAGTCGATCGAGGACACCGTGCGGAGCACCGGCGGCACACTGACCGTCGGAAACATCCCTTTGACAAAGCAGGCTGAGAAGGTCCTGAAGATCACCTATCTGGAGGCCAAGCTCTACAAGAGTGATGTGATCGGAACCGAGCATCTTCTGCTCAGCCTCCTGCGCGATGACGAAAATCTTGCTGCACAGATACTTCAGCAGGGCTTTTCTATCACGTACGATGCCGTGCGCTCCGAATTGGATACGATAATCAGCGGCAAGGCTCCCGCTGCGCGGGCCACCAGTTCGGGATCAGGGCCAAGCGCCAAAGGATCAGGATCTGGCCGCTCATCGGGCGCAAAAGAGCGTGGGGGGAAGTCGGAAAAGAGCAAAACTCCCGTTCTGGATAATTTTGGAAGAGATCTCACCAGCCTCGCAGAAGACGATAAACTTGATCCTGTAGTCGGTCGTGAGCCTGAAATTGAGCGGGTTGCCCAGGTTTTATCTCGTCGCAAGAAGAACAATCCCGTTCTGATCGGCGAGCCGGGCGTGGGTAAGACGGCAATTGCTGAAGGCCTCGCTATGCGTATCGTTCAGCGCAAGGTCAGCCGCGTGCTCTTCGACAAACGCATCGTTACGCTTGATCTGGCCGCTCTCGTTGCGGGAACGAAATACCGTGGCCAGTTCGAGGAGCGTATGAAAGCGGTCATGAACGAACTGGAAAAAAGTCCAGACGTCATTCTGTTTATCGACGAGCTGCACACGATTGTCGGCGCTGGTGGCGCATCGGGAAGCCTTGACGCTTCGAATATGTTCAAGCCGGCCCTGGCTCGTGGAGAAATTCAGTGCATCGGCGCCACAACGTTGGACGAATACCGTCAGCACATCGAAAAAGATGGAGCCCTTGACAGGCGTTTCCAGAAAATCCTGGTCGACCCGGCAACTCCAGATGAAACCATTGAGATTCTCCTCAACATCAAGGATAAATACGAACAGCACCACAACGTCTTCTATACCGAAGAGGCCATTCAGCTCACGGTAAAACTGTCTGAGCGCTACATATCAGATCGGTATCTACCCGATAAGGCCATCGATGTCATGGACGAAGCGGGCGCAAGGGTTCATCTGAATAATATCAAGGTCCCCAAAGATATCGTCACGCTCGAAGAAGAGATCGAGGCCGTCAGAGAAGAAAAGAATCAGGTCGTAAAGAGTCAGAAGTTCGAGGAAGCTGCTCGCCTTCGCGATAAAGAAAAGAAGTTTCTCGAGGAGCTGGAACTTGCCAAGAAGGCTTGGGAGACTAAATCCGAGAATGAGGTTCACGATGTAACCGTGAAAGATATCTCGGAAGTAGTAGCCATGATGACGGGTGTGCCCGTCGATAAAATTTCTGAGCCCGAATCGCGAAGACTGCTTCACATGGAAGTAGAGCTTCAGAGCCAGGTGGTCGGACAGGTTGAGGCCATCAGGAAGCTTGCGCGTGCGATTCGTCGCACGAGGGCTGGACTGAAGGATCCAAAGCGCCCGATCGGATCGTTCATATTCCTCGGTCCAACAGGCGTTGGAAAGACCGAGCTGGCCAAGAAACTGACGGAGTATCTGTTTGACTCCCAGGATTCACTCATCAGAATTGACATGAGTGAGTACATGGAAAAATTCTCCGTATCCAGACTCGTTGGGGCACCTCCTGGATATGTTGGGTACGAAGAGGGCGGACAGTTAACGGAAAAAGTGAGGCGTAAGCCGTATTCGGTTGTTCTCCTAGATGAAATCGAAAAGGCCCACCCTGATGTGTTCAACATCCTCCTTCAGGTACTCGACGATGGTCTGCTGACCGATGGATTGGGGCGCAAAGTCGACTTCCGAAATACGATCGTCATCATGACGTCGAACATCGGAGCACGCGATATCAAGAACCTGGGCAAGGGAATTGGATTCTCTCAGGGAGGTCAAGACTTTAATTATCAGACGCTGAAGTCCACCGTTGAAGACGCATTGAAACGGGTTTTCAACCCTGAATTCCTGAACCGAATCGACGATGTGATTGTTTTCCATCCTCTCGAAAGAGAGCACGTCTTCGAGATTATCGACCTGATGGCAGCAGAGCTGTTTGGGAGAGCCAGCGAAGTTGGAGTTACAGTAGAACTTCAGGCTTCAGCCAAAAAGTTCTTGGTGGATATAGGCTACGATATCAAATTCGGAGCACGCCCTCTTCGGCGCGCCCTGCAGAAATACGTGGAAGATCCGATGGCTGAGGCCATCCTCGGACACGACTTGGGTGAGGATGATTCGCTCGTAATCTCCTACGATGAGAAGAAGGATACCGGTGAACTCACCTTCCGAAAGACGAGCAAATCTGCGAAGAAGAAAAAGGCGCCGGCCAAGTCCAAGACGCAGAAGTCTGCGGCAAGCAAAACCAAGGCTCCGAAGGTCACTGCGGCGAAGTCCAAAACCACCAAAGGAAATGGAGCGGCTAAAAAGGCAACTCCAGAAAAGGCTGTCAAGCCGGAGCCGGAAGAGACAAAAGAAGAAAAGTCCTAACCGAACTCGCTGACCCAGAAAATCAGGCTCATCCAAGCGTCCAATTGATCCCGCGCCCTTCTTCAGGGTGAGGGTATTTCCAGGTCACTGCTCCCTGGTCGCAAGCATACAAGCAGGTACCGCATTCGATACAGTCTTCGAACTGGAAGTGGACCTGGTCCTGTTCGTCCAGTGTGTAGCATTTCGCCGGGCAAATGCGTGTCGTGCACTTGTGCGTACAGGTCGAATTACAGATTGACGTATCGACCTCAATGTGGGCACGCGCCTCCGCGCGACCCTGATTTCGATAATTAACCATTCCGAGGCGCTCCGATACGGAAAGCCGCTTGGGTGCTTTATCACTCATATTGCGCGTGCTCCTTTCAATCCGAGTTTGACCAGCTCCCAGTAGGATGCGTGTCTCTTTATTGAGGCGCGCATCATGGATGATGCCTTCTGAGTTGGCTCACTGTCAATGGTGAAAAACTGCCTCCCGAAATCGCAGATGAGATTGGGAATGGCCCCGAACATCTGCTCCTGATGCAGAAGGTGGACGGCATCCTGGAAGCTCCTCATATCTTTCAGAACATAGCTGTTTTCGAGCGCAGTCCGGTAGTTCGCGAGCATGGAGCTTGAAAAGTCCTGCTTTTCTTTCGCTGCAAGTGCGGTTTCTGCGGCCAGGATTCCACTTCGCATTGCATAATCCATCCCCTGTATCGCCTTTCCGGCGTTTAAGAGCAGATGCGCCGCTTCTCCGACAACCATCGCACCATCCGTATAGATCTCTGATGGGATACCCCGAATGTCTCCCGTCGAAACTACATGGGCGGAATATTCCACCGTTTCTGCACCCGCTATCATGTCCGCAATGGCCGGGTGCTCCTTAAATCCGTTCAGTATGTCATACGGGGTTTTGTTCTTGTCTCGAAGGTCCCTCATCCCCAAAACAAGGCCCAGGGAAATCGAATCTCTGTTCGTGTACAGAAAGCCGCCCCCTTCCACGCCGTCTGAGCACATTCCCACAAATTCATTGGTCAGACCAGAGCGTCCACTGAGCTGAAATCGATCCACCAGCTTGCTCTCGTCGAGCTTGAGCACCTCTTTTACGCCAACCGCTACGTAGGTGTCCGGCACATATTCCTTCTCCAGCCCAATCTGGCGGGTAAGTAGATTATTCACCCCCTCGGCGATGATCACACAATCTGAGTGGAAGGATTCTTCTCCCGCTCGTATACCGACGACTCGCCCATCTTCCTGAAGAATCTCTTCGACGAGGATATCTGTCGCCATGAAGGACTCCTCTGCCTGATCACTCGCGTCTATTGCTTCCTGGACGCGTTCAGCCAGCCAGGCGTCAAAAACAGAACGCAGAACGGTGACTCCCGCGTAGGGTGTTTCTTCGAAATGATTCGATTTGAAGTCTACACTGAATGCAGACTGCTCATCCATAAAGGTGAGCCTTCTGTGATTTACAAAGCGCTCAAAACCCAGGCCTTCTTCCCAGTAATTGGGCACGAGTCGAGCCAGGTCACTTCCCCACAGTACGCCTCCCGAGACATTCTTCGCACCACAAAACTCGCCGCGTTCGATGAGAAGAAAACGGGCATTACCGCGCGCTAACATCATTGCTGCACTCAGACCTGCTATCCCGCCGCCGACGATAATGCAATCGAACTTGTCTTCCATACTTCGTGAGTTTTCCTACTGAAGCACTTTCTTCAGCTCTGCAATCAGAGTAGGCAAGATATTAAAACAGTCTCCTACGAGGCCGTATGTGGCGACGTCAAAAATGGGAGCATCAGCATCTTTGTTGATGGCTACGATCACCCGACTGTTCGACATGCCTGCAACATGCTGGATAGCGCCGGAAATTCCAATAGCAAAATACAATTCTGGAGACACCACTTTTCCTGTTTGCCCGATTTGAGCGGTTGCGGGAAACAGATCCGTTTCTACTACCGCACGCGAAGCCCCAATTGCGGCACCCGTGACGGAAGCAAGCTCTTCGATGAGCGCCTTGCCCTCGGCGTCGCGAACGCCCCTTCCTGCTGCCACGACTACACTTGCTTCTGAAAGGTCCACCATATCGCTCGTCGTCGATACAACCTCCCGGAGGATTGGCTCGAGTCTGGAGGAATGCATGTCCAGACCAATTCCAACGATGTCGGCCGCAGATCCTTCAGGAGCAGATGGCGTTGCCTCGTAGGAACCCGAGCGAACGGAAACAAGCACCAGCGGGTGACTGGTTTTCGTTCGCGCCATCATCTTCGCGGCCATCACAGGTCGCTCGCAGGAAACATCGTCGCCCGAAAGCTCGAATGACGCCACATCAGGCAGTATCGCGGCGCCGCATCGGATGGCCAACGATCCCAGCACGTCCTTTATGGACTCGGTCGAAGCGGCTACAAAAAGTCGTGGCTTGGTCACATTGATGGCGGTGGTCAGTCCTGCCACGAGCGGGGCGTTGAGGTGAGTGTCGAATATCGGGTCAACCAGTGTGTAGACCTTCGTTGCGCCGTGCCGGAATGCTTCATCTGCGAGCGACGTGGCATTTGAGTTCAGGATCAGCGCTTCAACCACCATATCAGAGGAGGCTCCCACCTCTCGGGCTCTCGAAAGCGCCTCGAGCGAACTCCGCTTTGTCCGACCATCCTGGACGGACAGGTATACAAGAATTCCTCTCATGAAATCGAATCCTCTGCTGATTGATTTGGCACGGGAGTCACTGCGGTAAACCGGCTTCCGATGACAACTTTGAGATCAGGGCCGCCACCATTTCCTCGGGCTCCCCTTCCAGCTTGACTCCGGGTTCTCTTCCCGGAGGCGGATCGATGCTCACAACGCTCGTTCGGCTCTCCGTGGCAGGCGCATCCAGCGTCTGAATCTGCTTTCGCTTGGCGCCCATTATTCCCTTCAGGGAAGGGATGCGCGGATTGTTCATGTCGTTCGAGCAGGTCACCAGACAGGGCGTTGGCAGTTCCAGAATCTCCTGTCCGGAATCTCCCTGTCTCGTAACGACCAACTTGTCCCCTTCAGCCCGCAGACCTACGGCATTCGTTGCATAGGGCAGCCGCAGAAGCTCGGCCAGCATACCACCCGTAAGGCCTGAATCGGTGTCCTGAGACTGTTTACCGGTTAGAATGACGTCATACGAGTGATCCTTGAAATGCCCGGCCAGAATGTGAGCGATTGCATGCGAATCATTTGATGAGCCTTCGCCCAGCACCAGGTGCGTGGCCTCTGATGCTCCCATCGCCAGTGCCTTACGAATGGTTTCAGTCGCGGCCGGTGGACCTACAAGTACGAGGTCAATCTCTCCACCATCTGATTCGTTGATAACCAGTGCCTCTTCGACGGCAGAAGCGTCATACGCATTGAGAACCATGCGACCGGTTTGTACCGCCGCCTGCACATCTGGTACTTGTTTTACACAAACGCAAAATTTCATCGTACGAATCGAGCTTTTTACTATCTTTCAGTCGCCATTCTAGATAAAAATAAAGGCCCGAGGGCCTCGTTCAGAATCGCGCAGAAAAGTACGAACCGCTTTCAGACCGTCAAACCGAAATCAGCCCAGAGAGTTGTCTCCATGCATGATTCAGCCATTCTTCGCGGCGCATCTCGCTTCTTTGCACTACTAATGGTGCTGATTGTCTTCACTTCCGTGAGATCTGAGGCTCAATTTGCGAATTCTCGCTTCGGTTTTGGATTCAACACCATGCTGAGCGCTGATCACGGCTTCGGTCTCGGTTTTCGAGGACGCATCTCCACACCGATCAATGCCGATCTGTCCTTTGCCTTTGATGCAGGCCTCACAGGATTCATTCTCGGCGGTAGCGATGACGCCGTCTTCATCGTTGATCCTCAGGTATCCCTCATTATCACGCTGCCTGGCGTCGAAAAAGCACCGTACCTGTTGGCGGGAATGGGAGCGTTCCTGGACATCTCAAAAAACGATGACTCTCTCACCGGACCGACAGTTCATGTCGGAATTGGCAAGGTTCATACCCTTCGGGAATCCATTCTCTTCTACGAGCTGGACCCTGCACTGATTATCGGAAAAGACAAGGTGGAAACCGCCATCCCCTTTCGCATCGGAATAATCTTTTGACCGACCGCTGACATTACGGGGAGCGCCCTGGCCGGACTTTATCTCCATATACCTTTCTGCTCACAGCGCTGTTCGTATTGCGATTTCTACTTCGTTACGACCGAGAAATCCCACACAGGATTTGTCGAAGCGCTCTGCCGCGAAATTGAGCTTCGGGGAAATGGATACGCTGAGGCAGAGCCCATCGAGACCATCTATTTTGGCGGCGGAACCCCCTCGCAGCTCGCTATCTCTGACTTGGATCGCATCATCGGTTCGATAAACGACGCATTCGACACGTCGAATGTGGTGGAAACAACCCTGGAGATCAATCCAGAAGATGCTTCGAGTGACTACCTCAATGGCCTTCGTACTCTTGGGATTGATCGCCTCAGCATCGGTGTGCAGTCATTTTTCGACCGGGACCTGGTCTTCATGAACCGGGTCCACGATGCCGAACTCGCGAAACAGGTGATATCGGACGTACGGAAGGCAGGGTTTGCAAATTTTTCGATCGACCTGATATTTGGTGTACCTGGACAGCCCGCTGAATACTGGGCTGCAAATCTCGAAATCGCACAATCATTTGAAGTGCCCCACCTTTCGACCTATAACCTGAGCATTGAGTCCGCAACTCCACTTAAAAATCAGGTTGATCGTGGGTTGGTCAAGCCCGTTTCAGATGAGGAGGCCGCCTCACAATTTACATTCACGATTGATTACCTCCGTAAGCGCGGCTACGAACACTATGAGATCTCCAGCTTCGCCAGGCCTGACCACCGCGCAAGGCACAACCACAAATACTGGGAGCACGCGAACTATATCGGGTGCGGACCGTCGGCTCATTCATTCTGGTGGAAGGGCCTTCCTGCAGAGCGGTGGTCAAATGTCCGCAACCTTAAGAAGTACGAAGCCCTGCTGATGCAGCATGTTGCGCCCCTGGAGGACAAAGAACTACTGAGTCTGGATACGCTGGCAGATGAATACATTCTCCTTAGATTGCGTACGTCAGATGGCCTGAATCTTCAAGAACTGGAGGATCGGTACGGCGTTGACCTGCTGGTTGAACGTGTCGATGAACTGGCCCACCTCGAAGAAGGCGGCCTCATCCAACCCATTAGAAATCAGACCGTCAGGCTTACAGATCTCGGTAAAACTTTATGCGACTCCGTAACCGCGCGCCTTCTTCCGAACTCCTCGGATTAACCAGACTCCTCGGATTAATAGGTGCAGTGGCCCTCATCACGCTGCTCGGCGGATGTGGTTCGAAAGACGACGCAGCCAATCAGATCGCTCGCGACATCGAATTTCGTGCGGATGGTGTATTGGACTTCATCAATCCAGACAGCGCACTCGTGACCCGAATACTGATAGAGGTCGCTGAGACCCCTGCAGCGCAGGCTCAGGGATTAATGTACCGGCGGACGATGCCTGACAGAGGCGGGATGCTGTTTGTCGATCCCGTCGAATCCATGCGATCATTCTGGATGAAAAACACGTCTCTCGCTCTCGATATCCTGTTTGTGGATGCCGATGGTGAGATCGTGAATATCGTCAAGCGGACGGCGCCCTTTTCCGAGGACCAAATTGAATCCACAGCCCCGGCTCAATATGTGGTAGAAGTTCGCGCCGGCTTCGTTGACCGTTACGGCATTACGGACGAAGACAGAATCAGCTGGGAACGGCGCACTTTTGAACAATAAGAATGAAAAACACCGGTTACATCCTGATCATCCTCCTTGGCGGCCTCACATTTTCGGCTTGCGGTGATAAACCTGTCAGCGAGGGTCCGTCCGAGCAGTCGGAGAAGGCGGGACACGTGAACATCCCGTTCCGAGAAGATGGCTCTCTGACCATGAGCCGTGAAGGGGAAATATTCCACGAACTGATCATCGAAATCGCTGAGTCCGATTCTGCTCGAACGAGAGGTCTTATGCAACGCGATGGTCTTCCCACCGACGCGGGCATGCTGTTCCTGTTCAGCGATGAGACCCAGCAAGGCTTCTGGATGGCAAATACGCGAATAGCCCTGGATCTGATTTTTATCCTGTCGGACGGTACGGTTCTGAGTATATCCAAATATGTCCAACCTATGCGCACCGAAACCATCTCGTCCCTGGGAGAGGCACAGTACGTTTTGGAGGTTGAAGCGGGTGTCACCGATTCGATCGGACTGATCGAAGGCGACTTGATTCAGTGGACCGAAAACTGATCAGAGGTCAGAGGTCAGAGGCCAAAACTCTCGCCGCACGCGCAGTTTCGAACCGCCTGTGGGTTGTCGAAATAGAACCCCTTCCCTTCCAGCCCCTCAGAGAAATCCAACGTAGTGCCCTGCAGGTAGGCGGCACTTCGCGGGTCAACAACAAGCGTGAAGTTCGAGATTTTAAATGATTTGTCGACATCGCTTCTGAGCGTGTCCCATCCCAGGTCATACGTCAAACCTGAACAGCCACCCGGAACGACAGCAACTCTCAGAAAGGAGTCAACTACGTCTACCCCTTCACGAGCAGCGGTCTGCGCCAGCTTGTCAAGGGCCGCGTCAGTTATCCTGAGAATGGTTTCGGTCTGAGTTTCCATGGTATTGTAATAGGGCTTGGCAAATCGTTATCGCCAGCTCTGTGCACAAACTCCACTCAATGCGGTTCCCAAACAGGCCCAGGCTTCCTCTTATCCCGTGTGAATACTGGGTCATTTCTGACTTCAGAAGGAAACTAATCTGTTATTTTTCCTTTATTTAGACTTAATCCAAATAAGAATAGAAAATCGGCCTTTTTAGGCTTTTTTTGCATATCGAGCCTGGTGTTTTGGGTTCTATTTCTGTTAATTTCGATATTTATGAGTGAAAACGGCACAGATCTGCTGCACGAAGTTGCCGAGAGCGACTATAAGTACGGATTCGTCACTGATATCGAATCGGACAAGATTCCTGCTGGTCTGACGGAGGAAGTAGTACGCATCATCTCTGCAAAAAAAAACGAACCCGAGTGGCTGCTCGAGTGGCGTTTGAAGGCATATAGGCACTTCATCTCACTGCTGGACAAGGAAGCCTCTCCAGACTGGGCACACCTTGACCTTCCAGAGATCGATTTTCAGGCCATTTCTTACTTCGCCGCCCCGAAACAGGCCCCAGAATATGAATCAATTGACGAAGTAGACCCTCAGCTGATCGATACTTTCAACCGCCTGGGAATCCCCATTCAGGAACAGGAGCGGCTCGTTGGAATCGCGGTTGATGTGGTGATGGATTCTGTTTCTGTCACCACGACGTTCAACGCGGAACTGGAAAAGAACGGCATTATTTTTTGCTCGTTCAGTGATGCCGTGCAGGAGCATCCCGACCTTGTGCGAAAATATCTAGGGCGCGTTGTCCCCTACACCGACAATTATTACGCCGCGCTTAATTCTGCGGTCTTCTCAGACGGATCGTTTTGCTACATCCCTAAAGGCGTGCGTTGCCCCGTTGAGCTGTCGACTTATTTCAGAATCAACGAGTCTGGTACGGGACAATTTGAAAGAACGCTGATTGTCGCCGACGCGGGTTCGTACGTGAGCTACCTCGAAGGATGCACGGCTCCTCAGCGCGATGAAAATCAGCTACATGCGGCCGTTGTGGAAATCATTGCGATGGAAGACGCCGAAGTGAAGTATTCCACCATCCAAAACTGGTATCCGGGAAGCGCAGAAGGGGTTGGAGGAATTTTCAATTTCGTCACCAAGAGAGGAATCTGCGAAGGCGATCGTTCAAAAATAAGCTGGACCCAGCTGGAAACAGGGTCTGCGATCACCTGGAAATATCCGTCCTGCATCCTTAAGGGGGATGACTCAGTTGGCGAGTTTTACTCCGTTGCGTTCACGAAAGGACGCCAGCAGGCAGATACAGGGACGAAGATGATCCACATCGGCAAGAACACTTCCTCGACCATTATATCGAAGGGTATCTCGGCCGGGTTCAGTCAGAACTCCTATCGCGGACTTGTCAAGGTTAACAGAAGAGCGGAGAATGCTCGAAACTTCAGCCAATGTGATTCGATGCTGCTCGGAGATCGATGCGGCGCACACACGTTTCCCTATCTCGAAATAAGTAATCCGACCGCGAAAGTAGAGCACGAGGCTACGACCTCAAAGATCGGCGAAGATCAGATGTTTTACTGCAAGCAGCGCGGGATCAGCGAGCAGGATGCGATCAAGTTGATCGTGACCGGTTTTTGTAAGGAAATCCTATCTCAGTTGCCCATGGAGTTTGCCGTCGAAGCCCGGAATCTCCTCTCCATCGAACTCGAGGGCAGCGTAGGCTAATCCCACTGCTCTTTATCTCCGTAATTGAAAGAACACATGCTATCCGTAAAGAACCTGCACGTCTCCATTGAAGAAGAGGGTACTAAGATCCTCAGGGGCATAAACCTGACAGTAAATGCTGGTGAGGTGCACGCGATCATGGGTCCCAACGGGTCCGGCAAAAGTACGCTGGCCTCGGTACTTGCTGGAAAGGGCGGATACAGTATTGACCAGGGCTCCGTCACTTTTGATGGCACTGACCTGCTTGAAATGGCGGCAGACGAACGTGCACGCGAAGGACTATTTCTCGCTTTTCAGTACCCAGTAGAGCTTCCAGGTGTGTCCACGTCGAACTTTTTAAAGCAGGCTGTAAAATCGGTCCGCGAGCATCGAGGATTGGATGAACTCTCAGCAGGTGATTTTCTGAGAATGATGAAGGAGAAGGCGGAACTGGTTCTTCTTGACCCTTCATTGAAGAGCCGTTCGGTGAACGAAGGATTCTCGGGTGGGGAAAAAAAGAGAAATGAGATCTTTCAGCTTGCCATGCTGGATCCAAAATTAGCCATACTGGATGAGACTGACTCTGGTCTGGATATTGATGCCCTGCGCATCGTAGCCGACGGTGTCAATACGCTTCGCGATCCGGATCGCTCTTTCGTGGTCATCACCCACTATCAAAGGCTGCTGGAGTTCATCGTTCCAGATTTTGTGCACGTATTGCTGGATGGCAAGCTCGTCCTGTCTGGCGGAAAGGAACTCGCACTGGAGTTGGAGGAAAAGGGCTACGACTGGATCAAGGAAACGCAGACTGAACTGACTTAATTAATACGTCTCCATTTGAATGTCGAATCAGAATCGGATGATCGAAACAACCCGAAATAGCGGGGGGGCGGAGTCCCACTTCCTGAAAGAGTTTGACCACATTGTAAAAAATGCGGCGGGAGGATCTGCGTGGACCGAGCATAGGCACCAGGCTCTGAAGGCGTTTGCCAGTCTTGGTTTTCCGACGAAGAGAACGGAATCCTACAAATACACACCTATTTCCAAACGGGTTGAACGTACCCTCACGAATGTTTCTGAGACCGAGCCTCGTGGATCGAATCGAGCCTTCAGCGATGTATCGGGAATTCATATCGAGACGAATAACGGACTTCTCACAAATGGACCGCTAGCTTCCTCTCTTCCGGAGGGGCTGACCATCACGACCCTTCAGGAAGGCGCAAAAAGTGAGAATGAGGCTCTTCACGAGCACCTTTCCGGTGCCATCGTCCTCGATAGAGACCCCTTTTCCGCGCTCGCTGCGGCATTGACCGAAGACGGTATCCTGATCCACGTTGCTGCAGGAGCCCACATAGAACAACCTATTGTGATTCACCATGATAGGATTGCCACGGCCGGCTTTGTGCAATCACGATTTCTGATCGTTGCCGATGCAGGGTCGACGCTCCGCATCATCGAACACTTTGGGCACCTGGATGCTGGAAGCGCATTCGAGAACAGGGTTACCGAGATCATGGTTGGCGAGGAAGCAAATCTGGACCACGTCCTCGTCTACGAGCGATCTGAGGAAGCTACGTTTGTCAATGCTTTGTTCGTCCAGCAAGGAGAGGGAAGCATATTCAAGACGAATAACATTACCATCGGAGGGGGTGTCGTTCGAAATAATCTGAACTTCCTTCCGGATGCAGAAAACTGCGAAACCCATCTGAACGGCCTCTACATAGCCCGTGGTGCGTCACACGTTGACAATCACACTCTCGTCGACCACGTGAAACCCAACTGCTTCAGCAATGAGCTTTTCAAGGGAATCGTCGCAGACACTGCGACCGGAGTGTTCAATGGCAAGGTCCTCGTCCGCCAGGACGCCCAGAAGACGAACGCCTATCAGTCTTCCAAGAGCATATTGCTGGATAGAAGAGCACGCATTTTCGCCAAACCTGAACTTGTGATTTATGCCGATGATGTAAAATGCAGTCACGGTGCAACTACAGGTGAGTTGGACGATGAAGCCCTCTTTTACCTGCAGACTCGAGGCCTCCGCCCCGAGACCGCTCGCCTTCTCCTCCTCGAAGCATTTGCCAGGGACGTGATCGATCTGATAGAAGTCGAGGATATTCGAGAGTATCTCTACGTTCGCCTCCATGAATTGCTTGCGAACGAGTAGTAAAATGTCCGAATCACCAATGGTTACATCGCGTGATAAGCTCGACCTCGTCCGAGCCGATTTTCCGGTGCTCGCTACCGAGGTTCACGGACAGCAGATAGCCTACCTCGATAACGCGGCTACTTCTCAAAAGCCACAGGTGGTTATCGATAGAATCAGCGCCTACTATCAGCGTGAAAACGCGAACGTCCACCGAGGAGTTCACACGCTGAGCCAGATTGCGACCGATGCTTACGAGGACTCAAGAAAACGCATCGCCGAATTCATCGGAGCGGGAAGTAGTCGAGAAATCGTGTTTACCCGCGGAACGACGGACTCCATTAATCTAGTCGCCGCTTGCCTCGGTGTTCAGGGAATAGGGCCGGGAGATGAAATTCTCATCTCGGAAATGGAACACCATTCCAATATTGTGCCGTGGCAACTTTTGTGTGAGCGGAGTGGTGCCAAGCTTCGAGTGATACCGGTCTCGGAGTCAGGTGAACTTGAGTATGACGAGTTTGAAAGGATGCTTTCGGAGCGGACAAAACTTGTTGCTCTGGTTCATGTGTCTAATTCACTGGGTACCATTAATCCGGTGCGCCGTATTGTTTCCGATGCACACGTGATCGGTGTTCCTGTGCTGTTGGACGGGGCGCAGGCGGCGCCTCACATGAGAGTTGATGTGTCGGATTTGGACGTGGATTTTTACTGTCTTTCCAGCCACAAGCTGTTTGGACCGACCGGTTTTGGAGTCCTGTTCGGCAAGGCAGAGCTGCTCGAAGCACTTCCCCCGTATCAAGGAGGCGGTGATATGATTGAAGAAGTTGACTTCGCCGGAACGACGTTCAACGAGATACCCCATAAGTTTGAGGCCGGCACGCCCAACATCGCCGCCGCCATCGGCTTCGCGACGGCTCTGGACTACCTCGAAGAAGTGGGATATGACTGGATTGCGGAGCAGGAAGCCGACCTGCTGGCCTACTCTACTTCACGCCTGAAAGAGATTGAGGGAATCAGGATTGTCGGTGAGGCTGAAAACAAAGCCTCCGTTGTTTCCTTCCTGCTGGGTAACACGCATCCCTACGACGTCGGTACGGTGTTGGATCGTCTGGGCATCGCCGTCCGCACAGGCCACCACTGCACTCAGCCACTCATGAAGCGCTATGGAATTCCTGGCACTGTGAGGGCATCGTTTGCGTTCTACAACACTCGTCAAGAGGTTGACCGATTGGTTTCTGGTCTCTTTAAGGCGGAGAAGATGTTCGCATGAACATGGCAGCAAGCATATCCGATCGTGCAGATGAACTGGTTGAAGAATTTACCGTTTTCGATGATTGGATGGACCGATATCAGTACGTGATCGATCTTGGAAAGGAGCTCGAAATGATAGACGAGTCATATCGAAACGATGATTACAGGATAAGAGGGTGTCAGGCGCAGGTGTGGCTCCAGCCTATACCCATGGAGTGTACGGTCAGATTTAAAGCGGACTCCGATGCCCAGATCACGAAGGGATTAATCGCCATCCTGCTTCGAGTGTTGAATAATCAGCCAGCCGTCGATGTGGCCGCCGCGGATCTCTCATTCCTGGACGAACTGGAACTGAAGGAGCACCTCTCTCCTACCAGGAAAAACGGTCTCGATTCAATGATTAAACAGATAAGACTGTATGCAGCCGCCATTGCTGCCCAGTCCGCCGTAAAACCATGACCATGCAAGAATCATCAGAACTGAATCCTGTAGAAGCTGCAGCCGCTGACGGCGGCTCGGGCTCGACGCCTTCCGGTCACATTGTGGAGGCATCCTCCGCCCTCGCCGCTCCCAGCAAGAGTAAAAGCAAAGCCGAACCCAAGAGCAAGGACAAGAAGCTTCCGAAAACGAAGGTCAAAGTGACACAGCCTTCTGTGTTAACGGACAAGCAGATCGAGGAAGAGGTCATCGAGGCCATCAAGACCGTCTACGACCCCGAAATTCCAGTAAACGTGTACGATCTGGGTCTGATATATGGAATCCAGATTAATCCAGACCGCACCGTCGTCATATCCATGACGCTAACCACGCCGAACTGTCCGGCTGCGGGATTCCTTCCAGGTCAGGTCGAGATGAGAGTGAGGCACGTCCCCTCTGTAGAAGACGCACGAGTGGACATTACTTTTGAACCGCCGTTCACTCCCGACATGATGTCAGACGAAGCGAAGCTCGAACTTGGGTTTTTGTAGTTCCCTCCGTCCAGTTTTCGCGCCCTGTCGCTCGGAATTAAGCGTTATGATTTGTCCGGGATGACGTACTCGAATCCAGCCAAAACACCGCCCTGTGGATCGGAAATGGCGGCAAATCTTCCCACTTCCGGAATTTCTACGAAAGGAAAGAGCAACTTTCCGCCTGAGGATTCTGCCGATTCAATGAACGCGTCGAGATCGCGTACCGTCACATATGCGCCCCAGTGAGGCGGCATCTCTTCTGCAGAAACAGACACCATGCCCCCGATACCGTCCTCGCCAACGTTGATTATGTAGTAGGCCCCCTGAGGCATATCGGTTTTCTGGGTTGTCCAGCCAAAAAGATCACCGTAGAACGCAGAAGCGGCTTCTGCATCCGCAACGCGTAGATCGAACCATGAAAACACACCGTGAGTGGTCAAGCAGTCCGCCCACTCTCGTTGATGCGCTTCGTGATCGGGATCATTGTACTTAATCACGCTGATGACCGCGCCGAATGGATCCTGTAGGACCCCCATGCGGCCAACCGCCGGAGCATCGAAACCCTCCTGAATAATCGTCGCGCCTGCTTCGGCGGCTTGTGACAGCGTTGCATCCACATCGTCGACCGTCACATACAGGCCCCAGTAGACCGGAATACCCTCTGCCATCAGATTCATTATTCCAGCCGTCGGTTGCCCTCCAACGCTTCCGACGGTGTATGGACCGAAATCCATTTCCATGGTCTGCGTCTCCCATTCAAATAGCGCGCTGTAAAAGGCGGCAGCGGCTTTCGGGTCAGAGGTTTGAAGTTCGGCCCAGCTGATGGCTCCGTGGGTATTGATTGGTTTCATAACGCTGACTGTCTGCATAGATGAGTATTCGCTTGATCGTTTACGTGCCAACCTAAACAATCATCGGGACAACCTAAATATGTCACATGTGGGAATTGGTTTTCGGCACAAAAAAGTGCCCTGCCGGACCGGGTCCAGCAGGGCACACGACGTCGTTCCCGTTTCACAGCGAGTGCGCTAGAGAGACTGCCGCGGCGGCCGCTCACCAAAAACGTATTCCTTCGGGGGCTCCGTACCGATGAGGTGCTTCACGAAGTAGTCCCAGCGCCTACGCATCCAGTAATTTCTCTGTCTGAAACCGTGCCCGCTGTTGGGGAACATCAGCAGGTCAAAATCCTTGTTCGCATTCATCAGCTTCTCAACCAGAACAAGCGTGTTGTTGGGCGGAACGTTGGTATCCAGGGTGCCATGGGCAATGAGGAGTTTCCCTTTCAGATTATCGACCTCAAGCTGGGTTGCCTGGTTGTCATAGTTCGTCGAGCCGTCTTCATTTTCCTCCAACAGACCCTGCCATTTTTCGCCCCAGTCATCCTCATACGTCCTGTTGTCATGGTTTCCTGCGCCTGAAACGGCGACATCATAAAATTCAGGATATCGCATCAGAGCACCGGCTGAAGCAAATCCTCCGCCCGAATGACCCCAGATACCGACCCGCTCGACATCGATATATGAATGACGGTCTGCAAGCTGTTCAATTGCGGTGATCTGATCCGGCAGCGTGTTATCTCCCATATTGCCGTAGTACGTGTCGTGAAAGGACTTGGACCGACCTGGTGTACCCATTCCGTCGACTTCGACGACCACGAATCCGAGTTCAGCTACGGCCTGTTTGTCGCTTCGTGATGCCCGGAACGAACGCGATCCGACGCTGCCGCTCTGCGGCCCCGGATAGATGTAATTCAGCACTGGATACTTTTTCGACTCATCCAGATCGGTGGGTGTGTACATCAGACCGTACACATCCGTAACCCCGTCTCGTCCTTTGACATTTACAGGAATCGGAGGCTTCCAACCCGTCGCAATCAACGCGGATATGTCAGCTCGTTCCAACTCGAGGATGACCGCGCCACTCAATGATCGCAGGGAAGCGAGGGGAGAGACATCCGGCTGAGAGTACGAGTCCACGAAATAGTCCATCGTGGGTGAATAGGAAATCGAGTGGTGGCCGTACTCGGGCGTGAGTAGAGTCAGACCTGATCCGTCGAAATCGATTCGGTACAGATACAGGAAATACGGGTCGCCTTCCTCTCGTCCTGAACCCATGAAATAGATCTGGCGATTTTCCTGATCCACCTTCTGTATGGTGCGCACGTTCCAGTCGCCGCTGGTAATCTGATGTTTGAGCTCGCCCGATTGCTGATCGTACAGGTAAAGATGTCCCCAGTTGTCGCGTTGTGAGAACCAGATAAACTCGTCGGAGTCCGGAAGAAATCTCCAGTTCAATCCACCGATACCGGATTCAAAAAACGTGTCCTGATGTTCGTGCAGTACATCCGTAACCTCTCCCGTCGCTGGATCTGCCGTTCGCAACCAGGCGTCCTTGTGATCTCTAGAGCTTGACACGAAGGACAACTCGCTCCCATCCTCACTCCATTCGACGTCCGCCCAGCCTCCGCGATAAGCCACGTGGTCCGTTATCGTCGAGCGATGAGCGTCTGCAGGCATATTCAGACGGACCGTCGTCGCAGACTCCACATCCAGGATGACGCGTTCGATTCTGAATATTAAGCTGTCTCCCGGAAGAGGATACTTCCAGGCCTGGATTTCTGGATGACCCGTCGCAGCCGAAACCAGGTACATCTCCCCGACTCCGCGACCGTCATGCTGGAAAGTCGCAATCTTTTTAGAATCTGGCGACCACACCAGAACCGGCCGAGCGCTCTTGGTCCAGCCCGCGTTATTCGTGCCGTACCCAAAATCTTCCTCACCGTCGAATGTCAACTGACGTTCGTCTTTGGTTTCCGTATTCCTCGCCCACAGGTTGTGCTCCCTGATGAACGCTTCCTGTGCACCGTCTGGAGAGGAAACGGTCGTCGAACGAAATCTCGCGAAGGCTGAGAAAGAACCTGCCCCGCCGTCCCCACGAGAGGCTTCTTCGGCGGTGCACTGATATCTCGCGATGTCGCAGCTGAACGAGAGGCCATCTCCGGAAAATGTGATCTGATTGTCGCCTGCGAATTCGAAAGTGCGAAAAGGAAGATCGTATTCGGAGTAGGTCGAATCGCTAGCGGACGATGCAGCGCGAGCGAGTCGAGCATGGTCGAAAGCGCGCTCGCGCGTACTGCGCTCGGCATCGACGAGGATAAATTCTGAACCTTCCGCGATGGTATTGCGATACCACATTCGTGAGTCCGATATCCAGTTCGGACTAACGGAAGCCTTAAAAATCAACGGCGAGGTGTATTGGCTTAAAAATCCCTCAGCTTTCGCATAGTCCTCTGCCGTAATCTCTTGTGCGGCAGACGGTTGCAGCAAAAACAGGAACACAGCCAGAATTGATGCCATTTGGCGGGAAATGGACATGAAATCCCTCTTTTGTCAAAAGTGAAACTGAAATCTAGACGTAGCTACACTGGATCGACGAAATATCTACAGGATTCATTCCATTATCAACCCAAAACCAGGCCAAGACAAAACCAGACCCGGATGAAACACGGTCACGATTCGAATCTGGGCGCGTCCGAAAGCTCATTCGTGTCGTCCGTTCGAATCGCCACTCCCGCCGATTCCAACAACTCGCCACACCGCTCGACGGCCTTGACGATCCCGTCCGTAGGCTGTCCTGACTTGATTCCCTTCACAATATCTGAGACGACATCCGCCCAATCATCTTCCGATACTTTCTCGTTGATACCAGAGTCGCCGACTACCTCTACACGGTGCTCGAATAGTGACACCAGCAAAAGGATACCGGTCCGCTCTCGAGTTCCGAATACTTCATGTTCGAGAAATGCACGCAGGGCCCGGTTGTGAACCGCGATATCAATAGCGGACTGGGGAATAAATCGTCTACGGGCTACCGGTAAAAAGTGAACCAGCAGTACCATCAGACCCGCTCCTAGACCAATCATCAAGGGAAAGCCCAGCGCACTCATCGTTGCGGGCTCACTCCAACCGTCGGCCTGCATCGAAATAAGTTCAAAAACAGCAAGTCCCAGAAGGACTCCTAAAAATGCTGCCTTCCACTTCGTAAATCCATAGTCCGCAGAAGATTCGACGATAACGGGCACAATTTCTCCCGAAGTTCGCGTCTCAGCAGCTGCTACCGCATCCTGGATCCGATCTCGATCCTCATCTGAAAAAAACGTGCTGGCACCCATGCGCATCCTTGTTGGTTTGCGCATATACGGCGGGAGTTGAAGTCCGGTTCTCGCGTGCCCAACTGAAGGAAGATCTTCCAGCTAAAAAACGGTCTGCAGCGACCAGGATTTAACTCACCGGATCGCCCAGCCCGATCGGTTGACAGGTACAGAAAACCGAACCGGGCCAGGCAGATCCAAGTGATTACTTCGAGGAGAACGTCAGGTATCCGTTCTCATTCGTCGCAATTCGAAGTGCGTTTTCATCCGCTTCATACGTGCGAGCGGCACGCATACCATCGGCGAAGAGCTCGGTCAATGATTCACCCTGGCAATTCTCCCCATAGCTCACCCTTGAGATAGAGAGATTTCCATTGTCATCGACCTCGAAAGATCCCGAGAGATCTCCACAGGATGCGCTGCCGCTGAACGCTCCACTTTCATCAAATTGAAGATCGACGCTGCGATCCATCACTTGAATGGTCTGCGTCCGATAAAAAACGACGTCCAGCGTCCAGTGCGTTCCGTGCAGGTGACGGTGACGATGGCGATCGTAATCGTCATCTTCCTCGACAACAAGAATGCAGCCGGCTGCGATGATTGGAAGAACCAATGCAACGAGTAACGCGGCTAACGAGTAGCGATTTGTCAGCTTCATTTCCCTCTTTCATGATATGTTTTAAGCTAGTTAATCGCGGACCCCTACACTCCAAGCCGCTGGATGAGGCTTCGGGGTAACTCAGGAGGGGGTTGTTGTCTCACATTCAGGTCATCCTCTCTCCCCCAATCTACCGGTAGACTGTACCGGTTCTCTCATTTGGCCTATTTTGGACTGCGTTTGCGATGTGATTTTTTCTTGTCGTAGTATCCGTTCCCGATTCCGTTTCCACTCGTTTTTAGACTCAAAACGCATGGCCTACCCCGACGACGCGTCTTTCGGCGATCTGACTTCTGCGCTCAGTGCACTATCGGAGTCCCTCGATCAATTCAATCGTTTTGAAGGGCCAGACGACGCGGGTCGAAACCGCGAATCGTGGAAAAAGGTGTTGGACGTACCCCTGCCGGATGCGGGTCTTGGCCTGGATGCGGTTCTGAATGAACTTCGATCCGTTGTGATTCCGAATGGACTTCGAAATGGTCATCCCGGGTTCAACGGGTGGGTAACTACAGCCCCTACGACTTCTGGCACGGCCGCAGCACTGGCCTCTACCGTCGCGGGTTCTCAGCGGTTCTGGGTTCAGGCGTTCAATTATTTGGAGACGGTGAGTCTCAAGTGGTTGAATGAATTGTTGGGCTTCCCTGACTCCTGGCAGGGCACGTACTGCAGCGGCGGATCCTCTGCAAATCTGATAACGCTCGGTGCGGCGCGACAGTGGGCCGTAGAGCAAATGGGAGTCGACCCCTCCATGACAGGAATGCCAGAGGGCGTCAGGTGGAGGATTTATGCGAGCAGTGAGGTTCATCACGTGATAAACAGAGCGGCCGCGATTCTGGGGATTGGACGCCGCTCCGTCACTCCAATCCCGGTCACGGACGCTTTCACGATCGATGTCGGTGCGCTGAGAGAGCAACTCAAATCGGATGCCTCCGAGGGGATACGACCCCTAGCAATCGTTGCCACAGCTGGAACCGTCAATACAGGCGCGATTGATCCCATCAATGAGTTGGCTGATGTCGCCGAGCAAGTGGGAGCCTGGCTGCACGTCGACGGTGCGTACGGAATGTTTGGGATTCTTGATGACCGTGTTGCAGACCTGTTCACAGGGGTGCTGAGGGCAGATTCAGTCGCACTCGATCCACACAAGTGGCTCGCTGCTCCAGTGGGTAACGGCGTGGCGATTGTCAGAGATCGAGGACTGATGGGCCGCGCTTTCACGCTTGAGCCCGCATCATATTTGGAGGGGTCAGCTTCACAAGATGGCAAGATTGAGTCTCCTTTCGACGATTTCGGCGAGATGTATCACGAATTTAACCTGGATCAGTCTGCACCCTCCCGCGGTGTACAGGTCTGGGCGATTCTCAAGGAAATCGGAAGGAAAGGGATGACGGCGAGGGTCGTCCGCCATAATTCATACGCGAGGCATCTCGAGAAACTCGCGGACGATCATGAGCGCCTGGAAGTTGTATCCAAAGCAGTAATATCCATTTGTTGCTTTCGTTACAACAATGGGCTACTTGAAAACGCAGAACTGAACGAGCTGAATGCTGAAATTGCTTCCCGTTTGAGAGCAGATGGATCGTACGTGCCATCCACGACCGTCGTGGGAGATGTATTTGCGATTCGGCCCTGCTATATCAATCCGCGCACGCGTCTCGAGGATGTCGAAGGATTGGCCAATCGTGTCGTCGAGCTCGGCGACGAAATCACCACATCCAGTCTCCACTAATCGTATTTCGCAGAATTCAGGAAGCCTACAACCATTCTCGGTCTCATCTCGTACATTCTGGCCGGAATTTTTCTTCTATCACCTATGACCAGTCATATGAATCAGTCTCCTTTCTTGAGAATCACTCTCGCGTTATTGATGGCGTCATCGTTTTCGCTCTCGGCGACTGCACAAACCTACCCGACCGATGATCCCGTCATCAAACAGATGTGGGAGCTGGGCATCGAAAATTCCCAAACCCAAACGTTGGCTCACGAACTACTCGACGTGATCGGTCCGCGTCTCAGCGGAACGGCAGGCTTAAGCGATGCGCAGGACTGGGCGTTGAGCAAATACGAAGAATGGGGCATTCCCGCCAGAAAAGAAGAGTATGGATCTTGGTTGGGATGGGAACAGGGTATTTTGCATGTTGACATGATTTCACCGCGGGTAACCTCGCTGGAAGCAGAGCTGCTGGCATGGAGCCCGGGCACGGATGGGCCGATCGAAGGATACGTAACCGTCCCTCCTTCAGACCTCTCCGCGGAAAACGTCGAGGAGTGGCTCTCGTCCGTAAAGGGTAAATTCGTCCTGACTTCTCGTCCTGAAGCAATGTGTAGGGCCCGGCAGGAACTCGAAGAATACGCTCGGCCTGAGACCGTAGAGAGACTGAGAGACGATCGTCGACAGGCTTCCACCGACTGGAACCAGCGACTGAGTGCCATTGGCGATTTTCGATCTCGCGACGCGCGGTTGGACAGCGCGGGTGTGGCAGGCTTCATCTCCTCTCGCTGGTCAGGCGGCTGGGGAGTAAACAAGGTTTTCTCGACATCCAGTAGAAGAGCGGTTGCGGTAGACATTTCTTGCGAAGACTATGGACTACTGTATCGACTTGCGGAGAGCGGACACACGCCGCGCTCGCGCGTAGAAGCCGAGGCCAACTATCTGGGTACGGTTCCGATGTTCAACGTGGTCGGAGAGATCAGAGGGTCAGAAAAGCCCGATGAATACGTTCTCCTGGGAGCACACCTTGACTCGTGGCATGCCGCCACGGGCGCAACAGACAATGGAACGGGAACCCTCACAATGCTCGAAGCCATGCGTATTCTGCGCACTGCGTACCCGAATCCGAAACGAACCATCGTCGTCGGGCACTGGGGTGGCGAGGAGCAGGGCACAATCGGATCTGGCTCGTTTCGCGAGGACCATCCCGAGGTAATGGCGGGCCTTCAGGTCGCGTTCAACCAGGACAATGGCACGTGGAAATTCGAACGAATCGAAGGTCAGGGATTTCTGGCATCTGCCGCGCACATTCCTAAATGGATGGCCGTGGTGCCGACCGAAATTTCGTCGCACATCACATTGGAACTTCCTGGCGCTCAGAATAACGGAGGAAGCGATCATACGTCTTTCCTGTGCGCCAAGGCTCCAAGTTTCCGCCTGCAATCTCCCTATGACGAGTACCGTCAGTACACATGGCACACGAATCGGGACACTCTGGACAAAATTGTATTTGACGATCTGGCTGAGAATGCTACTCTGGCGGCCATGCTCGCCTACATGGCGTCCGAGGACCCGACGAAGATGGACCGCTCTCTGGCCAATCTGCCCTTGAGTCTGCGAACCGGTGAACCACGAAGCTGGCCAAATTGTAGAGCTCCGCGCCGATCATTCCAATAAACCGGGCGAGTCCTGGAATTTCGATTCCAGGACCCATAGTTGAATAGCTGGAAGCAAACAATGAGCCTGAAACGCTGGGGATTGGAAGAACGAAGCTCGGAAGAGGAGTTGCTGCTTCTCCAGCAGGGGCGCGAGCTCGCTCGGGTTCTAACTGTCAATCGCACCAATCTTGTCATCCGTACGGCGAATCGCGAAGTGATCGCAGAGCTTACGGGTAGGTTGTCATACACAGCAGAAACCCCTGAATCCCGACCAACAGTAGGCGATTGGATATCGGTCCAACTGTTCGATGAGGGCGAGTTTGCGATCGTTCATGAGGTACTCCCCCGTCGATCAGTTCTCAGACGAAAAGTCGCTGGTCGCGAAGTAGCCTATCAGCCCATCGCTGCCAATGTGGATACCGCATTCGTGCTGCAAGCTTGTGTGAACGACATCAATCTGAACCGACTGGATCGGTATCTGATCGTCATTCAGGATGGACGCGTTGAACCCGTTCTGTTGCTGTCTAAAAGTGATCTCGTCGCGCCCCAGGTGTTCGACTCGCTGGTCGATCAGGTCCAAAAAAGACACCCTGGCCTGGAAATTATTGGGTTCAGCTCCATCACCGGAGACGGTGTCGAAGTTGTCCGGTCACGAATGCTCCCCGAGAAAACATACTGTCTCATGGGATCCTCAGGAGTTGGAAAAACAACCCTGCTGAACCGACTTTCGGAAGCGGAGCTGCATGCTACTGCGGCGGTCCGGGAAATGGACGGAAAGGGCCGCCACACCACAACCCGTAGATACCTGTCTATGCTCGAGGGTGGAGCCCTCATTATAGACACACCTGGTATCCGCGAGCTGGGCACGATAAACGTCGAAGCGGGCATCGAGGAGACCTTTTCTGATATAATTGAGCTGGCTCTATCCTGTAGATTTTCCGACTGTACACACCTCGTAGAAGAGGGCTGTGCAATTCGAGCAGCCGTCGATGAGGGCGAGTTGGATGAATCCAGATTGATCAACTTTCAGAAAATGGGACGCGAATCAGCGCGCCACGGGCGATCTCTCGCGGAACGACGTGATTATGACCGCAATCTGAGCAAGCTCTATAAATCAATTCAACGCGGTAACATCAAAAGGCGCTAGATACACGGCATCTGGAGATCATCGGCCGGGCAACTCTTCAGATCGGACAATCGGGTGATATTCGCAACATCTTTGCGATACATAGGAGAACGAAGTTTCTCTCGTCCGTTCAACGGATGCTTTCAAATTTCTCACCCAAACACATGTCATGGCCCAGAATCTCCGAAATATAGCCATCGTTGCACACGTCGATCACGGAAAGACCACGTTGGTCGACTCCATGCTCTGGCAGACTGGCACCTTTCGCGAAAATCAGGACGTTGCCGAGCGTGTCATGGATTCCATGGATCTGGAAAGAGAAAAGGGAATCACCATCATGGCCAAAAATACGGCTGTGCAATACGGTGATATTAAAATCAATATTGTTGACACGCCCGGGCACGCTGATTTTGGTGGAGAAGTCGAACGAACGCTTCGAATGGTCGACGGCATAATGCTTCTTGTTGATGCAGCCGAGGGTCCCCTCCCCCAGACTCGGTTCGTGTTGTCAAAAGCGCTTGAGCTGAAACTGCCAGCCATCGTTGTCATCAATAAAATTGATCGTGACGACGCACGTGCTGAAGAAGTCCTGAACGAGGTCTACGATCTGTTTATTGATCTCGATGCTTCAGACGACCAGATCGAATTCCCCGTCATTTACGCCGTGGCGCGGGATGGGAAGTGCAAAGACTCGCTTGATGGAGAGCTGACTGACCTTAAGCCTCTATTCGAAACGATCATCAACAGCGTACCAGAACCGGGCGGCGATCCAGATGCCTCGGTTCAGGTTCTGGTTACGAATGTGCAGCCAGACAATTATCTCGGTCCTCTCGCGATAGGACGCATCATCGACGGCTCCCTCAAAAATAAGCAACAGGTCGTTCTCTGCCGCCGTGATGGCACTACAAAACCAGCGACAGTCACCGCCCTTTTTCAATACCAGGGACTTGGCCGGATTGAAACCGATACTGCAGGAGCGGGCGACATTGTAGCAATAGCAGGAATGACAGGAATCGGCCTTGGAGAGAGTATCGCGGATGCTCTCGACCCCCGCCCTCTGGAACCCTTGCATGTTGACGAGCCCACCATGTCCATGGAATTTCGAATCAATGATTCGCCATTCGCGGGAAAGGAGGGAAAGTATGTCACTTCCAGAAATTTAACGGATCGATTGGCCAAAGAGGCGCTCACCAATCTGTCCATGCGGATCGAGGAATCCAACTCTCCAGACAGCCATCTGGTTTACGGAAGGGGTGAACTCCAAATGGCCATCTTGATCGAGCAGATGAGGCGAGAAGGCTTCGAGTTTGCTGTCGGGATGCCGCGTGTGATTACGAAGGAGATCAAGGGTAAACGTTGCGAGCCGTTCGAAATGGCCCTTATCGACGTCGCGGAAGAGTTCATGGGAGCAGTCGTACAAAAACTGGGCGCGCGCCGGGGTGTGATGACAAAAATGGTCAATCACGGATCGGGGCGCGTCCGTCTTGAATTCGAGATTCCGAGTCGAGGACTCATCGGCTATAGAAATGAATTTCTTACTGACACCAAAGGAACTGGCATCCTGACACACCTCTTCGACAAATATCGCCCCTGGGCTGGAGAGATCGCGCATCGCGCATCCGGAGCCTTGATCGCGGACCGTGAGGGTAAAGTGACCGGCTTTTCCATTGTCAATCTGCAGGAGCGGGGCGAATTGTTTATGGGCCCGACAGACATGGTGTACGGTGGGATGTTGGTGGGAGAAAACAGCCGCGATGTTGATTTGGAGGTCAACATCACGAAAGAGAAGAAGCTCACCAACATGCGGGCCTCTTCCTCGGATGCCTTTCAGAAGCTCATTCCGCCGCGTCGTATGTCGTTGGAAGAGTCGATTGAGTTTATTCGGGACGATGAACTCATTGAAGTGACGCCCAAATCGCTTCGACTTCGAAAGCGACACCTGGACACGCACGAACGAAAGAGAGCCGATATTGCTCGAAAGGCCTGATCTGGGAGATCAGTCCAGACTATCCCCAATCATGATATCACTGCTCGGCATACCCTACGACGCGTCCTCATCGTTCATGCGGGGGCCAGCTCAGGCTCCAGAGGCGATACGAGAGGCAATAATGAGCCCTTCGGCGAACCTGTCCATCGAAAACGGAATGGTGTTCGAGTTTGGGCATACGGTCACAGACCTGGGAAATGTTGATTTTCAGGAGCTCGATTTCGAAGGCAAGGATGCTGGCGCTGGGGGCGCAATCGCTCGAGAACGAATTACAGCAAGCGTTTCAGAGGCGTTGAAAACCAAACGAAAACTGCTTTCCCTGGGCGGCGATCACTCCGTTACCTATCCCATTTTGCAGGCGCTCGCGCCACAATACGACCGGTTGACGATCGTCCAGTTCGATGCTCACCCCGATCTGTATCAGGATTTCGAGGGCAACCTATACTCTCACGCCTGCCCTTTCGCGCGTATCCTCGAAGAGTTTTCTCACGTTTCCTTGATTCAGATTGGAATCCGAACGTTGAACCAACATTGCCGCTCCCAGGCAGAACGATTTGGAGTTGAGGTCTATGAGATGGCGAATCTGCCGATGCCCGGAAGTCTTCGAATTGAAGGACCCGTCTACATATCCCTGGATCTTGATGTACTCGACCCAGCCTATGCACCCGGGATTTCTCATCACGAACCCGGCGGGATGTCGGTCCGAGACGTGATCTCCCAGATTCAACGACTGGACGCCGAGATTGTCGGTGCGGACGTAGTCGAACTCAATCCAACACGCGACATCAATGGAGTCTCGGCCATGGTGGCAGCCAAGCTGACCAGAGAACTGGTCGGTAAGCTGCTTGAAACGCCGGCGATTGGGTAAACCGAATTGATCCACAGCCAACACTCACCTACTTTTCGGGCCCACACGATTCCATCGCAGCGGCGTCCAAACAAACTGCAATATTTAACCAACCAGAATTAGTGACGACATGAAACGGATCGCCTTGATATGTACACTTACGACGTCAGTGTTTCTCGTCTCCTGCGCCGACAAAGAGCCTCAAAAATTCGACCCGCCGCCCGAAGTGGTCGAGGACACCAAGCGTCCCGTCACGGCTGAAAAGTGGAATTTAAACACCGCTACTGCTGAGGAATTCAAGACGGTTCCGGAGGTGGGCGATCGCATGGCTCACGAATTCGACGAGTACAGGCCTTACATCAGTATTGTCCAGTTCAGACGTGAAATTGGCAAATATGTGGATGAGGAGCAGGTTGCTATGTTCGAAGACTATGTTTACGTCCCGATCGACATCAATGAATCAGATGCTGAAACAGTAGCACAAATACTTGGACTCAATCTGGAGGGAGCCCAGCAGTTGGTAGCCGCACGTCCGTTTGAATCACACGATGCATTTTACGACGCTGTAACCGAGGTAGCCGGTGGCGTTGCCGCTCAGTTCGCTCGCTTGTACGTCTCCGAATAGTGGAAACGTGGTACAGGAGATTTCTTCAATGGATGTCGTCGCTCATCTTTCTGGGCGCTGCGGCCGAGCTGTTACTGATATCCCACGTAGAGTCGACCATTCAGTTGATTCCGCTTGGCTTATGCGCCCTTGGTCTTGGTATGGCCATATGGGTTCACTACCTACAGAGCGATTCCGCCGTGCTATGGACCCGGAGAAGCATGGTTCTAATATGCTTGGGTTCGATTTACGGGATCTACGAACATTTCCGGCATAATCTTGAGTTGGAGCTCGAAATCCGTCCAAATGCCGACTGGACGGCTGTAATCGGAGAGGCCCTCACGGGTGCGTCGCCCATGTTGGCATCCGGAATCCTGGCCCTGGCTGCCATCTTACTTTTTGCGTCGCTAAAAAGAGGTGTTTAGACCTCTTCGTACGTGAGGCCCAGATGATCCATGGCCTCTGTCGGACACCCCTCCCACGACGCGGTTGGGCTGTTCCCCGTGTAACCAAGATCTTCGACACCCATCTTGCTCGACCAAAATCCGCTTGCGGTCGCGTCCCGCAGCCAGCTGAAGAACTCCACTCCCTCCTTGTTTTCTGGTAGATAGTCTTCTGGATATGCGATCGTATCGAGCATCTCTACCTGCTGCACCCGATCCAGTGAGCCGAATACGTCCCCATATCGCTCCTGGCAACTCCTGTCGATCCATGCCAGGCCCAATCTGGCAGGCTGTCTCATGGACTCGACCTCTTCCAGCAGAAAATCAATGAACGCAGGCACCTCGGCGTCCGTCGCACTCCCCGACCTGTCGTCAGCGGGAATGATGAGGTCGACCAACGAGTGTATGGTGCGATATTCATGTTCTGAAAAAACGGTCGGCGTCCTGTCCTTAAATTCTGGTGTACCCGATCCATTCAGCACGCGTGCAGCTGCCGAATCCAATTCCTTGACGGTGCATCCTGGAAATGCTGCAGCCAGCGATGCCGCGGCAATCAACTTCAGAGATTCTCGTCTTTTCATTATGCCGTCCCCAGATTTCCGTTGCGCACTTCTTCCGTGATGTATTCAGACGTTCGCATTGAAAGTGCCATGATGGACCACGTCGGATTTTTATGCGCTTGACTGACGAAGGGACCGGCATCCGCCACAAACACATTCTGAACTTCGTGCGACTGACAGTATTCGTTCAGAACTGATTTTTTTGGATCCGATCCCATACGCGTCGTTCCGACTTCATGAATAATCTGGCCAGGTCTGGTTATCCCGTAACCGTCTTCTTTCGAGGGGATATCCCAGGCGGATTCACCGCCCATCGCCCGGATAATTTCGTTGCCTGTTTCCTGGAAGTGACGAACCTGCTCCAATTCTTCGTCACTCCACCTGATATCAAATTTCAGCACAGGAATGCCGTATTTGTCCACTACATCCGGATCGATCGAACAATTATTCTCCCGCCTTGCGATCATTTCTCCCCGTCCGGACATCCCAACGTGGGCACCCCATAGGCGGCGATAATCGTCCTTGAGTTGGAGTCCATAGCCCCCTCCTCCGCGTGATCGATCTCCCCCGCTAAGTCCTCCGTTCGTGTTCTGAATTCCACCTCCGAAACCCTTTCCAGGCATGCCATGTCCGCCCCAAACCTCGATATGATATCCGCGAGAGAACGGCAATGAACGGCCTTTCTCCAACCACCAGGGAATGTAAATGTGCATTCCACCCACGCCATCTTCGTTGTGGACGGGCATATCGACGAGCTGAGGAAAGAATCCCATCACGCTGGCACCCGTCGAGTCAGTCAGGTAACGCCCCAAAATGTCACTTGAATTTCCCAGGCCATTGGGATGCCTCGTCGATTTGGAGTTCAGCATCAAGCGGGCCGATTCACAAGCACTGGCCGCCAAAACAATCACTTTGGCTTTGACATGGTACTCCTTCATGTCGATTGTGCTCACGTAAGAGACACCCGTTGCCCGGCCCTCGGAATCAGTGGTCACCTCTCTCGCCATGGCATTGGTCACCATCGTGAGGTTTCCCGTCGCCACTGCCGGTGGCAACAGAACGGATTGCACTGAGAAATTGGACCGGGTTGCGCAACCACGATTACACTGGCCACAGTAGTGGCACGGTGGGCGCCCGCCATGTGGGCGCGTTAAAATGGACAATCGAGACGCGAGAACAGGTATTCCGAGTTTTTCGGCTCCTTCTTTCACCATCATCTCGTAGCAGCGTGGCCTGGGCGGAGGAAGAAAGATGCCATCGGGCTCATTGTACTGACCATCCGCATTACCGAAGATTCCAACCAATCGGTCGAGTCTGTCATAGTAGGGCTTGAGATCAGCGTAGCCGATTGGCCAATCATCACCTTGCCCGTCTATCGATCTGCGTTTAAAATCATCCGGTCCGAACCGCAGCGAGATGCGACCCCAGTGGTGCGTTCTGCCGCCAACCATACGAGCTCGCCACCAATCCCTTTCTGTCCCTTCGGCGCGCGTGTAGGGCTCACCGTCGATATTCCATCCACCGACGCACGCGTCAAACTCCCCGAACGGCCGCTCTCTGGTCGAGCCTCCCCTCCTCGGAGACTCATAGTTCCAGGTCAGCATATTTCCGTCGATAGCGGCGTCCCAATCGCTCCCGGCCTCGAGAACGACGACCTTCGCACCAGCTCTCGTTAACTCGTGCGCGGCCATTCCTCCACCGGCCCCGGAACCCACAATACACACGTCATACGTAATTCTATTGGGCATGGAAGTCGATTCGGTTTCTGGGAAGCCCATTCTGTTTCTAGAAAGTCGGGGCATTTGTATATACTTCGATATCAATCCAAATAAAACTTGAACAAGGAAAAGACTGAAATTCTTTTCACATCTAATGGCATGATGGATCTTCGAAAAAATGAAATCCTACGCCTGCTCGACCCACCTGCAGGATTCAGGCTGTGGCACGGCGGGCCGACCATTCTCGGATGTCTGAGGGGGGTTGACGCGAGACAGGCCGCCTGGCGGCCCGGAAACGATCGCAACTCGATCTGGATGCTGACGCTGCACATGGCGTACTGGAAATATGCGGTGCGGCGAAGATTGCTCGATCTTCCACAGGGTATTTTTCCAAGAAAGCCCTCGAACTTTCCGGCCGTTCCTGATTTCCGGTCAGACGACGCCTGGAAAAAAGACCGAGCCCTGCTGAAAAGCGAGGATCGGAAATTGGTTGAAGCCATCAAGGATCTTGACTCCGAACGATTGGATGACACGCTACCCAGTGGCAATCGGACGGCAGACCATCTATGCGGAATCGTCCTGCACGATGCGTACCACGTGGCCCAGATTCAACTGATCAAAAGACTCTACACCGACCTGAACGAAAATTAAAAGTGCGGTGCATGCTCCGAGTTTTCTCGGTGGTTTATTCAATTTCCGCCGCTAAGTCTCTCGATTGCTTCCACTGCCCGTATATATACCGGGTCCGATTCACCTGATGATATTCTCTTGACCTTTTCAAATTGCTCGATCGCTTGAGCGATTCGGTCGATCTGGGATAACATGATGCCTCGGTTGAAGTTTGCCTGGATATGAAGAGAATCCTGTTCAAGCACGCGATTCGTTTCTTGGATGGCCATCATCGCATTTTGAGGATCGTACAGATAGGCAATCGCCATGTCGGTACGAACATCCATATTCGAGGGATTGATAGCAAGTGCTTCCTGGTAAGCCGCCACCGCTTTTTGCGCCCACGGCGTCCGTAGCGATTCAGGCTTTCGTTGCATCCAGTCGAAATACAGATTTCCTGCCACAATCCACTCTTCCTCGACACCCGCAGACTCGGCAATCAATACAGTTTCTTCAGCTGCGAAATCAAATCGGCCTGCCGCAAAATATAAATCGATAAGCTGACGACGCAGTTGTACTTCGTCTTCCTCGCTGGCCCCCTCGAGTGCCTCCTTCAACTCCTCCTGCCTGGGGATCCACTGCTGTGCAAGGGGTTCTTCGATGGCTTCGATCACAGGAGCGCCCGCACTGCTCTCCGCTTGATTTCCTGCACTCATTGATGTGATCACGTACAGAGCCATCACCAGAAGAAGTGACGATCCTACAACGATCCCAATCTGCAGTCCTACAGCTTTTTGGGAGGAGCCTTCTGGACCAGAAGTTGGGGTTTCTGCTTTTCGGGGTCCTCGACCCGGGAGTGTCTTCTTGCGTTTACCACTCGCTCCCGAAGCGGCCATGTTTTCCGTTAAAGCCGATCCGCACGAGTTGCAATATCTTGATCCTTCCGGATTCGTCCATCCGCACTGGGCACATGAATGCGGTGAAATCGCATTGTCCGTAGACTCCGGATTGATGGATTCGGTACGTTCTTCCGCTACGGGCTCAATCTGCGCGACGCCCGTCGGCGTTCCGCAAAGATCGCATACCGCGGCAGTGGAGCTCAGACGGGCTCCGCAGGAATCGCAGTTTTGATTCATCTATACGGTCTAACTGACGGCGGCGTCTACATTCCTTCTAAACTCTTTTGAAGCTTTGAAGGCGGGAATATTTGTTGATGGAACGTGAACCGGTGTATTGGTTCTCGGATTTCTTGCCGTTCTTGCGGCGCGATGCTGCACGCTGAATGAACCGAATCCCCTCAGGTCAATGCGGCCTCCACGTTTCAGTTCGGTCTTGATTACGGTGATAAATCCGTTCACCACGGCTTCGGTTTCCAGCTTGGTAAGTCCCGTACCGGCTGAAATCTGATCGATGATATCTGCTTTAGTCACGGTCGTCCTCCGCTGGGGAGCGTATGTGATTGCCTGTCAAGCGGTTATTAGGTCGTTACTCTCAAGATGCAAAATGAAGGCTATATTGGCAACGCTTTCTTCATCTTCAGGAAAATAACATTTCGAGCCCCATCAACAGCCCTTCCCTCGCGCAGATCGGGGCGGAATTGGCGTTTCGGAGTTCGATAATCCCTTTTAGCAAGGTGTGCTGGGATCTGGAACTGGAGGGCGGTGGCAATCTGCCACCCGGCCCATGCTTCATTTACGGCAATCACTCGAACAATTACGATCCTTTTATTCTGAATGCGTTCACGGAGCTGGGAGAAGCGACAGCCGGAGTAATGACCATGGAGTACCTGCGGTCAGGTATTCTTTCCAAGGTTTTCTCAGCGGCGGGTATCGTTGGTACCCGAAAACGCGTTCCCGAGCCTCATCTGATTCGACGCATTTGGAGGATGCTGGAGGAGGGCCGACGAGTCGTGATTTTTCCAGAAGGAGGACGCCGTTGGGATGGTCGTCCCGCACCATGGATTGAATCGACGGCCAAGCTCTTCATGCGAGCGACCGTTCCCGTGTATCCAATCGAAATTATTGGATCCTACGTGGGTTGGCCCAGATGGGCCTCTTGGCCCAGACCGGGACACCTCAAAGTGAAGGTACATGATGCGGTTGATTTTTCGGATCAACCAGACTTTGAAACCGAACTAAAAAGGCTTAAAAAGCCTATTGAAGCCGACGAGAACGTTGTATTCAGGTCCATTCGGCCCGCTTGGGCATTCAGACCTGCAGATGGGATTGCCCAACTTCTGTACAGGGATCCCGAATCAGGCGCCTTCGGCGGCCTGCGAACTACGACCGGAAATGAAGTCTCGAGCCTTCAAGGTATCCGCCGATGGAAGGTACAGGCAGATTCAACTCTGGTGGATATCGATACGGGAATCCAGACGGCGAGCGCTGACTTTTACGACCAGATCAAGAATCTTCCCCTTCCCGACTCACCCGATAGGCCAATACTGCGAGGAATAGCGAATCTGAGGATCGAAAGTCATCTCGGCCAGGTTCGTATCCTGCCCAATCAAACGTGCACTCTTTGGAAAGATCACATCGAATTTGGCGATGCGCACCACGAAAGTCTCGAAGATGTCAAGTACACCGGGCTCGAGCGAAATGACAAATTCTGGCTTATCTCTAAATCTTCAGCGGTTTTTGCACATTTTCGACGGGAAGACAGCGTTCTCGCTTGGAAAGACGTTCTCGGCCGTGTCGCGCCTCACATCAACAAATAATCATTTTTGAGAAATGGAAGCGTGGGTTCTGAACATGACCGTCGGCGATTTGTTGATCGATTTCGCCGTCGTGAGCACTCTGCTGCTTACCGGAACCCTTCTGAGGCGGCATGTCGGCTTTTTCCAGCCCTTTCTCATTCCAAACAGCCTTATCGCGGGATTTCTGGGTCTGATCCTTGGAGTCGAATTGCTTGGCATTATTCCTTTTGAACCCAGTCGAATGGGTGCCTATGTGTACCACTTGCTGGCGTTAACCTTCATATCGGTAGGCCTCCACAAATCAGAACAGAAGCATTCGTTCGGGGTCATAAATCTTGGATTTATGCAGGTCAGCGTGATGCTGATCCAGGGAATGGTGGGCTTGGGCATTGCCGTCGCTGTCGTCCTGACTCTGGTCCCTGACTTGAATCCGGCCATTGGGATGCTCCTGCCCCTCGGATTTGCAATGGGACCAGGAATTGCCTACTCGATCGGGCAATCATGGACAGCGTTTGGATACGCTGATGGCGGATCCATGGGACTTACGATTGGTGCCATCGGATTTTTGGTGGCATATTTTTTCGGCATGCTGCTGGTCAATCGTGCTTCAGGAAACGGACACCTGGAAACGATCCCGGATCATGTGCGCACTGGGATTCGAAATTCGGACGACAGGCCGGTCGGTGCCAGACTGAGTTTCTCGGGAGCATCGGTTGAGCCCCTCGCGGTCCATCTCGCTCTGGTTGGAGCGATTTATTTGGGGACTTGGGTGCTGACGAGCCTCCTGGCATCCCTCCTTTCATCTGCCGGGCTCTCTCAGGAAATCCCTGTTTTATGGTCCTTCCACTTCATATTCGCGAATGTCATCGCACTGGCAACCCGAAGACTGATTCTGGCCGGCTCGCGCGGTGCCTGGATTGATGAAGGCATGATTCACCGTATTACCGGAACGTTTGCTGAATTCCTCATCGTCACATCAATTATGGGCATCAGCCTTACGTTTGCCTTGCGATTTGCTCTTCCACTGATACTTATTTGTTTCGTCGGCGCTCTCCTGACGTATTTATTCCTCAAATGGACGTGCCGGGTGATCTTCAGTACGCAGCGATTTGAGCGCTTCATCGGAATGTTCGCTCAAATGACCGGTACCATCAGTTCTGGACTTGCACTCCTGCGCGTGACAGAGCCTGAATACAGATCGCCTGTTGCACAGGAACTGGTTTTGTCCAGTGGAATTGCGCTCCTCCTCGGATTTCCTCTTCTTCTGATCATCAACATGCCGTTCACCATCTTTGACGGATCGATCTCAGGATTTCTGATTGTGTTGTCGATGATGGCGGGATATCTGGTGCTTCTCCTTCTGGCGTGGGCGCTGTACTTCAAAAACGCTCCCTCTGAAGAACAAGAATAAGCAGGACTATCGGGTCGGTGGATCGGTTTTAAGCGCCGGTCACGCGAACGGCCTCTTCCAGGCTCGTTTCTCCGGCGAGGACAAGCTGTCGCGCCGCATCGGGAAGAGTGGTCATTCCATCATCTACCGCAGCCTTACGAAGAACATCTTCGTCCACAATGTCTTCCGACGCCATGATGAGCGATCGGATCTTGTCGGTAAACAGCATGGTCTCGGCAATTGCCCGCCTACCCTTATAACCCGTTCCCTTGCATTTTTTACACTTGGACGTATCGTTAGCCTTGTAGATGGTTGCCTCAGCTAAATCATCGTCTGAAGAGCCAATATGACGGAACAGATCCATGTCCGGTTCGGCGTCGAGCACTCTGCACGAGACGCAAAGTTTTCGAATCAGGCGCTGAGCGACTACAATATTGATGGCATAGGCAATCAAGAAGGGCTCGACACCCATTTTGTATAACCTGCTGACGGCGCTCGGCGCATCATTCGTGTGCAGCGTAGAGAAGGTCAAGTGGCCGGTGTTCGCCAGCTTGATCGCCAGTTCGGCGGTCTCCTGATCTCGCATCTCTCCAACCATGACAACGTCTGGATCGTGCCGGAGGATTGCGCGAAGGGCTCCCTCAAGGGTCAATTTGTGACTCAATTTGATCTGTCGCACACCGCGCATGAGATACTCAACCGGGTCCTCGACCGTCAACACATTGACTTTCGGCGTCACAACCTGATGCAGCGCTGCTACCAGGGTGGTGCTTTTACCAGATCCCGTTGGGCCCGTTAAAATTATCATCCCGTGCGGCATGCGGATGGCCTCCTGGAAACGCGCGTAGGCGTCTTCCAGAAGTCCGATCTGTCTCAGATCAGTTAGCACCTTGCGATCGTCGAGCACTCGAATAACAATACTTTCCGCGTGCACCTCTTGTTTTGCAGAGGCAATGGGTAAAACCGAGACGCGGAAACGGATGAGTACATCGTCGATCCACCGCTGGATGAATCCATCCTGAGCCATCTCGCGGTCGAAGCGATCCACGTTCATCGAATTGTCCTTCACGACGGCCAAAAATGCTTCAGGTCTGAAACGTTCATCTATATGCCATTCCTCCAATTCACCGTCAAGCCTGAACAAGATCACAATTTTCCCATCTGCGTCGGGATAGATGTGAATATCCGAAGCGCCACCACGAACAGATTCTGTGAGAGCAGCCTCAAATAGATTAATGAGGTGGGAGCGACTGATTTCAGCCTCAAGAGCATCCTCATCTACAAAGTCATCTTCGTTTTCATAGGATCCCAGATCTACAGCGTGGTTTTCTTCCAGGCTATCCATGAACGCGTTTCGACCCAGAAAGCTTTCGGAGATCAGCGAGCCAATCAGACCTTCGCTGGCAAACTGTATCTCAAACCGTCGTAATCTTAAACCCTCAATTACCTGATGAATTTCAGGGCGTGTTGGGTCATGGGTAATAAATGTCCACTTGGGGTCGCCTGAGACAGGATCTTTTTCCGTGCTGACCGGAAGCACGAAATGTTCGACCATGGCGTCCCATGATTCAGTAGGGAAGGTCTCCTTGTTCTTTTCCAAAAAATCCAACCCTTCTTCAAAGGTCAGAATTGATTCGTCAAAGGCGTAAAGTCTCGAGGCTTCAACCAACACGTCGGGAGAGTTCAACTCCTCGTGGGTCGCGAGAACCCGCCAGAGAGGGACACGCATATCCTTCTCAATCAACTTTCTCCATTCTTTCCAGGCATCATTCACCTGGCTTTTGGTAACGATTCCCTTCTTCAGGAGACGTATGACCACTCGGTCGCGGGCAGAATCTCTCTCGAAAGAAGGTGAGGCGGCCTTCTTGGGGGCTTTGGGCTCAACATTCTTGGAAGGGGAGTCGTCTCGCACGAGACTGGCTCTCTTCATGGGCTTACGATCTTCGCCATGACCACTGCTTGCGGTCTGGGATGGTGCCTTCGGAGCCGTTTTGTTGTCGTTCGTATCCATCATTCGATCAAATTCCGGTTAGGCGGCTTTTCTCGTTTCTGGAGAATCAGATTTCACTTTTCTTAGCCCAGGACGAGTAACGTAAATCGAAGCACCAATGGCAGAGACGTGTTGCGTGATTAAATCCTGCATACCGGAGACAACACCGCCATCGGCGTAGGCCAACTCGGATTTGAACGCATTAAGTTTGTTCATCAGCTCCCAGGTCTCTCGATCACTCGGGTCCCTCGATATGCACACAATGCGCCCACCCACTTCCGGTGTATGGCCGTGCTCGACGACGGGCACGACTCCAACCTCGAATAAGCGCTGCCAGAGCTGCGGAGATACCTTGGAAGTCAGAAGATCTGCCTGAACGAGAGAACTCATTTGGCATATCAGAATGGGACGAAATCCGTAGATACTGGCGGCCAGACGCTCAAGCGACTGGGCCTGAGAAGGCTCTTGTCGAGCGACCGTTCTCCATGAGAGTGTGCCTGCGGCTGCGTATTTCTTCTCCCATTCGTCGAGATCATTTTTGGAGACCCCTCCATCTCGAAGTGCCTGTGTGAGAACGCGGTCGGCCAGAAGGGAGAAGTGGTCTGATTCTGCGCGCTGTTCAGGCTTCGTGGCTTCCAACCATTCATTTACAGTCTCGTCGATAAGAGCGAAGTCGAGAAGCTCTGTCGGCGCGAAGTCCTCTGATTGGACATGGGTACGGTTCACAGCGACGGCTCTGGCTTCGCTGCGATTTTTCTTCCGCACATTTCTGAATGCGTCAAATACGCCTTTCATGGATTTCTCAGTCGATTTGTGTATCCGTCAGGAAATTTTTCCCGTCTTCTCCAGTATCGGACGAGAAAGCGTTCTGTTAAGACGAATCTTTCGCCTTTCTGCTACGTCTTGTTTATTGATAGTCAACGTTCCTGAGCAACGGAGGCCGATTTTAGGGTAGACAGCGAATTAGACCTTGAGCCACCAGGCTGTTTACCATCACCTTTCAGACCGACATACTGCGATGCCTTGTTTACTTGTTGCCGGCGCACTTATCGTTCCACGCCTTTCGATCGCATTTTTGTGGTTCATGACAAACTGGTTCGGAGGAGTATTCGATTCTCTACTCTGGCCGATTCTAGGATTCGTTTTTGCTCCGACAACTTTGCTCTGGTACACCGTAGTGCAAAACGTATTCCACGGCTCCTGGGGTATTTTTCAGGTCGTAGTGATGGTCATCGCGATCATGATTGATATGTCGCCTGGATCGGGTAAAAAGAAAAGCAAATCCGATTAGGCCTCGACCTGGAGGTTGACCACAAAACGTCCGGTGATGCCCCCTTCCATGAGCCTTTCGCTCGCTTCGACTATTCCGCTCAGCTCAACCTCGTGCGCAAGCGAGTTCAGATCCACATTTCTTGCCAGTTCGCTTAGTCGGCTCCAGGCTTTTGTTCGCCTCGCCAAGGGGCACGTATTGGAATCGATTCCGATGAGTTTTACGCCGCGCAGGATGAATGGAAACACCGTTGTGTTCAGCTCGTGACCCCCTGCCAGTCCACACGCAGCGACAACAGCATGGGGTTTGCACCGGCTGAGAACCGATTCCAACGTCTTTGACCCGACAGAATCAATACAACCACTCCATTCGCCTCGATCCAGGGGCCGAGAAGCGCCGCTTTCCAACTCGCTTCGTTCGACAATTCGGGTAGCTCCAAGGCTCATCAGGTAATCCCGAGCGGAAGGCTTCCCAGTCGACGCAGCGACTTGGTATCCCCCTTGAGCCAGCAGCATCGTGGAGAAACTTCCAACACCACCGGTGGCTCCCGTCACGAGAACCTCACCGCTCGTGATCGGCAAACCGTGATTTTCAATCTCAAGCACCGACAGCATCGCCGTCAATCCGGCTGTTCCCACGATCATGGAGTCTCGAGTAGAAAGGTATGTCGGAATCGGAATCAGACTACTGCTCGAAACCCGCTGAATCTGACTGTACCCGCCCCAATGCTTTTCACCGATACCCCAACCGGTCGCCAGCACACGATCACCCTCTGAAAAGTCCGATGACCCGGAGTGAATCACGGTGCCCGCCAGGTCAATCCCGGGAACGAACGGCATTTCACCTCTAATAATATTCCCCTTGCTCGTGACAGCCAGCGCATCTTTGTAGTTGATACTACTCCATTCGACTCGAACGAGTACATCACCTTCACCCGGAAGTTGATCCTGGGTGAATGACCGTATCGATACACGTGGTTCGGTACTGTCGATTACAAGTGCTTCAAACGTCACTGGCGTCTTCTCTCAGGGTCAGGATCGAGGTCATTGAGCTCCTCCTCTGGAGGATCGACTACAAGTTCGGGGAAAAGAGGATCCAAATCGAGAGATTGTTCACCGACTCTCGAATTCCATCTCCTTTCGGCCCTCTCACTGGCTCGAATCACGCTGAATGTACCGAAGGTGCCATCAGATCGTACGTGCAATTCGCCCGTCATGTCTGACCACTCTCCTCGAAAAGAGTCTTGCCAGTGCAGTTCAAATTCAGCCTTGTACGCCTTGTCCAAGGCCTCATAAGACCACTCATTGATGAAAACGTAAGCCCTTCTGACACCGAATATCCCACTCACGCTACTGAGAATCTGTGAACCCGTTCTTTCGACCAACAGGCTTACCTCGGACATCCGCTCTCTCTCCGTTTTATTTCGAAGAACGATTTGCTCGGTCGCGACAAGAGTTGGATTTTGAGAGAGCCTCGCGTAGAGATCGAACTGAATTGCGGCCGAGTCCGCATCCATGATCGCCGACTGAATGTTAAATCTGAAGTCCCTGTAGCCCGCATACCTACTGAGAACGAACCGATTGTTGGAGCGGCCGATCGGAATCCGTACGCTCGCCGCTTTGTTTTCGACGACGTATGCGATCACGAATAACTCCTTTCTCGAGGATGGACGGATACGTTCCCAGGTCTCCTCTCCGAAGCGCTGCCGTTCAATGGTGACGCTTGCCCTCACCCGGCCTCGATTGTATGCACTCGAATCGGCAGGAAACTCGACGCTGTATTCGGCCTGGACTCGTTTTGGAGAAGTGGTGTAGGTTTTCTGATCGCATGCAGACCTTTTTTCGAAAAACCCGCAGACCTCTATCAATAATCTATCTTGGTCTCCCAGGTCCTTATCGCTGATTTGAATGGCTCCCGAATCGCCCACGAAAAGCGTGTCATAGGAAGAGTTGAAAATAGTATAGGTCACCACATCTGGATATACCCTGGCCCCGACCCCGAACCCAGGATCGCTCGCGAAGGTTGCTTCGACTCTCACGGAGTCCCAACTGGATAGAGCGACATCGAGGCTTTCAACATAAAAATCATCGGCATTGTCGCATTCCGAAGCCATCGCCACTATGCACGCCGCAATCCAGATCTGATATATGCGCTGTCGAATCACACCTGTTGTCAATCGATAGGTTAATTTTTTAGATGCAACGCCTAGATGCTACGCGATCTACATCGATGTGGATACACCTTCAAGTAGGCCAATTATCCAGGGCGAACTACGTCGGGAAGCGGATGATGACATGAATACGAAGATGAGCGTCCTGGTTTCGTTCAAGAAGGAAATAGCGTCATTTGCAGCCTGAGATCGCGAGAACGCTCTCGCGCGGATGTTGTGCCACTTGCCGTCGATCTCACCAGCAGACAGGGTTATGAGTCTCGAGATTAGTCGACCGCTCCAACCGTGTTGGCTGCACTGCTGGTTGCTGTGCGAAACTCTTGGGAACGATAATCCGTTCGCACTTCAATCCGTTTCCAGAATACATTTTCGGACCACCCTGCAGGACGACTGCGCAGCTCCGAAGATGATTTCCGGAAATGCATTTGTATGGACCTGTTTCCGAAGTTAGTTCGTCTGAAAACCTATCTGACCGAATTAACTTCCGAACACTTTCATCTTTGATAGATATTGTTTTTTATGTAAGGATTCATTCGATTTATTCGACTTATTCGCAGCCAATATGACGCTGGATATGCAAGCTACAGCCCCCGCTCTCACAACCGACACGACTGATTTTCTCCCACTCAACGGTACAGATTACCTGGAATTCTACGTGGGAAACGCCAAACAGGCAGCCATGTATTACCAGGCGGCATTTGGATTCAAAACGGTCGCCTATTCTGGACTTGAAACGGGAAACCGGGATAAAACCAGCTTCGTGGTCCAGCAGGGTAAAATCAGGCTGGTCCTTTCTTCCGCTCTGGGCCCGGACTCTGAGATCGCAGAGCATGTTCGACTGCACGGCGACGGGGTTCGAGACATCGCCTTATGGGTGGACGACGCCACCAGATCTTTCGATGAGACCGTCAAGCGCGGTGCTGAGGCTGTTCGAGAACCAGAAGTATTGGAGGACGAGTTCGGAAAAGTGACGATCTCAGCCATCAAGACGTATGGTGACACTATCCACTCATTCGTAGAGAGAAACGATTATAGAGGGATATTTCTGCCAGGATATACCGAACGTCAAAACGAATACCACGAGATATCAGATGTGGGACTCAAATATGTGGACCACTGCGTGGGGAATGTATATCTGGGTGAAATGAACAAGTTTGTAGAGTTCTACGAGAGCGTGATGGGATTCCGCAATCTCCTCACCTTCGACGACAAGGACATCTCGACCGAGTATTCTGCTCTAATGTCGAAGGTCATGGCCAATGGTAATGACCGGGTCAAATTTCCGATCAACGAACCCGCAGCAGGAAAAAAGAAGAGCCAGATAGAAGAATATCTCGATTTTTATCACGGTCAAGGGGTCCAGCACATCGCGATGGCCACAGACAACATCATTGAAACGGTCTCAACGCTCAGAAGCCGTGGCGTGGAGTTTCTCCACATTCCGGACACCTATTACGATAATCTGCTGGACAGAGTGGGAGACATAGATGAGGATCTCGAGCCACTGAATGAACTGGGAATCCTGGTTGATCGGGACGAAGAAGGGTATCTGCTGCAGATATTTACGAAGCCAGTTCAGAATCGTCCCACTCTTTTTTACGAAATTATCCAGCGCAAAGGGGCCAAGTCCTTTGGAAAGGGTAACTTCAAGGCTCTCTTCGAATCGATCGAAAACGAGCAGGCCCGGCGCGGCAACCTTTAATTGATCCCGAAGCCGGACTCCAGCTTCCTCTTCACTTTATCATTACGGTTCTTCGATGCCACATTATGTCCGAATGGGTGAGATGCCTAGAAAAAGGCATACTCAATTTCGTCGCGATGACGGAGAACTGTACAGTGAAGAAGTAATCGGCGCAGAAGGATTCAGCGGTATTTCTTCCATCGCCTACCACGTTCATCCACCTACGGTAGTCGTGCGGGTCGGCGACCCTGTTCCGTTTGACGTGGATTACGTTGAGTTGAACTTTCTTCGACATCGACACGTCAACGGCTTCGATATAGAATCATCTGGTGCCTGGCTTGAGTCCCGCAGATATGTGATGGGAAACTCGGACGTTCGGCTCGCGGTCTGCTCGCCCAGCGAGCCCATGGACTATTTCTACAGAAATGCCGTCGCGGATGAAATGATTTACGTGCACGAGGGAGAAGGTGTCCTGGAAAGCCCCTTTGGTAACGTCGATTTCAGAAAGGGGGATTACGTCCACGTCCCTCGCACTATCACCCATCGGTGGAAATTCAACGACGGTCCACGTCGGCTCTTGATCATCGAGTCGTTTTCAGAAATACGCTTTCCAAAACGCTACTGTAATTCATCCGGCCAACTCCTCGAACACTCACCCTACTGTGAGCGCGATATTCGCCCGCCTACGGAGTTGATAACGCACGATGAGGAAGGTGAATTTGAGGTTAGAGTGGCGAAGCACGGGTTTCTGCACCCCATTTTCTTTCGGTATCATCCCTTCGACTTCGTCGGTTGGGACGGCTACATGTATCCATATGCGACGTCCATTCACGATTTTGAACCCATTACGGGACGCATACACCAGCCCCCTCCCACTCATCAGCATTTCGTGGGTCGTAATTTTGTGGTCTGTTCGTTCGTGCCGCGCCTGTTCGACTATCATCCAGACGCGATTCCAACACCTTACAATCACTCAAACATCGATTCAGACGAAGTATTATACTACGCTGAAGGCGATTTCATGAGTCGACGGGGTATCGAAAGAGGATCATTTACCCTGCATCCGGGAGGAATCGCTCACGGTCCGCATCCCGGCACGGTCGAGGCTTCCATAGGAAAGAAAGGAACCGAGGAGCTCGCCGTCATGGTCGACACCTTCAAACCTCTTCGCATGACAAAAACGGCAGTAAAAGCCGAGGACCCTGACTATATGCTATCCTGGAGACCCGAGGCTCACGGCTAGCGTGTTCGGCTAAGAATTGGTGTCAGCTCTGCATGAATGGCGCACCAGAATTCACGGCCATGTATCCCATCCGCCGCCGAAAAGCAAACCTGCGTGTCCAGTACTCCGTAGTCGTTCGGCGTAGAGCCGTTTGATCCTGGCCAGATGTCGAGAAGCATCTCTGTGGTGGTTCCGTTTGTGCGCCAGAGCTCGAATCCATATTGCTCGGTCCGAGCACTGAAGTACGTCCATTCATCATCAAAAATGGTCATCGCGTGAGGATCTGACCCCTCCGACCCCTCGTTAATGTCCGCCACCAAGCCCACCCCGTCCGCATCAGTCCAGTCCCTGAGCTCTATGCCATGCTCACCATCGTCCGCTGCAAAGAAGAGCCGGTTTCCAACTGAAATGAACCCATGAGCACTCGATCCCGCCTCACCAGGATTGATATCTGACACGAGGACTGGTGCTTCGCCGGGGTTAACCGAATACATCTCGACGCCGGTTTCTGGAGCATTTGCTGCAAAAAACAGTCGCCCTTCGTGTGCGATCATGGCTCTCGGAGAGGAGCTATCAGAGCCAGGATAGAGATCCGCGACCAACGTGGCACTGGTTCCGTCGAAGGACCACAATTCGATGCCAAGCTCGGCCGAATAGGCAGAAAAATAGACCAACCCTCCGACCTCCGTGAGCTCGGATGGGCGGGAACCGGAAGGCCCCGTATTTATCTCGGCGGCCATCGAAACGCTGATTCCGTCAAACGTGAACAACTCAGTTCCATGCCCACTCCTTTCTGCGGCGAATACGAGCAGGTTTCCTGACACAATAAGACCGGAAGGATTGGAGCTCCCCGATCCGGATTTGATGTCTGACGTTTGAATAACTTCGTTCCCATCCAACTGCCAGAGTTCGAATCCGGTTGTTTGATCGTTCGCTGAAAAATACACAGTGCCCTGAAACTCTGTGAAGTATCCAGGCCGAGAACTTCCAGGATTTCCTCCGATGTCTTTTACGAGACGTTCTCTGGAGCCATCCATGACGAAGAGCTCGCGACCATACGGTTCTTTCAAAGCAGTAAAATGAAGCTTGTCCTGGTAGATGAAAAATCGGGTTGGCGCTGAATTGCCGTTTTCAGGTTCAATATCCGACTCCCGGTTCAATCGACGACCATCGTACGACCAGATTTCAGATCCGTACAGATTGTCATTCAACTGTAGGTACAGTTTGCCATTGAATTCTATGACAGAATTCGGATTGGCTGCATCGGGGCCGGGAATCAAATCCCCGACCAGACCGGTCGTTGGAGCGTCCCCCGAACAACCACCCATCACTGCAATGCCAATGGCGAACAAAACGATGCGCTTCATAGTGTACAATATCATCTCTATTCTTGGAGGATCGCGCGGTTAACGTGCAGTGATCCAGAAGGTTTTGAATTTCCAGCGGCTACCCCGCCTCATTTACATTTATTGACCATTAACCGCCCATGAGCGAGCCCTCGCCCACCTTTCCATTCGACCAGAAGATCGCGTGGACCCCAGATCCTGACGTGGTTTCTAAGTCCAACTTGCAGGCGTTCATGGACCTCCACGGAATTGCTTCCTACAAGAAACTGATGGAGCGGAGTACCACCGATATTGCATGGTTCTGGGATGCGGCCATAGCGCACCTGGGCATCGAGTTCGAGGAGCCTTACACCGATGTCGTGGATCTAAGCGATGGACCCGAAATGCCGGCCTGGTGCGTGAATGGCCGCATGAACATCGTCCATAACCTGCTGGACAAGTGGCTTCTCGAAGAGGATACCGCTGAGCGAATCGCGCTCAAGTACGAGGCTGAAGAGGGAGACATTCAGACCCTCACCTACCGGGAAGTTGCCGGTGAGGTTGCCAGGCTGGCAGGGGCACTGAGAGCAGATGGGTTCGGCCCGGGAGACGTGATCGCACTGTTCATGCCCATGACGCCTGAGTTGCTATTTGCGTTTCTGGCGGTCATCAAAATTGGAGCAATAATATTGCCCCTGTTTTCGGGCTACGGACCCAAGGCTGTGACGACGCGCATCCTCGATGCTGAAGCCAAAGCGATGTTCACAAGCGACGGCTTCCCCCGCCGGGGCAAAACGATTCCCTTGAAGGAAACGGCCGATGAAGCGCTCCTCTCCTGCCCCGACGTGCGCCGTGTCATTGCGCATTCCCGGGTCGGTCGCTCCGACGTACCCGTAACAATCGATCGCGACGTCGATTTTCACACCTTTAGAGACGGATTCCCGGAAACTGCGGAAACCGAGAGCACTTCGGCAGAGGATGTAATGATGATCATTTACACCTCGGGCACCACCGGACGACCCAAAGGTGCGGTACACACGCACTGCGGTTTTCCGGTCAAAGCAGCCCAGGACATGTTTCATTCCATGGACGTGAAGCCTGGCGAAACGATGTATTGGATGAGCGATATGGGGTGGATGATGGGGCCATGGCTCGTTTTCGGCGCGATGACGATTGGAGCTTCTATGGTATTTTCAGATGGTGCTCCCGATTTTCCTGATCCAGGAAGACTATGGCAAATGGTTGCTGCGCACGGCGTTACACATCTTGGTCTCTCGCCAGTTCTGATACGTTCACTGATGCCCCACGGCACAGATTTCGTTCGAGCCTCAGATTTATCCGGCCTTCGTGCTGTGGCTTCCACTGGCAGCCCGTGGGATCCGCAATCTTGGAACTGGGTTTTTGAAACCGTGCTGAACCGCGACAAGCCTATCCTGAATTATTCGGGTGGGACAGAAATATCGGGTGGTATCGTGTGTGGAAATTTCCTGAGGCCTCTCAAACCCTGTTCGTTCAGCGGCCCGGTTCCGGGCATGGCTGCTGATGTGATCGACGAGCGCGGAAATTCTGTCAAAAATGTTGTGGGAGAGTTGGTAATCAGACAGCCGTGGATCGGAATGACACGCGGATTCTGGAAAGATGACGCCCGATACCTTGAATCCTTCTGGGAAAAACGCCCGGGTCTCTGGCTCCACGGTGATTTTGCCGCCGTCGACGATGATGGGCTTTGGTTTATCCTGGGTAGAAGTGACGACACGATAAAGGTCGCTGGAAAACGCCTCGGCCCAGCCGAAGTTGAATCTATTGTCAACGCGGACGCCAATGTGACCGAAAGTGCGGCAGTCGGTATTCCCCATGAAATCAAGGGAGAGGAGCTGGGTGTCTTTGCGGTCCTGAAACGAGGCGTAGAGCCTTCTGAAGAACTGAGGCAGGTGCTCGTCCATGCGATTACTTCGGAGCTCGGAAAGCCATTGAAGCCTGGCTTTATCCGCTTTAGCAAAAAACTTCCAAAAACACGAAACTCAAAAGTGATGCGTCGCCTCATCAAGGCGGCGTGGCTCGACAATAAACTTGGAGATGTGTCTAGTCTGGAGGACCCGGGTGCATTGGATGCCATCCGTGAGGCGCAGTGAAGGTCGTCCTCATAGGTGGACGGATGACCCACAGATTGATCGAAATGAAGTGTTCAATTGAGCACCACCGGAGAGATATATTATTAACAACCGCCTTTTTATACGATGAAGCCGTTAAAGGGTAATCTGGAGTGACCAACTGATTCACGGACCGAAATTTGCCCTACCATGGCAGTAACAGGACTGATCCGTTGCCCGAAGCCTGTCGTGTTAGCCTCACTACGATGCTGAAAATGAAAAATATTACTTGCATCCTGGTTCTTCTCGTTGGAAGCACTCTCATGTCTGCCGACCTTTTCGCACAGCCCAACATGGTCGCGGTTCTGAGTGGAGAAGTGCTGGATGATGAGACGGGCGTACCGCTTTTTGGTGCGCACGTGTTCATTGCAAAATCGATGATTGGCACGACCACGAACGAGAACGGAGAGTACACCCTCACCGGGGTTCCAACCGGAGCACACCGTCTGTACGTATCGATGCTCGGGTTTGAAGACGACTTCCTGGATGTAATGCTCAGAACTTCGAAAGCCTATTCGTTCAATTTCAGACTCAAACCGTCGGTCATTGAAATCGGCGAGATAGTGGTCGAAGCAGAGCGAGACAAGAATTGGAAGAAACGGCTTGAAAAATTTACACGCCTTTTTATCGGAGAGACACCGAATGCACTCGAAACCAAAATTCTCAACCCCGAAGTGCTGGACTTTGAATCCCGGAGAGGAAGTCTGACGGCAATAGCAGCCGAGCCTCTGATTATCGAAAACAAGGCTCTAGGATATCGAATCCAGTACTTCTTAAGAGATTTCGAGTCAACGCCCAACAGGGTGCAGTATGATGGTGAGGGGCTCTACGAGGAACTGGATCCTGAAAATGATGACCAAGCGGCCCGCTGGGCCGAAAAGAGGCGGATGGCGTTCATGGGATCCTTCCGTCATTTCTTGCTGGCCCTGATCTCGGGACGAACAGAAGCACAAGGATTCAAGACGTATCGGCGCCCCTCCGTTGGAGGTACGGCTGGAGATACGTTTGCAAGGAGTTCAGCGATGTCCGGTCAGCGATTCCCACTGGATCCTGCAACGATCATCAGGCTAGGCGAGGCACCGAACGAATATCTCCTGGATTTTGACGGACACATGGAAATCGTATATCTCGGAGAAAAGGAAGATGAGGCGTATCTGGACTGGTCCATGAGACCCAGCCGCTCCAATCCTCGATTCCAAACTTCGTGGACTTTTTTGGACCATGGTGCGGCCCTGGTAGATTACAAAGGGGACACACTTGACCCGTATAGCGTCGTTTTCATGGGGTACCTCGCATTCGAGCGCGTAGCCGATGAACCACCGAAAGAGTACCGACCGAGGTAGAACTCAGGCGATGAACGCGGATTCGAGGTGCTCAATCTCTAGATTTGGCCCCTCCCCGCTGATGGCGACCACATCGAATCTGCAAGGGGTGCCCTCGAGCTTCCGCTCGTGCAAAAACGCCTCCGCGGCCTGAATCATGAGCCGCTTCTTGAGAGCGTTCACCGCCGATTCAGGGGTTGCAAAGTCCGAATCACGTCTCCACTTTACCTCGATGAAAACCAAATCTCCACCCCGGGAATAGTCTGAAGCAGGCAAGAATGCAATCAGATCGACTTCCGCCTTCATGAACCGAAAATTTCGTTCCAATATTACGTAGCCTTTCTCTTCCAGCATCGCGGTGGCCAGCGACTCGCCCTTGGCTCCCTTTATCTGTTTCTGTGACGGCATGTTTTTTATCAGATGAAGCGCCTGAACCTTATCTCCCAAGAGGGGTTCCGAGAACGCGCAGGCAGCGTATCTTGAGTTGGTTTCGCTGCGACCTCCATAAGACACTTCTGAAGCTTGATCACAACCTCGGGCATACTTACGCTGACCACTGATTTCGGAAATCAGGATGGGTACGTAGCTTCTATGAAGGGGGTTATGCTGAACATCAACCCTGATTTGCGCCTTGTCGACATCTCCCACAGTGTCTCTCCGCAGGATGTAATGGAGGGCGCTTTTATATTGCGAAATGTAGCATCGTCCTTCCCCGACGGCACCGTGCACCTTGCGATTGTAGATCCGGGAGTAGGTACAGATCGGAGGCCTATCGCACTCCGCTTCAACAACCAATTTTTTGTGGGCCCTGACAATGGGTTGTTTTCCCTGGTGATGTCTGGAAGCGAAGCCGAGCTGATTGTAGAGTTAGACCTTCCCCAGTTCTGGGGACATCCCGACCCCAGTCCCACATTCAATGGTCGAGATCTTTTTGCACCTGTAGCTGCGCGCCTGGCTTCAGGCCTGAGCCTGTCCTCGGCAGGAACACCAATCCAGACACTCCAATCGATGCATTGGGCGCTTCCGATCGCCGATGATCAGGGTATTCAGGGTTGGGTTGTGCACGTGGATCGGTTCGGAAACTGTATTACAAATATCAGCAAGGAATTATTTCTCGCGAAACAGACTGACAGATCCTTAAAGTGTTACGCAGGAAATGGTATTATCGACACCTTCAGCCGAACGTACGGAGACGTCGACGCAGGAGACCCGACATTACTTTTCAACAGCGGCGATACACTTGAGATCGCAATACACCGGGGCTCGGCGAGTGAGCTCCTCGATATTCGAAAAGGTGCTCCCGTAAATATTTTATTCGTAGACAAGAAAGTGCCCGCGTGAACCCACTAAATGACATAGACGAGCTGTTTATTTGTGCTCAACTGGTTGCGGCAAACTCCAATGAAGCGGTCCGACTGGTGGAAGAGGCGGTAAAATTAAGAAGTGAGGGTGATGAACGGGCGGCATCCGAACTCATCATTGAACTGAAGGAATCCTTCCCGCCCAAAGATGAAAAAGATTTCCTGGCTGACCGGCAGCTTTCTAATTTATTGGACCGTGTAGTACCGGCCCTGTACTCCCGCCTGGATCGATCCAGAAGGATTGCCGTTCGGAATGCGTTCAAAACAGAATCGACTGACGGTTCAGAGCGATCCATTTTTCTCTACTCCGTCAAACGCGCGATAGGTCTCGCAGCCTCAGCTGCAGACGCCGAATCTGTTGGCGAGAGCGAGGTCGCCGAGGCACTGGAGAGGTTTTGGGGTAGTGTTCTATCAGCGACTCCCACTGCTCTCAGAGGAGTACTCGAATCCAAATACAGCTCAGATTTTTCCTCAGCTCCTTCCAATGGTGACTCTCCTTCCGTGAGTCGGAAGACAAGCATGGGGACGCGAATTGCGGCAGGAATGCTTCTGATTCTACTTGCATCGGCCGTTGCTACGTGGATCACCGCTCCTGGACGCTCAAATCGTCAACAAGCTTCAGGAGAATTATTCAGAGAGATTACCACATCCTCTCTTTCTGTCGAACCGACCTTCCGGGGATCTCAAGGGCCTCAGCTGGAACGCTTCGTCGCCGACCGGTTGGGACGCAGTATTTCTGTTCCGCGACTTGAGGGTGGCAGCATCGTCGGCGTTTCCATCGTGGATGTCCTTCCCGGTCTCAAACTGCCAGTCCTCATTTATTCAGACCTGGAATCTGCGGAAGAACTAACCGTCTATGTTCTGGACTACCAGGTGCTGTCCACGCTCGAAGGCCAGGTTCAAGTGGACCGCACCATTCTGAGTCAGATTGCTACGGATAATGGGCTGGACGTACAGGTTGACGGACCAGAAAGTGAGCTATGCCCAAAAGTTGTGTATGGAAGGTTTAGGCAGCGTGTCGTTCTGATGTAATTCCGTCGGTGAATTTGATTCCTTTTTTTACAAGTTGCAATAGGTGCGGTGCATTCAGTTTCCTCCACTTCTTCTGAGCCTCTTTACATAGACGGAAGGCCATTGCAAGAGCTGTTTCTCGGCTCAGACATCCCCTCGTTTTGGCGGTCCTGAGGCGCACGGTCGCGAACGTAGATTCGATCGGATTTGTGCTCCGAAGATGGATCCAGTGTTCTGCCGGAAAGTCATAAAAAGCGAGCAGTTCTTCTCGGTCTTTCACCAGAATCTCTGCTGCTTTCGGATACTTTTGCTGGTAGGCTTTGATGAAAAACAGAAGGGCGCTCTCTGCCTGCTTTTTTGTTTCTGCTGTATAGATCTGCGTGAGGTGACCTTTTGCCTTCTTCTGAACGGACTTGGGCAGGCGGTTGAGCACATTTGCTGTCTTGTGCACCCAACAGCGTGCGGCTCGCGTCTCGGGATAAACTTCTGCGAGAGCACTCCAGAATCCCATGGCTCCATCGGCAACAGCCAGCTTCGGTCCTTGATCCAGCCCGCGGTGCCTCAGCTCCAGGAGCAACTCTCGCCACGACTGCTTGCTCTCGCGAAAGCCGTCCTCGAGTGCTATAAGCTCCTTCCTTCCATCGGCCGTAGCGCCGATCACGACCAGCAGACACAGTTTCTGTTTATCCATGCGTACGTTTACGTGAATACCGTCGGCCCAGAAATAGACGTAGTGCTTCTCCTGCAGGCTCCGCTTTTGCCAGTCTTCGTGCTCCCTTGTCCAAAGCGTCTTCAGGCGCGCAATCGTCGAGGAGGTCAGCCCTGGGGCATCAGGACCAACAAGGGCCGAGAGCGCTGCCTCAAAGCCGCCCGTTGAAACTCCCTTCAGGTACAACCATGGAATGAGAGCCTCAAGCGAGCGGCTCTTGCGGAGGTAGGCTGGTAGTATCGAACTGCGGAAACCGATTCTATCCTCACCCCGACCCGTACGGTCGCGTATGCGGGGCATCTTTACAGCGACCTCCCCGATACCAGTCAAAATCTTCCTCTCTGGCAGATATCCATTGCGAACGATGCGGTGGCGATTCTCTTCGTCGCGCAGGAACTGGTAGCGCTGGCAGAAAGCTTCAACCTCGGCCTCAACGGCTGTGGCCAGCATCTTTGCGGCCCCTGTTCGCAATACTTCTGTCAACACATCCTCTGTGCTATTGTAGTTCTCGTTCTCGTGTGCGTTATTCGTCTTCATGGGCGGTGTATCCTCCAATCTTCGGATTGACAATGACGTAATCATCATCAGGATACGCCGCCTATACCTTTTTCACCCGTACACAACTTTCGGGGTTAACTCCCAGAAAGTCGACTGGTATGGCGACATCGGGACGACATTTATGTCACGGTAACCACTGAAGACCCACAGCAAGCAAGAAATCGATTTGTGTTCGACTGATTCTCGTTGCTGATTCTCGCTGATCGAGTCACAACGACGCCAAGGACGCTCAGCTCGCCGGAATTTCTATTCTGAATGTCGTGCCGTGACCGGGTCTGGAAGTGGCCAGGGAAAGAGTTCCGCCGTGATAGTCTTCGACAATTCTTTTAGCCAGGCTCAGACCGAGGCCCCAACCCCGTTTCTTGGTACTGTAGCCGGGTCGAAAGACATTTTTCCAGTTTCTTCTCTCGATTCCCTTCCCCGTATCGCGAACGTCTATCCGAATTCGTTTTTCGACCGCGGTCGCGATTACATCGATGCGTCCACGCTCGGATTCCATTGCGTCAAGCGCGTTTTTCAGTAGATTTTCGACCACCCACTCGAATAGCTCGGCGTTCAAGGGGGCCGAAAGCTCGGGTTCCGACCAGACATTCAGCCGGATGAGAGTTCCTCCTTCGGGAACGCGACGACGTATATAATCGGTTGTCGTCTCCAGAAGCGGCCCAAGGGGTTGGGATTCCAGTTTCGGCAAGGACCCTATATCGGAAAAGCGACTGGTTACCCGGCCCAGTTTCGCGATATCATTTTCAATCTCCCGGTAGGTCTCTTCTTTGCTCTTGACAGAAAGATCCGGACTCTGATCATGCAGTCGCAGATATTCAACCCACCCCATCAGGCTTGAAATCGGCGTTCCCAGTTGATGAGCCGCTTCCTTGGCCATTCCCACCCACAAGCTACTTTGTTCGCTTTTTCGGACGTAAGAGAATCCGAAATAGCCGACCATCACGAACAGCGCAACGAAAACCAACTGCACATATGGATACCACCGCAGCTTTTCAACCAACTCGGATTCGCCGTAATACATGTGCTGGACGAATCTCGTGCGAGGCTGACCATCCACGGGCGGAAAATCCACGACTATTGGAATTGGATCGTGGATACGTGCCAGTTCCTGTACTTTTTCGAGGAGTTCTGCAGTGGCGCTGACTCGTTCTTCCTCACTAAGCTGTAAGAAAGTATCCGGATCTACGTCGATGCTCCGCCAGATGGTTGGCTGTCCAGATGCTGAATCCACCACAATAGTGGGCAGGCCTCCAAACAATTCTCCTTCCACAAATCGATCGCCTATGAAGTTGAGATTGTTAGAGAGAGGGACAGCCTGAGCCCAAGTCAACGCTGTGCGATATCGCTCATAATCCTCCTGTGAAAGCTCCAGAGGGGACCCGGTGAGCACATTTCGCCACGAACTGACCAGGTCCTCCAACTCGCGAAATTCGAGGGAATGAGAATCCTGGGCTGCCTGCTGCTGATTCTTTGGAATCTGCTCCAGAGCAGCAGCCCACAGTTGAACGACCGCCGTCTCACGTTCCTTGAGACTGTCCACCAGGTCCTTGGTGTACCAGAGCGAGGCAACAGCAATCAGAACGGCAAACCCGATCAGCCCCAGCTTGAGATTGACAGATATACGAGACGCTTTCATCTGAACGGCTTCTGAGAATAAATCCAGGAGACTCGAATGCAGTGCTGGCATTCCATCAGCGCAGTGTACGCTGCTCCTTCATTTTTCGGTCCGATTGGTATCGATTAAACGAGGATTGTCTGCTCCCTCTTTGGTCCAGATGAAATGAGGCGCGCCGGGACATCAAGAAAATCCGATATAAAAGTAAGATAGTCCCGGGCAGTTGAGGGGAGATCGTCCAGTCTGGTAATTCCCGTAATATCTTCATTCCAGCCGGGTAACGTGACGTACACAGGCTCAACCTTCTCAAGTGTCCGGATATCGCTGGGGAAACGCTGCGTGGTATTTCCACCCACCATGTATCCAGTGCAGACCTCGATTTCATCCAGATTTGAGAGCACGTCCAGCTTGGTAATTGCCAGTTCCGTGAAGCCGTTTATCATGCTGGTATACTTCAGCGCTACCAGGTCGAGCCAGCCGCATCGTCGCGGTCTACCGGTTGTGGCTCCGAACTCGTTACCGGTTCTTCTGAGCTCTTCACCATATTCATCCTCGAGCTCTGTTGGAAAGGGTCCGTTTCCTACCCGAGTGGAATATGCCTTCACAATTCCAATGATTCTAGTAATACTGGTCGGCGGGATCCCAAGTCCCGTGCAGCAGCCCCCCACGGTCGGGTGGCTGGACGTCACGAATGGGTAGGTGCCAAAATCAACGTCCAGAAGTGAGCCCTGTGCACCCTCTGCTAGAACGTGTTTCCCCTCTATGAGGGATCGGCACAAGAACTCGGTCGTGTCTGTGACAAACGGATCTATCAGCTTGTCGAATTCGACATATTCCTCGATGATCGCTTCTACATCGAGTTTTTCGGCGCCATAGACATTTTGAAGGATGGCGTTTTTTTCCTCCATTGATACGATCAGTTTCTTGCGCAGCACATCGCGATCCAGTAGGTCGACGACTCGAATGCCGGTACGTGCAAACTTGTCAACGTAAGCCGGGCCGATGCCCCTACCTGTCGTACCTATCGCGCCAGCATCGCGCCAACTTTCTCGGGCCTCCTCCACCTTCTTGTGGTAGGGCATTATCAGGTGCGCGTTGTGTGATATGCGCAGCCGGCCTTCGACCTCGTATCCAAGTTCGCGGATCATCTCTATTTCCTTCATAACCGCAACTGGATCAATCACTACACCATTTCCGATTACACAATCTACACCCTCCTGAAAAATGCCGCTTGGCACCAGGTGGAGGACAAATTCCTTATCGTCCCAGCAGATGGTGTGACCTGCGTTTGCGCCACCCTGGTAGCGAGCCACAATGTCGACATCCTGACTGATGAGGTCGACGATTTTACCCTTTCCTTCGTCGCCCCATTGGCTTCCGATAACTACGGTTACTGGCATGATTAACGTCCTCTTTCCTCATGGAGGAAAGTTAGCCCAGCTATGTATAACACCCGATTGGGGTGCCGGTATCAGCGAACAAACATGAGAGAGGCGGCGGGCCAAGGCCCGCCGCCCCCAGACTCAAATTTCGTCTACAGTGTCCACTTTTCGAGTCTTGAAGTACTCAATCGAACAGACACTGTAACTGGAAATCATTCCTCGTAGCTCTTTGCCGCATCTTCTACCGTTTCAAAATGCTTGAATACGGTTATGAGTTTTGTAATGACAAGAAGCGACTGAATCCGATCTGCCACTTTCGCGAGTCGCAAATCTCCTCCAGCGTTCCGCATGGTCGTCATCGCACTGATCAGCATTCCAAGCCCACTCGAATTCATGAACTTGACCTTGGAAAGATCAACCACAACATTGGTTTTTCCGCTTTCCTGTAATTCATGGAGGGTGTCATGCAGTTTTGACCCATCGGGGCCGCCCATGACGTTGCCCTTTAGGGTGATCACTACGCTGTTGTAACGTTCGTCTACGTTGTAATTCATTGTGTCTCGCAATTCGTGAAATCTGAGAAAAACCGAGCCGAATAAAGCAATGATTTATCGCCGCTTCGCAACCCTGGTTCGCAACTCCAGCACGAGTGGTGAAGCCACGAAAACAGAAGAATACGTCCCGACTACTATACCGATAATCAAGGCGAACGCAAAGCCGCGAAGCACCTCTCCACCGAATATAAATAGGACGGTTACGACGAACAAGGTTGTACCCGAAGTTACAATCGTACGACTCAGCGTGTTATTGATAGACTTGTTTACAACCTTATCGTAGCTCTCTGACTTGAATAATCCCGTGTATTCCCTGATCCGGTCGAAAACAACCACCGTATCGTTCAGAGAATACCCCACGATCGTCAGAAACGCCGCGATGATCGTCTGATCGATCTGAAGCGAAAACCCAACCATCCCTCTCACCGCTGAGAAGACTCCCAGTGTTATGATCACGTCGTGGAACAGCGCAGCAACCGCGCCGACTCCAAATCGCCATTCAAACCGGATCAGGATGTAGATAAAAATTACCAGGAGCGATCCGAAGATGGAGTATATCGCTCCCCGTTTCAGATCTTCGGCAAAACGAGCGCTGACCACATACGTCTTCTCTACCGTCGGATTTGAGTTCTCAAATCCAGATGAGATACTACCCAGGATCTGAGCCTGAACGACGCTCACGTCTTCCGACCCTACTGTCCTGACGAGCAATTGGTTGCCAGCAGTCCCATATGTCTTGACTTCTGGATTGGCATCCAGGATCGAAGACAGAGTTGCCCTGACGGCCGTTGCATCAAGGGCCGTGGATGTTTCGATGACGAATTCCCGTCCTCCCTTGAAATCGATGCCCAGTTCGAGGCCATTCAGTATGAATGACGTGAGGCTGGCCAGAATCAGGATGCCGGAGATCAGGTATCCCTGCTTCCTTTTAGATATAAATCCGAAGTTATTGTTCTCAAAAATACGCATTGTATTGTCTGATATGGCCCTTTCGGGCCGGATTCGAAGCTTGCTGTCCTTACTGGCTTAGCCGAAACTCACGGTCATTTTCTTCTCAATCACCATGTAATCCATGATGATGCGCGTGAAGATGATTGCCGTGAACATGGACGAAAGAATGCCTGCCATCAACGTGACCGCGAATCCCTGGATGGGTCCAACTCCGAATGAGTACAGGATCACGCCGACGAAAAAGGTTGTGATGTTCGCATCGAAAATCGCCGAAAGTGCCTTGGCGTACCCGCCTTCGATTGAGGCCTTCAGCGTCTTCCCGGTCGACTGTTCTTCTCGAACACGCTCAAATATCAGCACGTTCGCGTCTACCGCCATACCGATGGTCAACACGATGCCCGCAATTCCCGGCAGGGTCAGCGTTGCATTAAAGCCAGCAAGAATTCCCAGAATGAATATGAGATTGAGCACCAGGGCGAGATTTGCGATCATCCCGCTGGTCCGGTAATAGAAAATCATGAACAGCGCCACAGCCATGAGACCGTAAAGAATCGAATTCAGTCCGGCCTTAATGGAAGCCCGGCCCAGGCTCGGTCCGACCGTACTCTCCTGCACAATTTCCACGGGCGCTGGAAGGGCACCGGACTTCAGAACGGTAACCACGTCCTGCGCTTCGGCCTGGGAATCGAGATTCGTGATATTAGACCGACCACCGTTAATCTTCTGCAACACATTGGGATAGGAGTACACGACACCATCCAGAACAATGGCCACTTGTTTTCCGACGTTTGCACCGGTCAGTTGTGCCCATCTTCTGGCTCCTTCCGAATTCATAGTCATACTGACTTCGGGGATGTTGGTGAGCTGGTCAAAATCGACTCGAGCATCGGTAATGACGTCACCTTCCAACTTGACCTCGTCTTGAACACCCAGCAGATTGTAGACCTCGAAGCCATCAGCCGTCTCACCCACAGGCGCTGAGGTATACATGAAGCTGACCCCACGGGGTATGAGATCTATTACAGCGCGTTCGCTGAGTAATAGATTGACCGCAGCGGTGTCATTTTCGACGACCTGAGCAAAAATGACTCCCTGCCCCGAGGGCCGCATTACATCCAGCAATTTGTTTCCGGAACTCGTTGCGGTAGGATCAAGAAGCGCGCTTACGTCGAACGTAGTGTCTGCATCCGCACCAACGTCCGTGCTGTCGACAGTGTCTTCGTAGTATGCGATTATCCTCTGAAGCGTCCGAACATTTTCGGCGGGATCGATCATCAAGTGGAATTCGAGCCTTGCTGTACCCTTCAAAAGACCTCGGATACGATCAGGGTCATCGATTCCCGGGAGTTCGACTATCACGCGACGGGCACCTTGCTTCTGGATGGAAGGTTCGGTGACGCCGTACCGGTCAACCCGGTCGCGGATAATAGATATGGCCCGATTGACCGCATCGTCTGCCTCTATCTGTAAATAAGCTGCCACTTCGGAGTTTGAGGAACGCCGGGTAATGCCAGCGGCCTCGTTTCTGAAATAACGGGATAGACGGGCGTTCGGATCACGCGACTCAAACTCACGAACTAAGGTCGCAATAACGGAGCCGTCGCCGCTTTGTGTCTCGGAAAATGCTGAGGCCATTACATCCTCAAACGCTTCATCGACGTCCTCCGCCAACTCCCGGATGAGTGTCTCTACTCTTACTTCGAGAGTCACATGCATGCCTCCCAGAAGGTCGAGTCCGAGATGAAGCGCCTTTTCGCTTACGTTTCTCATATGAGCGAGATTTTCTCGATCATATGTTGCCCGTTCTTCCTCGGATAACGAACTTTTTTCCTTGTTAATCAGATACTGCTGACCGGATGGAATCAGGTACCATATGGTCAGTCCCAGAAAAAATAGTGTCAGAAACACCTTAAAACCGCTGCCTTTCATGGTTTCGATACTTTATTGGGTAGAAAAAATGTGGGCTTGCGTCCAGAGACGCCACGCTGATCCCTCAACTCCGCAAGGAGAAGGGATATGCCTAGAAATGATAGCCGTCAGGCTAGGGGCCCAGTGGCTGGGCGCCGCCTCCAGAAAGTCCCGTTGAAGCGTCCCGTAAGAACTGAACGTCTTCGTTGGCGCCGGAGAGAAGCGACATGTCTGCCGCCGAAATATCAAGAAGGGCGGACCGGGATTGAACGAAGAGTCGCCTGGATGGTGCAAGAAGCCGCGTGGATGTGGCCGCAGTCAGCTGTGCAACGATTGCGGATCGCAGAAGGGCGTCTTCAAGAATTTCGGAAAAGAAGTCCTGAACGTCAGAAGACAATCCCGACTGCTCGGAGGCGGCAACTATATCGGTGCGCGACATCGCAACTGCCGCCGGAGCCAACAATCCCGTGAGAACACTGCCCAAAAGAAGGACTGCGCTCAGCCGAATGCAGAAACGATGTGAGACAGAATTCACTCTTAGAAGCGCTCCGGAAAGTGTTTGTCGTGCCGCCACCGACACGAAAGTTCATGCAGATCCCCAAAATACGGCATCCGTTCGCCGTCACCAAGAGAGATTTTCGATGCGCCTTCAAAAGTGACACGTTTTCTCACTGATTTGACAGGACCGATACGTCTTGAGCCGGAGATGCGCATTATAATGGGCGCTCTCCATTTCGATCGGCCTGACACCTAGTGAGCGGCGCCGGCGCTTTAGACCAATACGACTTGAACCCGGGCAGCCGGGAGTTAACCCCGAAAGTTGTGTACGGGTGAAAAAGGTATAGGCGGCGTATCCTGATGATGATTACGTCATTGTCAATCCGAAGATTGGAGGATACACCGCCCATGAAGACGAATAACGCACACGAGAACGAGAACTACAATAGCACAGAGGATGTGTTGACAGAAGTATTGCGAACAGGGGCCGCAAAGATGCTGGCCACAGCCGTTGAGGCCGAGGTTGAAGCTTTCTGCCAGCGCTACCAGTTCCTGCGCGACGAAGAGAATCGCCACCGCATCGTTCGCAATGGATATCTGCCAGAGAGGAAGATTTTGACTGGTATCGGGGAGGTCGCTGTAAAGATGCCCCGCATACGCGACCGTACGGGTCGGGGTGAGGATAGAATCGGTTTCCGCAGTTCGATACTACCAGCCTACCTCCGCAAGAGCCGCTCGCTTGAGGCTCTCATTCCATGGTTGTACCTGAAGGGAGTTTCAACGGGCGGCTTTGAGGCAGCGCTCTCGGCCCTTGTTGGTCCTGATGCCCCAGGGCTGACCTCCTCGACGATTGCGCGCCTGAAGACGCTTTGGACAAGGGAGCACGAAGACTGGCAAAAGCGGAGCCTGAAGGAGAAGCACTACGTCTATTTCTGGGCCGACGGTATTCACGTAAACGTACGCATGGATAAACAGAAACTGTGTCTGCTGGTCGTGATCGGCGCTACGGCCGATGGAAGGAAGGAGCTTATAGCACTCGAGGACGGCTTTCGCGAGAGCAAGCAGTCGTGGCGAGAGTTGCTCCTGGAGCTGAGGCACCGCGGGCTGGATCAAGGACCGAAGCTGGCTGTTGCCGATGGAGCCATGGGATTCTGGAGTGCTCTCGCAGAAGTTTATCCCGAGACGCGAGCCGCACGCTGTTGGGTGCACAAGACAGCAAATGTGCTCAACCGCCTGCCCAAGTCCGTTCAGAAGAAGGCAAAAGGTCACCTCACGCAGATCTATACAGCAGAAACAAAAAAGCAGGCAGAGAGCGCCCTTCTGTTTTTCATCAAAGCCTACCAGCAAAAGTATCCGAAAGCAGCAGAGATTCTGGTGAAAGACCGAGAAGAACTGCTCGCTTTTTATGACTTTCCGGCAGAACACTGGATCCATCTTCGGAGCACAAATCCGATCGAATCTACGTTCGCGACCGTGCGCCTCAGGACCGCCAAAACGAGGGGATGTCTGAGCCGAGAAACAGCTCTTGCAATGGCCTTCCGTCTATGTAAAGAGGCTCAGAAGAAGTGGAGGAAACTGAATGCACCGCACCTATTGCAACTTGTAAAAAAAGGAATCAAATTCACCGACGGAATTACATCAGAACGACACGCTGCCTAAACCTTCCATACACAACTTTTGGGCATAGCTCGGCAGCCGGAAGAAAAGACTCTTGAGACGTAGAAGACGTTATACCATTCTGACCTTTGTCGCGGCCATAGCCCTCCTCACCTGGGGAGCTTTCGTCACCAGCATCAATGCCGGACTGGCTGTACCAGACTGGCCCACATCGTTCAGTTCTTACGATCCTCTGAACCCATTGCCTGGTTGGTGGAAAATTACTCCTGTTCTGGCTGAACACGGTCACAGACTTCTGGGTGCACTGATAGGCTTTTTCACCATCGGTCTTGCTGTTTGGACCTGGGTAGCGGACCATCGTAGATGGATGAGGTGGCTCGGCGTCGGTGCTCTTGTGCTTGTTATCGTCCAGGGCGTTCTGGGTGGGCTCCGGGTGGTTTGGGTCTCACTTGACCTGGCAATCGTACACGCTTTGGTAGCTCAGCTGTTTTTTGCGCTTCTGGCCTCAATGGCGCTGTTTTTGACCGAAACGTGGCGAAACGCCAGGCATGAGCCGGTTGACCCCGGAAATCTCGCGTCTTTGAGATCAATCCTGTGGATTGCTCCAGGGTTTCTGTTCATCCAGATCTTTCTGGGAGCACTTTTGCGCCATCCGGGTACCGGAATCGACCCCCTCTTCGCCGGACTTCACCTGGGCTGGGCATTCGGGGTAAGCATCGCGGTGTCAGTTTTCTGGATGCGTGTCCGGTCTGGCCTGCCTCAATCTCTTCTCGTGACTCGACTGGCGGGTGCCATGATTTCGATACTGATATTCCAGGTCATTCTCGGGCTCGTCGCCTATTTCGTACTCCTGGATGAGTCCGGTGCGTTGCGAGCGAGTAACTTTCAGGTTATTGCGAATACGACCCACATGGTAACAGGTGCTCTCCTGTTTGCGTGTACGGTGAGTACCAGCGTATTGTGCGCTCGCATCCGTTCAACCCATTTCAATAATTGAAGTAAATGGATCGCGTTTCTACACTTTCATCAGCCCGAGACACCCAAAAATCGTCCCTGAGGGACTGGGTGACTCTGACCAAACCGGAAATTACCTTCCTGGTGATGATCTCTTCGTTGGCTGGCTTTGTGCTGGCCTCGGGAGATGCCATCGATGGTTGGAGACTGGTATGGACAATTGTCGGGATAACCTTTGCTTCGGCGGGTGGATGTGCTCTCAATCAGTACATCGAACGGGACTTTGATGCCGGAATGAAACGGACCGCTTCTCGTCCCATCCCGGCCGGTCGAATCACCCCCGAGTCGGCACGATGGTTTGGGGCTCTTCTGGTTCTGGCCGGAGTCGCTATTCTCTGCCCGCTCACCAATCCATTGACAGGTGTCATGGCCGCGGCCACCGTCGCCCTCTATCTCTGGGTGTATACCCCATTGAAGAGAAAAACGCACCTCAACACCATTGTCGGGACCATCCCGGGTGCGCTTCCGATACTGGGAGGATGGACGGCGGCATCCGGAACGCTTGGATGGGGTGGCTGGGTGCTCTTTGGGGTCCTTGTATGCTGGCAGATGCCCCATTTCCTTTCCCTGGCCTGGATGTATCGGAAAGACTATGAAAAAGGGAAGTTCGTGATGCTTCCGTTGAATGACCCAGATGGAATTGCCACCGCTCGGCAGACGCTCGGCTTCTCTCTGGGTATGATCGGGTTTTCGGTCCTGCCGGTTGTTCTGGGCCTGTCAGGGTGGGCTTACCTTATCGGCGCTCTCGTTCTTGGGACCTGGTTCATGATTCCTGTCACTCGGTTTTTCAAGACTCTTTCGGTCGTACACGCCCGAAAAGTTCTGAAAGCTTCCGTGCTCTACATTCCACTTCTTCTGACCGCAATTGTGGTGGACCGACTGATCGGCTAGTGGCCCACAACTCAGTTGTGGCGCCCGACCTGGAAGTGGCGCGAGCGGGTAGCGAACTCGTCAGGGATGGAATAACTTTCTTCAAGCACTTCAAACCGTTCGGACGGGGCATATTGAGCCGCAAAACCGACATACTGGGCCTCTCGCAAAAAGCTCTGAACGAGTATGTTTCGAGCACCCACCCGTCCTTCCGCGCGAATCAGATCTATCGCTGGCTGTGGAAGCAGGGCGTCCGCACCTTCGCTGAGATGACCAATGTGCCTGAATCCCTACGAAATCGGCTGAAGGAAGAGTGCGTCATCAATTCTATTGAAGTCGCACAAAGTCAGACAGCGTCGGACGGGACCATCAAACTGCTGTTTGCGCTCAGTACCGGGCAACATATTGAAACCGTCCTCATACCTGATTTGAATCCAGATGGGACCGCTTCACGCCTGACGGTTTGTGTCTCGAGCCAGGTTGGTTGTGCGATGGACTGCTCTTTTTGCGCGACCGGCCAGATGGGATTTCGTCAAAACCTGACATCTGGAGAAATCGTGGATCAGGTTCTCATAATCAATAAACTGGCGCTCGAGCGCTATGATTCTCGGGTGACGAACATCGTGTATATGGGAATGGGTGAACCGCTTCTGAATTACGATGCGGTCCTCGATTCCATCGAAAAGCTAACTTCGCCTGAAGGCATGGATTTGGCCGCAAGACGAATTACCGTATCGACGGTTGGTCTGGCGGGCCGAATCCGGCAATTGGCCGACGACGAGACCCGATTTAATCTCGCAGTTTCGCTTCACTCGCCGTTTGACGAAAAGCGCTCTTCCATCATGCCTGTCAATCGTAAGGCTAAAACCGATCTAACAAGCCTGATGCAGGCCATCAGCTACTATACTTCTTCCACGAAGAAAGCGATTACGTACGAATACTGTATGTTTGAGGGCTTTAATGACAGCATCGAAGACGCCAAAGAACTGGCTCGATTGGTAAAGCGCGCGCCCAGCAAAGTCAACTTGATCATGTACAACCCGGTCGAGGGCCTTGGTTTTCAGAGATCCTCCGAAAAATGTTTGAATGACTTCATTTCGTGTCTGGTAAGAGAACGGGTCACGGTAACGGTTCGTAGAAGCAGGGGTCAGGATATTGACGCAGCTTGCGGCCAACTTGCAGTTAAAAACACCACCGACTGAAGCAGATGAGAAAATCGATCGCGAAATTTCGCATGCCTCAAGATGATCTGAGTCGATCGATTGCTGGATTTATTGCCGCCCTGATCGTCGGCGCTCTGGTTCCAAGGACGTTCACCTACCTCATTCGACGGGTACTGCTGCGCTCTTTCCGGGAGGTGTTCATTCTCGCCGCAGCCGGTTGGCTCACGGATCGACTCGGACAGTGGCTGATGAGAAATAAATCGAATTCCTGATATTGTTCTGGACCGGAACCGGAAGAATTACCTAGAGCGCCGCCGCCCTCATTCTACCTCTCAACATCCCCAACGACATGGAACTATCTGAAATACAGGAGACGCTGCAAAATGTCTTGACGGTATTTTTACCAAAAGTTGTCGGTGTTCTCGTCCTCCTGATTGTCTCGTGGATCGTCTCCAAGTGGCTCAAAAAACGCGTATCCAGGCTGGTCGCTCAGAGGCTCGACGAGACTCTGGCGTACTTTTTCGGCAGCCTCGTGAAATACGCCGTCCTCACGATGGCCTTGCTGGGATGCCTCAGCATCTTTGGATTTGAGACCACCAGTTTCGCCGCGCTGATTGGCGTGGCCGGCCTGGCGATAGGATTGGCCCTCCAAGGCACGTTGAGTAATTTTTCCTCGGGGATCATGCTCCTCATATTCCGACCATTCAAAATCGGAGATTTCGTTTCGGCCGGAGGAGTAACCGGAACGATCGTTGAAATAAACCTGTTTTCGACGCTGTTCGATTCGCCCGATAACCGGAGAATTTTCGTGCCGAACGGAAGCATTTACGGCTCAACAATCGAAAACATAACCTTTCACGACACCCGTCGTCTCGAAGTGGAGGTCGGGACCGACTATTCTGCGGATATTAGACATACACGCGAAGTGTTGCTGAATGCCGTGAAGAATCTTGATGGGGTTTTGACCGAACCCGCGCCAGCCGCCATTCTGAAAGGGTTGGGTGGATCATCCATCGACTGGTCCGTTCGAGCATGGGCGAAAACTTCGGAGTTCGGCTCCGTCAGGGAAGCTGCTACCGAGTCGGTAAAAATTGCCCTCGACGAAGCCGGTATTGGTATTCCTTTTCCACAGATGGACGTTCACGTCGACAACGGGGACCAAGTGGACTGAAAGGCTGCTATGGATTCTCTGCTGCGTTCTGGGAGCTCTTAGAATCTCCGTTACCGAAGACTGTCTCTTGTTCTTCTGATTTGTTTTTCAGGAAAAATGAGGCTACGGATATCAGCAGAGTAGCGGTCACGATGACCAGAAAAGCCGTCTTATATCCGTCGAGAGCAAAATCTGAGGAAGCTGCAATCGCACCTACGACCGCCGCCGAGAACAACTGCCCGACCGAAATGAACAATGTGATCAAGCCCTGCGAGATGGCTCGCTCACGCTTTCTTGCTTCGTGGATGAGTATGTAATTCAAGGATGACCCTAGCAGTCCCGCGAGTCCGAGTCCAATAAGGACCGAGCCGATATAAAAAACAGGTCTGGCTGTCGTGCTTGTGGCAACCCCGAACATTCCCATCGCCAGCAGGAAATTGCTGCTCAGGACAATCGTCTTCGATCCCAATTTATCCAGGAGTCGACCTGCCACTGGCGAGCCGATCGCAACGGCTACCATCATCGGCAACAGCATGAACGAAGCGGTTGAGGTTGTCACTCCAAAGGCCAGGACAGTGATCGTCGGAAAAAAGATGAACGCGGCCTCGTTGATTCCCGCGCCTACAGCTATTATCGAGGCAAGCGCCACCTGACGATTTCGAAACAGATCCAGTCGAAGCACCGGATCCTCTACATTTCTCTCTGCCCACGCAAAGAGCGGTAGAAGAACGGACGCCGCCAGAAAGGCACTCGCTACACGCAAGGATGAGAGGCTTCCAACCAGGTCTGCAGTGTCCAGGTTGGTGAGACCGTAAGCGAGGGACAAAAGAAATCCGGCCAGAAATACAAGCCCGCGAAGATCCAGTTTTTTCTCGCTTCTTTCCGGTGACGCGGGGAGAAATCTCCATCCAAATATGAGGATGATCAACGCTCCAGGAGGAATCGCCATATAAAGCCATCGCCATCCAATTTTGAGCATGAAACCCGCGAATATCGGACCGATGATGAAGGCGAGTCCGAAGACCGATCCCAGCATTCCGAAGGCTCTTCCTCGCTTTTCGGGAGCTACAACATCTCCGATGACTGCCGCTGCAACGGGGAATATTCCGGAGGCCGCCATTCCTTGCAGGGCCCGTCCCGCGAGGAGCACTCCGTAGGTTGGAGAAAGCGAAACGACGAGACTTCCTATACCGAACAGAGCCAGATCGAACAAGTATATTTTTTTCCGGCCGTACTTATCCGCGAGTTTGGTCATCATCGGGACACTGACCAGATTCGCGAGAACCCAGACCGAGAATACCCAGGAAGCGAGTCGATCATCCAACCCGAACGATTCCCGGATTGCCGGGATTGCGGGACCCAGAATGGCGATGTCGAGCGCTCCCATTAGGACGCCCAGAAATAAGACAGTTAGAACAGATCCACTGCCCTTCTTTGTATCTACTATCACTTCGTTCTGATTTGGGCCGGCTAACACTCAGCTACAACGTGCTTTCAGATTGTGTTAACCGGCCATAGATTCCGGGATGAAAAAAATGTCCGGACTTCGAAGTGGAGAACACGAGCAAAGTTGAACAATTCTATACATAAGTTAGGTGCGCACACAACGGTAATGGTGAACCAGAGCCGTCTTAACGTACAATTCGGAAATCGCACCAGGTGCACGTTTCAATTTGAACGTTTCAATGGGCACCACCCATCAAATCAGTTCTACATCGATTGATCTCAACACGCTCATGTCTCGTAGTGCTTGGTGCAGTTTTCTTGCCGCTCTGTGGCGGTTGCGGGACTCCTGCGAGCAAGATGACACCCAGCCAAACCTGGGCTGATTCTACGCTTGGTGCACTTACTCTGGAAGAGAAAGTCGGTCAGATGATCATGATCGACATGGCAGCCCCCGGGGATATTTCGGACCCGGACGAAAGAGACCACGTGCGTCGGCGGATCGCGGAGACCAGAGCGGGCGGAGTGGTCTTGTTCGCCGAACACCCTCTCTCGCACTCTGTGTGGATCGAGTGGGTCCAGCAACAGAGCGCGATCCCTCTGTTCATTGCACTCGACGCCGAGTGGGGCGCGGGCCTTCGTCTGTGGGATCTCACGCGTTTTCCCAATGCGATGTCAATCGGAGCGACGCAGCAAGCAAACAACGCCTTCGAATCTGGACTGAAAACGGCCAGACAGGCGGCAATGGTCGGGGTCAATATCTTGTTTGCTCCGACCGCCGATGTAAATACGAACCCGGCGAATCCCGTAATCGGGACGCGAGCATGGTCGGACCATCCCGATTCAGTCGCGCTCTATGCTGGCCAGTTTGTGAAGGGAGTCCGGGCAGGAGGACTAATGTCGGTCGCCAAACACTTTCCAGGTCACGGATCTACCTCTCGCGATTCTCACACCGATCTCCCTGTCGCGCGTCGGGACACGAGAGCCTTTCTCGCCGTGGACGTACACCCCTTCAGACAGATGATGAGGGATTCGTTGGATGCGCTGATGACCGCCCACGTCATTCCTCGTGGCCACGCGTTCGAAGATTCTGTAGCTGCCACCTTTTCGCACAGAATCGTAACGGATCTGGCGCGTGATACCCTTGAGTTCGACGGAATCATTTTCACTGACGCCCTGAATATGGCGGGGGCCCTGAATCCGAATTTTGATGAAGATGCGGGCCTGATGGCCATCAGAGCAGGTGTTGACGTGCTCTTGATGCCACTGGACTCACGAAAGACCCAACTGGCAATAATTGACGCGGTTCGAAACGGCACACTGACGGAGTCCAGAATTGACTCTTCTGTGGCGCGAATATTACGGGCGAAATTCAGGGCTGGACTTCACCTGCGTGAGCGCTTTTCAGATTTTCCCGGGATCTTGGAAGCCGTAGACTCTGATGTCGAAAATCAGCGCGCCATGTTCATGGCGCGCGATGCGGTGACGGTGTTGAAGGCCGAAGCTCCGCTGCCTCTCTCTCTCGCCGGGGAGTCCCTCCTTCTGATTACCGTCGATTTCAGATCGTACGGGGGCGTCAGGACGAACCCTGCCTTCTCTTTACTCGAGTATCTGGATGAGCGGAATGGCGGCAACGTCACCCATATATCCGTCAACCCCAGAACATGGACCATGTCGATGTCCTCGCTTTTCAGAGAAGCCAGGAAAAGTAATACCGTTCTGTTCGCGGACTTCACGGGCATCACACCCATTTTTGGATGGAACCGGAATCGGATGATAACGGACTTCGAGAGTGCGACCGACCGGATGTTCTACCTGAACTTCGATTCGCCGTACGCCGTGACAGATCTGCCGGATAACGTACCGGTCGTTCTACTGGGATATGACTCCTCTCCAGCCATGCTGGAGGCCGTGTCCGACGTGATCTTCGGAATGGCGGTCTCGAAGGGACGACTACCCATTCACCTATCCGAGCAGTACCCTCGGGGGTATGGACTTCGACTGCCCCAATTTGTGACATCTGTTGCAAAACCGGCTGATGTGGGACTTGATGAACGTGCACTCGCCGAGATCGACGAGCTACTTTCAAGCGCCATCGCGGACAGTGCGTTCCCCGCTGCCTCCATCGCGATCGGAAGGGAGCAGTCGATCGTAAAAAGAACCCTGTTTGGATCGCACACATTCGACAGAAAACGTGACCTTGAGTCCAACGATGTCTTCGACCTGGCCTCGCTTACCAAAGTCATCGCGACCACGACGGCCGTCATGCAATTGTACGAAGCCGGCCTCATCGATCTGGAGCGACCCGTAGCTGATTACCTTCCCGAATTCGGACAGAACGGGAAAGGGTCGGTCACCATCTGGAATTTATTGACCCACACGGGTGGTCTGATTCCCTTCAGACCGTTTCATATGCAGGGCGTCAGATCCGCGGCCGAGGTGAAGCGCAGAATTCTGGCCGATACGCTTAATTATGAACCGGGAAGTGAGTCGAAGTACTCTGATTTTGGTCCCATCTCTCTGGTCTGGATGATCGAGCGAATCACAGAAGAACCATTCGGTGAATACGCCCGGTCGCATATTTTCGAGCCGCTTTCAATGATGAGTACCGGTTACCTACCGGTGCGGCAGGGGGGCAGTCCAGGCGCGGTACCCACAGAGATTGACGATTATTTTCGGAATCGCACGCTTCAAGGAGAGGTTCATGACGAGACGGCATATCTATTGGGAGGCATGGCCGGACATGCCGGATTGTTTTCGACAGCAGATGACCTTGCCCGGTTTGCAGGAATGTTGACTGCCGAGGGCCAAATCGGCGATCGCGTTTTTCTTCGACCGGAAACGATCCGACTCTTCACTACCCGCGTCGACAAGGAAATGCGAAATACCCGCGCCCTCGGCTGGGATACAAGAAGTCCCACCGGGTATTCCTCGGCTGGCCGCTTATTTGGTCCTCGATCCTTCGGGCATACCGGATTTACAGGAACCTCCTTCTGGGTAGACCCGGACTCAAAACTTTTCGTGATATTGCTCACGAATCGTGTTCATCCATCTCGAGATAACCGAAAACACATACCTATCCGACCGGCAGTCGCAGATAACGCTTTCATCGCCCTCAGAAAAGGAATAAATACGAATGCTGCGCTCTCGGAATAGATGGATCGCAGACTCTGCTGCCGAACAGCAAGGAACAGGATGGCACGAGGAGACTTCAACGGCGACTGTTGTGCCCTCCTAGACCCCGCCCCCTCCAGATCCCGCCTCCTCCAGATCCCAATTGTAGCCATGCCCACGTACGAATATCTGCGCGAAGACGGGACATCCTTCGAAATCCAACAGCGGATTACAGAAGATCCCCTCGCCGAGTGTCCCACGACTGGCCAGAAGGTAAAACGTCTCATTTCGGGTGGGTCAGGACTCGTATTCAAGGGAAGCGGATTCTACGTCACCGACTATGTTCGAAAATCGGGCGAACCCAGCTCTGATTCTTCAAAATCAGAGAAAACAGAGGAAACAGGGAGCAAGAAGGAGACATCAAAAGAAACAAAGACACCCACATCTGAATCCAAACCTGAATCCAAATCTGAATCCAGCTCTGAAAAGAAATCAGATTGACCTGGGGCCAGCTTCGCGAACGACTTCTCTACTGGACACTTTGGGCTGCGGCAACTATAGCCGCAAATTTGTCCGCGTTCAGACTTGCGCCTCCAATAAGGCCGCCATCGACATCTTCCCGGGAAAAAAGATCTTTCGCGTTGCCTGGATTAACACTGCCGCCGTACAAAACGGCTATTTCGGCGCCAACAGCCTTTCCAAAAAGATCTTTGAGAATGCCCCGAATGTGGCCATGCATCTCCTCGACCTGATCGCCTGAAGCCGTTTGACCCGTCCCGATAGCCCACACGGGCTCGTAGGCCAGGACCATTTCCGATGACGCCTCGATGACTACGCCCTCGAGGCTTTCGCGCACCTGAGTTTCCACTACAGACTCGTGATCGCCAGCATTTCGCTGCTCGAGTGATTCACCGACACATACAATTGGAACGAGTCGATATTTCCTGGCTTGAATCGTCTTATTGGACACTCCCGCATTGGATTCGCCGAATATCTGGCGCCGCTCGGAGTGGCCGAGGATCACGTAGTGACAACCCACAGCCCGGAGCATTCCGGCTGATATTTCTCCTGTAAATGCTCCTGATTCGGCCGCGTGCATGTTTTGAGCACCCATTCTGATACCACTGCCGTGCAAGATCGAAAAGGTGGCATCCAGATCGACAAAGGGCGGGCAGATCGCGACGTCTACCGGACTCGGGTCTCCAATTGCAGAAACGACACCCGACGTAAGTTGTCTCGCTGCGGCGAGATCAAGGTTCATCTTCCAGTTTCCAGCTACCAGCATAAGCTTCGGTCTCGGTCAATTTCGGGGTTGGGGACGGACGATTTTACTGGCCCAGTCTTGCTGCAATATCGTTCAAGTCAGAGATTATAGTCACAAGGTCGCGCTCAAGATTTGCGAGCGCAGGTCCGGTGTACCTCGCGACAATCATTCCATCTGGATTGATCAGGAATCGAGTGGGCAAGACGTTCACGTTATAATCTTTCACAATTTGGTGGTCAAGTCCTCGATCAGACCAGATAAAATGTCCGGGATGATCACTTCCGTCAAAAAGAGCCTCATTGATGACAGAATCAGGCTCGACGGATACGGATATCGTCTCGAAGGCACTCCGACTGAGCGCACCAGCTATTCCATCCCGAACCTGCAATTCCCGACGCCAAATCTGTTCGAGTGGATTAAAAAACTCCAGGACAACGAATTTCCCGGTCAGAGTCGAGGATGAAAGTTCGACACCCTCTCTCGAGGTGACCGAATAAACAGGAGCTTCCATTCCGGGCTGAAGGTTTTCCAAGTCGTACGTTGCGCGGGCAGCCCAGTCAAACCATTCGGAATCCGGATACAACCGGCGCAAATCGGTCGAGGCCTCCACAGCCTGGACGGTCATTCCACTGTCTGCAAACGCGATCACCAATTCGGCCATTATTCCGGCCTGTTTACTTTCAGGAACTCGAGCCAGGTAGTCTCGAATGAGATCAATGGAGGCTTCTCCCCCACTGATACGAGCGACAGATCGTCGCGCTGCCCGGACAACTTCTACAATGCTTTCATTCTCCAGTGAGACCTCTTCGAGCCTTGCCACAACGGTCGAATCATCCCATCCTTCCATCATGACGATCGACTCTGCCATCGCAAGTTCGCCCCCCATGGTACCAGCATACGAACTCTGGATACTCCACAAAATGGCGCTCGTCTGTGCGGTGATGAGTCCGAGGCCCTGCGGCTGGTAAGAATCGGATTCCAGCAGATCCAGCATGGATCTATTGTGTTGAGCTTTGGTGTTTTTGTAAGCTGTCCACGCGGCGTTTTCCATCGACAAAATGGGAAGAGGGCGTGTTCCGAGTGGAAACGTGGCTGAAATCCTGACGCTGTCTCCTTCGACTGCCACAAACTCCCCTATGGACAGCGTAGTACCTTCGCGCTCAACGAGAATGGGATAAATACCTTTTTCAGGGGCACGCACGGTCATTGAAAAGCCACCGTCACGCCCCGTCACGGCCGTTCCCAACGTATCCACGTCTCCATCTTTCTGGGTCAGGACTGAAATCCTGAAGCCGCTGAAATCTCCCGTCGAATCAATCGCCGCGCGGATGCGGAGTGTGCCCTCTACTTCACTCCGGATCGGGTATTCCGTGTCGGATCCGCATCCGGCAATCAGGATCATCGCCACGAAGAGCGAAATGAAGGTGAGATAATTCTGACGCTCGCTCATATGCATGTCCAAAACAAAATTGATTGAGTGATCCCGGAATTCGGGGGCATCAAAACCCGCTTGAGGATTTTCTGATCCTGCGTCCTCGCTGATTTTCTCATAACTGATCGTTTCCTCAGTACGAGAGGAGCTCTTCAATTCCTCCATCCAACCTGCTCTTGGCCGAGTAGATTTCATCCTCAATGGATTTGGAAAACGCGATTGGAAGGTCTGCACCTCCGAGGCGTTTGGGCGGCGCATCGAGGTGTTCAAACACCAGTTCTGCAATCTGTGACGCTATTTCTCCGCCGAATCCGCCGGTACGAGTCGCCTCATGCAGGACCAGTACCCGATTGGTTTTCTTGACCGACGTGAGAACAGTTTCTCTGTCCCATGGGATGAGGGTCCTGAGATCGATGACTTCGAGCTTTCGACCGCGCTTTTCCCAATTTTCAGCAGCCTCTACTGCCCAGTGAACGCCGACGCCGTAGGTCACGATGGTTGCATCCACCCCTTCACGAACAACGCTGGCCTGACCAAGCGGTACGCGTCGGGCGTCGGCAGGTACCGGCCCCCGAATGGATCGGTAGAGCATTTTGTGTTCGAAATACAGCACGGGGTTGGGGTCATCAAGACTGGAAAGCAGAAGGCCTTTCGCATCGGCCGGAGAGGATGGTACGACAACTTTCAATCCCGGGGTATGGCAAAACCAGGCTTCCGTGGACTGCGAATGGAATGGACCCGCACCGATTCCGCCTCCGAATGGTGCGCGGATGGTGACATTTAAGGGGGCACCCCACCGATAATGCGTCGTCGCCAAATTGTTCACGATCTGATTGAATCCGCAGGCGATGAAATCGGAATACTGAATCTCAACAATGGGCTTGTACCCGGAGAGCGCCAGCCCCATGGCAGCCCCGATGGCGCCGCTCTCGATGATCGGAGTATTTCGAACTCTATCGGCTCCAAACTCTTCCAGAAAACCCTGGGTGACCTTGAAAACTCCTCCATACTCGGCAATATCCTGTCCCATGATGATGGACTTCGGCTCCTCGCGCATCCCGGAGAGCAGCCCATCGGATATGGCGTCTATGAATCTACGTTCTGCAACGTCATCGCTCAGCTGTACGGACTTTTTACCGTCAACTGCGGCGAACAGATCGCCGTGTTCCGTTTCCGCATCGCTGACCACTTCTGGCTGCTTCAGAGCCCATTCCGCCAACTCGTCGATCTGAGTCGTCAAGCTCTCCCGAATCTGTTTAAGCTTCGTAGTAGGGATACTTTTTCCGGCGAAGGATTCGAACCGCTCTATCGGATCTTTGGCGGCCCATTCCTGCATCAATTCATCGGGGACATATTTCGTGCCGGAGGCTTCTTCATGACCCCGCATCCGGAAGGTCTTCATTTCCAACAGAGTTGGGCCGTCTCCATCGACGGCTCTCTTGCGCGCAATCTGAACAGCTTTTATCACTGCCAAAACGTCATTGCCGTCCACCATGGCGGAAGCCATACCGTATCCTGAAGCTGCATCAACCAAGTTTTCGACCGGAATTGCCTCAGAAGTAGGGGTCGAAAGTCCATATCCGTTGTTTTCGACCACGAACAGGACGGGTAGACTCCACATGGCAGCCAGATTCAGGGCCTCGTGGAAATCTCCCTCACGAGTAGCACCTTCCCCAACGAATGCCGCGGCCACGCGATCTTCGCTGTCCATTCTGGCGGCCATCGCCAATCCATTTGCCACCGGAAGCATTGCAGCGAGTTGGGAAATCATGCCGATGATGTTTTTCTCCGGCAATCCAAAATGGAAGGTGCGATCCCGACCTCGGGTGAAGCCGCCCTCCTTTCCCATTAATTGGCAAAAAAGGCGCTCAAGGTCAATATCACGACCGGTCCAGACTCCCAGATTTCTATGCATGGGGAGGAGGTAATCCTGCTCTTGTAGGGCATACACGACACCCACTGAAATCGCCTCCTGGCCGAATCCGCTGAACCACTTCGACAGCCGCCCCTGGCGTATCAAACGGAGCTGCTTTTCCTCGATGACCCGCGGAAGGAGCAGTGCTCGATACAGAGCTTCAATTTCCTTTTTCGTTTTGATGCGCATGCTGTGCCCCGATTGGGGCTGTCAGGAGAAAGGGCCGTTCTGGGCCGCCAAAGATACGGCGTAGAAAACCTCAGCGACCACCCCCGCGAATGGCGGTGTAAACGGTTCTGAACAATATCTGCAAATCCCTTCGGAGACTCATGTTCTCGATATAGAAGAGATCGTATTTAACCTTTTGCTGCACGTCTTCGAGATTCGAATCGTATTTCCACTTTACCTGCGCCCACCCGGTGATGCCCGGTTTAACACGATGACGGCGAGAATAAAGAGGAATTTCTTTTGCCAGCTTTTCAACGAAGAAAGGACGCTCGGGCCGTGGACCGACCAGACTCATTTCCCCTTTCAGTACGTTCAGGAATTGAGGGACTTCATCCAATCGCGTTTTTCTGAGCCATTTTCCTAGGCGGGTGAACCTAGGATCATCTTCTTTCGCCCAGATCGGTCCAGTAGATGCTTCGGCATCCTGGTTCATCGTTCTGAACTTTAGCATGGTGAATTCGCGACCCTTCTGCCCAATTCTCCTCTGCCTGTAGATAGCAGGGCCTGAACTCGTGAGCCGAACGAGGAGGGCAATAAAAATCCACACCGGGAGGCCAATCACAAGCACTGTGAGCGCCAAAAAGAAGTCAATGAGTCGTTTAAAACTCTGCTCCCAGGCCTGCATCGGCTCGGGAAGCACCTCAATCAACGGCAGTCCGTACATGTGCTCCGTACGAGCCATCCCTCCGATGATCGAGTAGAAATCTGGCACGAGCTTCAGTGACACGGGTTTGCCGTCACAGAGTCGGAGAACTTCCATGAGTTGATCCCCATCGTTCGGGCCTAGCGCGATCAACACATCTCGAATCTCCAGCTCATCGATAATCCTTGGCAGTTCATCGACTCGGTACTGGTCGCCTTTGAGCGGCTCAGAATCGCCCTGGTCGCTCGAGAGCCGAATGGCACCGACGATATCGAGGCCCGCTTCCGGATACCTGGCCACCTCATCGTATAAAGAATCGAGAACATCCGACCACCCAACAATCAGGGTGCGATGCAGTCCTTTTCCGCGGAGAATCAATACTTTTTGAAACGAGCGGACTACGATTCGACCCGCCGAAACGAGCACAATGATGGCGCCCCAGTAAAAAATGAGGTTGGTGCCTGCCGAATGCGCATCCAGGGTGTCGATAAACAGCAGAAAAAACAGGACCAGGATCCCGATTGTGACCACCTTGGTGATCGTGATCAGTTCATCGAATCGCGATGCCGCGTATCGCTCTCTATAGAGACCATAGAACATGAACACAAGCAGCCAGTACCCCGCCAGCAGCAGGATAACGACAGGCGTGGATTCTGGTGATGGCGAAAATACGGGAGGAGTCAACCACGCCCAGTCGAACCGCGCCCAGTACCAGAGCTGATTGGCCCAGGCGAGAGCCACCGCGTCCATGGCCACCAGAAAGATGAGTTCGGTTCTTCTGTTCACTCGAAACGTTCGATTCGGCCTTGCCGCTCAGATGAAAGTCTGTGTGGAAAAGCTAGAATGCTGAAATTCGGGAAGCAAATGGGACCGGTTACCACAATCTGAAAACAAGATCTGAAATAAGGATCTGAAATAAGGATCTGAAAATACGATCTGGATACGCAGTGTCGGATTCTACTTTGTTGTCCTGCAAACCCTGAATATCTGCCGATGTTCACCTAGTTTGGCAAACGAGAAGGGAAATTGATATGACTCGTAGCCTCGTTGCCACCATTGCGATACTTTTTTTGTGCTCGGTCGAAGCCCGAGCACAAAACGGCCCCATCTTGCCCGCTGACGATCCAGTTTTATGGGTCTCGAATTCACTTCTCGCTCGCGGATATCTGGCGAATCTGGACCCGGGTGCCCTTCCATATCTCGAACGGGACTATCAGCTCTCCATCGACAGCTCGCTCGCCGGAGCTCCGCTTCCCGAGAAAGAGTGGTTCCGAAGAATCGCAGACCGATTACACACCTTTCCGAAGGGTAAAACGGCCACAGGTATCCGGATTCGTGGCGGAAGCACGATCGCGACGCAGGAGCGCTCCGATCTCCTTCGTACGGAGAGAAGTCCCTCCAGTGTAGTCTATTCACTCGTTTCCTTCGAGTCCTGGTTTAGTGCCGGGAATTGGACGGGTGCCTGGGGCTGGAGGCACGATCGCTATTACGACCGGGACCCCGATGGGCTCGATACGGCACACCGCTGGGCCATCCGGCCTGAGAATGCTTACGTATCCTACGACGGCAAGTATGCTTCCTTTCTTCTGGGCCGTGTCAGACAACATTGGGGAGGGTACGGGCAACCCGGCCTCATCCTGAGCGACAATCCACGTCCAATGGATCACCTCTCGTTCCGGCTGGGGACTCCTCGCCTCAATCTTAGATCGAGTATCTCCGAGCTGGACAGCATCACAGGAGACGGAAGGTTCACCGGCGTTGCCGGAGATGACTCGGTCGGTACGGGAAGCGAGCGACGGTACCTGGCGGCACATAAACTGACTTTTTCCAAACCGGGGCGCTGGTCCGTGGGATTGATGCATTCAATCCTGTATTCAGGCTCCAACAGCGGATTATCCCTGAAATTTCTGAATCCGTTTCAGCTGGCCCTGCTCTCCGTGGATGAAAAGCCTAAAAACGAGGAGAATAATGGCCTTTTGGGCCTTTTCTTCCAGTTTCAGGCACCCACTACACTGATCCAGGGTCAGATCGCCCTGGATGACTTCGACATACTGAATGGAAATGAACCTGCATCTGTAGCGGCAAGTCTCACCGTGTATCGGGCCGGACTGACCCCTGACTTCGACCTCTCCATCAGCGGTACACTCGTAACCTCACGCACCTACAATTCGCCGCAAAATGAAGGTAAGTATCTGTACCTGGGGCGCGGAATTGGCACCCAATTTTCGGATTTCATTACACTCCGTATTGCAGCCCACTGGCTGAAATTACCCGGCTGGAGAATTTCGCCCGGCATCGATATCCTCTTTCAGGGCGAACAGGACGTCCACAATGCCTTTCCCTCCCACGATTCGGCGGATCTCATTCTGGATGGAACGGTCGAACGCACGTTTCGCCCCTCCATTCGCGCTCTGGGCCTGGTGAGTCAACGTTTGGATGTGCGCTTCGATGCCGGCCTTAATATTACCACCAATCAGCATCACATGAAGGGACGGAGCTCCACCGAGTTTGTCGGTTCTGCGTCTCTTTCCTATCGTTTCAACTGGACACAGGCCTATTAGGGCTACCTTCTTGATCCGACCATTTACCGCTCTACTCGTGCTCTGGATCGCCTTGCTGGCGTGCCAATCAAGTCACGCTCAATCAGAAGCAATTGATGAGAAGAAGGCGGGCTTTGAAACTGTTCGAATCGCGCTGGCGCCGTCTCTGATCTCACGAGCAGCCGGCTTCGAAGAGTGGCAAGCCGGACTCGGCGCGAAGCTATCAGCCTCTACACCGTACTACCGGGGCCGCCTCGAACTCGAGATCGGCTGGGCACCCTGGACGACGAACGAATCGTCGCTTCCTGATTTTCAGGCGCTGTCACTCCTTGCCGGTTGGTCCATCTCAACGTCATCCTTAGCGTCATCGGAAAATCGCGTCGGGCTTGAAGGCGGGTTGTTGGTCGGAAACGTGTTCATGATGATAGATATTGATGAGTCCCAGGGCGATCGCTTTGAGTCTGAAATAATCGTCGCCCCCTTTGTACGGCTTCTGAGCAAAATCACGGATAACACCCACGGCTTCGCCGAATTTCGTGGAGTCCGCCTCTACACACGTCCACGCCTCGAATACACAGATTTCTCGATTGGAATCACGCTGGATCTCAGGTCTCCCGGCTGGTTGAAGGGATTTTTCCGATGAGGTGCTTCCTCGTCATAATTCTGTTCTGCGCTCTGTGTCCATACGCTTCGGCCCAGGAAGCGACGTGGGATCGAGACGAGCTCCAATCTCGCAACGCCGTTCGCTTGTCAGAACTACTCCGAACTCTCCATCCGCTGCACTCCTGGTCGACCGACCGATACACACTCCGATTTATCGGATCGGGTCTTAGCGGTCTTCATGGGGAAGGGCCTACTATCCTGGTCGATGGAATGAGCATGCCTTTCTTTTTCCTGGACAGATCCATCACCGAGTTTATTCCGGTTTCACCCTCTGATATTTCGAAGATCGAGTACACGCCCGAAATCACCATTCTGCCGCAGGGCAGACTGGCGGACGGCATGGTCTCGATTCGTACCGACAAACCACAAGGATTTCTCCTGCGAGGATCCGCGGCCGTAGTCAATGAGACGGGCGATCCCGGCCCCGCCATCTACGCCGACTCCACACTGTCAAACGTTGACCGGAGCGGACCCGTTGCCAACTTGCGAATGTCCTATGGACGGCGACCGTTCTTCGTCCAGGCCGGCCTGAATACGGACCTCTATCATCTCACCGACGAAGTGACGTCGGGCCGAATGTGGCGCGTTTACGGCGAGGAGAAGCAGCCTGTTGTGACAATCTTTGCTCCCCACGTCCGATTATTGCTCGAGACAAGTCGAGTCGAGATCCATATTCGCGGGGGCAGTGCGCATAAAAAGGATCATCTGTTCAGCGAGTTTGCCGGATGGGAGTGGCCCAACAGACAGCGTTGGACCTGGCTCAAAACGTCAAGCCTGATCAACACGTCGTCCAGGAACCGGGTCGGTGTGCGGGCCAGTTTTGACAGATTTGAGATACAGAATCGAACAGCAATAATCAGCCTGCCGGGCGAGTTGCAACTTCGCGAGTCTTCGGGAGAATTGTTTGTTGAACATTCTATAGGCGCTGCTATTCTAGAGATAGCCGGTGGAGGACGAATCAACGAAGTCGACCAGATCTCGACCTTTGGCTCCCACCGAGAATCTGCAGTGTTTGCACGATTTTCTCTGAGTGTGAGCGCTTCGCGAACCAGATGGACGACAACAGGCGAACTTTCCCACACGTCCGGGCCTTTCTCTGACGATGACTCCAGGACGATTAATCTCGCTTCCGCACTGTCTCGGAGTCTTGATAATGGTGCACAGATCCGAATCAATGCACATTATTCCGGCGGAGTCAGAAGAAATCTGTGGTCGATGCGCGAACTTCTGTCTCTTGGTGTGTCATTCGGTGAGTGGGCAGACGATGTCTCCTTCAATACAGATCGAACGTCAGAGAACATCTATGAGGCCGGATTTGAACTGACCTATCCCCTTTCTGAAGTCCTTTCGTTCCAGGCAGGCCTGAACGTTCGATATGCGTCGGGTTTGACCCTTCCCGACCGGATAATCACTCAACGGTTTGGTGTGGGCCCTTTCATCCCGAGCACCTCTTACATCAGCGGTCGTGCAGGCTGGGTTGTCTCGCGAAGCCTGGGAGTCTTTTTTCGTCATTCTTTGTCAACCTCAAGCCGCCTGTCCTACCAGTTTTACCATGTCTCTTCCAACGGAGATTCGGTGTTCTGGAGGCATTTTACGGGATTTCCGCGTCACCGCTTCTCGGCATCTATCAGCTCCCATGCCTTCGAACGACTTACGTTTTTCGGCGCCCTTCGGATCACCTCGAGAATGCAGTGGCCCGAATATATCACGTCTGACACCGGGGAGATTACAACCACTGTTGAATTTGAAGGCACCGTGAGAAAAAGCCTTTTCGGACCGCGAATACAGGTCGGAATTTCGTTTCTGAATCTGGCAGACGCTCGCGTTCGAACCCATCCCGCGGGAGTGATACAACAGTTTGCAGTGAGGCTATCCCTTCGCATTATGCTCGCCGCCCCAGAAAATCCCTCCTGACATGACTCGAACAACAGTCCTGGACAGATATCGGGATATTGTCGACGATTTCGACCTTTTTGTGGAAGCCTGTGGCGCCCCACATCGTCCAACCTGTTGGGTGTTGCCCAGGCAGAGTTTTGGACACGACCTGTTGCGAAATGCGGGCGCTTCTGCTCTCTCCTGGCATCCAGATGCGTATCGCAATTGGAAGCAGGACCCCCTTTTTGCGAATGCATTTTTGACCGGATCCATTTTGATTCAAGAAGCGGTCGCGATGATTCCTGCAATTCTTGCGAGGCCTAAGCCGGGGGACCTGATTCTGGATATGTGCGCCGCTCCGGGTAACAAGACGGCCCAGCTCGCGGCCGCGATCGGAGATGAGGGCGGCGTTGTAGCGAACGATATTTCAAGATCGCGCCTTCACGTACTGCGCGGGACCATAGATCGCCTGGGACTCGCGAACGTATCCGTAACCAACTACGATGCTCGACATTTTCCCGATGTTAATGACACATTTGACACCGTTCTTGCCGACGTGCCGTGTTCGTGTGAGGGAACGTCCAGAAAGCACTCGAATGTTCTGAGGCCGCAGCATCCCGATAGACGGTCCGAGTTGGAGCGTACTCAAGAATCAATCCTGAGAGCCGCCATACGGCTGACACGACAGGGTGGGCGCATTGTGTACTCTACCTGCACTTATGCACCGGAAGAAAATGAAGCTATTCTCAATCGGGTAATTACCCAACCAGAAGAAGAACAGCAGGTCAAACTTGAGACTATTGATCTCCCGGAGTTTCGCACTTCACCGGGCTTAAGATCATGGCAGGGAACGAGATATGATGATTCTCTCTGCAAGTCGATCAGGATTTGGCCGCATAAAAACGATACTGACGGATTTTTCATCGGAGTGCTGGAAAAAAAGGGAAAAGGCTCTCCCGCGATCGAAATACTCACTTCTTCGGAGGTGACGAATCCTGCACCCATCGATGCCAACTCATGGCCGTGGAGCGCATTTGGATTGCGGCCTTCCGCTTTCACAGGTCTCGCGTCTATCGAAACCGGAGGCAAGTATGATCGATTGTGTTCAACATTCGGCATACCGCCCACGCTGGAATACCTGTCTGTGGGAATGATCGGCCTGAATCGAAAATCTGAGCCCACTCGGTTCTCTACGGCGCTTGCACAAAGGATGGGCGCCAACGCTGAAGCCGGGATTGCCGAGATTAAATCGGATGACGTGACGTCCTATTTCCTGCGCGGGCTCATCCCCATCGAGAAACTGAAACCTCCGTTGGGAAGAACTCGGTTGGTAATTGTCCGATCTGGTCCGATGAGCCTTGGACTTGGATTCGTCTCCACCGAGAGTCCGAACTCCGTCCAGAGCCTTTTCCCAAAGATCTGGGGTGGGTTGAACGTTCAGGAATGGATTGCTGGGATGACGACGCGAAAATGACCCTTGAGCCCGGATCAGTGACGGCGGAATCGGAAAGAGACCGTGCCAAGCTGATTCTCTTGGGGAGCATCAACCGGGAGCGCATTGAATCGCCACCTGAGTAGTGCATTCATCACTTCTCTCTCCAGGTTTGGATCGCCCTTGATCAACGGAATCCTTCGGATAATTCGGCCCTGTGGATCTACAGTAATTCTGATACTGATTCGAACATCATCCGGCGCAGAGTCTGAGTAGATAGGCAGGGGCGTACTGGTCGGGGCCCGATTCAGCCCTTCAATCCGATACGGTGCAGAAGCTACCTCTTCGGTCGCCTCCCCCTCATCACCGCTGTCGGTGCCGTCATCGGCGGTCAACGAGCCGCTCCCCAAAGGTTGGACGACTTCCCGCTCAGGCTCCGGTTCTTCCGCCACCTCTTCTTCTACCGTCACACTCTTTTCGGGAGCGATGATATCAGCCTCAGGTGTTTCGATAATTTCTTCATCGGGGATGTCCAGATTCTCGCTGGGTAACTCAACCGGCTTCACTTCATCAGGAGGAGCTACTGCGGGCCGCTCTTCAACTTCTTCATCCGGCTCCACCTCATCCGGCTCCGGGTCTACTCGTTCGGGAGCCCGCTGAACCGGTCGCCCTTCCTTGAAGTCTCCAAATTCGACTTCCAGAAACCCCATGGGACGTTCGTCCGTGGCCGCTGCCGTGAGCAGGGACAACATGATCAGCAGAACGAGATGAACGCCCAAACTGATCGAAACTCCGGTCCAATCCTCTTTTTTCACTCTTCTTCCAACCTGGTAAAATGGGTCGAAGTCACCAACTCGTCATCTTCCTGAACGCTCCCGGAAGCGTCGTCTCCGGAAAGCCAGATCTCCTGGATTACGTACCTGGGTCGGCCTTTTACTTCATCGTAGACCCGCGCCAAATACGAACCCAGGACTCCCAGAAAAAACAGTTGTAAGCCCCCGAAGAAAAAAGCCACAAAGATGAGCGATGCCCAGCCCGTTATCGCTGTTTGAAAAACATACTTGGTGAACAATACCCAGATCAGCCCGACAATCGATCCAGCTGACACCGCGACTCCCATGCGCATCGCATACCGAAGAGGCTTCCCTGAGAACGAAGCAATTCCGTCCAGGGCCAGCTCGAATCTCCTTCTCCATGGATACTTGGTGGATCCGGCAAGCCCGCCCGGTCGCACATACTCGATCGCTTTCTGATTGAATCCGAGCCACGCGATCAGACCCCGCACATACGGTTGTTGCTCTCCAAGTTGTCGATATGCTTTCATGACTTTTTTTGACAACAACCGAAAGTCACCAGCATCCACCGGCGCTTCAACTCCCGTAAAGGAGCGGAAAAATCGATAGTACAACCGTGCTGTAACGCGTTGGAACCATCCGACGTCATTGCGCTGTGTACGAACTCCGTAGACCACATCAAATCCCTCGTGCCAAGCGTCTATCATTTTACCTGCGACATCGAGCGGATCCTGTAGATCAGCGTCCATCACGATTGCAGCATCGTCTGTACAGACCTCAATACCCGCCGTAACAGCCAGTTGATGGCCGAAATTTCGGGTGAACGCGACCAACGTATAGCCTCGAAGCTCGCTAGTCAGCGAGCGGGCGAGTGTCGCCGTTGCATCGGTACTGCCGTCATCCACCAGAATTACTCCGATTCTTTCCTCACGGGATTCTCGGAACGCTTCTATCTCCCTGATGAGCAGGGGAAGCATAGATTCCTCGTTGTAGACCGGAATTACGAGAGAGATGCTGCCAGTATGTGAGTTCGGGCTCATTCTCCAGAAGAGAAGGCGTACTGAACAGATATGCGATGAGAGTATCCAAGATCAGATACCAGGCCTGCAAAATCTCCAAAGCCGTAGTCGAGGGCTGCCTGTCCCAATCGAATGCCAGCGCCGATCGAAGGTGTGAGGTCGAGCCCCACTCCATCTACACTTTGAATGCGATTAAATCCGGCACGGCATGCTACGACGTCCGCGTAGCTGTACTCTGCACCCATCCGCGGATGTATGGACACGTCGCCAGCACCAAAGCTGTTTGCACTGTGTCCATCGAATGCCACGTCGGCATCCATACTCACGAGCAATCTTCCCTTTGAGTACTCGAATGATCTCGCTGCACCGAAACGCAACACGGGCAAAACCACTTCAGTGCCGCCTTCAGGTAGGTCATCTCCAAAAACATCTTTTAAATTTGCCAAGCTTCCCGTATCGACCGACCACGACTGCAGCATCGTGGTTACATCCTGAATGGTAAGACCGAAAGCCCAGGAGTTACTACGATACTGAACACCAACATCCATCGAATAACCCCATGCCTGCGCGAACTCCCCGATGGATCGCCGAATAATCTTGGAGGTCACTCCAATAGCGAGCTTATCGTTCACTTTTCGTCCATACCCAATGAATAAAGCATAATCAGCTGCTGAAAAGGTCGAGATTGAACTCTGAGGATCGAGTTTTGGTTGATTACGTTCCGGATCCCATGCGTCGAGGGTGTTTTTAATATCATTGACGCCACTCCGAATCAGGGTTATTCCTATTACGCTTTTATCCGAAAAGGGAGTTGCAAAACCTGCATAATCGAACGAAACGACCCCCGCAAACCTCTCCGCGTGCATATACGAGGCTTCAGCCATCTTCACATGATGCAACCCGGCGGGATTCCAGAATCCGGCATACACATCGTCGGAAACTGCGATATACGCTCCTCCCATCGCAAGAGCCCGTGCACCAACTCCACCGGCTAGAAAATCTGCGCCATATTTGGCAATTCGCTGCGCTTGGACCGATTTAACGGAGAACACTGATACACCGATCAGGCTGAAGAGAAGCAAAAAGCGCAAATAAAAACGCATAGGCCGCAATTGTGTGATCGAATGCATAATCGGATGCTTGATCGGATGTGTGAGGTATGCCAAAGGATACCCCGAGGTTTCTGAGGGCACTTCCTCTGGTATACACCCTAAAACCACTTGCTAGCCAATCAGTCAGCGGTTTCGTCGCAATCTCGCTGCGAAGGCACCGTCCATGTCCGTCTGGAAGGGCAGACTGAGGTACATTTTCCCTCCACTGAGCAGCTCTTCAGGAAACGAGGGCGGGGCATCTTCCAGTGAAAAACTCACATTGTCTTTCAGAAATGCGGTCACTTGTGCCTCGTTTTCTTCGGGATCAACCGAACAGGTGCTGTAGGTGAGAATCCCCCCTGGTTTTACACAGGAAGCGGCTCCGTCCATCAGTTTCCATTGAAGTACGATCAGGTCCGCCAGGTCGGATTCTGTTCTCCTCCAACGCATGTCTGCCCGTTTCCCAAGAACGCCGAATCCGGTGCACGGCGCGTCGAGCAAGACATGGTCAAACGCATGCTTCCAGTTCGCGGGCGGTTCGACACCATCTGCAACTTCCACGTCAACATTATTTACACCGGAGAGCGCAACGTTTTGTCTAACCAGGCGCAGCCTCCGCTTATGAATATCGGCTGCGACGACCCGGCCATTCTCTTCAAGCAGGAGAGCCAGGAGAGTCGTCTTGCCTCCCGGAGCGGCACATAGGTCGAGCACTTGATTGCCCGGATGGGGGTCGACAAATCTGACTACAAGGGCGGCCGCCTCGTCTTGAACGCGCACTGCACCGCGCTTTAAAAATCCACCTCTCAGTAGGGGCTGGACGCTTTTGACGCGAATGAAATCGGTCAGAAACGGAGACGCTTCCCACTCGGCACCCGCATCTTCGATCGCCTCCAATACAGCCTCCCTCTCAGACAGAATGTGTACTCCGAATACGGGCCGTTGATTGTTGTGTTCGAGAAATCGGACAGCGTCGTCTTCTCCCCATTGCTGAATCCATCGACGTACCATCCAATCGGGATGAGAATGTCTGATTGCAATCTTGCGCAGTGGAGTTCCTGATGGCTCGGGCAACGAATCCTTGCTGCGAAGAATGTTTCGAAGCAGCCCATTAGTCAGTGATCCTGCTCCCGGACGCACGTGCACCTTAGCCGTCTCAACAGACTCGTTTAGCACAGCGTGATCAGGCTTTCGGGTAAAGAGCAGCTCATAAATCCCCAGTCGCAGAACTGTCCTCATGGGTTTCTCAATTCCCGATACGTCTCCCTTGTAAAACGACTCTATCAGGAAATCGAGATACCTCTGCCATCGAGTGACACCGGACACAAGATCCCTGACACCCCGTTCCAAAGCCGCGTTGGTCCCGCCGTCTTTCCGGGACAGTCCGACAAATGCATCCCTCTCCTGATTTTCATCCAGCTGCCGGGCCGCTTCAAGCCGCGCAGAGGAGGTTCGAGCCGGTGTCACCTTCTGTCTTGAGTTCATCGCTGACCAATCAATCGTTTCTGCATCATCCTGGCGGCGATCATCAGCGCATCGTGGGCTGGCGACAGCCGCGGCGAATAGACGAAGTCCACGTCGTACAGGTCGTCGACTGTTGCACCCTTTCTGAGCAGGGCTGTGATGATGTTTACCCGCTGGGTCGCGCCTTGAATGCCGATAATCTGGGCTCCGAGGAGCTTACCATTCGAGGGGTCGGCCACGAGTCGGACGGAAAGTGGATGATGGTTGGCGAGGGACGAAGCACTTCGGTGCGTTATGGTCTCCCCTACGGCCGATAATCCTGCATTCTGCGCCTCTTCCTCACTCCAGCCCGTGTGGGCAACCTCGAGCCCGCAGACGGATATGGCAGTCGCCCTCACAACGGGTCCCAGCTTAGCAGGTCTTCCTTTACCGCTCCTGGCCGCGTTGCGTCCCGCAACGCGGCCAGAACGGAATGCGTTGAGCGCGAGTGGTGCGCGAATACTCGTGCCTGTGACCGCGTCCTTCTTTTCGATACAGTCGCCACACGCCCAGATTCCCGGCGCAGACGTCCGAAGCTGTGAATCAACCTCGTACGCTCCCGATTCACCGGTCTTGAGACCCGCTTGAATCCCCAGTTCTGTCTGGGGCCGGGTACCCGCGGCTATGAGAACGAATCCGCAACCAATTTTCTCTCCGACATCGGTCGATACAGCTCGAATCGAGCCATCTAGCGCCACATCCAGTGAGGTGGCCCGCTCGCTGCGAACCGACACTCCTTGCTGCTCCAGATGATCTACAACGAGAGCGCTCATATCGCCATCGAGCGACCTGTTGAGTACGCGGCCTTCTGAGGCTAGCATCGTCACCCGGATTCCCCGATGCAGCAATGATTCGACCACATCGAGGCCAACAAATCCGCTTCCAATAATCACCGCGTGGTGAATCGTCCTCCCCTCCAGCGTATCCACGACAGACCTTGCGTCCTGAAGACTGCGTAAAACGTGCACGTCTCTCGAGCTGATTTGAAGCGCCTCGGTAACGACTGCCCCGGATCCGGTAGCCAGAACCAACTTGTCATAGGACAGGTCGCATTCCTGCTGTGTTGCAAGGTCTCGGACTGTCACCACCCGTCTCTGTACGTCGATACTTTCAGCTTGGTGATGCGTCAGAACGGTGGATGAAAAATGTTCTCTGAACTTGGCGACCGGGTAGCGTACCAGGCGCTCAGAATTCGCAATTTCCCCAGATACGTACAGTGGCATCTCGCACGCGCTGTACGATATATCGGGACCCATCTCAACGATGGTGATATCCGCTTCGGGATCTGTGCGACGCGCTTCTGCAACGGCCGCAGGACCAGAGGCCACCCCTCCAATGACGATTATTTTTTTAGCTTTCATTTCGACCCCTTACCGAGAACATCGATCCGCGGCTCATGATGGCTGTGCAGATGGGCTTCGTCGTGCTCAAGAGGCTCGAGATGCGCTGTCACAACAACGTGGTCGTTTTTGAACAACAGATGCAAATCTTCTTCCACTCCATGTGATTTTTCGTGAGCCTCCGAGATGGAATCTTCCAGAGGAAACAACAGGTGATATTCGATCCAGATACTGTCGTTTACACGCCGATGACGCAGTTGATGGAATCCAGATATTGTCTGGTCGCGCACCGCCTTTTCGAGCAGATCGGTTATTTTTTTCGTCTCGGCTGGATCGGCCGCTTCCATTAGTCCATGGACAGCATTCTTGACGAGCTTGGTGGCGGTCCACAAGATATTCAAGGCCAGAATAATAGCCACGACCGGGTCCAACCAGAGAACCCCGGTTACAGAAACCAGCACAAGCCCGATGATCACTCCGACACTCGTCCACATGTCGGTCCAAACGTGGTGACCATTCGCGATCAGAACAACACTGTTTTGCTTTTTCCCGGTTTGGATGAGCGCCCATCCCAATAACAGATTTACAAACGCCAAACCACCCGTAATCAACAGTCCTGCGCTCACATTGTGCAGTTCCGATCCATAGATGAGATCGGAAACGGCGGTGTAAAGAATGCTAAGTGCAGCGAGAAAAATCAGTCCGCCTTCAAAACCGGACGAGAAGTAGGCGATTTTACCATGGCCGTACGGATGCTGCTCATCCGGTGGTTGCACAGAGTACCACAGACTGAATGCAGCGAAACCCGTGGCAAGAAGGTGAATGACAGATTCCAACGCATCAGAGAGTATTGCCGCGGAGCCAGTCACGGTGTACGCGGTCATCTTCCCTCCCAACATGAGGAAGGAAATGAGGAGACTCGCAATCATGACAGGACGTCGATAGTCCTTACCGCTAGCGATCTGATGCATGAGGCCATTTACTGATTTGATGCAAGGTACAGTTGACCGGATACGTGGTCATCCCTAATCTGGTGTTCAACCTCAATTTCATTTTTAATCCCTCTTACGATTCGTGAAACTTGACCACATCGGAATAGCGGTCAGCGATATCGACGCCTCAAAACGTCTGTACGAACAGCTATTCGGAGCGAAGCCCTACAAGTCCGAAGAAGTCACCTCAGAAGGGGTGATAACTCACTTTTACAACGCGGGCGGCACAAAAATTGAGTTGTTGGAATCCACGTCACCTACCTCAGTGATCGGTCGATTTCTCGAGCGACACGGCCCGGGAATGCATCACCTGGCCTTCAGCGTCGATGACTCGGAAGCATCCTTCGACCATTTCGAAAAGCTTGGGCTGAATTTGATTGGCGAATCGCCAAAAGCAGGGGCTGATGGGAAGCGGATATTTTTCGTGCACCCGTCAGACACCCACGGTGTCCTTATGGAGTTCTGTTCTTCCGATGACATTCAAGCTCCCTGACCGGTGTAATCATTGGCCGACAAGCGATTCCCGTTATTATTTCACCTCGCCACAATCGTTCTTTTTTACCGATTTACATCGCCTTTCGGGGCTTCATTCACATGGACTTCACAGTACGCTCTATAAGCGCGTCGGTCGTTTGCCGATAATATCAATGCGCTCAGTAGATAATATGTGGAAGGTGAAGTCATGGGGATGATTCGATCCTTCCGCGTGTTCCTCGAAGTTTTGTGATCTAGACCGATACAACAGGATTTTCGACTTTTAGTCGGCTTGATCCTGGCCTCGGCGCACTTCCTCCGCGGGTTTGCGTAGCAGATCCCGGAGTCTTCGGACACCCGTATCAGGGTGGCGGCTTAATGTCGCCGCCCCGGTACGGGTTTTTTTGTCCAGTCGCTCTGTCACCTTTGGGCGCGATACATCGCAGCGACTCGGGGCCGCCCACCTTGCGTCCTTCCCGTGCCGTGAGTGCTCCGTGCTTCGTATTATGCTGCCCCTTCTGCTTCCAACGGTACATATACGGGAACACATGCTGAACTATATCTGGGCGGGACTCATCATTCTGAGTTTCGTGTTCGGAATAGCCTACGACGTTAGAGATCTCACCAGAGATACGTACCGAAATGAAAGTGATTTCAAACTGACTCTCTCTTCCGAGGATGCTCTCGATCCCGCAATACGACGTCAAGAGGTAACTGTTCACGTTGATGGAGAGTACTATCGATCGTTCTACCAGGTCGAAGATCTGGCGGACTCGACCTATTCCGGCGTACTGATCAACTCAGAGGAAGGAATCCAATTGCGTTTTGCCGAGGATGTTGCGCTTCCCGAGCCCTGGACGACCATCCGCTCGGAGACCTCCTCCAGAGACAACGATCTGCGCGGTAAACTCACCCTTGTCCGGGGAGCCGACGGCGCGGCAACGATCCGATTCTCCCCCGTGCGCTACGTCAAGATGCACGCAATAGCGCAGGCCGCTCTGAGCATGGCGGAAACGGCCGTTCAACTGGCACTCAGTCTGATTGGTGTCCTGGCATTGTGGATGGGACTACTTCAGATCGCAGAGAAGGCAGGCCTCATACATGCCCTGGTCCGATTCACACAACCTGTTCTGCGCCCCCTCTTTCCAGATATCCCCCGCGATCATCCTGCTTTCGGCATGATCGTCCTGAATATGACGGCCAACATGCTGGGTCTTGGAAATGCGGCGACTCCCCTGGGAATCAAGGCGATGGAAGAGTTACAAACATTGAATTCGGAGAAAGAAACCGCGACCGATTCGATGGTAATGTTGCTTGCAATGAATACGGCCTCAGTACAGCTCGTTCCGCCCGTTCTGCTCGTCGCACTGATGGGATTGCAGATCAACCAGCTAATATTTGCCATCCTGATAGTGACGTTCATTTCTCTGATCGTCGCTATCATCAGCGCCAAATTACTCGGGAAGATGAAACGGTTCAGAGCAACGGCGCCTGCCATGATAGAGGAGGCTTGATATCATGGAAACACTCCGAACAATAATTGAATCGATCTCCATCTTCGTGCTTCCCGCGCTGATCGTTGGATTTCCACTTTATGGACTGATCAAGAAAGTGAAGGTCTACGAGGAATTCGTAGAGGGCGCCAAGGGTGGCTTCACCGTTGCGGTGACCATCATTCCTTACCTCGTGGCGATCCTCTTTGCCATCGGAATGTTTCGAGCATCCGGTGCGATGGACTTCATGGTTGACGGACTGCGTCCGATATTTTCCTGGTTCTCCATCCCCCCCGAGGTCTTGCCGATGATGATCATGCGTCCGCTCACGGGTGCTGGCTCGGCTGCCATCGTGTTGGATATGATCCAGCAATTCGGCGAGGACTCTATCCTTGTGAAAATGGCGGCGACCATGTTCGGATCAACAGAAACGACGTTTTACGTGATTGCAGTCTATTTCGGCGCGGTCAATATCAAGAAAACACGTCATGCAGTACCGGCCGGTCTCATCGCAGACGCATTCGCCCTGGTGTTGGCCGTATTTGTGGTGCGTTGGTTGTTCGGATGAATGGACTAAGGGTTCGAATCACTTCTCCATCCCGAGATGCTCACCAAAAACACCGTATCCAGTCTATAACGAAGTGAACGAATCCAGCTTTTCGTCCAGAGGACCGTCTTCGAGGTCCGCCGGGGCGGTGATCGTCGAAAAAACGTCCTGAGCCCGCGCGGCGAAACTTGATTCAGCCTCGTCCTCACGTCGTTCTACGGACTCGATTGAAGACCGGTTGACATACAGCCAGTGATCAAGAATGCGGCGCGCATCAGTTTGAATTTGGTCCATCACCATTTCCGACCCAGATTCCTGTGAGAGCGCCGAGCCAATATGGTCGGCAATCCTACTCACATTCGAGACGGCTTCAATCAATACAATCCTACCACGGGATACCATGACCAGGCTACCTGCACCCGAGTCCAGCCCCCTCAAAAAGTGGACGTGGTCCGGGCCAAGGACGGGAGAAGCAATCGAGCCGGTCTTCAGCAATCTATCGTCCAGTAACTGAATCCAGTCCCGCAGCTCGGCCGCCTCTTCGAACGCCTGTTTCTGAGAACATCTCGCCATTTCTGCCTCAATCTGCTCGATAACCTCGTCGACGTCTCCAACCAGGAAGCAGCGCACGCGATCAATGACTTTCAAGTAGTTCGTACTCGACTGCGAACCATCACAGGGAGCTCCACATCGACCAATATCCGCCCGAACACACCGCCGGCCGCCAGCAAACTCCGTGGCGGAGCAATTTCTGATAATGAAATAACGCTCGACAATTTCTACGATAGTTCGGGCCTGACTCCGACTCGTGAGGGGGCCGAAATATTCGGATCCATCATCTCTGACGATCACCTGTACAGTCAGCCGTGGAAAATCATCAAGGATGCTCAACGCCAGGTACGGTCGGGAGATATACTTTTTTTGCGCTCGATTCAGGGGAGGATCCAACACTTTGATCTCCCGGCTTTCATCAATCAGAGCGTGCAGCTCCGTCTCCGTAGTTGACCAGCTCACATTTCGAACGCGGGAAATCAATTGGCGTATTCTAGGCGGGTGGGCCTCTATGGCAGAAAAATAGCTCGAGACACGTTGTGAGAGGTTTTTAGCCTTACCCACATAGAGAACTTTCCCCCTACCGTCTTTCATGAAGTACACCCCGGGGCTATCGGGCAGTTCGGGCAGGATGTCGCGCTTGATGGCGACGACGTGTCGGGAAAAAGGATTGACCTTCGCGTAGGTCCGGGCCTGCATCTCGATCAGTTCTTCGATAGCCGTGACACCGTGGTCGTCGATCGCTATCTGGGACAATCGCTCCAGTACTTCGGTAGTGATTTCTACATCGCGGCTGGCGCGGTGCCTACCGTCAGGAGGAATGCGGAAAAACTTGGCCAGATTCCCCAGACTTTTAGATCTCAATCCCGGGAGCAGGCGCCGCGCCAGCCGCAGCGTGCACAGCCCCGAGTTATCCATCTCCTCCAGGCCGATGCGTTGGAACTCGGCGTTGATGAATGAGAGGTCGAATCGAATATTGTGAGCGACAAAAATCGCGTCCCCCAGAAAGTCTCGAAACAGAGGCATAATCTCCTCGGCCGTTGGCTGTCCAAACACCATGGCTGAGGTAATTCCTGTGATATTGGTGATGCGGTGAGGAATGGAAAGGCCCGGATCCATCAGATGTGAAAACATCTTTCTGGACTCGCCCTGCTTCACTTTAAGCGCGGCGATCTCAATGATTCTGTTGCGCAGCGCATGAATACCCGTGGTCTCCGTATCGGTGATAACGAGGTGAAACTCAGGAGAGAGAATGGATTCGATGGCAGACATGCGAGCGAGAGCTTGGTGTGCTGTCTACTCGTTCCGGGCAGCGTGGATTCATGCCCTAGGCGACGCGCTTACCCGACATTGCCACAGATCTTGCTAGAACAAGCGTAGCGATAGCTCCTTTTTCGGCGCGGTTTTCCAGCGTCACACGGCCTCTCAAGAGTTCTGCTGCCTGCGCAGACAGATGTAATCCCAATCCAAGCTCTTCATACTTCCGGCTTAATCCGGTAGAACGCTGTACGAATGGGGCAAACAGATCTTCGTTTCCATCACCGATTCCGATGCCGGTATCTTCTACCGTCACTACAATCGTATCGTCCACTGCCTTCAGCGTCACTGTAACGAGGCCGTTACTCGTAAATTTGATCGCGTTTTCGATCAGGTGCATGCATGCGCTCTCGATCAATTGTTTGTAGGAATACACCTCCCAGTTCGCATCTCCATGGACAAATTCCAGATGATTGCCGTGTAGCTCCGCAACAGGTCTCAGTCTGTCGGTCAGATTTCCTATCACCGATGTGACGGTGCAATCTGTCGCTTCAAGTTCGGAGGCTGCGGTTGGCGACTCGTATTCCAAAATGGACGTAATCACCGAACCAAGTCTTGCCGAGTATTCCAGGATAGGCTGAACCAGAGACGCATGCTCACCATTGAGCTCTTGCCTGAGAGACTGAGCATACCCGTCGATGATGGCGAGAGGTGTTCTCAGTTCGTGCGATAGCAGGCTTCGGAGGTTTTTCCGCCTCTGAGCTTCAATCGAGTCGATATGACGATTTACGAGCTTCATTTGAAGTAGGAGACGCGTTGAGCCTGAAATCAGCATTGATCCCGTCTAACTTGCGCCTGCGCGTAGTATCGTCGTGTTTTCCGCCTCCTAAATAGACCTCGAAAACTTTATCGGAGTCCCAAGGCCTCCCAGAGTGCCAAACCCACCTCTGTATTGTCCATCACCCCCCCTATGAGCTCAGATCCTGGCCCAAAAGCGAATATCGGCACATCAACGGCGGTGTGCCCCCCTGTTGACCATCCAATTCGGGCGGGATAGGATGTTTCTCTCGATAAAAAGCGATGAAACCGGATTGCCGTGACAGAGTCACCTAAGACGGGCCAGTCGCGAATGATATTGTCGACTGCTGTCTCAATTGAGTCGGGAATTAGTGCGAAGCGACTTTGCAGTTCTCCCATCAACCACTCTTTGTCGACAACTAGTCCACTTTCGATTCGAGCCGGTATGTCGCTTATGAATTTGGGTATCGACGAGGTTATTCCCGCTAACCGGGTGGGGTCGTACCCATATCCAGAGCCGATACGTCCGGTCATTGGCGCTCCAAGCGTCAGGCCTCCGGTCTCATGATCAGATGTGCCAACCACGAGCGTCTCACCATCTTTCATTGCAAAATCAATCGCGACCTTCCATGCTTCGTCGTAGGCCAACGTGTCCCATAAATGGGCGGCAGGATCATTCCCGTGCCCGGCATGATCAATTTTTCCAGCTTCGATCATAATGAAAAATGGTTCGCCCGAATCGGATAGAAGCTCTAGCGCTTTTCGCGTCATCTCCGCGATAGATGGTTCTGCTTCTTTATCCCGGTCTATTTCGTACGCCATGTGGCCATCTGTGAAAAGACCGACAATGGGCAGTTCAGATGCCGCAAGTAGTTCGCCACGGTTATTCACGTCGTGGTATCCCAAGTCGATCGCCTCTTGAAGAATGTTCAGGCTGTCCTTTCTGCCTGCCCCGCCTTCCAGCGGCATGTAAAACATTCGACCACCACCCATGATTACCTCAATGCCCTGATGTATCTGTTGAGTTGCGATTTCAGCTTGCATCGCCCTGAGTGGAACATGGCTAGAGAACGCTGCCGGAGTGGCGTGAGTTATTGTTGCCGTCGAAACAATCCCCGTGTTGAATCCTGCTTTCTCTGCCGCCTCGAGAACGGTTTCCACGGAAGTGGTGTCTCGATCAACGGCAATTGCACCGTTGTACGTTTTTATGGCGCAGGCGTACGCAGTGGCACTCGCGGCGGAGTCCGTAACCCACGCCGAATCTGCTCTAGTGATAACGGCTCCCTTCAGATGCGCGTCCATAAAGAGCGCCGGAGTATCCTCCATCACGCTCTTGTATCCGCGGGCAAGACTATAGGTGGCCAGTCCACACCCATCGGAGATGAAAAACACTACGTTTTTGGGCCGTGTACTATCGGTGGACCAATTACAGGACAGTGGGGTCAGGAAAATGAGAACGAGAACGAAGCGGCGCATGATATTGGGATATGTTGGAGCGAAACGCGGCACATAATACGCATCGACCGATCCCGAATCCCGAAAGGTGTGCTCGCGTGACCTCGGAGGCCCTCGGCCAGAGAGGTTAGGATTTCTGGTCCACTTTTAGTCAAATATTGGCGACATCTCGCACCTATCTTGACGCAGAACACCGTAGCATTGCGGCGTTCGTGTTTTCCCATAAAATTTCTTCCGTCATAATGAAAGTCACCGTAATCGGAGCCGGTAACGTGGGCGCAACTGTCGCCGAATGTGTCGCTCGCAAGGATATGGTTGATGAGTTGGTCCTCATCGATATCGTTGATGGCCTTCCCCAGGGGAAGGCACTGGACATGGCCGAATCTGCCCCTATTCATCTGTTCGATACCCGTGTAGTTGGAACGAATGATTACGCGGATACCGCGGGTTCAGACATCTGTGTGATCACGGCAGGGCTGGCGCGGAAACCTGGAATGAGCCGGGACGACCTGCTCGGAAAAAATGCCTCTATCGTCAAGTCTGTTACCGACCAGTTCGTGGCCCTGAGTCCCGATGCAACGATTATTGTGGTTTCGAATCCACTCGACGTTATGACCTACGTGGCCTACATGGCCAGTGGATTCCCCTCGAATAGAGTTTTGGGCATGGCTGGAGTCCTGGATACAGCCCGCTATCGCGCGTTCATTGCGATGGAGCTGGGTGTATCGGTCAAGGATATTCAGGCGCTCCTGATGGGTGGACATGGCGATACCATGGTTCCCCTGCCACGTTATACAACTGTCGGCGGGATTCCTCTTCCTGAACTGATGGAGGCCGATAAAATTGACGAGATTGTCGATCGCACCAAGTTTGGCGGTGGCGAGATCGTAAAATTGATGGGTACATCTGCCTGGTATGCTCCCGGAGCAGCGGCCGCTGAGATGGTCGAAGCGATGGTGAAAGATTCCTCGCGGGTTCTGCCTTGTGCAGTATGGATGAACGGACAATACGGGCTGGATGGCATTTTCATAGGTGCGCCCGCCAGGTTGGGTAAAAATGGAGTCGAGGAGATCGTCGAAGTGGAACTGACCGACGATGAACTGGCGTTGATGGAGGGTTCGGCCCAGCACGTGAGAGACAATCTTGCGGCATTGGAGCGAATTCAGAGTTCGTAATCGGTCCTATCCAAATAAACGGTACCAGTTGATCCTTACCACTGGTCTAGCGTTTCGGGCCGTCCGAGTTCGATATTCCACCACTCAAGTCCAAGCGGGTCGATATGCTCTGCCTGCCGTGAACCTTACCAACCGCTTGACGTAAATCGGTTGCATCTGGTACTATTTTACGCATTTCTGAGACATCTGAATAGATTCTCGTCAGCATTTCGATATGAAACGTATTGCATTTCAGAGCCTTTTCACGGCTCTACTCTGTCTGACACTCACGTCCTGCGATTCGGGATCTGGAGAAGAGGGTGAAGTGATCATCACGGATCTTGTGCTGGGTACGGGCACAGAGGTTCAGCCCGGCCACGCACTGATCGTGACGTATATCGGTAGTTTTCAGACCGGAGAAGTATTTGCTACTTCAGAAGATGTGGGAGGGGAATTTATTTTCACTCTAGGTGTCGGTCAGGTCCTCGAGGGGTGGGACGACGGTCTTGGTGGCATGAAGGTCGGCGGCACAAGACGCCTGGAAATTCCTTCTTACAAGGCGTTTGGAAAGAGCGGTCAGTGTTTCTCTGATGGGACATGTACGGTTCCTCCCAACACAGATGTTGTCTATGACGTAACGGTCATCGATATCTTTGACGAAGTAGTCATCGAGGAATTGATTGAGGGCGATGGCCTGGAAGCTGCATATTCTGACGTGCTATTCGTCGAATACGTTGGACTCCTTCGCGATGGTAGCGTGTTCGATGCAACCGCCATCGGAGGTGCGGAGTTTATATTTACGCTAGGAAATGGAAACGTCATTCAAGGATGGGATATAGGGCTCGTCGGAATGAAGGAAGGTGGTAAGAGAAGACTGACGATCCCACCAGTTCTGGGCTACGGCGCTCAGGGTATTGGTTCTGCCATTCCGCCCTTTTCAGTCCTCATATTTGAGATCGATCTGAATAAGGTCGTCAAGAATCCCAACTGACGCCGACGGGCTGACGGTTCATCGGTCTCCGAAACCGAATGTCGTTCCGTGCATGAAAAGGGATGCACCTTGAAGGGCCTGACCGTGGTCATTTGAGCACTATTCCTTCGAAAAAACCGTCTGGTATTCATGCCCGAACTTCCCTACTCAGTTGACTTCGCCATCCAGCACCTTTCGTCATCGGATCCCTCGATGGCAGCTTTGATTCACGCAGTCGGGCCCTTTGAGGGTGGTCTGCGCCCCTCTCCATCTCCATTTGAAGCCCTCTGTGAGGCTGTAGCCTACCAACAACTTTCTGGTAAAGCTGCGGCAACTATTTACGGACGATTTCGGGCGTTGACTGATGAAAACAAACCTCTGGATCCAATTCTGGTAGCGAAACTGCCCGATAAAGCCCTCCGTGGAGCTGGCCTTTCGGGCGCAAAAACAGTGGCAATAAAAGATCTGGCGGCCAAAACTCTCGACGGAACGGTTCCGGGTCAAGCAGAATTGGCTCCCCTCGATGACGTCGACATCATCGATCGACTCACCCAGGTGAAAGGCGTGGGGCCTTGGTCGGTCAAGATGTACCTCATGTTTCGCCTGGGACGACCAGATGTGCTCCCTCAAACAGATCTCGGCATTAGAAAAGGAGTAATGCGCACATACGGCCTCAAGGAGATGCCCCCTCCGAAGGAAGTTATCCGTATCGCAGAGCCATGGAGACCGTATCGGACGCTAGCTTCCTGGTACCTGTGGAGGTCACTCGAACTCGGTGATGATGCCCTGATCCTATCGGGTGGATGAGACAACCGAGCGGGAAAACACCACAATATGCTGCTGCGGAAGGACTTCGATAGACTCTCTGAATTGGAGGCCGACGGATTCGATTTCGGATCGTATTTGCTCAACACTCATACGATGAGCCTCTGGAATAACCGTAGTGTCGTCCTCCAGGCGATATTCTACGATCACGAGACGACCGCCTTCTTTCAGTGACCGGGCAATCGCCTCTATCATCTCCCTCGGAAACGAAAACTCGTGATAGGAGGAGACGATGAGCGCAAGATCTATCCGCCCCTCGGGAAGAGACGGGTCACTGAATGAGCCAAGGATGGGAGTGACATTTCTGAATCCGTTTCGTTCGGCTCGTACTCGGATGGTATCAACGAGCGCCTCTTGAACTTCAACGGAGTACACGCGACCGGATGGGACCATTTCGGCGAACCTGAATGTGAAAAATCCGGTTCCCGATCCGATGTCCGCCACCACGGTGGATGCATTCAAGTCGAGCGCCCTCAAAAGACGATTGGGAAGCTCTTCGACATTTCGTTTCGGGCGATCCAACCACAGTGCCCCGTGCTCCGATGACATCACATCCGCGATCTCACGATCCATGTAGAATCGCCCGGATCCACCATCTGTTTGGGATACCGCTTCGGTGTATATCGGTGGATCTGCACAGCCGACCAGACCTGCGATCAACAGAAGTGTTGAGAGAGCTATAGTTATGTCGAAACGAACTCGCATAGACATGCGTGACGGGCTTGCATTCGAGGCTTTAGAACGTTAATGTACGCAGCCCTTTTTCGTCATGTTTTCAGGTCCTTACCCACCGACCGGTTTACCTGCGTACGAAAGGTCCCAATAGCGTTAAACCAGTATTCCCGAAGGCGTAGAAAGCGTATTCAGTCACCGTTACCAGTTGTCGGCGTGAAGTCGAAAATCCTCTTCATCCTTTTGTTGTCTTGTGCCCTCGTACGGACAGATGTTATGGCACAGGCTGCTTTTGAGCAGGCAGTGGTAGACGTAGGTAATGTAGGCGTTACTATCACCAACGCCGGTTTCGTTGGCCGGGCCAATGTCCGCAACGATCCGACGGGACCTCCGTCCTTCGAATATCCCCTCGATTCAGGCATCGAACACCTGTTCGAATCTGGGTTGTGGGTAGGTGCTATCCGCTCGGATGGAGTCGCTACGGTCCGAACCGGTGCGGTCACTACGGGTGGTGGGTATTCTCCGGGAGGCAATGGGTATGAGTTTGCTCAGCTGTCTTCAATATTTCGCCGAAGCACACTTCCAAGTTCGGATGCCTTTACAAGGCAAGCCGTTAGCCACCTCGACTATTCTACCTCCTTTGAGGACACGTCTGCCGTGCTTCCTGGGACGTCCATTCAGATGCCGGATCGAGCAGGAAGACTGGGAATGAAGGTCATCACAGAGACCCACGCCTGGAATTTTCCGTTCACGGAGTCCTTCGTGATTCTCAACTACGACATCATCAACATCTCGGATCAACCCTGGGATAGTGTCTACGTTGGGATGTATCACGATATCGTCACACGGAACAACAATACCACAACCGAGACAGGTGGCGCATATTTCAACAAGGGAGGCTATGGATTTATTGACAGTCTCTCGGCCTCATACGGGTTCAATGCGGGAGGTCAAGAGGAAACGTTGAACACCTATGGAGGAATCGTTTTTCTCGGTGCCGAGTGGGTGGATCCCGCAACAGGACAGAAGAGATTTTTCCACCCATCCCTTGCAGACGAGTACATAGCGGATGGTTATGCACCACCGACAGTGAATCCTCGATGGTGGTTGTTTGGAGGGGGTATTGACGAACAAACGCGACCGGGAACGGACGAAGTCCGCTACCGGCGCATGGCCACCGCCTTCCCCAATCCGGCCCAGTTCGATTCAGGCGCGTCGCTGGAAGCGGCTCAGGATGCATGGTTTCAGCAGTTGAGAACAGACGGACAGATCGCTGCAGGAAACTGGATTGGATTGACCCCAGCCGGACCATTTCGAACTGTTTCTCCTGGAGACACGCTTCAGGTAACTTTCGCTCTCGTATCCTCGCTCAAGACCGAGGAGTTTCAGGGGCAAGCTGGAAAACCCATAGATAATGCAGAGTCGAGGAAAATATTCTCCAACGACATTCTGTGGGCCCGAAGAACGTATTTGGGTGAAGACAACAATTTCAATGGTCGATTGGACCTCGGCGAGGATGTAAACGGAAACGGTGTTCTGGACCGATATCTCATCCCTGAGCCTCCAGCATCACCAAACATTAAAGTCGCCTTCGAACGTCCACCCAACGCTACAGGAAATGAGACGGTTGTGGCGCTCTATTGGGACAAGGCGGCCGAGTTCTCACGAGACCCGGTGACCGGATTCCAGGATTTTGAGGGATACCGCGTGTACCGCAGCAATCCAGGAGACGATCAAAGCGGCGATATATTGAATCGGGCCACGCTCATCGCGCAGTACGATAAGCCGGGAAATCAGACGGGCTTCAACAATGGCTTTGACCGTATTGTACTCAATGATGCTCGCTTTTTCGCAGGAGACACGACGGCCTACTGGTACAGATTAGAGGCAACAGACTTGAAATTGGGCTGGCAGTACCTCTACACGGTAACCGCCCTTGACGAAGGAGATCCCGCGGCTGGCCTCGAAGCATTCGAGTCATCCAGGGTCGCCAACGCAGTCCGCGTCTTCCCTGGCACTCCTCCCGCAACTTCCAGCGAACAATCTGTTGGCGTTTATCCGAACCCTTACCGAGTAAACGCAGCCTGGGATGGAGGAACATCCCGAACTCGAAAACTCAATTTTCACAACCTACCCGGTGATTCAGAGATAAGAATCTATACACTCGCCGGCGAGATTGTGAGGACGCTAAGACACAATAGCGACACATATACCGGCGATACTCGCTGGTACGATAACTTCAGCGCAGACAATCGCATTCAGTCCGGAGGTGAGCACTCTTGGGATTTGCTTTCCGACAATGGTCTGAGTATTGCCGGTGGCCTCTATCTTTTTACGGTAAAAGATTTCGGGTCCGGGGATGTCCAGCGGGGCAAGTTTGTGATCATTAAATAACTATTTACCAAACACTAGAGGTACCCACATGCTAAAAAGAGCGACAACACTGCTCATGCTGCTCATTGTGCCGATTATGGCAGGCGACGTGTTCGCCCAGACGGATGTAACTATTCGCCAGATAAATGCCATTCCACAAGATCAGATTGATCAGCTCATGAGTCTCGGTACGGCGCTAACCGCGGGCGATATAAACCCAGGGTTTTGCACCGGTCTCATTTATGACAATACGCTTTGTGGCACGGAAGTGCGATTTACAGCCGTTGTCATCTCGGATCCATTGAATTCAGGTCTCTCTTCGATCAATTCTACGACGGGACTCCCAAGTCGCGTCCATGTATGGGTGCGCGACGTTACCGCTGACACCGAGGGAAATCTGGGTCACGGTACACAAATCGTGGACGGAAGTAATCTTGGTCTCGTATCGCTGATTCGGGGTGATGTGATAGAGGTAGTCGGAACCATCAGCCCGTTTTTCTCGACCAACCAGATCACGCCCACCTCCTTCACGGTCGTTGGATCTCGAGATCCAGCAACAGACCCCATCTTCGACCCAATCGTAGTTACGACGGCTGATGTAAATCAGGATATGGGCGCCGATGGCGCCATTCAGGTCAACTGGGCAAACCTGCCAGACCTGCGTAGCAACTACGTCATGATTGCGGACGCCACCGTTCTCACAAGAACAGTTGGTGATCGACCTGACTACAATATTACCACCGACGCTGGGACGACCTCAGTCAGTGGTTACGACACATCCCTGAGGTATCGTAACGATCGTGCCGGGGTGTATCCCTCCTCGTTCAATGTTCTCTCGGACGATTTTTCTCCGCCACCCTCGGGCGCAAGAGTAAATCTATCTGGATTTCTCCATATGCCCGGCCTGACAGGATCGGATCCATTCAGCCTTGGAGTGCCCAATGGATCAGTGATGGCTATCAGTCCAATGGCCGATTCTGATCTCGTTGTGACGGAATCTCCGCCAGCGGTTGCCAATATTTCTCGACCAGCCAGCGTTCCTGGCCTGGGTGGGGCATCTGCAATTACAGCTGACGTGGCGGCGGATCCGACCAGATCGATCACTTCCGTAAGTCTTGTGTACTACACGAGCAGTGATTCTACGGAGATTTCAGTCCCGTCAACGGGAGAATCCGGAGGTGTGTATTCGCTCGAAATTCCCCCTGCTTTACATGGCGACTTTATAACGTACTGGGTCAGTGCGACCGACAATACCGGCGCGACTACTGATTCCGCTCCGTTACCCCTGAGATCACTGGTTGGTGGTATTACGTCCATCGCGCATATCCAGGAGACCACCACTGGTGGGGTCGGAAGCTCTCCATTCTTCGATATGGAGGTGGACATGAACATCACGGCGACGGTTCAATATTCCCAGCCAGATACCCGCCACCTCACTCTTCAGGACGACGCCAGCGGCGCTGCCTGGTCTGGAATCGTTGTACGTTTCCCGGATGATGACTCCGGGCTGCGAGTTCTCAACGCCGGTGATGTGATCAATATCACCCATGCTGAGATTTACGAGCGTTTTGGAATGACGTTTATGCAGGATAACGATATCGTTTTCACCGTTGTCTCCACGGGAGGCTCTACCATCGCTCCTCGAGTTGTCAACAGCGCGGTGATAGCAGACAGGGACCTGGCAGAGGCATATGAAAGTGTGCTCGTGGAAGTCGATGATCCACTTATCCTGGCTACAAACGCAGACGCTCCAAGCGGACCCTTCGGTGAGTTTACCATATCATCGGACGGTACGAGTGACAACGCGATACGCGTCGATGATGAGCACAGCGGGGTGTCCTATTCAGGAGGCGATCCTGGGACCGTTTTTGCGGCTGGCGAACGGCTGGACTTCGTCCGAGGTGTAGTTTGGTATACGTTCAGCAATTTCAAGCTGGAGCCGGGCTCATTTGACGATATTGGTATGGTTATCAATACCGCGAACGAAGAGGACGGCCTCCCTGCTACGTTTACGCTGGACCAGAACTATCCGAATCCGTTCAATCCAAGCACGCAGATTACTTACAGCATTGCCTCTTCGGGACAGGTTCTTCTGGAGGTATTTGATGTGCTGGGACGACAAGTGGCAACGCTTGTGAATACTAACCAATCGGTTGGTACTCATACGGTTACATTTGATGCTACTGATCTCTCGAGCGGGCTGTATATCTATCGCCTGTCTTCGGGATCGAAGCTCCAGACGAAAAAAATGCTCCTCATGAAGTAGCACTTTGCCGGTGACTGTTCTGAGCGCGCGCCTCCGGCGCGCGCTCAGAACAACCCGGTAACCTGTTTGGAACAACTTCTTCGCATATCGCGGCACTTTCCAGTAATAGCAACAGGTATTCTGTTGCTATTCGTTGTTGGGTGCGATTCATCCATCAAAGGGTCCTCTTTCGAAAATCAACCACCGGACACTCAACTGAGTGTTCAGGACGAATCGCTGCTCGACAATCTGGGCGAGGACAATCGCCTCACATCAACTGTTCAGGTCTCGTGGTCCGGTGACGATCCCGATGGATTCGTGCAGGGATACGAAGTCCGGTTTTATGATCAGGGCGAATCCGGAGACGATGCGGCCTGGTTGTTCACCCAGCGGACAGATTCACTCTTCCTCCTGCCTATTCGTCCCGGTTTGAAGGTATCCGACGTCGTGTTTGAGGCCCGGGCAGTAGACAACGAGGGAGCTGTCGACCCGACTCCAGCAAGCACGGTCTTTCCGGTAAAAAACAGTCCGCCAGAGCTGAAATTTGGCCTTTTTGATCTACCTCCTGATACTACGTTCAATGTGATGTCTCTGGGATGGGTCGCTTCTGATCCGGATGGCGATGACAACCTCTCTCACATTGATATCAGTTTTAACGATTCCACATCATTCGTAGCGCTTCCTGCGGACGTTGATTTTGCGACATTTGTCACGGAGACCTTCGCTCCAGGTTTTTCGGGTGAGGTTGAAGCCCGAGTTTTTCTTGGGAGAGGTTTTGAATCGAGTTCAATCCGAGTACCCGGATTGAAAATCAACGACACTAACGTGCTCTACATGAGATCCGTCGATCTCACGGACACCACAAGTACAAGAATTGAACTATCGTGGTTTGTGAAGGCTAAGACGGCTGAAGTTCTTTACGTAAACGACTACAGGAGGACAACCAATACTCAACTGACCGCATTCCATCTTACGCTGTTGAAGGATTTTCTTCCTGCGGGAATGCCTGTCGATACGTGGGATATTACGACTCCATTCGCTACCGGTAGTACGGGCAACACCCCAAGATCTACCCTTCTTCCCCCGAATGCACAACCCACGCTGGAGAGATTTCTTGCCGGCTATCAGTACATCTACTGGGTGGCTTCAAACAGCACCAACCGGATCCAGGGAAACAATCTACCTTTCGCGTCTCAGGTGATGGATCTGTTCTTCGACAACGGCGGAAAGCTGATGGTTCATTCTCCAATCGGTATTCCTCCGGATCCAGATCAGATTTTCGAAAACGCGGCCGCCCTGGTGATGCCGCTCACGACGATGATCATATTTCCAGACAGTTTGAGACAGACGCTTCGGATGAGCACCGGTGCTTCTATTACGGCTGGAGGATTGACGCTTCCGTCGACCTCGGAAGCACTTCCGGAATTGAAGTCGAATGCGTTTTTGGTGACTACTCTACCCTACATCACGACAGGTGCAAACATAATTCCCATTTACGAAGCCGAATATCGATACGTTACTCGCGTGGGGAGTCGACAAGGTCCATGGCCTGGATCATCGGTCGTCGCCTCAATCTCTGCAGATCAGCGAGTAGGCCTTTTCGCCCTTCCGCTTATCAATGATCAGAGCAGTGCACCCCTTATCATTGGGGCCGACGATAGCGGCGAGACACCGATTCGGGCATTGAAGCTCATCCTGGAAAGCCTCGGATTCCCCAAGCGATGAGACAACTTGCCTGCAAATATTGCCTGTTTCTGGTTCTCCTCGTCGTGGGATCCACGGGCCTGAGCTTCGCCCAAGGATCGCTTTCGGGAAAAATCACAGACGCACAAACGGGCGAAACGTTGATTGGCGTCAACGTGTTGATCATCGGAACGACGCTTGGGGCATCGACCGATCTGGAGGGAAGCTACAGCGTTCTCTCTGTCAGAGCAGGTGAGTACTCCATCCGCATCTCGTATATCGGATTTGAAACCAAGCTGTTCACGGGTATTGTGATCAGGGATGGCGAGAACACGACCCTGAATGTAGATCTCGCAGAAGCGGTTCTTTCGGCAGAGGGCGAAATAATAATTGTGGGTGAGCGCCCCCTCGTTGATGTAGAAAGTTCATCCTCCTCTCAGACCATCTCGAGCGACGATATCGAGGTTGCCCCTTTGAGGGACATTCAGCAAATCGTGGCCACCCAGGTGGGGGTCATCAGAGACCCAACCGGCCTGTATATACGTGGAGGTAGGGCAGACGAGACGGGTTTTATCGTAGATGGGGTTTCAGCAAAAGATCCTCTCGCTGGAACGGGGTTTGGGCTGGATGTGGGATCGAACGCGTTCAGTGAAATTGAAGTAACGACTGGCGGCGTCGGTGCGGAATTTGGTGACGTTACATCCGGTGTAATCTCCGTGACGATCCAGGATGGCACCGATGATTTTCGAGGCTTTCTCTCCCACAAGCGGGACAACCTGGGCTTCAATTCTAACGCCGACTCGAACTTCATGGAGGACATATGGGAGCTCAATTTCAGTGGCCCCATCATCAAACGAAAACTCCGGTTTTTCATGTCCGGACAGATTCAGGTTTCGGATGGATTCACGAGAAAAATTGCCAGGCCTGAACAGGTTGAATCTTCCCTCGTCGACGGGACATTCTTCATGCCGCGGACGGGTAATCGATGGAGTGGCATCTCCAAACTGACGTATGAGGTGAAGCCGGGAATGAAAGTGCAGAGCTCCTACCAGCGGAGCCTGACTATCAATCAGAACACCCGAATGCTGCAGGTCACTGGAAACGAAGCCATCGTCTCTCCGGGATTCCAATACTCCTTCATTCTGCAGCCAGATAACGCCAACACATACGCGCACGACAACATCATTTCGTACGTCAAATGGTCGCACGTTCTGAACAATCAGTCATTTTATGACGTCCAGTTCAGTCGGCTGTTCACGAAGCTTCGCGCCGATGCGAACGGACGTGAGTGGCGTCCCCAGAATGTGAGTACAGAACTCGATCCTTTCAGCGTCACCACATATCCGGCAACTGTATTTGTGGATGAAAACGGTAATCCAACCGACCCTAATGCCCTGTTCATCCTGCCTGGGCCTGGATTGATCAATAACGGAGGTATCGCAACCCGCTTTCATGACCACTTTGCCGAAGAATACACTCTGAGAGGAACGTATACGAGGTTTTCTGAAGACCTGAACAATCGTACTACCCTCGGTTTCGAGTCAAAATTCAACGATTATCAATGGATTGACGTCGTTCGTCCCTGGGTTGGCGCACCCATTGGGTCCGACGACGGGACCAGCACCAACCGGCTTGGAGAGAGTTCGGATATCTGGCGGGTAAAGCCCCGAAGAGGCGGCATATTTGGAACGCACCAGATCCGTTATCGCGGTCTCATTGCAAACATTGGCGCAAGGCTCGAATACTGGTCTCCCGGAAAATATGTGGATGACCTGATTGAGAACCCACAGGCGCCCATTCTGGAAGGTGTGAGGAAAAATTATAAAGATGACACCATCAAAATATTTGGACTTCGGACCAAATTCCGGATGCTTCCCAAGATCAGAGTCTCTTTTCCCATCACCGAAAACCGGGTGATGTTCTTTAATTACGGGCACTCGACCAAGCTGCCGCATCCGACCTTTGTGTACACTGGGCTCGATCCGTTTTTTCAGGATCGTTCCTTCTTCTCAGATCTTGGAAATCCAAATTTGGATCCCGAGGTGGATATCTCGTACGAGCTGGGCCTGCGCACCCAGTTCTCAAGTAACGACGTACTGAATGTGACCGCGTTCTGGCGTGATAAATTCGATTTTATCACGGTGGAAAATGTGGTCGTGCCCGATCCCACCGGGCGTGAAGTATCGCGCGCGTTTCGCATCAATGGAGACTTCGCGCGCATTCGGGGCATTGAAGCCAGTTATCTTAAGCGCGTGGGTGACTGGTTTTCGGGCCGCATATCGGCGTCGTTTTCGAAAGCAACTGGCCTGTCATCCACCAACAATGACGCGCTGGCAGATTTCCTCGCCAACGGCGACATCGACAACACGTTCGAGACACCACTTGCCTGGGACCGCCCGTTTGACCTGAAAACGAGTGTGACATTGAGGCGTGACCGACCCGATCCACTCTTCGGTATCACGGGACTGAACCATTTATCCCTCTTCCTCTCCTCTACCATCCGGAGCGGCCAACGCTTTACGCCCGCTGAGTTCAGGGGCAATGAAGTCAATCCGTTCAGCGGTGAGCAGGATTGGCGGCCAGTCTACGAAACGGTCTCCAACCCAGCGAAGCGTTTTTCTGAGATAGGTGCGACATGGTGGTGGTTCGATATGAGTCTTCAGAAAAACATCGCGGTTTCATCCACCTACCTGAAACTGACGCTCGAGATTACCAATCTGTTCAATCAGAAGAACAGCGTCATCATCAATCCTGTTACGGGAAAGGGATATCCAGACGTGAACCCATCCAAAATCGACTTTACGACGCTTCGAGGCAATTCGGAGTTTGATGTTGTCTCGGGAACGCGGGATCCTCGCTTCGACGATCCCAATTCCTCCGGTCTGCCACCCTTCAATCCTGCCAGATTCCTTCCTGGCAGACACATCGTACTGGGGGCGTCGTTCAGATTCTGATGTCGACGCGCTCCCTCATACTGCCCATTCTCGCAATTATGGTCCTGTCGCTCAGCGCCGAACGAGCCAATGCGCAACTACTGCCTACGCTCGGAGGAGAAAGAGCGGGTACGTCTGGATTTCAATTCTTGAAGATTCCGGTGGATGCTCGCTCCGCAGCTCTCGGTGAGTCGGTTGTTGCGTCGGCTTTCGATGTCTCTTCCTTGTTCTGGAATCCCGCACTGGCTTCACATTTACCAGGAATTCAGGTAGGATTTTATCATACAGCGTATTTCGTGGACGTCAATCTCGAATTCGCAGGTGTCACCTATCATCTGCCCGGCACCAACGTCACCATCGGCGCCAGTCTGCAAACACTGAATTCTGGTGAAATGAATGTCACGACTGAATTTGAGCCCTTTGGAACCGGTGAAACCTTCCGATTGATCGACACGGCTGCAGGTCTGACCATCTCCCAGCAACTCTCCGATCTCTTCAGCTACGGAATCACCACCAAATACATCCGGGAAAGCGTCGCTGAGATCTCGACGTCTACGCTCGCTTTCGACATGGGCATTTTTTATGCGGTTGGTACTACCGGGGCTCGCATGGGAGTTGCTGTCCGCAATTTCGGGCTCGACGGGACACCAGAAGGAGAGATAGAACGGACCATTATTGATGACAATCCCATTCGGATCGAGTCGGATTTCGAGTCTATGACACCGCCGACAACGTTTCACATGGCATTCGCCTACGAGATGATGAAGTCCTCCGCTACGAATTCAATTACGCTGAATTCTCAGCTGAACAATCCTAACGACAACGCCGAAAACTGGAGTTTTGGAGTCGAATATGATTGGCAAGGCACACTTTTCCTCAGAACGGGGTACCGTTTCGGCATTGAAGAATCCACCATTCCAAGTTTTGGTGTAGGGCTGAACCTTCCACTCTCGGGAGCCGGTTTTACGTTCGATTACGCCTTCAATAGACTTGATCGCCTTGGATCAGTCCACAGAATTGGACTCAGTATAGGCTTTTGATAAACACTCGATCATACCTTGTTCTCGCACTCATCGTCGTCTCGACGAGCATGTCCGGTTGTGATTCGCTTATGGGGTCGAAGGACGACCAAACGACGAACGATATCTTCGATGCCGGCCGCAGTGATCCGCAACTGATCAACGAAGTCGAGTATGTCGCTCTGTTTCCATTCTTCTCGCAGGGCGGCGACAACATCGAGTTTGACGAGCCCAAGGACGTTTATGTCGGATATGATGAGCTGATTTACGTGGTCGATAACCGTGGATTGCACATTTTAGATGCCGCGGGCCGGGGAGCTCAGCATATTCCAATCGAAGGTGGTGGGACTTCGGTCATTCAGGATCGAAAACTTGACGTCTACGTGACCGCGCGCCGCGATACGCTTTTGGATGGACGCATCTGGAATCTTCCGGTGGTTCTGCGCTATTCCGATTTGACCAGCGGCGCTCCACGTATTGCGAACATTATCTGGCATCCATTCGATGATGATTCGCGCAGATTCAATCGTCCCGATCCCATCGATACCGATGAGGAAGTCTCTTTTACAGGTGTGGGAGTGCTTTACGACAACCACATTTACGTGTCGAGGCGAGGGCCGATCAATGATCGCGCGACGGTGATATCGCCACACAATACCATTATGGAGTTTAACGCCGAAGGTTTTAATCTGCAGTCTATTGTCACGTTACATCCCTCTCGCGCCAGCCTGCGCAGCTCCCTCTTTCCTACAGATGTTCTGACGTTCGTCCACCCTCCCCAACAGGCGTTTTTTGAGCAGAGTCGCCACTTCGTGCTGACGCAATCTTCGACTCGGGACGATGTGATGGATGGTGGTCTTCCGCCTCTCTCTCCCCTTCGGTTTTCCACGTTGTCGATCAGAGTTGTCTTTACGAGCGACGGCATCGAATACCAGCCAGACACCCAACTGCTCCAAGCGACAGGCAATCCCAACAATGGAGATGGATTTTTATATGATGAATTCAAGTTCACCAATCCGACAGGTCTGGCTGTCGCATCGGATGGTTCCAATTTCCTGTTCGTTATTGATGGAGGTAGCGACAGTCTGTTCGTATTTACCGGCCGCGGTGTGGAAGGTGTAACGCCACCACCCGGCTCCACGTCATCGAAGCCGGTGGTCGTCTCTTTTGGAGGATCCGGAGACGGTGCCAGCCAGTTCAACCGTCCCCAGGGTGTCGCATATTATCAGGAAATAGTATATGTGGCGGACACCGGAAATAATCGCATCTCCCGGTATCGTCTGAATACGGATTTCGAATAGACCATCTCCAGGCATCGCGAGTGCTACCTCATGTCCTCATTCCACGATCTGGTCGCATTACGGTTCGACAGCTACAACAGGCTGTTTTTAAGCCTTCCATTCGAAACCGTTCGCAGCACGGGGGAACTGGTGCCTTTGTTGTCCCGCGTCTGCGATGCCGGTTACAAAAAGGGTCTTTCACCTCAACAAATCCTTGACCAATTCCGCGAGGAGAGCGCCAGCGATCTGAACGAGGAGACCTTTACAAGTTTGCTTTTTCGCATTGTCCAGTACGTTGAGCGTCAGGTAGTTCTGTTCGATGCCGTGGAAGACGCGGCATTCGAATCGATTCATGAATTGGGAGGTGCTGGCTCCGTTGAGCGTCTTGTCGAGCAGGAAGGATGGCAGGGAGACGAAAAGTTGTTTCTTGAGCGATTGAAGTCTTTTCAATTACGGATAGTCCTGACCGCCCATCCCACTCAATTTTATCCTGATGCAGTTCTGGGAATCCTCACGGATCTCGAAAAAGCGATTCGCTCAGACGACCTACAGATCATAAGCGACCTGCTCATGCAGCTCGGTCGGACACCGTTCATGCGCCGCAGACCACCAACCCCGTATGATGAGGCAGAGAGCCTGGTCTGGTATCTGCGCAACGTATTCTACGATGCCATTCCCGACGTAATTCGAAGCGTAGCTAAGACTTTCGCCATTAATCAGCCCGATACCGTACTCACACACCTCATACAACTCGGTTTTTGGCCCGGAGGCGATCGAGATGGAAACCCGAATGTTACGGTCGAGATTACGAGAGCCGTTGCATCACTACTGCGCACTACCATACTTGAGGCGTATCAAACGGATGTCCGAGTACTTCAGCGTCGCCTTACTTTTCGTGGTGTCTCAGATCACATAGACGCAATCGCAAATCGCCTGACGGAAACAATCCTCATGGCGGAAAATGGATACCCGAATGCTGCTTCCCTCATCAGGGATCTGGAGCAATTACGTTCTGAACTGGATCGGGATCACGCCCGTCTCTTCTCAGATATTGTAACAGATCTTCTCATTCGAGTGCGTTGTTTCGGCTTTCATTTCGCCTCCATCGACATCCGTCAGGATAGGAGTGTCATTCTTTCGGCTTCTGCGGGTGAGAGAGACGAACGAGAACAGGATTTTATCGAAACACTTGCATTGGTGAAAGAGCTGCAAGAAGAATTTGGCGAGCAAGTCGTTCACCGTGTAATAATCTCGAATACACGATCTGAAGCAGAAGTCCTGGCGGTGTATGAACTGGCCAGAGAGGCTGGATGGGAAGAGTCGTTCAGACTGGACATAATACCTCTCTTCGAAACAATTCCGGATCTCCAGGGAGCGGCCGATATAATGTGCCGTCTGCTCACCGATCAAACTTACCGATCGCACGTGCAGGCGAGGGGAAATCGTCAATCCATCATGGTCGGCTTCTCCGATGGAACAAAAGACGGAGGATTTCTGGCCGCCAACTGGTACATACACAAGGCAAAAGAAGAGATTTCGGCTGCCGTCGAAAAATTGGGCGTCTCGGTTGCTTTTTTTGACGGAAGGGGAGGTCCTCCAGCTCGTGGAGGTGGCAAGACGCATGCATATTATGCATCTCTCGGACCCCGTGTTGCAAGTGATGAGATTCAGGTCACCATCCAGGGCCAAACCATTACCTCGAATTTTGGCACCGTTCAGGCTGCATCGTACAACATCGAACAACTTCTGACGGCAGGCCTGGGATCGCATACTCCCGATATGGGTGATACCGATCGGGACACGATGAACACTCTGGCGAAGCGGTCTCTTGAAAAATATCGCTCTCTGAAGGATGATCCGAACTTTATCGGATATCTCAAACACCTCGGTCCGCTTGACTATTATGGGGCAACAAATATCGGTAGTCGACCAACGAGGAGAGGTCCTGCTGGCAAGTCTGATCTAAGCAGTCTTCGCGCCATCCCCTTCGTAGGCACTTGGTATCAGATGAAGCAAAACGTGCCGGGCTACTATGGATTCGGCACAGCACTGCAAAAATGTGCTCAGGAGATGGGAGACGAAGCGCTACAAAAACTATATCAGAGATCTCCCCTGCTGCAAGCTCTTGTTGCCAACAGCATGATGGGGCTTACGAAGTGCTTCTTCCCGCTCACATCGTGCCTGGAATCCCACGCCGTATATGGTTCGATGTGGAACGACATCCATGATGAATACAATCGTTCGATTCAGGGGTTGCTGGGCATCTCGGCGCAATCAGATCTAATGTCAAAAGATGAGGCAGGAAAAGCATCGATCGAGCTACGAGAGCAAATCATCCTTCCTCTTCTGACAATTCAACAATACGCACTCCTGAAAGTGAATGAAAACGCTCCAGGTCTGGAAACCTGGAGAAAACTAGTGGTTCGATCGATGTATGGAATTATCAATGCAGGCAGAAATGTAGCATGACCGAAGTATTCAATATTGATATCCAAAGGCACAGGCGCGTTCCACCTCCAGGAAACCCTTTGTCGTCTCTTTCGGGGGGATCCGGAGACGGTGGATCCCAGTTCAACCACGTTCAGCGTGCAGCCTGTTTCCGGCGCATCGTAGATGTGGTAGACAATAAAATAAAACCCGGCATCGCGTTTTCTGATATGTTAGCAGGCCTTTAATGAACAGATTTTTCGTGGTAGTGTTCGCGTTCACTACAGTTTTGAGCCCCTCTACAGCCTTCGCTCAGATCGAACAGGTCGGGCGTGACGTGACGTTTGATGTCGCAACTTGGAATATCGAATGGTTTGGAAGCCCAAGTAATGGCCCCTCCGATGACGATCGTCAGGTGCAGAACGTGCGGGATATTATGCTGGGCTCCGGTATCGAATTGTGGGCGGTGCAAGAAATCGCGAATACGGGTCGATTTCAGGAGCTTTTAACGGATCTCGGCTCAGATTGGATGGGTGAACTGGCAACGTTTTCAGGGTCCCAGGGCGTCGGATATGTATGGGATACTCGAGTGGTGCGCAAGAGAAGCATCGCTCATATTCTGGAATCGTTTTCGTTTGACTTTGCCGGGCGTCCACCCCTGAAGGCCGAGTTCGAGGTCACTCTTCCGGATACGACGATGATTGTGACGCTGATCAACGTACACATGAAGGCGTTTGGTGACGCGACGTCCTGGGCAAGAAGAGTGAGTGCATCGAACCTCGTCAAGAATCACATCGATTTTTCTTCTCTGGCCTCGGCAAGCGTAATCTTTCTTGGTGATTACAATGACGAGCTGCTGCAGTCGACCTACGCCAACGAGACATCGCCGTACGAAAATTTCCTGAACGATTCTGCCAACTATCTGGTGGCCACACTACCGCTCGAGATAAATGACCAGTTCACCTGGATCGGCTCCTCCAGTGGATCGAATCTGGATCATATCACGATCTCCTCGGAGCTCCTCAGTTCGTATATCCCCGGCTCAGCCAATATCATGGGGGGGCTGAATTCGCTCATCGGATTTACAGCCCAGACGTCGGATCATCTTCCGGTCTTCGCATCCTTCGGTTCGAGCGTTGTGCTGGATCTTGACGAGCCGGATATTCCCGTTTCCTTTCGGATTGAAGAACTTTATCCCAACCCTGCACGACACGAAACGAACATTTCTCTGTCGCTTCCCGGCAGGTCGGACGTCGTAGTGGAGATAGTTGATGTCCTCGGGAGGTCCCGAAAACAATATTCGTTTTCCCTCTCGGCGGGCGCTCAGCTGCTACCAGTCGATCTGAATAATCTTCCTTCCGGAACCTATTTCGCTCGTGTAACAGGTGAACACGGCAGCGCCGCCATCCCCTTCCAGATCTTACGTTAGTCGAAACTGGGTACCCATCTACGATTCGACTGTGCTCGGATTACTTCGATGTGGACTCAAGCCGGATAGAATGTTGCATTTTCCACGGGCACGGGTAGTTACGCCCGTACAATCAACTTCAGGGAATAGATGGGCTGTCCATGGGGTTGTCAAGGCACGCACAAAAATAGTGGGGCGGGCCATCGGCCCGCCCCACTTGAGAACTCACTGTATTAGTACGGAATGTCGCGTCTAGTTGTCAGTTGTAAACTGACCGTGTTCAAACCAGATCAGCATACCGTCCATCGTCTTCCCAAAAGGGTAACCGGCTCTGCGGTAGTCATCCAATGCTGTCCGACAAAAACCTGAGACAATTTTCCGCATGGATGCCGTATTGGCTCGACGTGTAGTTGACTTCCGTTCAAAATTGAGATCCTTCATGAAGCTATCAGGTGGTCAAGTGTGTCAGATTCCGTTGTACCCGTTATCGTCTCAAACCTTTTTTTCTAAAGCATTCTACGTGCGGCACATCGGATTCAAATCGATCAGTCTTCCAATCCGAAAGTCTCCTTGACAACGCTCCAATTTGTGAGATCAATCGACTTCTTGCCGAAAAAGAATCCGTCGATAATTACTGCCTTCATCTCACGATCCGGCAGACCCGCCAGGTCTACTGCATCGGTTGAAGCTTCGTAAAAGACTTCCAGGAAACCCAGTTCGAATCCGAATCCCAGGGAAATGGTATAGTCCACTGCGGGCAGATCTTGCGACTCAACACCAAACGTGTAAGGCATCGCTGTCCACGTACCCTGGTCCCGAAAGAACATCAAGACTGCTCCGTCCTCAACCACGTTTAACGTGATGTCCGAGACATCATATTGGACAGAAGCAACAGCGCCATTGATTGACGCATCGTCCATCAGAAAGTCGAAGTTCAGAGAAAAGACATTCGCGTTTCCTGGAGCTCCTTGAGGACCCTCCGGTCCAACGCTCTCTTCTATGATGCAGCCTGTACTCCCAATAGCCAGTAGTGAAAACATCAGTATTGTAAATCTTTTTTGCATGTTCGAACCTCCACACCGCTCAGGTGCTTATTAATGTGAGTTCACCCACGTCTATCCAAACCTCGCGCCGAACATCCTGATCATGTCAAATAGGCCTGTGCGTCCCCCGTGGGGCGTTTTCACCTATTTGCACTGTATAGTTATCTATACACTTGAGCTTCCGTGTGTAGATTTGCGACTGCTTCGAAGATCCTGTGCACGACCCGGATCGGGAAACTCTGGCTTCATTTTTGGGTAGATTTTTAAGGCCCTGAACAGATCCGTGATTGTTTGCGGCCTTCGGGTAGTTTCTTTTGAAGTAGACGTCGAATAAATGATTCACGCCGTAATTATGGCAGGCGGTATTGGAAGCCGTTTCTGGCCCATGAGTCGCAAAGAGCGTCCAAAGCAATTTCTATCCGTCGTCAGCACGGACACCCTGATTCAAAACACGGTGGCGCGCCTGATCGGAGTCATTCCGATTGAAAACTGCCATGTGGTGACCCATGCCCGGTACGTCGAGCAGACGCAAGAGCAACTTCCCGCGATTCCACCCGAAAACATTTTTGCAGAGCCAATCAGCAGAAATACCGCCCCCTGTATCACCTACGCTGCCTTTAAAATTCACCAGAAGGATCCGGATGCGATCATGGTCGTGCTTCCCTCGGACCACGTTATTCGAAACGTAAAAAAATTCCAGGAGGCGCTGAAAGTAGGAATTGAAGCTGCCCGGGAAGAACGAGCTCTGGTAACGATCGGGATTGAACCCACTCATGCAGCCACCGGATACGGGTACGTTCAGTTCGACCCGGAAGACTCCGAATCAGATGATGAGTTCAAGGCCCTCTTCGTCAAAACCTTCGCCGAAAAACCAAATCTTGAAACAGCGGAACGCTTCCTCGATTCGGGCGACTTCCTATGGAACAGCGGAATGTTTATCTGGCGAACTGACTCGATTCTTCAGTCCATTGAAACCCACCTCCCCGATGTCTACGACGCCTTCAAAGAATTTGAGGGAGAGGTGTCGGCTGACGATGAAGCGGCTGTCCTGCAGTCAGCGTTCAGACACTGCCCCTCAATTTCAATCGACTACGGTGTGATGGAACGGGCGCACAAGGTATACGTCGTCCCCGGCTCATTCGATTGGAGTGATGTGGGCGACTGGAGTGCAGTGTTTGATCTATCTGAAAAGGGCACCGCCGGGAATGTCGTCGAGGGAAATGTGATCGCCCATGACGCGAGCCGGTGCCTCGTCCAGTCGGATGACCGCCTCGTTGCTCTTGTCGGAGTGAACGACCTGATTGTCGTCGACACCAAAGATGCTCTTCTTGTCTGCCACCGCGATTCATCGCAGCGCGTCAAGAATGTAGTCGATTATTTGTACACGCATCAGTTGGACGACTACGTCTAGATCCAGCGGTCAGACCGCCAGAGACTTACCCATTTCTTAATAAAGTTCGGCGCATCATTCTTCCGTCTTTGACGTTTCGGTCGCTTAGTGACTTACCAGTCATGTTCTGAACGATTGGTCACATCATCTATCCGACAAAGTCAGAAGAATACATGGAGCAAGTAGTCAGCGTCCTCTCAAGAAGGGACAGGGAGCGCCTCACGCGAAGGAGTGAGATGCTTTCCGCAGCGCAAGAGGTCATCGCAGAAAAAGGTTATGGCGAGGCCACTCTCGAGGAAATCGCCGCAAGAGCCGAGTACGGGAAGGGCACACTGTACAACTATTTTCCGGGTGGAAAGCAGGAAATACTGCTTTCCATATTTGAATTGTTCTACGATCAGCTCTGCACCCTGATCGCGGAGACGTTTTCTCCAGATTCAAAGACACCCTTCAGGAGTCAACTGAACACCTTTTTCGAGCAAACCTTTTCCTTTTTTCTCAAGCGCACCGAACTGTTTGTGACGCTGCTTCGCGAAGCACACCGAATCGGCTTCAGCGACGAGTCTGGATCCCGAAAGTTCTTCATGGGACAGAAAAATCGGGCCCTGGATGCGCTAGCAACGCCGCTGGGTCTGGCGATGGACCGCGGAGAACTTCGCGCGACGTCTCCCCGATTTCTGGCTCACCTGATTCTGGTGAACATTAACGGCTGCCAGATGAAGTCATGCATGGGAGCGGCCGGATTCGAAGAGGATACACCCGCTTCGGCATCAGAGATGGCTGATTTCCTCACCAACATGGTGTACGACGGCATCAAGAGTTCTCAGGTGGTGCAATAATGACTAACCTCCTCAACTACTCCAATCATCTTCCATTCAATCAGTCACCAGTGAAAGCATATCGAAAGGTCAGCGTAAGAGCGTTATCACTTTTTATGGTGGTCCTCTTTCTCGCAACTGTTAACTCACAACCTGGCTTCGCTCAAACCCAAGATGGACCGGTCGTGTTAACCCTGGATGAAGCAATTCAGATTGCTCTCGTTCAGAATCTGGCTCTTCAGAATACAAAGCTGGATCTGAGATTTGCCGAAGCACAGGTCAAAGAAGGATGGGCAGAGCTGTTTCCACTCATCGACTTAAACTCGTCGTACACACGTAACGTCCGCTCTGCAAATCCCTTCGCAGGCTCTCAAGCCGGGGGGCTTTTCGAAACACTTGGATTTCTTGATTGGTTGTCGTTCAACGAGCAGGCCAGAACTGATTCTGATGGAGATTCCAATCCCATATCCATTCAGGAGTTCTTTTTCAGGCAAGCCCAGGGTTATGATCGTGCAGGTGTCGTTCTCGACACGGGAGACAATCCTTTCAGTGTGCCGAATGTGTATCTGACTGGACTGTCAATCGAGCAAAAATTGTTCGATGGTCGGATCATTCTTGGGGCAGTAGGTGCTTCCAAGTGGCTGGGACCCTTTAATACGCTCGCGATCACTCGTGAAGAACAGGTCTTGGTCGAAGACGTAAAATCTGCCTGGTACGGTTCCCTTCTGGCGGAAGAACAAGAGCGAGTCGTGGAATTGAGTGTCGCCAGGGCAAAGCGCACTTTACAGGAAGTGTCCAGACAGGTTGCCCAGGGGACGACTCCGAAATTTCAGCGACTCTCAGCAGAGGTTGAGGTTTCCAATTTGGAGACGCAGCTGGTACAGGCGGCGGTACAATCAGCAGCGTCCCGTGACGTTATTACACTGTTACTCGGAATACCCGCTGATCGCGTCCTTGATCTCAGGGGAAATCTCGAATCTGACCTGAAAGAGGAACTGCTTCTGGTTTCTCCCGGCGAAGCAACGCGCGCCGCGCTCGAAAAACGACCCGATCTTGAACAGGCCACCATCGGCATCGAGTTGGAGAAAATTCAACTGCAGGTTGCCAAAGCGGACTACCTTCCCAACCTGAGCGCCTTCGCAAACTTCAACTGGTTGGGTAACGTCCCGGATAATCGCCAGAACGTCTCGTCGCTCGACGGTGATCCATTTTCGTTTACCACGTCCGAGAGCGGCTATTTCGACACGTCCTACTGGGACCGCAGCGTAAGCGTAGGTTTCCGACTCTCCTGGAACATCTTTAATGGACTGGCCACTCATCGGCGCATCCAGCAGCGAAAAATATCGGTCCAGCAGGCTGAGAACAATGTTGAATTTCTTCATCAATCAATCCGGCTGGAAGTAGGACAATCGCTGAGGAGCGTCCGCGCCGCGCGGACGCGTATGGTCGGCCAACGCCGAAACGTCGCGCGGGCCGAGTTGAATTTCGAATACGCGGAAGCACGCCTGAAGGAAGGTGTCGCAACGCCCCTCGAAGTGCGAGAAGCATCCGATCAGCTGGATCAAACTCGACTCAACTATTTACAGGCTGTCCACGACTATCTGGTCGCCTTCAGCAAATACGAAACCTCTATTGGAGGGTCCGCGCAGAACGGATCGTAATTCAATACTCAGACCAAATAATCTCGAAGCTCCCTGGTGATTAAATTCATGTACCGCAAAAGAAACAACGTCCTCTCTTTAGCTTCACTAGCTGCGCTAGCTTTCATCCTCGCTGCGTGTGGTGGCACCGAAACCGCCGACGATTCTACCCAGCAGACCGTCGTATCGACGAATCGAACGGTTAGGGTGAACACACTTTTTGTCGAGCTGACCTCGTTTGAGGAAGTCATTCCTATCACGGGCACGGTTTCTGCGCCAAGTGACGCTTCTCTTTCCGCCCAGTCCGCTGGAACGGTAGTAGAGCTTCTCGAACTGGGGTCACTCGTAGAAAAGGGCAAAGTGGTTGCTCGCCTCGATGACCGCCTGATTCGCGCAATCCTGGATCAAGCTTCAGCCAATCTTAATTCTGTCGAGGCACGCGCGAATCTGGCAGAAGACACCTATCGCAGGCAGCAGCCGCTGTTTCAGGACTCCATCATTTCGGCGATTGAATTCGAAAGCGTCAGGGCTCAGTTGAATGAAGCCAACGCAGCGTTGGCTCAAGCAAATGCCGCTGTCGCACAGGCCGAGCAGCAGTTTGAAAACACGTTTGTTCGAGCTCCCTTCAACGGGACAATCGAGGAACGCTTCGCGGAAAAAGGAGAGCAGGTTGTTCCCGGGAGTCCCGTCGCGCGCATCGTCGATACCTCTCATCTGAAAGTGAACGCAGGTGTTCCAGAGAGATATTCTGCAGACATTCGACTGGGAAATTCCGTAGAGATCTCTTTCAGATCGTACGGTGGACTGGTCATGACTTCCTCAATCTCATTTGTCGGAAGCGTTATCCACCCGCAGAATCGGACGTTTACGATCGAGGTTGAAATCACAAATCCGGACAGGACGCTCAAGCCTGAGATGATCGCAGACGTTTTCGTCACCAGACGAGTACTCACCGATAAGTTGGTCCTCCCACAGACGTCAATTCTGCGTGATGAGACTGGATCGAGTGTCTACATCGTCAGGTTGGACGCGACGAACGGGCCCTCTGCAGAACTACGTCCCATTGTCCTGGGAGCCTCCTACGGAGGTCTGACAGTGATTGAGTCGGGTCTGAGCGATGGTGATCAGGTTATCACAACTGGGCAGACGATGGTCACGGAAGGAGACCTCCTGGATATTGTCAACGACGCATCCTGATAGCCTCGCATCCACCTCCCTATTTAAATATTCCCATACTTGAGAACCAATGATTATCACGGATACCGCCATCAAATACAGAACGACTATTCTCGTTCTTACGATGGTCCTGACTCTTGGTGGTATTTACAGCTACGTCACGATTCCTAAGGAAGCCAATCCTTCGATAGAGATTCCAAATATCGTGGTCACCACGATCTATCCAGGAGTTGCTCCCGACGATGTAGAATCACTTATTACGCAGCACATAGAGAGTGAGATCAAGGGCATCACCGGCATTAAAGCCATCCGCTCCACCTCAACCGAGGGCGTCTCCAATATTGTCGTCGAATTTGAGCCGGATATATCCATCGACGATGCCTTTGCGAAGGTCAGGGACAAGGTCGATGTAGCCAAAGCTGATCTGCCGACGGACGTGGAAGAACCCATGGTCAACGAAATCGACCTGTCAGAATTCCCCATACTGAGTATTAACCTCTCTGCGCCCTACCCCCTCACCCGCCTGAAGAGAGTTGCGGAAGAGCTCGAAGATCAGCTCGAAGCCATTCCGAGTGTTCTGGCCGTGGACCTGATTGGAGGGCTCGATCGCGAGGTGCAGATCAACGTCGATCTTGCGCGGCTGCAGGGCTACAATTTGACCTTCTCTGATCTCGTCACGGCCGTGTTTGACGAGAATACGAATCTGCCAGGCGGCTCGATAGATGTAGACGAACTGAACTTTCTCGTCCGGGTCGATGGAGAGATTCAAAATCCGCAGGAACTCAACGATATCGTAATCAAGAGCCCCGGTGGTATTCCAGTCTACGTACGCGATGTAGCCGAGGTAGATTTTGGATTTAAAGAACGGGTCTCTTACTCGCGCCTGGCCATCTACAAGGAGACCGATGCAAACGATGAACTTTATGATTTACCCGAAATTCAACAGGCAATAAATCAGGTTATCAGGCTGAACGTAAAGAAGCGCACTGGAGATAATATCCTGGAAACGGTGGACGAGGTGGGCGCCGTTTTAGACGCGTATGCCTTCCCTTCTGGCACGCAGATGATTATCACTGGTGATCAATCAGTGTTCGTCGAGGACCTTATCACCGACCTCGAAAACAACATTATCAGCGGCCTGATCTTCGTAATCGCCGTTTTACTCTTCTTTCTGGGTGCCAGAAATGCAGTCCTGGTAGGAATAGCGATTCCGTTATCCATGTTCATATCGTTTTCTGTGTTTCAGGCGATGGGCTACACGCTCAATTTTATCATTCTGTTTTCGATGATCATCGCCCTGGGAATGTTGGTAGACAACGCGATAGTAATTGTCGAAAATATTTATCGCTTCCGGGAAGAAGGACATTCAAGATTCGAAGCCGCTCGGTTGGGAACGGCGGAGGTAGCGGGTGCTGTGATCGCATCGACGTTGACCACCGTCGCGGTGTTTGCCCCCATGTTGTTCTGGCCCGGGATTATCGGTGAGTTCATGAGTTGGATGCCTCTCACCCTCATCATCACTCTGTTGTGCTCGTTATTCGTTGCCATCATCATCAACCCGGTGATAACGGGAATCTTCGTAAGGCTGGATGGTGAAGATGAAAAAGAACGTCCCTTGTTCGCGCGCCGATTCTTTACTGCTTTGATTGCGATACTCGCGCTGACGCTGGGTATTGCAAACTGGAAGACCCTCCTGGTACTGGTCGTCGCCGTTCCTACGGTCATGATCGTGCATAGCAAAGTCTTCAAGCCGATCGGAGATCGATTTATTCAGACGAGTTTACCTCGATTTATCGCGCGGTATCGAGTGGTGTTGAATTGGATGCTGGAACGCGATTACTCTACGCCGAGAGCACTTCTGAGGAATTCGTTTGCTCTGGGTAGTTTTACTATCGGCCTGGTCCTTGCCATAATCAGCATGCTTATCTCAAGTGCCTTCGGGGATGATGCCAGCCAGGTGTTCTTCATTCCGGGGCAGATACTGATAGGAATCGGCCTCATTGCTATCCTCGTTCACACGTTCGAAGCAGTCCTCCTTGGGAGACTGGGAAGTGTACGGGTTGGAGTTATTTTTGCCATCGTGTCGGCAGCATTTCTTGGCACAATGCGTCTTCTTGAAAAGGATGTCGACGCCGCGACAGCCCTGAACTTGGGACTGTTTCCCCTTCTGATCATTATTGGAGGCGTCCTCGGATGGATGTTTGTGAAACGCGATCATCTGATTCTGACTGACAACCGATCAATTCTGCTCAATGGATCGGTCGGATCCCTCATTTTGATCATTTTCATGTTCATCCTGGCTCCCACAGGCGTTGAGTTCTTTCCGACAACCTCTCCGCGCCAGGTGATGGTGACGGCAGAGGGCCCACTTGGATTGAATCTCGACGCGAGCAACGCCATCGCTGAAGAAGCTCGACGCCGCCTCGAAGCACTTCTTCAGGGAAACGATGAGTCCAGGGAGAACATTAAAAACGTCATGGTGAATGTCGGCGTCGGCTCCGACTCAGGCTTTGGTGCTACAGCTGCAAGTCCCGAGCGGTCGCGAATAACCATGAATCTGGTCGACTACGCCGACCGCTCAGAGGATAGTTTTATAACCATGGAGCGTATTCGCGCGGAGTTCCAGGGAATCCCGGGCGCGGAAATAAAGATCGATAAAGATCAGGATGGTCCGCCGACCGGCGCGCCCGTAAACATTGAGGTCACGGGAGCTGATTTCAGCGTCATCTCCCGTATCGCCTCCGATATTAAAGGTATTCTCGTTGAAGCCTCCGAGACTCAATCGGTCCCTGGCCTTGTTGATATTCAGGATAATCTGGATACCGGTCGACCGGAGCTGAAAGTCCACATAAATCGGGAGCGTGCAGCTCGATTCGACATGTCAACCAGGCAGATCGCCACAACGGTGCGTTCCGCAATCAACGGTGTGGAAGCCGGCACGTATCGGGATGGTGAAGATGAGTATGACATCATCGTTCGCCTCCGCGAGGAAGATCGAGCCTCGCTCGAGAGCCTCAGAAACTTGACAGTCCTCGAAGAAGGAACTCAAGTTCCACTGACCGCAATGGCATCCCTCGAAATAGGCGGCGGGCTGGGCAGCGTGACCAGGCTCGATCTTCAGCGAGTCGCGGTCATCACGGGCCAGGTCGCTCCCGGGTACAACAATGCACAAGTGCTGGCTGAGGTTCAGACGCTTCTTGCACCCTATGAGGAAAATCTTCCACCTGGCTACACGGCCGCCTATACGGGAGAGAACGAAGAGCAGGCCGAGAGTTTTGCCTTCTTGAGCATCGTGATGTTGGTGGGTGTGTCTCTGATCTTTATGATCATGATTGCACAGTTCAACCACGTATCATCTCCGTTCATCATCATGGTAGCCGTTGGGTTCAGCTTGATTGGCGTCATCCTGGGACTGATCCTTACGAGGACTCCTTTTGGATTGATGACGTTCATTGGGGTTATTTCTCTTGCGGGGATCGTAGTCAACAATAATATTGTGTTGATCGACTATACCATGAAGCTTCGCGATCGAGGCCTCGACAAGCATGAAGCCATCGTTGAAGCCGGCGCTACAAGACTGCGGCCCGTACTACTCACGGCTCTGACCACGATCATCGGTCTTATTCCGCTCACCTTTGGTTTTAATATCGACTTTGTCGGATTGTTGACCGATCTGCAACCAAATGTCCAATTCGGGTCGGAAAACACTCAATTCTGGGGTCCGATGGGTACAGCGATCATCTCGGGGCTGACGTTTGCAACGTTTCTGACGCTGGTGATTGTCCCCGTGATGTATTCCGTGTTTGACTCACTTGCCATGCGCCTGCAGATGGTGTTCACAGGTCAAACCGGATCAGGGCCAGGTCTCGACACGGGACATTCGGCGAATCAGTCATAGCAGGCATTATCAGGGATCGATGCGCTCTCTCTCAGATTTTCCGGACGCACACCTCCGAATATTCGAAAGACCGGAGGTACCTCCTGCCAGGGACATCCGCTCTGTCTATTTGATTGGAATTTGCGGCACCGGTATGGGATCTCTCGCTGGGCTGTTTCATGAGTCTGGATACTCTGTTTCTGGTTCTGATTCGGCGACGTGGCCGCCAATGAGCGATCGGTTGGCCGAAATGCAAATACCGATTCACGAAGGATATGGAGCCGATAATCTCCAGCCAGCCTCAGACCTGATCATCGTGGGTAACGCCTGTACTCCCTCGCACGTCGAAGCGGTCTTCGCGCGGAATCACACCCTCGTACAGCAATCTCTTCCTGAGGCGGTCGCTCACTTCTTTATCCAGGATCGGCGATCATTGGTGGTTACCGGAACACACGGTAAAACGACGACGACGAGCCTTTTGACACATGTCTTCCGGGAGGCCGGACGCGATCCGGGATTCCTGGTCGGCGGCGTAATGAACAATGGAAATGTCAGTTATGCCGTTGGATCCGGTGAACACTTCATCATTGAGGGAGACGAGTACGACACCGCATATTTCGACAAACGACCGAAATTCATGCACTATCGTCCGACTTCTGCGATAGTTACCTCCGTAGAATTTGATCATGCCGACATTTACTCGTCGATGTCTGACTATCGAGAGGCGTTCGATGCGTTCGCTGCCTCGGTTCCAGATTCGGGCCTTCTGGTGCTGTGTGGAGATGATCCCGAGGTGAGGCGCCTTTCACAATCTGCAACGTGTCGAATACTGACCTATGGACTTGGTGCGTCCGATCTGGATGTCAGAGCGGTACGTATCGAAACAGGATCCGATGGACAACGCTTTGATCTCCTGGTGGAGGGCACTCTTCTCGGCCGACTCTGGTTGCCATTGAGCGGCAGGCATAATCTTCAAAACGCCTTGGCGGTAGCTGCGATAGCGCTTGACGAAGGCTTGAGCATCTCTGATATCAGAAATGGATTCGGTTCATTCCTGGGTATTCAAAGGCGACAGCAAATCCGCGGGGACGTTGCCGGTGTGATCGTACTCGATGACTTTGCCCATCATCCTACAGCTGTACGGGCAACGGTTGAGTCCACGCGTGAACGCTGGCCAGATCGGCGCATCGTGGCCGTATTTGAGCCTCGCTCCAATTCAAGTCGCCGAAAAATCTTCGAAGACGGCTACTCGACGTCGTTCACAGAGGCGGGGGCCGTTTTTATGAGCAGGCCTCCGTTCAGGCACAATGACCGGCAGGAGGATTTCATGGACATTGACCAGGTGCTTCATCGGATCCGAGAAACGGGAATTGTCGCTGAGTCGGCGGAGGGAGCAAAAAATCTGCTGCCCTTGCTCCTCGAAGAATTGAGGCCCGGTGATATCGCTCTGATAATGAGTAACGGTGGCTTCGGCGGAATCCATGAATCACTTATTGCACGGCTGAAAGAGAGATAGCGGCGGTGTAGGAACCAAGCGTCTCTCGATAAGAAGCCAGATCAGAGGTGGAGTCCGTCCTCTGCGGGTAGTATGTTTCAGGCCCCACTAAGCGGAGGCGAATGGAGAGCACTGACATCACTGATATCACTGGCATCACCGGCATTGTAGAAGCGGTCCTGGCATCGATCGGATCCAGCCCTACCTCTGATGAGGTTGAGGCCGCGGCTGTGCGGGTCATTGAGGCCTCTCTGGAAACTGGAGTCCGGGATTTGGGGATCCACAAAATTAGATGCTCCGTCTCTGTGGCGGGATGCACCAGCCGGCGCAGCGCCACACAACGCGCCCGGGTCTACGATCGAATTCGATTGACCATGGATTCCCTCAACCTCGTTCTGGATGAGACTGCAAAGGACCTATCTGTAGCGGTTCCGCCCGTCGAACTGGTGGTTCGGGATTCGTCGTCACTTTTTATCGGACACCCTACCGCCGAAATACTCTCAATTGCAGAGGTAATGAGCCAGGCAGCAAAAGATACCGACGTCTTCAGAGTACGAGGTCCATTTCTTGATCTGGCGTATGCGGAGAACGCAGAGCATCTCACGATCCTCCCTGAACTGCTGTCCCTGTGCGCTACCCTGAGCCCGAGAATTCAGCTTGGAACGCGTGAGAACGGATCAGATCCGAGCATTTTCGAAGGGGTAGCGTACGCAGTGGGAATCCACCAGGCCGCTCTCTGGCGTTCAGGAGTTGGATCAAGGCAGGCTACCTTTCTTGTAAACGGCTGTGATCGCCGGGCATTCGATGAAAGGGTACATCCAAACCAACTGGTTCTCTATCCAGTCATCGGCGATATGGATGCACTTTCCGGAGCAACATCGCTCGCAGATTCTCTGGAACGGCTTTCAACCTCCCGCGGAACTCCTTTTTGCGTCTCAGCGATCGAAATGAGCCAGACCCTCGTGGGCGGAGCCTTTGAAGCGGGGGAACCTGCTCTGGGCCAACCTGATCGCAAGCTGTATCGCACGCTCGACGGACTCCCTGTCATTGGTCCATTCAGGAATCGAATATCCGTTCCTGCGGGCTACAGCCCGGCAGATCTGACTGCGTTCCTGGTGGATCGCCTCGTTCCCTCCTGCCACTCCGGTATTCAGGCGGGACTGCACGTTGATTTTCCAAAAGCCTGACGGGACATGAGTGTTCAGGTACAGCAATTGCGGTTGGAACTCAACCACACCTTCCGAATCGCACACGGCTCGAGCACGGAAAGAATCAATGCGCTCGTACGAATAGGTTCGGGCGTCGGTGAAGCTGCACTCCCTCCCTACTATCCGGCCACACTATCCGATGTGGCAGCTTATGTGGAGAGTATTTCGGAAATGCTCGAAGATGCGCTGATTCGGCGGGAGCTACCCGTGGCATCCATTATTGATGCTCTTCCCGAAGGTCCGTCCACAGCCAGGGCCGCCGTTGACATGGCGTTACATGATGTATGGGGGCAGCGTCTGGGCGCACCCCTCTACGAATTGTTCGGTCTGGATCCACGGGTCATTCCGATCAGCAGTTATGCCTTACCCATTCCCGAAAATCTCGATGTATTGGCCGAACAACTGGACGCCGTCGGTGCTTTTCCCTTTCTGAAGCTGAAATTGGGCTCGGGAAACCTGGATTTTGACGAAGCTATCGTCCGAAAAACCAGAGAGCAATACGACGGCCTGCTGTGCGTAGACGTTAATTCGGGCTGGTCGGTCGACGTAGCCGCCAAAATGATTCGGAAGCTGGCAGACTGCAATCTGGCCTTTATCGAACAGCCCATTTCTGCTGAACAGATAGATGACTGGCACTTATTACGCCGAATTCTACCCTCTGATGTTCCTCCGCTGATTGCTGACGAAAGTGTTCAGAGTCCTGAAAATGTGATTGAACTTTCAGGAGCGGCTACGGGCATCAACATCAAACTGGCGAAGAGTGGCGGAATTCACATGGCAAGAAAAATGATTCATCTTGCCCGAGCATTGGACCTGAGCGTCATGCTTGGCTGCATGATCGAAAGTTCAGTCGCGTTGACCGCCGCCGCGCATCTGAGCCCACTCGTGGATTATCTCGACCTTGATGGCCAGATGCATCTCGCTTCTGATCCCTTCACCGGCCTGACCTTCAATCAAGGTGAAATCAGCCTTCCGACCGGTCCGGGACTGGGCGTATCGCCCGCTTGAAGGTTCATGGAACGATCCGTTGACCCACATGAGGAGTTTCGGATCGATGGTTCGACCGGCCCGAAGGACTGTGAAGCGATGAGTTCGCTTCTTTCAGGGCTCGATGTCAAACGAAACCATCGCCGGATTAAGATCCTCGGGCACCAGGGTGCGCTCAACGAAACGAATCTTCCCGGATGATGACACTTTCACCAACGTCGAACATCGCGTGCCGTACGCGGGAGAGACGATACATCGAGCAGAAAGAATCCGCTCCAATTCCATTCCGACTCCGGTTTCAGGAAGAGCCTCATCCCGAGCCCTCTCCGTGTCAGCAAGAATCTCGAGAAGCGAATGATCCCGGGGATTTGACTCCTGGAGCCGCTCACCGAGGGCCGCCTTACCAGCCACGACCTTGGACCAGGGGGTATCCAGGAGATGATTGCTCAGACCATAGATCCCACTGCTCAGTGAAACGGGACCCTGCTCCGATCGATTGGAATAATATCCGAGATCGACGGAATCAAAAACAATCAGGTTGAACCCGCTATACCGGTCCCGTGACTTCTCGACAGACTCCAGATACTGCTGGGTCGTCAAGCCGCCTGCAAGAAAGTTTACCGTCAACTCGCCCCTGGAGCTCGCATCCGGTACGATTTCTGAAGGAGCCCGGTAGTTCGTCACCGCCGCAAAGCGTCCATTCCGATGCACGCCCATCCATGTTCCGCCGGCTACGTTGTCACGCCCGGCCAGAATATCCGGATTGTCGTCCCAGAACTGAACCTGTTGGGTACCGCGAGCATAAAATTCGTCACGATTGGCCAAGACAATGAGTGGCGTATCTGTTTTCGGAGCAAAAGAAAAAAGGATCAGGCACATCAGGATCGGCGATGAAAAATCAATACGTATGGATGAGTCGAAGACTGATTGATCCATTGGTATCGAGCAACCGAGAAACGTTTCGGGTCCAGGTTAGAAACGAGGATGTCCACCTGGTGGGCTTCTTCCGATCCTCCGACATGACCTGGATAAATCGTCACCAAAACAGCTCCGTCCACATCGATCAGATCCAGCGCTTTCCCTATCGCGGACGTCGTTGATTCGGGCTGAGTTACACTCCCTGTGTCTCCTCCAGGCAGGTACCCCAGATTGAAAACGATGACACGAATCGAACTCGCTCCTTCAACGATTTCGGTCAGATTGTCGTGAGAATCTTGGATCAATTCCACGGTCTGAAAGCCAGTAGAAGAGGCCAGTTTCTCTCTCGTGGCGTCGATGGCCCGCATTTGGGTATCGATGGCAATGACGCGGCCCGATGAGCCCACCAGAGTGGCCAGAATCAACGTATCGTTCCCATTCCCGCACGTCGCATCAACAACAGTGTCACCGGGTGAGACGATGTCTTCGAGCAGCGTCTTGACGATATCGGTAGGTCGACGAATCATTCTTCAATCAGTGAGAAACGGCCTCCTGCGATGCCTATCTTTCCTCAAATAGTATAAACATCAATCTACCACTTCGTTCAACCGGCATGCTCCTGCAGGACCTCGAACAACCCATTCGAATCGAACTCTCTCAGGATCGAGGTTATGATGTCGTCTTTTCCGCCTTCGACGAACTTCCAGAAGCTCTCCGCAACGCCGATCTCAGACCCGGTAAATGCCTGATCATCACTGACACCAATGTGGCGGGACACTACAGATCCCGAATTGATACTGTTCTCAAAGATGATGGATGGGATCCACTCATTCTTACTCTCCCGGCCGGTGAGACCACCAAATCACCGAAGCATCTCCAGGCCATCTACGATGCAGCACTTGCCTGGAAGATCGATCGGCAGACTCCCGTTCTTGCCCTGGGAGGCGGCGTTATTGGCGATCTGACTGGATTTGCTGCGGCTACTCTGCTCCGGGGTGTCCCTTTCGTACAGATCCCGACGTCGCTCATAGCGCAGGTGGACAGCGCAATTGGTGGAAAAACTGGGATTAATCATGGAGAAGGGAAAAATCTGGTCGGAGTGTTCTATCAGCCCAAACTGGTTTTTACCGACACGACCCTGTTGTACACCTTGCCGCGTCGGGAGTGGCTCAGCGGGTTAGCCGAAGCAATAAAACATGCTCTCATCCTGGATGAAGCCTTTTTTGCATGGATTGAATCCGAAATGTCCCGAATACTCGCCCGAGATCCTGAGGTGGTTCCAGATCTCGTATACCGCGCCGCCGCAATCAAAGCCAAGATTGTTATGGAAGATGAGCTGGAACGTGGCAGAAGAGTGCTCCTGAATTTTGGCCACACGTTTGGACACGCTCTCGAACGGGCCCTCGGTTACGGCACCTACACGCACGGGGAAGCTGTCGTACTGGGTATGAAAGCCGCGCTGCACATGTCGAGAAGGTTTAATCGGCATCTGAGGCAATCACGTGCGGAAAAGCTTCTGGAACGAATTACAATGCCTCCCATACCCTCTTCACTGGGTATTCCGGCGGTGAGGGAAGCCATGTCGAGCGACAAAAAGCGTGAGTCAGATCGACTCTACTTTGTACTCCTGAGCAAACTCGGGGACGCCTACGTTACGGACGACGTAACGCCATCCGATATCGATGCTGCACTGGCCCATGCGCTGGGAAGACCATGATCCTTTCATCAGGGCACCAACACCGCTCTCCGTCGTTCATTTAGTCTTTTTAGCGCCCGTTTTTCATTTAGGCACGTGCCTGTGTTCGGCAAATTTCTTAGACAGATTCCCCGACGTACGCTGCACACGGTTTCTGCCGTAGTGTTTGTACTCATCGTTGCTTTCTTCGGAGCGACCCGCACGGAAGTCGGTCGGGAAGAACTGAGCCGTTACTTCCAAAAGCAATTTGCGCAATCCTACAGCGGATCGCTCTCCATCGGCCGTCTCAATGGAAACATTCTCAACGCACTTTACGCTTCGGACGTGGCGGTAACCACGGATAGTGGCGAAGTCGTGCTCCGGATCGACTCACTCGTAATACGACCTAAGTGGAGTTCAATTTTAAGACGATCGTTCTCAATCAGCGAGGTAACACTTTTTCAGCCCGAGTTACACTTGACACTGGATAGCCTGGGGACTTCTACGCTGGAGCACATGATGGCTCCAAAGGCCGAATCTGAAGCGGATTCCGCAAATGCATGGAACTTCGAAGGGGCATTTATAAATATTCGCGATGCCACTATCCGCACTATGTATTCATCGACAATCGTATCTGCTGAACTTCCGCGTCGTGAAAAAATATCCACCATCGAGCATATGTCGCTGACGGCGCAGATCGACTGGCAGGAAGGTGCGAGGCAAATTGATCTTCTTCAGGTTTCAGGGCACTTGGTGGATCCCGACCTGACCCTCCAAAATGGAGCGAGTCAAATTGTGTTTCGAGGTGGCCGCATCTTGATCAATCAAGCCCGAATACAGACCAATGGCTCGATTTTTAATTTTAGAGGCTATGTGGAACCGGGAGATAGCAACCTTGCTTGGTTTAACGCGCCATTCCAGCTCGACCTGGACCGTTCCGGGATCAGTTTTGACGAACTTTCACTGCTGATCCCCGGACTTCCGTTGCGAGGAGAAGCCGTCATCAGAACACATATCGAAGGTCCACTTTCGAATCTGACCGTCGCATGGTTTGACGTGGAGAAGGGCAACTCATCATTAGAACTATCTGGAACAGTAGCAGGATATCCCGATTCTCTGGGATTCGATATCTCGGCGGCAAAAACTCGGATCATCTCTTCCGACGTCCGAAGCCTGCTACCGGCCAACCGGTGGATGCGGGAACTTCGAGTTGACACCACCGATTTTGAGCTGCAATCGCAGGGTGTGATCAGGATGCCAATGTCCGGCCAGCTGTCTGTCGATCTGGCTGGCTCTGTCGATCTGACTTCGGACGACTCGATTATCGACGGATCGTTCTCTTTCGAAGGTTTTCCGATTGACACGTTGAATCATGATGTGTCGATTCGGCTCAGAAATCTGGATCTCTGTCAGTGGACCAATCGGGCCAGACTTCGCACCTCAATTACAGGAAGCATCGAAACCAAGGGTTTTTCAGTCGGTCGGGATTCAGTGTACTCCGTGATAACAGCTGCCCTTAGCGACGTATCCTGGAGATCCAGACGGGCCGAAGTGGTTGACCTTGCGCTCACCCTCGAACCTGAATCGATATCAGGTGATATCACGGTACGGGAAGGATCTGGGACTATCATCACGAACGGAAGTCTCAGCCTTTCCGAGCACCCTTTTCTTGTAGCCACCATCGCACTTGAAAGGGCTGATGTCGGACCGCTCCTTGGATTTACGAGCCTTCGTTCTACCATCAACGCAGAACTCACGACGCGGGCATCTCTTAACTGGAATAGTGCCCTCGAGGCCGACTTTCGGATTGATATAGGTGAATCTCTTCTAACTGTTAACGACAGTACCGCCAGCGTTCCCGCCCACCAGATGGCCGTTCGGGTAAATACTCCTGATTCGGGGTTGCCCGTTCTCGACTTCCAATCTGACATGTTCGACGTGAGTGTTGAAAGCGAAGCATCCCTACCAACGCTGACCTCACTTGCGACTGCGTGGGTCGTTGGGTTTCGCGCCGCGATTGATTCCGAACTAGACAAGTCGCTCTACGAGTTGCCGGCGACCGACGATGAAGCCGCTCAACTGGCTCTCAGGGAATTGCTTGCATTCGACTCCGCAGCTGAACGCATGCCAGCAGGCTCGGACGGAGTACACACTTCAGTCGAGGTTGTTGTACACAACGCATCCCTTATCTCCAGCCTATCTCCCACTTTTCCGACTCTGCAAGGTGAAGCATCGATAAACGCCGAAATTGATTGGTCCCCTGACTCCCTTAGCCTTGAGATTGATTTAGAAAGCCCTCATCTATCTGTTCCTGGGTTGACATTAAACAGAGCATTCGGGAGAGCTGGCATCCAAGCCGATCGATATTCATCGATCTCGAACTCCCTGAAGCTAAGCGGTAACTTTCACGCCGATACGCTTCAAGTTGGCGCATTCCGTCTTTCCAATCAGGACGTACTCGTTGATTTCGCATCGAGGATGGGTTCGGTAGTTCTGGCCGGTTCCGGTACGACAAGTGTGGACAGCCTCACAGTCCGAGCAAATATTGCCCTCACGGATCTATCCAATAGTGTGTCGTTCACCGCTCTCGAGCTCGATGCGCGTTCAGGCACGTGGCGCCTCGAAGGTCCGGCCGACTTCACGTTTTACCAGGATGCGACAGACCTCGAAGAGCTCAGAATTCGATTTTTTGAAAATGAGGTCCCCACCGGACAGGCGATAATTGCGTCGGGTGTGCTTTCCGAAACCCCTTCAGATAGCCTATCGCTCACGATGGAAAACTTGCTTTTACGTCCGTTTTCTGGTTTTCTGGGCTTCAGAAGAACGATCGGGGGCCTGATGAACGCCGAGATGGTGTTTTCCGGGGGACGTTCCCGCCCTCGTGTTGCCGGGCTGGCAGATGTGACTTCATTTTCACTGGATGAAAAACTTTTGGGGGATGTGTCCTTGACCAGCAGCTTCGTGGCCGGGGTTCCAGACGTGGCGATTGACTTGAACCTTACCCCGACAGAACCGACTCCGACCCCTCTTCTTTTTGGAACCGACCTTCCCGCCACGTGGATACAAAATAAACTCAACCTCGGCGGCACAATTCGACTTCCCGGTAGAGCATCAGCCGACAAGGGAGCACTCGACCTTTTCCTGAATGTAGACCGAGCCGATCTTTTCTTTTTCAAATACATCTTCCAAGAGGCTCTCGGAACAGTTTCTGGTTACACGACGGGTAGTGGCACAATTACCGGACAGATGTTCGATCCCATATTCGATATCGACCTGGACATCGTGGAAGGAAAGTTTGATATCCCAAGGACCCAGGGCAGATACGAGCTTGAGGGAAGCGTTCATATCGACCACGAGGCCATCCACTTCCTTTCATCCACCATCACCGATCAGAGTAGCGGGACCGCGCAGCTGACGGGTCGCCTGTTATTCAATGAATACACCGCCTTCACCCTCGATATCGATGGCGTCCTGGATGAATTCCTGATAATGAACGTCGACGACTCTGAAGATCTTCCTTTTTATGGTCGCCTGCGGGCATCCGGTGATCTGAATCTCACTGGTCCGTTGTTCAACGCGACGCTAACCTCCTCGAACGCCCAAACTCGCGCTGATTCCGAGCTCTACATACCTCTTGCGCAGTCCCGGTCCAAAACCGACGAAGCGTTTATCGTGTTTGTAGATTCTCCCGAAATCGTTCCGGATTTCAGGCAGTTGGCTACACGTCCATTTCTTCTCTCCAGGAGACCAACGGCCGAGAGGCAGTTCCTCGATGGTCTGAATCTTGATCTTAATATATTCGCGCCAGAGGGCTCGACCGTTCATCTGGTCATAGATCCACTCCTCGGGGACGTCATCAACGCCGTCAGCACGGGCACTGTACAACTCCTCATGATTGACGGTGAGCTCCAAGTCTTTGGCCAGCTTCAGGTAAGTAGTGGTGACTATCAGTTCGTGGCTGGTGAAGTGTTCATCCGGAAATTCTTGATCAATGAAGGAGGTTCAATCGCCTGGGAGGGCGATCCTGTCAATGCGCAGTTGGATATTTCGGCTGCCTATCGGACTCGAGCATCCAGAGCCGGCCTGCCAGGCGTGGACGCAAACCGCGAGGGGCTGATCCCACTCATTGTTAACCTGCAGATTTCCGGAACCGTGGATTCCCCGGAGGTCGATCTTTCTCTGAGCGTAGATCGATCCAATCAGAGCGTTCTGGGAAATTACCCGGCGTTCGAGGCTCAATTGAACCAACCCGATCGCGCGACCGAATACGCAACAAGCGTGCTGGTCATGAACTCCTTTCAATTGACAACCGATAATATTTCCAGTAGTTCGGGGGGGCAACTGGCGTTCAATAGCGTGTCTCAGCTCGTCTCCGCGCAACTGAATCGATTTTTGAACGAGGCGCTGCCTAACGTGGATTTCTCTTTTGGTCTGCAGGGAGAAGGTGCGCAGGATTTGGATGTAACGTATGGAGTAGCACTTCGACTGCTCAGGGACCGCCTGATAATCAGGGGGGAGGGAGTCTATCAGGGAGCGGGATCGACGGACGAGTTCAGGGCCAATGAAGGACTGCAGGGAGAGTTCGTCGTTGAGATTCGTGTTGGCCGGCGCGTTTCGGTCGAAATATTTATCCGGCGTGAGGGAGATATACTTGGAACGACTGCTCTCACAAATACAGCGGGTGTGGGCCTTTCCTATCAGACACAATTCAAGAGCTGGCGCTCACTGTTTAAGAGTAAACCACCGGAGCCAGATGGAGACTCCTGACCATAATATGGCTGGTCAACTCACATCCAATCCACCACCTTATCACAAGATAAAACTTGTCGACTGAATGAAAGCACTCGCTGAACGCACTGAAGGCCTGAAACAGAGCAGCATCAGGGCAATTACTCTCTTGCTCGAGGGAGTGGACGGAATCAACCTGGGGCAGGGTATATGTGACATGCCGACACCCGATGCCATCAAAGCTGGGGCCCACCGAGCCATAGACGAAGATCGGTCGATATACTCCCACTACGGTGGAATAATGCCTCTGCAAGAAGCCCTCAAGAAAAAGGCCAACGAGTATAATAAGATCCCGATCACATCCATCGAAGAAATAATGGTGACCGTCGGCGCCACAGGTGCATTCGTTGCCACCATGTTTACCCTACTCAATCCGGGCGATGAAGTAATCGTTTTTGAACCCTACTACGGCTATCATTGCGATCTTCTCAAGGCTATGGGGACAAAGCTGAAATTTGTCCATACTTCCGCTCCAGACTGGGCGATCGACTTCGATGCCGTGGATCGTCTGGTAACGGATCGTACGAAGGCCATAATCGTCACCACTCCCGGCAATCCAAGTGGAAAAGTCTGGTCGAGGCAGGAGCTCGAGACCCTTGTCGAACTCATGGAAAGGCACGATATCTACGCCATCACAGACGAAATCTATGAGTACATGCTCTACGATGGCCACAAACACATATCGCTCGCCTCTATTCCTGGAGCATTCAAGAGAACAATCACACTTTCGGGCTTTTCGAAAACCTATAACATGACCGGATGGAGAATAGGATATGCCGTGGGGCCGGAGCCAATTATTGCTAAAATGGGCCTCCTGGCCGATTTGATCTACATTTGTGCCCCTACTCCCCTCCAGTATGGGGTCGCAGAGGCCTTCGGGATGAGCGATGATTATTTTAAAGAAATGGGAGAAGCTTATGACCGTAAACGAACACTGATGTGCGAAACCCTCGAAGAAATCGGTTTTGTCGTTCCATGGCCGGAGGGCTCCTACTATGTGCTCGCCGATTTCTCACCTCTCCGCGAACGTTTTGAAGGCTTTGAAGATGATCTGAGCGCCAGTCAGACTCTTGTCGACAAAGCCCGAGTGGGTACCGTAACCGGTAGGTCATTTTTTGAGGACGATAACAAGGGTGCGTCCGTTCTTCGATTCTGTTTTGCGAAGGAATACCCCATACTTGAAGAAGCCTGTCGTCGCCTCAAAGAAGCGTTCCCCGCGGCATAGGAGCACTCTGGAGTACTATTCGATGCGAGCCGTCTCGATTGCCTTCAAAAGGGAATCATGCAGCAGTCCGTTGCTTACCAGAACACCGCGATTTCCACTAAGCAAATACCCATGTTTGAATGCGAGATTGTTTCCAGCGATATCGGTGACCATCCCTCCTGCTTCTTGAACGAGTAGCATCCCTGCCGCGTGGTCCCAGATATTTTCAACATACCTGCGTTCCGATGGAAGACGCATATAAATCTCGGCGTCGCCCGCTGCCACGACCACATATTTAGCCTGAGAGTCCAATCTCGTAGACGGGGTCGAAATACCCATAATTTCGGTGACTTGTAGCGATCCAGAGTGGGATGTGTGCGCGGCCTCCACAGATTCCGACAATCGTATCGCTGCTGGTGCTGTGGCTTCGCTAACCTTCGCTGCACCAACCAATCTCATGTCGCGCAGCGTGTACAACTCTGCTCCTTCATCTTTTACAGCAACCGCGACAATCCCCTTCTCTCCCGGTGCAGCGCTCAGTGATAAATTCGGGCACGCCAGAGCAGCGACAACAACTTCCTCCTCGACTATCAGCGCAAGGGCTACCGCATACTGATCTCGGCGCAGGAAGCCTTTGGTCCCGTCTATTGGGTCGAGAGTCCAGAATCTATCGGCTTGCTCCTCGTGCCCCCCAAAATCTATCCACTCCAGGATTTGAGAAGCCTCGGCATCCGGACGGATCTCTCTGGCCCTGGATATCACCTGCCTGCATATCTCGACATTGTCTTCTTCACGCAGGACGGCCGCTGTCTCTTCAGCAATAATCGGATCGTCAGGATATGCACCCCTCAATCTCGAACACACCAAGGCCTGACTCCCAAAATCGGCGACGGTGACGGGACTCCGGTCCTCCTTCTGAAGTGCGCTTGCAGCCAAATCCCTCTGCACGCTCTGACACAGATCGGCGGCCTCGCGGACTGCTGCGACCGCTATCAGTTTTTCAGAATAAAAGGTCATAAGATGATTTCGGGCTTCCAGTGTGGCAACGCGTCGAGAAATGATATGTGCGAGTCTTCAATTCGAGCACACAGGTGGTCGTTTCCATTGGTGACGAACAGGTAGGGAGCATGCAACACCCTGTTGTAGTTGGCAACCTGGTCGAATGTTGCCTGATTTATTGATATGCCTGGAGCTTTGCACTCCACAACCATCCAGGCCTTGCCGCGGCGATCGTAAACGACGAGATCTGCTCGCTTCACTTCATTCTGAATCGTGATGGCTTTTTCAACAGCAATCAGAGACGCGGGAACCTCTAATTGATCAACCAAAAGCTTAATCACGGCCTGGCGCACCCGTTCCTCTGGTGTTTCGACCACCTGTTTTTGCCTGACCGGATCCCTCATTTACCGAGCTTGACTCTTCCTGAACTGACAGGGCCATCGGGGCGGATGATTCCGCCACGATGGCCCGAAGATAACGTCAACGCGTGCAGATTCAATTCACGTTATCATGAATTGACTTTTGAGCACCACAAGATCTAAACGACGCCGTAAGCCAGCATGGCGTCCGCAACTTTGGCGAATCCAGCTACATTGGCCCCCTTTACATAGTCGATGTGCTCCCCGTTTTTTCCAAACTCCACACACTTGGCATGAATATGCTTCATGATCTGCTGAAGTTTCTCCTCTACCTCCTCCCTTGTCCACTGTAAGCGCATGGAATTTTGAGTCATCTCAATTCCAGAAATGGCCACTCCGCCGGCGTTAGCGGCCTTGCTGGGGCCAAAAAGAATTCCTGCCACCTCAAAATGCCTCATACCGTCGAGCGTTGTCGGCATGTTGGCTCCTTCAGAAACGACGTAACAACCGTTGCTCAGTAGTGTGCGAGCATCATCCGCTTCTAGTTCATTCTGTGTCGCGGATGGAAACGCGCACTCGCAAGGAATGGACCAGGGACGCTGGCCCTCCACGAACGTCAGCGAAAATTCATCGGAAAACTCTTTAATCCGGCCGCGACGCTCATTCTTCAGCGTCATGACATACCAGAGCTGGTCCGTGGTGAGCCCATCTTCGATGTATACCGTTCCAGATGAATCCGAGAGAGATACCACTTTCGCTCCCAACTCGAGAAGTTTTTCTGCCGTGAACTGAGCCACGTTTCCACTACCCGATATCGTGCAGACCTTTCCAGATAGGTTCTCGCCGCGTGTGGACAACATTTCCTGGGCAAAATATACGTTTCCGTACCCGGTTGCTTCGGGGCGAATCAGGGAGCCCCCGTACGCCAGGCCTTTCCCGGTGATTGTGCCGGTAAACTCGTTACTCAATCGGCGATATTGGCCAAAGAGATATCCAATCTCACGACCCCCGACCCCTATGTCGCCGGCAGGGATATCGATGTTTTTTCCAATATGGCGAAAGAGCTCCGACATGAACGACTGACAGAATCTCATAACCTCTCCATCAGATTTACCCTTCGGATCGAAATCTGAGCCGCCCTTCCCACCTCCGAGTGGCAGCGTTGTCAGGCTGTTTTTTAAAATCTGCTCGAACGCGAGAAATTTGAGAACACCCAGATTCACAGAGGGATGAAATCGTAGGCCGCCTTTGTACGGCCCTATGGCGCCGTTGAATTGAATCCGATATCCCTTATTTACCTGAACCCGCCCATGATCATCCGCCCATGTAACACGAAACATTACAATTCTGTCGGGCTCAGTGAGGCGTTCAAAAATGCGGGCCTCCATCAGGTGCGGATGAGCCTCCAGGTAAGGCCATATTTTTTCCGCGACTTCTGTGACTGCCTGATGAAACTCCGGCTCGCCCGGATTTCTTCTTTTCAGATCAGCTATGAAAGAGTCCAGTGATGTGCCTATCTGTTCCATTTCGGTTTTTTAAAATTGGTTTCAGTGACAGTCTCCTTGGCGAATATTTGCCTCTCTTCCGGAAGCGCTTCCAGCGTTGTCACCGGGACGATACAAGTATGCATCCGAATTGTCAACCTAAACATTTGCACTCCCGATCCAGGTTGGCCAAAAAGACGCTATTGCTTCTCTCTGATACGTAAACTATTGCCAGATTCTGATCTGATGCGTTAGATTTTGCAAGATCCAATCCAGCGATACAACAACTCTTTTGGGGGTTATTCTGCCGAATTTTGACCAGATAAAAGGTATAAAACGGCCATACGGACAGCGACTCCGTTGGTCACCTGATTCAGAATGACCGCACGCTCGTGATCCACGACTTCCGATGCCAACTCGACTCCGCGATTCACCGGGCCCGGATGCATTACGATAAGATCTTTGTGCCGATTCAGATGGGAAAGCTGAATCCCGAACTGGTCGTGATACTCACGAGTACTTGGAAACAGATTTCTTCCCTGTCTCTCCATCTGAATTCTGAGGGCCATCGCAATGTCGCTCCCCTCTAGTGCCTCATCCAGACTGTTGGTGATGCGCAGACTCCCGGACTCAGAAATACGATCAAGCTCAACTGGAAGAAGAGGCTTTGGTCCGCAGATGGTTACGTTAGCCCCGAGGGTGAGCAATCCGTGAATGTTGGAGCGTGCCACGCGGCTGTGAAGTATATCGCCAATGATAGAGATGTTCAGCCCACTGAATGAATCGAATCGGTCCGAAATGGTGAGCAGATCCAGTAGAGCCTGCGTTGGATGTTCGTGGGCGCCATCACCAGCATTAATCACTACTGAGTCCACACATCGGGTGAGAAAATGGGGCGCACCGGGAGAAGAATGCCGGATGACCACCATATCGATCTTCATCGCTTCAATGTTTTGAGCCGTGTCCTTCAGCGATTCTCCTTTGGAAACCGATGAGCCCGAGGCACTGAAGTTTACCGTATCTGCTGAAAGACGCTTTTCTGACAGCTCAAACGAAATTCGAGTCCGTGTGGACGACTCGAAAAAGAGGTTTACGACCGTAATACCGCGCAGCGTCGGTACCTTTCTTATTGGTCGATCCAGAACATCTCTAAACTGCCGCGCGGTCTGCAGAATCAGCTCAATTTCCGGGGCGTCGTAATCTGAAAGACCCAGCAGGTGCCGGTGTTTTAGTCCGGACAGTTGGTCTTCCTTTGTCTCGTCAGGTCTTGGCTCCACGAACGATAGTAATTTTTTCAGCTGGTGGTAATCTGCGTTTCGGGGTATTCAACGAGCCAGACGCCCTCACGATCGTCCATTTCCTGTATTCGGACTCGTACCTCTTCCCCCGGGAGTGTCGGTACTTTTCTTCCTACGAATTCCGCTTCGATAGGCAGCTCCCGAAGGCCGCGATCGACAATTACAAGAAAATGAACCGAAGCAGGTCGCCCCAGGTCCGTCAGCGCGTCGAGGCCCGCTCGAACCGTTCTGCCGGTGAAGAGAACGTCATCAACCAGGACAAGGTGGCGTCCATCGATATCGAATTCGATCTTCGTTTCCTTCACGACTGGCTGCTTGAATCGCATCCGGAAATCATCCCGGTACATAGTTGCATCCAGGATTCCCATCGGGACATCGATTCCGTCCACTTGAGAAATTATCCGCTGCAGCCTCTGGGCTAAAAAGACACCCCGGGTTTGCATCCCGATCAATCCAAATGAGTCGCCCGTCGATTCATCGAGTGAAAACATTTCGACGATCTGACGTGCCATGCGATTCAGTGTTCGCTCAAGGTCACGCGCATCCATGAGTTGCGCCTTAATGACATCTTTGGGCTCCATGGGCGAGAAGTTACTGCTTTTTACCCGAGATACGCGCAGCCAACGCTCGGATCTTGCGTAAAGAGTATGAAATCGAAGTACGGAACTGATCAGGTTCCGGTCGTATACCCCTCCGCTTTCCAAAGTACCCAAGTCCGTGAGCGTAGAAACAAAAACCCTGAAATATCTGGATCCGGCATTCGTCAGCCAGCTATCCAATATGGAGCTTCGGGCGCGACTCATCGTCGAGGGATTCATTACAGGTCTCCACAAGAGTCCCTACCACGGGTTCTCGGTCGAATTCGCAGAACATCGACCCTACAATCCTGGTGACGAACTCCGTCACGTGGACTGGAAGGTGTACGGTAAAACCGATCGGCACTACGTCAAGCAATACGAGGAAGAAACCAATCTGAGGCACTACGTCGTTCTCGACACGTCGACCTCGATGCGTTATAAGCATTCTTCGTCTGTTTCAAAGCTGGAGTATGGGGCCTACCTCGCCAGCGCACTGCACTTTATGATGGCCCGGCAACGCGATGCCACCGGACTCATCGCGTTTGACGAAAAAATCCACACTCTCCGACCCCCAAAAAGCACACAGGGGTATGTTCGTGAGCTTCTGGCGACCCTGGAGCGGATAACGGAAGAGGAAGAGGGCACGACGAAAACAAGCGCAGCAACCGTCCTGGATGAGGTTGCAGAACGAATCGCCAGGCGTTCACTCGTGGTCATCATCACAGATTTGTTCGAAAATGTCGGGGAGCATCAGCAGCTTTTGAACGCGCTGCGCCATCTTCGCTATCGAGGACACGAAGTTCTCGTCTTCCACATTCTTGAGAGTGAAACCGAGCGAAAGTTCGAATTTCCCGATGTACCCATGCGTTTTGTCGATATGGAGACCGGAGAAGAGATGTCCCTCCAACCCGCACAGTTGAGAGAAAACTACACCGAGGCCGCGCAAGCCTTCTCCACTCGATTCCGAGAAAAATGTCGAGAACGAAATATTGACTTCATTGAACTTGATACTGCAGAATCCTATAGCACCGCGTTGCTCGCGTACCTGAACAAACGAACGCGACTGACCTGATACTTAGATGTTTATTCCCGCTAAAACGAATTTCGAACTTATGAAACTGATGAAAGGCCTGGCAGCTTCACTCGTGCTGGCCGTTTTATGCTCACCCTTAGCCACGGCACAGGACGTTTAAGCCCTGCCCGGCCCGGGCGATACGCCGACAACTTTCGAAAACCCGGAACTCGTTGGACGATATATCGAAACGATCACGGCCGACGATCTGGCAGCACACTTGTATTTTTTCGCCTCCGATTTCTTCGAGGGTCGTGAAACATCGGCTCGAGGACAGAAGATGGCAGGTCGCCAATCAGGACACGCGTCCTGTAGTCTCCAGAGAGGGATTCAACTAGGCCCTGTGAACATTATCTGAGTCCCAGCCCGGACAGCCCGGTACCAAAATGGAATAGGGGGATGGCGCTTCGCGCCATCCCCCTATTTTTTGTCCAAATTCTGAGTAAACAATCAGACGTTTACCGCCTCAACACGCGTTATCTGGGGCACTGAACGCTTTACCGCCTGTTCAATTCCTGCGCGCAGTGTCATGGAACTCATGGGACAGGTCTCGCATGCTCCGAGCAATTCAAGCTCGACCACCATTTCATCGGTGATGTCAACCAGACGCACCGAGCCGCCGTCAGCTTCCAAAAACGGCCTCAGTATATCCAGTGCCGCTTCGACCTGAGTCTGTAGTTCCATTCCTTCCAATAGTACCATTTATTCCTTCCTTTTCGGTTCGGCGCAGCCCTCAGACGCCGGTCCGTAATAGTTGTGGTCGATTCTACTCAACCAGATGAACATGGTTCGCCGAACATCATCGGTGTAATATTTCGATTTTTTGAGTAGATGGTCCGGTAGCATTGCGGTGCTCAACGCGATCGACCAGAGATCGCGCAAGTTCGGTAAACACGGCTGCAACGGGCAGTGTAGGATCGGTGACGGCGGGCGCTCCCGCGTCTCCAGATTCCCGGACTATCTGCTCAAGCGGTATCTCGCCCAGAAATGGAACGTTCAGTTCATCAGCCAGCGCTTTAGCCCCGCCCTGTCCAAACAGATAGTACTTCTTGTCAGGAAGCTCGGGCGGTGTGAAGTACGCCATATTCTCAATAATACCCAGAACAGGAACGTGAACCTGATCAAACATGCCAACACCTTTACGCGCATCCGTCAGAGCGACACGCTGCGGAGTGGAAACGATGACGGCCCCTCCCAGAGGCACCGTCTGGACTATCGTCAGCTGAATATCGCCAGTTCCGGGCGGCAGGTCGAGAATCAGGTAATCCAGCTCTCCCCAATCGGTGTCGCTCAGAAACTGGCGCACCGCACTTGTTACCATTGGACCCCGCCAGATCACCGCTTTGTCGGGATCGACAAGAAAACCCATTGAAAGGAGTTTTACGCCATATTTTTCGAGTGGAATGATGCGGCGCTGGTCACTGACCCTTGGTTTCGCATCTTCGATGCCGAACATCGTCGGGATCGACGGACCGTAGATGTCAACATCGGCCAAACCCACATCATATCCAGCCTGAGCCAGCGCAACAGACAGGTTGCAGGCGACCGTGCTCTTGCCAACTCCACCCTTACCGGAGGCCACCGCGATGATATTGACAACTCCGTCGCCCGGCTTGATATCATTCTTCTGTCCGGAGATCTGATGATCCATGCCCATACCGATCATTTCACTATCGATATCAATGACCACATTGGTGTCGCTTCCAAATGTTGCCTGGAGTGCATCTCTGCTGACTTCAGATACTTCCGATGCGAAAGCAATCGAAGGATCGGCGAGCAGGATGGTGAATTGTATCCCGCGTTCCTCAACACGCAGATCGCGAACCCAGCCCAATCGAACGATGCTGCGTCCGCTTTCCGGCTCGATGACGGTCCTGAGAACGTCCAGAACTTTTTCTAGTTGAATCATGGCACTCATATGTTGAAAGCTGTGGGGCCCTAAACGGCGACAGAGACGGTTCGGGTTCCAACTCCGCTCTGAGAATCATTCAGATTCCTTGAAATATCGAATTGCAACTCCGTGTCGAACTCCAAATGGGGATACATAAAGTTGATCGGTCTTCAAATGTTGCAGGCACATCATCAGCATGAGAATTCCTGCGGGAAACACGTCCTCCCGGCCCTTCATATTCGCCGGATCCAAGGCAAGAACACCTTTTCGATCCAGCGTGAAGAGCCTCCGTGACCACGCGCCAACTTCGGATACCGACAGATGACTGTTTCCCCGGATCTCGTTCAAAGAATTCAAGCCTTTCTCGAGCAGTGCCAGCATGATAGGCGTCCCTGAAGCTCCAATACAGCGGCCTGAAGGCTCGATCCCCACTAGCTCGCTATCGAGCATTTCGGCAAAATACTCCCGCGCTCGGTCCAGACCATACCGTGCTGTGGGTTGATCACCCAAAAACCGCTCTGTCATGCGGACGCTACCCATTTCCATGCTCCGCTTGAATGAGATTTCGAGCGTTGCCAACGAGCCTTGAACCACTTCCGTCGATCCTCCCCCGATATCGATCACGGTTACCAGACTGTCGCCCGAAATTGCGTCCCATTTCGAATCAAATCCTTGCATTCCACAGACCGCCCCGTCAAACGTTGCCTGCGCCTCCTCATCTCCCGAAAGTATTGTCAGATCTGTCGAAGTTTCCTCGTGGACGACACTTCGAATCCGGTCTGCATCTGCCGCATCCCTGGATGCGCTCGTTCCGGTTACAATGATGTTCCTGGCCCCGTGAGACCGAACGAATGACATATGAGAAGAAAGCACGGTCCGCAGTCTTTCCAGAGCAGCGTCACCCACCTGGCCGCTGGCGTCCATCCCTTCTCCGAGTCGTACAAAACCAGTTGCATCAAAGACTACCTGTAGACGATGCCTTTTCCACTCAGAGATCAACAGGAGAACGGTGTTCGTTCCTATATCAATTGTTGCAAGGCGTCCTTCACTCATTTCGTTCTGCCCAGACACTCCACCACTCCCCTTCGCTTCCCTCTCGGCGCGTAATCAATCCAAAAACGCTGATCTGTCCCAGCATCATCTCTCGATCCCCGAGAAGAAGTCCCGACAGCCCCAAGCGACCACCCGGAGCCAACTTTGAAGCCAACGAAGGGAGCATTGCTCGAAGTGCTTCCCGATTGATATTGGCGAATATGAGATCGTATTCCTGAGATGTGACGGACGTTTCGTCACCCACCCAAACCCTGAACCGGTCCTGCAAACCATTTAAAAGGGCATTTTCAGTTGCGTTGTCGTAGCAAATCGGATCCGTATCAAATGCCTCAGCAACCGATGCTCCTGATTTCAACGCCGCAAATGACAGGACCCCGGTGCCAGTTCCCGCGTCGAGAACACGATCCCCCTCCTGGATCAGCTCATCGAGGTATCGAAGCATGAGCCTCGTACTCTCGTGATATCCGGTTCCAAAAGACATTTTGGGGTCAATAATGACATCGATGACGCCGTCCAGCTCCTCAACCTGACTCCAGGATGGCCGAATTCGAAAGACTCCGGCACGAATTGGCGTTATGGTTTTTTCCCACTCTTCGTTCCAGTTTCGAGGCTCGATCACATTTTCCTCGATTGGCCCGGTCAGGAAGGACTGCAAGTCCGATTCAATAGTGGCTCTTAGCCTTGAGGATGCTGCCTCGCGGACGTAGGCGACTATCGCATGGTCAAGCTCCAGAAATCCCTCGATGTCGGGATCGTCGAGCATCGCGACGATGATTTGATGATTTTCGCGAAGTGACGGAAGAAGAAATGAGGTGGTCGGCATAGGTGACTGCAGCAGGCGCAACCGACCGATAACCGAGCCGGTTGCTTATGAAGGCCTGTTAACAGGCCTAGCGCTCCGGCCAAAATATAGCGATTCCCCAATCCTCAGGATGGTCTGGTTCGCTCGAACCAAAGCTGTCATACGCTATTCCTGAATCCGTATGAAAATGTACCCTGTATGAACCAGCAGGCAGCGTTAATTCTGTGTATACACTCCGATAGCTGTCATCTCCCCCGGCTGCCGTGGTCTCCTGATAGGTCATCTCCCAGACGGTCGCGTCCTTCTCTAATGACTCGATCCAGCCGTAGTCATAACGGGTACTCGAGGATATTTCGCCCAGCGCCGCAACGATGACACGCGATTCTTCGGTCAACTCAAAATTTTGCACAAAGTCGACGTCGTTTTCGACCGAGGTGCGACGCGCAATAAAACGGCTGGAGTCGATTCCAGTTAAAACAGACTCGTTTGAGGTTGCTACATCACCTGCCACCATGCCAGATCGAACCAGTTCCGTTCTGACCGATCCTTCCGCAACCCCATCGGCATTGAGCGCGAATAGGGCGACACCCCATCGGTCGGGGTTTGTTGGCCGACGCTTTCCAAATCCTTCAAAACTATGTGACCCATCGGTCCGGTACTTGATGAAATATGCACCTGGCTCAAGACGCATGAGCGACATTTCTTTGCGATTGGAATCATCGCCACCAGCCCAATTTGACCTTTGGTAGGACATTTCCCAGATTTTGTCAGATTCGCCCTCCCGCTCGATCCATGCCCAGTCGTATAAATCAGTGTTCGACGTCATTTCGCCCATGCTGTAGACAATTATATCCAGTGATTCGTCTGTTTCCAGTCTTGCGATTCTCATCTCGGAATCACCCACTTCCAGAAGCGATATCAGTGGCTCGGCGCCGTTCCAGGGATCCAGTGTTCGAACCTTTGCGGGGGTTTCGGTCGATACGTTGACGCCCCACTCGTACGGCAGGAGCGGAGGATTGGCTGTCCACGACGTTGAGCGCCCGTTCCCACCAACCTTGTAGGTGATTTCATATACGCCTTGCCCCAGCTCAATAGAGCCCGAATACGATCGATTGAGATCCCCGCCACCCGCTGATTCGGTTTCTACGTCTGAAATAGACCAACGGTGGTCACGATGCGGAAGTTGTGTTAGTTCAACCTCGTCACATCTCCTGTCACACAGAGCGACCGTCGCGTCGATACTGACAACTGCATCTTCAACCACGTGAATCATCACACTTTCTCGCCCTCCCTGGCGACCCGGCTGGTACGCCCAGAGTGTAGAACTGCTACGGTCGGCAGACTCGACGTGACTCAACCGACTGACCGTGCCAGTCGGGGCCGATATCTCAAACCCCCAAAAAGATTCGTAATTGGTCCAGTGGGGTTTTAGCCCCATAAAAGAGCCGCCGCTTCTTGACGTTCGAGATGGGCCGTAGGTGGTGTAGTACGCCGAGTAATTTCCGACTTCGACATCTACGGAATCATCTATCAGTGCCTTGACCCCATCTCGGACGACAGATCCTTCTGAGGCAACCCAGACGACCTCGTTCGTCGTGCGATTTACGATCCATGGATATACGGCCAGTTTGGATGCTGCACGATCATCTTCGAACGAAGCGACTCCCTCTATTTTCAAGCGGGTATTCGCCACCACTTCAAAGTGCTCTGTGTACAGTCTTCCGTCGTCCAGGCTCTTCCAATTGACAAAACTGCTTCCTCGCTCGCTGAGTAGTTCACCTCCTGACATGCGCCATGTAATCAGGGCCACGGCGACAACAAGGAGGGTCAGCTGAAATCGTATCAAGGCTTTATTTCGCATCAATTTTCTTGAAAATGACTTGAACTGAAATACGGCGAATGTCTATTGAAGTTACTCTCGCGAACGGATTAAAATGACGTCTATTATCACATCTTGCGGTTTTACCTGCGTTTGGGGAGGCTTACCTTCAGAGGCACATAGTATGTAACAATCCTGCATTATTTGCGGTAAAACGCACGACCATTTAATCAGTCCTGTGGTTGCTCCTGATGGCTGAATCCAGCCTGGAAACAAAGCCTTCAAAATCCCTCCGCAAGCGGTTAACCGAGCGCGGACCCATGGTTCTGTACGGGATATTGTTCGCCGCGTGCCTCGCTGTCGGGATTGGATTTCACTTCCAACAGTGGAGCTCGCAGGTTCCGCCGTCCACGTCCCTCTTCCTCCTGTATTCGGCGGTCACAACCGTTGGATTTGGGTCTTTATGGCTCTTTTTGAGACGCTACTATCGTCTGCGTCAGGACTCACCTGCCAAAACGTTGTGGTCACTTCTGATCACGGGAATCATCCTGATCTCGGTGGCCGCAATCACGAGCAGAATCGCCCGTATTTCAGCCCCTGGGCTGGATCTGGGGCTGGGATTCGATCTGAATACGGGAATCGCACTGACGTTTCCCACCATTGTCAAGATGGTTGTCATCAGCGTCGCACTGGTATTACTCACCTTCGTCATCCTCAATAGGTTTCAGGGTCTTGTTCTGGTCAAGCGATCCAAGGCCAGCCAGCGAAATTGGAATGTCATGTTGTTTTCGATGACGCTCACCGCCGCACTCACACTGATGAATTCTCCCGGAGCAGGTCAGAATTCATGGCAGAATATGGCCATGGCCGTTTCGGTTGTATTCATGGTGGTTAATTCATTCCGACTTTCTTGGATCGTTTTCCTGTCATTCAAGGAGAAATTGGCCACTATCGGGCTGTGTCTGGTATTAGCGACGTTCTTGATCCTTTCCTTTGGCTTTGCAAAAATGGGCTCCGATCTGTTCGTGCCTGGCGGCTCAGAATTTTTGCAGCACTTTTTCGTGCCACTGGCCACATTTGTAGATCAAGCAATCCTGTTCGGAATTCTCTACTGTTTGACCGCATTCCTGTCGCTTTTATTTCACCTGCCAACCTCGGGAGACTACGAGCAACGGGCAGGTGAGCGGGCTACCATGCACTCCCTGGCGCACCTGGTGGGTCAAGTTTTCGATGCGGAGACATTATATGCAACCATCGCATCTGCGCCGGTAGAAGCGGGATCTGCGGACGCATCCTGGCTCGTTATGCCGGATCCTGGCTCCGGTTCACTTCGGCATCACGTGGTGTCTTCCCACAACATTTCTCCGGACCGAATTGGTGAGCTGGTTGACTCCGCTCAACTCGTAGATGAGATGACGGCTCAAGGCGATCCCCTCATTATTCGGGAGGCCCCGGCAGATCACCGACTTACTGTTAGCCCAGGAGATAAGATGGGCAGTCTGCTGGTGGTCCCGCTGATCGCCCGCGACGAGCTTATTGGGGCCTTATTCGCTTCGAAAGCCGTGGTAAATGGTTTCGAGAGGGATGACGTAGAGACGATAAGCATCTTTGCCGCACAAGCATCAGTGGCCATTGACAATGCGCGGCTCTTTGAGCAGCAGGTGGAAAAGGAGCGGCTCTCGCGGGAATTGTCCATCGCGCGCGAAGTTCAACGCAAGCTCCTTCCTCAGAGCGTTCCCGAGGTCCGTGGACTTTCGATGGCGGCGAGCAGCGTCTCTGCGCAGGAGGTCGGTGGAGACTATTACGACTTTGTGCAACTTGAGGACGACCGATACGGGGTTATCATCGGTGACGTGTCGGGCAAGGGCACTTCGGCGGCGTTCTATATGGCTGAAATGCAGGGCATCTTTCAGTCGGTAAGTCGACTCGCTGCAACCCCTTCGATTTTTCTACACCACGCCAATATGGCGCTTGCTCAGACTCTGGATCGAAATGTGTTCATATCGGCCATATATATGATCGTCGATCTGAAGAACGAAACGCTCGACATTGCGAGAGCGGGCCACTGTCCGGCCGCGACAGTTCGTTTGAGCGGAGAGTCGCGCTTCCTTAGAACAAAGGGACTCGGTCTGGGCCTTGATCGAGGCGACTTGTTCCTTAAAAGTCTGGACGAGGAGAGAATCAATCTTGAGCCTGGGGATGTGTTTGTCCTCTATACGGACGGGGTGGTCGAGAGTCGCAACCCTAACGGAGAAGAGTTCGGCTACGACCGACTGCTCGAAACAATTGACGAAAATCGACACGAAGACGCAGACGGCATTCATTCGGCTGTCCTAAAAAACCTCAAAAGTTTTATGGGCAACGAGAGGTATGACGACGATATGACTCTCGTGGTGTTGAAATGGCACGGCCTTCCCCTGGAAGCACTTACTCTATCAGTACAGTCGATGGAAGAATCCAAATGACGCAGTATATTTGGCCGATTCAATCGTCTGGCAAGACATCATTCACAACGTGATACAATCATGAGCAATTTTTCAGTCGGATTCAGAACCAGTGGCTCTGTGCAAATTCTTGATCTGCACGGTGAACTGGATGCTCACACGGCAGCAGAGCTGGAAGCAGCTATTCAGAAATGCCAACAGGAAAATCAGGTCTGCATCCTGATCAATGGAAGTGATCTTCTATATATCTCCAGTGCAGGTCTGGGGGTATTCATGGCGTACATCGAGGAGGTACGGGAGTCTGGAGGCGACATTAAAATTGCCGCATTGCAGCCAAAAGTGTTCAATGTCTTCGATCTACTTGGCTTTCCCATGCTGTTCGACATCATGGACTCTGAGGAAGATGCTGTGGAAAAATTCTCAGCGGCAAAAGCCGAGTAATAATTCAACACCAGAATATCGATTCGTGGCTTCTACAACTCACACATTGACTATTCCGAGCTCGACGCGCTTCCTGGAGGATGTGCGCGAATTCGTCACAACCCACGCGACAGAAGCGGAGTTCTCGGAAATGTCGGTTGAAAAGCTGAAAATGGCCGTGGATGAGGCATGTACCAACGTGATCGAGCACGCCTACGAAGGTCAAAGTGAACAACCCATCGATATTTCCATTATCGTCAATAAAGATAAATTGACCGTTCGCATTCGAGATAAGGGCCGCAGATTTGACCAGACGAACTACGAAGAACCGAATCTCGTAAGGTATGCCAAATCCCGGAAATCAGGTGGTTTTGGCGTACACATAATGAAAAAAATGATGGACGACGTGAGCTACCGAACCAGCGGCGGAGTAAATGAGTGCTGCCTGATTAAATTCAGGGATTAGGAGTCGCGGGCTTATTCGGTGCGCACAATCCGTGGCGAGTGGGCGTTCCTTCCGTGTTAATCCGTGCTCTTCCTTCCACTGTACATGGAAGCCACGCCAAACGTCAGGCGCCGAGCTTCAAGCTCTTCGAATCCTACCTCCCGCATGTAATCCAGAAACTGTTCTCCTTCGGGAAAAACTGCGATGGATTCGGGGAGATACGTATACGCACCCTGATCTCCCGATATGAGCCGCCCTATTGGAGGCAGAATTAACCGACCATAAAAACGGTATAACTGCTTGATGGGAAACACTTTAGGTCGACTGAACTCAAGCACTACAAGATGCCCCCCGGGACGAATCACCCGGTAAATCTCAGAAAGTCCTTCGCGCAGATCTTCGAAATTCCGAACACCGAATGCTACCATCGCGGCATCGAACTGTGAGTCCGAAAACGGCAGTCTTTCTGCATCTCCTTTCTGGAGACTGATCCGATCGTCCAGGGATTTCGCGTCGATTTTCTGCTGGCCGACATGGAGCATTTCTTCGGAAATGTCGACCCCGACAACCTTTGGAATACCCATGCCCGCAGCCATGATCGCGAGGTCTCCTGTTCCTGTAGCAACGTCCAATACATGCCCCGGAGAACCTGTCAGTATTTTCCGAATTACTTTTTTTCTCCAGGTCTGATCGATGCCACCGCTAAGTACACGATTCAGTAGGTCGTAGCGAGGCGCAATCGCATCGAACATTTCCCGAATGTGCTGCTTCTTGCCTTCTACGATTCCGATTGGGGGGATCGGTGATGATCTGGGTTGACTCACTGAATGCTATTTAATTGAGGAGCTTGGTGAGATCGAGCAAGTCAAAACTGATGCTCTTTTTTCGAGAATAGGTGTTCCGAGAAGGAGTCAGTTTTAGTTGATTGTCGATGATCCCGACCATCACATTTGAGTGCCCATCGAGCAGCGCATCGACAGCCGCGGCGCCCAATCTACTCGCTAGGACTCGATCTCGAGCTGAGGGTGAGCCGCCTCTTTGCGTGTGACCCAGAATACAGACTCTGATTTCGATATCAGAAAACAGCTCGTCTTTGCGAAGCATTCCCGCGATCTGGGTAGCTCCGCCCAGTTCGTCCCCTTCTGCCACGACCACTATCGATGAGCGTTGTTGTTCGGACATCACCGAATGGATGTGAGTTTTTATCTCGTTGAGATCGCTCAGCGTTTCCGGAATCATCACCATCTCGGCTCCTCCTCCGATTCCGCTGTTCAATGCGATGAACCCGGCATCTCTTCCCATAACCTCTACGAGAAACAGCCGATCATGAGCATCAGCCGTGTCCCGAATCTTGTCGATATTCTGGATGGCCGTATTGAGGGCTGTGTCGAATCCGATGGTTTCATCGGTACCGAATAGATCGTTGTCTATGGTGCCGGGGCACCCGATCACCGGAATTCCGTGTTCTTCGTAAAATACCGCAGCTCCTTCAAACGTGCCGTCGCCTCCAATGGCGATCAACCCGCCGATTTTCCTATTCCAGAGGTGTTCTGCTGCCTTTGCGCGACCCTCTTTGGTGTGAAATTCCTTTGAGCGCGCACTTTTAAGGATGGTGCCACCTTTCTGGATAATATTCGATACGGAGAGAGAGTCGAGTTCTACGAACTCACCATCGATCATTCCTTGATAGCCTCTCAGGATGCCCACGACCTGGTTGCCGCAACTCGCGGCCTTCCGCACGACCGCCCGAATGCACGCATTCATGCCCGGAGCATCTCCTCCTGACGTAAAGACGCCTATTTTCTGGATGGTGTTCATAATGAGCCGGGGTACGCTGGTCGAGAAACTGTATAAGCTCTCGACACCAGCGTGGTTCTGTGCTGGAATTGAAATTAGATCGAAACCGTTCTGTGAAGCTTCCTTTCAGCAGGGAAGCAATATAGCTACTAGTGGTCGGGCCGAATTGTATCTTGCGGCTCCATGTCTGGAAAACGACCTAATATCAGCGCACCCTACCTGGTTGAACTGGATGGCGGCCCGCCAATCTCGGTGGATCCATCTGAGCTTTCTGACGAAGGCGTTCAGCTCGAACACATTAACGACCTGGAATATTTGCTGCACTACCGCGGAAGGACAGTCACCATGGTCATTGAAGAACAGGATAGAAGAAATCTCAAGCTCACTTCAGGCAACACGGTATTTCACGCCCTCATTTCAAATCATCGGGATCAGCTGCTTGCCGAATGGGGAGTAAAAAATGGAACCGCGGCAGATGAACGCGAAATATTCTCGCCGATGCCGGGACTCGTACTCAAGGTACTTGTTGAAGAGGGCCAATCGGTCATAGCTGGAGACCCACTTCTGGTCCTCGAAGCCATGAAAATGGAAAATGAAATCAAGGCAAGCGTCGACGCCGTCGTACAGTGCGTTTCCATCAAGGAAGGAGATGCCGTTCAGAAAAATCAATTGCTAATAGAATTTCAACTCGAGTCAGCGTGACAGTTTTCCTTACCGGTGCGACCGGATTTCTCGGCTCCGTCGTGGCAAGAACGCTACTCTCCGAAGGTTCTCGGGTGCGAGCCATACATCGAAAGGGATCGTCGTTCGATCTGGTTGAGGACATTCAGGGTGAAATTGAGTGGATTGAGGGCGATGTTCTTGACCCGGATTCGCTTGAACAAGGCATGACAGGAGTGGATGGAGTGTTCCACTGTGCTGCGTTTCTGGGTTTCGAAGGCAAACGTTCCGAAAAACAACTGATGGATGTGAATGTCACGGGAACGGCCAACGTAGTGGATGCGGCGCTCACAAAAGGCGTTTCTCGCCTCCTCCACATCTCAAGTGTTGCTGCTCTCGGAAGATCAGAAGATGAAAAAAAATGTCAAGATGAATCCGCGGTCTGGCAGAATTCGAAGCTCAATACAGGCTATGCGAGTTCGAAATACAGTGCCGAAATGGAAGTCCACCGCGGGATTGCGCAGGGCCTGAACGCGGTGATGGTCAATCCCTCGTTGATAATGGGCGCAGGTCGGAAGGGGGAAAACACAATGCAGATCGCAGATAAACTGATCGCAGGCCGTCTTCCGGTTCTTCCTAGTGGCGGCACCAATGTCGTGGATGTCAACGACGTCGCTGAAGGCGCGTTGAAAGCGTATCACCGCGGGAGCGTCGGGCACCGATACCTGTTGACAGGTCACAATATGCTCTGGAGGGAGATCATCGGAGCAATAGCCGGCACTCTGGGGGTGAACGCACCCACCCGGGAGGTATCGACTGGAGTGATGATTGTGGTTGCAGCATTTTTTGAGCTTGCAGCCAGACTCAGCGGGACCAATCCGCTTTTGACCCGTGAAACGGCCCGCCTCTCAGCCTCCATTTCGTGCTATGACAATACGAAAGCCCGAGAAGAGCTCAACTGTACCTTCAGATCGTTCGAGTCCACGGCTGCTGCGATTGCAAGTGTATACGGCCTCGAATGAGGCTTTTATTCGCATATTTGTCCTTCTCCTGTGTCATTATCGGATGCAGCTCAGAAGCTCCGAGGGAAGCGCCACAGGTCGTTGCTACGCTTCCTGTTATCAAGCTCATTGTCGAACCTATACTGGGAGATCTTTCAGTCGTAACGCTTCTCCCGGATGGCGCTACGCCTCATGTTTATCAGCCCAAACCCTCCGACATCCGGCTGCTCGGCGATTCTCAACTCATCGTTTCTGCCCACGAGCATATCGATGGGTGGTCGGCTACTCTTTCGGATACCCCCCACTTCGCGCTGTTCGAATCTGCCGCTGAATCCGAGTCGTCGTATGAAGGCTCAGAGGTGTTCAATCCACATTATTGGAGTGACCCCAACTCAGTACTGAGAGTCATACCCGACCTCGTGAATGAATTGTGTGCGGTTTTCGAAGACAAGTGCCCTGCCCTTCGTCGTCGTGCCACAGCGCTCTCTGTTAGGATTGATTCGATGTCCAGCCACCTCGAACACGTGTTTCACCCTACACTCGAAGTGGACTCATCGAGTCTGGGAGCGGAGGTGAAAACGGCGTGCTACATCACGGCCCAGCCCTTCATCGATCGATATATCGATCGATTCGGGTTGGAGAGACTTGGACCGATCAGTCAGGAGGCTGAACAGGAACCCACTCCCGCGGGCCTTGCGGCTCTGCTGGAGACCGCTGAGCGGAGGCAGTGCCAAACTCTGGTCGTTCAAAAAGCACTGGATAATCGAGCTATCCTGAACCTGGCAAGAGATCTGAAATGGGACGTCATTGTCGTGGACCCTCTGGGAGTGACGGCGACCTCCTATGAAGACTATCTTGGTTCACTCGCAAGCTCCCTAAAGCCCTCTGATCAATGATTGAAGTCGGAAATCTCAGCGTAACTCTGGCCAATCGCGCCATTCTGAGAAAAATATCGTTTGCCCTGAGCGACGGTGAGTTCCTGGCGATTCTGGGGCCCAATGGAGGAGGTAAATCCACCCTGATTCGAGCCATACTTGGGCTTCAGGACTACGAGGGCGCCATCATCTACACGGGAGGTGAAAACACGATCGGATATGTGCCGCAGATAAAGACTCTCGATCGGTCTTTTCCGGCGCGCGCAGAAGAATTGGTTGCGACTGCCCTCAATAAACGCTGGCCGTGGTCAATTGACGCACATTGTAAGGAGGTGGTGTCGGATGCCCTCCGCCAGGTCGGAGCGGATCACTTGATGCACCAACAGATACGTAATCTCTCTGGAGGAGAACTTCAGCGAGTTTATCTCGCGCGAGCCATAATCTCCAAGCCGTCTCTGCTGGTTCTCGACGAGCCTGCATCCGGTGTCGATGTGGTAGGTGCATCGGATATGCTCGAATTCGTGGAGGAGTACAGGAATAAATACAATGCAGCCGTGATCATGGTCACTCACGACTGGGAGATCGCGTTTCATCACGCGTCGCACGTGCTGATATTAAAAACAGATCAGATCAGTTTTGGCAAGGCCAGCGAGGCAATGAGCGAAGCGGCAATCCGAACTGCATTTGGACACGTGGGGCACTCTCACGATGTATTCGGTGGGGGCCATGTTCATGCCTGAGTTTCTCACTCATCCATTCATGCAACGCGCCCTCCTTTCAGGTCTGTTGCTGAGTACCCTCGCGGGCTACTACGGCGTCTTCGTCGTTCAGCGGAGACTGAGTTTTCTTGGAGCTGGGCTGGGACACGCAGCGTTTGGCGGTATTGCCCTCGGCTTGTTTCTGGGCGTTCAGCCACTTTGGATCGCCATTCCGTACACCGTCATCGTGGCAGCAGGAATTTCGTGGGTGAAAAGTCACACCCGTCTCTCGGGCGACACGGCGATAGGTGTATTCTTTTCTGTCTCAGTGGCCCTCGGTATTGTGTTTTTATCTCTGGAATCGGGTCGCAATGCAGATGCATTCTCGTATCTGTTCGGCTCGATCTTGGCCGTCAGTTATACGGATATCTGGGTCAGTGCCGCACTCATGTGCGTGGGCATACTCACGATATTTACGCATTGGGGCGCTTGGGCTTATGCATCTTTTGATGAGGAGGCTGCGAACATACAAGGACTCGCTACCAAGCGTCAGGATACGTTGCTCACGACACTAATAGCACTCACAATCGTGCTATCAATAAAGGTCGTCGGCATACTTCTGGTGGCGGCATGGATCGTCCTCCCGGCAGCTGGTGCTCGGCTCATCTCTCCAACATTCAGGACCATGACCATCGTGTCCGTGGTTCTGGCGGCAGGCTCCACAATTGTCGGACTGTACCTCTCCTACGCTCTGGATCTCCCCTCCGGCGCGGTCATTGTCCTGGTTCAAGCGGGCGTATTTCTTGCGGCCTTAACCCTTCATAGTCGAGTCGAGAATTAGACGCCTCGGCGTACACAGCTCGCCGCGAGAGTAGGCGGCACCGCCGACGATATTCTAGACAGCGTCCGGTGTGGGGTCGATGACACCCATTTCGCGAGTATAGACCGGGTAGTCGGCGTCGGTCATTCCAATTCTGATGTCGTCCAGTTTTCGTTTGAGCAGCCTCCTCTTGAAGGCGCTCAGATGGTCGATGAACAGAACTCCCTCAATGTGGTCGTATTCGTGCTGAATGACACGTGCCAGTATTCCCTCGAATATCTCCTCTCTCTTTTCGAAACTGCGATCGAGATAAACCATTCTTATTCCAGCGGGACGAATCACATTTTCGTGAATGTCTGGAATGGAAAGACACCCTTCTTCGAACTCCTCTTCTTCCTCAGCTTCATCCACGATCTGGGCGTTGATGAAAACCATTGGTTGTACGGGCATCTCGATCCCATCTTCCTTAAAGTCGCGCTCCATCGGGGTGACGTCTACCACGAAGACCCGCTCTGACTGGCCCAGCTGTGGCGCAGCCAGCCCAATACCCGACGCGTCGTGCATCGTATCGATCAGATCAGCGATCAGCCGCTGAACGTCCTCCGAGTCGCCTATCACGCTAGTGGTTGGCGCGCGAAGCTCCTCGGTACCAAGTAAATATATCGGGCGAATCATGGCTGTAATTTACCGCTATTCTCGTCCAAGTAATCTTGAAGAATGATTCCCGCAGCTGCGGTGTCGATACGGCCCCTGCCGCTTGACTTGAGCGAGGGGCGTTCTCCCTGTTTAATCAGCTCTTTGGCCTGCTCCGACGAGAACCTCTCGTCCTGTCTCACAAACTCGGCGCGTGGCCATCGTTTTTTGAGTCGATTGATAAATTGCTGAACTCGTTCTGTTGCGGATCCTTCGGTACCGTCCTCCTCAAGGGGCCAGCCGATAATCACCCGCGAGAGACCTTCTTCGGAGGCGATTCTATCCAGAACCCGAATCGCTTCATTCGTTGAATAAGTGCCGACTGGCTGAGAAAAAAGGAGAAGAGGGTCAGCAATCGCTATCCCGATGCGTTTCGTTCCGAAATCGATTCCGACGACGCGTCCGACTTTCATCAATGTTTATCTCTACGACGGATATCAATCGACCAGGAGAAGCTCATCGGAGACATAGTCCGCGCTTCCGGCAGGGACTTCATAATCCAATTCTGAAAGCGGCTGTTGAAGAACCGCCTTAATACGCTTACTGGGTTTGAAATGCGTCTTTCGTCTGCTTGGAATGAATACGGTCTCGTTCGTTTTGGGATTTCTTGCCTTCGGCTTGGCCCGCGTCTTTTTCACCTCGAAAACACCGAAATCACGTAGTTCGATCCGAACTTCGGGATCAGCTTCCATCATCAGCTGACCTATCGAATCCATGATAGCTCCAACCCACGGTTCACACTTGTAAATCGGTTCATTCATCACTTCCGAAACGCGTCGGGCGACGTCCTTTTTGGTCAATGTTTTTGGACGATCAGGCATGGATTTTGGATCTATCAGCGGGAGATATATGGGGCGCGTCAAATAACGATTTCTTGGACCCAAAGTCAACTATTTCAAACCCTTACTGTATCAGGATTCCTCAGTCTGTTCCTCAAATCGATAGACACCGTGAATCCCGGCAATGCGCTTGATCCGGTCCATTAGTCTGTGGAGGTGATCAAGGTCACTCACAAATACAACGACATTGCCCTCAAACACTCCATCATCCGTCGATATGGTTATCGAGCGTATGTTGGTTTTGAGGGTTTTGGAGATGACCTGAGTGAGGTCGTTCAGAATTCCCACCCGGTCCTCACCCAGCACACGCAGCGCCGCCACGAACTGAACATCCTTCTGTCTGCTCCACTCCACGGAGATAATTCGCTCTGCTCTATTCAGAATCAGATTCGGAGCATTGCGGCAACTGACGCGATGCACCTTGATTGCTCCCGTTCGCGAGACGTACCCAAAGACAGAATCTCCGGGAATTGGATTGCAGCACGTGGCGTAATCAGTGGCAATATCGGTGTGCAGTTCACCGTCAATAAGCAGCGCAGGTTTTCCAACGGATAGTGCGCTGTCTCTGAAGGATTCGTACTGCAGGCGGAGCGTATCCGACTCTTCTTTCGCCTTGCTGTCTTCTTCCTCTTTGAGTGAGCTCCGCGCAGCTTTCAGCAAATCGTTCACATCAAAAAGGCCAGAACCAATCTCATAGAAAAGCTGCTGCAAGTTCGGAAACTTCAGTTTCGTTGCAAGACGATGAATGTCCTGCTCGGAAAATGTCAGGCCCATTTTGGCCGAGCGCTTGTTCCACAGCTCACGTCCAAGAGTGTGTGCCTTTCTCCTCTTTTCGTTGGTCCAATGCCGGACCCGGCTCCGTGCCTTGTGAGTGACAACAAATTTTATCCAGTCCGGATTTGGAGTCTGCTTCTTGGAGGTAATGATTTCAACCTGGTCACCACTTTTCAGTTTGTACGATAACGGTACCATCTTTCCGTTCACCTTGGCGCCGATACAATGTGATCCGACCTCGGTGTGAACCAGATAGGCGAAATCCACTGGTGTTGCGCCGGACGGAAGCGTGAACAAATCACCCCTGGGAGTGAAGATGTATATCTCTTCGTCGTAAAGATTCAGCCTGAAATCTCGTACGAAATCGGTGGCACTCTCCGATTCTGGATCTTCCAGTAGATCCCTGACCCATGTCAGGAGCGTATCCATTTCTTGATCCTTGGAGCGGATCTGTTCCTTGTACTTCCAGTGGGCTGCAACGCCTTTTTCTGCGATCTCATGCATTTCGCGGGTTCGAATCTGAACTTCCACCCGCCTCCCCTCCGGACCCAGGACGGTGATGTGCAGGCTTTGATATCCATTGGATTTCGGAACCGAAATAAAATCCCGAAATCTTTCTGGCATTGGCTTGTAGAGATCTGTAATAATGGAGTACAGGCGCCAGCAGTCTTCCTTTCCTTTGGATCCGTCACCTTCCAGAATGATGCGGATAGCAAAGATGTCGTAGATCTCTGTAAGCGGTTTATCCTGCCGCTTCATCTTCCTGAATATGGAATACAGATTCTTCGATCTACCATACATCTCGAAGTTGAATCCCTCTTCCTTCAGCCTCTCATTGAGTGGTTTGATGAACTGACCCACATAGGAGGCCCGTTCCTTTTTGGAATTTCGAAGACCACTCGTGATTTCCTCATACTCATCCGGATGGAGAGCAGAGAGACTAAGATCTTCCAGCTCACTTTTTATCGTGAAAAATCCAAATCGATGGGCCAGTGGTGCGAAGAGAAGCAGAGTCTCGTTGGCAATTTTTAGCCGCTTGTGCGCCGGTAATGAGTCTAGGGTCTGCATATTGTGCAGCCGATCAGCGAACTTGACAAAGATGACGCGAATATCCGATGCCATCGACAGCATCAGTTTTCGCACGTTTTCGGCCTTGCTGATATCTCGGCTTTCGAACGCACCCGATATTTTTGTCAGGCCGTCAATTATTGACGCCAACTCATCTCCAAAAGTCTCGCGAATGAAGTCCAGGGAGAGATCTGTGTCCTCCACGACATCATGCAGCAACGCGGCGGCGACTCCCAGGTCATCGAATCCTATCTGCGTGGCATAGATTTTTGCGACCGCGAGAGGGTGGGCGATGTACAGCTCTCCTGATGCGCGACGATCGTTTCGGTGAGCCCAGTAGCTGAGTCGAAACGCCTGGTTGATCAACTCCTCGTCAAACGACTTCAAATTATCACGGCAAGCCTGGAGGAGTTCTTCCAGGCTTTTCAAATATTGGTCTTCAACCTGAAGACCATTCCCTTTCAATATGGCGGATGCTTCTAACATATGTCGGTTCTGCGGTGGGATTATACCGCCTGAAAGAACGCTGTTCCACATTGAAGGCTTAGAGAGAGCCTCAAAAGAAAAGGGGCGGGCGCTGAAAGCGCCCGCCCCTTAAACTTTTAGATCCCTTCGTGCTGCGTCAGGAATCGCTCTTTTTGTCTTCGTCGGGCGCATCTTCCGCGCTTGAGGCCTCATCTGCTTCGGCCTCAGCGGCGGGAGCTTCTTCGGCCTCAGCGGCGGGAGCTTCCTCAACTTCAGCGGCGGGAGCTTCCTCAACTTCAGCAGCAGGAGCTTCTTCGGCCTCAGCAGCAGGAGCTTCCTCAGCCTCAGCGGCAGGAGCTTCCTCAGCCTCAGCGGCAGGAGCTTCCTCGGCCTCAGCGGCAGGAGCTTCCTCGGCCTCAGCGGCAGGAGCTTCCTCAGCTTCAGCAGCAGGAGCTTCCTCAGCTTCAGCAGCAGGAGCTTCTTCGACCTCAGCGGCGGGAGCTTCTTCAACTTCAGCAGCAGGAGCTTCTTCGACCTCAGCGGCGGGAGCTTCTTCAACTTCAGCAGCAGGAGCTTCCTCAGCCTCAGCGGCGGGAGCTTCTTCAGCCTCAGCGGCAGGAGCTTCTTCAGCCTCAGCGGCAGGAGCTTCTTCAGCCTCAGCAGCAGGAGCTTCTTCAGCCTCAGCAGCAGGAGCTTCCTCAGCCTCAGCGGCGGGAGCTTCTTCAGCCTCAGCGGCGGGAGCTTCTTCGGCCTCGGCAGCAGGAGCTTCTTCGGCCTCGGCAGCAGGAGCTTCTTCGGCCTCGCCGACGTCGTCTACTGCCAATTCTTCTGTTGCTTCAGTCTCCTGTGCGGCATCGGCACCCGATTTGCGGCGTCGACCGGCTCGGCGTGTCTTGCGCCCGGCACCAGTGCTTGATCCTTCCGGCTTGATGTCATTGTAATCGACAAATTCGATTATCGCCATCTCAGCTGAATCGCCAGCCCGCTGTCCGAGCTTCACGATGCGAAGGTATCCACCTGGCCGATCTGCAATCTTTCCAGAGATCTCACCAAAGAGCTCTTTGACCGATTCCTTGTCCTGAAGATGACGGAAAACCTGGCGCCGATTCAATGTAGAATCGCTCTTTGCCCGATTAATAATCGGCTCAGCGTACATCCGCAGTGCTTTCGCTTTCGCCAATGTCGTTGTGATTCGCTTGTGGCGGATCAGCGCATTCGACATCGCCGAGAGCGTCGCCTTGCGGTGGGCACTCATACGTCCGAGTTTAAATCCTTTTTTCTGATGTCTCATCGTCTATTTCTGTTGGTCGTCCAAACGCGGACGCGTTTCTCAACCAGTGACCTCTTCAATGAACCGATCAACGTCCATTCCGAAGGTAAGATTGCGATCTTCGATGACCTGCATGAGTTCCTGGAGCGATTTACGACCGAAATTGCGGAATTTCAGCATTTCGGACTCTTCTCTACGAACCAGATCACCTATCGTCTTGATGTTTGCTGCCTTGAGGCAGTTGTGGGCACGGACCGACAGATCCAATTCGTCCACAGACTGGTTGAGCAGCTCACGTACACGCTGAACTTCGGCGTCGACTTCTTTTTCTTCTTCGGTTGGCTGCGGCTCGCTGTCCATCTTGATGAAAAGATTGACGTGGTCGCGCATGATCTGCGCGGCCGACGCAAGTGCATCTTCCGGGATAACGCTGCCGTCGGTCGTCACTTCCATCGTCAGCGCTTCGTAGTCAATTTTCTCTCCGACGCGCGTCTGGTTGATGGTGTAACGAACGGTTTTGATGGGAGTAAAAATCGCATCCATGGCAACAACCCCGATCGGGTCATCAGCGCGTTTGTTCTCGTCTCCCGGAACGTAGCCACGGCCATACTCCATGCGGAGCTCAACCGAGAAACTGGTTCCTGCCGCAACAGAAGCTATGTGATGCTCAGGATTGAGAATGTCATAGTCGCTGGTTGCACTAGCAATGTTCTTCGCGGTCCAGGCGCCGGGGCCTTTCACAATGAATTGAATATTACCATCTGCGGCATCAGTCGAACGAAAACGTACACCCTTAAGGTTCAGGATGATGTCAGCGACATCTTCCGTCACACCGTCAATGGTGGAGAATTCGTGCTGCACGCCGTCAATCTTGGCAGCGGTAATAGCTATCCCCTGAAGGGATGACAGTAGGACTCGGCGTAACGCATTACCAATCGTTACTCCAAAACCGCGTTCCAGCGGTTGAATGACAAAACGGCCATACGTTTCTGTAGTCTCTTCGAGTTCTACTACGTCAGGCATTTGAATCGTTGTGGTACTCATATCAGCTTGATCTAAACAAGGTGATCAAAAAGCGTTTTTTTCCGAAGTTGATCTCGGAAAAAACGCGGGATCTGGATCTTCCGGATTATTACTTAGAGTAAAGCTCTACGATGAGCTGCTCCTTGATATTCTCCGGAATATCGTCGCGATTGGGATAGTCCAAGAACTTGCCCTGCAGGAGGTTACGGTCAACCTCAAGCCATGGAAAACTTCTGCGTGCTCGATCCATAGCTTCGCTCACGACAAGAAGAGACTTGCTCTTCGGGCGCATTGCTATGAGATCTCCTGATCGCAGTTGGGCTGAAGGAATATTCAGCACACGCCCGTTGACCAGCACGTGTCCGTGGTTTACCAACTGACGGGCCTGACGGCGCGTTCGGGCAAATCCAAGTCGAAAGACAGTGTTGTCGAGACGAGCTTCCAAGAACTTGAGAAGGTTTTCGCCGGTAACTCCCTTCTTGCGGGCAGCTTTCGTGAACAGGTTCCTGAACTGGCGCTCAAGAACACCGTACGTGTATTTGGCTTTCTGCTTCTCCTTGAGCTGAACGGCATACTCGCTCTCTTTCGAGCGGCGTCCTCTGCCGTGCTGCCCCGGGGGATGTGGTTTTCTCTCGAGCGCCTTGCTCGGGCCGAAGATCGGCTCCTTAAATCGGCGCGCGATCTTTTGTTTTGGGCCTCTATAACGGGCCATTATTATTTCCTCTCGTTTGGTGTTTTACAAACGTACGGGCGCTTTTCCGCGTCCCGTAGCCGGGCTTAGTCCCATTGGGAATCGGCGCAATACCAATTCCCACCGTTCGCGTCAGACGCGACGGCGTTTCGGGGGCCGGCAGCCATTGTGGGGAACAGGAGTGACGTCACGAATCGTAGCAATTTCCAAACCGCAGTTTGAAAGCGCACGAATAGCAGACTCACGACCAGAACCGGGACCTTTTACGAACACTTCCACGCGGCGAAGTCCCAGATCATGTGCTTCCTTTCCAGCAGCCGAAGCGGCTATCTGCGCAGCGTAAGGTGTATTCTTACGACTGCCTTTGAAACCCATCTTTCCAGAACTGGCCCAGGAGATCGTATTCCCGTACTGATCCGTAAGCGTCACTTGCACGTTATTGAAGGTAGCCTTGATGTGAGCCTGTCCGTTCGACTCAACAACTACACTCTTCCTTCTCGAGCGACCGCTTCCCCGTTGTGTCTTTGCCATTGTTAATTGGGATGATTAAAAGGCTCCTGTCATGCGACAGAAGATGAACAAATAAATTGCGTCTACTTTTGAGGTGCCATTTTCTTGCCGGCAACCGTCTTCTTCTTACCCTTTCGGGTACGCGCGTTGGTCTGTGTACGCTGTCCGCGCACTGGAAGACCACGGCGATGACGAAGACCCCGATAACAACCGATATCCATCAGTCGTTTGATATTAAGCTGAACTTCGGTCCGCAACTGGCCCTCGACCTGATACTCATCTTCAATCAGCTTTCTGATGGAACGAGTTTGATCGTCAGTCCAGTTTTCGGGACGTTCATTGGGATCGATTTCCAGTCTGGTCAAGATCTCGATTGCGCGAGACCGACCAATGCCGAAAATCGCAGTCAAAGCGATTTCTCCTCGCTTCTTGGTCTGTAAATCAATTCCGGAGATTCGTGGCATGATCTAAGCAGCTAAATGCGACAGGATCGGGAGCTATCCCTATCCCTGACGCTGTTTGTGTTTCGGGTTCTTTTTGTTAATCACGTAAACGCGGCCTTTACGACGAACAATCTTATCGTCTGCACTGCGTTTTTTGACACTGGCACGAACTTTCATGTCAATTGGTGTCTGTTTTTTCCCGCCGCCTTGGGAGCGGTGGGACATTTTTAGTTATAGCCGACATCTTACGCAGCGAATCACGTGTGGTTCGTGACGTAAGTGTGAAGCTTACTTGTAGCGATACACTATCCGTCCCTTCGAAAGATCGTAGGGGGACAATTCTATCTTTACGCGGTCACCAGGCAGGATTTTGATGAAATACATCCTCATCTTGCCTGAGAGTAATCCAAGGATTTCATGTCCGTTTTCAAGGCGGACGCGAAACTGTGCATTCGGGAGAGCTTCAATAACTTCTCCGTCCTGCTCAATGGGCTTTTGCTTAGCCATATACTACTTCAGCAATAGGTTTGTAGGGTAGTTCTTTGAGGACTTCCTCAATGTATCGAAACGTCGTCAGGATTTCGGATTCGCCCGGTCTTACCACGATAGTATGCTCGTAGTGTACTGACGAAAGCGAATCTGCCGTCTTGACTGTCCAACCATCTCCCTCGGTTCGAACACCAGCCGATCCCCGGTTGATCATGGGTTCGATACAAATGGTCAATCCGGTCTTCAATTTTCTGCCGCTTCCAGCGCGGCCATAATTTGGTATCTGCGGATCTTCGTGCAGGTCGCGACCGATCCCGTGTCCCACGAGGTCTTTGACCACGCCGAATCCGCGGCCTTCGCAATGACGCTGAATCGCATCGCCGATGTCACCAATGCGTTGTCCGGTCGTCGCCTGGCCTATACCCAGCATTAGTGCCTCGTACGTCGTCGTCATGAGCACGTGATTCTCTTTCGACAGAGTGCCAACCGCGAATGTGTACGCACTGTCACCGTAATAGCCATCGAACAGCACACCGCAATCGACAGACACGATGCTGCCGTCCTGAAGGGGCTGATCGTTCGGAATGCCGTGCACGACCTCATCGTCAATCGAGGTGCAAAGAGTTGCCGGAAAAACTTCGTTTCCAACTCGATAGCCCTTAAAGGCCGGCTCGGCTTGGTGATCTCTGATAAAAGTCTCGGCGATCCGATCCAGCTCAGCCGTCGTCACACCGGGTGCAACGTGAGAAGCTACGGCGCCCAGTGTACGGCCGACCAGATCAGCCGACGCACGTAGACGCTCTATCTCTTTTTCGCTTTTGAGGTGAATCATAACCGTTCTTCGATCTAGCGTCGTGCGCGTCCGCGGCCGGTTTTCATGAATCCGTCGTAGTGACGCATCAGCAGATGGCTTTCAACCTGCTGTAGGGTATCGAGCGTAACACCCACAAGAATCAGCAGGCTCGTTCCACCGAAAAACTGCGCAAATCCGTAGGTCACACCGAAACTGATGGCGAACGCTGGAAGGATTGCCACGAGTCCGAGAAATATCGAGCCAGGAAGTGTAATTCGGGTCAGAATATTATCGATGAACTCGCTGGTGTGTTTTCCTGGACGGATACCTGGAACGAAGCCACCCTGGCGCTTCATTGTGTCGGCCATCTCTTTCGGATTGACCGCGATCGCCGTATAGAAATAGGTAAAGAAAACACAGATGATGAAAAATATGGTCGAATACCCCCAGGAGGAGATATCCGTGAAGAAAACTCCCATCTGCTGCATGAACGCGCTTTCTGGAAACAAGGACGCAAAAGTGGCTGGAACGAACATGATCGACTGCGCGAAGATGATCGGCATGACGCCGGCTGCGTTGATCTTCAGGGGCAGATACTGGGTCGATCCACCAAACACCTTCCGACCTACCACGCGCTTCGCATATTGAACCGGTATCCGTCGTGTACCCTGGGTGAGCAATACAACGGAGGCAATAACCAGAGCGAGGATCCCAATTTCTGCAATGAAGATGAACGCGTTGGTGGCCAACTCGAGTTCATTGAGAAGTGATGTCGGCAGAAACGCGACGATACCGATCATGATGACCAGCGAAATACCGTTTCCGATTCCATTTTCGGTGATCCGCTCTCCTAACCACATGACGAACATCGTACCAGAGGTCAACACAATCACTGTGGAGATCATGAAAAACGTGTCTCCGATTACAATGGCCTGCGCGGTCGCACCGTATTGAAGATTTATCGCGAACCCAACACTCTGGAGCGATGTAACCAGAATCGTTCCGTAGCGGGTGAGCTGCGTGATCTTTCGTCGACCGTCCTCGCCCTCTCGCTGCAATTTCTGGAAATAGGGTACCACGGCTCCCATCAACTGAATAACAATCGATGCCGTGATGTAGGGCATGATACCGAGCGCAAAAATACCGGCAGCACTGAACGCCCCTCCAACGAAGAGGTCCAGAAGTCCGAGCAAGTTGTTTGACGCCGCGTTGGCATTGACGTCTGCAAGAATGCTCGCATCAACACCGGGAAGCGTCACAAACGCCCCCAGTCGGTAGATAATCAGGAGACCGATCGTATAGAGGATGCGGCGGCGCAATTCCTCGATCTTCCAGATGTTGCGAAAACTATCGGTAAATCCAGCCATAACTTCTGTCTATTGATCCCTTACGGGGCTGGGTGGTTGTGGTGCGGTGTCTTCTATTGAGAGTGTCTTAGAGGACAGTCGCCGTTCCACCGGCGGCTTCAATTTTCTGTTTCGCCGATGCGCTGAAAGCATGAGCCGATACCGTGAGAGCGGTGTCAACTTCTCCGCCTCCCAGAATTTTGACCATCTCTTTCTTGCCCACCAGGCCAACACCCCTCAGCACCTCGGGATTGATCTCTGCGGTACCATCAACCGATCCAGTGGCGACCAATTCGGCCAGTCTTGCAACATTGACTGCGTGGTACTCTTTGCGGAACGGATTCTTGAATCCAAATTTTGGAATTCGACGTTGGAGCGGCATCTGCCCCCCTTCAAACCACACGGGAATTTTTGCTCCAGCGCGTGATTTCTGTCCCTTGTTTCCTTTGGTGGCAGAGTGAGCACCGCGACCGGACCCCTCACCACGACCAATTCGCTTGCGCGTTTTTGTAGACCCTGCAGCGGGCTTAAGATTACTCAGATCCATTTTTTTGCTATATCGCCCCGTCTATGACGAGACTCGCTTATTCAGTGTGATGTCTTGTTTCGGGGTCATCGGGCGTGACACACGCCGGGTGACCTAGATTTCTTCTACCTTTACCAGGTGGTGCACTTTTCCCAACATTCCGCGGATTTGCGGAGTGTCATCGTGTTCCACCGTGTGATGGAGTCGACGCAATCCCAGCGCAGCGACAATATTTTTCTGTCTTGCCGTACGCCTTATCGCGCTCCTTACCTGTGTTATTTTCAGCTTAGCCATCGTCGTGGGATGCTTTAAAGATTTAACCTTCGAAAACGCGCTTGAGAGGGATGCCCCTTCTTTTCGCCACTGTCAACGGGTCCTCCAGATTCAGAAGCGCATTCATCGTGGCTCCGACCTGGTTGTGAGGGTTACTCGAACCTAAAGATTTTGAGAGGATGTCAGTGTATCCAGCGCATTCGAGAACCGCACGCACCCCTCCGCCTGCGATTACACCGGTTCCTTCCGATGCTGGCTTGAGCAGCACACGGCCGGCGTCCTGCTTTCCAATCACCGGATGGGGAACCGTTCCCTTGCTCAAAGGCACCTTTACGATGTTCTTTTTCGCATCCTCGGTTCCCTTGGCGATTGCGCTCGCAACTTCATTTGCCTTGCCAAGCCCGGTGCCGACACCGCCCTTTCCATCTCCAACCACAACGACTGCGTTGAATGAGAAACGGCGACCACCCTTTACTACTTTGGCGACGCGTTTAACCGATACGAGACGTTCAACCCATTCAACTTGGGAGTCGCTCGTGCGGTCACGCTGCTGACGATTTCTTCCTTTGGCCATAATTCTTTGTTCTCTATTAGATACTAGCTGAGCAGGTTAAAATTTGAGGCCGCCCTCGCGAGCACCCTCAGCAACTGCCTGAACTCTTCCGTGGTACTTGTACCCGTTGCGATCAAATACCGCTGTCGAAATGCCTTCAGCCTTCGCGGCCTCCGCCAATTTCACACCCACGGCTTTTCCAACCTCAACGGGATTCTTTCCCGAGACACCTTTCTGCAGACTTGAAGCCGATACCAGCGTACTGCCGGAAAGATCGTCTATCAGCTGAGCAGAAATGTTCTTGTTGGACCGGAATACGGTCAAACGAGGACGTGCGCTCGTTCCCGAGATTTTCTTTCGAATACCCCGCTTTACCCTTTTTCGAATGTCTTGCTTTGTCTTTGCCATGATTTTTGTTCGTATCCGGAAGATTTCCGACCCTCCGGTCATGCTTAAAACTCAATTTGTGCGTTAGCGCGCAGCAGTTTTACCTGCTTTGCGACGGACGTATTCGTCCGAATAGCGTACGCCTTTGCCCTTGTAAGGCTCTGGCGGACGCAGTGAACGTATTTTTGCGGCAACCTGGCCCACCATTTGCTTGTCTACGCCCTCGATGACGATGAACGTATTTTTCCCGCGTTTGGTGTCTACCGTGATGTCGACGCCCTCCGGTGGCACGAAGTAAATCGAGTGTGAATATCCAAGAGCCAACTCCAGAACACCGTTCTGAAGCAGCGCGCGATATCCAACTCCAATCACTTCCAGCTCTTTTTTATAGCCTTCAGAGACTCCGGTCACCATGTTTCCGATCAATGAACGGTACAAACCGTGCATGGCTCGGTGACGTTTCTGTTCGGTCGGACGGGAAACCAGGAGCTCCCCCTCCTCCAACTTGAGACCGATATCCGGATCAACCTGAAGCGAAAGTTCGCCCTTCGGTCCGGAAACCGTCACCACGTTATTCGATCCGATGTCAACTTTGATCTGGTCTGAGACCGGAATCGGTGCATTACCCACTCGTGACATTTCTATTCTCGATGCGTTTCGAAATTCTTTTCTAAAACGGCCTGCCCTAGTAGAGCAATGCCAGCACTTCACCACCAATGTGGTTGTGACGTGCTTCCTTATCGGTCATGACGCCGCGAGACGTCGAAATAATGGCAACTCCCAGACCACCTCGAACTCGAGGAAGGTCTTTCGCTCCACAGTAGTAACGGAGCCCCGGCTTGGACGCACGTTTCATGGAGCGAATGACGGGCTTGCCATTCTGCTGATATTTGAGGTAGACACGGATCAATCCCTGCTTGCCGTCATCAATATTGATGTAGCGGCGAACAAATCCTTTGTCTAGAAGGATTTGCGTCATCGCGCGTTTGAGCTTCGACGCGGGAATATCCACATGCCGGTGTGCAGCTGACTGTGCATTCCGAATGCGAGTCAGATAATCTGCTACGGGGTCTACTACGTTCATTGTGTTTTTTCGTGTTGCTACCAGTTCGCGTTTACCGCGCTTAGTCGCGTGAACGATTCAGCAAGCCTCAAGGGCTTACCAGGATGATTTACGGATACCAGGAATCAGTCCGGCGCGAGCCATCTCGCGAAACGCGATACGACAAAGTCCGAAGTCTCTCAAATATCCGCGAGAGCGTCCCGTCAGAGCGCATCGATTGCGCATCCGAGTCGGACTAGCGTCCCGTGGAAGTTTTTGCAGACCTTCCCAGTCTCCTGCTGCTCGAAGAGCTGCGCGGCGCTCGGCGTATTTCTCCACCATGCGCTTGCGCTTTTTCTCTCTAGCTATCCAGCTTTTCTTAGCCATATCTGTGTTGGTATCTCTATTCAGTAAAGGAAGTCTTGCTCAGGCCGCGTCACGTCGTACAAACGGCATTCCAAAGGCTTTAAGGAGCGCGTACGCTTCTTCGTCCGTGTTTGCCGAAGTGACGAACGTCACGTCAAGTCCGGAAATCTGGCCGATCTTATCGACATTGATCTCCGGGAAGACGATCTGCTCTGTAACTCCGAGCGAGTAATTGCCGCGGCCGTCGAAGGACTTATCCGGAATCCCACGAAAGTCACGCACGCGAGGCAGGGTCAGCGTAATAAGCCGATCCAGGAACTCGTACATCTTTTCATTTCGAAGAGTAACGGCAACTCCTACGGGCATGCCCAAACGAAGCTTGAAATTCGAAACAGCCTTGCGGGCATGACGAATTTTCGGGTGTTGGCCCGAAATGATGCGTAGTTCTTCCACCGCATCGTCCATTGCTTTTCTGTTCAGAGCAGCTTCGCCTACACCCTTGTTGATACTGATCTTCAAGAGGCGCGGCGCCTGCATCACACTCGTATAACCGAACTGCTTTATCAGCTCAGGCACGATCTCATCTTGGTATCGTGATTTGAGCCTTGGAATGTATTTATCTACTTTTTTTGCTGCCATTTCGATCACTCCGAAGAGTAAATTCGTTCTATATCTATACTACTTTATCGAGTTCAACTGTCGAGTTCATCGCCTGTGGTTACCGCAAACCGAACCCAACGGGAGCGCCCTGAATCCACGTCAACAATTTTCTTCCGACCGACCCGCGTCGGTTCGCCGTTTCCATCGAGTGGCATGACGTTCGAGGCATGAACGGCCATTTCCTGCTCGATCCGACCACCCTGTGGGTAGAGCTGATTCGGGCGAGTATGACGCAGACGAACATTGACACCTTCGATGATGACGCGTTCTTTTTCTTTGAAGACGGCCAATACTTTGCCCTCTTTTCCGCGATCATTTCCGGACATCACACGAACGATGTCACCCTTTCGGATGTGCATCTTTTTCTGCTTGTTGTACTTCCTTGGCATAGGATTCAGTGTTGTGTTTTTGAGCGGCAAACGCCCCTCTCAACATCTTCTAGTTTCTTGGGGTTACAGCACTTCGGGTGCGAGTGATACGATGCGCATGAACTGCTTTTCGCGAAGTTCGCGGGCCACAGGTCCAAATATGCGCGTTCCCTTCGGTTCGCCCTGCTCGTTCAACAACACGGCGGCGTTGTCGTCGAAGCGGATATAGGATCCATCCGAGCGACGGTACTCCTTCCGTGTGCGAACAACTACGGCTCTGGATACTTCGCCTTTCTTGACGTTTCCCCCGGGAATGGCCGATTTCACCGTGACAACGATGGTGTCGCCCACTCGAGCGTAGCGTCGCTTGCTACCACCCAGTACCCGAATACAGAGAACCTCTTTGGCTCCACTGTTGTCGGCAACTTTTAGTCTTGATTCTTGCTGGATCATTGCTTTATTCGATTCGCGTTGTCAGCGTGCGTGCTGATGACTGATGAGGCCTCTCTTTACTTGGCTCGCTCGACGACTTCAACCAATCTCCAGCGCTTGTTCTTGCTGAGTGGTCGAGTTTCCATGATGCGGACAGTATCACCTGCACCGGCATCATTGATTTCGTCGTGCGCCATCAGCTTCGTCGTCCGCTTGACATACTTGCCGTACATCGGGTGCTTCATTCGACGCTCAATAGCCACCGTAATACTCTTGTCCATCTTGCTGCTGACAACAAGACCAACTCTCTCTTTACGGGCGTTTCTGTTTTCTGCTTCCATATCTCGTTTTGGCTTGGTGAGCCGTCTACCGTTCCTCACCAACTACCGGTCTAGTGGGTTAAATATTTGTTAGGCTACCGCCTCTTCTTTCAATCTCTCGCGCAGGATTGTTTCAAGCTGAGCGATCAGCCTCCGCTTATGACGCATCAGCATCGGATTCTGCAGATCCGCTATTGCGTGCTGAAAATGCAGATTGTGGAGCTGTTCATTCTCGTCTGTGATCCGGGTCTGGATCTCTTCCGTGCTCAGGTCGCGTATTTCCTTTGCCTTCATTGTCGTAGGGTCTAAGCTTTGTAGTCAGGCCGAATCACGACCTTGGTTGCAATGGGGAGTTTTTGCTGAGCCCGGCGCATGGCTTCTTTAGCCAGATCCAGGTCAATTCCTCCTCCAACTTCGAAGAGAATGCGTCCTGGCCGAACGACAGCTACCCAAAATTCAGGACTCCCTTTACCTTTACCCATACGGGTTTCAGCGGGCTTCTTGGTCATGGGTTTGTCCGGAAATATTCGAATCCAGACTTTTCCAGCACGTTTCATGTGACGCGTCATGGCGATACGGGCAGCCTCTATCTGGCGGCTGGTCAGCCGACCTTGTTCCAGAGCCTTGATTCCGAAATCACCGAAGTCAACACGAACGCCACGCTGGGCATTCCCCTTGATCCGTCCCTTCTGTACCTTCCGGCGCTTGACGCGCTTTGGCATTAACATGATTCTTCCTCTTCTATCTTAGCCGACAACCGTCGACTTTCACTGGTCAATTTGTTTGGTTTCAGGAACGACGACGTCGACCCGGTCCACCCGGTCCACTCGGTCCACCCGGTCCACTCGGTCCACCCGATCCTCCTCTGCCGCCCGATCCTCCTCTGCCGCCTGGACCACCCGGGCCTCCACGTCCTCCTCTGCGGTCATCCCGGCGTCCACGACGACCGCGACCACGTTCGGGCTCCATTTGCTGCATTTGCTGGCGCTGGGCCTGAACGTTTGGACTCAAATCTGGCCTGCCGAGAATCTCGCCACGGTAAATCCAGACCTTGACGCCCGTTGTTCCATATATGGTGAAGGCCGTGCCTTCTGAATAGTCGATATCTGCTCGGATCGTGTGCAGGGGTACTCTGCCCTCGCTGTACTGCTCGGTACGGCCCATTTCTGCACCGCCAAGACGACCACTCACTTTGATTTTTATACCCTCAGCACCCATGCGCATGGCAGCCGTGATGGACTGCTTCATCGCACGACGGAACGAAACGCGTCCTTCGAGCTGCTGGGCAATATTCTGGGCAACAAGACTGGCGTCCACCTCCGGCCGTTTGATCTCGTTGATATTGATCTGAATGTCTTTGCTCGTGAGTTTCTTGATCTCCTCACGAAGTTTCTCGACTTCAGAACCACCACGACCGATGACAACACCGGGGCGTGAGGTGTGAAGTGTGAGAATCACACGTTTCGGCGTGCGTTCAATGACAACTCTGCTCAGACCGGCGCGCCTCAGACGAGCGGAGAGGTACTTACGAATCTCGTTGTCCTCTAGAAGCTTTTCTGCTAAATCCTTTCCGGCGAACCAGTTGGAATCCCAGCCTCGGATGATGCCGAGACGAAAGCCAATCGGATGCGTTTTCTGACCCATTACGTAATCCCTTCTGTGGGGTAGTTGCTGCTTATTTCTTTATTCAGTTCCTTCTTCGGCGGCGACTTCTACCTCGACCGTCTCGGAGGATTCTTCCACGGCGCTCGGTTCGGAAACCACTACCGTTAAATGACAGGTGCGCTTAAGAATTGGGTGTGCCCGCCCACGGGACACCGGTCTGAAACGCTTGAATGCTGGACCCGAATCAACTCGAATTTCGCTGATGACGAGGTTTTCTTCGTCGATTCGCTCATCCCTATTGCTGTCAATAAGGTTGTGCACAGCCGACAACACGGTCAGCTTCACGATGCGCGTCACTTTCTGAGGCAGAAAGTTCAGTATGTCCAGCGCTTCTGGCACACGCTTTCCACGAACCACGTTGACCACGGTCCGCATCTTTCGCGGTGAACTCCGAATGTGTTTACGAACAGCTCTTGCTTGCATTGTCTCAATCCTTGTGTCTTGTCATCAACCGAAGTCGGTGCTCGACTGAAAATTTGTTTAACGGCCTCTTCTATCCTTGGCGGTACCCGCGTGACCACGGTAAAAGCGAGTCGGAGAAAACTCCCCGAGACGATGCCCGACCATGTTCTCCGTGATGTATACCGGTACGAACTGTTTGCCATTGTGCACGGCGAACGTATGACCGACAAAATCCGGTGTGACCATCGAAGCCCGGCTCCAGGTCTTCACGACCTTCTTCTTGCCAGACTTATTCAAATCGTCCACCTTCTTCTGAAGCTTGAAGAGGACGAAAGGACCTTTTTTTAGTGACCGAGCCATACTTACTTCTTGTTACGACGACGTACGATGTACTTGTCGGACTGATTTTTCCTTTTACGTGTCTTAAATCCTTTAGCGGGCACACCGGTCGGAGACTGTGGGTGTCCACCGGATGCCTTTCCTTCACCACCACCCATCGGGTGATCTACCGGGTTCATGGCCACGCCACGCGTCTTAGGGCGAATACCCATCCAACGGCTTCGACCGGCCTTGCCGATAACAATATTCATGTGGTCCGGATTCGAAGTCGTGCCGATCGTGGCAGTACATTCAATCGGTACCATTCTCGTTTCACCCGAAGGCAGGCGTAAGATCGCGTGCTTTCCCTCACGGGCTGTAAACTGAGCGAACGTTCCAGCACTTCGTGCGAGCTGCGCCCCTTTTCCAGGCTTCATCTCGATTGCGTGCACAAACGATCCAACCGGGATATTGGCCAGCGGAAGGCAATTTCCCGCTTCGGGAGCCGCATCGGGACCGTTCGTCACCGTCTGACCCACCGTAATCTCGTTGGGCGCAACGATGTATCGCTTTTCGCCGTCTGCATAGACGAGAAGTGCAATACGCGCCGACCGATTCGGATCGTATTCAATGCTCGCAACCTTGGCTGGAATGCCAATCTTGTTGCGTTTGAAATCGATGATCCGGTAGCGTCGCTTGTGACCGCCGCCCTGGTGCCGGACCATGATCCGTCCAGTGTTGTTGCGGCCCGCCTTTTTCTTCAGCGGTGAGAGCAGGCTCTTCTCCGGAGTCGACTTCGTAATCGTGTCGAAAGCGGATACGGAGCGATGTCGCTGCCCGGGTGTATTTGGTTTGAGTTTTTTGATCGCCATTTGTCTGTCGTCATCTAGTCAGGAGCGGGGTCCTTCCTATATTTCCTCAAAGAAATCAATCTGTTCGCTGTCCGGTGTAAGCGTAATAATCGCCTTCTTGTAAGAAGACCGGCGTCCTTCTACACGACCACGACGGGTCATTTGTGTACGGCGCTTGCCTCGAACAATCATGGTCCGCACTTCCTTGATCTTGACCCCTGGATACCGCGATTCAATCGCGTTCCGGATCTCGATCTTGTTTGCCTCCTGCTTGACCTGAAAGGAAAAGTGACCATTCTCCATGAGTTGGGTCAGCTTTTCAGTCACCAGGGGACGTATTAAAATTTCGTTGCTCATCGCTTTGCTCTAGGCAGGGTTTCTGTGTTCGGCTAGCTTTTGCTTTTGCTTTTACTGTTGCCCAATTGGGTTACAAGGGACTTGACAGCTTCTTCCTGAAGGACCAGCACCTGGGCTTTCATCACGTCCAGCGTGGAAGCCTCACTGGCATTGCGCACGGTCAGTTTGGGCACGTTCCGCCCCGACTGGTACAGCGCGCTGTCACTCGATCCCGTCAGAAAGAGAATGCTTTTACCACCCAATTCCATGGAATTGATGATGGATTTGAACTCACTCGTGCTCGGAGCATCGAACGAAAAGTTCTCCACTACCATGATGGCCTTGTCCTGCGCCTTGTAAGCGAGTGCACTCCGGCGAGCCACGTGCTGCGTCTTACGGTTCACTTTCAAGTTGTAGGCGCGAGGACGAGGACCGAAAGTCCGGCCTCCGGTCTTACGGATAGGACTTTTCGCGCTACCAGCGCGTGAATTCCCCGTTCCTTTCTGATGGTACAGCTTGCGCGTACTACCGGCAACTTCGCCACGCTCTTTGGTTTTGGACGTACCCTGACGGCCATTGGCCTGGATACGACGAACATCCAGCCAGATGGCGTGGTCATTCGGCTCAACACCAAAGACCTCTTTATTCAGCGTAACCGACTTTTTCGTAGCCGTTCCGTCCTGCTTGTAGACTTTAACTTTCATTGCCTATCTGCGGCTTACTTTTTCTTTCTCAATTCGACCAGACCGTTTTTCGGTCCTGGTATCGCACCACCGATCAGAACAGCGTTCTGCTCGGATATGATGCGTAAAATCGTAAGGTTCTTGACCGTTACGCGATCAGTCCCCATGCGACCACCCATCCGCATTCCTTTGAATACGCGAGATGGATCGGATCCTGCGCCAATACTTCCGGGAGCACGCTGGCGATTATGTTGACCGTGAGTGGCGTCTCCAACTCCACGAAAACCGTGACGCTTGACCACTCCCTGAAATCCTTTTCCCTTGCTCGTTCCCGACACATCGATGATCTCGCCTTCTTCGAAAACGTCTTCGATGCTGACCGTGTCGCCGGCAGAGAGCTCTTTGTCGCTCATTTCAAATTCGCGAAGGTAGCGCTTGGGTGATGTCCCGGAGGCTTCGAAGTGACCGCGCATCGCCTTCGACGTGCGTTTTTCCTTCTTATCGCCGATAGCGAGTTGAACAGCTGCGTAGCCATCATTCTCTTCTGTTCGGATCTGGGTCACGACATTTGGCGCAACTTCGACGACGGTGCACGGGTAATGCGCTCCATCATCTCCGAAGACGCTGGTCATCCCAATTTTCTTTCCGAGTAATCCTTTGCTCATTGCAATCCTGTACTGTTAGATCGTTTCAAGGCGATCAGATTGTTAAGCTATTTGTTGGTTAAACGCTTATGAGGGTGATCGTAACCGGATCGACCAGTGCGGAACTGAACAGCACACCGAGAAGAATTCCCGTATTCCCCGTTGCCGTCAACGTCACCGTCGCGCTGTTTACGAGATTGTAAGTGAAGGTCAGCGGTGTGTCCGTTCCGGCTACCGTCAGCGTGGATGCGCCCTCGTCCACTTCGTAGGTTCCGGAATAGGTCGCGTCTCCGGCGTCATCAATCGCGTCCACATTCAGTGTAAAACTGCCTGCTTCGGTGAAAATGATGACCACGCTGTTGTAGTTCATCTCAAACGTTGCCGTGCGATCACCGTTGCCATCGGTAAGGCCGCCGAAGCCCCACGTGCCTGCCAAATCTGACATAACACTGGAGCCGCCGCCATCGCCGCTGCCTCCGCTGTCACATCCCTGAGCGAACGCCAATACTCCAAAGAGCATCAGAAACAGGCTGTATTTAATTTTTTTCATGGTTTTGTCCTTTTTATGGGTCAGACCTTGATCTCAACATCGACGCCGCTCGGAAGCTCAAGCTTCATGAGCGCATCCACCGTCTTGCTGCTTGTGGAGAGAATATCGATGAGGCGTTTGTGACTGCGCGTCTCAAACTGCTCACGGCTCTTTTTATCCACGTGTGGGCTTCTCAGGACGGTGTAGATCACTTTGCGGGTGGGAAGTGGGATTGGGCCACTGACCACTGCTCCGGTTGACTTCACCGTCTTGATGATTTTCTCCGCGCTCTTGTCGATCAACGTGTGATCGTATGACTTGAGCTTGATGCGAATTTTCTGACTTGCCATTCGTTCGTCCGTGTCTTTACGACCTGGTTTCTAGTATTAGTCGAGAATCTTGGAGACGACACCGGCTCCAACCGTGCGTCCACCCTCGCGGATGGCGAAACGAAGACCCGCCTCCATGGCAACAGGCACAATCAGGTTTGCAGTAAACTGTGTGTTGTCACCAGGCATGATCATCTCTACGCTTTCGGGGAGCTCAATGTCACCGGTCACGTCCGTGGTACGGAAGTAAAACTGGGGACGATAGCCCTTGAAGAATGGCGTATGGCGCCCACCCTCGTCTTTCGAGAGGATGTACACTTCGCACTCAAATGCTTTATGTGGGGTCACCGAGCCTGGCTTGACGAGCACCATGCCGCGCTCCACTTCGTCTTTCTTCGTGCCACGAAGAAGAATACCTGCGTTGTCACCCGCTTCGGCGCGGTCGAGCAGCTTGCGAAACATCTCAATGCCCGTAACCGTCGTCGTCTGCTTCTCTTCCTGCATGCCGATGATGTCGATCGTGTCGCCCACCTTCAGGATGCCACGCTCCACACGACCCGTTACCACCGTTCCACGGCCCGTGATCGAAAACACGTCTTCGATGGGCATCAGGAAGGGCTTCTCGTGATCGCGATCGGGTGTCGGAATGTAGGTGTCAACCGCATTCATGAGCTCCATGATCTTCTCTTCCCAGGCTTCCTCTCCATTGAGAGCGCCAAGGGCCGAGCCCATCACGATCGGAATGTCGTCGCCAGGAAACTCGTACATGTCCAAGAGCTCACGCACTTCCATCTCAACGAGCTCAAGCAGCTCGTCGTCATCGACGAGGTCAACCTTGTTCATGAACACCACGATGTAGGGCACACCCACCTGACGAGCCAGCAGGATGTGCTCGCGCGTCTGGGGCATCGGACCGTCGGTGGCCGCAACCACCAGGATGGCGCCGTCCATCTGAGCCGCACCCGTGACCATGTTCTTCACATAGTCGGCGTGACCCGGACAGTCCACGTGGGCATAGTGACGCGCTTCCGTCTCATACTCGACGTGAGCCGTCGCAATCGTGATTCCACGCTCGCGCTCTTCGGGAGCATTGTCAATCGAATCAAACGAACTGATCTCATTGCCTTCTACGTGCTTGGCCAGTACCGTCGTGATGGCTGCCGTCAGTGTCGTCTTGCCGTGGTCAACGTGACCAATCGTACCGACGTTCACGTGAGGTTTATTGCGCTGGAATTTCTCCTTTGCCATGTTTTCTTACCTGTTTGGTACTGCGTTAAAGTCTTTAGTAGTGTTAAGCGTGCACCGCACCTGATGCTGCAGAGATCACCTCTTCGGCGACACTCTTCGGCACTTCGGCATAGTGATCAAATTGCATTGAGAACAGAGCGCGACCCTGGGAGATCGAGCGCATGTCGGTGGCATATCCAAACATGTTCGACAGCGGGACGAAAGCTTTGATAACCTGCGCGTCCTGACGTTGAATCATGTTGTCAATGCGTCCACGGCGACTGTTCAGGTCTCCGATGACATCACCCATATACTCTTCCGGTGTTACCACTTCAACAGCCATAATCGGCTCCATGAGGGCTGGACCGGCTCTGCGAGCCGCATCGCGAAATGCCATGCGACCTGCTATTTCAAACGAAAGTTGATCGGAATCCACGTTGTGGAATTTGCCGTCATAAAGACGCGCCTTGATTCCTTCAATGGGATACCCGGCGAGTGGACCCTGCAACATTGCGGATTTGATTCCCTTCTCAACGGAAGGAATGAACTCACGCGGAATGGATCCACCCTTGATATCGTTGATGAACTCGAGTCCGATCTCGCCGTCATCTGAAGGGCCAATTTCGACCCATACTTCAGCGAACTGACCACGTCCACCCGACTGTTTCTTGTGCGAGTAGCGTTCATCGACCATCTTGCTCAGCGATTCGCGGTAGGATACCTGCGGTTTACCCACATTGGCTTCCACCTTGAATTCCCTTTTCAGGCGATCCACGATGATTTCGAGGTGAAGCTCTCCCATCCCTGCAATAATCGTCTGCCCGGTTTCGTGATCCACCTTGACTTTGAACGTTGGATCTTCTTCGGATAATTTCTGAAGACCATTGCCGAGCTTGTCGCTGTCGGCCTTGGTTTTCGGCTCGATCGCGATACGAATTACGGGCTCCGGGAATTCCATCTTTTCAAGGATGACCGGATGATCGATGTCACAGAAGGTGTCGCCGGTGTGAACCACCTTGACCCCTACGGCCGCGGCGATGTCGCCAGCTCTCACTTCTTCAACATCTTCTCGGGAATCCGCGTGCATCAACAGAATCCGACCGATGCGTTCTTTCTTGCCGGATGTGGCATTCAGAATTTGTGTTCCTTTTTTCAACTGACCCGAGTACACCCGGAAAAACGTCAATTTTCCAACAAACGGATCGGTCATCACTTTGAAGGCGATAGCACTGAAAGGGCCATCCGGATCGGACGCGCGCTCAACTAGTTCATCTGTGCGAGGGTGGATACCCTGAATTGGAGGCACGTCGAGCGGGCTGGGGAGATAATCCAGAACACCGTCGAGGAGGCGCTGCACACCTTTATTCTTGAACGCCGTTCCGCAGAATACCGGTGTGATATCCAGGCTCAGCGTGGCTTCGCGAACAACCACCTTGAGTTCTTCTACCGTTATTTCCTCGCCCTCGAGGTATTTCAATAGAAGCTCGTCATTGTGCTCTGCAACCTGCTCCAACAGATTGATTCGCCAGTGCCGCGTCTGCGTGACAAGATCGTGGGGAACGTCAATTTCGTCCCATGTCTGACCCTGCGTTTCGTCGTGCCAGATGATGGCTTTATTGGTGATCAGATCGACGACGCCCTTGAACATCTCGCCCTCTCCAATAGGAATCTGAACGGGGACCGGATTTGCTTTGAGCCGCTCTTTCATTGCACTCACGGCGCCTTCGAAATCGGCACCCGTGCGATCCATCTTGTTGATGAACGCGATGCGAGGAACTTTGTATTTATTTGCCTGGCGCCAGACCGTTTCCGACTGGGGCTCTACACCACCGACGGCGCAGAAAAGTGCTACAGCACCGTCCAGGACGCGTAGTGAGCGTTCAACTTCCACCGTGAAATCGACGTGGCCGGGGGTATCAATGATATTGATACGGTGCTCTTGCCATTCGCAAGTCGTAGCGGCACTGGTAATCGTGATGCCGCGCTCCTTCTCCTGCTCCATCCAATCCATCGTAGCACCGCCTTCATGCACCTCACCCATACGATGAAGCTTCCCGGTGTAATACAGGATGCGCTCAGTCGTCGTCGTCTTACCGGCATCAATGTGGGCCATGATGCCGATGTTGCGCGTACGTTCAAGCGTGAATGGTGTAGACATATCTGAAATGAATCAGGTTTTGGGTCGCCCCTTTGTTCGAGATCTTCAGTTAGAAGCGGAAATGAGCGAATGCCTTGTTGGCTTCGGCCATTCTGTGCGTGTCATCTTTCTTTTTGATGGCACCGCCCTCTCCTTTAGCTGCACTCATCAACTCGTTGGCGAGACGATTTGCCATGCTCTTGTCATTCCGAGAACGGGCATATTGAATCAACCAGCGAAACGCCAGAGCCGTACGACGATCCGGACGCACTTCGATGGGTACCTGATAGGTCGCACCACCGACGCGTCTGCTTCGTACCTCCACGAGAGGTGCCACATTGGTGACCGCCTGACGGAAAATTTCGACTCCATCTTCTTCGGAGCGTTCGGAAATGACGTCAAAAGCCTGATAAACAAGGCTACGGGCAACATTTTTTTTGCCGCTCTTCATGACCGCATTGACGAACTTCGATACCAGTACATCTTTGTATACCGGATCGGCGAGAGTCTGTCGTTTTTCTGCTGTTTTTCTACGCATGTGTTTCTACGCGCTTTCCTGTGTCGAACAGGGTGTTGCTTGCAAAGCAAGCCGGGGTTTCAGGTGCCAATCGGAACCGGATCGCCCGAGATTAAAATGTTTCTCTGTTACTCTGTTACTCTGCGAGCGAATTACTTCCGGGGACGTTTAGCGCCGTACTTCGAGCGACTCTGACGTCGATCTTCGACACCCGATGTATCGAGTGCACCGCGGACGATATGGTACTTGACTCCTGGAAGGTCCTTTACACGACCTCCGCGGACGAGCACGATGGAGTGCTCCTGAAGGTTGTGACCTTCTCCCGGGATGTAAGCGATCACTTCATCGCCATTCGTCAATCTGACCTTGGCCACTTTACGAAGAGCCGAGTTTGGCTTCTTTGGCGTCGTCGTGTATACGCGAGTACACACACCGCGGCGCTGCGGACAGGACCCGAGTGCTCGCGACTTGGTCTGCTTGACCTTAGGTTTTCGTCCTTTTCGAACCAGTTGCTGGATCGTGGGCACGTCTGTTACCGAGTTAATTCGAACATTTACAGAGACAACGGATCGGGGAGGAAATTCCGCCCTTTTCCGAATAGTTTCAGCCTCACAATATACGGCGCCCCTTCATCGCAACACTCACAGTATTGTGAAGAAAGGTTGAGATGGGGTCCACTTTTGGCGAAATCGCCCCGGAAGTCGATCAGATGGGGCGACTAGGAAGATTACTGATCTATATCACTATAACAATACTAACAAAAATCCAGCGGGTAAAAACAGCTGTTTTCGCGGCTTATTGAGGGCATAAAATTGTGAGGAAATCCCGCCCAAACCGCACTCAGCCATGGCGGACTCTTCATCGACTGACAGGGCATGTCCGGGTGGGGCGCCGAACTATCATCCGGGCGTTATCTCGTTGCTGTTCTCAAGACTTTGCTCCGGATTTCGCTACCGACTCGGCTGCCGGCTTGGCACCTGCAATCTCTTCGCTGGAATCGCCGTTCGCGGTGGTGGCTTCGGTGGCTTCATCCTGCCCGGTTGCATCGCCATCAGAAGACTCCGATTTCGAATCCTCTTCTGTAGCGCCGTCCTTCCCGGCATCTTCTTTCTCCGGGCCGTCATTCTCTGGGCCTTCGTTGTCCGGGCCGTCCTCTTTTTGTACTCCATTCTTGGAGGGATTGAGATCGATGTATTCACCGTGAGGTCGTTCTCCCAACAGCGCTACGAGATCTTTGGGACCAAGTACTTCTTTTTCCAGAAGCGCTTGAGCCAGAGATTCGAGCTCCTCGGAGTACTGTTCCAATACCTCCCTAGCCTTCGTTCGCACTTCGTCGATGATGCGCTTGACCTCTTCGTCAATGATCCGAGCCGTTTCATCGGAATACGGTTTGCTGAATACCGGACTGTCCTTTGAGCGTCCCGAAACATTGAAGGAGACGTACCCGATGCGCTCGCTCATTCCGTAGTCCACTACCATGGCATACGCCATCGCAGTGATACGCTCCAGATCGTTCTGAGCGCCCGTCGATATCTGTCCGAAGATGATCTCCTCCGCTACGCGGCCTCCCATCGCCATAATCATGCGATCGGTCAGCGCTTCGCGCGTGTACAGATAACGCTCCTCAGGAAGGTACTGTGCGTATCCCAGGGCGGCCAGGCCACGCGGAATGATGGATACCTTCACCACCGGATCGGTGTATTTCAGGTACCAACCGGTGATCGCATGACCCGCCTCGTGGTAGGCAACGATTTTCTTCTCTTCCGGAAGAATGATCTTGTTCTTCTTCTCCAGGCCCGCTATTACGCGATCAATGGACTTCTCAAAATCGTCCATGTCGATGGCGTCCTTGTCTTCGCGGGCCGCGAGCAGCGCCGCTTCATTACACACGTTGGCTATTTCTGCCCCGGCAAAGCCGGGAGTCTGAGCCGCCAGCACTTCCATGTTCACCAGTTCTCCGAGAACGAGATCACGCGTATGCACACGGAATATTGCCGATCGTTCCCTTCGATCAGGCTTGTCGATCATGATCTGCCGGTCGAATCTTCCGGGCCGCATGAGCGCTGAATCCAAAACGTCCGGACGGTTGGTGGCAGCCATAATGATGACGCCGCTGTCCGTATTGAAGCCGTCCATCTCTACGAGCAGCTGATTGAGCGTGTTTTCTCGCTCGTCATTGGCTCCCATCATCATTCCTTTGCCGCGCGTACGACCGATTGCATCTATCTCATCGATGAAGATGATGCACGGAGCTTTTTCCTTCGCCGAACGGAACAGATCACGGACACGAGCCGCACCGACTCCGACGAACATTTCAACGAAATCAGAACCGGATAATGAAAAGAACGGAGTTCCCGCTTCTCCCGCCACTGCTTTTGCGAGGAGCGTCTTTCCGGTCCCCGGAGGTCCGACCAGCAACACACCCTTGGGAAGCTTTCCACCCAGACGGGTAAATTTCTTCGGATTCTGAAGGAAATCCACCACCTCAACGACTTCTTCCTTGGCCTCTTCCATTCCGGCCACGTCCTTAAAGGTGAGTTTCTGATCTCCCATCGCATCGAACAACACGGCCTTGTTCTTGCCAATGTTCAAAACCTGGGAGCCTGGGTTCATACGCCCGATCAGGAAGACCCAGAGCGCGATGATGATCGCGAGCGGGAAAATCCATGTTAGAATTCCACCCATCCAGTTCTCTTCGAGGCGGGCGTCAAAGGTCACTTCACTCTGTCCGTCCGCCGTTCTGAGCATGTTGAAGTCGATCAGGAATTGGATCAGTTCGTGATCGGCAGGCTTGGTAGAAATGAATTTTCGACCGTCCTCTGGATTGGAACCCGTCAAAAAATTGGGTTCGACAGTTTTGACCTCGACCCGCCCTTCCTGGACGGCCTGAACGGTATATATCCCCTCGACATTGCGATCATTCACGAGTACGACTTCTTCCACGTAGCCCATATCGATCTGATCCAGAAACGTCGAATAGGAAACCTCCTGGGGCGTTACGTCGCCCATGCGCAGCATAATGTGCGTCATCAGGCCCAGGAACAGCGCCATGTAGATCCATAGCATGAATCGCGGCTTCCTGTCAGGCAATCGTGGCCCACTGCCCTGCTTGGAGTTACCGTCGAGTTTCAGTTTTTCTCTATCGTTCTGGGACATTTAGTCTTCCTTGGCAAACCGGATCAAAGGCTCGCTGCAGTCTTCAATAATGAGGGTTTTCCGCCGGTGAAGTGCGGATCGCACCGTACCCTGCGACCCCCTTTTGGTTCCTTTTCGAGCTTCCCCGGCAGGTACTAATGCTACCTTCTACGGACAGTAGTAGGTAAGAGGTGCAGATAAGTTCGGCGAGCAGGCAGAATTGCATCAAAACTTGAAATTGCGCGGTCGACTTCGGCTTTCGTCTCGAACATTCCCCAGCTGACAAGATATTCTACTTGTTCGCCGATGGAGTTTGTGAGGACATAGAGGCGGATTCCGGTGGATTCGAGCTGGGTCGTGAGCTCTCGCAGGGAGAGCTGGGCAGACCGGATGTCGAAAAAATGCTCCAGTATCAACGAGAAGCCCTCCGCATCCAGGTCAGGGCGTCCGGTTGGCAGGAGTGGTTTCAGATCCGAAGATTCAGTCACTTCTTCTTCCTCCTCATCTTCTTCAGAGGGCTCGCCTTCGTCTGTGGACGGATCTTTGTTTGGCAAAATCTCATCAAAATCTTCTGCGGGCTCTTCTTCGGCAGAATCTGAAGCGGCTGCATTCGGTACCTGGGGTCTCGGAACCTCCCTAAAACCGCTTGCCCTCGCCAGGGAATCGGCTGCAGCCAGAGAATCTGCTCGCGCCGCGGCTATCGCGACCAGCTGCATGACCAGGCTGTCGGCCATCGTCGGCTGAATCATCACCGTGTCGACCGCCGTCGTGTCGATGGGCGGCGTGCGCAATTCGACGAGGGCTTCCAGGATCGCCCCTGCCTGGATGCCGACCTTTTTGCCTCTCATAGTTGCAACCAGGCGCGAGTAAATGTCCTCTATATAGAGATCCTCTTCTCTTTCCACCTGCTCTTCTTGATCATCCAGGCCAGGCAGAGCTGATTCAGCGTCTGGCGAGGCCGGTGTCGAGGTCGAGGTCGATAGCGAAGAATCTGCCGGGGCGACCTCAAGACCATCTGGCAGATCCGCTTCCACAACGGTCGAGTCCACGGCCACCACCGCCGCCAGACTATCCACGATCACCACCGGCGCCACCGTCAGGCTGTCAGCGCTTTCCTGCCCGATATCGCTCGGAATGTCTAGAGAGTCACTGGCGACGGTGAGCGAATCCTGCTGTTCTGCGTCCGCCAGGGCATCTGGGTCCGGAAGGGCGTCGAATTTGTTGGGCCACAATACTGACAGCCGGTGTCGCTCAATTTCGAGCGGCAGTGGAGCAAAGATGGCCGCCGAGTCGGCGTCAGCCATTATGAGGTGCAGATTGCCTACGGCGAAAAGGGCGCGACTGCTCTCTTCATAGTCGACCCAGTCGACAGCTACGCCCAACATGGCATTGATAGAAAGAATGGGGTCTGCATCCCCGAATCCGAGGACGAGTTCAAATGCTTCTACGGCCAGTTCCGTGGAATCGCGCGCGACACTGTCGTCAATTTCAATACCGAGGCGCTCCCGAACTCCATCAGAAAAATCTGAGTCCGGAAAGCTCGCCAGAATGTCCTGGTACAGCCGCTCGGCGGCCTGTAGATCGCCAAGTGCTTGCTGGACTTCAGCCAACGCGTAGAGGGCTCGCTGGGCCACCGGCTCCTCACCGTCCTCCTCGATCACCTTTCGGTACCACACAATGGCGGAATCGGGCAGCACCATCCCCAGAAATAAAACGTTGCCCAGTTCATACCTGGAAATGGCCCTGGATGCTCTCATGATCACCTGATCCACGGAATCTCTAGGCACCGCAGAATCATTGATGTCCGGAAGAACATTTGCATTCAGCTCTTCCAGCTCCAAAGCCGCATCCTCAAGAGAGGTCTGGTCCTGATTAAAACTGACCGAACTCAGTGCCGCGCTTCGCCTCCAATTGGGCGCCAGCGGACGATCTCCCCAGATTTCCTGGAAGGCAATTCTCCCCTCCTGCGCCCGAATCGGATCTTCGTGAAACAAGAAGCCACCAGCTGTTCCGGAGGGGTCGTCAAGGGTCGGAATAATTTTCCCTTCGGGGAGTCCACGATTCAGGCTCAGATCATTGAGACCTCCTGTGCCCCGAAACGCCTGTGCGCGCTGACGTTCCTCCAGAATTCTACGCCTCTCTTCTAAACGCTCTTTCTCCTTTTGACGCAGTTCCAGAATTTTGGCATCGTAATCTTCCTGTGGAAGGCTCCCGAGCCAGAGTAGCGAGTCGTAGCGGGCGATGTCTCTGAAAACCCGAGCGTACTTGGAATAGTTATCCCTCAGATCGGTCGCATCAGTGATGGCTTCCGGTGTGAACTGGGTATTTGCGCCTGCCGCAGTCCCCACCCGCGTGCTGTTTCTGGCTGAGACCGAAATTCCGAGATTTCCTGCTGCAGTATCGAAATGAGCGGCAGCCATCATGTAGTTGCGATCAATGTCGCGATACAATTCACCAAGAGCGTAGTGGACCCGTCCCTTAACCTTTGAAGCGCCTGAAATGATCTCGGGAACGGTGAGCAACTCTTCATACATATCGAACGATTCATCTTCCCGACCTGCGTTTTGCATGATGCGCGCACGCAGGAATCGCATTTCGGCTAGATTATCGAAGTTCTTATCGTCACGCTCCATTTTTCGCGCTTCGTCGATAGCGCCCTCTGGATCGACGTACATGCCGTCCACTCGAATGGCACTGAAACGAGCTGCATAGTCCAGTTCATAGATCGGACGAAATTCGCGCACCCCCTCGAATGCAGCCACAGCGTCTTCGTAGCGGCCGAGTGTCTCGGACACCTGACCCAGCAGAAACTGGGCTCGAGCCGCCAGATCTTTGTCTTTAATATCAGGGATCGCATCGGTCAGATACGTCGCGGTCGCCTCCCAGTTATCCTGCTGGACATTCAGACCCGCCAGGAGCAATTGATATTGGCTGGCCCACCTGCGGTTCAGGTCTTCCCGGGTGATCGCCACATTCAATTCGTCGAGTGCACTTTCGAAAGCACCACTGGTAATGAGGGATCGTGCCAGCCAGAATCTGCCCTCATCTTCCAGCTTCGATTCCAGCTCGATCACCTCACGGAATTTTTGTGTGGAGCCAACGTAATTCTCCTGATAGTAGTAGGATTTCCCGATCAGGAGCAGTGCGTCGTCGACCCACTTAGAATCTGGATGTTCTCGAAGAAGATCGGCGCTCTTCAGAACTGCATCTTCAAACTCGCGCGAGGCCGACGCGCCAGTGGTCTTCACAAAAAGGGGCAGATAGTGATTCCGGTCGACTACCTGATTCGTCCGGTTCAGATTCTTGATGCCGACCTCGAAAACGCGCTCCGCGTTGTAGAATCCGTTGTAGTATGCTGTAAAGTTGCCGTAAGGGCGCCCGATGAAATCGGGCGTTTTGCACCCGCTTCCTATCAAAATGAGGAGCAAGAACACGATTCCGGTCTTGACCCGATATCGGGTAGACCAGAAGTGAATCTGATGTGGACGAATTGTCTTCACGTCAGCGAATGATTCCGCGGTTATCGGTGATTAAATCGTAGCGGTTTGGCTGAGCGATGAATCCTGGCTGATTAACAGTATTAATACGGTCTACTAAAGGACGCTCACGTGAACCATGTTGGTGCGTCCTTTTGCGGGAAGCGGCATTCCGGCGGTCAAAATGACAATTTCTCCGGTCTGCGCCAGCTTCTGCTCTCTTAGTACATCGTGAACGAGCGCAATACCCTTATCCGTGTCCGACTGAAAAGGAAGATAAAAACCTTTTGTTCCCCAGGAGAGCGCCAATTGCCCCAGCATCCGGCGATCGTCCGTGAACGCGTAGACCGGCACATTCGGACGGTGTCGGGCGATCGATCTCGCCGTCGCTCCCGAGGCCGTCAGACAGACAATGGCCACGGCGTTCAGCTTGGCCGCAAGGAAGCTCGCCGTGCGCGAGACGGCTTCCGTGGTGGAAGGAGTGTCTCCAAAGGGCTGTGTTGCCCTCTCATTTTCGATGAATGCACGTTCCGCCTCAATAATCACGTCGGACATGACTTGAACAGTGCGTACTGGATATTTTCCGATGGCCGTTTCGCCCGAGAGCATCACGGCATCGCTTCCGTCCAGGACGGCGTTGGCTACGTCGCTCACCTCCGCCCGTGTTGGCCGCGGACTGTCAATCATGCTCTCCAGCATCTGGGTCGCTGTAATTACGGGCTTTGCCGCCCGTATACATTTCGCGATCAGGCTTTTTTGCGTTCCGGGGACCTTGGACAGGCGCATCTCGATGCCCAGGTCTCCCCGAGCCACCATGACGCCATCAGCAATCTCAATGATCTGATCGATACTGTCTACCGCCTCGGGTTTTTCGATCTTCGCGATGATCATCACGTTTTTGCCCGATGCTTCCACATGATCTGCGAGCAGACTGACATCCGAAGGGTCCCGAACGAATGAGAGCGCGAGAATATCGACATCATTCGCCAGCCCAAACTCAAGGTCGGCCAGGTCCTTTTCCGTGAGCGCGGGGGTTGAGGTCCGAATGTTTGGGAGATTTACGCCCTTTCTTGATTTGAGCACACCGCCGACCACCACCTCGGTCTCGACATCGTTCCCGGCAAATCCCGTTACTCTGAGCTCAAGACGACCGTCGTCGAGCAGAATATCGCCTCCGACCTTGACATCCTTGGCCAGAGTGGGATAATTGACGAATACGCGCGAAGCTGTTCCGGCGGAGATCGGCTCGCTGGTAATGGTCAGGGCATCTCCCTCGTTCAGCGTCACCTCGCCGCCTTCTATTTCTCCAACGCGAAGTTTGGGTCCTTGCAGATCCAATAGGATCGCGACGGTTTTGTCGGCTTCTCTCCCGGCGCGCCGGACATTGTCGATGATGCTCTTGTGATACTCGTGTGAGCCGTGCGAGAGGTTCAGCCGCGCCACATCCATTCCGGCCTCAATCAATTCCCGGATGGTCGATTCATCCGAAGAAGCGGGGCCCAGCGTGCAAACTATCTTTGTGCGTCGTCTCATTGAAACAGCTTCTACTTCCGTTGATGCTGTAAAGTACCACAAATATGAGGACGGTCCGATGCCGGCTGACCATTTGGCGGCCTCTGATTACCACTCACCATTGAGTTATGACCGTTGGGACCCACTGAGATAGATTTCTTTCCTTCGAGTGTATCTCTGGGCCGCCGGGTCTCGTAGTGGTGTGTGTCCCCGATGGAAAGTTTGGGCCGGTGAAGATGATTTTGGAGTAGAGGAGTCGATGCTTTCCAACGGGGTCCTTTTTATAGATGATTTTTGGGAGCGGATATCGGAAGTCGCCAACCGCTCCTTCACGTTTTCAGACTTGGGAGGGTCAGTACATGAAAACGATCAAACAATTAGTGGCTGCATGCAGCATTGCCGCTATGTTCTTTCTGGTGGCGACACCCGCTTCGGCACAGTTTGCGTCATTCGACGCAGATTTCGCCCATTTTGATGGATCTGATGACGCTGCTTCGGCCGATCAGACGTCAAGAATTCTTAAATCTATCGGCGATGACGGTGATATCGATGTGGCCCATGCGGTCGCTGAGCTCCGCGTCAATAAGCCTGAACTCACAAAATCTGAGTGGAAGGCATATGGCGAGAGGATCGAAGATGCTCTCGCGTCTGATCATCAGGGCTTGCAGAATTCTGCGCTCCAGTTGATCATCGAGTACAGCGACAATCTGGATATCAGCAGCACCGGAGTGGTAGACGTCATGCGTCTCTACCGGGACGGTGACACCGACCAGGTTCGCCGCATGGCAGTAGTCGTTCTGGGTCAGATTCAGTCTGGTCTCGCCCTCGACTACCTCGTGCGTTCTTATCAGTTCGAAAAAACGAGCTCTGTCAAGAAGACGATCCTTGCGGTTGTCAACCAGAGCAGGTCCAGTTCCTGATGTGATTTCTACCTGAATGTCAGTTCAGGATAGATGGTCTGAAGAGGCGGCGCCCGCAGGGCGCCGCCTCTTTTTTTGGTGCGAACACGCGGCGTTTACGACGGGCCCCCAGACACCCCCCTCAGATATCATTGACACGAATCTGTGGGCTTCAACGTGTAATCACGGAACGGTAACGCGCTGCGCGTTGCATTTGACCAAGATCCTCACAATACTTCCGGTTCCCGAATCAGATGATCTCACGGCGGTTCATTGGCGCAATTATGCGGATCACGAAATATTTATTCCTGATCCTGGTAGTAATTCTATCAGGTTGCAGTTCGTCTAAATCGTATGACGACCAATGTTTGGATTGCGCACAACAGGAGATCAGGGCGCTGAGTGCGTGCGAATTGCTGGCAGAAGACGATGCTCTTGAGTGCCAGTTACTCGCGAAACAAAACTTCCATTCGTGTATGTTTTCCTGCGAGGTGCATAAAATTCCAGATCCCTTTGACGTAGGGTTACCGTGAATCCCGAACCTCGACCTTGTCTGAACACGATCACCAGGAGACAACCGCGCATTTATAGCAGACTGTAGTTTAACCATTGGAGTCCTGGTCAGGACTCTAACTGTCATGGCCTGGCAACTGAAAATGCCGACGCGTACGCCTCAGAAGCAGGAAACCGTGGCGACCGAGCGCCTGACGACCAATCACGTTGAGCCCGCTATTTCATGAGCAGCATCATCTTCGTGAGCTCGCCTTTTGGAGTTGTCAAACGATAAATATACCCACCACTCGGCAGCTCACTCGCCTCGAAGCGCGCCTGATGTGTTCCTGCCTCCAGTGCTCCGTTCACAAGCAGCGCTACTTTCCTGCCCGACTCAGGTGGGGCGAAGATATGTCTGCGAATAAGCGGTGACCCGTTCATTCAGCGACCTGAAGTGAAAGCGGTTCATCGGTTTGACCGAGGGAACGATCTGGCGATGGGTCCTGAAAACACCCGCTGTGGAGCTCCCGGCCCCGTCTAAATCGGGTGGGCAGGAGCAAAGCACCTTCAGTCAGAAAAGCTGTTAGATGCAGAAATGTCCGCGGAGAGCACTACATCCCGGCGAGCCACTGAGTTTAGAAAGTATCGTTTTCCTCGAGACTTGGATGGAATCTGTCACCTCGAATGAGTTGAGAAACCTACCATAATTCTGCTTTTATTCGTATATCAATTCGTGAGCCCACTGAATTTGATCAACACATGAGGTACATCATGAAACAATTCACACTCGCTCTCGCAACCTTTGCCTTTCTCTTGATGTTTTCCGGTTGCACTGAGAGTGCGCTGGTTGCAAGCGAAGAAGAGGCCACTGTGAGCAGCGACCAGGAAATCGTTCTTGTCGACGTATTTGCGACGAAGAAGGGTGACAATAAGGGTAAAAAAGGCGATCCCCCAGGCAATCCAGATAAACCAGACAAACCAGACAAACCAGACAAACCGGACACACCAGCCAACCCGGACAAGGTTGAGGTCTGCCACACCAATAAGAAGGGCGTGTCCAAGACCATCAGTGTATCCGCTAAGTCAGTTGACAAGCATCTTGCTCATGGGGATAGTCTTGGTGCCTGTCCGGTATAAGGGCGGCGAGAGTAGAGATGGTCCTGATTCATCGGACAGTCTGAACAACAAATAAGGTGGAGTCTTGCGATCTTATCACCCTCAAGAAAGGATACAAACGATGAGTCGCAAAAGAAGAAATCACAGCAATGCCTTCAAAGCAAAAGTAGCGCTGGCGGCGGTCAAAGGAGATCGCACAATGGCTGAGTTGGCAGACCAGTTCCAGGTGCACCCGAATCAGATTCAGACCTGGAAGAAGAAATTGATTCAGGACGCTGAAGAGGTCTTTGACAAAGGGCATTTCGGAAAACGCAATGAAGAGGGCCAGATCAAGGAGCTTCACGCCAAAATTGGCGAGCTTTCGATGGAGAAGGATTTTTTATCCAAAGCGCTCGGTCGCACCCAGTAGGTGAGCGCCGCCAAATGATCGACCCAATCCACGACCTCTCCATCAAACGGCAGTGCAATCTGCTGGAGCTGAACCGCTCAACGGCCTACTACAAGCCGGTGGACGAGAGCAAAGAGAACCTGGCCGTGATGAAAAAACTGGATGAGCTCTACCTTGAGCGGCCCACGCGAGGATCGCGCACCATGAAGGATGCGCTCGAGGACAGAGGTATTTTTGTGGGCCGCCATCGAATCCGGCGATTAATGCGTCTGATGGGCCTTATTGCCATTTATCCTAAGAAACGGACCTCGATTCCGGGAAAAGGTCACAAGATTTATCCGTATCTCTTGCGTAAGCTCAACGTGACGCGGCCCCGGCAGGTTTACGCAAGCGACATCACATTCATTCCGATGAAAAGGGGATTCGTTTACCTGGTCGCCGTCATTGACTGGTACAGCCGAAAAGTACTCTCACGCCGGATCTCCAATACGATGGATACCGACTTCTGTGTGGAAGCTCTCGAAGAAGCAATCGCCGTGTATGGAGCGCCAGAGATCTTCAATACGGATCAGGGCAGCCAGTTCACACCCGTGGCCTTCACTGATGTTCTGAAGAATCATGACATCAAAATCTCTATGGATGGCAAAGGACGCTGGATGGACAATGTCTTCATCGAGAGACTCTGGAGAAGCCTGAAATATGAAGAGGTGTACCTTAAAGCCTATGACAGTGTGGCTGAAGCCCGCAAATCCATTGCTGTATACTTCGACTACTTCAATAACGAAAGGCGACACAGCTCACACGGAAGAAAGACCCCTGATCACGTATTTTTTAATCACCAGCCGCTTCAAGAAGCAGCATAATCAATCCGCAAGATTCCACCTAAGACCCTGTCCAGTTTTATAGGACCATCTCTAGTATCATTTCGGATATGCGCTGACACTGGCGTATGCCGACCAGACATGAAAGCGATCCTTCGGTTTGACTGAGGGATCGCTTTTGTCAGTTTTTACCTGGGAGACTTAAACGAGTGTAGCTGATCCTGCCCTCCGGATGCTTGAGTAGAAGCCCTGGCATCCAGAAACGCATCTATGCAGAAAGGCCCGCGGAGAGCACTACTTCCCAGCGGACCTTTGAAGATGTCCTCTCCCTCTAAAAAAAGCTGTAGCCACACATCAATTCACTAGAGCAGACATCATGTCGTTGTTATCGACCGTATAAACCACTACGGAAGTGACGATAAATCGTTACAGTCGCCACGCGGTAGATGCTGTTTTTTTAACGTCTTAACACAGCCTTTGCAATTCAGCCTGCGTGAAAGAAGTCGCTAAAAGATGTCGCTAAAAGAAGAAGGGTCGGGATCCTGATGGATCCCGACCCTTAATTCCTTAATACCGAGAAGTAAAAGGCCGAGGCTTAACCCTCCCCGCGCAAATACTCTACGATGGCGCGGGCTTCGGCTTCTTCGATGCCCTGCGGGACCATCGGAACGACGAACTCTTCCAGCAACAAGATCGCGACAGGATGTTCTGCCAGCATCTGAGTTGGGTTCAGGATCATGTTCATCACATAGACTGGAGAGCGTCTGTCAACCACGCCACCAAGGGCGGGACCAATAACTTTTGCTTCCAGGGTGTGACATGCCGTGCATTTCGCCGCGAAAGCAGCTTCGCCTGTTGCGGCGAGAGCTGCGTCGTAGGCTCCAAGCTCAAGCTCGGTCACCGGACCGATCTGTGCTTCTGCAGAGACTTCCACTACTTCAACTTCGGGAGCGGCTCGTTCTTCGGCAGCTGGAGCTGCTTCGTTTGACGATTCGCCGCCGCCACAGGCTGCAAGGCCGAGTGCCGCAGCTGTAAAAAGGATAACAAAGATGTTGGCCTTCTGCATTCGCTTGTGCCTCAATAGATTCATTTTGGTGTTTAAAGGGCGAAAATCCGAGTTTTTGAGCAAAATATCGGACGTCGCCAGGCTGATCGGGGCTAAAGTTCGCCAAGATTCTCTTTGAAGGCAACTCCATTCCCCCATCTACGCCAGTTTTTCAGAACTAAGCAAATCTGATCATCGACTACCCAGAACCTGCCACACGCGCTGATATTCGGCGTTTTCTGGATAGCTGGTGATCAGCTTTCTCATGATCGGACGCGCTTCATCGACGCGGTCGGTATTGATGAGTAGCGACGCCAGGTTGGCCAGCGACAATTCGAGATCCGGAGAAAGGGCGAGGGCCGAACGAAAATCTGCCTCTGCCGCCTCGAAGTCCCCCGTAATCAGGAAGGCAAAGCCGCGGTTGTTCAGTCCATTTTCAAATTTCGGGTTTCCTCGTAACAAGCCATCATAGATCGAGATCGCCTCTTGTGCCCGGCCTGCCTGGGTATAGGCGACACCCAGCTTGTCGCCGAAGCGGAGGTGATCGCGGCCCTGGGCAAAGGCCTGTTCGTACCACCGGATGGATCGATCGGCATCCCCACCGGCAGCGAACGCTTCGCCAATTCTGTAGAGCGTCCAAGCATCTTCGGGAGCGTCGAACCCAGCTGACTGGCTGAGCCTTCTGATGGCTGCGTGATCTGACTGAAGGTGCCACAGTCGAATCCGCGATCGATTCAAGGCGTCAGCATCTTCCGCACCAAAGTCGCCATCATCGACTCGCCGAAGCAGGACCGCAGCCGAATCCAGCATGCCCGGTCGATCGGTGAACTGCTCGTAGTACGTTAAAAAGCCATCCGCCTGCTGCCGAAGCGACGGGGCGTCATCGACCAGAGCAGCCATTCGGATAAAGCGGGTCTGGTCATCCGCTTCCTCGGGAGAGAGTCGGCCGGGAACGCGAATAAAGTGATCGGTGATGCGGATGTTGGGAATGTCTGTCGAAGATGACTGGGGCATGTGGCATGATGCGCAGGGCAGCGTGTTGGTGCCCGCCACTACCGTTGGCTCTGTACACATCAGTGCGGACGCGGTCTCGGTGCGTCCATCGTGACAGTTCTGGCAGGTGGTATCGAACGTATCGACCGTCTCCTCGATGGGTTTGTGCGGATCGTGGCAGGTCAGGCACGTGATCGGCTGCATGTTACTGTCTGGCTTCCAGGACTGAAGAAAGCACGCACTCTGGGCCAGCCGGTCTGGATGCGAAGCCATGATAAAGTGGGTGGTCGAGTCCGGTTGTCTGGGCCAGAACACATTCTCGTGCGCCGCGAGGGACTTGCCGGGGCGCCAGTCGAGGGGTCCATCGCCGGCTTCGAAGACTGCCGCGCCTTGCATGTGGCATCGCTTGCACACATCCAACTCACGTTCCGGGCTCAGTTTGCCTGGATTGACGATAGAAAAGTCAACTTCACTGACCGTATTGACGATAATTCCCGCCGTTTTCTCTTCAATATGAATCGAACCGGGTCCGTGGCACTTTTCGCAATTGATGCCCTCGGGAACGTGCTCAAAACGATTTTCAGACCCTTCGACGAACGTCGGCTGCGCGTTATGACACGCCATGCACTCGTCCGTGATGACCCGCGAGAAACGATAGTTATTACCCGATTTCTCGAATTTGGGTGCCAGTCCCCATTTCTGATCCTGCGTGTACCACGTCACCGGAATTTGATACAGATATCCGTTCTCCGAGTAGATGTGCGAATTGGTGTGCTGACCTGATCCGACGATGAAATCAATCTGCTCCACCCGCGCATACACCGTATCCATTCCGGCCATGCGATACTCTTTGACGAAAAGATCTTCGCCCACGGCGTACGGCTGGTAGTACATGTCGTCGAATTCAGAATACAGGGGTGCTACATCATCCCAGGGCGCGTCTGAAAGTGATCGCGCCGCGTGCTTGAACGAGCGACCCATCTGAGATCGGATGAACGAGTCATACTGAGGCTCATGGCACTGCTGGCAGGCATCGATACCCACATACTCGGCCGACGGACTCCACGCGGCGTACGTCGGTCCAAACGAGGTGACATCGGCTCCCGGCCGCGAACACGCAGACAGGTAGGCTCCCATCACAAGGAGCCCACCAAGTATCATTGGAATGCGTGAGTTCACCGGACCAGTCATGCAGATCTAAAAATTGACGACCATCGAAAGGTAGCCCCAGTACGCGTTGTCAGCATCGCTCCCGGCAAAATCATCGCCTGGAAGAAATGCCGAGACACCGGCCACAATACTCATCGCGCTGTTGTACGTGTACGTGGCAGTGACATCTATTTCCTGACCAAAGAGACTGTCAGCTCCATCGGGGGTTTCAACCGATGTGAAATTGTGCACGTCTACGGCCAGTTTCAGCTTGTCTTTTGGCCTGACACTTGCCGATAGAGCGACATCCTGCAACCCCCGTGCAAACGAGCCCGCGCCTACGAAGTAGTCCATGAAGCCGTAGAACTTGTGATTTGTGGCGAAGAGCGTGTTGAAGTTGCCGATGTCGCCATCACCCGCGTCTTCATCGCCCGAAACGAGCGTGAACAGCCCTCCAATTCGAAGACCATTGTCGGGATTGAGGGTGTAGCCCACCTTGGCCGATGCCAGGTACGCGCCAATGGAGCCCAACTCTCCGGTCGCGGCCTCGAAAGCGTCTCCTGTCTGGAGGTACGCTTCCAGCTCGTAATCAAAACCTGAGACTTGGCCGTACGCCGCAGCGCCAGCCGTGATACGAGACAACATGGCTTCGCCCTCGTCGCTTCCCCCCGTGATCTCGTTCGTGCGGTTGTCGTAGAGGACGAGCGCCTCCACACGGGATCCATCGGCGTACGGATAGGAGCCGACGATACCATACAGATTATCGCCGTTTGTCGTGCCCGTGTCTCCGATAATATTTGCGGCGATGAACTCGAAGGAGCCCGTTTCGGTATTCAGGCTGATTCTGGCGGCGTCGAAGTTTCGGCCGACGTTGCTCCAGCCCACCGACCCGATGAGGCGTTGATTGCCGATGACGATCTCCTGTCGACCCACTTTGACGCTCACATCCGAGTCAAAGAAGTTGGACACCCTGAAGTAGGCCTGATGCGCGTCGAGCGCGGGTGCCGAACCGGAAATAGTCCCTCCTGCTCCTCCAAACACACGGGAATCCTGGAATTGTACGAAGACATCGATATCGTCCGCCGCCTCGATACCGACATTCAAACGGGTTCGAAGGAGACTGAACGATGGATTATCGACGTCAGCATTGAAATCCTTCGCCGAGAACTCGGTGCGCTCACGAATCTGACTGTTAATCGTCAGCCGATCCTGAACCTGGGCCTGCGCTGAATGCGCCTGTGTGATGCAAAGAACGAGCGCCAGAGACGCAGTCCATATTGGTGAAAAACGTTTCATCTGATCCCTCTTTTGTGCGCCCGAATAGTACCCTCGGGACCCTCCTCCTCCAATCGAGTAATCTTCATAAAACACGAGGGCGGGCGCCACCGGCGCCCGCCCTGCATTCTTCATTATTTATCCTCAACTTAGATGTCCACCTGCCGCTTTTTCAGCATGAAAAGCCCTTCACGGCTCGATGTCACGACAATCGTACCACTTAGGAAGTACGGGTAGTTGCTCCATGAGCCTCCCCCCGTCCGGTCGTTTGACACGGTGTCGAAGAATGCCACTTCAACGGGCGCTTCTGGATTCGAGACGTCCAGGATGCGCAGGCCAGCCACGTAGTTCGACTGATACATCAGATTGCCCTTGATGTAGAGATTGTGGTCCGTGCTGGTTTCCGTCGAAAAGTGCTCGCCAGCCAGAACGGGGTCATCGAGATCTTCCAGATCATAGATCAACGTGCGGGTTCCCTCGACCAGTCCCCGGGGTTCGTCGCCTTCGTCGTTGATGTAGAAGAAGCGATGGTCTTCGGTGAGCCATCCCTGATGGGTGTACGCGATATTTGGATAGGTCGCCATCGATATGACTTTTGGACTCCGTTTGTCCGACACATCCGCGATGGACAGCGCGGTTTCGTTCGATCCCAGGCAGATCTCTTTGCCAGAGTGATCGGTGTCCGGTCCGTTGTATATCACACATTGAGCGTCGTGCGTATTTCCCGTGCCGTTTCGACCCGTTCCTTCGTGCGAGAAGCAGCCCGCAAACGTGGGATTGAGCGGCTCGCGGATATCGATCATATGGAGACCGCCGCCGCACGTGATGCCCCCCATTCGGGATGCGACCGAGTAGGCGTAGCCCGTCTGTTCATTGATCACAATGTTGTGGGCGCTTGCGATCTGATCGTAGAGAACGTCCGGCTCAAACTCAACCGGAGGATTTTGGACGTTCAGCAGCCGTGATAACTTGAAAACCTGCATGCCGTGCTGCCCTGCTCCATCGGCCACGATGAATGCGTGGTCCTTGTACACTTTCATATCCCGCCAGACTGAATTGTTCGCTCCCGGGGTCTTATCCATATTGCCGAGATAGGTCGGATTGTACGGGTCAGTGACCTCTACAAACGCGGCTCCATCAGTTCGTCCCACGATGGCGAACTCTCGGCCTGAACCTGGATCGATCCAGCCCCAGATATCATTCATGCGTGTTCCACGCCGGCCGCCAATATCCCGTAACGACAGGAAAGACTGGATATCCACGTCATCGCACCGGAATCCGGCGGCATCGCCGTCCTCGCATTCCACCATTTCACCGGTAAACGACTCCATCGCGCCCTTATCATGGAGTACCGTGCTCGACTGTGCCCAGTCGCCCCCCATCTGATTGAACACGACGGCGGCTCCCTCGCCATTGTCATACCCGGGGGTTCCTACGGCCACGAAATCGGGACCCGGTGTGAGCGATCCACCCGCTCCACTGCGCAGCTGCAGATCATTAACCGCAATCATTCCCTTGGCTTCGAAAGCCTGCATCATATTGCTCGGCTGGTACGCATAGATCGCGCCGACCCGGTCGTTGGCACCCGGTGCTCCGATCCATACCATGTGGTTGGCGTCATGGGTCATCGAGCTTCCAAACAGCTCATTTCCAGACGCGGTTGATGGCGATAGACGAAGTGTAAAATCGAACGCCTCCGTCTCTGTATTCCAATGGTAGACAGCGACTCCGCCAATTCTTCCCTCGTATCCCGGAGCGCCAATCATCGCGTGTCCGTGATGCAGATAAAGTGACGCGCCGAATTGTTGATTCTCACTCGTCACGGGCATCGTCAACTGCTGGACTTCGTGCCACACCCCTTCTTCGTCTTCTTTGAACACGAGCACCGCACCGGAGCGCTCGTTGGCCCCGGGGTAGGACAGCATCGCCATATCTCCGTCGACGGAAATTTGACCGCCTAGCTGAGCACCCGCAGGTAGGTTCTCACTCCCGAGATGACCCGTCATCGGCCACGAACCGTCGTCGGTGCGCGTGAATATGTGAGCCATACCCGAATTTTCCTGATCGCCAGGCGCACTGACTCCGACCTGATCCCCTCGGATACTGACCGCTGCTCCAAAACCGATGCCAAAACCATTGAGTCTGGCAACACTCGACCATGAGCCATCCTCGCCACGCTGATACACATAGGCCGCCTCTTCCACGGGAGCTCCGACGACCAGAAAATCGCCATCCGCCGCCAGAGAACGGCCAAAACCATCCTCTTCCGCCGTTCCCATTGGCGAGCGGAGCATGCCCGTCTCCATCCAGGAGCCGTCGCCCGTGCGGGAGTAGGTGAAGACCATGCCCGCCGTCACGCGATTGCCGCCTTCTCCGGCAAACAAGACGCCGTCGGTGGCTGCGGTCGCAGCGCCAAATCCCTGGGCCAAAACGGATCCTGTCGCAAGGCCCAGTATTGCACTGAAAAACAGTATCGCACTGAAAAGGAGTCGGAAAAGATTTCGCATCAGAACTCTGGGTAGGTGAACGTGAGATCTTGAATCATTCTTGAAACATTGAAGCCCATCACTGGAGCACATCATCGTGCGGAAAGCCCCAAAAAACAAGACCTGCAATGTATTGATCGAGCTACACATCGAAAAGTGCCACCTCCCACATCGAACACACGTGAGGTGGATTTCAGCCCTATTTGTTCCAAAAGTTGACACTAGGCCGAAGAGCACCGGGCTTCCTCGGTGGATGTACGATTTTTAACCGGCAACCCGTAACTTTGAAGGGCCCTCCGAACAGGCCTCATCAATGAAAAAATCCAAGCATCCGACCGGCGCAGAACTACTCGGCAATGCCGCCCTGAACAAATCCACAGCGTTCACTACCCAGGAGCGGACGAAATACCACTTGCAAGGACTGCTGCCTGCGAATATCAGTACGCAGGAGATCCAGAAGCAGCGCGTGATGGGGAATCTGAGGCGAAAGGAGTTCGACATCGAGCGATACATTTTCCTCATGGCTCTCCTTGGGCGAAACGAACGCCTGTTCTTCAGGACGGTTCTCGACAACATCGAAGAGACGCTACCCTTGATCTATACGCCCACCGTTGGGCAGGCCTGCCAGGAATACGCTCACATCTTCCGGCAGACCCGCGGCCTCTTTCTGACGCGCCAGGATCGCGGCAATATGCGCGACACGCTGCGGAACTGGCCAGAAAAGGACATAAAGGTCATTGTCGTGACCGACGGCGAACGCATCCTCGGACTCGGAGACCTGGGAGCCAATGGCATGGGAATATCGGTGGGCAAACTGTCCCTCTACACGGCCTGCGCGGGTCTACATCCGCATGAGTGCCTGCCAGTGATGCTGGATGTCGGAACGAAAAACGAGGAACTGCTGAACGATCCGCTCTACATCGGGACCAAGGCAAACCGGCTCACGGGGGACGAGTACGATGATTTCGTTGATGAATTCGTCAGCGCCACGCAGGATGTTTTTCCGGACGCCCTCATTCAGTTTGAAGACTTCCTGACGCCAAATGCATTCGGCCTGCTCAACAGATACCGGGATCGCGTGCTGTGCTTCAACGACGATATCCAGGGCACGGCGTCGGTCGCGCTGGCCGGCGTGTTTGCGTCGACGCGCATTTCGAAGCTGAATTTCGGGGATCTGCGGGTCATGTTTCTCGGAGCCGGCTCTGCCGCCACCGGTATCGCCGACCTCATGGTCGAAGCATTCATGGCAGCAGGGCACTCTCGTCAGGCGGCCAGGGAGCACATCTGGTTCCTGGATTCGAAGGGACTCGTGGTAAAAGGGCGAACCAATCTGAAGGTCCACAACCTTCCCTACGCCCACGAACATCCCGAGTCCGACTTTCTGGGCGCGATCCGCGACATCAAGCCGCACATACTGATCGGGGCGACGGGGCGACCCGAGACGTTTACGCGAGAGGTGATCGAGCTCATGTCCGAAATCAACGAGCGGCCGACGATCTTCGCCCTCTCCAATCCGACTTCACGCGCTGAGTGTATTCCCCAGCAGGCCTACGAATGGAGCAGGGGCAATGTGATCTTCGCGAGTGGCAGCCCTTTCGCTCCCGTAACGCTTGGCGGTCAGATATTCCGCCCAGGCCAGGGAAACAACGTGTATGTGTTTCCAGGCGTTGGGTTGGCGGCGGTGGCCTGTCGGGCAAGCAAGATCACAGACGAGATGTTTTTGGTAGCAGCCCACACACTTGCCGACATGGTCAGCGAAGAAGACCTGGCTGCCGGATCCGTCTATCCAGCTCTGACCCGGATTCGAGAGATTTCACTGGCCATCGCCGTGGCTGTCGTCGAAAATGCCCAGAGTACGGGCCTGGCGCGCTCGCCTATTGAAGGCGACATCGCTCAGACCATAGAAAAAATGATGTACGATCCTTCGTACTGAATCTGCTCGCGCGCTTCCCTATTCCGATCGCAGCGAATCCGAAGGATTGGCGAGCGCGGCCCGGACCGACTGATACCCAACAGTCGCAGTGGTGATAAGAACGACGCCCGCGATTGCCGAGACGAAGACCTCCCATCCCAGTTCGGTGTGAAATTCGAAGTCGGCCAGCCAGTTGTTCATCAGCACCGCCGATATGGGCGCTGCGACGACGAACGCCACGACCACGAGGACCATGAACTCGCGTCCCAATAGCCCTACGAGTCCGTGCACGCTTGCACCCAGCACCTTGCGGATGCCGATCTCTTTCGTTCGACGCTCGGCCGTGAAGGAAGCAAGTCCGAAGAGACCCAGACAGGCGATAAAGATGGCGAGACCCGTGAACCAGCGGCTCAGTTTACCCACCACGATCTCACTGCGATACTGTCGCTCGAAAAACGCATCCACGAAATTGTGCTCCATCGGAAAGTCCGCATTGAACTCCTGGAATACTGTCTCGAACGCGACGATCGCTTCTGCCGTCTGGCCCGGAGCCGGTCGGATGTACGTCTGCGAGGCATCTTCCGGATTGAGTCGCATGACCATCGGATCGATGGGGTCATAGAGCGACGTAATGTGGAAATCCTTTACGACTCCGATGATCTGGCCATCTCGGCCCCAGACTCTCACCGCCTGCCCGATCGGATCGTCAAAGCCCATCGCCTTCGCGGCGGCCTCGTTCACGATCACATTCATCGAGTCGGTGCCAAATTCCTTGGAGAAATCCCGGCCCGAGGCGAGCTCCATTTTCATGACGTCGAGGAACCCATGGGAGGTCTGAATAATGTTGTACAGGGTATTGTCGTCCGGATCACGACCGTCCCAGCGAACACCCCATGAGGTCGACGACCCCACCGAAAGCGGACTCGTAGATGTCGAAGAGACGCGCTGAATCGATGGCTCACTCTCGAGGCGTGCCACATAGGAATCGTACTGCGCGAGCATGGGTCCTTCGAGACGGCTGTAGAACACGTCTTTGCGGTCCAGGCCCAGATCCTTGGTGAGGATGTAATTGACCTGGTTGTAGACTGTTACCGATCCCACGATCAGGATGATCGACAGGGTAAATTGCACGATGACAAGGCCACGGCGCAGATTACTACCCTTGCCTGAACTCTTTTCGCCTCCGCGCATCACGTTGAACGCGGACAGATAGAAAGCGGGATAGATACCGGCTATCAGGCCGGTCACGACGGCGATACCCAGGAATTGCAGCCAGACAGAAGACTCAATCAGGGCGAACGATATTTCCTTGTCAGTAAGCTCGTTGAATCCAGGCAGCAGCATGAACACCGCAAGCCCCGCAATAACCAGCGCAAACAAGGATGTCAGAACCGATTCTCCCAGAAACTGCCCGGCCAGATGGGTCCGGTTACTCCCGAACGTCTTACGGATACCCACCTCGAGCGAACGCTGCGCTGAGCGCGCAGTCGCCAGGTTCATGAAATTGATTGCCGCGATGAGCAAAATGAATATGCCCACGACGGAAAAGATGCGAAGCATGTCGATCCGCCCACCGACCAGCACTCCGTCTTCGAAGTTTGATTGCAGATAGACGTCGGTGTACTGTTGCAGGAAGAGCACGTCGTTATCCGAGTCCGTGTTCTCCTGAATGAGGAGGCGAATCTTGTCGGATACGGCTTCGTGACTCGCTCCAGGGACGAGGCGCACGAGCATGCGCAGTCCGTTGTTGCCCCAGTCGTCAATCCAGTCGTTTCGTGCCGCGTATTCAGCCTGGCTCAGCGCGTAGTCCATCGCAAACGTTGACTGAGCGGGAAGATCAGCAAAGACTCCGGTGACGGTGAGGTCCATGCGATTGTCGAGCCTCATGCCCTGATTCATTACACGATCGGCTCCTTGCGCATCTGAGGCATCCCCTTCATAGAACTCGGGAAAATACTTGCGCGCCATCTTGTTGGACAGGACGACCGATTCGCGCGTGTCGAGCGCAGTCAGGGGATCTCCAACCAGGAAGTCGTGCTTGAGGATCTTGAAGAAGTCCGGGCCAATGTGCCGACCATCTTCGCGGAACGTGATATCGCCTCTTGAGAAGGACATGTTCTGCGGCCAGGTATACATCGCCACGTACTCAATTTCGGGGTCCTCTTCGTCGAGAACGTCGTCGAGTTTAGCCGTGACGGCTGGCCAGGTAAAGATCTGATCGGGGCCGTAGTCGGACGTCCGCATCAGGCGGTATACGTCTTCTACCCCGTCGTAATGAGTGTCGTAGGCAAGTTCGTCCTGCACCCAGAGCAGGATGAAGAAACTGGCCACGAATCCAACGGCCAGGCCAAGAATGTTGATTGCCGAATACGAGAAATGGCGGCGCATGCTTCTGAGCGCCGTCTTGAGATAATTCCTGAGCATAGCGTCTATAGCAGATTTGTTGTCGGAAGGAGTGCGTCTTCCTTCCTACTGCTAAATAGACAGCTTCTCGAGCGAAATGGTTGTCAGGCAATGCTTCGATTTCGCATAAAAGTGCGACTTTTTTAGCAGAGCAGGATCGACCTACGGGGAATCGTGTGGTGGGGTTACGCAGCCAGACCGGGAATGTCTTTAAAACGGAAAACACAAATAATCCCGAATTGAATCCCTGAAACAAATATGATACCCATATCATATTATGGCTGTATACAAGTCCTGGATGAGTTAACCCCGAAAGTTGTGTACGGGTGAAAAAGGTATAGGCGGCGTATCCTGATGATGATTACGTCATTGTCAATCCGAAGATTGGAGGATACACCGCCCATGAAGACGAATAACGCACACGAGAACGAGAACTACAATAGCACAGAGGATGTGTTGACAGAAGTATTGCGAACAGGGGCCGCAAAGATGCTGGCCACAGCCGTTGAGGCCGAGGTTGAAGCTTTCTGCCAGCGCTACCAGTTCCTGCGCGACGAAGAGAATCGCCACCGCATCGTTCGCAATGGATATCTGCCAGAGAGGAAGATTTTGACTGGTATCGGGGAGGTCGCTGTAAAGATGCCCCGCATACGCGACCGTACGGGTCGGGGTGAGGATAGAATCGGTTTCCGCAGTTCGATACTACCAGCCTACCTCCGCAAGAGCCGCTCGCTTGAGGCTCTCATTCCATGGTTGTACCTGAAGGGAGTTTCAACGGGCGGCTTTGAGGCAGCGCTCTCGGCCCTTGTTGGTCCTGATGCCCCAGGGCTGACCTCCTCGACGATTGCGCGCCTGAAGACGCTTTGGACAAGGGAGCACGAAGACTGGCAAAAGCGGAGCCTGAAGGAGAAGCACTACGTCTATTTCTGGGCCGACGGTATTCACGTAAACGTACGCATGGATAAACAGAAACTGTGTCTGCTGGTCGTGATCGGCGCTACGGCCGATGGAAGGAAGGAGCTTATAGCACTCGAGGACGGCTTTCGCGAGAGCAAGCAGTCGTGGCGAGAGTTGCTCCTGGAGCTGAGGCACCGCGGGCTGGATCAAGGACCGAAGCTGGCTGTTGCCGATGGAGCCATGGGATTCTGGAGTGCTCTCGCAGAAGTTTATCCCGAGACGCGAGCCGCACGCTGTTGGGTGCACAAGACAGCAAATGTGCTCAACCGCCTGCCCAAGTCCGTTCAGAAGAAGGCAAAAGGTCACCTCACGCAGATCTATACAGCAGAAACAAAAAAGCAGGCAGAGAGCGCCCTTCTGTTTTTCATCAAAGCCTACCAGCAAAAGTATCCGAAAGCAGCAGAGATTCTGGTGAAAGACCGAGAAGAACTGCTCGCTTTTTATGACTTTCCGGCAGAACACTGGATCCATCTTCGGAGCACAAATCCGATCGAATCTACGTTCGCGACCGTGCGCCTCAGGACCGCCAAAACGAGGGGATGTCTGAGCCGAGAAACAGCTCTTGCAATGGCCTTCCGTCTATGTAAAGAGGCTCAGAAGAAGTGGAGGAAACTGAATGCACCGCACCTATTGCAACTTGTAAAAAAAGGAATCAAATTCACCGACGGAATTACATCAGAACGACACGCTGCCTAAACCTTCCATACACAACTTTTGGGCATAGCTCGTCCTGGATCCCAAACCATAGAAGAGACTCAAACTCGTATTACTTGAAAAATGGCAACAGGTACACCTCCAGTAAAATCGGCAACACCGCTCTCTGAGAATACCCAAACCCACTGGTCGGACGACGAGGCGATTGAGCCCGTCGCCGTGGCCTACGGACCTGGTGACAGTGGCGTTTTTGTAAGATTTCGGGATGGGTTGACAGGATTCATTCCTTTTGAACGATTTGTCGCCAGCGACATGTTGGGCGAACTCTTGCCCGAACAGGTTTTTATCGAACCGTACGGAAAGGCGCTTTCCATCCCCATGAAAAATGGCGAGGACTACGATATCGATCCGCTCGTTGTTCGAGGCTATTTCGATGCCGAGACGAAGCAGCGGCTGAAGCAGCTCGAAGTCAAGTATGCCATAGAGTGGGGTGACCGCATCCGCACCCTTCGTAAATCCGAGCAATGGACTCAGGTCGAGCTTTCCAGCAGGTCCGGTCTCGATCAAGCGGTGATTTCGAAGCTCGAACGAGGGCTTCACTATCCCCGACTCGAAACACTCGAAAAGATCGCGCGTGCCTTCTCCCTTCCCGTTATTGACATGCTGACTGAAGAAGGTGAAGGCCAGGACTAAACCGCACGCTGCCCCCGCTCGTCACTGATTCGAGTACATGAGCGAGCGGCCCATCCGGACGGCTTCTTCTTTGCTCACGATGGCAACGGGTGGGATGACCTGTGTTTCGTTCTCCGCGAGATAGCGCTCCTGCCCGCCACCGGAGATGTTCAGCAGGATGGTGTCGTCGCGGTGCACTTCTCCACGGAAGATGGCTTGCTTGAGGGAGGCCAGGGCGACGGCTCCGGGAGAGAGTGGGTCGATGCCTTCGGTCTCGCGGAACAGCTTGTCCGCGCTCGCGGCTTCCTCGTAGGGCACGGCATAGGTCACGCCGTTCGTTTCAACGAGTATGTCGAAGAGTCCCCCGCGAACAGAATAGGCCGGTGAGCGATTGACGAGAAGGTCTGAGTAGACTTCCTGATGGACGGCATGCGTGGCGGGAGTCAGTTCAAAGGTTCGCTTCTGCCAGGCATCGTGGATCAAGCAGAACTCGGCGTTTTGCGAAAGATGCTGCCTGGGAGGAGGACTATCAGCGAACCCAGCAGCGATGGCGCGCTGCGCCATTTCATGGACGCCGATTGGGCCGGGGCCTCCTCCCACTCCTTGAAAATAGTGCTTCGGCATACCGCCCATGGCCTCGATGGCGGTCAGCAGCAGCGAGCCGATTCCATCGCGCCGAGCCACGTTGTGCACTCCTCCCTCGCGGCGCCAGCCGCCAACTTCCATGATCAGGGATGTCACCTCGTTCGCATCGCCGTAATCGCCGCCTTCGATGCCGATGATTTTAACCGAATCCGTCGGGTGGCCCTTTGGCACCCACAGCCTTTCGAGATGCTTCTCGGCCACAATCAGAAGAATCGGAAATCCGGCAAGCCCACCGAAGTGCGCAAAGGCGCGCGCCGTGTTTCCAGCCGACGAGCAGATGAGCCCCGGCACGTTGTGATCCTCCAGGCGCTGCAGCGTCGTGACGGCTTCCATGTCCTTAAACGTCGTTGTCGGGCAATCAGCGCTGCGCTCGGGCCAGTATCCATGAAAGGAAATCCACAGGTTCGATAGCATCAAAGCCCTCCCCAACCCGTCGCTCTTGTAGCAGATCGACCCTGCGTTCAGCGCGCCCGCCTTTGAGACGGGTAGCCAGTCGACCCAGCGCCAGAGTCCAGTGTGGTCTCGCGGCACGATCGCGTTCTGGTACTCGGCGCGCAGCAGCGCCTTGTCGTGATAGCGAACGGTGTATTCGTCTTCAATCCGGTCCTGTGTGCCCAGACAGCGAAGTTGATATTTGGACATGGTGGAAATGAAGGGCAGACGTCAATGGATGATGGGACCGCTGCCGCGATCCCTCTCCCAAAGATAAGTCAGGTCCCGCAAACCGGACGTTTTATCGCCCACCCGCTCAATTTACTAAATAATGCAACTTTTATTTCTCATTTAGAGTAGTTTACGTTACTTTATGTAACCAATACTTCTAATTACGATCGCTCATCATGACTGACGCCACACACTTGGAACAGCCAGCTCTGCCTCCAGAGATTCCCGATTCGAACGACGCTGAACTCATTTCCGAGCGCAATCAACGCCTCATCGCCATCGGCGCCGTTCTGGGTTCGCTGATGCTGGCCGCTCAGCACGTTCTGATCGCATCTCACGTACACGGATGGATCACGTCCGCGGTCTCCGTGACATCGCTCGTTGGCTGGGTCCTGTTCGGGATTGGAATGATTTTGAATGTGAGGCTGAAGCGCACGCCCGAGGGCCGAGCGTTTTCCGAGCATGCCGCGCGTGACGAACGCATCATCGCAATCCGGGCTAAGTCTTTCGCCTTCGGTTTCGCAGCGATGATGCTCTTCCAGGTGGTGTTGATTGTGCTCTCTGTGGTACTCGGTCACCTCGAAACCGAGCTGCTGTCGGTTCCCGTAGTCGCACCGGCGACCGTCGCGGTGGGAGTCATCGGCGCCGTCCTTCGCTTTCAGATCCTCTCGAACCGATGAAAGACCACGCATCACATCGACTCGAAAACAAGATCAAGGTCTTCCGGGCCATTCATGACCTGACGCAGGGCGAACTCGCCCTGCGCGTCGGAGTCACGCGCAAGAGCGTCAACAGCATCGAGAAGGGACACTTCGTGCCTTCAACCGAGCTGGCTCTGCGCATGGCCGTTGTCCTCGAGTGCACGGTCGAAAAGCTGTTTCAGCTTCCACCAAACCGGGTTGACAAATCGTGATTACTTAACACGATCATGGACCGAGGGCGCCGATAGGGATAATATTGATTCCGTCTTCCCTTCGATATCCGTAGCCACTGCTGATGATAACCGACAACGAGCCTACGGTAGAGGGCTCAAACTTGGCAGCGAATCTTTTCAAGTTTGACACCGCGTCCTCGACTCGACTGGGTCCAAGCTTTACCTCAAATGCAGCCCAATTGCCATCGACGTGTTCGACAATTATGTCGATCTCCAGACCTGTGTTGTCTCTAAAATGGAAAACTTCGGCGTCATTGTGTTGTGCGTAGATGCGAAGGTCTCGAACCACCAATGATTCGAATAAGAATCCCAGCCATTCCAACTCTTTGGTAAGTTTAGCAGGACTCACGTGCATTGCCGCAACCGCCAGTGACGGGTCCACGAAGTGCCTTTTTGGTGCTGATCTAAGACGAGCGCGAGATCTGAGATTAGGTGACCACGCGGGTAGATTTTCGATCACCATCAATCTATCCAGTGCATCCAGATAGGTATTAACCGTTATTCTGCTTGTTAGAGTAGCAGATCCCTCCAGGTCTCGCGTTATTTGATCTATTGTCGCTGTAGTAGCAACATTTCTCGCAAGTGAACGAATCAATTGCGCCACTTTTGCTGGGCTTCGCGTTTGTTGGTCAATTCGCGAAATGTCGACGCGACTGATCTCATCTAAATAGGATCTGACATATTGTATCGCATACCTGGTAGAATTCGTGACTTGACCTGGCCATCCACCTCTCGCGATTAGTTCGACCAGTTCATCAAGAGGAATTTCTGATTTGATACTCTCAGCTAACTTATCCCTCAGAATTTCGGACAACGAGATCTCGCCTTCTGACACACCCAATTCGAACAACGACATCGGGCGCATTCTCAAACGTGTTAACCGTCCAGCCCCCGTATGCCTCACGATGTCGTCGGCAGGAACCGCCGAACCCGTTAAAATGAATTGACCAGGTTTTCGCCGGTCGTCTATTTCACGTCGTATGTGATTCCAGATGGCGGGCTCTGTTTGCCATTCGTCAATGAGCCGTGGAGTAGTTCCGGAAAGGACCAACGAGGGATTAATATGAATTGCCTTTCTGGACTGAGAATCAATGTCTAGCAGTACTTCACTCCTTGCCAATTCTCTAGCCGTTGCTGTTTTTCCGCAACCTTTGGGGCCCTCAATCACTACTGCGCCTGTGCCACTTAGTCGATCAACTAATTCCTGATCCACTACGCGGGGGTAATACTCTTTTTTGCTCATTTTTAGCCCATTATCAGGGCATATATGGAAATGTTAAACATTATAATATACATAATGCAAATTTAATATTATACATTATGCAAGTTTTATATTATACATTTTGCAAATCTCATATTATCTAGTAAACAAGCCACGGACCGGCCGCAACTGGGTACTTTAACTTTTTGAAATTTCCTTCTTCAGATCATGATCTGGCGAATTTCAGAAGCGGACCAATGTCTCCGAGATCCGCGCATTGAAGCGCAGTGATGTAACGACCCCGAGAATCGGGACTCGCACCTGAGACATCTCCTCCCCAGCTGAACATGGGCTGCGCCAACACAAAGTGAGCCAGAAAATCAGCCATCAACCGGGCGTGTCGTCCGTTGCCATTCACGAAGCAGTGAATGCTTACGAGTCGGTGTTTGAACCGAACGGCTATCTCGTCGGGTGAGAACGTCTCATTGTCCATCCAGTGGCGGACGTCGCCCAACAAGGTCTCCAGATCGGTGGCGATGCGCACCGGATCCACACCGAGATTCTTCTCAGTGAATCTAAAGGTCCCGGCCCAATCCCACACTTCTCCGAACATGCGCCGATGCACACCCCGCACACCGCTGCTCGATAACAGCAACGACGAGGAAGGATGATTGCGCTGGTACCACAGTCGCGCGTCTACAATATTCGCCTGCGCGAAGTGATCCAGATCGTGCCTGGTGAGTATCGTGGGGATGCGCAGGCCTGTCCGTTCGTCCTCTTCGAGCGGTGTCTGATGGGTCATGTCGTCGAAGCCTGATCCCAGAACGATCGGGATCGATGGCGTACGAGTTCATCTGTGAGCTCCTCGATTTCGTGGAGGACTTCCGCCCCACCGATAGCCTGGTCCTCCAGCGACATCGACACCGACGTGCGACGGATGGCCTCCTCAGCGAGGCGCTTCGCCTGAATACGGATCAGATCTGATACCGTGCACCCTGCGGGAACGATGGCGTAGACGAGCTTCATGTCGAGTGACGCGGCGGCGTTACCAAGCGCGGTGAGGGTGACTTTGCCTTCGGCCTCCCTCATCTCCAGATCTCGAACCGACTGTGGCGACATCCCCAGCCGAACCCCTAGTTGGCGCAGCGACATACCAATCGACTGGCGAATGAATCGGACCCAACCCTGTGGTGGAGCCGCCACATCGGCCAAATGCTGGAATTTCTCCAGTTTGGCCTCCAGTTGCTCTATTTGCAGCCTTTGAGTATCCATCGTAATGCTATAACATTAAATATATTATCGACTATTAATGCTATAACTTTACATATGTCTTCTAAGTTCCCCTTACATCGCTTATCAAAGATGCTCACACCCTGAAGACCCTCAAATCGGCTTCGCATAACTCGGCTGCGAAAGTGTCCCGTCAGCCGCAGCAACTCGCCGTACTGATCTACGAACCCAGCCGCTCTCCTACCAGGATGCGTCCGATGTAATTCGAGTCGGTGCCGAACCAGATCATGTCATCCGATTCGTGATAGTACATGTGACGAATCGTGCTCCCTCCGCTCGGGATGGTCGCACTCTTGACAAAGGTCTCGGTCCTAGTGTCGAAGGCGACGAGATTGTTGGGCCGAACACCCGTTTCGACCAACCAGATCGTATCGGTGTTATCAGAGGCCATCCCGTAGACGCGTGCATTATCTCCAGATGGAAGCTCAAACTCATTGAACGATGCGTCGCTGGGGTCAAACACGATCAGGTATCCCCGGCGGTAATCTCCAAACCAGATACGCCCATCCGACGTGATTTCCATCCGGCGTGGCCGCGAGGCTTCGTTGGGTAGTTCAAACTCGTGCAAGACGGCATTCGAGATATCAAAATGGGCGAACCGGTTGGTACCGAACAGAACCGCCCAGACTTCGCCATCCGGCCCGACCTTGATTCCGTAGGGGCGCGAGCGGTTGTTCTCCGCCTTCGCCAGACGCACCTCGCCGGTCGTGACGTTCAGGTGACCAACCATGTTCGACTGCTGCAGCGTGAAGGCGATGTTGCCATCGGGCATCCACACGAGCGTGTGGGGATCGCGCGCCGAAGCATCCGGCATCGAGAAACGAGTGACCTCTCCCGTATCCGGATTCAGCCGCCCGATATGCGCCCGGCGATTGCCTGCGTACCACACCATGCCATCTTCTGCGACAATCAAGTTGTGCGGCCCGGCGCCCTCTCCGATATCGTACTGCCGCATCTCTCCCGTGACAGGATTAAGCGAGCCGATATATCCACCCGCCTGACCGCAAAAGAACACCGTGCCGTCCGGAGCCACAAAGGGATCCCTGGGGCGCGTCGACGCCCACGGCACCTGCCACTCGGCCATGTCAATCTCAGATGAAAAAGCCGAAGTGAGATCCTGTGCCTGAACCGGTTGAACAGGATTAATAACTAAAACGAGAAGCAGCGCACAAAGAAAACCTGCAAACAAACGCATCATACTGGCGGGTTGGTGAACGGGGCACTCAATTAAACAATAGACGAACCCAACCTCAAGCCCATTCCGATCTTAGCCACCACGCTTCGTTCTCCCGATGTCCTCATCTCGCACCCAACACACCCCCTATTCACCGAAAACTTCACTTGGCCCATGCTTCTCCCTCTGCGTATCTTTGAGGCTCTTCAACAATCGCTAGAGGATTGCACTCGAATGATTGGCCGGCTCTCACCCGGCAGAAGATGTGCCCGTGGCTCAGCTGGATAGAGCGCCTGGCTACGGACCAGGAGGTCGAGGGTTCAAATCCTTCCGGGCACGCATAGGAATAAGCCCCGTATTCGCCTATTTATAGCGATTACGGGGCTTTTTTACTATATTCGATGGGACGGAGGTACGGAATGTATCCGGTTGTTTCGGCATGTTTGGAGGATATTTCGTAGTACATGCGTAGTACGGTCAGGCGTAGCTTTGATGAACCACATGGACGAGACATGAATATTCGTTCACGGAAAGCACCAACTCTGATTCAAAATAGGGTTGGTCAGTGGTATTGCCGGTTCAGAAGGGAGGGTATTGACCTCCCCATTGGTATTCAAACTCCTAAACGGTCAAAATCAGATCCGCCACCCACGAATGGTAGGCTTGAGTGGATTCGGGTTGGTAGGTACTGGTATCCTAAACATGTATACGACAAGTTCACTGTTGATTTTGAATTGCCGTACTTGCGAGGTGAGTTTACTCCGTCAAAGAAAAAGGAAGATGTACCGGTTTCTGATGCGGTAGAGGAATTCATTGAAAGAGATGGATTGACGAAGAGTTCTAAACGGAGTTACAAAGGAATTCTCCATCTCTTTGTAGACCGGCTAGTTGATAGACGAATGTATATGCGAGAACTCCGTTCGGAAGATATGTCGCATTTCATGGGGTTATGCCAACACAACTCTCCCCGCACTCGGTTCAGCTACGCGAAGGGGATCAATACTTTTTTAAACTGGGCGGATGAAAAAGAGCTCCTTGAAGCGGAAGATTTACAAATTGAAACCGGACGCACCGCAAGGGAAGACTTGGACGAAAGCTTTTCCTGACTCCAACGGAATTCATAAATGTGCGAGCATCAATTCTACATGATGCTCTATTACTTCCTGAAAAGCAGAGGAATCTCAATCATCTATCCTGGGTGATTGATGTTATTGACCTCGGTATTTCAACTGGTCTTCGGCTTAATGAACTTGTTCATCTGCAATGGCAAGACATCAAACTGGATCGAGGTATTCTTGAGGTAAGACCCAAGACTATGGAGCGTGATAAAATTGATTTCATGCCAAAAGGCAAACGCGCACGATTTGTCGAACTTCAACCACTCGCTGTTGAAGTATTGAGCCGAAACCATGTGACTCAGGGACAGGGAGATCCACATGGACGAGTACTGAAAGGCGCTCTTTTGGGTGAGTTCACGGCGGTGCCATTTAATCCAGGCCGAGCATCTAAGAATTGGCGGAAGCACAGAAAGATTGTCAATATTTCTGACCCTGTGCCTCTGCATGGTCTTCGTCACATGTACGTGACTTATCTACTCATTTTGGGATATGAGAGTTTTTATGTTCAACAGTTTGCAGGCCACTTGTCTCTGACTACGACGGAAGGATACGCTCAATTTGCGCTTCAACTCTGCTCCCGAAGAGAACGCGAAAAGTTAATTATGGAAATAGAAAACATTGGATTTGCTCGTCCGTGAGATGACTACTCTCCCTCGTGGTGGGCTTTTTTACTCTTTTTTCTGACTTTTCCTCTTCGTGCTGGTACTGGTGCTTCGTTCATTTGTCGGACGAGATGGCGTATATGACCGATGGTTACATAGAGCTTGCTGTTGCGTCCATTTTTGGTAACGATTGGTCGTAGTTTTTTCTCTTTTCGGAGTCTCTCGGCAACATCACGGCTGATTCCCAATGTTCGCATTGCCTCTGTGAGCGGTATAACGGCATCATTGTTAAGGGTGTTTAATAGTACTGCCTGTCGGAGTGCCGGTCCGGTAAGGTCTGTAATAATTTTTTCAAACTGTTCTGTAATTTCTTTTGCGATTTTTTCGACGAATACGGTTGAACCTTCATGGGGATCAGTATGAACGGTTTGGGTTTGTTGCGAACTTCCGCTTGAATCAATCGAACTATTTTTGCCGGAGAGAACTGGAATGTATTCCGGCTCTTTGTTTTCAGAGCCTACGATCACCGCTGGCGGAAATTTCGCATACTTCTTGAATTTGGGATGATGGTAGAACGGTGTGAGCTTCAATCTGATTGGCTTAGAATTTGCAGAAATATATACCCCTGTGTCATCCGGCATGGTCCGAATTTCACTTGCCGATTTAAGACTTCTTGAGAATCTTTGACCGGTACGGCGATCCTCCACGGTCTGCTTTCCAAGAATGCGCTCTAATTCAACACAAGTGTCCAGTGCGAGACCGGGAAGGTAGATATGATTTGAAATCGCACCGCGCATGATGGTGTCGGACTCTGCTTTTCCGTAAAGGTTTACCAGTTGTTGATGATGTTGACACGCGAGCAAAACGGAGCATTTCCTCTTCCTCAATGTTGAACAGTAGAGAGAGAATGATGGTATGGAAATATTTCCGGCTTCGTCGATGATGAGTTTGACTGGCAGGTATGGCTTGCCGGTCTCCTCCATGGTCATCATGGAATCAAAAATTGCAGTAAAAACCAGACTAAGCCAGAAGCCAAAAAAACGTATTTGCTCTTCTGGCGCGATGACGTAAATAATGGTGGGGACTTCCCGGAGTGTGTGTATACCGAGCGTATTGCTGCTCGAAATACGGCACAGTGAAGGATCACCAAATGCACCTACGGCACACCTAGCTGTAGACACAATATTCGCTAGGCCTCGGTCGGAATTGGAAAAAATTCCTTTGGCGTCGCTGAATGTACTCTCATCAGCGTGTTCAGATATCCAACCTTTGATTTCCTCCATGTCACCGCTGAAGTAATTCAGAAGTCGGCGAACATTGCCAAGGTTGCGATATTCGGGGTCGCAGTTGTTAAGACAGCGTATGAGTACGGATAGAATGCCACGGGCACTATCCGCCCAGAATTTATTTGCCCCTGTGTCGTTTGGAAACGCCGACGATACCAGAATCTCGCAGACGCGCTCGACCTGATTGTGGGTACCGGCACTGCTAAGTGGATTAAAGGATAGTGACCGATCGGGATTTGATACATCGAGGACGGCGATTCGATAACCAATTTGTCTAAGGTATCCGCTTGTTAGACGGAAGAGCTCACCTGATGGATCTGAGTTAACCCCGAAAGTTGTGTACGGGTGAAAAAGGTATAGGCGGCGTATCCTGATGATGATTACGTCATTGTCAATCCGAAGATTGGAGGATACACCGCCCATGAAGACGAATAACGCACACGAGAACGAGAACTACAATAGCACAGAGGATGTGTTGACAGAAGTATTGCGAACAGGGGCCGCAAAGATGCTGGCCACAGCCGTTGAGGCCGAGGTTGAAGCTTTCTGCCAGCGCTACCAGTTCCTGCGCGACGAAGAGAATCGCCACCGCATCGTTCGCAATGGATATCTGCCAGAGAGGAAGATTTTGACTGGTATCGGGGAGGTCGCTGTAAAGATGCCCCGCATACGCGACCGTACGGGTCGGGGTGAGGATAGAATCGGTTTCCGCAGTTCGATACTACCAGCCTACCTCCGCAAGAGCCGCTCGCTTGAGGCTCTCATTCCATGGTTGTACCTGAAGGGAGTTTCAACGGGCGGCTTTGAGGCAGCGCTCTCGGCCCTTGTTGGTCCTGATGCCCCAGGGCTGACCTCCTCGACGATTGCGCGCCTGAAGACGCTTTGGACAAGGGAGCACGAAGACTGGCAAAAGCGGAGCCTGAAGGAGAAGCACTACGTCTATTTCTGGGCCGACGGTATTCACGTAAACGTACGCATGGATAAACAGAAACTGTGTCTGCTGGTCGTGATCGGCGCTACGGCCGATGGAAGGAAGGAGCTTATAGCACTCGAGGACGGCTTTCGCGAGAGCAAGCAGTCGTGGCGAGAGTTGCTCCTGGAGCTGAGGCACCGCGGGCTGGATCAAGGACCGAAGCTGGCTGTTGCCGATGGAGCCATGGGATTCTGGAGTGCTCTCGCAGAAGTTTATCCCGAGACGCGAGCCGCACGCTGTTGGGTGCACAAGACAGCAAATGTGCTCAACCGCCTGCCCAAGTCCGTTCAGAAGAAGGCAAAAGGTCACCTCACGCAGATCTATACAGCAGAAACAAAAAAGCAGGCAGAGAGCGCCCTTCTGTTTTTCATCAAAGCCTACCAGCAAAAGTATCCGAAAGCAGCAGAGATTCTGGTGAAAGACCGAGAAGAACTGCTCGCTTTTTATGACTTTCCGGCAGAACACTGGATCCATCTTCGGAGCACAAATCCGATCGAATCTACGTTCGCGACCGTGCGCCTCAGGACCGCCAAAACGAGGGGATGTCTGAGCCGAGAAACAGCTCTTGCAATGGCCTTCCGTCTATGTAAAGAGGCTCAGAAGAAGTGGAGGAAACTGAATGCACCGCACCTATTGCAACTTGTAAAAAAAGGAATCAAATTCACCGACGGAATTACATCAGAACGACACGCTGCCTAAACCTTCCATACACAACTTTTGGGCATAGCTCGACGAGGCTCGTTCGTAGAAGTTGAGAAGATTGTCTATGGAGATGGACTACTATCCACTGCAGCTGGGAAAACTATTTGCGGCACAGATTTCCGTGAAGCCGGCAATAGTGACATGATTGGTAGACTCGTTGAAGATGGTGAGACCGGAACACCTCCTTGCACTGCAACACTGACTTCGGGAGGATTTTTTATTTCTGCTGGACATTGTGAGGCAATTGGGTACGATGTGGTTGAGTTTAATGTCCCAGCTTCCACAAGTGGCGGGGTGATTCAATTTTCCGAACCGGAAGATCAGTACCCCATTAATTTTACTACCGACCTTTCGGAAAACGTGAAACCCTATACCCCATTTCCCGATTACGACCTGATACCTTCCAAATTGGGACAGGACTGGTGGCTCTTCGATGTAGGTGTTAACGGAGACGGCGAACTTCCATTCGATAATCAGCAAAGTTACTTGCGCCTTTCTGGGGACTACAGTTCACCAACTGGACTGACGGGCACAATAGAGGGTTACGGCAGCGATACCGGCGTTGATAACAATACGCTGCAGAAGGATTCAGAAGATATTCTAGATCTTGAATATAACGGTGGTAACACGTACTGGGAGTACGAAACGGATACTGCGGCAGGTGATTCAGGGGCTCTTTTAACTACATCGGGAATTGGTTGATTGACGACATTCATTAACGGATCACAACGACACTCATTTTTACCGTTTGACTCATAATAAATATTACCCTGATCCGGTTGTTTTGTCATGTCGGATTCAACGGGAATATTTTGATGGTCACCGGTCAGCAGGTTCGGCTTCTCTTTAAGCTTATGCAAACTGAACCTACCCTTACCACAGCCGCCGCAAAGGCTGGCATGAATGAAAAGACCGCCCGTAAATATCGTCGTTTTGGAAAGCTGCCAAGCGCGATTAAAAGTCCTCATGATTGGTCTGGGCATGAAGATGCCTTCGCCGACGTGTGGCCAGGAATCGAAAAGATGCTCAAAAAAAGTCCTGGGCTCGAAGCCAAGACGTTATTCAATTACCTGAAACGATGCTTTCCGGATCGTTATTCGAATGGACAGCTTCGCACGCTGCAGCGCCGGGTGAAAACATGGCGCGCAACGAAAGGCCCGGCAAAAGAGGTCTTCTTTAGCCAGAAATACCGCCCCGGTGAACGTTCTCAGAGCGATTTTACACGGATGGGCTCGCTCGGCATCACGATTGCTAACCAGCGTTTTGATCATCTCATATATCACTTTACGCTTGCTTACTCGAATTGGGAAACAGGAAGCATCTGTTTTAGCGAAAGCTTTGAGTCGCTATCTGAAGGGCTGCAGAATGCGCTTTATGAACTGGGCGGCGTGCCACGTGTGCACCAGAGGGACTCTCTGTCAGCAGCAGTTCGTCAGATGAAGAACAAGGAGCGTTTTACGGATCGCTACGCTGGCCTGCTGCGCCACCTGGGCCTCGATGGCATACACACCACTCCGAGGAGTCCGAACGAGAATGGTGATATTGAGCAGCGTAATCGCCGCTTTAAAGATGCCGTTGGCCAGTCCCTTCTGCTTCGTGGTAGCAGTAACGTTGAGAGCAGGCAGGCATATGGAATTTTTCTTGATGAGCTTTTTGTGGAGCTCAATCGCCCGCGGCGAAAGAGATTCCTCGAAGAAATGGCCCTTCTGCGATCACTACCATCCAAACGCATCGCTGCTTGTCAGCGCCTTGAGGTTCGGGTTCGCCAGGGATCAACGATCAGTGTGGCCAAGAACATCTACTCCGTTCACTTGAGGCTGGTGGGCGAAAAAGTTGACGTGCGGCTCTATCACGACCACATCGCGGTGTATTACGCGCAGCGAAAGGTAGAAGAAATGCCCCGGCTCAGGGGCTCGGGCCGGCACCGGGTTGCTTATCGTCACGTGATCGATACGCTCGTCCGAAAGCCTGGAGCCTTTGCCGATTACATCTACAAAGCCGATCTCTTCCCGACTCACCTCTTCCGGATGGCCTACGACGTGATCCACCGAGGGGCACACAGCGAAAGGAGTGCCTCGCGGCGCTATCTTGAAATCCTGCATCTTGCGGCCACGGAGAATCAAGCTGCTGTTGAGGGCGCTCTGAGTGTTCTAATCAGGCAACAAGCACCACTGAACGTAGCATCTGTGCGTAATCTTGTTGAGGCCGGATACGAGAAGCCGCTCGACATTGAGATAGCTGGTGTAGAACTGGCCGGATATGATGCGTTGCTCTCGCAACCTGATATGGCTAGGGGCGGGGTAGCGATATGAAAGCTGCTCTGCATACAGAATTGACGTCTGCGCTCAAGCTGCTGCGCATGCCAACGATCACGTCGTGTTACAAGGAAGAAGCGGCCACGGCCCGCCAGGAAGACCTGACGCATGAGCGCTATCTGCTCGAAGTCATCCGGCGAGAAAGCGAGCAACGCCGGGTTACTCGAATACAGCGGTTCCTGAGGCAGTCACGGCTTCCACGAGAGAAGGCAATGGAGAGCTTTGATCGCGCCCGCTTGCCGCTCAAGGTCAACCAGCAAGTGGGAGTGCTCATGGAGGGATGCTTCCTTGATCGTTGCGAGAACGTCTTGGCCTTCGGAAATCCTGGAAGCGGAAAGACGCATCTCCTGGCAGCCATCGGTCATGAACTCATCCAGCAAGGACACCGAGTGCTGTTCCGTCCCTGCAGCCTGCTGGTTCAGGAGCTACTCATCGCAAAGCGAGACCTTGAACTACCACGCATCCTGAAACGCCTCGCACAATACGAGGCCATCATCATCGATGACATCGGATACGTTCAGCAGAGCCGGGAAGAAATGGAAGTACTCTTTACGCTGCTGGCAGATAGATATGAACGCGGCACGCTCATGTTGAGCAGCAATCTTGCGTTCTCAAAATGGGAGCAACTCTTTAAAGATCCAATGACAACAGCAGCTGCCATTGACCGCCTCGTTCATCACAGCATCATCCTTGAACTCAACCTAACGAGCTACCGACTGGAGGCTTCACAAACCAAGATTGACACTGAAGAAGAAACTCCTTCTAAATCAAAAACTACTAACAAAAGATGGTTGACCTGCTGAAAAGTATCTAAACGGGAGAAATGAGTGTCGCCAGCCGGTAATAACCCTTGACGTTGATCACGCAATTTCGTCGCTCACGAAAGGTTCATCGATCGCCATGGTATGCCGAGTGAACCCTTCTATCTCGCACTTGCCAACCACCCCTCTCGCAGTGATCCCGGCCAAGACCTCGTACACTATGCAAAGTCAGCGAAAATCGGGCAGCTGGCAAACGCCATCCTGTATCTGGGTAGCGGTGCAAATGAAGAGGTAGAATCCGATCTATACAAGACGCTGGAGTACGAGCTTGAATTGGAAAGGCGTTGGAATATTCTCCGGCAGGGCAAGGATGGGCGACTGTTAGAACTACGCAGAAAGAACCGTGAGCTAAAAGAGCAAGGACGACTGTAATCCCATCTCATAAAACGTGTCACAGATACTTCAAGAAGTGGAAGGAAAACGGAATACTTGAGATGGCAATTTATCTGGCTGATTTCCGGGCCAAAAGGGAGTTTTGAGACGGAAGCGAGGTTTGAGATGGCGTTATCGGTACCCCTATCTCAAAACTCGAACTTTGCTGAAAGAGCCCTCAACCGAGAGCTCTTTCCGGTGGTAATATGCCAAAATGGCGACATTTGTGGCCTACATCGAGGTGCACCTCGAACTTTAGAGGATGTTGTAGACGAACTAGTCGCCTATTTCAAGGCTGAAGAAGAGAAAAAGAAGCGGGATGCAAAACGAGGTCCCTGAAGTCCTCTCAAAAGAACAGGTTTTAACCAACTTTCGAGTGGGTGCTTTTCAGGGAAGAGTACACTAGGATTAATTGGAGGTCTTGCTCTCGGATCGATACCAATAATTTAGATCAATTTGTCAGCACATTATTTTGGTGGGCTGGCTACATTACTCGAATGGTAGGTGGTGTAATTGGGCCAACACATTTAAGACAAAACGCCTACTGATCTTCCCATTTCAGAACTTACAATTGTGTGTTTATGCATTACTCCCCTTTCAGTCGAAAATCCTACCTACCGTGTTCTTTGAGATCCAGATCGAAAAGGTCTTGGGAGAATAACAAAAAGATGGGTGTATTTCTGTTCGCTTCCTCGAGGCTCGCATTAATAGTCATCATACCATTTTGGTTTGGCGGCTGTGATTCTGGGATTGCAGGAGGAGACGCCGCACTGGTGTGTTCTAACCATGCCGTTGCAGGAACTTTGAGGCCTCTTGAGGTGGGAAACTCATGGAGTTTCGAAGTAACCGATTTTTTTGGAGAAGTACTCGATACTCTTCGTCATGAGATCACCAGCGAGTTGTCCGCAGCTCGATTTGATAATAACAGGGCGTTTGTACTTAAGCGTTTCAATTTGGACACCGCCTCGAGTGCAGACATGAGAATTTGGGTCGATAGCGGGGATGGTCAGTCCATGGAGGGATTTATTGGTGACCAGGACACGGTGCTGGTTCGGTTTCTGAAGTACCCGTTTCCTGCCAAAGAGGGTGACACTTTCTATTCCTATACATGGACGCGCTCAACAGAAACGGGTCAACTTTCGATAAAAGATTCAACGCGATACGATGTGGTTGGCACAAATTCAATTATTGACTCGCCAGCTGGGTTATTTACCACAACCGTCTTTAAGTATTACCATCAAACTCAGCCGGACGTTTCAGGAAATGATATCTATTTACATTTTGCACCAGGGTACGGCCTCGTCGCGCGCCGAGAGTGGTCGAGAGGAATATCCACTTCCACGCCACCCGAATTTCAGCACATGCTCATTGACTACTGTTTGATGAGCATTCAGAATAATTAATCAGCGAATTGAACAATCAAACGAGATAACCCATGTGCAGAAACACGATTCTTTATCTAATTGCGATTTCGCTTTTCGGCGCTCCGTGCGCGGCACAATCTCTGCCGAGCTTATTTGGACCTTCAGCGCTAAGCACGCGAGCTATGCCCAAAAGTTGTGTATGGAAGGTTTAGGCAGCGTGTCGTTCTGATGTAATTCCGTCGGTGAATTTGATTCCTTTTTTTACAAGTTGCAATAGGTGCGGTGCATTCAGTTTCCTCCACTTCTTCTGGGCCTCTTTACATAGACGGAAGGCCATTGCAAGAGCTGTTTCTCGGCTCAGACATCCCCTCGTTTTGGCGGTCCTGAGGCGCACGGTCGCGAACGTAGATTCGATCGGATTTGTGCTCCGAAGATGGATCCAGTGTTCTGCCGGAAAGTCATAAAAAGCGAGCAGTTCTTCTCGGTCTTTCACCAGAATCTCTGCTGCTTTCGGATACTTTTGCTGGTAGGCTTTGATGAAAAACAGAAGGGCGCTCTCTGCCTGCTTTTTTGTTTCTGCTGTATAGATCTGCGTGAGGTGACCTTTTGCCTTCTTCTGAACGGACTTGGGCAGGCGGTTGAGCACATTTGCTGTCTTGTGCACCCAACAGCGTGCGGCTCGCGTCTCGGGATAAACTTCTGCGAGAGCACTCCAGAATCCCATGGCTCCATCGGCAACAGCCAGCTTCGGTCCTTGATCCAGCCCGCGGTGCCTCAGCTCCAGGAGCAACTCTCGCCACGACTGCTTGCTCTCGCGAAAGCCGTCCTCGAGTGCTATAAGCTCCTTCCTTCCATCGGCCGTAGCGCCGATCACGACCAGCAGACACAGTTTCTGTTTATCCATGCGTACGTTTACGTGAATACCGTCGGCCCAGAAATAGACGTAGTGCTTCTCCTTCAGGCTCCGCTTTTGCCAGTCTTCGTGCTCCCTTGTCCAAAGCGTCTTCAGGCGCGCAATCGTCGAGGAGGTCAGCCCTGGGGCATCAGGACCAACAAGGGCCGAGAGCGCTGCCTCAAAGCCGCCCGTTGAAACTCCCTTCAGGTACAACCATGGAATGAGAGCCTCAAGCGAGCGGCTCTTGCGGAGGTAGGCTGGTAGTATCGAACTGCGGAAACCGATTCTATCCTCACCCCGACCCGTACGGTCGCGTATGCGGGGCATCTTTACAGCGACCTCCCCGATACCAGTCAAAATCTTCCTCTCTGGCAGATATCCATTGCGAACGATGCGGTGGCGATTCTCTTCGTCGCGCAGGAACTGGTAGCGCTGGCAGAAAGCTTCAACCTCGGCCTCAACGGCTGTGGCCAGCATCTTTGCGGCCCCTGTTCGCAATACTTCTGTCAACACATCCTCTGTGCTATTGTAGTTCTCGTTCTCGTGTGCGTTATTCGTCTTCATGGGCGGTGTATCCTCCAATCTTCGGATTGACAATGACGTAATCATCATCAGGATACGCCGCCTATACCTTTTTCACCCGTACACAACTTTCGGGGTTAACTCTTCATATTTCAGGCTACGCCACAGACGTTCAACGAACACGTTGTCCATCCAGCGTCCTTTGCCATCCATAGAGATTTTGATGTCATGATTCTTCAGCACATCAGTGAAGGCCATCGATGTGAACTGGCTGCCCTGATCCGTATTGAAGATCTCTGGCGCTCCATACACGGCGATTGCTTCTTCGAGAGCTTCCACACAGAAGTCGGTGTCCATCGTATTGGAGATCCGGTGCGAGAGCACCTTGCGGCTGTACCAGTCGATGACGGCGACCAGGTAAACGAATCCCCTTTTCATCGGAATGAATGTGATGTCGCTTGCGTAAACCTGCCGGGGCCGCGTCACGTTGAGCTTACGCAAGAGATACGGATAAATCTTGTGACCTTTTCCCGGAATCGAGGTCCGTTTCTTAGGATAAATGGCAATGAGTCCCATCAGACGCATTAATCGCCGGATTCGATGGCGGCCCACAAAAATACCTCTGTCCTCGAGCGCATCCTTCATGGTGCGCGATCCTCGCGTGGGCCGCTCAAGGTAGAGCTCATCCAGTTTTTTCATCACGGCCAGGTTCTCTTTGCTCTCGTCCACCGGCTTGTAGTAGGCCGTTGAGCGGTTCAGCTCCAGCAGATTGCACTGCCGTTTGATGGAGAGGTCGTGGATTGGGTCGATCATTTGGCGGCGCTCACCTACTGGGTGCGACCGAGCGCTTTGGATAAAAAATCCTTCTCCATCGAAAGCTCGCCAATTTTGGCGTGAAGCTCCTTGATCTGGCCCTCCTCGTTGTGCTTTCTGGAATACCCTTTTTCAAAGACCTCTTCAGCGTCCTGAATCAGCTTCTTTTTCCACGTCTGAATCTGGTTCGGATGAACCTGGAACTGGTCTGCCAACTCAGCCATTGTGCGGTCTCCCTTAACCGCCGCCAGTGCTACTTTTGCTTTGAAGGCATTGCTGTGATTTCTTCTTTTGCGACTCATCGTTTGTATCCTTTCTTGAGGGTGATAAGATCGCAAGACTCCACCTTATTTGTTGTTCAGACTGTCCGATGAATCAGGACCATCTCTGTAGACGGCGAACTCACACTTGTTTGTTGGTGTACAGTCAATACACCGAATTGCGAGGATTGCGAAGAAGAAAACGGGTAAAACAGCCGGTGAATATTTAGTGTGCCCGAAAATTGGGCTAAATCCTCCAGACTAACTAGCCGAAGATAGATTCAGATGAAAAAACTTATCTCTTTTTCAATTTTTGTTCTTTTCCTGACTTCATTAATGGTTCTGATCACGGCGAGTCAAGCCGTTCCCCCAAAGGACGGAAGGGATGCCTTCGATGCAGCAGTGCTGGAACTATGTCTCCATGAAGGGGGAAGTCAGAATCAATGTGCATCAAGATCATACGTGTGCCTTTGTTCTTCGATACATGCGTGTAACGAATGCGAAGAGGAATGATACATATCGTGAGGGCAGAAGAAAGTTGTATATCGTCGCCTAGTCTCCAGGAGATTTCAACGATAGGAGCAAAATAATGGTAGTGATTTTGCGTCTTTCTGATGGGTTTTGTCAATCTTGGAAATACGGATCATATTCATACTACCATAAATAGTTGAGTGCATCTACTGTAAATTAATCGAAGATTATTATGAAGAATAAATCGATCTTTTTAGCCTTTTTAGTGCTATTTTTAATTTCTATGGCCGCTCTGGTTACCACGAGTCAAGCCGTTCCTCCAAAGGATGGAAGGGATGCGGTGGATGCACAAGATTATGAGGAATGTTTGAACAACCACGGAGGACAGTTTCAGTGCTGGTTGCAGTCCTACGTGTGTGTGTGTTCTTCGATAAATGAGTGTATCGAATGCGAAGATGCCTGATGTCAGGAGGGTGGACAGATGTCGAAGGACGTCGCCCGATCTCTAAATGGGCATGGATAAGGAGAGTAATGGTACCATAGCGTATCAGGGACACTGTGCACCAATAGATGCTGAAAAATTAGGTACCCGGAGATCGCAAAGGAGTATTGACGCTGTAAATGCAATTGATGTTTGGGCGATACTTCGATGATGGTTCTTCTTACGGCCTTCAAGCCGTTGTACTAAAGGCAGTAGTGATGCACTCGGATCGAAACTGCTGGTGTAGTGTCTAAACAAATAATAGCACTGAACAAAACGCGGTGAGTTAACCCCGAAAGTTGTGTACGGGTGAAAAAGGTATAGGCGGCGTATCCTGATGATGATTACGTCATTGTCAATCCGAAGATTGGAGGATACACCGCCCATGAAGACGAATAACGCACACGAGAACGAGAACTACAATAGCACAGAGGATGTGTTGACAGAAGTATTGCGAACAGGGGCCGCAAAGATGCTGGCCACAGCCGTTGAGGCCGAGGTTGAAGCTTTCTGCCAGCGCTACCAGTTCCTGCGCGACGAAGAGAATCGCCACCGCATCGTTCGCAATGGATATCTGCCAGAGAGGAAGATTTTGACTGGTATCGGGGAGGTCGCTGTAAAGATGCCCCGCATACGCGACCGTACGGGTCGGGGTGAGGATAGAATCGGTTTCCGCAGTTCGATACTACCAGCCTACCTCCGCAAGAGCCGCTCGCTTGAGGCTCTCATTCCATGGTTGTACCTGAAGGGAGTTTCAACGGGCGGCTTTGAGGCAGCGCTCTCGGCCCTTGTTGGTCCTGATGCCCCAGGGCTGACCTCCTCGACGATTGCGCGCCTGAAGACGCTTTGGACAAGGGAGCACGAAGACTGGCAAAAGCGGAGCCTGAAGGAGAAGCACTACGTCTATTTCTGGGCCGACGGTATTCACGTAAACGTACGCATGGATAAACAGAAACTGTGTCTGCTGGTCGTGATCGGCGCTACGGCCGATGGAAGGAAGGAGCTTATAGCACTCGAGGACGGCTTTCGCGAGAGCAAGCAGTCGTGGCGAGAGTTGCTCCTGGAGCTGAGGCACCGCGGGCTGGATCAAGGACCGAAGCTGGCTGTTGCCGATGGAGCCATGGGATTCTGGAGTGCTCTCGCAGAAGTTTATCCCGAGACGCGAGCCGCACGCTGTTGGGTGCACAAGACAGCAAATGTGCTCAACCGCCTGCCCAAGTCCGTTCAGAAGAAGGCAAAAGGTCACCTCACGCAGATCTATACAGCAGAAACAAAAAAGCAGGCAGAGAGCGCCCTTCTGTTTTTCATCAAAGCCTACCAGCAAAAGTATCCGAAAGCAGCAGAGATTCTGGTGAAAGACCGAGAAGAACTGCTCGCTTTTTATGACTTTCCGGCAGAACACTGGATCCATCTTCGGAGCACAAATCCGATCGAATCTACGTTCGCGACCGTGCGCCTCAGGACCGCCAAAACGAAGGGATGTCTGAGCCGAGAAACAGCTCTTGCAATGGCCTTCCGTCTATGTAAAGAGGCTCAGAAGAAGTGGAGGAAACTGAATGCACCGCACCTATTGCAACTTGTAAAAAAAGGAATCAAATTCACCGACGGAATTACATCAGAACGACACGCTGCCTAAACCTTCCATACACAACTTTTGGGCATAGCTCAAACGCGTTCGGAGCATTTCATTAGTATTTGCTCTTCAGTACGTGCGCGAACAGAATATGAGGAAACCTGGATTCTCGGGATTGTGTGATAATTCCAGGCGTGCCATTTATTGGTTGCGATGATTGAGAAGTGATTGTCAGAGAAGTAATGTTGATCATAATAACAGCAATTGTCATTCAGAAAAGGAATTAGCCGTGAAAGACTTAGCATTTACCTTTGCTTTCTTAATCCTATTGAGTTCGTGTTCTCCAAATTCACTAGAACATGAACTGAGTTCGATATCAACTTCAGGCTCGTCTATAGTTCTTCAAGATATTTATCAATCTACGGATATGGTTGTCTCAGAAGGGCTCATTTATGTGCTCGACTCGAAGGACAAAAAGATTTCAGTGTTTGAATCAAACGGAGTCCTTCTCCACAAGTGGGGAGAAAGTGGATACGGCCCAGGGGAACTGAATCGTCCAGTGAGTATCGCGGTAGATGGCGAGTCAGTCTATATTGTGGAAAGGTCAGGAAGAACGAGCGTGTTTGACATAAACGGGACCTTTTCTCACTCGTTCTTGGGAGTTGGAATTATGCATCTAAACTCGAATGTTGCAACGATTGGTGACTCCCTCGTCGTGATTGGAGGTATGAGGGAAAAGGCTGGAGATAGATTCGGCGGGACGATGAGTCACATCTATTCAAAACAAGGAGTGCTTGTTAGCGACTTTTTTCCTCTTTCTGAGCTCGCGGAAAAGTTTAATGCTGATCTAATGATTGGGGGGTACTGTGATTCGGATTTGACGGGACATATTTGGTGCGTGCAGCCGATGGACTACACGATAAAATCCTTCGACCAATCGGGAAGTATCACTGGTTCTCTGAAAGTAGAAGCAGATGGTTTTAGGCCAATTATTTCTCGTATGCCCGAAAATGCGCGGAGTAAGGAAACGATCAACTGGATTATGTCTTGGGATAAAATTATGGGTATTTACTCGATAAGTGAATCCTTCCTTCTCACCCAAATCTGGTCTGGAAGCGAGCTGACAAAGCAATTACATTTAGTTGATAAAAAGACTGGTGAGGTCATTTACTCAGGTGCTTTCCAGGGGCGAATCGGTGACGTGAATCCACAAACTGGAGAGATATTTATCGTGTTGCCGGCAAAAGAAGAGCCCTTCGTAGAATTAACTATTCTGTCGCTAAATGATATCTTAGGCTATAAGGGTATAGCATCGCATGATTAACAATTGGATACGCCTCAAATCATCGTTATTAGAGAATTTGAATGATTTACTGACCAAGAATTATAAGTCGTATTACATTATTCTGACGGCTATATTTCTTGGTGCAATATTTTTTGTTCAGAGCCGAAGATCGCAGATTACGGATGAGGACTTACTAAGGTATGGAAACGCCTTTTATGATAGCCCAAGCGCAGTATTGGAATTTGAAATTTATTTCGAAACTATTCTGTCAGAATTCTTGAAAAGTTGTGAATGGACTGAGACTAACAAGGAATATAATGCCTTATTTGTTTTTAGCCCCTATGATTGTTATACATGCATAAAATATGCGAAAGATATGTATAGCATGACGGCCGATAATAATAGTCTCGACAATGTATCTGCTCATATTGTCATATATGATTCAGGTAATTCAGAAGCTGAAAGCTTAACAATAAATTGGAAACTAAATCAATCTATTCTTGCATCCTCTGTTTCAATCGGCGGAAAATGGGATACTCCGATCGTGGCATTGCTGGACGATCAGAATAAGTTATTGTATGCGAACACTATAATAAATTCTAAAGAGCGTCAACGGCTCCTTCTACAGAGATATATAGGTGAGATATCGAGACTTCCAAAACAATCGGAATAATTATTAAGGGAACGTCTTTTAAAATAGATTAGGCTTCAGCAACGTATATTGTTGATCTTCTAGTTTGAATGGATGGGATTGAGGTTCGCGGCCCCAAACTCGGGATAGCCTACGCCCGTAGCCCCACTCATGCGGGTGGCAGTGACCTCGTAGGTCATCAGATCGCCATCCGGGGCATTTCCTGCCTTCATTTCACCAATCGTGAAAAAGCAGTCTTCGAAATAGATGCAGCCCGCCGTACCCAGAAACATCTTATCATCGGAGTACTGGCTCAGTGGAACGATCGCCACGGATTTACCCGATAGCTTAGCCATGCGCGATGTGATCTGTAATGCCTCACGGGTGCCGCTCGTCACCTGGACTGCCCCCGGCATAAACTCGACCATCTGTGCGATATCGAAGTCTGGGATGGAGAACTTGGCCATCATCCCCTTGGGAGCCAGGTACGCTTCGCTGACGGGCGCTGAGTACTGATTTATCCTCTGCTGGGCGACCTCGACAGTGTCCATGTCGACAGAGACGCCCCCAGACGTCCTGGCTACCTCTGTCCATGAGGAGACTGGATCACTGAAGTTATCAGCAACCAAGATTACAGCTGGCCCTATGCGGTAGGTTGTGCTCATCTCAGGTACTTCCTTATTTGTGCCGGAGTGAGGAGGCCCCTAACAATCACGCACCCGTCTGTCTCACTCTCGGTGTAGGAGAGAGATGGTCCTGATTCTTCGGACAGTCTGAACAACAAATAAGGTGGAGTCTTGCGATCTTATCACCCTCAAGAAAGGATCCAAACGATGAGTCGCAAAAGAAGAAACCACAGCAATGCCTTCAAAGCAAAAGTAGCGCTGGCGGCGATCAAAGGAGACCGCACAATGGCTGAGTTAGCAGACCAGTTCCAGGTGCATCCGAGCCAGATTCAGACGTGGAAAAAGAAGCTGATTCAGGACGCTGAAGAGGTGGTTGAAAAAGGGTATTCCAGAAAGCACAACGAGGAGGGCCAGATCAAGGAGCTTCACGCCAAAATTGGCGAGCTTTCGATGGAGAAGGATTTTTTATCCAAAGCGCTCGGTCGCACCCAGTAAGTGAGCGCCGCCAAATGATCGACCCAATCCACGACCTCTCCATCAAACGGCAGTGCAATCTGCTGGAGCTGAACCGCTCGACGGCCTACTACAAGCCGGTGGACGAGAGCAAAGAGAACCTGGCCGTGATGAGAGCGCTCGATGAGCTCTACATCGAACGTCCCACGCGAGGATCGCGCACCATGAAGGATGCGCTCGAGGACAGAGGTATTTTTGTGGGCCGCCATCGAATCCGGCGATTAATGCGTCTGATGGGCCTTATTGCCATTTATCCTAAGAAACGGACCTCGATTCCGGGAAAGGGCCACAAGATTTACCCTTACTTGTTACGCAAGCTTACTTGTTACGCAAGCTTACTTGTTACGCAAGCTTACTTGTTACGCAAGCTGAAGGTGATGCGGCCCCAGCAAGTTTACGCGACGGATATTACGTTCATCCCGATGAAGAAGGGCTTTCTCTACCTCGTTGCCGTCATCGACTGGTACAGCCGAAAAGTACTCTCACACCGGATCTCCAATACGATGGATACTGACTTCTGCGTGGAAGCGCTCCAGGAGGCCATCGCTGTTTACGGAGCTCCTGAGATCTTCAATACGGATCAGGGAAGCCAGTTCACCTCCACGGCCTTCACCGAGGTCCTCAAGGAACACAACATCCAAATATCTATGGACGGAAAAGGTCGCTGGATGGACAATGTGTTCATTGAGAGACTCTGGAGAAGCTTGAAGTACGAGGAGGTGTACCTCAGAGCATAGGAGAGTGTAGCCGAGGCCCGTCGCTCAATCGCCGATTACTTTGGCTACTTCAACGGAGAACGACGCCACAGTTCGCTTGGCAGACAGACTCCAGATCACGTATTTTTCAATCACCAGCCGCTTCAAGAAGCAGCATAATCAACCCGCAAGAATCCACTTAAGAGACTGTCCAGTTTGGTGGGACCACTTCTATTAGAGACAGCATCCACGGCTTTGTAAGGCATATAACGGCTGGCGGATTTGCGGCGAGCATTTGCTCCCCTTTCAGGAAGTAATCATTTCAGACCGACGCAGCCAGTCGTGCGAGTCCGCAACATGCGCTTGATATTTCCAAGAAGGCCCCTGCCTCCGACATTAGGAGTGCATAGATCTAACTCAAAAACAGAGGCACCTCATGGAAACAGTCTATTTCACTGGTCCGCTCCGTCCACCGACAAATAGTCTAGGTCATACGCTATCATGCCAATACCGGGCGCGAAATGCTCATACATCGGGCCAAGGCCAAAGTCACTGAGACTGTATTTTCTCATTTTGTAAACGATGGTGCTGTAGCGACCAACGGGAGAGTTAGTCAGATAATCCGTTGATAAGACCTGCCAAATACGCCCGTGGAGATCGTACACATTCCCGTTCTCATCTGTCGAATCAGGCAAGGTATATCTCGAGATTTCGCCCACTTCTGCAGGAAAGGGATAGGTCAAAAAGGAGTGGAAAGTCGTGTCCAACCCGTGGATATCTCCGCTATAAACTAGTCCTGCGTCTGATTTAGACCATATGCGGGACACCCTTTTTTCCGGACTGCGTAGCAAATACGAATCAACAATCCAGCCTTCCCCTCGAGGGAGGTTTGCTGAACGGAGGTGTCCAACTACCTCGAACCGGCGAACCTTTTCAACTTCTCTCTTACGGAGAATCTCATAGTCCCATCTATTTCCGACCTCAAGTGGCCGTAGTTCACCGGGTACAGGCCGGTTAATGCACATCAGCTCTTGCTCCACCTCTACCGCGGATGTGTCACAGGCCAGTTGAAGACAGGACAGAAGCAGTAGGTAACAAACAGGTTTCAATTGGAAAACATTTTGCTCTGGAAAGAGCGTGAAGACTAAGCATGAGGGAATTCAAGTATGTAGGTCCAAAGTCACATATCCAACCGAGAAACATAACATTTACTCTACGGATTGGAGATTTAGGAATTCTCCAAATTGAGTTTGATTAGTAGAGGATTAAGTGTAACCACTACAAGAGTTTAGAGCAATAGGCAATATTGCTCGATCTGGCTTGAGGTGCGTTTCTCCAATCCACATATCATCCATCGGCATATCAGCGATCCGCATATCATCTTCTTGATATTTGCGTACCTCGGCATTTAATTACTGCCTAGGATTCAATGACCGATAGCGCCAAAACCTCATTGGGAGGAAAGCTGACAAAACGTCACCAATTACGTCACCTTATAAATACAAGAATCCCTATATCATTGTATGACAACAACATAGGGATTCCACTTGCGGAGGGGGAGGGATTCGAACCCTCGGTACCCCAAAAGAGTACAACGGTTTTCGAGACCGCCCCGTTCAACCACTCCGGCACCCCTCCTTTTGAAGGACGGCAAATCTATGTCGGAATCGTCTTGATGGCAATCTCTGGTCGGTCAATAATCGCGGAAGATGACCTAGAGCGGCTTCGACTCCATGTGATGCGCGGCGCCGGCCAGGTCCTGGATGTAACTTCCGTCTACCGATTGCTCAAACGCGTTTCCAACCACGATAACAGTAGCTCCAGCGATCACTCTGTCGGAGATGGATCGGGCTGTCCGAAGCCCTCCGCCAACAACAACCGGAGATTCGCACGTGGCGCACACTGTTTCGATCATGTCGACCGGTACCGGTTCGTCCGCTCCTGATCCACAATCAAGAAACAGAAGGCGCATTCCCATCATCTCTGCGGCGAGGGCGGTAGCGGCGGCGATTTCAGGTTTGCTCCTTGGAAGTGGAAGGGAGTGGCTCATGTACTGCGCTGTCGTCAGCTGACCGGACTCAACCAACATGTAGGCGGTGGGAATGGACTCCAGTCCGAGGCGTCGAATCAAAGGAGCGACGTAGACGTGTCGCCCGAAGAGAAAGTCGGGATTTCGTCCACTTACGACCGACAGGTATAGAACAGCATCGAGAGATGCCGATATCTGAGCTACTGAACCGGGAAATCCAATGACCGGCAGCTTTGTGGACGCTTGGATCTGGCGAACGAATAGATCAGTGTCCGCGGAGTGAACGAGAGAGCCGCCGACGAAGAAAGCGTCAGCTGAAGCCTCTTCGCATAGTGCCACACGAGCTTCGATCTCTGGCAGCGGCAACTTGTCGGGATCCAGGAGAACAACGAAAGCCGCTCCACGCCCGGCTTGAACGGAGACCAAATGGTCGAAGCAGGTCGTTTTCATGAGATAAACCCGGATACTATTTCAGAAACCGCAGCCAATGCTTCGTCCAGCTTCTCCGGGTTTCGTCCTCCCGCGGTGGCAAACGTGGGCCTACCGCCACCGCCCCCGCCAACTATTTTGGCGACCTGGCCAATGATATTTCCGGCATTAAGGCCTTTATCCTTTATGAGGTCGTCGGAAACGGAGCAACTCAGGAATACCTTTCCAGCATCCTCATCTGCGCTCCCAATTACACAAACGTGCCCACTTCCCAACTGATCTCTTAGATCCGGCCCGATCTCCTGTAGCGCAGGCATATCGGCGCCGTCCAATCGTCCGGAAACGAGCTTGAATCCATTGTGATCGGTCACAGAAGAGGCCAATTTCGAAGAACCAGTCTTTAGAGAGGCCAACCTAAGTTTGCTTGATTCTTTCTCGAGGGCCTTATTCCTGAGTACCAGGTCTGCCACTTCCTCATCAGAAGGCCGCTGCAGAGATTTGAATTGACCCCGAACACGCTCAAGCTCGTCCAGCTCAGTCCGGGTATACGACAGGGCATCCATCCCGGCGACCGCCTGCACTCTTCGTATACCCGCCGCGACAGAGCCTTCGGAGGTAAATCGGAAGAGACCAATCTCTCCCGTGGAATCGACATGGATACCTCCACACAGTTCAATGGATACTTCGGGGTCAAACGTGATCATCCGTACGGTCTCCCCGTACTTCTCCCCGAACAGAGCCATCGCGCCCCGCGAAAGCGCCTCCTTAATCGGAACGTCCCGGTCTTCCGTCTTCTTGATATTGCGCTGAATCAGCTCATTCACTCTACTCTCGACGGCGAGAAGATCCGAAGGCGTCACTCGTTCGAAGTGGGAGAAGTCAAATCGGAGATGGTCCGGTGCGACCAGTGACCCCTTCTGCCCGACGTGATCTCCAAGCTGCTCGCGAAGAGCGGCGTGCACGAGATGAGTTACAGAGTGGTGTTTGACGATTCGGGAGCGACGATCCGAATCGACCTGAGACAGAATCTCGCTGGACGCATCTTCCGGCAATTTGTCGACGCTATGAACAATCTGACCTGCTTTTTTGCGAGTGTCGAGCACCTTGATTATTTCGCCGCCAACATCCAGAGTACCCGTATCACCTACCTGACCTCCGCTCTCCGCATAGAATGGTGTACTGCCGAGTACAATTTCAAAGCCGGATGAGCCGTCCTTCCCCTCAACCCTGCGCATCCTCCGGATCTTCCCTCCCGACTGGGATGTGGCCTCATGCCCCGTAAACTCGGAGTCATCGCCTTCACTGACGGTGACCCAGTCGTCCGTGGCAGAGTCATCCACTTGGAATGAAGCGGCTGCACGCGCTCTTGAGCGTTGCTGGTCCATTAATTCCTCGTAGCGGGACATATCTACGCCAAACCCCGCCTCGCGGGCCATCAACTGGGTCAGATCGACGGGAAATCCGTACGTATCGTGGAGCAGGAACGCCACCTCACCTGGTAATTGACCACCTTTTCCAGACTTTATGAGTCCCTCAATCATCTCATCGCGAGTTTCACCATCCACGTACGCCTTCTTGAGCAGATCCAGGACGACACGATCCCCAGCAATCTTGCCTTGTTCGTCACTCGTCCCAGACTCGCTGGATAGCCCGACAATGATCGGACTGAGCACGCTGAAGTACTCGATCCCCGTCCCAAGCGTCTCCAAAAAACTGACTTCTTCGGCTTTCACTACCCGCTGGATATACGATTTTCCTTTTACGAGCTCAGGAAATTGTTCTCCCATGGTGTCGATGACAATCTCGACGAGCTCATGCAGTGCGGGCGATCTGAATCCCAGCGTCTGGTAGCCGTATCGAACAGCTCGGCGCAATATTCTCCTGATGACATATCCCCGACCCGCGTTTCCTGGTATTACCCCATCCGCGATCGCAAATGAAATCGTCCTCAGATGATCTGCAATGACACGTAGCGCAACCGCCGTACTTTCAGAATCCTCCTCAGCGGAGCCTATGACTTCCTCATAAGAATTCGCCTCCACCCCATCCGCTTTCGACACGATTGCGTCGAGAATGGGAATGAAGAGATCGGTCTCGTAATTGCTTTTTTTCCCCTGAAGAATCGCTACCACACGTTCCAGGCCCATCCCGGTATCCACGTGTTCGGACTCAAGGGGCTTGAGGGAGCCATCTGCAACGGCGTTGTACTGAATAAATACGAGATTCCAGATTTCGATCACCTCTGGATGATCCGCATTGACGAGCTCCGCCCCTGGGACGGCCGCCCTCTCCTCATCCGAGCGCATATCCACATGAATCTCTGAACAAGGGCCGCATGGTCCGGTCTCCCCCATCATCCAGAAATTGTCTTTTGAAGGACAATACATGACGTGATCGGGATCAATTCCTGTCTCCGAACGCCAGAAACCGGCTACGTCTTCGTCAGCGTCGAGACCTAGATCGGAATCACCTTCGTGGACCGTGGCATAGAAGCGATCAGGTTCGATGCCCCATTTATCGACCAGTAACTCCCAGGCCCATGCTACTGCCTCCTTCTTGAAGTAGTCACCGAAGCTCCAATTACCGAGCATCTCGAAGAACGTGTGGTGGTACGTATCATATCCCACTTCGTCCAGGTCATTGTGTTTACCCGACACCCTTAGGCACTTCTGAGTATCGACGGCGCGAACGTAGGAGCGGCTGCCCTCGCCCAGAAACACGTCTTTAAACTGGTTCATCCCGGCGTTGGTAAACAACAACGTCGGATCATTCCCGGGTACAATTGAATCGCTGGGAACGATATCGTGATTCTTTTCCTGGAAATATTCCAGAAACTCCTTCCTTATCTCTTGAGCTGACTTCACGTATCAGGTCTTTTTATAGTTGGGCGCCCGAGACCTACAACGTAAACAAAAAGGCCGTTTTCCGCGAAGGAAATCGGCCCGAATAAAATTTATCTGCGGTTAGAATATACGGACTGCAAACCTTTTCCCTGGATAGGGCATCCAAGAAGAGCAAGACAAAGTCACAGTAAAGTCACAGTAAAGTCACAGTATCGTAACCGAAGGATACATGGCTCGTATTGACGGATCTGACGCACTCGATCTAACATTTCTGACACCACAACTTTTTCAGCTATGCGCACAAAAATTATTGCTGCTCTACTGGCGGTATTGACAGCACTCGGTGGACTCAATCTATTTCAGAGTATCAAGAAGAAAATCCTGCCTGCCGAGAGCGAGGTGATCGTGATGTCGGAATCGCGTCAGGAGCGCGTGCAGACCAAAACTCGTTCAAAGGTAATTGCTCGTGTGCGGGTCAATACCAATAGCGACGAAGTGATGATTGAAGAATCATTCAACGTAGATCGCGGCGATGAGCTTATTGTTAATATTTCCCACGCTGACGTGACGATTCTAACGGGATCGGGTACTCGCGCTGAAATTGAGGTTACACTCGATTCCAAAAACATGCGCGCGGCGAAAGAGCGATTTGAAGACATGGATTGGAGGGTGTACAAAGAAGGCGACGCTATCCATATCGAAGCAGACCAGCTTCGCGGCAACTGGAATACCAACATTGATATTGATGTCCTGATTTCCATCCCGACTACCTTCGACATTGACCTCGAAACGTCACACGGAGATGTTGAGCTTGGTGATCTGACGGGGAGCCTCCGGCTTTTAACTTCCCACGGAGACGTTGAGATGGGTGAAGTTGCAGGCAGCGCAATCTGGATCAAGTCATCTCACGGAGATATTGAAGCGGTTCAGCTTCGCTCCGACCAGGTCGAAGTGCAGACCTCACACGCAGATATTGAAGTGGGTGCTATCTACAGCAAACGATTTGACGCTTCGACATCACATGCCGACGTTGAAATCGATTATTTAGAGGGAGAATCATCCATCTCTACCTCTCATGGAGACATTTCAGTCCACCTGAATGGAGATTCTCCTGCTTCGTTTGTAACCCAGCATGGCGATGTCGACCTCTATGTTGACTCGGATATTGAAGCAGATTTTGATCTTCGCGCAGCCGACGTAAATATGTCTCGTTCCCTACGCTTGAACGATCGGGTGGACGATGATCGGGTCGAAGGCTCGGTTAACGGAGGGGTAGAACCATCAAGGCGCGCACGACGCACGGATCGGTTTCTGTACGCTCCAACTAAGGCCTACAACATATGCTTGGGCAATGGGCGGTGCCCCCCAGGCGCCGCCCATTTTTATGTCAAAAGGCTGAGCCGAAGTAAATCGAATTGAAGAACAGGCGTTGGGACCCATACCAGTACGCCCTGAAGTTCAGTCGCTCCATGAAGGCAATCACTCTGCCTCCACCGTGTCGTTTGGCAATCACAGAGGCGCTACCCGGCAGTTGCTCCAGCTTCTCCTTCGACAAGTACCCGCTCATCAGTGGATCGTCCGAGTAGGTCCCGATCAGTTCACTTTCAGATCCTTCGTGAGAATAGATTGATGAACCCTGATGAAAAACAGGAAGCATATCAGGCAACCCATACCCGAGTGGATGGGATGTATCCAGATTGATCTGAAATATCGATCCACCGATACGCTGAGCTCCTCTTGCCTCATCCAGCTTGTGATAAGGAAGCCCGCTCGTGAGTGAATCCATGTCGAGCGAGATGCTCTCGACTTCGATCAGCTCATTCCTGTCCGCCCATCCAGTCGCGCCAGCAAGAACGATCAGCGTCCCGCCTGAGCGGGTCCACGACTTTAGCGCATCGGTCGCCGGGTCGGTGTAGGAGCCGCCCGGTAGAATGATGGTATTGTATCTCTCAAGGTCACCCGATGCCAGACGAGATGGGCTGATCATCGATACGGGCAGTTCAAAGCGTTCTGAAATCGCGTGCCATGCCTCGCCCGCTTGGAGAGACGAAACTCCTGACCCCGCAGCAACTGCGATTTTCGGTGCTCTCAATGTCGAAGTGCTTCCTCCACCCAGGTCTGGACCATCAGGTGTCAATGCTGAATTGGCAGCGTAAATCGTAACGTAGTCCTTCATTGCCGCCATCCTCACTACGTCATGTACCACCTGGGCGTGATGCTTGATATCCGGTGTGTCCCTTCCGATTAGCGGAATTATTATCGTACCTCGGTCGAACCGCCGACGTTCTCCATCTATGACTGCGCTGAACGGATTGTTCGCGAGACGTACATCGATTCCCTCCTCTTGAAGGCGGCTCACAGCCCGCGGGACGAACATTCGATTCCATGGCATCAGGTACGCGGCACGGGCCTGTCCACCCACGACTTCACCGCCATCCAATGCCACATTGCCAATCCTCTCACCCATAAAGCGCCGGGTGTTGCCGGAGTGCTCCAGCAGGTCGATATCAAACGCCAGCGGAAGAGTCCACGTCGATACATCATAAAACAGGGAGTCTTCGTACGCGAGCGTCTGCTCTGTGAAGGCTCGTATCAAACGGTACTGTGGCTGATCCGAGGGGATAACATAGCCGTTGCCCGCGCTCACCGTACGACTGTTCACAGTGACGTCCTGAGACAGCTCGTAGAACTCAACGCGGTGTCGCTGCATCAACTGGGTAAACAACTGCGCCCTGGTTCTTCCCCTTTCCAAATCCAAAATGTAAGCTGATATTCGGCTGCGGCTTCCTTCCGCGCGTGAGTCTCGTTAGAACTCGCGCTGATACCTCAGCAGGTCCATCCTCAGTGAAACACCGGCCTCGAGAGTCGTCAGGGACGTAACAAATTGATTTCTCACGGTGAAGGCGTAGTGTAATTCTCCGTCCGAAACCTGGGCTCGGAGTGCGCGGGACGAGGCTTGCTCAAACAGTATCCCAATTCCTCCATTGATATCCGGAAATGCAGAGCCCTTCCCGTAGAAGAAATCGTCGTATGATTCTTCTGAGTAGTACGAAGAGCCAATCTCGTCAAGGCCGACGGCATGAAACTCAGCGATCGCAGCCGTCAATTGAGTATTGAGGGCTGGCGTATTCGGATTCGTGCGGGATGGAATCCCTGGCTGGAAGAAAAAAGTGGCGCGGCCGCCCATTTCATGGTGATCGGTCAGGATATGAGGTCGCCAGCTGTGGAAAACCTTCATTCGGCCCTGCGATTCTGGGTGTTGGGCCACCATCCAATCCCTGTTCAGGTCAAACCAGTAGTGATTGGTTCGCCCACCCGGCCAGGGCTCATTGTGCTCACGATCCTGAGAATCGATCGTAGCGACACCGCCTCTGTTTCTGTTGACCCAATCACCGAATCGATCCCGACCATCTGGATTGAACATTGGATCGAGTATGATGACGGCCTTTTCGAGCGCTTCATCCATCCCTGGACCGATTCCCGCAGCCAGGTGATAGAGATACAGAACAGCGGCCTCCGTGCCAGATGCCTCATTTCCGTGGACACTGTATCCCTGATAAAGTACAACGGGCATTCCCTCGAGCTCTTCATCGCTCACGGCAGCCGGATCATCGGAAACCCTGATATGATTGGCTCTTATCTCATCCAGTCTGCCATGATTGGCCGGAGAAGTAACGATCGCATGAATAAGATTGCGACCTTCATAAGACTGAGCGTGGACGTTTAGATGAACACGATCGCTCACGGCGGCGACCGCCCTAAAATACGCTTCAACCTGATGAGGCACGGTGTGGCGCGTTCCGATCACATGCCCGAACACGTCTTGGGGAGTTGGAATGGATTGGTCATACGACATCACTCCTCCCGTTGGCGCATCCATCGCAAACGGAAGCGTCTGAGCCGTGGAGACCTCAGCAGAGAGCGTCACACACAGCCCAAGCACCAGAAGAACTTTGATTCGACTTATCATTTCGCGTATTAAATTTGGCTGTGGAAAATGAGCGCTCTGAAAAATGAGCACGGAGTTATCCGATGAGCAGGGTGTCTGTCGTCGGCAGAATGGGCTATCTATTCTGATTTGTACAGGTATCCGAGGTCGACGAGATATTCTCCTTCAGAATTGGCCGCTCTGAATGTGCCGTTTCCGCCCCAGATCTCTCCTCCACCGACTTCTCCAGCTGCGTTCAGGGCGTAGAATTTGACGTTGAAGTCTGGTCGTCCCTGATCATCCTGAAGTCTCGCAAGCTTTGTATGATCAGCAATGCGCTGGCATGCGAACAGGCACGCATCCTGAGGAGAATCTCCTTCGCGCATGCGCTCGACGATCAGGAAACTGGCCAGGTTCTCAAGATTGGCTTCCCCACGACCCGTCGATCCTGCAGCACCAACCTCATTGTCGCAATACAGCCCCGCTCCTATTATGGGCGAATCCCCTACGCGCCCTGGAATCTTGAACGACAATCCGGATGTGGTCGTCACCGAGGAAATATTTCCCGCGAGGTCAATAGCCGAGCAATGAATCGTACCCCATGTCCGGGCCTCAGGATGATATAGGGAACCGATTCCTTTCTCGTCCGGCTCATGCGCGGGCAGATAGTCATCCTGGCTGGACAGATTTTCACGCCAGCGCACCCACCGCTCACGGGCCCTCTCAGTCAACAGATTCTCTACGGAAAATCCGTGCATCACCGCAAAGTCTTGTGCACCCTGGGCAACCAGATTGACGTGGTCCGTGCGCTCCAGAACAAGCTTTGCCACTTTGGACGGATACATGATCCCTTCAATACACGCTACAGATCCCGCACGAGCTGTTGGGCCGTGCATCACAGCCGAATCCAGCTGAACAACTCCGAGAGCATTCGGTAGGCCGCCATATCCGACGCTCGTGTCGTTCGGGTCCTCTTCCACCAGATTTACACCGGCAACGACAGCCTCCAGAGCATCTCCGCCCGATTGGATGACCTCCATCGCCCGAACAATCGCATTCCTGCCATTCCTGCTGCAAATAACGACGGGTCCAGCAGGTTTCTTGTCTTTGAAATTATCAGCCACGGCGCCAACCACTCGGGGTGCACCTCCCAGCGTAGCTGCAAGCCCGACAGCTGTGCTTTTGCGGATAAAATCGCGGCGTGAATTTCTCTCTGGATGACTCATGATATTATTCTTTCTTGGAGCATAACTTGGCGATGCATAGACAGGCGGCCCTAACGTACTAAACTCCTACGAATCCGACCAACTGATGCAGAGATCAATTGGCAAACTTCACGTCCTGACCGACTTTTATTTTCAGCAACGATACACCCACGCTGAATTAGCATCGATGGCAATCGATGGGGGCGCAGACGTTATTCAATTTCGGCAAAAAGGGGGCCATATCCGGGATCTGTTGTTTGCCGCTGAGACCGTAGCTACCGTCTGTGCGAGGGCCAACATATGCCTTCTGGTAAATGATCGGGTAGACGTGGCGATTGCCGTTGGTGCCAATGGCGTACACCTGGGCCAGACGGACATGCCGATTGAGTATGCGAGGGAAGTACTCGGCCCTGATGCGGTAATCGGAATAACGGCTTCAACGCTAGCCCTTGCACTTCAAGCCGAACAGGCTGGCGCAGACTACATCGGTTTTGGACCGGTTTTCAAGACACGATCGAAAGACAATCCACTTCCCGAAAAGGGTCTGGAGTCTGTCCTGGAGGTCTGTAATTCTGTTCAGATCCCCGTAATCGGCATTGCGGGTATAACACCCGGGCGCGTACCAGATCTGATCAGAGTCGGCGCTCACGGTGTTGCAGTCATGTCAGCGGTATCGCTTGCCGACGATCCCAGGAAGGCGACCCAGCAATTCGTGAAAGCGTTTGAATCGGTATCTCCCAGAGTATAGTTTGGCAGGCAATCTCTAGAACAGTATTCCCAGCGATATGTCCCAGCCGATAGCTGCACGTTTGTCCGCGATTCGCCAGGCGATGGTCCGTGAGGGATTTGATGCAGTTGTGCTGAATCCAGGGCCATCCCTTCCGTATCTGAGTGGATTGCACTTTCACATCAGCGAACGACCCGTCCTATTTTGCATTACGGCCGATGACGCTACAATCGTTGTCCCAGAGCTCGAAGCGCAAAAACTGAATAATGCCTCCTTTCCCCTCAGAACGTTTACTTACACCGAAAACCTCGCCAGCTGGCAACTAGCATTTGATTCTGCACTAGCGCATCTCAACACATCAGGCGAGGAACGAGTTGGAATAGAGCCGATCAGCCTTCGGGTCTTAGAGCTACGATATCTGGAAGCCGCACTTCCCCAGGCTGAACTCTTATCCTGTGAAAAACTGATAGCCGGGCTCCGCATGCGCAAAGATGAGCAGGAACTCGCGTTGATGCGCGAAGCGGTCGAAATGGCACAATCAGCTCTGGCTGATACGCTGCCTCACGTTAAAGTGGGAGTCAGCGAGCTCGAAATATCTTCCATCCTTATTCAGAGACTGCTTGCCCATGGCTCTGGCGGTGAATTACCCTTTCAACCGATCATTGCGTTCGGAGCCAATTCAGCGAACCCACATGCCGTTCCATCAGGCTACACCGCAAAAGAAGGTGATCTGATACTCTTCGACTGGGGGGCCAACAACCAGGGTTATTTTTCGGACCTGACTAGAACATTTTCACTGGGCGAGCCGGGCGAGACGCTTCGAAACGTCCACGATGCCGTCAACGGCGCCAATGCCGCCGGGCGCGCCCAAGCTGGACCGGGCGTCACGACGGGCAGCATAGATGACGCCGCCCGTGGGGTTATCCAGGAGGCTGGTTATGGAGAGTATTTTACGCACAGAACCGGACATGGATTGGGCCTGGAGGTTCACGAGGAGCCATATATCCGCTCAGGAAACGACAGTATTCTGGATGTTGGAATGACCTTCACTATTGAACCGGGCATCTACTTGCCTGATCAGGGTGGTGTCCGGATCGAAGATGACATGGTCATCACTGAATCAGGAGCCGAAAGCCTGAGTACGTACCCCCGAGAACTTCGCCTTCTTCAAGTATGACATCAGGAGTTCGCATTATCGCCTTTGGTGCTACTGCCACAGACCTCGAATGGTTGAAGGTGGGCTTTGAGAAGATGGGTCAGGATACGTGGGTCCTGCAGCTCCACTACGAGGGTGAGGAACCTGGGGCAACGGATGCCGTGGGGAGCGATTTTTCGATTCTGATTCTGGATGAGTCACTTGGAATCGAGTCCGCTCGAAACCTGTTGACCGAACCGCTCTTCACATCCCCATCCAAGCCACTCCTGATCGGAGTCTCAGATAATTACGATCCGGTCTGGGATCAACTCATCCGACAAGGCGCGCAGGATTTTCTTCTTAAAAGTGCTGATTCTCCGGCGGTGATGAGGCGCACAATTCTGAATGCCATCGATCGCGCGAGTATTCTCGAAGCGACCCAGGAGGCAGAGATTCGTCTTCGGACTATTATTGAGAATATCGATGACGGCGTCCTGATTCTCGATGAAAATGGCGCTGTCATGTTCGCGAATCCAGCCACTGAGGATCTGCTGGGCCGCCCACTAGAGGATATATACGGATTAGAGGCCCCTTTCGAGATCCCGAAAAAGGCCAGTGACTTCGTTACGATTAAGCATCCAGACCGCGAAAAAGTCACGTTTCATGTCCATGTCTATTCAATTCGATGGGAAGGTCGCGAGTCCAACCTGATCACGCTGCGAGATGTGACCGCCGAGCGCGAAATCGGAGAGCAACTCAGGCTTGCCAGAAAGAAGGCGGAATAGGCCGCAGCGATGAAAAGCGCATTCCTGGCAAATATGAGTCACGAATTGCGGATGCCTCTTGCGAGCATAATTGGATTTGCACAACTTATCGAAGAGGGCGTAGAAAACAAGGATTTCAAGGAGTTTGCTACCCTGATTCAGGAAAGCGGGAGTCGTCTACTGGCTACAATCAACTCTGTGCTCGAAGCCACACGGCTGGACCGCCACTTTATCGAGCCGAAGCTTGAAGAAATTCGGGTAGACACCCTCATCATCTCAACAGTAAAACTGCTGCAGCCACTGGTGGGATCTTCGAAGGTTGTACTGTCCTGTCAGGGCACAGACGAGCCTGTCGCCATGGCAGATCGAAGTTTTTTGGAGAGGATTCTCAATAACCTGATCGGAAATGCCGCGAAGTTCACCGACGAGGGCTCTATTGACGTGCGATGGGGGGTTCATGACGGGCGCGTGCGTATTGACATCACGGACACGGGAATAGGAATGGACCCTGAATTTCTTCCGCAGGTCTTTGAGGAGTTCTCGCAAGAAAGCACGGGGCATGGTCGTTCGTTTGAAGGCTCGGGTCTGGGACTGGCGATCGTCAAAGGGCTCGTGGACCTGATGAAGGGACGAATCGAGATTGAGAGCACAAAAGGGAAAGGCACCCGCTTTTCCGTGTATATTCCTCGCGCCGATCGCCAAACCTGAAGCCAGCACCAATTGTCTTGATTACCGAAACCACCCAACTGTTCGCTCTTCTGGCCGGTGTCCTCGGGCTGGTGTTCTGGCTGAGCACTCTGCCATCCCTTTCGAAAGTTTTTAAGATCCTCCCTCCCGTCATATGGGCGTATTTCGTCCCTATGATTCTGACAACTGCCGGAATAATTCCCGCTGAATCCCCGGTCTACAAATGGATGAGCAGCTACTTACTGCCGTTTTCTCTCTTTCTACTCATGATCACTGTAGATCTGCGGGCGATCCTGAAATTAGGAAAGATGGCCATCATCATGATGCTAGTCGGTACGGCAGGTATCGTGATTGGGGGACCTATCGCGTTCGCAATGTTCAGCTCTTTTTTACCGGCTGACGCCTGGCAAGGCTTGGCCACGCTTTCCGGAAGCTGGATCGGTGGAACAGCTAACCTGGTCGCCATGCAAGCAAGCGTAGGTGCTTCCAACGAGGTAGTGGGCACAATCATAGTTGTGGATACGGTCGTTGGCTACGGCTGGATGGGTGTTTTAATCTTTTTAAGTGCCTTTCAGGATAAATTTGACCGATGGGTCAATGCCGACAGCTCTGCCATCGATCGTGTGAATGAGCATCTTGCTGCCGCCGAACAGTCTCAGAGACCGGCAACGCTAAACGACCTGACTTATATACTGGGATTGGGGTTTGTGGTAACCGTAGTGGCCGTCGCAGCGGGAGGTCGACTTCCCAGTTTAGGCGATCCAACTATCATTAGCGCAACAACGTGGGGCATTCTACTTGTGGTGACCGTTGGCCTCCTGCTCTCCTTTTCACCCCTGAAAAAACTGGAGTCTGCCGGAGCTTCAAAAATCGGATTTCTGGCACTGTATCTCCTGCTCACATCGATTGGCGCACAGGCTGATCTGGCGGCGATCATGGAAGCGCCCATGTATCTCGTCACCGGCATCGTGTGGATATCCATACACATTGGTCTTCTTTTAATCGCCGCGAAATTAATTAGAGCCCCGCTGTTTTTTGTTGCGACAGGAAGCATGGCCAATGTTGGTGGTGCTGCCAGCGCACCCATCGTCGCCAGCGTTTATCACCCGTCAATGGCTCCAGTCGGGCTTTTAATGGGCATCTCGGGATACATTCTCGGTATTTATGCCGCTTTGGGTTGCGCCTGGATGCTAGGACAACTCTCCGTTATGCTGTAGCCTTTTGCTGAGCGCGTCTGCTTCATCTACAAGAGCTCCAATCGCGTCTACACCAGAAGACCAGAACGCGGGATCTCGCAGGTCCACGCCCAACTTTCCAACCAATTTGTGGGGCCAATCTGAGCCTCCGCTTTCGAGCAATTCCAGGTAGGCATCCGCAAACGAGCTCCCTTCCTGCTCATATCTGGCATGAAGAGCCAGAACGAGCAGTTCTCCGAACGCATAGGCATAGACATAGCCGGGCGTGTGCAGGAAATGCGGGATGTAGCTCCACCACCAGGAGTAATTTTCCGAAAGTGATATGCTGTCTCCAAACATGGGCCTCTGCGTTTCCATCCAGGCTGTTCGCAATTCGTCTGTTGAAAGCTCGCCTGACTCTCGCCGATGCGTGTGAATTCTGTCCTCGAATCTATTCATGGACACCTGCCGAAATACGGTAGCGATGGTATCGTCAATTTTCCCCATCATCATCGCAAGCCGATTCGCGTCGTCTGATTCTTCCTTCATCAGCCTCTTGAATACAAGCATCTCACCGAAGACAGACGCTGTTTCAGCGGTCGTCAGGGGTGTGTCGGCGTGAAAGATGCCCTGCTTGCGCGACAGAAACTGGTGAACTCCGTGGCCTAGCTCGTGCGCAAGGGTCTGTACATCCCGGATCTTCCCGGTGTAGTTGAGAAATACATATGGGTGGGCACTCGGTACGGCCCCGTGACTGAACGCGCCTCCGCGCTTTGCAGGAGCAAGCGCCGCGTCAATCCAGTTTTCGTCGAAAAAGCGAGTCGCGATCTCTCCCATCCTGGGATGGAATTCCGAGTACGAGCTGAGAACCATCTCTCGAGCAGATTGCCAGTCTATTGATCGATCCGATTCTCCGATAGGGGCATATCGATCATATTCGGTCATGGTATCAAGGCCCAGGAGGCGTTTCTTGATGCCGTAGAATCGCGCAACATGTCCGTAACCAGCCTCGACTGCATTAATCAAAGCATCCACATCCTCATCAGCAACTTCGTTCGACAAGTTTCGAGACGAAATCCACGAGGGGTAGCCTCGAAGGCGATCATCCAGCGCCTTATCGGCCAGTATGGTGTTGAAGATGAATGCCAGAGGTCGAATGTTGTCTTTGAGTCCAAGAGTGAATGCTTCGGCCGCATCACGTCTCACGTTTCTGTCTGCATCGTGAAGTCTCGCAAGGACCTGCTGCTGGCTCAGTTGCTCGCTTGAAACTGAAAACCGCATGTCAGAGAGGGACTCGTCGAAAAACCGGTTCCAGGCCGAACGTCCGGTGTTGGACTTTTCAATAAGAATCCGCTCCTCCGGCTCGGTAAGGAGATGCGGCTTCTGGAGGCGAACGACTTCCAGATAGTGCCGATAGCTGTTCATTTCCGTTGATGCCAGAATTTCTTCAGCCTGTGCATCATCCAATTTGGTCCAATCCAGTTCAAAAAACAGGAGAGTCGTGGCTATGCTGGTGTACGCTTCCTTTACTTTTTGAAGCAGAGCGCCGCGCTTCGAATCAGCCGTATCGGTTGACCAGTTCAAATACGCGTACGTGTAGGCCCGGCCCACGCCATCCTGGATCTCTCCCAGAAAAGTCATGGCCAGTTTCATCTCCTGCGCCCCAATCTGCCCCATGGAGCCCCGATATCTTTCGGCAAAGCTATCTGCTCTACTCTGACTCTTCGAGAGCTCTTCCAGAAGCGACTCTGTCGTCGGAAAGAGATCTGTCAGATCCCAGGTGACGTTTTCAGCTCCATTTTCGGGCTCGGATGATTCAGCCCCGTACTCGACTTCACTGTGCTTATCGCGATTGGGTGACAAACTTATCGGCATACATAACTCAGAATTGATGAGAGTCCGGCATTTGGTGGCCCGGAATACTCGCTGGTCCCTAAAAGGGTTCTAAGTCGAAACCGATAGAGAATTGGGGCTTCTAACGATATGATTGTCCCATTCCTCGTCGGCATCACCACTGCGAAATACCCTGCTTAATAAATACAGGGCCTAATAAATGCGGCATTCAGTAGCCATTCTTTCCCTTTTTTGTGTCCTGCTGTTTTCGGGTTGTTCGAAGCCGGAAACAAAACCCTCGATTTCTGAAGTCATTCAGGCGGGCGAATTAGAGATACAAGGCTCTCTCCCCGAGTTCAACCGGCCGATGTTGCGGGGCGGAACGCTGACGTCGAGCTCCTTGAGTGGAAAAATCACCTTGATTAATTTCTGGGCTACCTGGTGTGGCCCCTGCGTGGTTGAAATTCCTGAATTCGTTGCCCTCAAGAAAGAGTGGATTGATCGCCCTTTCGAGATTGTAGGGGTCTCCCTGGATGAAACGGGCTTCGAAGCGGTAAGGCCCTTTGCAGAGAATTTTTATGTCAACTATCCACAGATTCTGGACCTTGATGGCGCGCTTGGGGACGAGCTGGGTGGCATCTTCGCCCTGCCAGCCACATTTGTGATCGATGAATCGGGAACGATTGTAAAGAGTTATCTGGGACTGTTCCCAATGAGCGAAATGCGAGCGGAGCTGGATAAATGGATCAGCGAGATTGAAGACAAGTCTTGAGTGCGATGGAGGCGAATGCCCTTCTAGTCAACTGATAGCTATCTCTTTAGGCTCGAACACACCGACAGTTCTTGTATCGCGAGTGAAGTAGCGCCTCGCTGCAGACTGAATGTCTTCGCTTGTCACCGATCTGGCCCGGGTAAGAAACTGGGTGTGCAGCTTCCAATCTCCGGCGGCGATTGCTTCGTTAAGCTGTGATGCCAGTGAAAACGAACCGTCTCTTGCATAAAGCGTCTGCGCTTCCAACTTGGAAAGTGCGCGCTGAATTTCTTCGTCGGTGGCAGGGTACATGGCCAGTTTCTCAAGTTCAGTGTTGATTGTCGATTCTACTTCCTGGATCGTACTCTTCTGGGTCAACATTGCAAAAACAGTGAAAAGGCCCTCGTCGCGAAACGATGAAGCTCCCGCTGACTGGGAAGATGCCAATCCAGAATCGACCAGGCTCCTGTACAATCTGCTCGTTTTTCCACTGCTCAGAATCATGCCCGCAAGATGAAGAGCGAACGTATCAGCATGAGCGGCGGGCGGAGATTTAAAAGCCAGAATAATAGCAGGCATCCCCCCTGTCATTCGGATTGAAGTACGACGCTCTCCGATCTGCTCCGGCTCCCGAATACTGATATTTTGCGGTTCTGGACCCCGTTCAATTCCACCAAAACACTCCATTAGCTTTGACATCACCGCCTGTGGGTCAAATCCCCCGATTACGGAGACAGTGGCATGATTTGGCCAATAGTATCGGTCATAAAAACTCCTCAATCCTTGTGGAGTGATCTGTTCAATGTCAGAACGCCAACCAATCGTCGGATGGTGATACGGGTGTGCCTCGAATGCTGTTGACCACACTGAGTGATATAGTTTTCTCAGTGGCTCATTTTCTCCTCGGTCAAACTCATTAAGAATGACCGTCCTTTCGCTTTTTACCTCCTCAGGATCCAGGAGCAGGCCGCGCATGCGATCCGATTCAATGTCGATGGCGAGGTGCAAATGCTCTGATGGCAGCAATTCGTAATAGTTGGTCCTGTCGTTCCAGGTCGTAGCATTGACCTGCGCGCCACGTCCCTGAAGCACATTGAAGACCGTTTCGCCCGCCTTCTTCGAGAACCGCTCGGTCCCCTTGAACATCATGTGTTCCAGAAAGTGGGTCGCTCCCGTTTCACCAGGCTTTTCATTCCTGCTGCCTACCCGATAGGTAATCATGAATGTGGAAACGGGCGCGGCACCCTGTGGTGCGAGCAGGATGTGAAGACCATTTCCGGTCATTCTATAGGACGAAATCCCACCATCCTCCTCGATGAATTCGTAGCCCTCATACAATGTGCTCATCAGTGCGCCTCCAGCCAGTTCAAACCTGTTCCCACAGATATCTCGACAGGAATCTTAAGCTCCAGGGCACCTGTCATCTCTTCCTGAACAATCCGCTTCAACACCTCCACCTCTTCCGTGTCGGCATCAAATACGAGTTCATCATGAACCTGGAGCAGCATCTTGCTTTTCAGTCCCTCTTTTCGAAGCCGGGCATCAATGGAAATCATGGCCAGCTTAATCATGTCCGCCTGAGTACCCTGAATTGGCATGTTTACCGCCACCCGCTCGGCGAAAGATCGAACATTCCTGTTCCTCGCGCGGATATCGGGAATGTATCGACGGCGCCCCAGCATGGTTTCTGCATACCCGGTTTCACGAGCCTTTTCTACCTGATCTACAATGAAAGAGGCTACAGCGGGATAGCTGGACTTGTAGGTGTCAATAAGTTCTTGGGCCTCCGCACGCGAACATCGGAGACGGGTTGAAAGACCAAACGCGGAGATCCCATATGGAATGCCGTAGTTGACTTCCTTCGCCTTATTTCGCTGTTCTCTAGTGACATCGGCCGCGTCCAGGCCAAAAATTCGAGCGGCGGTCGCGGTGTGAATATCCTCGCCATCGAGATAGGCTTGCATCAGTACGTCATCCCCTGCAAGCGACGCCAGGATTCGAAGTTCTATCTGAGCATAGTCAGCCGACAGCAGCACGGCGCCATCCCGGGGAATGAAGGCCTTTCTAACCTCTCTCCCCCTTTCCGTCCTGATGGGAATGTTTTGAAGGTTGGGATTGGAGCTTGCGAGACGGCCAGTTGCCGCCGTCGTTTGGCTGAACGAAGAATGAATCCGATCGGTCTCGGGATGCACGAGTTCTCCAAGAGTGTCGAGATAGGTCGATTTGAGCTTGGCCAACTCTCGCCAGTCGAGAATCATTCCGGGCAGCTCATGCTCAGCCGCCAGTTCTTGAAGGACACTTTCTTTCGTGGACGGCTTGCCTTTCGATGTTTTGGCGACAACCCGAAGGCCCAGTTTCTCGAACAGAATGACTCCAATTTGAGCAGGGGAGGCAATATTAAACGTTTCGTCTGCTGACTGATAGATCTTTTCCTCCAGCACCTTCAGATCCTCTCCCGTTCTCACTGACAGGGTGGCCAACACGTCCCGATCGAGTCCAATACCCTCGAACTCCATTCTCGCGAGGACCGTGATCAGTGGAAACTCCACGTCGAAAGCAAGGCGCTCAACACCTTTCTCACCCAGCATGGGGCGAAACAGGTTCGCCAATTGCAGAGCTATGTCGGCATCCTCGCAGGCATAGGGCGCCACGTCCGCTGGAGGCACATCTCTCATGGTAATAGCGTCCTTTCCAGTGCCTATCAGAGAGGAGATCGAGATATTTTCATATCCGAGAAACGCCTTGGACAGATAATCCAATCCATGCTGTTCTTCCGGGGCAATCAGGTAGTGAGCGACCATCGTGTCGAAATAGGGGCCGTTAACCCGGACACCGTGTCGCGCAAGAACCAGCCAGTCATATTTGATGTTCTGGCCTATTTTTTCTGAATCCCCCTCAAATAGAGGCCTCAGAATATCCAGAACCTCTGAGGTGGACGAGCCATCGGGCATTGGGGTAGGAATGTACCAGCCTCGTCCAGGCTCATCCGAAAGCGAGATGCCCACGAGCGAGGCCATCATTGCATTGACGGAGGTCGTTTCAGTGTCAAAGGATATTCGCTTAACGTCTTTGAGAGTCACAGCAAGATCCCGCAGCCCAGCAATCGTATTCACGAATTGATAATCGACACTATCTGGATCATAGGATTTCAGTTCTTCGGCTTCGCTGTCGCCAAACAGAGATCCCTGCTCTTCGGTCTCGAACTCAATAGGAGGAGGTGTTTTTTCTCCAGCGCCGGCTTCCGCTCCAGCCTCAGCTCCAGCGCCGGCTTCCGCTCCAGCCTCAGCTCCAGCGCCGGCTTCCGCTCCGGCCTCAGCTCCAGTGTCAGCTTTTGGACCCAGAACACGGATTACGCGGTCGTAAAGACGATTGAATTCCATCTCAGAAAATATCGTCTTGATCTTACCAAGATCAGGGTTCTGACACAGGAACTCCTCCCAGCCCATGTCAACCTCTACGTCGGTCTTGATGGTCACTAGTTTTTTGGAAAGCAGCGCCATCTCCGACTCATTCTGCATTCCCTCGCGGGCTCGCTTCCCTTTCAGCTCATCCGCATGCTCGATCAGGTTTTCTACAGTGTCGTACTCCGTGATGAGTTGAATCGCGGTCTTTTCCCCAATGCCCTTGACACCTGGCACGTTGTCGGCGGCGTCCCCCATCAGCGCAAGAATGTCGATGAACTGTATGGGGGCCAGTCCGAATTTTTCGCGGAATGACGCTTCCGTAATGGGGTCAAATGCTTCCCCTCTGTACGCAGGCCTGAACATGCTCACATTGCTGCTGAGGAGCTGCTGAAAGTCTTTATCTGGAGACACGATTACCGTATCCATTCCGTCGCGTTCAGCGCGGCGAGCCAACGTTCCAATGACATCGTCCGCCTCGACGCCCCCTACTTCAATCACGGGAATGTCCATAGCCCGAACGAGCTGCTTGATATTGGGCAAGTTCGCGATCAGATCCTCTGGGGGCGGATCTCTGTGGGCTTTGTATTCCGGGTACATCTCGTCCCTGAACGTGCCTCCTTCCGTCATAACATCGAATACCACCGCCAGATAGTCGATTCCATGATCTTCGATCAGTTTGATAAGCGCGGTTGTGAATCCGTAGGTGGCGCTCGTATTGAAGCCCTTGGAATTAACCAGAGGGCGACTGATAAATATGAAATGGGCCCGATACGCGAGGGCCATCGCATCAAGCAGATAAAGGGTCTTGTGAGGTTCGCTCATTCATCTCAGGGTTTGATCGCAAACTATGAACCGCAGCCAAGACTCGGAACCCATTGCTGGCTCGTTCTTACACGAGGCGCAAAGATTCATAAGCTGAGGACTTTCCTTGTCATTTAAGCCTTCATGCGTCCTGGTAACGGGAGGTGCCGGATTTATTGGCTCCAACTACCTGCTTCAGGTTGTCCCACGTTATCCCGAAACGCTGTTCGTCAACGTTGATTTGTTGACCTACGCGGGCAATCTGGAGAATCTCTCTGAAATCGAATCTCTCGAGAATTACCGATTCGAGAAGGGAGATGTAGCTGACGAAAAAAGGGTTGCTGAACTCTTTGAATCATACAGTTTTGACGCCGTCGTGCACTTTGCAGCTGAATCACACGTCGACCGATCCATTCTGGATCCGACGACCTTCGTGCGCACAAACATCAATGGGACCCTTGTTTTACTGAGGGTAGCCCTTTCCAACTGGGAATCGGATTTCAACAAGTGCCGCTTCCATCATGTATCGACTGACGAGGTTTTCGGTTCACTGGGCTCTCGCGGTGTTTTCACCCTGGATTCAGCGTATGCACCAAGATCACCCTATGCGGCATCGAAGGCTGCGGCGGATCACCTCGTACGCTCATTCGGGGAGACGTATGGACTTCCCTACGTCCTTACCAACACTTCCAACAATTACGGTCCCTACCAATTTCCTGAAAAGCTGATTCCACTGGTCATCAATAACGCGTCGCTGAATCTCGATATACCGGTGTATGGAAAGGGAGAAAACGTCAGGGACTGGCTTTTTGTCGATGACCATTGCGAGGCTCTCGATCTGGTATTGAGAAAAGGAAAGAACCGGGGCACGTATCTAATCGGCGGCCAACAAGAGATTTCCAATCTGGATCTGATTCACATGCTTCTGGATGAGTTTGACGTGACAAAAGGACGCCCGAGCGGAACGAGCAGAGATCTCATTCGATTTGTAAAAGACCGACCCGGTCATGATTTCAGGTATGCAATCGATAATTCCCGAATACAGGTTGAGCTTGGCTGGACGCCCTCCCACAATCTCAAAGATGGGCTCACAAAGACCGTAGAGTGGTATCTGTCGAACGAGAACTGGCTGAAAAGCGTTCAAGACGAGAGCTACAAGTCCTACTACGAGAGCCAATACGGGTCCAGGTGAGCAAGTTGTTGTGTACCTTCACGGGGTCATCCCGTACTAATTGAGAGGTCTATGAAAGGTGTGGTTTTGGCCGGGGGCACCGGCAGCCGGCTCTACCCGTTGACTCGGGTAACCAACAAGCATTTGTTGCCAGTTGGTCGCTATCCAATGATTTATCATCCTCTCATGAGACTTCGAAGAGCGGGGATTTTCGAAGTGGTCATTGTGACGAGCCCAGAACACATGGGAGACGTAGTAAATCTTCTCGGAAGTGGCTCTCGATTGGGGCTGGACCTTACCTATCGAGTGCAAGATGAACCCGGAGGCATTGCTCAGGCGCTCAATCTCTGTAAAACTTTTGTTGGTGATTCGTCATTTATCGTCGCTCTTGGAGACAATATTCTCGGAGAGGACATCACGGACGAAGTAACAGCTTTTCGCGAACAGACTGCCAAGGGATCGGGTGCGCGCGTCCTGCTGAAAGAAGTGCACGATCCAGAGCGATATGGTGTGCCCGAGATTGTGGACGGTCGGATCACTCGCGTCATTGAAAAACCCGCCTCACCGCCTTCATCCTATTCTGTGATCGGCATCTATTTTTACGAATCGTCTGTTTTTGAACTGATATCGACCCTGACTCCCTCTGAGCGGGGTGAACTTGAAATCAGTGACGTCAGCAACATGTATGCGGCCGCGGGCACGTTGACGCATGGTGTTTTGTCGAGCTGGTGGGGTGATGCAGGTACGTTTGACGGACTGGAAGAGGCCAACAAGCTCTCACGAGATCTTTTTTACGAAGAGCTGGGAGGCGAGGGCGCGAGATGAGCTGGAAAACGGGATCGATTGAGGGGGTCGGGCTTAAACCGTTTCAGATCTTCGAGGACGACAGAGGCTGGCTCTCAGAAATCTTCCGAAGCGATGAAATGCTTGCGGATGACTTTCCAAGCATGGGGTATCTGTCCCTTACGAGTCCCGGACAATCCCGCGGCCCACACGAACATTCTGGTCAGACCGATCTGTTCGCGTTTTTTCACGGATCCTATCGCCTCTTCCTCTGGGATTCCCGAGAGAGTTCCATCTCGATCGGAGTTAAACAGGTCCTGGAGGTGGGTGCCTCCAACCCCATGGTAGTCACGATTCCCCCGGGTGTTGTACATGCTTATCAGAATTGCGGAAAGGATGCAGCCTACGTACTCAACTTTCCCAACACCCTCTATGCGGGTGAAGGAAAAAAGGAGCGTGTAGATGAAATCCGGCACGAAGACGATCCAACCTCCATGTATTCGATGGATCTCTGATACAAATGCTCCTTGTCCTCTTCGATATTGACGGCACGCTGCTGACCTCAAATAGAATGGGACGCACGTCCATAAAGCACGCCCTGGAGCAAGTCTGCGGTAGAGAATTGTCTACGGATGGCGTCTCTTTCGCGGGACGGACCGATCCTGCGATCGTTCGTGATATTCTGACAAAGACAGGCTTCTCCACCGAACGAATAGACAGACTTTTGGAGCGCTGTCTGGCGTGCTACACCGAGCTTCTCGAATCTTCCCTCACGCCAGAGCAGGTGACTCTCCTGCCGGGAGTGCGGGGATTGCTGGATCAGTTTTCCAGCAATCCCCGCACGCAGCTCGGTCTGATTACAGGAAACCTCCGGTCGACCGCATTTACGAAGCTTCGCGCAGGAGGCGTTGCCCACTACTTCCCTTTCGGCGCCTTCGGAAGTGATCATGAAGATCGAAAGAGACTCCCGGCAGTTGCTGTAGACAGAGCGTCCCAATATTGTCATCATCACTTTGAGCCGCGCAATACGCTCATAATTGGAGATACGCAACACGATGTCAGTTGCTCACAATATTTTGGCGCACAGGCTGTTGCCGTCGCCACTGGTGTCGTCGACTACGAAGTCTTGGAAGCGACCGGACCTACGATCCTCTTGCGGAACTTGAGAGAGCCGACAGCTTTATTTGATCTCGTGGAGTTTTTGCTCGACTGAATAGAGCCCCCACGAAAACGGGGCTCTTGGATAGACCAATCTTGTGCCTACTACTGAGCCGGGCCGCTCTTATCCAGATCGTGCAGGTGTGAGAGATGGTCAATCACCGCCCGCGCGGTCCTCTCAACGATTGTGTAGACCCTGTCAAACCCACCATCGCCTCCGTAGTAGGGATCGGGGACCTGATAATCATCGGGCTCGGGATCATACTTGCGAAAAAGTCCAACCCGGTCGTGGTATAGATCCTCTCTATCATGGAGCAAGATGTCTCGAAGATTACTCTCATCCATTGCAAAAACGTAGTCGAATTTTGCCAGGTCCTTTTCATTGAACTGTCTAGCTCTTTGCCCGGTGAGATCAACCCCGTTTCTCGTCGCAGTCTGACTCATTCTGGAGTCTGGTGCCTGGCCAACATGCCACGCGCCCGTTCCGGCTGAATCGATGTGAAAAAGGCCCTCGAGACCTTTCTCCTCCGCCAGACTACGAAATACTCCTTCTGCGAGTGGGCTGCGACAGATGTTTCCCAGACATACGAATAGAACACGGACCGGTCCTTGTTTCATTTCACACTCATCCGTCTACAAACGGTTTGGTATAACCTGCATCGTTCAGGCAACAAGATTAGATGTGACTACCGCCGGCATGATCCCCCAGTGTTCGCCTGAACAACCACTTGTTGGACATGAACAGGATGGCCATTACGATAGCCCACTGCACCAGCACCGTCATCACACTATAGGGATCGAAGACATCGTACCATGTATCGGGAGCGTATTCGGTAATCGACAACCACATCCACCAGACAAGCAGAATGACAGCTTGCAGTGGGACAGCCCATCTCATGAGAACATCCCATTTTCCGCCCGCGCTCCAGTCTCCTTCGATTCCGTCCACATTCTCCTTCCGAAAAAGAGTCACACCATAGCGGTTGACTGCGAAGGCTATAAAGGCGCCTGAGATCATCAACGCAACTCCCCAGACAAAATCCTGATTTCCAAAGAACGTCAGATTTACTGCCGATGGAATACCCATCACGAAAGAAATCACACACACTGATATGACCGCGCGCGTCCTTGTGAGGCCCAGATCCACGAAAATTCTGCAAGTCAGCTCAATCATGGAAATCAGCGAACTGAACGCGGCGAATGAAAGCCCGAGGAAAAACATCATCGCCAACGGATTTCCGAAGGCCATTTTCGCAAACAGTTGCGGCATCCATATGAAGGTTAGCCCCGTGGCTGCCGGTCCGCTCGAGCGCATTATTTCTAGTACCTCTGGCCTGGACATCTCAGCGCCCAGGACCGCAAACACGGTCCCGAAAATCGTGATAGCGGCCACAAGAGAAACAATGTTATTACCAAAACCCGTGATCATCGCATTCTTGACGACACCGTGTTTTGTATGCATATAGGCGCCATACGTAAGAATCAGTCCCCAACCCGCGCCTGTATCCCATGCATTTTGGGTAAGAGCTTCAAGCCACACACGAGGCCTTGCCAGGGTGGACCAGTCAGGACTGAAGAGAAACGCAATGCCTTCCCACGCGCCGTCCAGTGTGACTGCCCGAATCAGAGATATCAATACGATGACGAAGAGAGCCGGTATCAGAAACTTGTTCGCCCTTTCAATCGACTTGACACCCTTGAGGACGACCATAGCGCCAACTGACATCGCGAGGGCATGGAATACGAGCGGTAGACCTGAGTCCTGGAACCCATTCCAGATCGCCATTGACGATTCCATAGTAATGGGCAGAGGGTCGAGCACCATTTGACTGAAGTAATACACACACCATCCCGCTACTACCGAATAGTAAAACATAATGGCGGTCGCGACGAATGCAATGAATCCTCCCATCCAGGTGTACTTCTTCCCCGCAACTTTTGCGATCGTTCCGACAACACCCATCCTGCCTTTTCGGCCTAGAGCATACTCGGCGATGATCAGCGGTATCGACCAGACGAGCAAGAAGACGAACCACGCAAACAGAAAAGCACCCGCACCCGACTCACCACTGTTGAGGGCAGCGATTCGCGGGAATCTCCAGATATTTCCGGTTCCAACTGCTATGCCGAGGACACTGAGCAGCATCCCCATACGACTCGAAAATCGTTGATCTTTATCTAACATGCGTGAAGCTGTTCTGGTAATACAATTCTATCGCTCTGATGAGGTCGATAGATCCAGGTCATAATATTCGAAATCAACATACTTTTGCATATGTGCGTCATAGTTGACTGACATTGGATTTCCACTCTGGCCCCCGGGATAGATCCCTTTTGCCTTAGGTGGCGATGTCGAAAAGTCAACTATGACGCGCCACGACGCGCTCCAGGTCACCGGATTCGATCTTGCTGGAGAGAGTGTCTCATTGTATCCGGCAAATGGAAAGCCCTCGCGCCAAAGTGGTCTGAGCGCCGCCGATCGCGTGAGGTGGCGCACGGTAAGTGTCTGATGGTCCCGGAGAGGGAGTTCTTCATAGCCCTCTTCCTTCCACCTTTCTCCGGAGCGGTCCAACGCCATTTTGAAGATGTCCTCGGCCGCTTCTAGCTCCGGCGTAGAAATCAGATCGAACCAGCGAGAGTGTGGGTCTGAGGCCAGCAAATCCAAGATTCGAATTTCCTTCGGATTGGAGCCCAATCTAAACACGGGTTCATCCCACATGAGGTCAGTCAGCGCATCCATGAACCATCCGAAAAGGCGTGGTTCTGTCCTGTCAAGAGACATTACACCATCAAATTCTACCAGCGCGGTCTGCATTCGTTGTCCGGCATCAGACAGGCCGTCGAGGGTTCTGATGTGCGGCAGAAATAAACTTGCCTGAATTGCCTTGACATCGGCTTGATAGCTCGCGAGATCCTCTGGAGAATGCAGTGTCTTCTCTTCGAGTAGTTGCTCGATGCGGATGGAACGATAAATGGAGCGCCAGTCCTGGCCAAGATAATGGGGATAGCCTTGGCTGGCAGGGCGTTGATTGGTCGAGGTAAGAAATCCCCTCGACGGCAAGATGGAATGTGGCAATTCATCAAATGGTACTCGGCCGATCCAATCCGTGTCTGAGGTACGGCCATCCAAAACACCGAAAGCGTTCCCACTTGCCCGAACCGGCAGGTATCCGGTCGACCGGATAGCGACGATGCTGTCCCGCCCCGCATAGAGAATATTCTGCATCGGGTAATCCCACATCCTCGTGGCCATCTCAAACTCCTGGTAGTTTGTGGCCCTGTTCATGTCCCACAGTGCGGCGAACGTCGATCCAAACTCATGCCCCACCCACTTCACCGCGTAATCAGCGTCCTCTCGCTCTAGAATCGGGCCGTGATGGCTGTATCGCACAGTTTCGAGAACGGGATCTGCTCCTCTTACTCGAATGGTGTCGATACTGAGGGAGAGCTCAACCCACTCATCGTCGAAGAGATATTGAGTCCTGGATTCATCGAGTTGAACACGGTAGTAGTCGATCTGGTCAGATCCAGTATTGGTGAAAGTCCACGCCGTGGTCGGGGTAATGCCCTCAACAATCGCCGGGACGGCCGGAAATGTCACGCCATAAATATTGGTTTGCGGCGTCACGATATGGGCTTCATACCAGATGGCAGGGAGAGACAGTGCAAGGTGCATATCTCCTGCCAGTATGGGCATACCTGTTGTCGATCGTGATCCGGATACTGCCCAATTGTTGGATCCCTTTCCTTCGACATAGCCCTCAGAAAACGGAACGAGCGGGGACAATCGATCCCGTGTATCGAATGAATCCCCGGCAATCGCTTCGCGGGAGCTCGGCCATTCCTCAAGAAATGACCCGGGCACCCTGTCCACGAACCTTTCCCGCGCGGCAGCTTGGCCTTCCTCCCAACGAGAATCCTCGGGTGGCACTATCGGATTCTCCCAATTCGAAAATCTTGGATACAATTCAGAAAACGATTCTCGGCCTATTTCTGCCCTGATTTGCTCCAACCCGATATCGGAGGACTTGTAACTCAGGTCGTAGGCCATGTACGCGAAGAGACTCAGAGTGAAATCCGCTGAGAACGTCTCGGGAGGCTCCGCTCCAAGAAGCCGATATTCGAGTGGATAGTGGGAATCGTCCAACTCGCTGAGGTAGGCATTGGCACCCAGGGCATACCACGAAACTGCCTCTGCGTCACGCGGAAGCTGCTCGGCCAGGATCACGGTATTTCTCCTGACCGCCTGTGGAATTCCGAGTCGTATAAAATGCTGATCGGTCGCAATCGCCCCGGGACCCATCAATTCTGCAAGCGTACCCGTGGTGACGCGATGGATAAAGTCCATCTCGAAAAGGCGATCTCGAGCGACTATGTATCCCAGAGCAATCGTCGCGTCCTTGTCGCTTTCTGCGAAAATATGTGGAACGCCTCGTTCATCGAACCTGACGTTGACCACGGCATCCATGCCGTCGATAGCCATCTCACCGGATTGGTGCCCACGCGCAATGCGGGCCGTCGACCAGACTCCATCCATCGGATCAAAAATCGGACCTATCAACAAGCCTCCCGCGACGGGAATCTGCAGAGCGAACAACACGATCCCCAGGACCGCCAATCTTACCAGGACGGCCATCATAGAGCTTTATTCATGATGTTGGACTGCTCCGCCGAGATGTATCCATTCTGGCTTCATAAGGTCTGCTGGATCCTCTGGACTGACCAGCGACAACACTTCATCTGCAATATTGGCGTAGTCTATGGCTCCGCGAGCCAGAGGATCAAGATCGTACACTGTCGTTCCATCCCGCGCAGAAATCGACAGTGTCGTACACGTTCTGACGATGGACTTCATGACGCTGTCGCCGTACTTGTCCCTCATGTACTCGCGATATGCTCTGTGATTTCGCTTCCGACCATCGACCATGGTAAACAGGAACTGACAGTCGGAAAGACGTGGATTCAAACTCTTCTTGACCATATTCACGGTCTTGAATGTTTGTTCAGCACCAATTACCGGCTGATACTCTGGTGCAACTGGAATGACGACCACGTCGCTGGCGACAAGTGCATTCAAACTGTACACGGTAACAGCGGCAGCGGTATCGATCAAAACAAAATCGTATCCAGAGATACGGTGTTCCAGGTATTCCTTTACCCAGAGGACGTCAGTGGGCTTCGTTAATTTTCGAAGGGCCGACGAAAGCGCAGGTGACGAAGGTATCAGATCGAAAGTGCCCAGCTTATTTACCGGAGGAGGTCCCATTGATTCCGGATCAAATAATGCCATCGCCGAGGCCGATGCAGCGGGTTCGGGAAAACCCATCGTTCGAGTCAGAAAACCCTGTGGATCCAGATCAATGACGAGTACTTTCTCTCCGCTCAAAGCGAGCGCTGCCGACAAATTTATCGAGGTAGTAGTTTTTCCTGTCCCACCCTTATGATTGCAGACCGTCAGCGTGATCATATTGCACCCAATGTTCGTCTCCCGATCGTCGGAAGTTAATGCGTAGCCTACCAAAAGAGATAGTTTTTTGCCTCGCATCTGGAATAGCTTACGGATTGGCCTGGCCACCGGTGGGTATCTGGGTACTGGCGCTCGTTATGCCCGGGTTCTTTTTCTCGCGCCTTTTGGTTGGCGACCGACAAGAACTGTTCATCAAATCACTTTCCTTCTTCACCGGTGCCTGGTTCACAGCGTTCTTCTGGATTGCATTCCATCCTGTCACCGTTACCGCTATCACCTCCGTTCTGGTCTTATTTTTGCTCGCCTGTGTCCTCAGCCTGTTTATCGCCCTCCTCGTTAGCAGTGCTTCTACGACGAGTACGGTACAGCGAGTCATATTGGCCGCCTGTGCCTGGTTCTTGTTTGATCTCCTGCTTTTGAAGGGACCGATTGCAATGCCGTGGATCAATGCAGGACTGGCAGCCGCCGATTCGCCCTGGGCTCTCGAGTGGGCGAAGGTTGGAGGAGTGAGCGCCCTCTCGCTTCTCGTCCTTGCTTCGAGCGCCTCTGTTGCGCTGATTCTGAAGAAAAAACACGCCTTGGTAGCCCTCGCAGTCATATCGATCAGCGTAGCCTACCCGTTTCTGACTGCCCGCGAGCATGTATCCCCTTCACCGGACAGCCTTTCTATTGCCATCGTGCAACCAAATTGGACGCCTTCGACCTGGGGTGATGTCACGGATGAATCAAAATCTGGGAGGTTGCTGGACATCGCAATGGATGAAGACCTCTCACTCGATGCAGTGCTGTTCCCGGAAACAGCGCTTCCGATTGGATCTGAGGAGACTTTGAGGGCCCAACTTTCTGTAATGGCCGATTCGCTCGGTGGACCAGTTTTTTCAGGCGGCATCTTGACGAGCGATGACGGTGAATATTTCAATGTTGTCGTCTCGTCCCAGACATCGAATGCAGTGTATAAAAAGCGCCGTATGGTACCGTTCGTGGAACGGGTGCCCTTTTCAAACTGGATTCCATTTTTCGAGCGGTTCAGTGTCGATTCGGGAGGCGTCTCGACTTACCAGCAAGGAGTTGATATGCCGCTGGTGCATATTGCGAATAGGTCAGCTGGAATCTTGATCTGTTTTGAGAGTCTCTTTTTCAGAGATGCGCTCACGTACCGCAGAGCTGGAGCTGAATTACTATTGATCCACACGCAGGATGGATGGTGGTCCTCCGATTCACCGAGGAAGCAGCATTTCGCCTTCTCTCGACTTCTCGCGGCTGCAAGTGGCCTACCTGTGGTACAGTCCTCTGTTGATGGTATCTCAGGATTTATTGATTCCCAGGGCAATGTTATCTCAAGCAGTCTTGTGGGCACCAACGAGTTTCTGTCGGCTACCATCTCACTGTCGGGAAGCTCTACTCTCTATTATCGCTTCGGCGACTGGCCCATTATCGCTATTTTCTTCTGCATTTTTCTTGGGGTCCTCCTAAGGGCCACGACTTTATCCAGATCTGATCAGGTAGTTCTGCATGACGCTTAACGTCCCCTTTATCCTCGCTTCTCGATCTCCACGAAGAAGCCACCTGTTAACTTCGACGGGCTTCAAGTTTCAAGTGCTCCCATCAGAGCGCGAGGAGACCATGATTGCGGGCGAACCTCCGCAACGTATGGCGGCTCGGCTGGCATCAGAAAAAGCCTCAAATATTGCGTTGATGTCCCCGTCGGCTCTCGTACTCGGAGCGGATACCATTGTCATCCTTGACGACCAGATTCTTGGTAAACCTACAGATAAGGAGGCCGCAAAGGATATGCTGTCAGCGCTGAGCGGTCGATCACATCGCGTGATCACTGGAATATCTCTTCAGCATCTCGCCTCGGAGAGAGTCGAGACACGCATCGAAAGCACGACCGTCACTATGGGCGCCATCTCCGCGGATCAAATCGAGCGCTACGTGGCATCTGGCTCTCCGCTGGACAAGGCCGGATCTTATGGCATTCAGGATGAAGGCGCATTTTTTGTCCAGCGTATTGAAGGTGATTTTTACAACGTGATGGGCCTCCCCCTACATCTTCTCTATCGCATGTTGACTGATAATTTTCAGGACCTCATCGCGGATTAAGTAGTTGATCGTGCGTCATTAACGCTGTTATATGGAATCGAATCTGAGTGACCTACGAGTTCTGCTGCTTCAGGCAAGAAGTACGCCGGATATCGAATTACAGGAGCAAAATTGCTTCCTGGAGCGATGCCGTATAGAGCCCCACCAGCTCATCTCGCTCAATCTCGCGCGGAGTGAGATAAGGCCAGTAGAAGGCATTCTCGACGGATTCGATGCCTTTTTCATTGGCGGTGCAGGAGAGTTCTCTGTTGCAGAAGACTACTCTTGGATGCCCTTTGCGCTTGATCTGGTCCAAGACGCCTATCACCAAAAAATGCCCACATTTGGGAGTTGCTGGGGGCACCAGCTTATTGCGCGCGCACTCGGGGGGACGGTGGAGCACGACGCCAGTCTGGCCGAACTCGGGTGTCATTCTGTCAGTTTGACTGATGCCGGAAAAGAAGATGAACTGTTTCACTCATTTCCGAATAGCTTCATGGCGAACATGGGCCATCATGATCGCGTGACGAAGCTGCCAGAGGAAGCGGTCGAACTGGCTCGGAACAGCTCTCAGCCCTTCGAAGCCTTCCGGATAAAAAATCAGCCCATATACGGCACCCAATTTCACAGTGAATTGGACGCTACAAGAGAGCGAGAACGACTCTTTCGTTATCGATCCTACTATCTCGAAGAACTTCCTTCAGAAGCGGAATTTCAGGCTGTACTCGACAATTTGGCTGAAACCACCGAGGTGGACAATCTGATGTACGATTTCTTGACCATCTTTGCGGCGAAATCCTGACGCCCCCCAGATCAGTCCAGGCTCCTCGGAAGTACGTGCATCACCAACTTGCCAGGATTGGATCCAGCGAATGACCAATCGTCCAGATCAAGCCGGATCCCGATGAAACAGGCTGTTGGAACCTCGATTGTCTCTCCTCCGAGAAGTCGAGACGCGACTGCACCCGTCCACGGCTGATGACCCACGAGCAGTAGGCTGTCGATAGATCGAGGCGCTGCTCGGATAACACCTAGCGCGGTCTCTGTTCTGGCTAAATACAGAGAATCCTCAAATCTGACTTTGATATCAGACCACTTGGCATTTTCGCTGACGAGAGCAATCGTTTCACGGGTACGCCGGGATGAGCTGCTCAGAATGATATCAGGCCTGATTTTATGCTCAAGGGCATATATACCGATATTTTTCGCAGCTCGAACTCCTCTCTTGGAAATTGGACGGTTGTGGTCCGCTGAATAATCCGAATTCCAGTCAGATTTGGCGTGACGAAGTAGGTAGAGCGTTTTCACGTACGTGGAGTCGGTTATCGAACGACTTTGTAAATCGCCTCTGCGTAATCACATGGGCCGCCCACGGGTGGATTCGCCTTCCTTACTGCGACCTCCACAGAGCGGGATGCGGGTTCCTGACTAAGAATTCTATTAGCGATGAGATATGCGAGGCGCTCAATCAGATAAAAAGTGTTTCCGGTTATGATTTCCCTGACTTCGCCATATACGCGTTCGTAATCAACGGTTTTATCGAGATCATCTTCCTTTGCGGCATCCTCGAAATCCACCTCCATCGCTATGTCGACCTCATACCGCCCCCCGACCCGGTGCTCCTCCTTCATGACACCGTGGTGGGCGTAAAAAACGGCGTTATTCAGACGTACGATTCCGAGAGACATAGCACTACAGGTTGTTCATCAAAGCTACGCAGCTTACTCCGCAAAACCGAGACGCTGCATCATGTCGATTTCATCCACTGTGGCTTCACCCTGACGTATTCGAGTGCTTACTCCAGATAGATATAGCGTCGCGTACAAGCCGAGAATGGTGTCACTTCGTCTAGCGTGTTCTTGCAACTCCGCAGTAATTTGAGCGCTCTTATTGGCTTCTTCCGTGAAGATGGATCTGGGGCCGTTCGGACCCGGTCTGGGTTGGGCTGGAAAACTTCGCTCGGGTTCGAACTGACGGTCTCCATAGTGGCAGCCGATGCACTTCACGGGGACTTGCATGTTTTCCGGTTCTTTTGTCACCTCCGTACTGAGGTCGCCTGCTTCATCGTATGCGAAGTAGTCCCAGAATCCATCAGCTCGCTTCAACATGAACGTAGTTTCCACCACAGCTCCGTTCACAATGTGTTCGCCGACAAAGACGGTCCCCTCTTCATACAAAATCGGATCCGAAAAGCTGTTCATCCTTCGAATCGCTGTCATCAGATTCGCGGTTCGTAGCCAGATTTTCCTCCGAAATGGCGACATCGTACCCTCGACCTCGTATGCGCTCCACTCATCTGTCAGGTGCCAATCACCGACTCTTTGCTTCATCCGCTCAATGGTTGGCGGGGCTGAACGAGCCCCGTAATACGTTTCCGAAACAAATGCCTCAAATTCATCCCAATCAACAACACGATCAGAGCTGCCTGCCGCGACCAGCCTGTTTAACGTGGAATCCGCGTCGGATATCTGTGTTGGATCCAGCAAATACCAATTTTTTTCTCGTTTCTGAATGAGACCACTGATTTCTGGATTTCGAGCCTTTTCGCCCAGATAACCACCCAAATAGAATGCCAGCAATCGATCTTCATCGCCCTTATCGAGCTTGATCAAGATTCCGTCGCGATTTTCTGGTTCCTCTGCCTTTTGGGCGCACCCGGCCCACCCAACCGACAGAGAGAGCGCGAATACGGTGCAGATTACAATTTTGAGAGCGTTACTCATTTATGGCAGAGCTGAGAAAAGAGCCTGGATTTCTAAAAAGTAGACTGTGCCCGGAAGGTCTGTGTCACGGGTGGCGTCAAAATAGGCGGTTTGTGGTGCCCCACAGAAATTCGATTGTAATATTTGAGATTATATACACGAATGAGCTTTATTAGGTCTTTCTGTCAGGTATGAACGTTCAAATAGATATCATTGTACTGCTGTTATCCGGACTGGTTGTGCTGGTCTTGGGCATGTTTCTTGGATACAGACTCTCGTTGTCACGTCTGAAAGAGCGATTCCAGGATGTTGCGGAGAAAGAGAAGGCACTACAGAGACGCCGTGTTGCCGCGCAGCGCGAACGATATCAGGAATCTACCTCTCGCATTCACCGTGCCCAGGGAGAACAGGAAAGTAAGAATCTGATTCTGCGAGAGGAGTTGGAGCAGAAAAAACTTGAGTTGTCAATCCTCAGGCAGGATATGCAACTCGATTTAGATGTGGTGCGTGGAGAGAAGGAGTCCCTTGAAGCAGAAATTGGTCGCTTAAAGGGAGACGACGTCAGTTTTAGCGAAATTGAGCATGCGGAAATCCCTGTGATCGAAGGTCCGGAGCGCGACGAAGATCATAAGAAGAGCCCTGAAAAAGTGCTGAAAAGGTCTCGGCCGACGAAAGTGAATTTGCTCTGGATGTTGTTTCCAAGACGGAAGGCGATTTGGAGCCTCCGGCTGATCACGAATTCGAATTTCCAGAGATATTGGATCGAGATTCCAATCTGGACTTCGAACGGTTGTCAAAGGACATTCGAGAGAGCGAGCACGATGAACCACTTGAAGCGGGCGAATTGAGCTTCCATTGGACCCCCGAACCGCGGAACGGAACCCGTCGAAGAAAACCCAAGACTCCAGAAATGGATCAAGAGTCCATGTCCGCCAGAAGACGCCGCCGTGTCCAACTCGAAAACGGATTTGCTGTCCACGATGCCACTCCGAGTGCTGGCGAGCAACCCGGGAGAACAGGATCAGGAACAAGCACGCAGATTCTTCCGAAGTTCAGGGCTGTCTCCACATTTATCGAGAGACGATCGGCCACGCCTCGCGTGAGCGATCCGGTTCTGGAAACAAGTGAGGAGGCAACCGTCCGGAAGATTGTTCAGCTCTCTGAAGAAGATTTCAACGTCCTCCTCGAGCTGGGTTACGCTTCACTCAGAATACTGGCAAATTTATCGAGCAGCGAGGTTCGCCGACTTTCGGACGTTTTCGGTGTCTCGGCGTCCAAGATTGAACAGTCGTGGGTACCTACCGCTCGAGCTCACCTCAGCATGATGAATCAATAGCCCGTCAATGTTGAAATCGGGATAGTGGTCAGACCCCGAAAGGAGTCTACGCGATCGTCTATTTCGCTGGTTGTCAGGTCATACAGTCCTTCTGGACCAAATTTCTGCACTGTAAACGACGCTACCACGCTTCCATAAACCAGTGCATTCTTAAGCGAATCCAGATCGAGGTCGCGACATTCGGAGAGATAGCCAGCGAGACCACCCATGAAGGCATCGCCAGCACCCGTTGGATCCGCGATCTCTTTCAACGGGAATGCTGGAACGCTAAAAATACTCTCGCCTGCAAAGAGCAGCGCCCCATGTTCTCCTTTTTTGATAATCAGCACATCTGGACCCATTTCCCTGATTCTTCCCGCCGCCAGAACCAGGTTGGAGCAGCCCGAAAGCTCTCGAGCTTCTGAATCATTGATCACCAGACAGTCTACCTTCGCCAGGACGCTTCGTAATTCATCTGGTGTTTTATCGATCCAGTAATTCATGGTATCACATAGGACCATCTCTGGTTTAGATACCTGATTCATCACGCTCTGTTGAACGTCCGGATGAAGATTCCCCAGGCAAATGATGCGGGCATCCTCGTAGGAAGAGGGTAGTTTGGGTCTGAATTCCGCGAGTACGTTCAGATCCGTATAGAGAGTATCGCGCGTGTTGAGGTCTTCGTGGTACCGTCCTCCCCAGGCGAATGTCAGGCCATCAGGTTGTAGTTCCAGCCCGTCCAGATCAATACCTCGAGATCGCATTATTTCGGCGTACTCCTCCGGAAAATCGTTTCCGATCACAGCTACTAACCGAACATCGTCACAAGCATACTGGGCGGCCATTGTCACGTACATGGCACTGCCTCCGAGCGCTCTTTCACGCATTCCGGAGGGCGTTTCGATTCGGTCAAAAGCAACCGTTCCTACGGCCAGTACACTCATGTTTTTGGGACTGTGATGAAAAAACCCGCTGAAGATAAGCCTGCTGTGATCCAGATACTTGCTTCCCGTGTCTTCAATTGAAACGTAGCGCCAGTACAGGGGTTAAGGGGAGCCGTGAACTGGCTGTGTTAGTCTGAAATATAGTTCGGCCAGATGGGAATGATCCGTCTGTGCGACTCACATACACTTGATGAGGGCAAATGTATTTATGAGGGTATTCCCCTGCTATTTGATTTCGTTCTTTCGCCTTGCGGTCAGCACCACCTGTTCAGTTGCCCTTTGCTTTCTGCTGTCACAAATGGCAGTCGCCCAGCCAGCAGATCGATCGGGTGACGATCAGTTTCAGTCCAGTCTTCGTCTGTTCAACTCCAATGTGTTTGCAAACGCGGCACAAGGATTTCATCAGTTCCAGAACGACCATACCGACCATCCCCGCGTTCCGGATGCAATGTACTATGAGGCCGAATCGTACCTGGCCTTGGGCCGCGAAGACGATGCGATCTCTTTACTTCGGCGATTCGACGAGAGCTATCCACACCATCCATTTGCATTTGGAACCCGCTTATCTCTCGGGAAATATTTCTTCGAAGCCGAGGATTACGATAGAGCCATACTGACACTGGAGCAGGTACTTGAGAGATCACCTACTGCAGAGCACTCTGCGCTTGCACTGTACTGGATGGGAGAGTCAGCCCATCAGCTCCATCGGAATCAGGAAGCTCTCTCCTACTTTGAGTGCGTCGTCCAAAATTTTAGCACGACAGAAACTGCACCGCGCGCCGCATACGCGATTGCTTACAGCCAGGTCGAATTGGGACGATATGACGAAGCCGCGGCGGCATTCGAACGGCTGAACAGCCAATTTTCCGGCTCCGAGTTCGCCAGTAACATGGGCCTTGCCCTGGCAGAAGTTTACTACGAGATCGACGATTTTCGACGGGCGGCGGAGGAAATCACGAGGAGAATGCCAAATCTATCAGGAGATGCTCGTGAGAGGGCCATTTTTCTCCTTGCTGAATCTCAAAACCAGAACCGAAACAGCGAACAGGCGATTCTCAATTACAGGCACTTTTCCGAAGGAGATCCCAACAGCCCCTACTTTGAACGGGCTCTCTACGGCTTAGCATGGAATTATCATTACGAGGGAGCCTATCAGTGGGCGGCTGATAACTTTCGTTCCGTCTGGGAATCTGGCTACCTCAACCTTGCCGCGGAATCCGTCTACTATGCGGGCGTCAATCTCAGATTGGAAGAAAACGCCGGGGCAGCCATCGACACTTTTCGTGATTTCGTTGCCCGATACCCCCGACACAGGCTCGCCGACCACGGATGGTTTGAACTCGGAGTCGTGCTCTACGAACAGAGACGATGGACTGAAGCCCGTAATGCCTTCGACTCCCTTGTCAGAAATTACGGCGACTCTGAAGTGCTGGGCGATGCCCTCAAGCATCTCGGAAATACGAGTATCGCGCTTGGAGATTTTGATGGTGCACACCGTGCATTTGATCGGGCGATTGCGTTGAACGCTGTTTCTCCCGACCTCGTTGGCGAAATCGTATTTCAGAAAGCGTGGTTAAACTATCGCAATCGAAACTACGCGGAATCTGCGGACCAGTTCATGAGTCTGTCCTCGGCCAACTCATCGGCTGACAACACATCAGAGGCGCTATTCTGGGCGGCTGAGAGCTACTTTCAACTTTCGCAATACGCACAGGCCGAGCGTCTCTTCTCCCGCTACCTAAGAGAATATCCGGGAGCCCGTCACGCTGAAGCGGCCCACTATGCACTGGGGTGGGCGTACTTCAAACAGGGCGATTTTCGCAGTGCGATACCAGAATTTACTTCGTTCTTGAGCGCGTATCGAGATGACACCGGAACTGTGCCGTACCGCTCCGATGCCCTCCTTCGCTTGGCAGACAGTCATTTTGCGTTGAAACAATATCCCGATGCGGTCAGGAGCTACAGCCGTATGGCGGCTACGGGCGACGACTACGCGATCTACCAGATTGGGCAAGCGTACTCGAACTCTGGAGATGCTTTCGAGGCTATCTCAACTTTCAGACAGCTTATCGAAGATTATCCATCCAGCGAATGGCGAGAAGAGTCGCAATACTCCCTGGGATACCTGTACTTCCTTAACCGCGAGTACGAGCAGGCGGTCCTGGAGTATCAGATCCTCATCGATAAATATCCACTGGATCCACTAGTCGCGAAGGCTCAGTACGGCATCGGCGACTCGTTTTTTAATGCCGGGGATATTGACGGGTCGGTGCAGGGATATGAGCAGGTCCTGATCAGGTATCCAGAGAGTCCTTTTGTTGCTGACGCCGCAGCGGGAATTCAGTTTGCGCTCATGGCTTCCGGCCAGGATGAGCGCGCAGACAGCATCATGGACTCCCTCGTGGTCGCACTTTCCGGTACCCCAGCCGCAGAACAGCTGATTTTTCGGCAAGCTGAGGCGAGGTTTCAAAGTGGACGATCCGAGGAGGCGTACAACAACTTTCTCGACTTCATTGGAACCGCCTCCGATCGCGTTTTACTCGCTGAAGCTCATTTTTATGCGGCTGAAATTCTGAAAATTCGAGGAGATGAAGTCGCCGCAGCGAGTCACTACACGCAAATTGTAAATGATTATCCCGAAAGCTCAAGGGTACTCGAGTCGGCGCGTATTCTGGGGCATATTCATCTCTCAGGGGGTAATGCTCAGGATGCTGAAGGATTCTTTCGGCTCATGGAAGACGAAGCTGATGGTGATGTCCGGTACATCGCCCTGGCGCGATACGGCTTGAGCCTTGCGCTTCGGCAGCAGGACAGAATGGACGAGGCCGAGAGCCTCCTCCGGGAGGCCGTACAGGACGCTCCTGTTTCAGATGCAACATTCCCCGCGTATCTGGGACTGGCTCGAATTGCGTTGGCACGCGGCGAAGCCCTTGAAGCAGAGCGCCTATTTGATCTTATCGCTTCTCGTTCTAGAGATGAAACGGGAGCCGAAGCCGTCTATCTGCTCGGATCCTATCAGATCGAAACGGGTCGGCTGAACGCGGGTATCGAAACCCTCTCGAGAATGCAGGCACTGTTTGCCGGGTATCCGGAATGGCTAGCACGCAGCTACCTGGTTCAGGGACAAGCATTTCAACTTCAGGGAAATAATGGACAGGCGATGCGGCTTTATGAACTCATAACTTCTCTGTATCCGGATTCTTCCGTGCAAGAGGAAGCTTCCATTCGTCTGAATGAACTTCAGTAAAACCATGAACAGAATCTGTCTCTCATTGATGGTCATGATGACGTTCGCTGGCATGGCGCATGCCCGTCAGGATGTGGTTCTTCCAGATCTGGTGCCCCGGGAAGTCGAGATCACGGGAAATCTCAGCATTATTTTTCCAAACTTGCGACGCCAGCCAATTGTCGGATTTAATCCACCGCCGCGCGTACCGGATATATCTCCAAATCGGCGTCCGTTCACAGAAGCCTACAAACAACCTAGCGCGGATCTGCCTCCCAGCCCTCTCGTTGCCCCAGAGCCACCAGATGTCGCCGCGATTTCCAGAAGGCTGCCCTTGTCGGGAGTGATTGATGTATCAGCGGGACGATATCTGGACAGAGTCCTCTCTGCTGACGTCACGCTTCTGGCGACTCATAAGACCACTGCCCTTGTGCGTGGCCGATATTTCGGGACGGATGGACACGACGTATCTGTAGGTGGACAATCTGTAAACTCTGGTCGAAATCTATTTGATGGTTTTCTCGGCCTCGAAAGACGGACAGGTCCCGTCACGATTGGCATATCCGGAAGCGCGTTCAGCCACTCCTACAGGCTTTTCGGAGCAACTCCGGCCCTCGGCGTTTTATCAAATACGTCTCCTGAGCGAAGTTTTTCAGGCTTTGACACTGCAGTATCACTCAATACCGCCCCTGGTTCTCGAATTTCTTTGCGTTCATCGGTAACCGCCGGTCGATCTCATATAGACACCCAGGTGTTCAATCCAGCGTTGAGAATTGACCCCTCCACCGATTCCGACGAAGGATTCATCAATGTGACGGGGGCGCTTTCAATACCCGTCCGCGATGGAAGTATTGATATCAGTGGTCATGGAACGTCATCTGGGTTGGATGCAAACTCGTTTCCTGGTTCGACCGTAAAATCCGGCCTGGTACAAGTGGCGGTTCGTTATCTGTATTCGAGCAAAATGGAGCTCCGAATTGGCGCCGCGGTCCTCGGTTTCAGCTCAGAGCCTCAGGGCGCGACTGCCCCATCACGCTCCCTCACCTACTTCGCGCCCGTGCTCAGCGCGACCTACTTTCTTTCTCCATCCGTCCAGCTTCACGCCCAGACGAGCCCAAGCCTCGATGGATCGTTAATGAAAGATGTCATGACGCTGTCGCCCTTCTTGATGGATGAGCCGGTTCTGCTTCCCTCCATGACGTCAATCGATGCCAACATCGGAATTCGCGTTCAGACCGAGCTATTCAGTGCTTCTGCCAGGGCGGGCTGGCGAGACCAACCGTATTTCAGATATCCCGTCCAGAGCGATGTTTCTGTCCGCGGTTATTTGGCAGGTTATTCTGCTCTGGGCTACTCGGCGACAGACGAATACTATGCAACCGGTGATCTATCTGTGATACTCCGTCCCGGTATCCAGGCGGGAGTGGATCTCATCGCCCGAAATGCCAGTGTCTCTTCTACAAATATGGATGTGCCGTACCTCTCCCCTCTGGTCGCTGGGGGATATGTTGTGGCGGGTTTGATGGACGGTGATCTCGAAATGAAGCTGCGGGTTGAACACGAAGCTGCCAGAACGATCGATGCCACAGCTACCAAAAAGGTGCCTGCAACGACAAATGTCCATCTAAGAGGCTCATATTTTTTTCACAAGAACTATGGCTTCACGGCCGGAATCCGGAATTTGGGTTCCGGATCCCAGTTCTGGGACGCCTACGAATTTGAATCGAATGCATTCTACCTGGGGGCTCGACTCCGCTGGTAACCGACAATAGTGCACCCTTGCACTTATCTTTCGCTCAGCCTTTCCACTCGGCTCAGAACGTCACTCTAGGACACGCTTTTGGATAATAAAAATACCATCGGTCGCATCATTTCTAAGGCCCTCCTATCTGGTCGAGACGTGGATCTACCCGGTCTGGGGATTCTGAAGGCTCAAGACGTCGCGGCTCGACGGAAAGAGTCGGAAGCAGGAACGACATGGCATGCGCCACGTGTGGCATTTGTTCTTACCCGTGACTCCAGTAGTGAGGGCGAGGGATAGAGCATATGCGAGAACTCATTTCTCTTAGCAATCTCCTTCTGGAGGAAAATGACCTCACCAGAGAGCAATCCGAACGCATCGCTCAGGAGTGGATTCAAGGTATCGTCGATGATTTTGGTCGCTCGGGGTCGAGTGATATTTCAGGTCTTGGTACGTTTCATCAAAGAAAGGCCGGTGCCATATTCACTCCAGATGACGGATTGGCGTTCGCGAATCTCCTTCCACCCATCTCCGGGTTCTCTGAACAACTCGAAACTGTCCCTGAAGCAGTCGAGGCGGTGACAGCGTTGCCAGAAGAGCCGTTGCCAGAAGAGCCGTTGCCAGAGGAGCCGTTGCCAGAGGAGCCGTTGCCAGAGGAGCCATTGCCAGAGGAGCCGTTGCCAGAAGAGCCAAACGTCACCGATTCCGAACTGGAAAGTGAGGCCGAACTAGCGCCCATCGCCACAGAAATGGATCTCGAAGCATCCGACGAGGATGCTGAGACCGATTCAGCTGCTGAAGAGAGCACGGCAACCGATACTCTGGACGAAGAACTCGAATCTACAGAGGTAAAGAGTCCTGTCGATGAGCAGATTGAAGAGGGTGAAGCCGATTTAGCCTCCGACGTGCCCGAGGACGTGGAGGAAGATGTAGAAGAGGAAGAGACTGAGGCGGAAGCAGACGTAGAGGCAGAGCTAGAGACTGAGGGCGAGCTAGAGACTGAGGGCGAGCTAGAGACTGAGGGCGAGCTAGAGACTGAGGACGAGTACGAGACTGAGGACGAGACTGAGGGCGAGCTAGAGACTGAGGACGAGTACGAGACTGAGGACGAGCTAGAGGCTGAGGACGAGATCGAGACTGAAGACGAGCTCGAGACTGAGGACGAGCTAGAGGCTGAGGACGAGCTAGAGACTGAGGACGAGCTAGAGGCTGAGGACGAGACAGGGACTGACTCTGAAGCTGAAACGAAGAAAGCTCCACGATCGCGCACACCAATCCGCCGGCCGCAAGGCCAGCCCAAAGCTGCGCTGATGATAGTCTCAGTAATTGGTTTCGTGACGATTTCCGCTCTGATCTACGTCTATGCCTTCCAGTCGAACAGATCTGAAATCGTTCCCAATCAGGAAGTGGCCTCAACCATAGCAGCTCCGGAAGAAGGAGTGGATGAATCACAATCCTCTCTTGATGATGAAAATCAAAATGACGCTGCGAACGATGATTTATCGGAGCAAGCGGAGGAATCCATCGACCCGCCCCCCGCAGCGGTATCCAGCGATGATAATCCTGCGACTACCTTCACGCGAGACACCGACGGCTTCACCTTAATGGTGGGCTCACACTTGACACGAGCACAGGCCCAAACATCCATTAATTCATTTTCATCCTTAGGGCTACCCTTGGGAGTGCTCGAATACCAGACCGCGGAGGTCACTCGTTATCGCATGGGCGTGGGGATCTTTCCAACTATCGATTCAGCGGTAGAAGCTCTCGAATCCATGCAGGGTCAATTGCCGGATGGAACCTGGGTTTATCGGATACGCTAGAACAATTATTAAAACTTTTGAATGAAATATATGACGAGGCTTCAAGTGCTTCAGGATATCAATACGACCGATATCGACAGTCTTCAGGCCGTGACGGACACGGCACTGGTCAGCCAGCTGGATATAATCATGCAGGCAGGCTGGATCATGATTCCGATCCTCCTCCTCTCCGTCCTCACCATCTATTTGTTTGTTGAGAGAATGTTGACGCTCCGACGCGCCGAGACGAATAAGGTGGAGATCATGGATCGCATCCGTGAGTACGTGAGCAACGGAAATATCCACGGAGCCCAGGCTTACCTCGAGGTACAGGCTAAGCCTCTGACGCGAATACTGATGCACGGTCTGGAGCGCCTGGGCAGACCCATCTCTGAAATCCAGGATGCCGTGAATGCAGCGGGAAAACACGAGGCGTTCGAGCTCGAGCGCAGAATGGATATTCTGGCAAGCATAGCTGGGATCGCACCCATGCTGGGTTTTCTCGGCACTGTCACAGGAATGATCGAGGCGTTTCAGCAGATACAGAGCCTCCAAGGAAACGTTAATCCGAGTGTTCTCGCTGGAGGGATCTGGGAAGCCCTGGTCTCGACTGCTGCAGGATTGATCGTAGGGATTCTGGCGTTCTTCCTGTACAACTTCTTGCTGAGTCGGATCAACCGTCTTGTCAATGACATGGAGCAGTCGGCTACCGAGTTTATTGATCTACTCCAGACACCTGCGTCAGAATCCTCAGCACAATCCTCCGGTTACGGAAACAGCTTCTAGAATCGATGTCTCTCAACTTCACCACACAGCGGACTCCTCTGAAATCGTTCAGCCAGGCGGGTCTTGCCGATATCGTATTCCTGCTGCTGATATTTTTCCTCCTGACCAGCAGCTTTATTCCGCAGTTCGGAATTCAGGTAACCTTGCCACGAACCCAAGCCGCGGCACCTACCACGAATCAATACATATCAGTCGCAATTACGAGTGATGGGACATTCTTTGTTGAGCAACAACAAGTTAGCAGGGATGGTCTCATCAATGCCATTCAGCAGTCACTCGATGGAAGGACTGCTCTTGTTCTTCGAGCTGATGAAAATTCGCAGATCAAGTATTTCGCGACGGTTGCCAGCGCTGCAAGGGCGCTGAACCTCCGCTTCCTGATGGCGACAGATCAATCATCATCGACTAGGTTTAACCCGTAGTCAATTCCAGACTCGCCTGTAGCGCAACGCTTCTGAAAGGTGATTCGGCGACGCGAATGTCGCACCGTCCAGTGCTGCGATCGTTGTGCTTACTTTTTTAATCCTCTCCATTGCGCGCATTGAGAGTGCCAGCCTCCCAACCGCCCGATTCAGCAGCGCCACGGTATCTACTTGCAGCAATACGTTCGGATGAGATTGGGGACCTGCTCCCAGTATGGCTCTTGCTCGCTCGACACGCTCTTTGATGTCGACTGAGCGCGCCCTCGTATGTTCTCTTTCTCGAGTTGGATCAACCGGAACCATAAAGACCTGCATATCTATTCTATCCATCAATGGTCCGCTGACTTTTCCTCGATACTGCATTCGCTGACGCGGATGACAGGTGCAGGATGCTCCGACCACTCCAGAGAACCCACACGGACATACTGAACCGCCCCGGGTTTGCCGGAGACTCCAAAGTTAGAGAACTTGGAGTTATGAAAAAAGGAAAGAGATACGCACCTGAAGTCAGGGAGCGAGCAGTACGCATGGTGTTGGAGCACGAACGCGAGTATTCATCACAATGGGCAGCCATCGAATCGATTGCTGAGAAGATCGGTTGTACGAAGGAGACGCTTCGCCGCTGGGTTCGACAGAGCGAACACGATACGGGTCGCAGGCCTGGGCTGACGACGGTGGAGAAGGATCGCATCAAAGTGCTTGAACGTGAGGTCAAGGAGCTTCGTCAGACGAATGAGATCCTACGCAAGGCATCGGCGTATTTTGCACAGGCGGAGCTCGGCCGCCGACCCAAATAATGGTGACTTTCATCGACGATCATCGCAGTGTTTACGGAGTCGAGCCGATCTGCAGAGTATTGCCGATTGCTCCGTCGACCTACTATGCCTGCAAAATCCTGCAGGTTGATCCTGAACGCCGATCTGCCCGGGCAAAGAATGATGAGTACCTGAGCGTAGAAATCCGTCGAGTCTGGGAAGAAAACTTCCAGGTCTACGGGGTTCGCAAGGTGTGGCGTCAACTGGGCCGCGAAGGCCTCGAGGTGGCACGCTGCACCGTGGAGCGTCTCATGCGCGATATGGGCCTTCACGGCGTCGTACGGGGCAAAAAGCATAGAACAACGATTCCTGATGAGCAGGCTGCTCGTCCGCTGGATCTGGTCGAGCGAGACTTTAAGGCAGGTGAGCCAAACCGGCTGTGGGTCTCGGATCTGACCTATGGTGTGCCCAAGCTTTGTCAACCATCCGGGTACGGCTGACAAAGCACAGCATGTCTGGAATGTACTCTGATTCCGGGATTGGAGTGACCGCTCCCCGTTGCGGGGGAGCGAGAGCCTAAGCGGCGGTGAGTTGCCGAGCACTGGCAACGTGACGCAGCCCGTGGAAAATGGGGCTTGAGGCGAAACCGTTACGCCAAGATGAGTCTCTAGGCTGACTATGGGAAGGTTGAGGAACACGAACCGATTAACCCGCATCTGTGGGCTGAAATGTCGCCCTCACCTACACGGTTTAATAGGTGGGAAACGGATAGAGCAGGTAATCAAAATGTGCCATGCTCTCGAATCCGAACTGTACATGTAGGTCGGTTCCGGAGGGCCCTACAGAAGTGCGTAACTAAACTGCGGGGATCTGTTTCGACTTGTGAAAAGCAAGGTTAAAGACTGCGATCGGCAGCCTAACCCATAGAAAGAGTCCAGCATGTGAACTGGGGAAGGCTTTTCTGGATGCCAAGGGAGTGCGCTCCCCGATGCCAGAGAGGTTGGCGGAGTTCCTGTAGTAGTCTGAGGCGGGGAAAGCCTGCCACATGTGCCGAGAAATCTGCACACGGCGAAGGGGAACAGTTTAGGATGTTTGTCTGAACGACTAACTGACCTTAGAGAGGTGAAGACCTTTGATAATCAGCGAAATGCAGGGCAAACTGGCAACATGGTCAACGGCGGACGAAAGCCGCCGCTTTGACCGACTCTTGAGAATAATTGCTAACAGATCTTGGCTTCGTGAAGCCGCCCGTATCACACTGTCTTCGAAAGGAGCCAGAACGGCGGGAGTAGATGGAATAACGGGAGTGATGATGATGGCTGGGCTGGATGCTCAGCTGATGTCACTGCGCGAAGAGTTGCTGGCTGGAACGTACGAGCCACAACCAGCGCGGCGCATCTATATTCCAAAAGCAAACGGCAAACTGAGGCCTCTAGGTATACCAACGCTTCGAGACCGGATTCTGCAACGCGCTATGCTTATGGTGATGGATCCCATCTGGGAGAGCGATTTTCATCGACTATCCTACGGATTCCGCATCGGGCGTAGCGTTCATCATGCCATTAGAACCGTGAAGTTTCAAGTGCAAGACGGCTCTGTCGCCAAAGGACGCTGGGTGATAGAGGGCGATCTTGCCAGTTACTTCGACACGGTTCACCATAAGGTGTTGATGAAAAGTGTGCGCAAGCGCATCTGTGACAAGCGTTTCCTGACAGTTCTCTGGCAAATCATGAAGGCAGGCCATATTGATAAGGGCCTGTTCTGCGCCGCGAGCGAAGGCGTCCCCCAAGGGGGCGTTCTCTCTCCATTACTATCAAATATCGTACTCAACGAATTTGATCAGTGGATGGACAAAGAGTACCTGAACTCAAAAGCACGAGGTGATCGCTGGAGCTTCAATGACACAATCAAACGAAAACGTCCGATAGCCATTCGAGAAGACCGGCGCTGGAAGGCTGCGGTCTCCTACTGCCGGTTTACGGATGATTTTGTCGTGATTGTAAAAGGAAACAAGTCACAGGCAGAAGCGATCCGCGAACGGTGCCGATGCTTCTTGGAAGGCACGCTGAAGTTGAAGCTCAATATGGAGAAAACCCGTATTACGCATATCAACGAGGGCATTGTCTTTCTTGGACATCGAATCATTCGCAAACGAGGTCCGCGTGGTACGATGCGTCCCGTGACCACGATACCGAGGGAGAAGTTCAGAAACTTCTCGTGCGAACTTGTCAAAGAACTGAGCGGCAATTACAGCGTGAATACAATTGACATGATAGAGCGTCTGAACCGCAAAATAGCGGGATGGACGGCCTTTTATCAATACACGGACTATACGGCGCGGTATTACATGAGAATAGATTCCGTCCTGTTCTGGAAACTGGGTCACTGGCTTGCCCGCAAATACAAGACGTCAATCAAGTCGCTTATGCGACAGTGGTTCAGGCGTCCTGTAGAGGGCCAGGCCAAAACGTGGCTTCTGTTTGGTCATAACGGACGAGATCGACACCGTGGAATATCGCTCAGACGTATGGTTGGTAGTCGCAAATGTCAGTTCAGATGGCGCAATCCAGCTGGGAATCCCTACATCGTTGGGAATCTTGGCGAGAGCGTTGTCACCTCGCGATATAGAGACGTTGCCATGGCCATGGGTCATGCCTGAATGGAGAGCCGTATGCGCTGAGAGGTGCACGTACGGTTCGGAGAGGAGAGACAGGGAAATAGTTCGACTACGCCCTGTCTCTTACTCTACTAGCCACCTGGAGAGGATTCGTTTACATCGCCTTCGTCATCGATGTCTTCAGTCGCCGGATTTTAGGCTGGCGCGTATCAAACTCGCTCAGAAGCGATCTGGCGCTCGATGCCCTGGAGCAGGCCCTTTGGGAGCGGGATCAAGAGCAGCACGAGCAGTTGGTTCACCACAGCGATCGGGGCGTGCAGTATCTCTCGATCCGCTACACAGAGCGACTGGCAGAAGCAGGCATAGAGCCCTCGGTGGGTAGCCGTGGCGACTCCTATGACAACGCACTGGCTGAGACCATTATCGGTCTTTACAAAACAGAGCTGATCAACAAAAAGGGGCCCTGGAAAAGCCTTGAACAGGTCGAACTGGCGACACTCGAATGGGTGTGGTGGTTCAATCAAAAACGGCTTCTCGAACCCATCGGTTATATTCCACCGGCGGAGTTTGAAGAAGCCTTTCACAGACGCAAACAGAGTCACGCTCTCGATGCGTCACTCACATAAATAAGTCTCCGATATTCCCGGGGCGGTTCAACATTTTCTATGAGTCAGTTATGTCAACTACAATGATCTTGGTCTTCGACCAGGCTGGATTGGTGGATGAATCAGTCACCTTCGAACGAATTTGAAGGTCGTACAGTGCGCCGCTGACCGTATGGTTCCAGCTAGATCCCGTTCCGCCCTGGTACCAATTGTCACACTCTTCAACAAGCGATGTCAACGCCTGCGAGGTACACAGCAGCATATAATCCCAGTCATAGGTGTATGGAGTCGTTCCACCCTCGGGAGAGACAGACCACGTGCCCTGTACTCCCTCTTCTAATGTAGTTGGCCCATCAATATCGTAATCAATCGGCGAAATCACATTGAACGAGGAGCTCTCCAATTCATCTTCGGTACTGTTCTCTTCGACTTTAACTTTTATGTTCGAGTATAGTTGGGACGGTGTCCAACTTAGGGATCCATTGCCCGTCGCGTGGGACTCTTCCTCCTCAAGAGTCTCAGTGGCTCCACCAGTCAATTTGACCGTCGCATCTCCATGCCCACCAATCCAGCTCGGAAGCTGGCCAGAACCATCCCAATCGGCGTCCCAAGTGATGGCAATAGAGGTGCCTCCTTCTCTAGGAGATCCAACGGATAGGTTTGAGATGTCAAGCGAAGTCAATTCCACGTCAGCATTGCCGGAGCCACCCAAATTGGAGAATGAGCCCGACTCCTCCGATTCGTTAGTTACGGTGAATTTCACCTGCTTATCCTGATCACCATCTTCCCAATATTGGTACAGTGCATTTGTAGATCCCTTTGTGGTGAACATGTATTTGGTATCAGGCGAAATACTAATTGTTGTGCCGGGAGTACCGTCTAGGTCAGCTGTCCAATTGTAGTCGTCTTCGCCGAATTCGAAGGGCTCAGCGGCCGAGTTCCCACAGGTACTATTCGTCGCCGAAGACCACGCGCAAATTTCGATGCCCCCGACATGATCGCCGCTACTGTCAACGACATAGATTTGAAGCTCGCCAAGGCCCTGTGGCCAAGCTTCGTAAGGGCCATCGTTATTTCCGTTATTGCCGTCACCATGGTTTCCGTTGTTTCCGTTGTTTCCGTTACCATTTTGTTCATTCCCACCAGATTCGCCATCGATGGTAATCGAGAATGCATCGAGTACATTTGAAATGTCATTCGCCACGGAAATCGATGGCGATCCGGCAAACACCAGACCAACAGGCCGATCGTCATTGCCCTCATCGGAATCGGAATCTGATACCACCAGTGATCCTGAGTCACCACCGATGCTGAACTCCCCCGGAGATATAATGATTTGATCAGTGAAGCATGCTACACCGTGGTGGCCGTAGCTGACTTCAACAGTGGCGTTGATAGCGAGGACCTGGCCGAAAGTCAATCCGCTTGAACGACCAAATTTTTTGACATCCAGACCAACCATAGCTTGCGTAGGAGAGGCCTTAGGCACTCCGTATCCTTCAGCTGGAGTTTGTTGTCCCAGAGCGTCCGATTCTACACGCGCAATCGCAGCGTCAATGGTGTTGACGCATTCTCCGCCGAATACGATCGGGGTAAACATGTCGAGAATCCCTATGTCATGAGAGCCACTCTGGCCGCCATCGAATGATCAGAGCTGAATGATTGCCGACCCAATTTCTGCCTGATTTACGACGGCATACACGTGATTATTACTTAGCGCGTAAAGGTTTGTGCCGTCGGCCACTCTTGCCCCAATCGTTCCTGTTGGTCCAGCGCCTAGGCTAGTCGAAACTCCGATGGGGACCGGCCGAGAAAATTCTGCTGCGCCAACCAAAGCTCCAGCGCCCTGAGCACTGATGGGTGCGGTGATCTCGCCCGTAACGAGAACTGTTACAGAAATTCCACCGGCCTCTGGAGGAACAATGGTCTTCTTACTCGGAGCCCAAGATTCGACCGGAGTCTTAGTCAAGACAAGAATCGATTCTTCTCCCGATTCCGAAATCGATATCGCCACGCCAACAATTTCGTCGTGAGCCAGAATGGCTGTGGCCAGGCTGTCCTGTAGGAAAGAAGCTCGTTCGCTCACGTCCATCCTGACCGTGGCCGCTTGGTCTCTTTCAATTGGCTCCGTCTCGCCGCTACCAACGGAGTCACACCCAACAAAGATGACAGAGCCAACAACCAGTACGATTAATAGTGAGCGGATAATTGATACTGGGGAGGATTTCAGGAGGGGTGTATTCATCGCGGTTAAACTCCAGTCGTTTCGATTATTAATGCGGCGAGCTGTACCGAAGAGGTGTGATTGCCACAACTGGTCTTCTACAAATTTCTTGGCCGAATCGAAGCCGCTAAAGATCTACGAACACCTAGGGACCAAGCGCCAGACGAGCGTTGTCCGTCGTAAGTATAGCGAGCATTGCGCAAGTTGTCAATAGTAAAATGAGCTCATTCTTAGCTAAAAACCTCGATTATACTAAGAAATCGACCGACTGTCATTTTTAGGTCTAGTCCCTCATGGCTCGACACATTTCGCAGGCAAGTACTACTCCCGTGAGCGATAAAGGGAGTCAGAAGAAATATTATCGACGGACTGCGAAGTCTGAATGGTATTTCCCCTTATGGACATTTCACGATGCAATTCACCATACTCTATGGCACTCGTCAGGTATCTGATGAAGAATGCTGACGGTAGCTTTTCCAGCCTAGATACTCACATTGCACCGAGATTTGTTGGAACACAGTATCTATCCAACACGCTTGCTAAGACTGGCAGCTGGGCAAATCACCTCGTGTGGCATGCGTTCGAGCAGTAATAACACCCGTCGACATTTGAGAAGTGTTTTTTAGCTTCCCTCACTGCTGGAGAACAGCTGGTAAATTCGCCGAGATAGACGCGGTTGGACACAAGAGGTAAGAAACTGCACCCAGATTTGTGTACTTCATGCTCACCAGTGTCCTGTGCATTTTTATTTACGTAGTACTTGGCCATTTATACATAATGTCTGATTACTGGAGATATGAGCTTAAATGAGCATTGGACTCAAGTCAATAGGCCGATAAGCTCTTTGTCGTGGCATAGAAAGCTCAGAACTACGGCGAATGCTCGTCGCAAATCCACCGGCTAACCAGGATCTAGATTCATAGCCTTAGTATCCTGTGTATTTATAAACTGACCTTACTCCGGTTTTCTGGACAGTTGATTAAGCCTACACTGCGGTGGTTTGTTGGTTAATATAGTGTTGTTCAAATTCCATCGGCGTCTGGTATCCAAGGGTTGAGTGTCGACGTTGGCGATTGTAGAAAACCTCGATATATTCGAAGAGTCCTCGTTTTGCTTCAGCATGTGAATTGAATGGATCTCCTCGAAGGTGCATCTCCGTTTTGAGTGTCCCGAAGAAGCTCTCGGTTGGAGCATTGTCGTGACAGGATCCGCTCCTGCTCATCGAGATGGTGATCCCTTCGCGCCGCAGCATTCGTTGGTACTCATAGCTCGTGTACTGGCTACCTCGATCCGAATGATGAATTAGCCCTGCCCGTGGCCGCTGATGCTCAATCGCGTTCTGAAGCGCGTTGGTGGCAAGTTCTTTTGCGAGAGAGGGACGTACTGACCATCCAACGACTCGGCGTGAGTACAAATCCAGCACGACAGCCATCGGCGATAGAAAATCGCCGAAGCCATCCTTCAGCCGTCGGTAAATATGTAATGTCGGCTGTCCACACGGCGCCTGGCCTGTCAGGCATGAATTGACGATCCAGCACGTTGGCCTTGATAGCCTCAAGAGGAGCGGATGGAGCCTGTACACGCCTCTTGCGGCGCCTGAGCGCCTTAATCCCGTTCTGCTGCATCAGACGAGCCACGCGACGACGCCCTACCGCGACGCCTTGAGCGCGAAGCTCGGCATGCACTCGCGGAGCGCCATACGTACCCCTGCTGGCCCGGTGAATCGTTTGAATCTGAATCAACAGTCCACGGTTTTCATGCTCTCGAATACTCAGTGCGCGTCCCCTCCATGCGTAATACCCGCTCGGCGATAGCCGCATAAACGTACACGCTCGCACGACTGGCACCAACCCTCTTACTTCGTCCACAACCCGGTATCTCATCGAAGGTCTCTGCTGAAAATACCGGCGGCTTTTTTTAGAACGATGTTCTCCTCTTTGACCCGTCTGAGCTCTTTGCGGAGTTTGACGAGTTCCTCATCACGAGGAGTACCGTGCCCGGGAAACGCTCGTTTACCATCCTCTTCGAATCGCTGCTTCCAACGCCTGATCAATCCGGCATTGATGCCCAATTCCCTGGCCGTCTGACTCGTGTTGCCACTGATCTCAGCTAACTGGACGGCTTCCAGTTTGAACTCTTTGGAATACTTCCTTCTCGTTCCCATTGCGTACCTCTGTATTGATGCAAAGTACGCTTAACTACCTGTCCACTTTATGGGAGTAAGGTCAACCGAAGAATCTCAGCTTTCCAGAGCGTTTCGAGTTTCGCGCGCGCACGTGCGTGGTCGTATGTATTGGCGACCTCAAGTATGGAATCAAAGTCTAAGGATTCCTCACTTATATAGAAGAACTTTTTTTTATCATACATTCGGCCTTCAAGCTTGGAGATTATTCCTTCGCCTTGGAGAAAGATTAACGCTGTCTTTCCTGTTCCCCATCGACCCGTCACTATAGCCTTTCGATAAAATTCTTGGGGACGGTCCACGGCACATTCATAGAGAAGATCGTCTATCTCAGCGCTCGTATTCCCGAATATTGGAGGGGTCATTACTTATATCGTTGTAGTGTGAAGGATAGTCTCTGGACTGATTTCCTGAACATGTCTGTTGCCGTCTTAGAGATTGAGGTTAAAACCCGATTTGCGGGCATTTCTTTAATTCGACACGCGTTAAACACCAGACGTATGATTCACTCGAAATCCCTTGGGACGTGCAGGATCGCTCGAGTAGCTGAGCTGCGCGAGACTCAGTCCTTTGTGCGATGCTCGGAGACCCTGTTTCAGCGTATCTTGTGCCTGCCACATTTCCAGTGATGCAGAGCCTTCGTCCCGCCGACGCGACGTGAGCCATCTCTTCTGATTTCTGGTTTCTAGGTGACACCGAGATACCCCTCCTTCGAGTTCTGATTAGTCACAGGATAGAGGTGCGAACAGCGTTGTCTTGTTTTGGTCACAGCTCTCGGTCTGCTACGAAATATTGGTTGACCAACCTTCGAATCATAAGCGGGTATTCACGGAAAATCCTGACGCCAATTCTTAGAATTCAATGACCTTTATCTCCGTCTAATTCATGGCGGTGGTGTCGACGCTTAGGTGTTACTGCCGATTAGAAATTCCAATGCGGTATGCACCGTAGTCATAGCCATTCGCGCCTGCCTGATCTAACGTCGTATATGGTTTATCAAGTCCAGAATTTATGATCTTATCGTTCCGGCGCCGTGCCATGGTCTTCGGACTCGATCTGACATTTACGGATAGGCGAAACTCCGCCTCGTTGAAAACAAGTGCAATAGGGCGAAACGACTATTTTGGTGCAGGCTCACTAGTAGGCAAGGACCACAATAATGGAGAAGTGTCTAGACGGTATTGTGGCCCACATCGAGGTGCACCTCGAACTTTGAACGATGTTGTAGATGAGCTAGTCGCCTATTTCAAGGCTGAAGAAGAGAAAAAGAAAAGGAAGGAGAGGGATAGGCGAAGTCCCCAACGTCCCTGAAGTCCCCAACGTCCGTATCGGAAACCTGCGGGGAGATACATAAAGTTGACCTACGGTCTCAGTATCTGAGATACCCCTGAAGCATGCCATACCATCACGAAAACTTCGGCCACCTTTTCCCTGATATTATCATCCGCTGACTCTATTACAATCGGAGGAAGTAGAATCCTGTCTTCGGTAATAGGTTCTGTTTCTGCCCAGACGTACCGACTGGGAATAGCAACTCGTTGTCCTTTCACACCCAATAAAGACATCATCACATGAAACGGACCGGCAAAGCCTAGTTCTGTGAGCAAGTGGATATACTGGGTAATGTGCTCAACAGAAACATTTTCTAGGGGAAGAGCGCTGAGTCGATCATTTTCGGATTCAGAAGCAAGGATGGAGCATTCGACTGCTTCAATTCTGCCGTTTCTTTCGATTTGGACATAAGATCGAACTTCGTCTCCAGGCCTTCCTGCATACCCAACCACACCATGCAAATTTAGTCTTGTATTCCACCCGCTACTTCTTAGTGGACGAAGTCGTCCAGGCAGATCTCCCTCTTTGAATCGCTGCAATGACTCTGAGTCAAGCCGATTGGCTCGATTGAAGTCGGGTTCTGGCACTATGTGAATTGCGAAAACGTTATTTCGGTTAAATATGGGAACGGGGGTATTTCCTGAAGCAATATCATAAATTCGCTCTGTCCGATAATTCAGAATTCGTTGTGTCGACGTTATGGCGGTCGTAAATGCCTCCCGCAATTCATGTAGGTCCATTGGGGATTTCCCGGCTGCATTCCGACGATAAAATTTGTCGTGTCCCCCAAATATTACTCTGTGAGGTATCGAACCGCTGGGATGAACTCTAATAACCAGCACATAGTGTTGATCTTTAAGATGTATGAATTTGAGCTCGTACGGAAAGCGAGGTTGAACTCCATCACGGATTAGAGAATCGATTCGGAGTGCTTCCTGGTCAATATCCTCAACATCCAATCCGACAACCTCTGATGCAGCCCCGCTGCTTTCTCTAATACCACATATGATCTCTCCTCCTTGCGAATTTGCAAAGAGTTAACCCCGAAAGTTGTGTACGGGTGAAAAAGGTATAGGCGGCGTATCCTGATGATGATTACGTCATTGTCAATCCGAAGATTGGAGGATACACCGCCCATGAAGACGAATAACGCACACGAGAACGAGAACTACAATAGCACAGAGGATGTGTTGACAGAAGTATTGCGAACAGGGGCCGCAAAGATGCTGGCCACAGCCGTTGAGGCCGAGGTTGAAGCTTTCTGCCAGCGCTACCAGTTCCTGCGCGACGAAGAGAATCGCCACCGCATCGTTCGCAATGGATATCTGCCAGAGAGGAAGATTTTGACTGGTATCGGGGAGGTCGCTGTAAAGATGCCCCGCATACGCGACCGTACGGGTCGGGGTGAGGATAGAATCGGTTTCCGCAGTTCGATACTACCAGCCTACCTCCGCAAGAGCCGCTCGCTTGAGGCTCTCATTCCATGGTTGTACCTGAAGGGAGTTTCAACGGGCGGCTTTGAGGCAGCGCTCTCGGCCCTTGTTGGTCCTGATGCCCCAGGGCTGACCTCCTCGACGATTGCGCGCCTGAAGACGCTTTGGACAAGGGAGCACGAAGACTGGCAAAAGCGGAGCCTGAAGGAGAAGCACTACGTCTATTTCTGGGCCGACGGTATTCACGTAAACGTACGCATGGATAAACAGAAACTGTGTCTGCTGGTCGTGATCGGCGCTACGGCCGATGGAAGGAAGGAGCTTATAGCACTCGAGGACGGCTTTCGCGAGAGCAAGCAGTCGTGGCGAGAGTTGCTCCTGGAGCTGAGGCACCGCGGGCTGGATCAAGGACCGAAGCTGGCTGTTGCCGATGGAGCCATGGGATTCTGGAGTGCTCTCGCAGAAGTTTATCCCGAGACGCGAGCCGCACGCTGTTGGGTGCACAAGACAGCAAATGTGCTCAACCGCCTGCCCAAGTCCGTTCAGAAGAAGGCAAAAGGTCACCTCACGCAGATCTATACAGCAGAAACAAAAAAGCAGGCAGAGAGCGCCCTTCTGTTTTTCATCAAAGCCTACCAGCAAAAGTATCCGAAAGCAGCAGAGATTCTGGTGAAAGACCGAGAAGAACTGCTCGCTTTTTATGACTTTCCGGCAGAACACTGGATCCATCTTCGGAGCACAAATCCGATCGAATCTACGTTCGCGACCGTGCGCCTCAGGACCGCCAAAACGAGGGGATGTCTGAGCCGAGAAACAGCTCTTGCAATGGCCTTCCGTCTATGTAAAGAGGCTCAGAAGAAGTGGAGGAAACTGAATGCACCGCACCTATTGCAACTTGTAAAAAAAGGAATCAAATTCACCGACGGAATTACATCAGAACGACACGCTGCCTAAACCTTCCATACACAACTTTTGGGCATAGCTCATTTGCAAAAGCAGAAACGTCTGCTAGAAACTCCTTTCGTTCATCTCTAGTGGAGATAGAGAGCGTCTCTTTATACTCAATGGTTTTGGATTCAACAACTTGATCAGTGATCAGAAGCTGAAGACGCTCTGTTTTTAATTCTGCAATTAGGATATGAAGTAGGCCCATGGTCAGATTGTATCATGAGAAATAGTGAAAGAGCGAAGATCCCGATCAAATAGTTGATTTCACAGTGTTTCAACATGAGAAAGGGTTTTGAGGAAATATGAGTTTTGAGCAATGAGATTCTGGATATCCGTTCCTCAAAACTATTTTTACACCAAAAGAGCCCTCAATAGAGGGCTCTAGTTGGGTTAATATGCCGCTTCCGGCATCTTAGGTGGCCCACATCGAGGTGCACCTCGAACTTTGAATGATTTAGTAGATGAGCTAGTAGCCTATTTCAAAGCTGAAGAAGAGAAAAAGAAGAGGAGGGAGAGGGAGAGACGAAGTCCCCAGCGTCCCTGAAGTCCCTAATGTCCTTAACTCAACCGTCCATGGAATCGGGGTAGAACCTACCAACATTTCAGTGTCAGATTACTATTGCGAATGCCTTCACCGTTCACTATATAACCAGGCGGAAAAGACGTCCTTAGAACAACCAAATGCAAACTAGATATGAAAGCACTGCAGAGTATTTCCTATGCGCGCTGGATCGCTCGACTTTCCATTATGGCATCGCTAGTTCTACTTTTGTCAGCATTCACGATTGAGACGGAAGAGCCCACTTCCACATCTTCGACCACCACAATCGAGATGTTGGCCGTTCCGCCTACCAGTTGTAACGATTTAGGAGGAACGTGCGATGCTGGACCAGCATATTGTGAAGGAACGCCGGAATATGAGACATGCTCAATTTGGTGTCTTCAGGGTGGAATTATTTTCTGCGGTGGCTTCTGCTGGCCAGTGTGCTAAGCTCTTGTTCTAAATTATGTTTGGAGGAATTGTAGTGAATATCATCAAGAAGACCATCGCTGTCGCTTGCCTGTTTGGTGCTTTCATTTTTCTAAATGCGGGTTTCACCGGAAGTAGCAAAATTGCACCCGACGATTATGGGTGTAAAGATCTGGAAGAGTGTGGAGGTGCTGCAAGTTGCGGCGAGGAGGGAGAACCAACGGGATTGTTTTGCGGCATACTTTGCGAATCCGGAAACTTAATTCTCTGCCCTATCCCGTGAGAGCATTTAGTTCTTCCCATGACCACATATCCAAAAAAATGGCGAACGCTACAACTTGCAGCATTCGTAGCTACTCTAATAATCACTGGGACGGCTAATTCTCAAGGATTACAGTTCGAATTAGCTCCGATTCTCACATTTCCCGAAGACGAGACATCAGAAGTTTTACTTGCTTCGCCGCGAGATCTAGAAATTTCCGAAGAATACATCTGGGTTCTTGATTGGCAACAAAGTGCTGTCTTCAAATATTCTCATCAGGGAGACTTCTTGGTTGAATACCGACAACCTGGTATAGGTCCCGGTGAGATGGATGGTCCAACTGATGTCGTTCTTTCTGGCGGACGTCTGTATACTCTAAATGGACGCAATCATGAGCTTAGTATTTTTGATAGCGAGGAGATCAAATACATAGATGGCTTCAAACTTACAAGCGTCTCAAATCAAATTGCTGTTTCCGATAGTTCATTAATAACCGAAAATTCGACTTACTTAAATTCTGAAATACGAGGATTCGATTACGACGGTGAGCCATTAAATATCTACGATTTCGAAGGACGCCTAATAAAGCAGTTCGGAATACCATTTGGACAATCCTTCTCACTACCCAAGTTTTCGTATTCCCTTTTAGACGTCCATAATAATAATATTATTCGTGTGTCAAAGTATTACCCTTTTATTCAAATATATGACCTCTCAGGTGAATATAAAAAGGAGATCCAACTTTCAAAAATAGAAGAGTATAAGAGCTATACACGGGGAAATTATAATGCCGTAACATTAAACGCCGGAAGATCATCGGGATTTATTCCTTTAAAATCCTTGTTTCAGGCAGTTGACCTAATAAACGATAATATATTCATTCTTCTATTTTCGACTGAAGCTATAATAATTGATCAATATAATTATGATGGTAATCTTTTAGGCACATATAAATATGATTTTAATCCTGCTGAGGAAGCTACTCCACTTGCGTGGGATTTCAGAGTTCGAGAACTTAATGATAGTGGCGATTTTCAATTTATTATTTCATTTCGAAATAACAATAACGTGCCACTCATAGGATTATTTCAACGAGGGCGATTTGAAGATGTCCAATAAAGAACGGTTAATAACGATAAGTTCAATTGCTCTTCTTCTTGCTTCGGCAGTGTTTTACATGTACAGAACTATCGCAGTTTCTGACCTGAACGATCTAACCGTATTTCCTTCAAATTATCATATCCTGGAACCGGACTACTTTGAGTTCGGCGATGATCCAGAGTATAGCGAAAGTATTCGACTCGGCAGTAGGTCGCGAACTACCTATTTATATTTTGGAGATATTTGCGGTACATGTGGACGGCACGAAATGTTTGTTGCCCTTGGAAGCTACGACACCACATCAACATCGATTGTGTTGGCTTCTTCATACACTTGGCGCGACGTTGAAAACGTTAAATACAACTTTAATCTGTCCGGTTTTAAAGTTGGTAAAGCAAATGTCTCATTCGAAACGGTACCGGCAATTTCCGCGGCATTAATCAACCCTAATATTGTGCCGTATGTAACTGTTTTTGATTCATACGTTGAAAAAAGTGGGTTGTTAGACCGTCGTAGACTCACGCCCCTGGATCTTGAGTGATATACCGACATGATAGACTCTCGTTTTTATTAACTGATTTCCGATTGTTATCCCATATTTATTTAAATAATCAGCGCCCTCCACTATAGGGCTCTATCCTGATCAGCTGGACATTTCTAAAAAGCCCGACCTCGATCTTGGAGGTGATTCATGCAACAGATACAACACAGAGGTGGAAGGAAAACGGTCTGCTAGAACCGGCGTTTATCCTGACTGTATTCGAAGCCAAAAGGGAGTATTGAGACGAAAATGAGTTTTGAGACGCCATTTACAGTATCCCCATCTCAAAACTCGAACTTTACAGAAAGAGCCCTCAATAGAGGGCTCTTGTTGGTTAAATATGCCGCTTTCGGCATCTATGGTGGCCCACATCGAGGTGCACCTCGAACTTTGAACGATGTTGTAGAGGAACTGGTAGCCTATTTCAAAGCTGAACAAGAGAAAAAGAGAAGGAGGGAGAAATAAAAAATCACCGGTTACGCGCGCGTGAGCGAACAACCGGTGATCCACTTGGGTGGTAATTGAGGGGTCTCATGCCGTCGCACAAGAAATTTGCCTAGAGTTGGGTGCTCAGATTTCAGTCTTTCACGGTCTTTCAACCGCGATGTATCTTACGTCCACTACCACATTACTCATGCCGTATCGGTATCCCTTTAACGCCCAGTGTAATTTTGATTATATCTCAAAATATCTGGGAGTCAATTGACGGTTGGCTTAAAAAACAGGGTTCGAAATAAAGTCCCTAATGTCCCACGTATTGACAGATCCTAATTCAGAAGTGGTCCTATAAAACTGGACAGGGTCTTAGGTGGAATCTTGCGGATTGATTATGCTGCTTCTTGAAGCGGCTGGTGATTAAAAAATACGTGATCAGGGGTCTTTCTTCCGTGTGAGCTGTGTCGCCTTTCGTTATTGAAGTAGTCGAAGTATACAGCAATGGATTTGCGGGCTTCAGCCACACTGTCATAGGCTTTAAGGTACACCTCTTCATATTTCAGGCTACGCCACAGACGTTCAACGAACACGTTGTCCATCCAGCGTCCTTTGCCATCCATAGAGATTTTGATGTCATGATTCTTCAGAACATCAGTAAAGGCCACGGGTGTGAACTGGCTGCCCTGATCCGTATTGAAGATCTCTGGCGCTCCATACACGGCGATTGCTTCTTCGAGAGCTTCCACACAGAAGTCGGTGTCCATCGTATTGGAGATCCGGTGCGAGAGCACCTTGCGGCTGTACCAGTCGATGACGGCGACCAGGTAAACGAATCCCCTTTTCATCGGAATGAATGTGATGTCGCTTGCGTAAACCTGCCGGGGCCGCGTCACGTTGAGCTTACGCAAGAGATACGGATAAATCTTGTGACCTTTTCCCGGAATCGAGGTCCGTTTCTTAGGATAAATGGCAATAAGGCCCATCAGACGCATTAATCGCCGGATTCGATGGCGGCCCACAAAAATACCTCTGTCCTCGAGCGCATCCTTCATGGTGCGCGATCCTCGCGTGGGACGTTCGATGTAGAGCTCATCCAGTTTTTTCATCACGGCCAGGTTCTCTTTGCTCTCGCCCACCGGCTTGTAGTAGGCCGTTGAGCGATTCAGCTCCAGCAGATTGCACTGCCGTTTGATGGAGAGGTCGTGGATTGGGTCGATCATTTGGCGGCGCTCACCTACTGGGTGCGACCGAGCGCTTTGGATAAAAAATCCTTCTCCATCGAAAGCTCGCCAATTTTGGCGTGAAGCTCCTTGATCTGGCCCTCTTCATTGCGTTTTCCGAAATGCCCTTTGTCAAAGACCTCTTCAGCGTCCTGAATCAGCTTCTTTTTCCACGTCTGAATCTGGTTCGGATGAACCTGGAACTGGTCTGCCAACTCAGCCATTGTGCGATCTCCTTTGACCGCCGCCAGCGCTACTTTTGCTTTGAATGTGTTGCTGTGGTTTCTTCTTTTGCGACTCATCGTTTGTATCCTTTCTTGAGGGTGATAAGATCGCAAGACTCCACCTTATTTGTTGTTCAGACTGTCCGATGAATCAGGACCATCTCTAGTCTATAGCGAATAGGCATCCAGCCTACGGATCATCTATGATCGCGGTCCGCCGAATCACAACCTATAGATAAGGAGGTGAGAACTATTGCAACAATACTCAATCGGCCCATGTGATCATGTGAGGTCGTCATCTAGGCGCTTCACCATCATGGATGCGTCATTCTTGTGAGTACGGCCCAATGGGTGGGGTCAATACCTTTTTTCGAGAGTGAGCACTTACTTCAGGAAGGTAATGGCACGGTGGTACCTACACGGCTGCTGCAACAATTTCCAAAGACATAACGCTATATGCCCTTTCCGGCGAGGTGGAGTTTGGTGACATTACTATCACCACCGGCAATACTCTTACGATCCATTCAGGCACTTACAGAATAAACTCCTCTGAGACTATCGATGTAGATTCTGGCGGTGAGCTCATTATTGAGGACGGTGTGCATCTCTTGATGGAGGGCGGAGCTGACATCTACGTTGAGGGTAAGATTACCTGGGATGGTGTCACCATCGAGCCTCAATCTTCTGGTGTTTGGTGGGGAATGATGACACTTTCCGGCAGCGGAGCTGACGATTCCTCGATTGAAAACTCAATAATAATGGGAAGTAAATTTGGTGTCAGAATCACCGGGGTCGACGCCGTCATTATCGAGGATACCGATATTACCTACACAGATCTTTATACCGGCCTGGATTTCTATGATTCTCAGGGATCTGAGGTCACAGACCTTAAAGTGAACAACAATTTCGGCGCCGGGCTAGCTACCCAACTATCAAACATTGATGGCTTGAGAGGAGAATTCAACGACAACGGAACCCACGGTATTTATTCACACGAGGTTAATATTCTAGAGTTTGGCGATGTGGAGGTCGACGCTGGCATTGTCGCCACAGGCAACGCGGACTACGGACTACGCGCTCACGATGATGCTCTGATCGACATTGGTAGCCTCTTCCTTGGTGATTTACACGGTGGGAACAGCAGTGTCTATGACAATGACACTAAGGAGGCAAAAATTACAGACGGATCGCAACTGGACGCCCGAAATACATATTGGAATACCATTAAAGCGCCTGGCTCAGCAGAGATTGAGCTAAGCGGCGGGAGTTCAAAGGATGTCACTAATTGGCTCATGAACGCACCCTCCAAAGCGGGACCGCAGTTGGATCGATCAGCGGGCGGCTCGCCACCGGCGGTTGTTCAGATCATCAAGGAGGTACGGGAGCTGGCCAAAACTGATCGGGCCGCATCGATTGCATTGGTAGAAGCTTACATAAATACTGTTGCGGGTAGCCGTGCCGCGCACTCTCTGACGCTGCTGAAGGCTCAGGTGCTTTCCCGGTCGCAGAACCCCTCTGCTGCGCGTGGAGTGGTAACTAGCGCATTGAATTCAGGCCGTGTTGGTGGATTTGTGCTCTCTGATCGAGAAAGACTGTCCTGGGCTAAGTATGGTTTTTACTTAGCTGTGAACAGGCTACATGATCCGGTCTTGGCTAGCCGTGCCCTCGACATTCTTCATGTGTTGGGCGACGAAAATGCGGATTCGGGCTATTACGATAGACTCGTCGAACACAAAGAGCGAAATGGAAATTTCCAATCAACTCCAGGAGTTGCGACCTCAAAGGTCTCCGATGACGGTCGCTTGAGCGTAGAAGTGTATCCGAATCCATTCAATCCACGCGTCTCGATTACAGTGAATATTGCCGATGACACGAAAATAACGGCTGAGATATTCAACGTCCTTGGGCAACGCGTCGCTATGATAACAGATTCTGATTATCAAGCTGGAATACACACCTTCCAGTTCAATGCTTCTACGCTACCGTCTGGGCCGTATTTCTACCGCGTTCGCACGTTGGAAGGGCTTTCAGCATCGGGTTCCATTACCTTACTGAAGTAAGTGTTCAATATCGAAACAAGGCATCGACTCCGCCGATGGCAATGACGCAAACTTGATGGTGAAGCGCATAGATTACGACAGAGATGGTCCTATAAAACTGGACAGGGTCTTAGGTGGAATCTTGCGGATTGATTATGCTGCTTCTTGAAGCGGCTGGTGATTAAAAAATACGTGATCAGGGGTCTTTCTTCCGTGTGAGCTGTGTCGCCTTTCGTTATTGAAGTAGTCGAAGTATACAGCAATGGATTTGCGGGCTTCAGCCACACTGTCATAGGCTTTAAGGTACACCTCTTCATATTTCAGGCTACGCCACAGACGTTCAACGAACACGTTGTCCATCCAGCGTCCTTTGCCATCCATAGAGATTTTGATGTCATGATTCTTCAGAACATCAGTAAAGGCCACGGATGTGAACTGGCTGCCCTGATCCGTATTGAAGATCTCTGGCGCTCCATACACGGCGATTGCTTCTTCGAGCGCTTCCACACAGAAGTCGGTGTCCATCGTATTGGAGATCCGGCGTGAGAGTACTTTTCGGCTGTACCAGTCGATGACGGCGACCAGGTAAACGAATCCCTTTTTCATCGGAATGAATGTGATGTCGCTTGCGTAAACCTGCCGGGGCCGCGTCACGTTGAGCTTACGCAAGAGATACGGATAAATCTTGTGACCTTTTCCCGGAATCGAGGTCCGTTTCTTAGGATAAATGGCAATAAGGCCCATCAGACGCATTAATCGCCGGATTCGATGGCGGCCCACAAAAATACCTCTGTCCTCGAGCGCATCCTTCATGGTGCGCGATCCTCGCGTGGGACGTTCGATGTAGAGCTCATCCAGTTTTTTCATCACGGCCAGGTTCTCTTTGCTCTCGCCCACCGGCTTGTAGTAGGCCGTTGAGCGATTCAGCTCCAGCAGATTGCACTGCCGTTTGATGGAGAGGTCGTGGATTGGGTCGATCATTTGGCGGCGCTCACCTACTGGGTGCGACCGAGCGCTTTGGATAAAAAATCCTTCTCCATCGAAAGCTCGCCAATTTTGGCGTGAAGCTCCTTGATCTGGCCCTCCTCGTTGTGCTTTCTGGAATACCCTTTTTCAAAGACCTCTTCAGCGTCCTGAATCAGCTTCTTTTTCCACGTCTGAATCTGGTTCGGATGAACCTGGAACTGGTCTGCCAACTCAGCCATTGTGCGATCTCCTTTGACCGCCGCCAGCGCTACTTTCGCTTTGAATGTGTTGCTGTGGTTTCTTCTTTTGCGACTCATCGTTTGTATCCTTTCTTGAGGGTGATAAGATCGCAAGATTCCACCTATAATCAGAGCCAGGCTGTCCAGTCAAACGGGACCATCTCTGACCTCACACACGATCAAATGAGCCGATTGAGTATTATTGCAATAGTTCTCACCTCCTTAGTTATAGGTTGTGATTCGGCGGACAACGATCTGGCACTGATTGGAACTCAATGGGGGCTATACCAAAATATTCTCACTCCACCGGGCCAGCTCGTGACCTATGACGACTTGGAAGACATAACCATCACCTTACGGGAAACCGGCAGAGTTCGCATAGGAGGCCGTCTTGCTGGAGGTGTTGCAGCCTACACCATGGTAAATGGCCAACCAGTCATATCAGATTGGGGGTGCCTAGAAAGCGGGTTTTACTGTTCGGATGTTCTCTGCTGTTCCACGGAATGGAGGGTACGTGGAGATGAGTTGGAAATAAGTGTGGTCGCAAATGAAGGGGTGAGAGTTTACTATCACCGGGCTCTAACGACACCTGGAGGCTGAGTGATACCAAGGCAAGATCTCATCATGCGATTTTGTACTATTGCGGTAATTTGTGTCTCCCTGTTTGTAGGATGTGACTCAGTAGACAACGATTTGCCGTTGATTGGAACTCAGTGGGTTGTGTACCAGAGAACATCTACGGTCTCAGGTGAAGTAGTGTCGTCATACGCCGACGGCGAAGAAACCAGATTAACATTTAAAGAATCGGGTAGAGTGGTAATTGAAGGGCGTTTTGGCAAGGGCGCGGCCGCTTACACAATTTCGGAGGGTCAGCCAACAATTTCTGACTGGATCTGCTTTGGGAGTTCACTATTCTACTGCCCAGATATCTTGTCACAAGTGCCCGTGTGGTCTGTGCACGGTGATGAGCTAGAAGTGATTATACCGAGCCTAATGAGGGCTTATTCTCATCGGGCCCTACCTACGACCTCCAGCAACTGAGAACTTGTAGTCCTTTTCATCAGCCCGGAGTTCGCACGCTGGCAGGGCTCTCAAGTTTGGGTACCAAGAGATGGTCCTACAAAACTGGACAGGGTCCTAGGTGGAGTCTTGCGGGTTGATTATGCTGCTTCTTGAAGCGGCTGGTGATTAAAAAATACGTGATCAGGAGTCTGTCTGCCAAGCGAACTGTGGCGTCGTTCTCCGTTGAAGTAGCCAAAGTAATCGGCGATTGAGCGACGGGCCTCGGCTACACTCTCATATGCTCTGAGGTACACCTCTTCATATTTCAGGCTACGCCACAGACGTTCAACGAACACGTTGTCCATCCAGCGTCCTTTGCCATCCATAGAGATTTTGATGTCATGATTCTTCAGCACATCAGTGAAGGCCATCGATGTGAACTGGCTGCCCTGATCCGTATTGAAGATCTCTGGCGCTCCATACACGGCGATTGCTTCTTCGAGAGCTTCCACACAGAAGTCGGTGTCCATCGTATTGGAGATCCGGTGCGAGAGCACCTTGCGGCTGTACCAGTCAATGACGGCGACCAGGTAAACGAATCCCCTTTTCATCGGGATGAACGTAATGTCGCTTGCGTAAACCTGCCGGGGCCGCGTCACGTTGAGCTTACGCAAGAGATACGGATAAATCTTGTGACCTTTTCCCGGAATCGAGGTCCGTTTCTTAGGATAAATGGCAATAAGGCCCATCAGACGCATTAATCGCCGGATTCGATGGCGGCCCACAAAAATACCTCTGTCCTCGAGCGCATCCTTCATGGTGCGCGATCCTCGCGTGGGACGTTCGATGTAGAGCTCATCCAGTTTTTTCATCACGGCCAGGTTCTCTTTGCTCTCGCCCACCGGCTTGTAGTAGGCCGTTGAGCGATTCAGCTCCAGCAGATTGCACTGCCGTTTGATGGAGAGGTCGTGGATTGGGTCGATCATTTGGCGGCGCTCACCTACTGGGTGCGACCGAGCGCTTTGGATAAAAAATCCTTCTCCATCGAAAGCTCGCCAATTTTGGCGTGAAGCTCCTTGATCTGGCCCTCCTCGTTGTGCTTTCTGGAATACCCTTTTTCAAAGACCTCTTCAGCGTCCTGAATCAGCTTCTTTTTCCACGTCTGAATCTGGTTTGGATGCACCTGGAACTGGTCTGCCAACTCAGCCATTGTGCGATCTCCTTTGACCGCCGCCAGCGCTACTTTCGCTTTGAATGTGTTGCTGTGGTTTCTTCTTTTGCGACTCATCGTTTGTATCCTTTCTTGAGGGTGATAAGATCGCAAGACTCCACCTTATTTGTTGTTCAGACTGTCCGATGAATCAGGACCATCTCTGACGTAAATCACGTCTCCGCTGCTTGCACCAGAAATGGCGGCGCCCAGCGTTGTGTACGGTTTAAATATGCTTCCATCACGCGTTTCTGTGGTCGGGTGCCCCGAATCCACGTAGAGGGTGGCATCGGTCTTCCAAAAATCCTCAAAGGCATCCGATATATTGCTATTCGCGATCGACATAGCATAGTTGGCGTCATAACCTGTCGTCTCACAGAGCCCGACAACATGTATACCGATTGCAACTCCAGAAGTGATCAGGGCTGCTCCAGAAGTACCTCCCTGAGTGTCGATCTGGTGTTCGAAGTAAGATTCACCGCCGTTGTATTCCCACTTGCTAATACCATTGCCGACTGAATCCTGCTGAAGAGTAAAGTTTTTAAGATTTTCAGAATCACCGCCATAACCTTCCACGACCCCGTCCAAACCGCTTCCCACCGAAGTGTGATAATCTGACGAAAGTCTCAGAGCGGAATTTTGATTATCAAATATTGATTCTCCCGATCCGTTAACTCCGACTTCAAAAATCCACCAGTCTCTGCCAATTCGTGTTTTTACTATCTCGTCATCCACGAGTGGATCTACGAATCCTGTGTCGGCCGTTGCGTAGTTGATTGAATACTGATCGTCTGGATCAGAGAAGTTCATGTCTCCAGTTGTGGGATTAGAATCATCTACGTTGAACTCGACAACGTCAAACGAATTGTCAGAGCAATGCGCAGCGGAAATAAAAAAACCTCCAGAAGTAAAGGTAGCTGTACATGGACTGTCTTCATTCTCGTCGATGGTCCGGCCAATCATGGCTCGCAATCCTGCAACGCGACTATCGCCATCGCAAAGACTTTTTTTGCCGCAACCGGCTGATCATCAAGGCCAAAAACAACTTGGCTTATTTCACAATAGGAAGAAGATCCAGGACGCGAAAAAAGTTCTATTTTGAGCTCTTCTCCGTTAAAAAATGCCGACGTTCCGTGCCAATCCTCGATACTTTTTCGGTCCAAAATATGCCGCGTACCGTATTTTGGAGAGCTCACTACGATCTGATCCCCCTTTTCTAAAGACCAATCAGAAAAGTGGAGCCTAACCCAAGTCGCTCCGGGTTCCAATACCTGTGCGACCTGTCTCGATTCCGACTTGCCCACTCCATCTGGACCAGATGATTCCAGTCTAATGCTAAGCGGAGAGGAATTCTTACTCGCTTTTTGTGCAGATACGTTGCCTGCAAGGCAGATGCAGAACAGAGCAATGAAAAGAGATTTCATTTGGGGCCTCTCGAAGTTAAAACTGCTATTCCGTACATGGGCTGAGCGTGGCCCCACATTTTTCGTAATGAACATAGGCGAGCAGTTTAAATTCGAAATGGTGTTTTGAGCTCTATCTGATGGTCCGTTGATACCATGGATAACCTTTAGGGGACCCCACTGCATTTATCTTGCGGTCCGTTGATCAATTCTCGGGTGGGGATCGCTGAATTGGCTAGAATATTTTGCCAGGGGTTGATGTCTTCATCAGCTGATGAGCAGTAATTCCGAATCGGGGCCGATGTTGGCAGATATACTTGGTGTCGGTCACGTGTGCCACTCCTTTTCTTGGCGATTCGCCTCTATTACCCATTGAAAAGAGGGACCCAGGACTATACCTGGGCCCCTCTTTTCGAACCTTCCCCAAACTTAGCATCCGGTACCCACACAAGTGGTGTCGCCACTCAGTGAATATATCAACGAGTCTCGGCGAACAGTATAAAAGCTGTCTTGTGCCTTGTTGCCGTCTATCTCTACCCTCAATTGGACCTCTTCTGGGTTCACGTGATCATCTCTCTCCACGCTGGAAAAATCGCATCCCGCGAAAATTACCGCGAAAAAAAAAAGACAACGAATATCGAGAGGCTGGAGTGATTGTAAGTGGTCATTGCTTTTTGGCGTTTGTGTATGTTTGAAATACTTGATGGAGCAGTTGTCAAGAGCTTCAGTGCTCTTTATTTGCGCGTCATCTGCCTAAAAACAACTCGTAAAAATGTGATTACGAATAGTATAACGAGCTTATTTACTGACCCCGTTAGGATTCTTAATCTTTGGCAATAATTGCCAACCACGAAAACGGGATTCCCTAATAAGTCTGCGCCGGTTCGCCCGGCGTCTTGCTATGAAAAGACATGCTCCAAAAATCAGTGAGGCTGTGGTGAGAGCCAAGTTTGTGCTCTCCTTGGTCTTGTTAATTCAGATTTGTCCGCCGGAAGCAAGATCGCAGGATTCTGGACCCACATTGAGCTGGAATAATTTCGGCGTTGAGAGTGGACTGATAAGTAATGAGGTTTACTCCACCTTTCGCTCGCAGAATGGAGTCCTTTGGGTCGGTACAAGATCCGGTATAAATTACTGGACGGGTGAATCCTTGGCGTCTTCGAACCTCCTAAACTCACAAAACAGCGCGCTCAAAGACGACTGGATTTACTCAATCGTTGAGATGAACCCTGACACTCTCCTTGTCGGGTCTCATCTCGATGGGTTGTATTTACTAGACACCCATTCAGTCCTTCTCAGGCCAATCGAACCTTCTTCCGAGTGTTCAGAAGAAAACGCGGCCATTCAGGTCCAAAAAATTACTCCACTCCAAGACGGATCATTCGCGATCGGGACCGGCGAAGGCGGGGGATGGAGACTCTCCCAAGATCTTGAGCTCTGTCCGATGTTGTTTTCAGGACAGTGGGCGGATAAAATTCAGATTATTAGGGCCTTTCTGGAGGAGGATCGAGGAAACATATGGATCGGAACCTGGCGAAATGGCTTATATCGAGCTTCCCACCATGAAAACGATCCCCAATCAGTAGTCATCGAAGAAAAAATAGGGCTTCCAGCTTCATTCATCAGGACACTTTTTATAGATACCAACAGCACTTTGTGGATTGGTACCTCTGGCGCAGGGCTCTTGTCATACTCTCTGCTTACCGGAAAAATTGAGGAGTTCTCAAAAAACTCCCCCAGGTCTCCAAAAATTTCAGATTCTGTGGTTGAGTCGTTCATCCAAATAAGGGAAAATATGTACCTGGTTGGCACGTGGGAAGGCTTGAATTTACTTGACGTTGCAAACGAGAATAATCACGTTATTCGTCACGACACAGATAACTCCAATACTCTCGCCAATAACGTAATCAATCATATAGCTATCGATGATTACAACACACTTTGGATAAGTCATGACGGCGGGTTTTCGTTCCTTGACTTGATACAGTTTGAGATTGAAGAGGAGTTGACGAGAGGTTTTCTATCTGATGATGAATCTGTAATTCACATGTCACTCAGTGACTATCAAAACTCCATTATTGTGGGCACGGAGAGTTCGTTAGTGGTTTATGACAGTACCGGCAGTGATAGAACGTCAGAGATGGTCCTGATTCATCGGAGAGCTATGCCCAAAAGTTGTGTATGGAAGGTTTAGGCAGCGTGTCGTTCTGATGTAATTCCGTCGGTGAATTTGATTCCTTTTTTTACAAGTTGCAATAGGTGCGGTGCATTCAGTTTCCTCCACTTCTTCTGAGCCTCTTTACATAGACGGAAGGCCATTGCAAGAGCTGTTTCTCGGCTCAGACATCCCCTCGTTTTGGCGGTCCTGAGGCGCACGGTCGCGAACGTAGATTCGATCGGATTTGTGCTCCGAAGATGGATCCAGTGTTCTGCCGGAAAGTCATAAAAAGCGAGCAGTTCTTCTCGGTCTTTCACCAGAATCTCTGCTGCTTTCGGATACTTTTGCTGGTAGGCTTTGATGAAAAACAGAAGGGCGCTCTCTGCCTGCTTTTTTGTTTCTGCTGTATAGATCTGCGTGAGGTGACCTTTTGCCTTCTTCTGAACGGACTTGGGCAGGCGGTTGAGCACATTTGCTGTCTTGTGCACCCAACAGCGTGCGGCTCGCGTCTCGGGATAAACTTCTGCGAGAGCACTCCAGAATCCCATGGCTCCATCGGCAACAGCCAGCTTCGGTCCTTGATCCAGCCCGCGGTGCCTCAGCTCCAGGAGCAACTCTCGCCACGACTGCTTGCTCTCGCGAAAGCCGTCCTCGAGTGCTATAAGCTCCTTCCTTCCATCGGCCGTAGCGCCGATCACGACCAGCAGACACAGTTTCTGTTTATCCATGCGTACGTTTACGTGAATACCGTCGGCCCAGAAATAGACGTAGTGCTTCTCCTTCAGGCTCCGCTTTTGCCAGTCTTCGTGCTCCCTTGTCCAAAGCGTCTTCAGGCGCGCAATCGTCGAGGAGGTCAGCCCTGGGGCATCAGGACCAACAAGGGCCGAGAGCGCTGCCTCAAAGCCGCCCGTTGAAACTCCCTTCAGGTACAACCATGGAATGAGAGCCTCAAGCGAGCGGCTCTTGCGGAGGTAGGCTGGTAGTATCGAACTGCGGAAACCGATTCTATCCTCACCCCGACCCGTACGGTCGCGTATGCGGGGCATCTTTACAGCGACCTCCCCGATACCAGTCAAAATCTTCCTCTCTGGCAGATATCCATTGCGAACGATGCGGTGGCGATTCTCTTCGTCGCGCAGGAACTGGTAGCGCTGGCAGAAAGCTTCAACCTCGGCCTCAACGGCTGTGGCCAGCATCTTTGCGGCCCCTGTTCGCAATACTTCTGTCAACACATCCTCTGTGCTATTGTAGTTCTCGTTCTCGTGTGCGTTATTCGTCTTCATGGGCGGTGTATCCTCCAATCTTCGGATTGACAATGACGTAATCATCATCAGGATACGCCGCCTATACCTTTTTCACCCGTACACAACTTTCGGGGTTAACTCGATCGCCTGTGATAGCGTGCGTCAATCTCTCCACGCTACAGATTCCTGTCGATGCGTCACATGTTAGTAAGTTTGGGAAGACGGGTGTAAACGCGAGTTGTAGAGAGACACTGTTTTCTTGAATTTCAAAATGCGTTACCACGCGTTCCACTGAGGTTCGAGTCTCCTCAAATCAGAAATTTGGCTATTGCGAATAGTACCATTGAAAATAAGCAGCTCTACCCATTGAAAGTGAGCAGTTCTACCTGCTTCTACAGCCCGAATTAACATTATATAGAAGTAGATAGCTACCCGAGTCAAGTAAATATCAGGCAATAGTTTCGCGCCTGATAGACGCAGGGAATCTTATTCTGGAGCAGGGAATCTTATTCTGGATGTGAATACCACCGACCACTAGGGATTGGAATCGGGAATTACCGGACCGTTTACGAGAATAGCAATTTCGGGTCCTATTGACGGTTTTAACAAAAAACAATGGATTACTGATGTGAACTACTTCCACCCCATGAAATGTTTGCTCTTCTTTTCAATACTAATGATGTTTACTGCGAGCATCGCAGACGCCCAATGCACCACACTATCAGACGAACTGTTCCTAGTACTCGACGGAAGTTCAGAAGTAGACATTAAGCTTACCAATCTTGGAGTTAACCCCGAAAGTTGTGTACGGGTGAAAAAGGTATAGGCGGCGTATCCTGATGATGATTACGTCATTGTCAATCCGAAGATTGGAGGATACACCGCCCATGAAGACGAATAACGCACACGAGAACGAGAACTACAATAGCACAGAGGATGTGTTGACAGAAGTATTGCGAACAGGGGCCGCAAAGATGCTGGCCACAGCCGTTGAGGCCGAGGTTGAAGCTTTCTGCCAGCGCTACCAGTTCCTGCGCGACGAAGAGAATCGCCACCGCATCGTTCGCAATGGATATCTGCCAGAGAGGAAGATTTTGACTGGTATCGGGGAGGTCGCTGTAAAGATGCCCCGCATACGCGACCGTACGGGTCGGGGTGAGGATAGAATCGGTTTCCGCAGTTCGATACTACCAGCCTACCTCCGCAAGAGCCGCTCGCTTGAGGCTCTCATTCCATGGTTGTACCTGAAGGGAGTTTCAACGGGCGGCTTTGAGGCAGCGCTCTCGGCCCTTGTTGGTCCTGATGCCCCAGGGCTGACCTCCTCGACGATTGCGCGCCTGAAGACGCTTTGGACAAGGGAGCACGAAGACTGGCAAAAGCGGAGCCTGAAGGAGAAGCACTACGTCTATTTCTGGGCCGACGGTATTCACGTAAACGTACGCATGGATAAACAGAAACTGTGTCTGCTGGTCGTGATCGGCGCTACGGCCGATGGAAGGAAGGAGCTTATAGCACTCGAGGACGGCTTTCGCGAGAGCAAGCAGTCGTGGCGAGAGTTGCTCCTGGAGCTGAGGCACCGCGGGCTGGATCAAGGACCGAAGCTGGCTGTTGCCGATGGAGCCATGGGATTCTGGAGTGCTCTCGCAGAAGTTTATCCCGAGACGCGAGCCGCACGCTGTTGGGTGCACAAGACAGCAAATGTGCTCAACCGCCTGCCCAAGTCCGTTCAGAAGAAGGCAAAAGGTCACCTCACGCAGATCTATACAGCAGAAACAAAAAAGCAGGCAGAGAGCGCCCTTCTGTTTTTCATCAAAGCCTACCAGCAAAAGTATCCGAAAGCAGCAGAGATTCTGGTGAAAGACCGAGAAGAACTGCTCGCTTTTTATGACTTTCCGGCAGAACACTGGATCCATCTTCGGAGCACAAATCCGATCGAATCTACGTTCGCGACCGTGCGCCTCAGGACCGCCAAAACGAGGGGATGTCTGAGCCGAGAAACAGCTCTTGCAATGGCCTTCCGTCTATGTAAAGAGGCCCAGAAGAAGTGGAGGAAACTGAATGCACCGCACCTATTGCAACTTGTAAAAAAAGGAATCAAATTCACCGACGGAATTACATCAGAACGACACGCTGCCTAAACCTTCCATACACAACTTTTGGGCATAGCTCCCAATCTTGACGCAAGCCCTCCAACAACTCAAACTTATTCTGATATCAGCGTCGCTTCGCCGGACAGTTCCGCAGACGGAAGAACCGGTTGTCACTGGATTGCTAGTACTGATGATCTAGATACCGGGGGGACAGTAGAATGGATGGACCCACAAGTATTATATAAATTCGAAATAATTAGTGAGGGTTCTACAAAGGTCGAGTTATACTTCTACGAATGCTCAGATGACGTAGATGACGACCCTTTTTTATGTCCCGAATTAGGAGGAACGAAGAATAATGACCTCAATATTTATTCCGATACCGACGCAGAAACGTATGATTTTCGTGCGCACGGGTTCTTGGATGAGGAAGATTATGATTCTGTGAATGACACATTTAGCGATGACAATTGGATGTGGCCACTCGATCTTGGTACGTTTTGTTATTTAAACAATCAAAAGAATAGCTTGTGTGCCAGCAATCGTCCAGATTATTTCTTGTCGCCACAAGAGCCGGGGTCGACCATGACCCACACCGATGAGGATTTATTATTTGTTGACTGGGGTTCTAACGGTCAGACCGTGACGCTCTCTGGAGAAGGGCAAAATCTCATATTCACAACTGGAACCTCGCTAGTTGTGGAAGAAGAGGCTGAGTTGACTCTTGGACCTGATATAAAACTTTCCTTCCCTGTTTCTCAAGGCGTAGATGTCGATGGTAAAATCATAATCGCAGGCACAAGTTCTGGGCCCGTAATTTTAGATAAGTCCGGCGCCTCAAAATGGGGAGGCGTTTCTATTTCGGGATCCGGAGCGGATGCTTCTAGCATCGACTACCTCAATCTGAAAAATGCAGTTAGTGGGGTATTTCTGCTGAATGTGGATGATGTTACAATTGACGATTCAGATTTCGAGCTGAACACTTTTGGCGTGTTTGGATCGAACAGTTCAACCGTCACGATCAGCAGTAGCAGCTCGTTTGACAACAGTCTCTACGGTGTGAGAAACCACCTCGGTCACACAAATCTCTACAATAGCGACATTTATGACAACGACACGGCTGGGCTTCGTATGACTGGGACTGCGGATCTTATGAGCGCCTCAGATGGTCCAGGTTTAAATAACATCTATGGAAATGGGACATACGGTATATGGCTCTCTGGCTCTATTGATATGGGAGATGATTCATCGGGCGACGGCGGTGACAATTCTATCTATGATAATACAGATTATGACGCCTATGTGATTTTAGGGGGCGATTTAAAAGGCGAAAATAATTGGTGGGGAGAGAGTCCTCCAACCGCATCGGAAATGTACGCCGATGGATTATCTACACTCGACTACACACCTTACCTGTCCAGTGCCCCCAGCAAGGGATTCATGGATCAGGTAATCGCGTCTAATACGTCCGGGCTTGGGACGGACAAAATACCAGGTGCTAGAGGCGCGTTTTTATCACAAGTTCGCGGCCTACGAAAGGCAGGACAAAGAGAATCGTCGCGTGTTTTTTTAAAGGGAATCATCAACGATCGAACAAATGAATATCGTGATGTCGCTGCACCCCTCTATATTGCAGACTTGTTCCACAAGCGTGATGGAAGGGAAGCAAGTCGAATTGGAGAGCAATTACTTGCAGATACAGATCTATCATCGGAAGCAAAGGTAGACGTCACTCGGATGCTCTTCGAAGTTTACACACACCTCGAACCATCATTAGAAGACGCGGAGAGAATGATCAATATCTTACGAGCGAATAGTTACGAGCTGGATCTACTCGACACTGTGATTCGCTCATTTAACCGATCAGCAGACTCACTGAGAACCGGGGGCGACTCACCTTTTGGAAAGAGAGGTGGCATTCAAGAATCGCTAGTCGAATTTACTACTCCAGACATGTCGGTGTATCCTAATCCGACTAATTCTACCGCGAGGTTTCGGATAAATGCTACTCGAGCCGCTCACGCTTCGATAGAGTTGTACGACATCCTTGGAAGGCGAGTCGCTACAATCTTCAATGGTAACATTCCGTCAGGAATCAAGACGATCACGTTTGACTCGTCTCATTTACCAAGCGGATCTTACTTCTACCGGGCGAATTGGGATCAACAAACGCAATCGGGTACTCTCATTCTCATGAAATAGTAACGCTATACGGAAGAACATGCGTAGCCAAGCGGTGTGTGAAACGAGTTCCGTGTGACGAATTCCTTCGTGAGGGGTAATACGTGCTTCGTGACTTTGGGCACTTGTTCTAATTTTGTGCGAGCCCTATGATTCGTCATTATGGAAGAGAGCACGCATGAGACGAACCCGGTTTATATTAATAATAGTCGTTCTTTGCCTGGCGCGAACCAGTAGTAGCGCTCAAAGCACGATATTTGTGGACCATCTTGCTCAATCAAATTTGGCGAACGGTCTTTCGTGGCAGTCCGCGTATTCAAATCTCCAGGACGCTCTAGCGGCTGTTCAGCCCGGCGATGAGATATGGATGAGCGAGGGTATATATACTCCAGACATCGGTACTGGAGTCTCGAAGGGAGATCGGGCCGCACTTTTCAATATCCCAGATGGGATTACGATTTACGGAGGATTTAGCGCTCAGGAGTTGAGCCTTGCTGAGCGCGACCTGGACAATCACGAGACGATACTCTCTGGTGATTTGGACCAAAATGACCAGGGCCAGATCGAGTTGGAGAACCCAAGTCGTTTTGAAAATTCCTACGGACTGGTACTTCTCGAGCTCATATTCGACCAAGTAATATTGGACGGCTTAACAATTTCAGCCGCTCACGGAAATGATCGGGATTTTGCAAAACAGGCATTACGCTATATCAATTCCACTGGGGTGTTGGTTCTCAGAAATGTTGGCTTTAAGGAAAATGTTACTATCGGCTCAACCATTGTCCTGGGTGGTTTTTGTTCCTGTGACGGTTTTGACACAGTGCTAGAAAATGTGACCATAGAAAATAATTATGGCGGACAAGTTGGTGGAATAAATAGCAGTGTCGGCAACGTGAAGCTCTTTCGGACGTCGATCATCTCAAATCGATCGAATAATTTTTCTGCGATACGAAAGTTTCACGGCGAAATCGTCATTATCGAATCAGAGATTTCCAATAACGTTTCAACTGGCAGTCACACTATTTGGATAGATGACGAAGGTTCGGGATACCTGGGCATCTGGTCGTCTCGCATCATCGGAAATCGCGTGGAGGGTAGTAGTCACGGCGGAGGGGCCATAACGCTGAGCGAAAGCCATCTGCAGAGCGTAAACAACATCTATTCAGGTAATCAGACAGCGACTGACGGGGGCGCCATCCTCCTGGCTGATTTTACAGCGGAGATTGTTAACGACTTGTTCGCCTTCAACCATGCTTCAGATGGAGGAGGAGCGATATCTACCAGGGACATACAGGTCACGCTCATTTCAAATTCAATCTTTTACAAGAACACCTCTGCAGACGGGACTACCCTTGAGATTAAAGGTCAAAATTCGATCGAATTCGTTAATAGTATTATTGATACCGGAGGTGGCGACGGTGCAATTGGTACTCATATTCCGATTGTCGGCACGCCAATTTTTCGCAATGATGTTGGACCCGATCAAATCGGGGGTACACGAGATGATGATTTTCGTATAGATGTCGGCTCTATAACTATCGATCGTGGGCGTCTAGAAGCGTTACCAACAGATAGATTTGATTTGGATGGTGACGGTGATACGGATGAAGTCGTTCCTTTTGATATTGACGGTCGTTGGCGGATTTATTCGGCGTCAGGGAGCGACGGCGCGGTAGACATTGGGCCCTATGAGTTTGGCAGCAGCGCAACCAATACAAACCCCGACGTATTTGATGAGCTTCCGATGCCAAACACGAGGGAAAGTGTCCATATCTATCCAATCCCCGCTCACCATATCGTCACAATTACAGTGGCCGAAAAGGCAGGATTTATACGATTCACGCTTTTCGATAGCCTGGGTAAATCCCACGGCGTCGTGTTCGAAGGCATGATGCTTCCGGGAGAGAGTTTCAAATTAGATGTATCAAAGCATGCGAGAGGAATTTACTACCTGGTTGATCAAGCGAGAGGACTATTTGGGTCGTTGATCGTTTTATAGCCTATCGCATACCGTGGCGTGAAGAGCTCTGATAATCATACGGACCGTACAAATTGTATAGAGCCAGGATGACCTGTGGGCATTTATCCCGGTTGAATGTGCCCTCCTCAGCTAACATCATCTTTATATGCCGATCCATGAATAAGCGTCATTGCAAGAGCACTAGCAGAAAAAATGCTCATTCTCTCATCTTCGCTCATCCATATTTTTCTAGGAGCGGGAAGCTTGAATTCAAGTTCTGGATAGTGCAATATCACAGTTTTTGCGATGTCGTGTTTGGTTGCCTTTTTGCCAACCGTGAAAGTTTTAAGCACTAGGTCATAGGGAACATGAACAAGTTTCGTGCTGGTACCATGTGTGATGCGCCCAACATCTTGGAGTAAAAGTTTAACGCGATCACCTCTACGGGATTTTTTCCACTCAGTATCCTCAACGACAACAATGTGGGGATCATACCATGCCAGAAGTTCAATAATTCGCTCAAGGCATTTGCCTCCTTTTGCTGGGCGAACTTGAGCGTGTCCCCAGTCAAGGCGCGTGGTGTCTTCAAAGACCGAAAAGCCGAAACCGTGTGAAGTTGGATAGATAGAAACAACGCGATCATTTGTAGTCATATGTTATTGATTAAGACCTGATAAAACGGGGGTAGGTTTAGCTTCAATTATTCTCTCCAAGAGTTCAATTTTTTTATCGATCTCAGGTCGTTTTTGAAGGCAACACAGGGAGTCAAAAAGATCTTCAGCACGGTTTCGGACTATGTGTTCCATTTCCTCTCTGACCCCAGCGTAAAGCTCTGAAAGAGGAGTGCCGAAGATGACTTCTAGGGCAAGGGCAGTTCGGAGCGTCGGTAGCCTATTTCTTCTCTCATATCTAGAAATTGCCGTCCCATGCTCACAGTTCAATAGATTTGCGACTTCTTTTTGAGTCAGTCCATAACGCAGTCGGTAGGTTTTTAAATAGTTGGGTAATCGTGGAGACATGATGCTAAGAATTAGCGAGTAAATCCTCGCCACCTAATACTAATCCGAAGATGAGAAGAACTAAGACGGATGCAGTTGCCGAGTTAGGCAAATGCTTCGAGGGAGACCCACCCATTATCGGAAGAGACGACAATGTTGAGGTCAATAGAGTCTCAGCATAGCATTTAGGACTTCAGGGACGTTGGGGACTTCTGTGGATACCGCACCCGACTTCCCTCTCAGGAACGCACCAATCCCCAGTTAAGTCCTACCGACTGGTAGCTAACTCATTTGAAGAGACCCGGAAAATGGCTGTTATCAAATAGCAGGAATTTAGTCTTTCAGATTTTTTTCAGATTTTAGACCATACTTCTCGAAAAGCCATTTCAGCTTAGGAATTTCTGAGCGCGCGATGATGTAGCGCCCACCACTCTTCTGTGTTTCAAGAGAGAGCGCATTTCGGACAATATGCCCTATCCAACGCGGAGTAATTGCATGCCCGTAATCATCAGAAAAACGGTCGGAAAAGGCATCGGTAATTTCTGTGATTCCGATTTGGCTCTCCCCGTTGTAAATCTGGAAAATAATTTCAAGAACCTGTGCTTCAACACCAGCACTTCGGTCATTCCCTAGCATCCGTTGACGTTTACGCAGATACAATAACAGAGCCTGACGAGAATCGTCAGATTCCATTACCGAATACAGAGGATTAAAGACTTGTTGAAGACGTGGTTCAAAAGATTGCAGTGCCACCTCATCAATTTCAATGTTCCGTGTTTTAAACCGGTACAGTAAAAGCTTACTCCGTAGCTCTCTCGCTTCTTCTTCAAGCGAAGCCGGACAGTTGATAGGGATATCGCTCCTAAGACGTCTAGTGCCCAATTCCTCCGTAATGCAACGGCTTTCTAAAGCTGGGTCGTCAAAGAATTTCCTACTAGCAACAATCTTCGGACCATACACCGAAAATGCACGAGGATTGAATTCTCCCTTTGGATTTACCTCGCTCCGTAGAAGAGCTATGCCCAAAAGTTGTGTATGGAAGGTTTAGGCAGCGTGTCGTTCTGATGTAATTCCGTCGGTGAATTTGATTCCTTTTTTTACAAGTTGCAATAGGTGCGGTGCATTCAGTTTCCTCCACTTCTTCTGAGCCTCTTTACATAGACGGAAGGCCATTGCAAGAGCTGTTTCTCGGCTCAGACATCCCCTCGTTTTGGCGGTCCTGAGGCGCACGGTCGCGAACGTAGATTCGATCGGATTTGTGCTCCGAAGATGGATCCAGTGTTCTGCCGGAAAGTCATAAAAAGCGAGCAGTTCTTCTCGGTCTTTCACCAGAATCTCTGCTGCTTTCGGATACTTTTGCTGGTAGGCTTTGATGAAAAACAGAAGGGCGCTCTCTGCCTGCTTTTTTGTTTCTGCTGTATAGATCTGCGTGAGGTGACCTTTTGCCTTCTTCTGAACGGACTTGGGCAGGCGGTTGAGCACATTTGCTGTCTTGTGCACCCAACAGCGTGCGGCTCGCGTCTCGGGATAAACTTCTGCGAGAGCACTCCAGAATCCCATGGCTCCATCGGCAACAGCCAGCTTCGGTCCTTGATCCAGCCCGCGGTGCCTCAGCTCCAGGAGCAACTCTCGCCACGACTGCTTGCTCTCGCGAAAGCCGTCCTCGAGTGCTATAAGCTCCTTCCTTCCATCGGCCGTAGCGCCGATCACGACCAGCAGACACAGTTTCTGTTTATCCATGCGTACGTTTACGTGAATACCGTCGGCCCAGAAATAGACGCAGTGCTTCTCCTTCAGGCTCCGCTTTTGCCAGTCTTCGTGCTCCCTTGTCCAAAGCGTCTTCAGGCGCGCAATCGTCGAGGAGGTCAGCCCTGGGGCATCAGGACCAACAAGGGCCGAGAGCGCTGCCTCAAAGCCGCCCGTTGAAACTCCCTTCAGGTACAACCATGGAATGAGAGCCTCAAGCGAGCGGCTCTTGCGGAGGTAGGCTGGTAGTATCGAACTGCGGAAACCGATTCTATCCTCACCCCGACCCGTACGGTCGCGTATGCGGGGCATCTTTACAGCGACCTCCCCGATACCAGTCAAAATCTTCCTCTCTGGCAGATATCCATTGCGAACGATGCGGTGGCGATTCTCTTCGTCGCGCAGGAACTGGTAGCGCTGGCAGAAAGCTTCAACCTCGGCCTCAACGGCTGTGGCCAGCATCTTTGCGGCCCCTGTTCGCAATACTTCTGTCAACACATCCTCTGTGCTATTGTAGTTCTCGTTCTCGTGTGCGTTATTCGTCTTCATGGGCGGTGTATCCTCCAATCTTCGGATTGACAATGACGTAATCATCATCAGGATACGCCGCCTATACCTTTTTCACCCGTACACAACTTTCGGGGTTAACTCCATAAAACACCATTGCTCAAAACTCATATTTCCTCAAAACTCCAAAGGTGTGGAGTAATCAAGGATTTCAATGATCTGTGAGAGAACACCGCTCTTTTTCCACTTGCTGTAATAGCGGTAGCATGTCTTGTGTGGGAAACCAAAAAAGACCAATACAAATAGCTCAGAAAAGAGGCTGGAACGACTCCGAGCGAGCAACGGCGTTTCAAAACGTGAGATCGTTGAACAGGCCATCGACTGTGTCTCTGAAGCCAAAGCGGATTGATCGTCCGTTTTGATATCACACTGAAAAGCCCGTCTCCTTTCCGAAGGGGGACGGGCTTTTCACTATGTGCAAGTTCACGTTGATGAGTTGATTCCGATATCACTTCAAGTAAACGATCGGGACCGCCTGCACACCGTTTTTCGTTCCGATTCTCACGAAGTAAAGCCCACTGGCACGGTTTTCAATTGAGAATCGGATAGAATGCTGGCCACTCCTCAGCCGTCCATCGTTCAGCATCTGTACTGTCCTTCCAAGCACATCTACAATCTCCACAGTAACTGCACCTTCTTCAGCCAGGTTGAATTGGATGACTGTTTGCGGATTGAACGGATTCGGATAAACACTAAGGCCCTGAACCCCTTCAACTGTTGACTTCGTAAGCTCTTCAAATCGTTGCTTCAGCGGAGATGAACCTCGCGTGCCAATCTGACTGACAGACCTTTTGCCTCTTTCGATGGACTGCAGAATGGAAAGCTTGTTTTCCGTTTCGGCGGCGGACCCCGGGCTCAGTTGATTCGCAAAATACACCGCGTCATCAAGGTCCCCGTTTCGTAGAGAGAGGAGCGCCAATTCCAAAATGGCCTGATATCTGACGGTGGGCCCATGGTGACTGTCTGCGAGGTTAATAAATCTGGCCGCTGCTTCGGACTTCGACCCCTCAATCAAAGCAAATTGTGCAAGAAGAAGGTCTCGTGGATATCCTACAGAAGAGTAGTTGTTAGATAGTTGTTTTAGCGACTGACGAAAGACTGAATTTTCAATCGTTTTGAACCCGAATCTCAGTTCCGACATCAAAGCCGCCAATTCGATCGCATTTAGATTTCTTTCCCCGTTTTGAAGCCTGGCAATAACTCCCTGCGTGTCCCCAGACCTCACCAATCTCCTTATTATTTGGGGCAGGGAGATATGAGCGTCTTCGTCCGCTAATTGCTGAGAGAATTCGCCACGTTTCGGAAAAGAGCAAGTCGAAGATCCTTCATTCCCACTATAATAAATTGTTCCGCCGCTCAGAGCGACTTCCGTGGGGTCGTTTCCACTTGGGTAGTAGCTGTACTCTCCATATATCTCGCTGCCCGTCCCCGAGGCTCGGAGCTTGACAGTTCCCGTTTGTCTGCAGAAATGTTGCTCGCCTACGCCTGCGATATCGTTACCTGCATCTATTGTTGATCCTCCCTCGGCATTTAGTCCCAAACCTTTGAAGGTGTTGCCTCCATCACCTTGAGGATAGAGGCTAACGTCCGACGATGTCTGTGCGTTAAAGACATAGTCGTCGTTGTCGGAAACGATCTCAGCGTTCTTCGAAGAAAGTGTGGAACTGCTTCCCGTTGTCTTGATTGCAGCGTAATCGTCGCTTCTAATCTCTCCGCCATCGATTGTTACTGATCCTGTCGATGTTATTCCATAATTGTTAGTGCTGGCTGGCACGGTGATGTCTGTGTTGATCAGATCAAGTGTGCATCCGGAGCAGTCAATTGATCCTGTACCTGTGGCCACAGAGACATCGTTAATCGTTGATCCGTCTAAGTTCAGTGTCCCTTCGACGTAGAAACCATCCCATGTACCAGATCCCTGACCCTGGAAGATGAAATTATCAGCAGTGAGGGTGCCATCAACAGTGATTTGAACATCGGTGGCAAATTCCAAGGTGCCGCCATCATACGTAACTGTGCTCCCCGACGGGATTTCGTAATCGTAATCGATATCCGGGAATATCTCACGGTCAACAAAGGACTCGATGATTTCAGACATGGTGATGCTTGAATAAGATGTTGGACTCGCATCCTTTGCATCGATAATCCATTCCGCTGCATCCTCCAGTGTTGATGGTGTACCGGAGCTTCCCTCCAACGCGTCAACAATCAGCTGAATGGCATCTTGGCGAGTTCCCTTATTCCGAAGGTCCCACAACGTGGCAGCCCAGACCATACCACCGGCATAAATATTGTCTTCTTTAGCACCTACCCAAATGTCGCTTTTATCAAACGTATCCGGATTAGTAGTTTTGCGATACTGGTATTCGCAGCTGTTGTATCTCAGGCTTGTACTATTGAGATCGCTTGCATTCCAAGTCGACGCGGATACACTTGCGTCGCGAAGGTGGTCGGAGTCTGCGCCACCATTAATTGGCGTTGGGTTTAAGTGTGCGACAGGGCACCTCACATATTTTTCTGCCAATTCTGCATCGTCAGCGAAAGCGGCTGAAAAAAAGTCTGCAAATCCTTCATGTAGTTGACCCTTGGTTCCATTATCCCCTTCTAATAGTGAGGTCGCATAGGCCAATATGTGGCCGTATTCATGAAATATGATGTCTTCAAACTTAGCTGCATCGTAATAAATACCCCCGCTTAGATCAGCATGACGATGCGCGAATTCGAGATATGGATCAGAAACGCCGGTCCCAAAAAATGCGGACGCTCCGGAAGTCTTTGATTCCTTGTGAGTAATCGCATCCAATTTGTATGTGGTATCCAGAGAGGTCACGCCAATCGTGTTATCCATGTAGTATGCGATCTCATCTATGTGGTAGTACACGTTTACAGCATCGAAGTAGGAACAGTCGTGATTGTCAAATTCGAATGAGGAACTGTTTTCGAGTGAGCAAGAAGTGTTCTCGGGATCCGGGTCAGGAGGGTAAAGGAAGGTGTTGCTCCCATCATCCGGCACGATTCCTTCGCTTGTTTTGAAATTGTACACGGCTACGTACTTGCCATTCAATTCGGTGTTTGAGCAAAGGCGATCTAGGTTTACTGAGACTCCAGTTGTGTCATTGTTTGGATTAGAAGGATTAGAGGTGTATGCCTTCCCGGACGCAGATGTAGTGCACGCGACCATGCGGTCTTCCTCAGAAGGATTATCGATTCCCCTATTTTCGACTACGGCGGTATGATAGCCTCCGTAAGCCATCGGGAACGAATAGATTGTCTCGCCACTTTCCGCGCTTAGTCTGACCACGTGATCACTAATTCGCACATCGTAGATTGCCTCCAAAAAAAGCTCTGCAGTTCGAGGTAGGTATTTTCGAACAACGTCGATTTTGGTTGGGTTGTCGACCCCAAGCTCATCCTTTGCAAGTTCGACCGCTCGAAACTCATCGATCGTAAAGAGGCCGACCACAAAGCTTGAATTGAAGACATTGCCCGAGAATGTAGTGACTCCTTCTTTTTGAACTCCGACATGAAGCCTTGCATCTACGATTTCGAGGCCATTCCAGAACTGATGGAATCGCACAAACCTCGTCCCGCGGTGGTCTCTATCTCGCACAAGACGAATGTCGAGTGATTTCGCATCAAACCCCAGCCACGGGCTATTTGTCTCTAAGAATGAACGAGCGGTAGTTTCTGCGTTTCTTTGAGCGTTATTCGACCTCCACAAGAAGCGTCTCGCCTTCAAAACGGTATTGCTGTTGGGATCGAATTTTGCGACGGGCCTGGGAGATGTCGCGTGTTCCCTGGCAAAAGATTGCCATCCTTCCTGTTGATCTTGACTCTGACGCGCCAGGAGAGGATGTGAATCAAAGACGGCCAGCAGCACATACACAGAAATGACGGAAATAAATGTGATCGCCCAAGTTGACTGGGATAGTCGATGGAATCGTGACATCGTAGTATTGACCTGCAAATTTGATAAAAACCAAAAGGTTGCCTTTCCATCAATTTTCTGCATAGTCAAATGACCTTATTTGACGCTAATTACTTCACTATTTTGGGGAGGTATAACCACTATTGCTACGGGTAATATGGCATCGTAATGGAGTTAACCCCGAAAGTTGTGTACGGGTGAAAAAGGTATAGGCGGCGTATCCTGATGATGATTACGTCATTGTCAATCCGAAGATTGGAGGATACACCGCCCATGAAGACGAATAACGCACACGAGAACGAGAACTACAATAGCACAGAGGATGTGTTGACAGAAGTATTGCGAACAGGGGCCGCAAAGATGCTGGCCACAGCCGTTGAGGCCGAGGTTGAAGCTTTCTGCCAGCGCTACCAGTTCCTGCGCGACGAAGAGAATCGCCACCGCATCGTTCGCAATGGATATCTGCCAGAGAGGAAGATTTTGACTGGTATCGGGGAGGTCGCTGTAAAGATGCCCCGCATACGCGACCGTACGGGTCGGGGTGAGGATAGAATCGGTTTCCGCAGTTCGATACTACCAGCCTACCTCCGCAAGAGCCGCTCGCTTGAGGCTCTCATTCCATGGTTGTACCTGAAGGGAGTTTCAACGGGCGGCTTTGAGGCAGCGCTCTCGGCCCTTGTTGGTCCTGATGCCCCAGGGCTGACCTCCTCGACGATTGCGCGCCTGAAGACGCTTTGGACAAGGGAGCACGAAGACTGGCAAAAGCGGAGCCTGAAGGAGAAGCACTACGTCTATTTCTGGGCCGACGGTATTCACGTAAACGTACGCATGGATAAACAGAAACTGTGTCTGCTGGTCGTGATCGGCGCTACGGCCGATGGAAGGAAGGAGCTTATAGCACTCGAGGACGGCTTTCGCGAGAGCAAGCAGTCGTGGCGAGAGTTGCTCCTGGAGCTGAGGCACCGCGGGCTGGATCAAGGACCGAAGCTGGCTGTTGCCGATGGAGCCATGGGATTCTGGAGTGCTCTCGCAGAAGTTTATCCCGAGACGCGAGCCGCACGCTGTTGGGTGCACAAGACAGCAAATGTGCTCAACCGCCTGCCCAAGTCCGTTCAGAAGAAGGCAAAAGGTCACCTCACGCAGATCTATACAGCAGAAACAAAAAAGCAGGCAGAGAGCGCCCTTCTGTTTTTCATCAAAGCCTACCAGCAAAAGTATCCGAAAGCAGCAGAGATTCTGGTGAAAGACCGAGAAGAACTGCTCGCTTTTTATGACTTTCCGGCAGAACACTGGATCCATCTTCGGAGCACAAATCCGATCGAATCTACGTTCGCGACCGTGCGCCTCAGGACCGCCAAAACGAGGGGATGTCTGAGCCGAGAAACAGCTCTTGCAATGGCCTTCCGTCTATGTAAAGAGGCTCAGAAGAAGTGGAGGAAACTGAATGCACCGCACCTATTGCAACTTGTAAAAAAAGGAATCAAATTCACCGACGGAATTACATCAGAACGACACGCTGCCTAAACCTTCCATACACAACTTTTGGGCATAGCTCGCTGAGGACATTCAACAAGTTCTTCTTAAAGACGAACCGATAATCGTTCATTTTTCTGGCCATGGAGGCGGAAAACAAGGCCTCGTTTTCCACTCTCAAAACCAGCATGAAGACGATTTACTACGAGGTGATGCGCTCGTCCCCCTCTTTCGAGTTTTGAAAGAGCACGTTCGAATTGTAGTTCTAAACGCATGCTATAGTGATGTGCAGGCACAAGAAATTGTCAAAGAAATTGACTTCGTCATCGGCATGTCAGATTCAATTGGGGACAATGCAGCAAGAGCATTTTCCGCCGGATTCTATAGAGGACTGGCGTTTGGGAAAACTATTCAACAGGCATTTGATTTAGGACTAAGTGAATTGAATCTCAGGAAAATGTCCAAAGCCGATGTAATCCCGATCCTGCTAACTAGTACAGGTGTGAATCCGTCAACTACGCGTTTAGTAGGTGATGATGCTGGATAGTACGAGTCGAAACTGGCATTATTGTTTGAGTGGTCGACGTTATGCTCGTAAATTTGGAGAAAAATTGGGGACTTCAGGGACATGAGGAATTTCCATTTGCACCCGGATTCTTTTTCTCTTCTTCAGCATTAAAGTGAGCGACCAGTTCGTCCACAACATCCTCTGAAGTTCGAGGTGTGCGTTCGGGCATATGTAATTGATGAGCTGATAATGAAGGTGCTCATCTACCAGACAAGATACTCCGGACACAAAATGGTACAGGAGAACTATAGAAACAGAATGCTTCCATCGTAGAATAGATCATTGACCGAGGATGTCAGCTTTCACTTTCCATACCAGAGTTTATAATTGATAGTTATGGCAACAATTGAAGAAACTCTACAGTCAGCAATAGATGGTGTTTTGAATTCTAATCATCCTAAGAAATTAGTCGTGGCTGGTCCTGGCGCTGGAAAGACTACACTGTTTCGATTACTCCTGGAGAGAAGTCCAGGTAATTCAGAAAGTCGTCTAGTCCTAACGTTTATTAATAATCTCAAGGCCGATTTAGAAGATGATCTGGGTGAATTGGCATCTGTGTTCACTCTTCATGGCTATGCCCAGTCACTCTTACATAGACATCACTCATTACGAGGAGGTTTAACCGAAAATTTTGAGTGTCTGCCTGGCTTAGCAACTCTCATAAAAAAAGATTGGAAATATCTTAAGAATAATGAGGTCCCTAAATTTTTTGCGCTGATGAGAAATTTAGAAAGTGGCGAAGAGACTGATTTTTATCTAGAAAGAGGAAATTTCTACAATGCTGTTGATTTTGATGACAGCGTTTTTCGACTTTATTCATCTCTATCTGATAATCCAGACGCTGCAGATACCTATGATTTGGTGTTGATTGATGAGTATCAAGACTTCAACAAATTAGACGCGGGCCTCATTGACATCTTGGCTGAAAGAAACTCAATTCTTATTGCCGGAGATGATGACCAAGCCCTGTACAGTCAGCTTCGAGGAGCGAGTTGGGACTATATACGTTCGAAGTACGAAGACGATGATTACGAAGTACATGAACTTCCATTTTGTATGAGATGTCCGGAAGTGATGAGTTAACCCCGAAAGTTGTGTACGGGTGAAAAAGGTATAGGCGGCGTATCCTGATGATGATTACGTCATTGTCAATCCGAAGATTGGAGGATACACCGCCCATGAAGACGAATAACGCACACGAGAACGAGAACTACAATAGCACAGAGGATGTGTTGACAGAAGTATTGCGAACAGGGGCCGCAAAGATGCTGGCCACAGCCGTTGAGGCCGAGGTTGAAGCTTTCTGCCAGCGCTACCAGTTCCTGCGCGACGAAGAGAATCGCCACCGCATCGTTCGCAATGGATATCTGCCAGAGAGGAAGATTTTGACTGGTATCGGGGAGGTCGCTGTAAAGATGCCCCGCATACGCGACCGTACGGGTCGGGGTGAGGATAGAATCGGTTTCCGCAGTTCGATACTACCAGCCTACCTCCGCAAGAGCCGCTCGCTTGAGGCTCTCATTCCATGGTTGTACCTGAAGGGAGTTTCAACGGGCGGCTTTGAGGCAGCGCTCTCGGCCCTTGTTGGTCCTGATGCCCCAGGGCTGACCTCCTCGACGATTGCGCGCCTGAAGACGCTTTGGACAAGGGAGCACGAAGACTGGCAAAAGCGGAGCCTGAAGGAGAAGCACTACGTCTATTTCTGGGCCGACGGTATTCACGTAAACGTACGCATGGATAAACAGAAACTGTGTCTGCTGGTCGTGATCGGCGCTACGGCCGATGGAAGGAAGGAGCTTATAGCACTCGAGGACGGCTTTCGCGAGAGCAAGCAGTCGTGGCGAGAGTTGCTCCTGGAGCTGAGGCACCGCGGGCTGGATCAAGGACCGAAGCTGGCTGTTGCCGATGGAGCCATGGGATTCTGGAGTGCTCTCGCAGAAGTTTATCCCGAGACGCGAGCCGCACGCTGTTGGGTGCACAAGACAGCAAATGTGCTCAACCGCCTGCCCAAGTCCGTTCAGAAGAAGGCAAAAGGTCACCTCACGCAGATCTATACAGCAGAAACAAAAAAGCAGGCAGAGAGCGCCCTTCTGTTTTTCATCAAAGCCTACCAGCAAAAGTATCCGAAAGCAGCAGAGATTCTGGTGAAAGACCGAGAAGAACTGCTCGCTTTTTATGACTTTCCGGCAGAACACTGGATCCATCTTCGGAGCACAAATCCGATCGAATCTACGTTCGCGACCGTGCGCCTCAGGACCGCCAAAACGAGGGGATGTCTGAGCCGAGAAACAGCTCTTGCAATGGCCTTCCGTCTATGTAAAGAGGCTCAGAAGAAGTGGAGGAAACTGAATGCACCGCACCTATTGCAACTTGTAAAAAAAGGAATCAAATTCACCGACGGAATTACATCAGAACGACACGCTGCCTAAACCTTCCATACACAACTTTTGGGCATAGCTCATCGTAATGCTTGTGCCATCGATAATGGGCTTTTATTTAAAGCTGGGGGCGACTAAATACCGATTGCTCAAAAACGGACTCGCATTATGTTATCGATACGCTTTTCGCTCACGATCATTTTAGGGGCGATAGTCATCGCCCTCGTTGCCGGCGTATGTAAAGCTCAAGAGACTGTCTTCACATTGAACTCCGGAGCGATTTCATCGTTTTCGGCCAACGAAGGTACCATCGCCGTTGGGACCACCGATGGGAGGGTGTTTTTCAAGCCGGCTTTGGGTGTATGGTCTTATTCAATGCCATTTGGCACCTCCGCGCCAGATGTCTGGGCGATCATCGTATTTGACAACGCCAAAATCGTCGCGTTTGGTAATGGCTCGGATGGGGGGCTAACGGTCAGTCACGATGGTGGCCTATCGTGGACATTGATCGGTGCCATGCCGCCAGTACGAACACTTCTTTTTTCAGAACAGGATGCTCTATTTGCTTCAACAGGAAGCGGGGTGTATCGCTCTATCGACGATGGGTTGTCTTGGGAAGACACCGGCGCCCAGTTGAATGGAGTAGACCGCCACTTTATGACTGTAGTCTATGATTCGGTATTGGTGGCGGCGTCGGAATTCGCCGGGATCCAAGGCCATGTCAATATCTCTTGGGATGGAGGCGCAACATGGGAGGATTCAGATGAGGTTTACAGCAGAATCGGTATGCTAGATGCGTTGGCACCGACTCCAGGTGGTTTCGTGCTACTAAGCTGGCTTGGTTTCGAGTACGTGAGTCTTCCTTCAAAAGAGAGAAGCCAGACTGCGCGGACATATTGGTTTGACTACCTGAGTTTTTGTGGTTCCCGCACCTTTGCTATTATTGGCCGCGAAATAGTGATAAGCGATGATGGTGGGGACACATGGCTGTCAACGGGAATACCTTCAACCCCAGATACCGAGTTGTACCCGGCTTCTGACACGACGTTATTTGTGGTGCAAGACCAAAGTGTGGGCTTTCACGTCATTTCTACCATGGCCACGCGGGCAGAGCAACAGTACGTGCCCCGGGGGAATTATCGCCTCTCGGTGTATCCTAATCCCACTTCATCAACTCTGTTTGTCGAACTGGAGGGTAACCAATTGTGTGGGGAGATCGTCGTGTCAGATCTGCACGGAAAAAGAACCAGATTGGCGCCTAGGACTGGCCGAGCATCGGGCGTTTGTAGCTTCAACGTATCTACCCTCGACAGTGGCGTGTATTTCATCACTCTGACAAATGGGGGCAATCAATTCCGAGGTTCATTCATTCGACTCACCAGTTGATTCAAGCAAGCCCACACTTCGTTGCTAATGATCTCGTTGTTCTCGCATCAATTTTGTTTCCAGGCACTTCGATCTGGCGCATCCGATATACTATGCAATGAGTCTATAGAGTTTGAAAGTATCCTAAAAAAACACGATGAAGAAATGGAAATAGCGACGAGCCCATTACGAATCGTCGCCGGAACTACCTGTTATTGTCCATTCTTGAGGTTGAAAAGATAGCAAGACTCCACCCCATTATTGAATCATTGTGTCCCAAGCGTCAGGACCTCCTCTCCACGAATTGCTCAGGAGCGTCATGAGGAAGTACGTAGGAGACTCATCCAGTACGCTCGTCCGAGCGATAACTAATTTAAGAAGTTGATTTTTCGTGGGACGTTGGGGGACTCCGGGATTTTAATTCGTGCCCCGTTTCTTTTTCTCTTCTTCAGCCTTGAAGTAAGCGACCAGCTCGTCCACAACGTCATTCAAAGTTCGAGGTGCACCTCGATGTGGGCCACAACAATGAAATAACCCTATATACGAGAGTATCTGAGCCGGTTCAGAGAGCTCAACTGCAATGTTTTTACCCCGAACTGAACGGTTCAAGGTCAACTCCGAGACAACATGACGCTTTTCTTCCTTGTTTCCGTATTTGAACGTCAACAAGGACGTAGAAGCTAGTTCAAGGAAATTTTTAGTCTTTCGAAACGTGTCTCCTTTTTCGGTTGAAATTGCCCGGATTTTTTCTTCTACTTCACGACGTGCTATCAAGAGTTTTGCCTTCTTTTGCTTAAACGTCTCCTTGTCGATCAGCAGATCTATCAGTGCATCTATTAATCTGCTCTGTTGCTCGTCAATTTGTGAAAGTTGGAGTTGAAGTGATTTAAATATGTTCTTAGATAATCCTTCGTCGTTCTTCTCTAGTTCACAGACTCGTTCAAGGAATTTGTCTTTTAACTTCTGATCAGATTTTACTCCCCAGATGAACGATCTTAGTTCTTTTTCAACGGCATCTTCTCTGACACTGGTAGTCGGACAGGACACTGTTTGACAACGATAGTAAACGCGTCCTTTTTGTTTTTCTCCAACTAATGAGTATCCGCATTGTCTGCATCTAAATAATCTCCGGAAGAGTATATCATGATTCGTTTTGCGCTGAACGGTTTTTCCTCGCAAAAGTGTATGAACCTTTTTAAAGACGGAAGCTGTAATGAGTGCAGGGTGAATGCCATTGAACACTTCATTTGTTTTCTTGATGTGGATGATCCCCGTGTAGAATTGGTTATTGAGCATTGTTGACAGACCTGTAACACTGACCTTACCTCCTCTCCTGTTCGTCAATCCTATCCGCTCTGCCTCAATCTGTAGTCTTTTAAGGCTGTATGTGCCGGTTGCGTATTCAGAGATGGTAGAGATGGTCCTATAAAACTGGACAGGGTCTTAGGTGGAATCTTGCGGATTGATTATGCTGCTTCTTGAAGCGGCTGGTGATTAAAAAATACGTGATCAGGGGTCTTTCTTCCATGTGAGCTGTGTCGCCTTTCGTTATTGAAGTAGTCGAAGTATACAGCAATGGATTTGCGGGCTTCAGCCACACTGTCATAGGCTTTAAGGTACACCTCTTCATATTTCAGGCTACGCCACAGACGTTCAACGAACACGTTGTCCATCCAGCGTCCTTTGCCATCCATAGAGATTTTGATGTCATGATTCTTCAGCACATCAGTGAAGGCCACGGGTGTGAACTGGCTGCCCTGATCCGTATTGAAGATCTCTGGCGCTCCATACACGGCGATTGCTTCTTCGAGAGCTTCCACACAGAAGTCGGTGTCCATCGTATTGGAGATCCGGCGTGAGAGCACCTTGCGGCTGTACCAGTCAATGACGGCGACCAGGTAAACGAATCCCCTTTTCATCGGAATGAATGTGATGTCGCTTGCGTAAACCTGCCGGGGCCGCGTCACGTTGAGCTTACGCAAGAGATACGGATAAATCTTGTGACCTTTTCCCGGAATCGAGGTCCGTTTCTTAGGATAAATGGCAATAAGGCCCATCAGACGCATTAATCGCCGGATTCGATGGCGGCCCACAAAAATACCTCTGTCCTCGAGCGCATCCTTCATGGTGCGCGATCCTCGCGTGGGACGTTCGATGTAGAGCTCATCCAGTTTTTTCATCACGGCCAGGTTCTCTTTGCTCTCGTCCACCGGCTTGTAGTAGGCCGTTGAGCGGTTCAGCTCCAGCAGATTGCACTGCTGTTTGATGGAAAGATTATGGTTTCGGTCGATCATTTGGCGGCGCTCACCTACTGGGTGCGACCGAGCGCTTTGGATAAAAAATCCTTCTCCATCGAAAGCTCGCCAATCTTGGCGTGAAGCTCCTTGATCTGGCCCTCCTCGTTGTGCTTTCTGGAATACCCTTTTTCAAAGACCTCTTCAGCGTCCTGAATCAGCTTCTTTTTCCAGGTCTGAATCTGATTCGGATGAACCTGGAACTGGTCTGCCAACTCAGCCATTGTGCGGTCTCCTTTGACCGCCGCCAGCGCTACGTTCGCTTTGAATGTGTTGCTGTGGTTGCACTCTTCTTTTGCGACTCATCGTTTGTAGCCTTTCTTAAGGGTGATAAGATCGCAAGACTCCACCTTATTTGTTGTTCAGACTGTCCGATGAAGAGCTATGCCCAAAAGTTGTGTATGGAAGGTTTAGGCAGCGTGTCGTTCTGATGTAATTCCGTCGGTGAATTTGATTCCTTTTTTTACAAGTTGCAATAGGTGCGGTGCATTCAGTTTCCTCCACTTCTTCTGAGCCTCTTTACATAGACGGAAGGCCATTGCAAGAGCTGTTTCTCGGCTCAGACATCCCCTCGTTTTGGCGGTCCTGAGGCGCACGGTCGCGAACGTAGATTCGATCGGATTTGTGCTCCGAAGATGGATCCAGTGTTCTGCCGGAAAGTCATAAAAAGCGAGCAGTTCTTCTCGGTCTTTCACCAGAATCTCTGCTGCTTTCGGATACTTTTGCTGGTAGGCTTTGATGAAAAACAGAAGGGCGCTCTCTGCCTGCTTTTTTGTTTCTGCTGTATAGATCTGCGTGAGGTGACCTTTTGCCTTCTTCTGAACGGACTTGGGCAGGCGGTTGAGCACATTTGCTGTCTTGTGCACCCAACAGCGTGCGGCTCGCGTCTCGGGATAAACTTCTGCGAGAGCACTCCAGAATCCCATGGCTCCATCGGCAACAGCCAGCTTCGGTCCTTGATCCAGCCCGCGGTGCCTCAGCTCCAGGAGCAACTCTCGCCACGACTGCTTGCTCTCGCGAAAGCCGTCCTCGAGTGCTATAAGCTCCTTCCTTCCATCGGCCGTAGCGCCGATCACGACCAGCAGACACAGTTTCTGTTTATCCATGCGTACGTTTACGTGAATACCGTCGGCCCAGAAATAGACGTAGTGCTTCTCCTTCAGGCTCCGCTTTTGCCAGTCTTCGTGCTCCCTTGTCCAAAGCGTCTTCAGGCGCGCAATCGTCGAGGAGGTCAGCCCTGGGGCATCAGGACCAACAAGGGCCGAGAGCGCTGCCTCAAAGCCGCCCGTTGAAACTCCCTTCAGGTACAACCATGGAATGAGAGCCTCAAGCGAGCGGCTCTTGCGGAGGTAGGCTGGTAGTATCGAACTGCGGAAACCGATTCTATCCTCACCCCGACCCGTACGGTCGCGTATGCGGGGCATCTTTACAGCGACCTCCCCGATACCAGTCAAAATCTTCCTCTCTGGCAGATATCCATTGCGAACGATGCGGTGGCGATTCTCTTCGTCGCGCAGGAACTGGTAGCGCTGGCAGAAAGCTTCAACCTCGGCCTCAACGGCTGTGGCCAGCATCTTTGCGGCCCCTGTTCGCAATACTTCTGTCAACACATCCTCTGTGCTATTGTAGTTCTCGTTCTCGTGTGCGTTATTCGTCTTCATGGGCGGTGTATCCTCCAATCTTCGGATTGACAATGACGTAATCATCATCAGGATACGCCGCCTATACCTTTTTCACCCGTACACAACTTTCGGGGTTAACTCTTCAACAGCACGGGCTTGGCTTTAGAAAGACCTACAGCTTTCCTCCCCGGAAACACCACTCATACCTCGGCAACTAGCTCGCTCGATCTTGATTTTTCGTTGAGTCCGACTCAAATGTCTTTAGGTAGTACCGAAACGATTTACGCACTCCCTCCAAATAGGCATGGACTCTACAGCTACGAGTGGGAATACAAACTTTTTTACGATCCATTTCGAAACTCATCATGGACCAGTCTTACTCAAGACAGAGGAGGTTGGGTCGCCGACTTCGCCATGCCAAACGATTCGGATATTGAATATGTGAAATTCAAAGTAACCCTGGATGAGCTGTCATATGCTCATGTAGACAGTGTGATTTCCGGATACAATAATTACGTTGAGTACCACACTGTTTGGAACGATGCGTTGCCGAAAACAAGCGTTTCAATCGAATCAAATCCAGGCGAACTTCCCCTAGAATTCAGTTTGGAAGAAAACTATCCCAATCCGTTTAATCCTTCCACTGAAATCCAATTCAGCGTTCCTCAGAGCACACACGTAAGGTTGATCGTGGTCGATGTTTCTGGAAGAATCGTGGCAACCCTGGTCGATCAACAATTGGGCGCGGGCGAATATCGACAAGCGTGGGACGCGACGTCATCGCCTAGCGGAATTTATCTATACAGGATGGAAACTCCTGAATTTTCGTCAACCAAAAAGATGATTCTATTGAAATAATATCTTAATCTCAGAATGACGCGGAGAGTGACGTATGGATGGGAAGAAGAAATCGTGCGTCACTCTCCCATCATTTTTAATCGTGGCCGAAGGCTGTCAATGGTTAGTCCACACTAGCTTTTCTATATAATTGAGCATATCAACTACCAAAACCAGTTTAGCGTCAGGATATTCCGGGCGGGATGATTACGATAAAAAGTTCGTTGAAAATATTAACCGACAAGCGAGCTGGCTTGCTGCCGGTGCTTCTCACAAAGCTGAGTCGATAAAGCTACTCGTCGAGAAAAACAATATTCAGCTAGATAGTTTACTAGAGCTCGGATGCGGAACAGGTGCAGTGCTTCAAGAGGCTGAAAAACTAAATCTGTCTGAATCCTTCTATGGATTGGACTTTTCCGAAGAGGCAATAAACTATCTTTCGTCGACGACCGAGACCATTCACACTGCAGTTGGTGACATTACTCTCCCGATTACACAGTTTTCAGTCTCCAGGTTTGATCTCGTTGTAATTAGTCACACTCTCGAACATTTGGAAGAGCCTCAAATCGCTCTTCGCGCAATCAAATCTTTAGATTTTGAATATCTGGTCGCTGAGGTGCCTCTCGAAAACCTGCTTGGTGGAAAGTTCAAATCGCTGTTCGTGGATAGGTCAAGTAATTCAGCTGGACACGTTCAGTTTTACGATAGAGGAACGTTTCGAAAATTACTGGAATCGTGTGGATACAAAATTGTAGATGATCGACTCTATGCCCCTGTTCTATCTCGACAGCATATTAGAACATTTTACGCGCAACAAGGCCGATTTAAGTATGGAAGGAAATTTCTTACTGAACATCTTCTTCCCCGCATCAGCATGCCATTCTGGAAAAGACTCTATCACGCTCATTATGCCCTTTTGTGCGTGAAGGAATAGTTTTCTTTCTGTTCCCGGTCTTCGCTCCCTCCTCTCGCTTTAAGAATAACCTCTCGAGATCCAGTCTCTGATCCTTATTGAATTCCCAGGTGCATTTGAATGGTGGAGGTGCTGTTTCTTTCTTTTGAGGACTCCCCTCAATTTCTTTGTCTCGAAAGTATTTGACCAACTTGTCGACTGTTTCATTCAGCCTCTTCTCATACTCCTCTGGTGTGAGGTTTGAATGGTCGCACATATATGATTGATGAGCTGATAATGAAAGTGCTCATCCGCCCGACAGGATACTCCAGGTACAAAATGGTGCCAAATGACTATATGACACTCCCCGCTAAATACTTATCGTTTATAGATTGTGGCACAAGCACTTCGTTTGGATGAGCGAAACACGAAGACCATCTAACAAACTCCGAATCAAACATGACTGAACCGCCCCGGGTTTGCCGGAGACTCCAAAGTTTGAGAACTTGGAGTTATGAAAAAAGGAAAGAGATACGCACCTGAAGTCAGGGAGCGAGCAGTACGCATGGTGTTGGAGCACGAACGCGAGTATTCATCACAATGGGCAGCCATCGAATCGATTGCTGAGAAGATCGGTTGTACGAAGGAGACGCTTCGCCGCTGGGTTCGACAGAGCGAACACGATACGGGTCGCAGGCCTGGGCTGACGACGGTGGAGAAGGATCGCATCAAAGTGCTTGAACGTGAGGTCAAGGAGCTTCGTCAGACGAATGAGATCCTACGCAAGGCATCGGCGTATTTTGCACAGGCGGAGCTCGGCCGCCGACCCAAATAATGGTGACTTTCATCGACGATCATCGCAGTGTTTACGGAGTCGAGCCGATCTGCAGAGTATTGCCGATTGCTCCGTCGACCTACTATGCCTGCAAAATCCTGCAGGTTGATCCTGAACGCCGATCTGCCCGGGCAAAGAATGATGAGTACCTGAGCGTAGAAATCCGTCGAGTCTGGGAAGAAAACTTCCAGGTCTACGGGGTTCGCAAGGTGTGGCGTCAACTGGGCCGCGAAGGCCTCGAGGTGGCACGCTGCACCGTGGAGCGTCTCATGCGCGATATGGGCCTTCACGGCGTCGTACGGGGCAAAAAGCATAGAACAACGATTCCTGATGAGCAGGCTGCTCGTCCGCTGGATCTGGTCGAGCGAGACTTTAAGGCAGGTGAGCCAAACCGGCTGTGGGTCTCGGATCTGACCTATGGTGTGCCCAAGCTTTGTCAACCATCCGGGTACGGCTGACAAAGCACAGCATGTCTGGAATGTACTCTGATTCCGGGATTGGAGTGACCGCTCCCCGTTGCGGGGGAGCGAGAGCCTAAGCGGCGGTGAGTTGCCGAGCACTGGCAACGTGACGCAGCCCGTGGAAAATGGGGCTTGAGGCGAAACCGTTACGCCAAGATGAGTCTCTAGGCTGACTATGGGAAGGTTGAGGAACACGAACCGATTAACCCGCATCTGTGGGCTGAAATGTCGCCCTCACCTACACGGTTTAATAGGTGGGAAACGGATAGAGCAGGTAATCAAAATGTGCCATGCTCTCGAATCCGAACTGTACATGTAGGTCGGTTCCGGAGGGCCCTACAGAAGTGCGTAACTAAACTGCGGGGATCTGTTTCGACTTGTGAAAAGCAAGGTTAAAGACTGCGATCGGCAGCCTAACCCATAGAAAGAGTCCAGCATGTGAACTGGGGAAGGCTTTTCTGGATGCCAAGGGAGTGCGCTCCCCGATGCCAGAGAGGTTGGCGGAGTTCCTGTAGTAGTCTGAGGCGGGGAAAGCCTGCCACATGTGCCGAGAAATCTGCACACGGCGAAGGGGAACAGTTTAGGATGTTTGTCTGAACGACTAACTGACCTTAGAGAGGTGAAGACCTTTGATAATCAGCGAAATGCAGGGCAAACTGGCAACATGGTCAACGGCGGACGAAAGCCGCCGCTTTGACCGACTCTTGAGAATAATTGCTAACAGATCTTGGCTTCGTGAAGCCGCCCGTATCACACTGTCTTCGAAAGGAGCCAGAACGGCGGGAGTAGATGGAATAACGGGAGTGATGATGATGGCTGGGCTGGATGCTCAGCTGATGTCACTGCGCGAAGAGTTGCTGGCTGGAACGTACGAGCCACAACCAGCGCGGCGCATCTATATTCCAAAAGCAAACGGCAAACTGAGGCCTCTAGGTATACCAACGCTTCGAGACCGGATTCTGCAACGCGCTATGCTTATGGTGATGGATCCCATCTGGGAGAGCGATTTTCATCGACTATCCTACGGATTCCGCATCGGGCGTAGCGTTCATCATGCCATTAGAACCGTGAAGTTTCAAGTGCAAGACGGCTCTGTCGCCAAAGGACGCTGGGTGATAGAGGGCGATCTTGCCAGTTACTTCGACACGGTTCACCATAAGGTGTTGATGAAAAGTGTGCGCAAGCGCATCTGTGACAAGCGTTTCCTGACAGTTCTCTGGCAAATCATGAAGGCAGGCCATATTGATAAGGGCCTGTTCTGCGCCGCGAGCGAAGGCGTCCCCCAAGGGGGCGTTCTCTCTCCATTACTATCAAATATCGTACTCAACGAATTTGATCAGTGGATGGACAAAGAGTACCTGAACTCAAAGCACGAGGTGATCGCTGGAGCTTCAATGACACAATCAAACGAAAACGTCCGATAGCCATTCGAGAAGACCGGCGCTGGAAGGCTGCGGTCTCCTACTGCCGGTTTGCGGATGATTTTGTCGTGATTGTAAAAGGAAACAAGTCACAGGCAGAAGCGATCCGCGAACGGTGCCGATGCTTCTTGGAAGGCACGCTGAAGTTGAAGCTCAATATGGAGAAAACCCGTATTACGCATATCAACGAGGGCATTGTCTTTCTTGGACATCGAATCATTCGCAAACGAGGTCCGCGTGGTACGATGCGTCCCGTGACCACGATACCGAGGGAGAAGTTCAGAAACTTCTCGTGCGAACTTGTCAAAGAACTGAGCGGCAATTACAGCGTGAATACAATTGACATGATAGAGCGTCTGAACCGCAAAATAGCGGGATGGACGGCCTTTTATCAATACACGGACTATACGGCGCGGTATTACATGAGAATAGATTCCGTCCTGTTCTGGAAACTGGGTCACTGGCTTGCCCGCAAATACAAGACGTCAATCAAGTCGCTTATGCGACAGTGGTTCAGGCGTCCTGTAGAGGGCCAGGCCAAAACGTGGCTTCTGTTTGGTCATAACGGACGAGATCGACACCGTGGAATATCGCTCAGACGTATGGTTGGTAGTCGCAAATGTCAGTTCAGATGGCGCAATCCAGCTGGGAATCCCTACATCGTTGGGAATCTTGGCGAGAGCGTTGTCACCTCGCGATATAGAGACGTTGCCATGGCCATGGGTCATGCCTGAATGGAGAGCCGTATGCGCTGAGAGGTGCACGTACGGTTCGGAGAGGAGAGACAGGGAAATAGTTCGACTACGCCCTGTCTCTTACTCTACTAGCCACCTGGAGAGGATTCGTTTACATCGCCTTCGTCATCGATGTCTTCAGTCGCCGGATTTTAGGCTGGCGCGTATCAAACTCGCTCAGAAGCGATCTGGCGCTCGATGCCCTGGAGCAGGCCCTTTGGGAGCGGGATCAAGAGCAGCACGAGCAGTTGGTTCACCACAGCGATCGGGGCGTGCAGTATCTCTCGATCCGCTACACAGAGCGACTGGCAGAAGCTGGCATAGAGCCCTCTAATCTGGTCTTCCACAACGTCCAACTCAATACCTGGCCAGATTTGAGTCCCATCCTGCATAATATCTACAATTCTCTCAAACTGATCGAGATCAAATAAATTGTGGTTGGTGATCGCCATAATTCCCACATTCGTCATCTCGACGGCCGCCCGAAAATCTTCAGGAGTTATTTCTCTTGTTGGGGCATCTCCCGATTTGCATTTCCTTGTATGTGTATGCAGATCAATTTTCATCAAACGTACAGTCTTGGACGAACAGGGTTGGGGCAAATCCCGGCCTTAGAAATCAGGAGACCAGAACACATCACTACAGAATATAAAGCTATACCGATTTCCACTAGTAGTAAATCTGCACTATACGATCGTGGACTGAGGCGGTCGGAACCGATTGATTTCTGATAGGTGAGCGATTGCTCGCGGCATCTGGTTCGCCGTGATGTGCCGTTCGCCCCAACCTAATGAGTTCATTCCCGTTGCGTTGGATAAGCGGGAAACGAAACATCAGCTTCATTTCATCCCACATATGAAAAAGATCCTACGTCATAAGTCTGCTCCGACGCCTCGAGCCCGACTGAGTCTCCATTCAACCTGGCTTTTAGCGCAAAGTCGATCGGCTGACCAAATCTATTAACCGATTGAACCACTACAGCAATATTGTGAGAGTACACCGGACGACTGTATTTGAGTAGTAGAAACGTCCGGATATTAAATCTTAATCGAGCGGACGCATACCCGACCAATCGACCCGAATCGTAAGTGCCAATGCTGTGAACGGTTCCAAAAAAAGCTATCCCTTCCAATATTTCAGCTAAGCTTTCCGCCCACGTCCATTCGCTTTCCACCGTACTTTCCACGGCGTTATCGGGCAAATATTCATCATTTACGTCGTTTTCATGCAAATAGTCCTCGGTTTCATCAAGCAGAGGCACGTCAAGTTCACGCGACCACTCCCCTTGCAAGAGCCCCTTAACCTTACCCGTTCGATCAAAAACTGCATCGTCATGAAGGAGAACTCCCTGACAGGGACGCTCCTCTCGAATAGCGAGGCTCAAAGCTGTGTGGCTCACACCAAGCACGGAAGCTGCGCTTCTTAAGGATATTACTGATTTCATATTATTTGAATGGAGGAGTTGTGCGGTGCGTGATCGAAAAGTCCTCAAAAAGAATACATCTGGGGACCTGGTGAACATTGCGACTCAATGTCTCATAGTCTCAATTCTGAGAAATGAGACTATGAGACTTGTGATCAGAATTACGGCTGTCCATCATCTACCCTTTCCTCTTTACTGGACGTGGGCCAGTAGTTTCCCTGGTGATACCTCAGAAGCTCCTGCGAGACAAATTGGTCCAGGGCTCGATAGAGCGTCGCTTTCGATGCAGCTGGTGGAACCGACTTTCTGATCTTCTCAAGGAGTTCGGAGGCGGTGAAGCTCTCATCGGGCAGCAATTCCCATATTATGCGGTGTTTGCGTGACAGTACGTTGAGTACAGCACTTGACGCTGCATTCTTCGAGCCGCGGGAGAGATTATCCAGTGCATTAAATATTGAGTGCGAAAGGAAAACCTGAGTAGTCTGCAGAGCAGCCTGCGCGATGTTCTCGGAGACAGTAATCTGCGCTATCTGGCCAAGATCAATATTCTTGACGAAAGCATGATAGACCGCCAAAATCGACATAACACGGGCCGCTATCACTCCAGCGCGCTTTATAAATGCATGGATCGATTCAGGAGCTGCATACTGCCTCGCCATTCCTTCCAGAATAGGCCCAAATGTCTCATCTAGATCGTCCCAGACGTGAACTGGAAATTCGACCCTGAGCAGAGACTTCCGCTTCGAAAGTATTTGCCAAATTTGAGTGACTACTTCTTGAGCTGCCAAGATCTGATTCGAACGCTGTCTACTCTTCGCCGTTGGACGAGGCGAAATCCACTCAGGCCAAGCGTGCGTGCGAAATACTGCGAGTCGACTGGCCAGGCCGTCTTCTAGATCTCCAACCAAACGATGGTACTGATCCGGGGTCCCTGCAGCGACAACGGCAAGACGAGGTCGCCTTACCACTAGGCGCCTGACGTCCCTGCCTCGTCTACTCTCACTTATTCGCTCGTGATGGAATGATTTACGCAAAATGTCAGAAAATCTTCCATAGTCGCGCGAATTTGCCCCACTAAGCGTATCGAGTTCCGTTGTGGCGAGGAGCAGTCCCTGCGGGTTATCTGCCAATGCGTCGATCAGTGCAGCACGAGTAGTATCCCCACTTGCCAACAGAAAGCGCTCCTTCACCGGATTTCTCGCGCCATGACCACTCTCCCTCATTTCCTGATGCTCACGCATGTCGGCATCTGTTTGCAAGCGAAGCTCGTCGTCAATTCCCTCAACAAGTTGTATGGCATCTGTCACTCTTCCCTTTCCCGAAGCGGCAGGAGCTAAAATGATCACGAAAAGGTTGGGCGAGAGCTCTTCATAACCATAGGACAACACGACGTTAGGCAGTGCGGCAGATAAGACGCCTAGCAAAGAGGCAGTAAAAACGTCTCGCTGCGCTCGTTCAAGTCCATTTGCTAAATCCGCCAACCAGCTGGGCAAGCAGCGATAGAGGCTCTTGGGAAATGAAGGCCAAACAATCGCCTCCTTGTCAAACGGATCCCTTTTGCGCTTCTTCGCTATCGCTGGTGCATCAAATAGGTGGCGAATTTGCACAAAGGGATGGCCGGAATCATCGTTCGGAGATCCGTTTCCAGGATAGCCGTTCCGGGTTGGCCCCTCTGCGCTACCCATTTTGTGCCAACTTGGGAGAGGAGCGATCAATGAGTTGCTGAATCTCCGACTGTTTGAAGCGAACTAAGCGGCCGATTATGACAGCATGGATCTCGCCTTGCCGCCGAAGTTTCCACAGGGTGGTCCGCCCGATCCGAAGAGTATCACATGTCTCCTTTTGAGTCAGAAGTCGTTCAATACGCACTGGTGTAGCTCGGTTTGTTCACGTCCAATACCCAAAAGTAGCATGAGAACGAGTTACGGAAACACCGGAAAAATCGGCCGGATTTTCAGGAGGATCCGGAAAGTCGGTCAAACAAGACCCAATCGCGCATCGCTTTCTCAAGTGCAACAACCTCCTTCATGAGAGGCTTCAACTTCGCGCTCGGGCACTCACGTTCATTGTTTTTATACTCATAAAGGTAGTCTCCCATGGTTTTTGCTCTTGTTTTGGTGTCGAATAGCGGAAAAAGTTGCTTCATTATTTCCGTGACCTGGGTCTGTCCCACTCCGCGCGCAGCCGCTGCGCGACTCATGACTGTCCACAACACAAATGCCAGATCCAGACCGGTCCCATCGAATGTAAACTGCTTTTTATTGGGGACGTATTTGAGTCGTTCCGAACCAGGAACCTCTACATAATGTGTCGCTTCTAGGCCCCCTTCGAGCGGTAAGAAACTCAATGTGATCATTTTTTTCGCAAGATCAAGTACAGCTGAAAAACGAGCGCTAATGATGTTTGCCTCACGCACAAATTCTGACCGTACTGCTATGGCAAAACCAGTCGCATCCCCTAAAGAGTCCTTAATAGGGCCCTCCGGTAAAGATTGGTGCAACGCATGCCATGATTCGTCAACCTCTCCCCGATCAATAATCTGTATAAAGCAAGAACGAAGCTGTTCTACCGACACACTTTGCGCAAAATGAAGTAGGATCAACACATTTCGAAGCGGCTGAATATTTCGCTCGAATCGATGTGCGAGAGCCTCCAGTTGAATAGGAAGATCTATTCGCAACACCTGCAAATACGAGAGCGTCTCCAGCGGATCACGTCCAGGAGTATCATAGTGATCGCTCAGGTGTCTATGCTCCCATTGGAACTGTTCGAGATCCCACGATTCGGAGAACACCAATATCTCTGTAGGGGTGATCAAGTAGATTTGGGGTAAGGGAAGGAGGTCTTCCCATTCCGAATTAGCTTCTGCTGCCGGGTTCCATTGCAATATTAGTTTAAAATCTTCATATCGACGAAACCGCACCTTCAGCACGGAAGCGCCCCCCAATTTCTCAGCGGTGGTCTCGTATTTCTTTATTAGCTCGTCCATGTTTCCATTTCTGATGTCAGTCATAGCGCAGCAAACGTTTCTTCAGCCTGAAGTGCTTGTAGTTCAGGATCAGTCTGAATGTATTGCTGGGCAGATTTGAGGTCATCATGCGTGATGGCGAGAACAGAAGTGAGATCCCCGGTGCCCTGCAGCATGAGCGTGACAAACGTCTTTCGCGAAACCTGAAAGGATATCGCCTCATGAAGTGGTAGGATTTCCCGTTCACGCACACTCCCACTTAGAAAAACTTTGCTGACCATTCGCGTGATATTTGCCGCTAGCGCGATCTCTTTTATATTCTCGTTCGTTTTTTGACTGGAAAGCTTGGGCAGGGGCCGCGCACTTTCCACTCTTCTTTCCAGGTAAGTGCGCGCTCTTCCTATGATTGGAATGCGCCTAGTCGCGCCCGTCTTTATTGACGTCGACAGCCAGAGCCAGCGCTCTTGATCAAGGTCCTCCCAGGACATTGCCTGCAAGTCCGAAAAGCGCTGCCCCGTGTGAGCACCGAAGACAAAGAGGTCACGCGCATGCTGAGTGCCTATTGGGGCGCCCGTTAGATCGAACTCTACGATGCGCCCGAGTTCCTTCATGGTTAGCGCATAGATCTCTTTTCGAATAGTAGGCAAGGCCTGCCGCTCGGGAATGTCCGTAATATTCCCCTGTCGTCTGAGGTACTGAAGAAAACTCTTGAGGCGCTGCGTGTTTTTGTTGATGTTTGTGTTCCCGTGCTTCGCGCGCAGCAAATGGCTCACAAAATCCTCGAAAAAATCCGCGCCTATCTCATCCGTGGTAAGCCCGTCGGGGTATGCCGCATGTAAATGCTCGCGAAGCGCTTTATACGTAGGGAGAGTCTGATCCTGTACGCGAAGGCTTTTCATTTCGAAAAACTCCTCGTAGAGTTCCAATACGGATGGCGACGCTTGTTCGGGAAGCCTTCCAAGGCGGCGCAGCACAGCCTCTCTCAGCGCTTCATTTTCGGCGAACTCAAGAGAAAGCCTCCAGATGTCCAGAGTGAGGCGTTCGAGCTCGCCATTTACTTCTGCAGCTCCCGGCACGCTGGGCTTTAGCCTGCCCCGCGGAGTCGACCAATCTTTTGGCCTCACGCGTAGGGTCGTGCCCACTTTGAGCTGCGCGCCAGCTCGGTTAACAGCTACCTGAACCGTGTGCCGACCATCGCTCGTGGATGGGCGTCGATGAAGAACGAGTCGAACAGCCATAGTGTAGATGCCATGTAGATAAGAACACCCGAATAAGTACGAACTGGCGCGAACATGCGCAACCCACTGCCGGCCATTAAGTTGTTAAGGAATAGTTCACTAGAGTTCACCCCTGTGCGTTCGAGTCCAAAAGGGTCGGTTTCGTCCGGACCGGACACGCGTGTCCGTTTTCTTGGGGCCAGCTGAGGAAATTGAGGATACAAGTCGGAGCCTAGGCTAACATAACGACGCGCACTTCTTTCGCCGAATGGAAGCTTTTCTTCTACAAATTCGCCAAACGACGAAAACTCGCCTCCTAAATACAGCTTATCTCTTTTGAACAGAAAGAGCGTGATGGACATCACGGTGCCTGTTATCTTAATGGCGTTCCAATACTGGTCATAGGCCGCAACCATTTCCGCCGTAATTACGACCGCGTCTCCAGATTCTGCATCGATCACGCTGCGATGAACCAAGGATTTTTGTTCAGACATTTCTATTCTCCTGGATTTCGAACTGTTGGCCCTGTAAAAATTTTTGCGTTTGCCGAATTCTGTCTATCCCGTCTGCAGAAAGGTCGCTGTCGGGCAGCAAACGAGAGGCCAACACCTCGTGTATGTGTTGCTTCGAAAAACCACTGATCCAGCCAATGGTTGAATAGGAAGTGAAACGATCCCTCAACGTCCTCCAAAAAAACGGCTCATCCGTTGTCCCGAAAATCGATTCTGACGTTCGCAGAGGAACAATTTCATACCCTTTCAAGATGCGCCTCACGGTTTTGGTAGAGCACCCGAGTCGATCGGCGATGATCAAGATTGGTGCTCCGAATTGAGCCATTACACGAATTTGACCGTGGTTTACAAGTTTCGGCATCGTAGTGTGTTCCTTTTCAAGCTTCTTGAGGAGGCGGGGCCTTCGATTCAGTTTTAATTGGGTTGTCTTTCATTTCAGCCGGCTGCCGCGTATTCGTCCATCGCCTGGCTCACTTTCTCCGAAACAAGGGGAAGAGTCTTGGCAATAAAATTGTCGATTTCCAACTCGACGTTCGGTGAATTCAGACCACGAAGTACCTGCGACACGTAGTTATATGACACATCAATCCTGTCTGAAAATTCAGAGAGTGAGAGGTTGGAAACCTCTAGGCACAAATTCAAAACAGTGCGTTTATTGGAATTGCTACGTATCATTAGGATATTGATGATAGTTGACATGGTTTAATCGTAATAATACCTATAAATAGGAATAATGGCAATAGCTAAGTCAACATATTCGGATAATTTGCTAGATAAACTTAAGCAAGAGTTTGGATTTAGGTTCGACTCAGAGCTCGCGAGTCTACTTGAAATTGCTCCCTACAGTCTCAGCTCATGGAGAAAGCGAGACGCTGCCGACTTCCGAAAAATCATTTTTAAGTGTCCAGAGGTGAACCTGAACTGGCTATTCCGTGGCATCGGCAGCCCCAGGATGGAATCCATCGCATATCCTCTGGTCGCGGGTGATCGGGCTTTCTCTATCGCGGAGGATGACCTGGTCGTCCCAGTGATTGGACGCACGTTGATGGGCGGTGAAAAAGAGCCAATCAAGCTGGACAGCGTCTCATCACACGGAATGTTTTTCAGACACTTCTTGGAGAGTGGTGTCATTAAAAATCCTGATGACGTGTTTATCTGCGAAGTCTCTAATCTGGCGATGTCCGGACTATTTGACGCAGGAGATTTGGCGATTGCGGAAAAGACAGAAACCATTGATAAACGCGGCATCTACGTGTTCTGGAGAAACAAAAACATCGAAGGCTGGCACGTGGACACAATCGACGGAGAGCCCATGATGGTTCCTCATTACACAGGAGTTAAGCCCATCCCATTGGTGATAGACGATGACTGTACACTGATGGGCATTGTGAAAGGCGCGATTTTAAACGTCTTCCCTATGCAAGAAAAATGGGCACCACCGATCATGATTCAGCCTCCTGAGTAAGTTTTAGACTTCGTCAAGCGCCAGCACCATTCGGTACACGGTGAAGTCCACCTCAATCAGTTTCAGGTCGAAATGAATCCATTCCTCCAGATCCAGCTGATAATTTTTTCCCGCCGTGGATCCTGGTCATGATTGCTTCTAGCCAGAGGATGACGGACTCCGTGATCAGTAGGGCGTCGCCAGCCGTCGTCTCGATCTCCATCGCGTTCGTATTCGAGACGATCATGATCTGAGCCTCATACGCTCCCTGTCTCTTCACGCGTGCTCCGTCCTTAATGATGATGAGAGCAGCTGGCAGGAGGTTGGACAGAATGTTTCGATCTTCCACTGCCTGAGTGAGCTCGCCGCTGTACACCTTTACGGTGCCTAATCCCAGGTGTAAGCTTCCCCGTTAACCGCCCACTTGAAAGTAGAGGAAATCCTTTACATTTGAGTGATGAAGAAATCCCGATTCAGCGAGACAAAGATCCGTCCCTAACAATCTGGACAAGAACATAACGCAAGGGTTCGTGCTGTAGGCCTGCACCTACACGCTCTCGAATCTTTTTTTCCAGAGCTTCCGAAGAACTCCGCTCGAGGAGCCTGATGTCATTTCGAACTCGAGAAAACAGAAATACCAATATTCTTCGTATGGTCCCCAGACCTCAAGATCATCCTTGTTTGGAAGCCAACCGTGTATTTCGCAATGGTCTGGGTTGAGACTCTGACGCGTTCGCTGATCTCCCGGTACGTGGCTCCTTCCAAGTACAGTCTCCGCAACTCCTGATAGCGCTCTTCTGAGATCGCTCTATCGGTTGAGGGGAGTAGGTTGATCATGGTTAATACAAACGATGGGAATGGCGGCTAGAGACGGTCCTGATTCATCGGACAGTCTGAACAACAAATAAGGTGGAGTCTTGCGATCTTATCACCCTCAAGAAAGGATACAAACGATGAGTCGCAAAAGAAGAAACCATAGCAACGCATTCAAAGCGAAAGTAGCGCTGGCGGCGATCAAAGGAGACCGCACAATGGCTGAGTTAGCAGACCAGTTCCAGGTGCACCCGAATCAGATTCAGACGTGGAAAAAGAAACTGATTCAGGACGCTGAAGAGGTGGTTGAAAAAGGGTATTCCAGAAAGCACAATGAGGAGGGCCAGATCAAAGAGCTTCACGCTAAGATCGGCCAGCTCGCCATGGAGCAGGATTTTTTATCCAAAGCGCTCGGTCGCACCGAGTACGTGAGCGCCGCCAAATGATCGACCGCAACCATGATCTGGCCATTACTTAGCAGTGCAAACTACTGGAACTCAATCGTTCAACGGCCTATTACAATCCGGTAGGCGAAAGCGAGGAGAATCTGGTTGTGATGAGAGCGCTCGATGAGCTCTACCTTGAGCGACCCACACGGGGATCGCCTACGATGAAGGATGCGCTTGAGGACCGAGGTATTACGGTCGGTCGCCACCGAATCCGCAGATTGATGCAATTAATGGGACTCATTGCCATTTACCCCAAGAAACGGACCTCGATTCCGGGAAAGGGCCACAAGATGTACCCTTACTTGTTACGCAAGCTGAAGGTGATGCGGCCCCAGCAAGTTTACGCGACGGATATTACGTTCATCCCGATGAAGAAGGGCTTTCTCTACCTCGTTGCCCTCATCGACTGGTACAGCCGAAAAGTACTCTCACACCGGATCTCAAATACGATGGATACTGACTTCTGCGTGGAAGCGCTCCAGGAGGCCATCGCTGTTTACGGAGCTCCTGAGATCTTCAATACGGATCAGGGAAGCCAGTTCACCTCCACGGCCTTCACCGAGGTCCTCAAGGAACACAACATCCAAATATCTATGGACGGAAAAGGTCGCTGGATGGACAATGTGTTCATTGAGAGACTCTGGAGAAGCTTGAAGTACGAGGAGGTGTACCTCAGAGCATATGAGAGTGTAGCCGAGGCCCGTCGCTCAATCGCCGATTACTTTGGCTACTTCAACGGAGAACGACGCCACAGTTCGCTTGGCAGACAAACTCCAGATCACGTATTTTTCAATCACCAGCCGCTTCAAGAAGCAGCATAATCAACCCGCAAGAATCCACTTAAGAGACTGTCCAGTTTGGTGGGACCACTTCTAATAAAGATAGTCTCCATTGTCGTGCCGCTGGGGTTTCTCGGGATTGCTGCGTGGGGACTGGGTGAGTGGAAACGACACCTGAAAGGCAAGACTGAATTCGACACCGCGAAGGATACTTTGCTTGCGGTCTACATGCTGAGAAATGCCATATCTACACTCCGCCAGCCAAGTGAGCTAGATCGGCTGGCTGAAGTCAAGACTGGTCGTGTGACGGATCCATCAACACCGGATAGACATCTCAGGGACATGTACCTAAAAGGTCGGCAAAATATGATGAAGAGTTTGACCGATCTTCAGCTTCAGTGCTTGATAGCTAATGTGCATTGGCCCAATAAATTGGATCTAGCATTGGATGATATTAGAGGTGACGCAGTACGTCTCAACGGGAGTTTCAATAGATTCTTTCATATCTTAGAAGGCGGGAAATCTTTTCGTGAACTAAAAACGGAAGGGAGCGATGCGGAAGTTCAGTCACTATTGAAAATCGTTTATAGGCTGACCGACGAAACGGACGATTTCGGTATTAAAGTAGATAGCTCAGTAAAGCAGTTCGAATCCTTATTGAATCAATACCTCCGCCCTGAGTAAAGAGCCGTTTCGCGCCGGTCCGAACCCGGTTCAGATTTGTCAAGTGATTGAGTCCCGAAAATCCATTTGTCGCAATTCCGACGTTCAGTTGTCGCAATTCGGTACAGATCAACTCTCCGGCGTAGACAATTGCGCGAATACCCGCGCGCTTCTTGAGGGGTAGGACTCTTCGACGTGATACTTGAGGTATGCGGCGACGGCAGCACCCACCCCACCGGAAGTCTGGGTGTCCATCTCCATTCGAACTACGTCCGACAGGTCTGCGCGTGCCAGGACCGCGAACGCGCGTAGAACGGAGCGACTCGCCGGATGCGATACACCATCAGGCTCTGTTTCAGTCGTGATGTGACCTGAACGAAGATCAAGTATTCCTGCTTCACCGGTTAGTCCTTTTACCAATTCGCCATCAAAGGCTGGGCCAAAACCCAACAGGGTGGCTAGACGAAGCTGGAAAAAAGGCCACAGATTGCCTGTCCGGTTGGGAGCTTTATCGAGTGCAGTGAGCGTCGCGACAATCAGGCTGAAGACCTGTTCATTTCGTTGATCGTTCTGCATCAGGGAGGACACCAACTCGATGACCCGGAAGCCCGTTTCCATCCGCGAGAGTGAATTACGTAACGCTTCATGGGTGTTCACATGCGATGCCTCAGTAAGAGTCTGTAACTCTCTTCCCGGTCTACAGTGGATTACGGTACCGATGTGGGCCATGGGCTCCAACGTAGAGCCAAATCGAGATTTCGAGGCTCGGGCTCCTCGAGCAATCACTCCCATCTTCCCGCGCTCACGGGTGTACAGCGTCACAATTCGGCTCGTCTCGCTGTAATCGATCGACCTGAGAACGATCGCATCGGAGTACAGAATATTTGATTTTACCATGGTGTTGTGAGTGTATCCCACATTCAGAAGACGCCAAGCCCGGGATTCGTGCGCCCGATCATCTCCCCGGCTCCGGCTGTGACACTACCCTGAGGTTACGTTTTTCGCGCGGAGGTGTCAACGCCCAGAACCCACTTCCACAAACATATCATGCCGACAGAAGACAGGGCCCAAACCGCGAATCCTTACGAAAAATCGACCCGAAAAGTGAGCCGTCTTCGGGTCCGTCTTGAGCATCTCAAATCGTCGTGGAATCGACTCCTGTTTTTCATTCAGGAAAAACTCTACTGCACCGAAAAAGAAGCAAGCGTGATGGTTTCATTGTTGGCTCTGATCATCCTTGGCAACGCGATTCAAATCGTCCGCGCAGAGCAGCCGCTTTTTGATGACGCATATTATGCCGGGACGGATAGCCTGTTTCGAGTACTCGCTGCGCAGGCTGATTCCATGGAAGCAGTCGACACTGTCCGTATTGGGTTCCAATCCGAACCCATTCAGTTTCGCGAACTGGGAAAGGAGCTCGAAATGTGGGTGATTGTCGATACGCTCGAAAAACCCACTACCACATTTCCCGTCAATATTAACACGGCTGATGCGAATACACTTCAGGCTCTGCCTCGAATCGGCCCGCGAATGGCAGAACGAATACTCGCTCACCGCGCGAAAAACGGCCCCTTCGTCCACATTGAAGACCTGAAGAGGGTCAAAGGTATTGGAGACAAGACACTTGAGAGACTGCTCCCGCTCGTTAGTCTACAGGATGCTCAACCGGATTCTTCAGTCGTTTCTGTAGACTCACTGGAGAACACTTCGGAGTGGCCCGACTCTTCGGGCTGAACGGCACTGTTCCTATTCACGCGCTGGTTGAATCGATCCGCGGCTGCCTCTTCCTTTCCCAGAAACTTCCAGACGGGAACAAGAAGTAGTGCGGCGAGGGAAATGAATCCCACGAATGTCAGCACGATGACCAGCCAATAATCTTCCATTCACTTAGGGCCTGCTAACACGATCTGAAAACGCGATGCCGGGCTCTATTTTATCGTCCGGCAAGGCAGAAGACGCGCAGTGTAACACCGTTACACAAGCTTCTGATAACGCAGCAGGGCGATAAAATAGTCCCAGCCCGTCGGGTAGCGCCTGCAAATCGGCCACTCTGTGTTGTTCGTCATTCATTTGGTTGTACCATATTTCTTTCCTCACGCCTTGATTGGCCGATTTGCAGTCAGCTACAGCGTGCTTTCAGATCGTGTTAGCAGGCCTTAGAACGAGTGTGACGGATAACGCTCATTCTGACGAATTCTGCTCAGCCCCGTTCCACGACGTGTTGAACTTCCTGACGCGCCGCCATGAAGACGAAGACCGCGACAAACGGAAGGGTCCACATTCCATAAAAGATGCCATAAATACCAAAAACGAAGGCCAGGCCCTGCCCAATCAAGCAGGCGACATGGGTAGCATTGGTGTAGTCCATCTGGGTGGCGAGCGCGGCCCGCAGGACACGCCCTCCGTCCATTGGAAAGGCGGGCAGCATGTTGAATACAACCAGCCCGAGATTCAACCACATCAACATGGAGATCACGTTCCCTTGAGGCGTAAGCGCTTCAGACATGGATAACGGTGCTCCCATAAATTGAATGACGACGTACAGGACCGCGGCAATCCCGAGATTCACGGCTGGGCCGGCGACAGCGATTAAAAACTCCTGTTTGGGCTCCCGTGGCATACGACTCAGGCGCGCCACACCACCAATCGGATACATCGTAATATCGAGCGTAGGGATCTTGAACCTGCGCGCCATGAAGGCGTGACCGAGTTCGTGTAGAACGATGCAGCCGAAAACTGTCATGACCAGCGACAGACCCATGAGGGCGGCGACCACAGACAATCCGTTATACACATAGAACCCAAAGATGCCGGCCATCATCACCAGAAATGTCCAGTGGACAAACAGGCCAATGCCGCTCACAGATCCAAACTTAATGGTCGATTTCACGCTTTCCCCTCTTGGTATGCCCCGGCGATGAGCATTCGCTCAACGCACTCCTCAGTTGGCGGGCAGTTTATCGAACGAATCGTTATTGGTTGACCGATGAAAACGGCTATACGGGACTAACCGAACATTTGTGTCACGACAAGGACATCGTAGATCGCGTGCGTCCAGGCTGCGACACCAAAGCCCCGGACGAGGAAAATTCCATTCAGAGCCAGGCCGAACAAGAATCTGAATACGAAGGATGACATGGTAAACGCATCCCGGAGAGCGCCTACGTAGTGCACCGTGCTGAACAGCAAGGCACCAACGATTGCCGCAACAATGTAGGCCGTGTTCTTGCTTTTCACGAGTGATTGCAACACCCAGAATAATCCGCCAACCAGGACCACTCTGAATATCAGCTCTTCATAGAGGCCGGCCCCGATCGAAAGCACTATCAGCATACCTGAGCCGAGCTGCCTCGTCGCGTCCTGAGCGATGAAAGCCATTTCCTGCGGCGCGATCGAGAATACCAGGCTTACCAGAGTCGAAATCAGTAGAGCCACTCCAACAGCGTAGATCGTGCTTTCTCCAAGAATCATCCCGAAATATCCGGTACGAAGAGGAATTTTCTTTTTTCGCTCCCGAATAAATATTACGGTACCAATACCCAGCACCAGGAGGCCGAGAGCAAACGTACCCCTGCCGCCCAAGGCCGCCAGGGCCTGCTTGATCCACAGGTCCGCGCCTACTCGTATCTGAGAAATCTCATTCCCATTGACGAATAGGATCAATACCTCGTAGAGTAGAAACAGCGGCAGTGCGGCCAGAAAACCATATGTCGCTGTCCTGCTCGCTTGAAAATATGTGAGCGATTTAGGGGGCTCCATTCGATCTCCTCATTGAACCAATCATTTCATTCATTCAGTGCACAACTCTCACGAGCACAGTTACTCCGCCCATTTTGATACCCAGAGCCCCTGCAACGGCAGGTGATATATCCATAATCGGCGGCTCCAGGGATAGGGAATGATCTGCAACGATTGCAAATGTTTCCTTTGATCCGTCCGATAGACTCAGTAACAATATCGATCCCATCGCGAGTTCCGGATGACTGACCATGTATGACGTTGGGTCATATCGATGACCACTCGAAAGCATACGACCGGCAAGGGCGTTTGGATACACAAGCACCTGAATCTCGTCTCGGAGTGGCAGTGGCACCTCGCCATCCACGACCGCAGGCAGGCTCGTTGAGGGCAGGCTCAATCGTTGACCAATCCGGATATTTGAGCCAGCAAGGTCGTTTGCAGATCGAATGGTCTCGACACCTACGCCGGTCTTGCGCGAAATCCCGAAGAGGGTATCACCTGTCTTGACACGGTAGATTGTAGTCGTACGATCTTCCGGAATGAAAACCGCTTCACCTCTGGACAATAAGGAAGGGAAATCCGGGTTCAACGCTAGAAGTGTGTCCGGATGAAGCCCAAAACGAGCTGCCAGGGAATAAAGGGTCTCTCCATCTCCAATGACCAGCCGGGCTCGCCCGCCACCAAGACTCTCAACGGTTCCGACCGGTCCACCAGACGTAGAATCTACCGCCTCGACCTCAACGCTGCTTCTGTCTAGATCCTCTACGACACCGCGTTCTTCATCACTCAGCCCACTTTTGTCAGCCGGCCCCAACTTCAGGATCATGCCCGCCCGGATAACAGCGCCTCGAAGGTCGTTCCAATTCCGAAGGTCGCTAACCGAAATCTGATTGCTGCGCGCGATACTGAACAGCGTGTCTCCCGGCTTCACTTCGTAGGTGGCGACCTCTTGAGCCGACAGGACGCGCGGAGACGCCAGCAGAATCAGTACGAGTGCAAAAATTCCGGTAGTGCGGGATACAATAGTGCCGGGTACAATAGTGCCGGGTAATTTCATTCGTAGCCTTCTATTTCGGCCTCAAGGAGCGCGGATTGAAGTTCGGACCGTGCATGAAAATCCGAGATGCGGGCGGCAATGGCAATGCCCTCCTGATAAATGACTATTGCTTCTGAGGAGTCGCCGATCTTTTCGAGTAATTTCCCGAGGTGATAGTAGAGTCCAACGTAGTCGGGATCGTGACTGCGCAACTCTTCAAATATCGTCCTGCCTCGGTTCAGATCACCCAGCTTGACATACTCACTGGCCAGAGCGAATCGGATGAACGAATCCTGGGGGTCTTCTTCCTGAAATGCGAGTAGTTGATCGAGTCTCGACACGATTTTCTACCAGCCTCCTCCTGCACCGCCGCCTCCAAAGCCGCCGCCTCCAAAGCCGCCAAAACCGCCGCCGAAGCCACCGCCACCGCCGAAGCCGCCGCCGCCACCCAGGCCGGACCTACCGACTCCTCCGAGCGCCGAGCCCCAGAAAATCATCGGGAGTCCGTTGTAATGCGTCCTTCGGTACTTGCCTTTTCCTCGGCCGCGATTGCGCAAATAGGAAATCAAGAAGTACACGAACATGATGATCAAGTAGGTCGCGATCGGTGGATTACTCGATTGGCGCCTGGCAGGGCGCTGCAGGACCTGCGCATCGAACTCCCCGGATGCTGCAGCAATTATGACATCTACTGCTGCGTTGATTCCGTAGTAGAACTGTCCCTTTTTAAAGGAGGGCTCCACTATCTCGCGCACGACTCTGCCAACAAATACGTCTGGAAGGACCCCTTCCATCCCGTACCCCGTCTCTATTCTGATCTTGCGTTCGGCCCTGGAGATCAGAAATACTACACCGTTATCGGAGCCACGCTGTCCAACACCCCACTGCCGACCAATAGCCATTGCAAATTCCTGGGAATCGTACCCGCCCAGATCCTGGACGGTCACTACGACTATCTGAGTTGAAGTAGAGTCATTGTAGGCCCTGAGTTTCCTTTCTAGGGCGCGTTCCTCTACTTCGTCGAGAAACGCACCTCCATCGCTGACCAGGCTGCCGGCTGATGCCGGCACATTCTGAGCGGATGACCTTCCCGCAGGTAGGAAAGCAAAGAGCAGTATGACCAGTGTGACCAGTATGGGTGGCGACTTAGTCAAAGTCGACTACGGGTGCATTTTCAGATCCTTTCTGGGCTTCAAACGGCGTTTTCCGTTCGAAACCGGTAATCGAAGCTATGATCGAGCCCGGAAAACGCCGTACGCCTCGATTGAAATCGGCGACAACGTTGTTGTAATCCCGCCTGGCTACGGTGATTCGATTTTCTGTGCCCTCGAGTTGAACCTGGAGATCCCTGAAACCTTCAGTAGCCCGCAGCTGAGGATAGTTCTCAGACACGACCAGCAGGCGTCCCAGGGCACCTGAGAGGGATGCTTGTGCCGACATGAAGGCTTCCATTTTTGCAGGATCACTCAAATCGTCGGCGGAAAGATTGATGGATGTTGCACGGGCTCGAGCCTCGGTCACTGCCGTCAAGGTTTCTTGCTCGAAATCGGCGGCTCCACTCACCGTCCGAACCAGATTCGGAATCAGGTCAGCCCTGCGCTGATACTGTGTTTCTACATCGGCCCAAGCCTGACCGACGGTTTCATCTGCGTCCACGAGTCTGTTGTAGGTCCCGACTCCTGAGAAGGCACCCAGACCAATAACCACAACCAGCACTCCCACGACCACTAAAGCAGGTCTCATAATTCGTATTCCGTTGATTCAACATCAGTGAGAAGAGCCAGCCTGGCGGTCGACCCTTTCACGAAGCATACGGAAAGGGTTGAGCGGGGTTTCTATGATCCTGCATCTCCTGGATAGGGAGGTACTGACCGGACACAAACGCCTGCAAGGCACTCATTTGATTCGAGAAGTAATTGCGATTCCGGACCATTTTTAATACGATGCAGATGCCAGATGAGATTTGCGTGTTCTGGACCATGTGTACCCGATCCTGAATTGTGAGTCTCAAGAAGAATAGAGGCATCACATAGAACGGATCAGCGATGAAGACTACCGATCGAACAAAGAGAAATATGAGCCTCAAGGACTCAATTACGAAGTTTCGCTGGATGGGTATCGCGATCGCCCTGATCATCGTTCCCGTCACGGGGGTCGCGCTTCCCGGCCATCTTTCAGATAATTTGTCCGATAATGCGGCCGGTTCGATCCAGGCCGCCCTTACGAGATTGTTTGCAGAGACCCACAACCCGACACCCTCTCCCCAGGCTCATAATCTGCCCCTTGACCCCGTAGAATTCGAATCTGTTCACACTGCGTTTACAGCCCTCGCTTCAGAAGATGACACGGTTCTTCCCGACACGCTGGTCGAATTTGCCCTCGAAGCCCATACCTCCCTGTTTTTTGAGGACCGCTTTCCATCGGCCAATTCATGCGCGACCTGTCATCCAGACCATTTTCGAGAATGGTCGGTCTCGCAGCACGCATATTCGCAAATGAGTCCAGTGTTCAACGCTTTCAACGGGACTGTACTCAAAATAACCAATGGAACGAACGGTGACTTCTGCATCCGCTGCCACACTCCGGTGGGAATGAACATTGGAGAACCGGAATTCATGAGCAACATGGATCGATTCGCAACCTCTAGGGAAGGAATCACCTGCATCGTGTGCCATCGACTCAAAAACGCCTATGGAAAAGTAAGCGGTCGGCTTGCGATCGTCGAAGGCGACATTTTTGATCCCGTTTACGGCCCGGAAGGTGGTGATGAACTGGCGCGGGTAATTGAAAGTGACTCCTTCCGTGTCAATGACCAGAGAGGATAATCCGGGAGGGCGATACACGCCGAAGCGTATGCGTTTGATCAGATCAGCACCTCCGCCGTTTGCGGCACCTGTCACGACGTAAACCTGGTGAACGGCTTTCGTCTGGAAGAAGCGTTCAGCGAATACAAAGCTACTCCTGCTTCGGGAAATGGAATATCCTGCCAGGACTGTCATATGGGACGCGAACCCGGCGTCGCTTCGGGGTACGATACTGCGCCAGCGGCTCGCGTTGGGGACAAATACACGCGGCCTCGCAAACGGACGAATCATTTTTTCGCCGGTCCCGACTATTCGATTATCCACCCGGGAATATTTCCACACAATGTTGAAGCTACCGCCATGGCCTCGATTCAAGAGTGGCTGACATTCGACGTCGATGCTGGCTGGGGGACCGACGAGTTTGAAGATGATGTCCCTGACGATTACGAATTCCCGGATCGCTGGCGATTTCCGGATGACCGGTACGACGCGCGCGACATTATCGGCGACAATCAGGATCTGCTCGACTACGCGACGGATCAGCGGCGGGCAATCCTCACCGCGGGATATTTAATCGGCGAAACTCGGATTGAAAAATCAGACCCAAGCGGTCTGAAGTTCGGAATCGAAGTACGAAACGGCACCGATGGACACAACGTGCCGACTGGGTTCGACGCAGAACGCCTCGTCTTCCTCGAGGTTACGGTACGCGACGCAAACGGTCACATTGTATTCAAATCGGGTGACCGCGATCCGAACGGAGATCTTCGGGATCTGCACTCGCTTTATGTTCACAACGGCGAAATTCCAAGGGATAAATACCTTTTCAGCCTCCAGTCCAAGTTCTTGACTCGCATGGTGCGAGGTGGAGAGCGTGAGCAGGTTCTCGCACTCAATTATTCCCCTGACCCCCTACCCTTCCTTCGACCCTCAACTCGTTCAACGGTCCTGCTCGGCAGACCCGTGGGAGCGAGAAAGCATCGCGTCACGCTTCCTCCGCTGTCTGGCAGATGGGCTGATTACAAAGTGAGTGCCAGCGAACTCGAGGGCTCTACCGGGCCCTACACCGCCGATGTCAAACTCGTGACGCAGATGCTACCGGTTAATCTGATCCCAGAGATCCAGGGAGTCGGGTTCGATTACTTCATGTCGCCGCGGGACAGTGCTGAGGGCATTGTGGATGGAATCATGGTGATTCGTGAACTTCAACTCGAGCTGAACTGATGAACGATCAACATCACTACGTGCGGGACGAAACCAGGCCCGGAATCCTTTTTTTCGCAAAGAAATGGCGCTTCGTAATCGCCTGTTGGATATGTGTAATGCTCGCCGCATCACTCTTTTCAGCTACACTTGTACAGGGTCAGCACGCGGAGGCTGACACTAGTGCCAGTAGATTTTCGGACGAGGTCATTCCACTTGCCGATATTCCCAAACGGCCGAGACCGATCCTTGAACTCGGAGAACCGTTCCTGGCTACCGGTACCCTCGCTCAGGGATTCAGACTTCCGACTGGCGCCATATGGCAACCGGCCTTGATGGCTTTCGGCACAGTCAGGCTGGCCGCCCAGGGAATCAGCGACAAGGTTTCGGATTCCGACTTAGCGGAGGGCGCCGCCCGATTTGATCTGTTCGGAAATTTATATCTCACGCCCTCTGAGAGAATCGTGATAGGGTTCAGGCCCCTGGATCAGGATGGTAGATTTACGAGATTCACCCTTCACTCGGACCCAGATCTCGCCGAAGATGATTTTGTCGACGAACTGAATTTTGGTATTCGCACGCTGTTCTTCGAGGGTGATCTTGGCGAACTCTTTCCGAATCTCGATCGAAACGATAGTGGCGGGTTGGACATCGGCCTCTCAATTGGCCGTCAACCGATGAGTTTTCAAGATGGACTGCTGATCAACGAAAACGCCATCGATGCTGTCGGCCTGACCAAAGCAAATAACAAATGGTTCGGTGCCGTCAACACCCGAATATCCCTCGTGTACGGGTGGGGAGAGCTGAATCGACCAGTCGGCGCGAGAAATCTGGGTGACAAGAGCGCAACTCTTTTTGGCGTATTTACCGAAACGGATACCCCAAAGAGGACGATCGAGGTCGACGTGATCTATGTGGATGCGGATGACCTGACCGGTAGCGGCGTCTACGGAGGCCTGAGCAGCATCCGGAGAATTGGAAGCTACAGCAACACGTTTCGCGTGGTGGCTTCCTTTCCTGTGGGTGACGAAACGCTCTATAACAGCCAGGGTGTGCTGATCCATAATCAACTCGGTTGGACGCCTCACCACTCCCATAATTACACGTATGTAGGTTCATTCGTAGGCATCAATCAGTTTCGGTCGGCCGCGAGAGGTCCTTCAACTGGCGGGCCCCTCGGCCAGACAGGAATTCTGTTCGCAGCCGTCGGTCTCGGACGGTACGGAGCTGCTCTGGGCAACAACGCCGACAAGGCGGTGGGAGGAGCGATTGGTCACCAGATGTTTTTTGCCCACACAAGAAAACAACTGGTTGTCGAGGTTGGCGGCCGGTATACCTACGACTCTGACTTCACCCAAATCAATGCGGCAGCGGGTGGCGCCCGCTATCAGATGGCTTTCGGACAAAGGGGCATTGTCGTGATAGACGGATTTGGCAGCTACGATTTTGAAGCTTCAAAAACGCGCTTTGGAGGCCGATTGGAGGTATTACTCAAACTTTAAACTTGATCGCGCACCCACACACCCGGCGTGATCTTCGTATTCTGCGGTGATTTTGCATCGCTGAAACACTCCTGACAGTATGGAAGGATTTATGGGGTCCCTCTTAAAAAACTACGGATTCCTCTTTTGACGCTGCTTGGGATAGGTGGCTGCATCAGTGTGGTCGTACTCAGCGCGCAGTCAGTGCAGGATACCTCTCTTTCAGACTCCCCTTATCTGCGCATCGATCCGGCCAAGATTCGAGGGGCAGAGGTTTGCGGAGAGTGCCACGCTAAAGAGTTTGACAGCTGGAATCAAACTGTCCATCAGACTCAGTTCGCCACCCTGCACCAGTCTGATAAGGCGCAGAGTATCCTCGACAACATGGGCTTCCGGCTCTCAAAAAGGGAAAGCCTCTGTCTGACCTGCCACTACACGGCTACGATTCGAAGAGACCAGGCACGCGCAGTTTCCGGTGTGTCGTGCGAGTCCTGCCACGGCGCAGGGCGTGACTGGATGGACACCCACAACGATTACGGTGGCGCGGATCACGACACGGAGACCGAAGCGCATAAAGTCGAACGCGTAAGCAACAGTATTGACGGGGGAATGCTCCGTCCAAGTGGAGACGTTTACAGTGTAGCCGCAAATTGCTTCGAGTGTCACACCGTTCCCAATCAGGATCTCATAAACGTAGGTGGACACCCCAGTGGCAGCAAGATTGAGCTGGTTTCATGGGCCGGTTCAATACGACACAACTTTTTAGCTGCTCAGTGGAGCCCCGATGACTCAAATCGACCCCAGTCGGTCGAGAGAAAAAGAGTTTTTTTCATGATAGGGGCGATTCTCGATTATGAATACAGCCTGCGAGGGCTGGCTATGGCTACGGAACGGAGTCCCTACTCCAAGGCCATGGAACGGCGGGTGAAGGTGGCATTTCGAGAGCTTCGAAAAATCTCCGATGCGCTATCTCTTCCAGATTTAGTGGACATCGTTCGAATCGGCGGTGAAGCACGGCTCGTTCCTGGAAACGGTCCCGCTCTGACGGCATCCGCGGACGAGATATCCAGTCATGCGAAAGCCATCTCCGGGGCGGTCGACCAAATGGATCTCTCTTCCCTGGAGGCACTCATGGCAGGAGATGCCGGCGCTCAAATTGCGGTTGACAGCGACGAAGGCGCACCCGTCGATTCAGATCCCACTGGAGATGCACCAGACGGGGCCGCGGCCGCTCCCGCCACTGACGAAACAGCCAATGCCGACTCACCTCAAGCGGCCGCGGCGACAAGGAGCCGAGCAACCGCCGTTGGCCAACGGCGCTCGCGACCATCCTGGTTTCCTACAGAATCTTTCGAGACCACCGTACCGGGCTGCTCTTGTCACACCCGAGCGGAAGAATGGCTTCTGGACGACCCCCATTCTGGGTCTCTGGATTTGATCTCATCCCCACGTGCTACACAGATCGCACGGATTTACGGAATCAGTTCGGACCAGATGCTCCGCGGCGATCAGATGTGCATGAGTTGTCACGGAACCGTCGTGAGCGGCGATGAGCGGGAAGAAGTGTTCGACGCTGTGAGTTGTGAAAGTTGTCACGGTCCAAGCTCAGATTATCTGGATCCGCACGAGCGAGGAAATGGAGCAGGGTACGATCTGGGTATGCGGAATCTGAAGCACGCCACGCTGAGAGTCAGCACGTGCGCGACATGCCACCATATTACGGACGAGAGGCTTCTTTCCGCAGGACACCCCACCGGAGAGGACTATGATGTCGCTTCGGCCGGTACAGACATCGAGCACTGGCCCGACGACGAAAATATTAAACGATCCGGACCCTATCCTTCCCTCAGTTCGGCAGCGCTCGTGTCTGCATTTACCCTTCTCAGATCTACCAGAACGATCCCAAGTGTGACCGTTGTTCAAGAAACTCCCGTCTCAACCGAGCCTGCCAGAGCATCCCGCTCGGCTACAAGGGCAGACCCCGGAGCTGCGATCGGCACCTTCAGCCTTCCGGCTCCGAGAATCAGACAGGACCGAGTCACGGGCACCATAGATACTCCCTCTCCCATCGACACCAATGACGTGACATCTACCGAAGACCTCCTTCTCGCCGTCAAACACCGTCTTGAAGCGATATATCGCGCCCTGGGGAGGAGCAATTAGATGGCCTCCAACGGAAATGACATTGCAGATGTAGGCAAGACGCGCGTTCGTCGAATACAGCAGTTCCAGGACCGTTGGTCGTCTTACGACGCGCAATCTGGCCTCGTGGAACTATCGGAGATGCTCTCCCCCACCGAGTTACAAAAATTCGACCTATTCTCCGCATATGATGCGGAGTTTCTGGATTCTATCGCTGCGGACGTTTCTGTGGCTAGCTGGAAGAAGGATGCTGTCCTTTTCGAAGCTGGAAGTTATGTGGACGTAGCGTTTGCGATTGTGGACGGCCGGGTAGATATATTTTTAGAATCGGACGAGGGCTCCGCACCCGCTCCAATCTTCGACGCGCAGCGAACCGTGTACGGTATTGATCCGACGAGCCTGTTGGCTCCAGAGGTTTATCTGGATACTGCAGAAGGTGCGCCCGCACAGGGATCTGGAGATTCAGATCAGATTACCTTCCTCTCTTCCATGGATTTTGATCTGCCCAAGAGTGGCCTGGTCAAGCTCAAGGCTGGAGATCTATTCGGCGAAATTGGTGCCTTGAATGGCTGGCCACAGTCAGCCACCGTGCGCACTGCCTCCGACTGTCAGCTCATTCAGATCCGAATGCCCGCACTGCGTCCGATGAAGAAGAAGTCTTCAGACTTCAAGGAGCGGGTTGACAAAATTTACCGAGAACGCACGCTGCTTGAGCAGCTTCGATCAGCGCCACTCTTCCTGGGTGTCGCTCCGGCTTTTTTGAAAGCAATCAGCCAGCACGTCGAGTTGATTTCGCTGTCACCCGGGGACGTCCTGACAGAACAGAGTGCAGAAGTCGAGGCACTCTATATGGTTCGCTCGGGATTCCTGAAAATCTCGCAAAGGATAGGAGAAGCCGATGCTGCGGTGTCCTATCTGAGCAAGGGCATGAGCGTCGGAGCTGGCGAACTGCTGATCGACGAGCTGAGCATGTGGCAGTCGTCGATTTCGTCGGTTGGATTTTCGGAATTGGTCCGCATCAGCCGACAGGAGCTGTCAGACCTGTTGGCGGACTCTCCAGACGTGGAAACACGGTTATGGGAGGCGGCCGTGGCCCAAATTCGAGATAACGGTTTTACGCGGCAAAATCTCGATAATTCTGAACTCATCGATTTCGCGCTCCAGAAAGGCCTCGTGCAGGGCAACAGCATGCTCGTCATCGATTTAGACGTATGCACCCGATGCGACGATTGCATGCGCGGCTGTGCCTCGACTCACGGTGGCAGGCCGAGATTTATCCGCGAAGGTGACAAGTTTGAGAATTTCATGATTGCCCGTTCCTGCTACCATTGCGAAGATCCTGTCTGCCTCATCGGTTGCCCGACAGGTGCAATCCGTCGAGCTCAGGTGGGTGACGTGGTTGAGATAGATGATCAGCTTTGCATTGGCTGCAGCAACTGTGCCAATAAGTGCCCATATGACGCAATCATAATGCACGATACGGGCGAAACATGGTCCCAGGACGCCGTGCCAGAACGACTCCGCGGGCGAGGTAAAAAGGTAGCGAGCAAGTGTGATCTGTGTTATGAATCGGACGCTGGACCCGCCTGTGTCAATAGCTGTCCACACTCGTGCGCGTTCAGAATCGGCAGCATTGAGGATTTCCAGTCGCTGATTGCAGATGGCGGGGCTTCCTGAAAAAGACAGCCATATATCAGAGAAAACGGGCTGGCGGATCCCGCTGGATGAATAAATGGGTCCAGTCCCCACCATGGCTCACAATCTTTCTGGTCCTGTGTGTGCTCACTGCAGCAGCGTTCATCGTCAATATGACGATGGAACCGATTCACCCGGCAAGTACCTGGGGAATTGCGTATGGGATTGGAGCGCTGGCAGCGTTCAGCGTCGTACTGCTCCACAGTTTACGCCGTCGCACCTTGAGATTTCGAAAGCTCGGCCGCTCCTGGATGTATCTCCAGATTCATGTCTATGGAGGCGCACTCTTTCTGCTTCTGGTGTTCATGCATTCTGGTTTTTCCATTCCGACCGGTGTCCACACGTGGTGGCTCTGGTTTCTCAGTATCTGGGTTGTGGGAAGCGGCCTTCTCGGGATAATCATACAAAAGTGGATCCCGACGGTGTTGACTTCCGGTTTGCGGGTAGAAGTACACTACGATCGCGCTGGCGAGTTGATTGAAGCCATTCGGCAGCGTTGCGAAAAGCTCATCGCGAAATCCGACCCCCGACTGAAGGGTTTCTACACGGATCACGTCGCACCTTCGCTCGCCGGAAGGAATCCCCGCCTGACCTACTTCTTCGACATTACAGGTGGGATTCACACCCGAATCAAGCCATTTGGACACGTTCGACCTCACCTTTCCGGTACAGACAAGGCCACTCTGGACGCCGTACAAGAGCTCTTCACGTCTAAGCTCGAAATCGATGCACACTGCACGCTGCAGCGGGCGCTGCGAGGCTGGCTGGTGCTACACATTCCCGTATCCATCGTGATGACGGCCCTGCTGGGCTTTCATCTTTTTTCCGTGATGTATTACTGATGGCTGAATCCGAAAAAAAACGAAAAGGATTTTTCGGCGACGTCCGTCTGCCCGTATCCAAGGAATACGTCTACCCGGCCAAGCAGACGTTTTTCTTCTGGGTCGGTGGCATTGGCCTGTTATTTCTGGGGGCGTTTTTCCTGATCGATGTAACGATCAAAGAGGGCGTTCTGGTCTCAAACGGACCCCTGTCGTCCGCACACGCTTCCTTCGGGGCAAATTGCTCGACCTGCCACACACCTCTCGAAAATGTGTCCAATGACAAGTTCATGGTGTGCCATGAAAAATTCGGGGGAGATCAGGGCATATACTCTTTTGCCACGCACTATGTGTATAGATCAACCGACTTTACGAGGCTCACCCCTTCCACGAATGAGGTGAGTTGCGCCACGTGTCATTCGGAGCACGAGGGAAGAGAGGCGGTTCTCGCAGCCGTACCCAACGTGATGTGTATTTCGTGTCATGAATACGGATCGTTCAACGATCAGCATCCGGAGTTTGAAGCGATCGGTAGCGGTGTTCCTGACCCTGCCAATATTACGTTCTCACACACGCGACACGTGAATGAAATCATATCTAAAGTCGGCGAGACAGATCTGGAAAAAACCTGCCTCTACTGTCATCAGTCTGATCCCGCTGGGGCCGGGTTTGAACCCATCAGCTTTGACGTTTCCTGTGCGAGTTGCCATTTGACGGCCAGCTCTTCGACGGATTGGCTGCCTACGGGTAACGATGGTGTGCAGACGTTAGCCGTTCTTCGTGCACAACGCGGGCCAGGGACGGGATGGGTCGACTATATGAGTCCAGGCGACTTCCAGGAACGCAGTGGTCGGGTGCGAAAACGACCCGTATATCATCGAGATCCATGGATTCTGGAGAACTTGAAACGTCTCCAGGGCATCATGTACCCGGACAATGAACTGGCGTCTCTGCTTCGTGCCTCGGCGGATGTTTCTCCTGAAGATGCGCACGTTCTTTATGAGGAGGCGCTTGCCACATTGACAGCCTACGCAGATGAGCTTCGAGGAATTCCGGATCGGAGCGTTCAACGTTCGCTCTCCGAGATCGATGATCTAATGGGCGAAATCAGAAAGCGGATCCGTGACCCTTTGAGCCCGCTCGATGAGACGAAATTCCTGCTGGGATCGGCCTCCATAGATCCTGCCATCGATGAGGTCACTTTGAGCCAATACAAAGAGCTTATTGATGGACTCACCCAGACCTGTCAAAAGTGTCACTCGATTGACAATGCTTCGATAGGAAGGGTTAGCAAGGACCAGAGCACTTTCGTGCGCGCCGAATTCAATCACCGATCGCATATCATCCAGAGCGGATGCCTGGACTGCCACTCGAAGATTCCGATTCGAGAATTTGCAGCCAGAGATTCAGTCGCTGCAGTGACGATTGATCACGCCGGCATTCAGAATCTGCCTTCCATTCAGTTATGCCAGACGTGTCATACGCCAAAAAAGGCCGCAAACACCTGCATTACCTGCCACGAGTTCCATCCAGATAAATCGCAGCACAGCAATCTGTTGCGCTATCTCAATTAGACTTCCTACACACTCTAGACTCCAGATGAACACAACGGCACGAATATTTTCGAAAACAGGCGAACTTTCGGGGGCGAGTTATCCGTTCTCTGGTGAAGCTGTTATTGGAAGTGATTCAGGCTGCACGGTTTCTCTTTCTGGAACAGATATCCTCCCGGAACACGCTCGTATCTGGTTTGAGAATGAACAAGGAGCTTTTTATCTCGAAGATCTCAGCCAAACGACCGCTACTACCGTGGATGGAGTTCCGGTACACTCTGCCGTACGCCTCGATGAACTCAACATCATTACCCTGTCGGGTCAACACGACCTGATCTTTGCGGTCACCCCTTCCGGTAGCGAGCCAATAATGATCGCGACGCCTCGCACCGCTGTTGAGAAGCCGGCGGAATCGGCAGCAGCGCCGCCTACCGACGATTCCATGCAGCGAACTCAAATCGGAACCGATTTACCGCCGCTTCCATCACTCGATGCACGAGAACCCGAGGAAAAACCAGAACCCGAGGAAAAACCAGAACCCGAGGAAAAACAGGACACGGGCACCCACACTCGGGTCGGAGGAGGCCTCGCGCCACTCCCCTCCCTTGATGTTGATGCCGCGGAGACCGATGATAGCACCCACACTCGCGTGGGTGGCGACATGCCGCCGCTTCCTTCACTGGACTCGCCCGACGAAGAAGAGACCACTGACAATGCCGTGCACACTCGAGCGGGAGGAAGCCTGGCCCCGCTGCCATCGATCGAGGCATTTGATGTGGCTGATTCAGAACCGACGGAATCGCTTTCGAAGGCAGACAAGACAGAACCTCCGTCTGAGGGTGGTGCGGGAGTCACCGCTGAATTCAAGAACGCCGCTGGCGCTATTACGTCCGTGAAACTGCATTCGGGCGAACAGTTCGTCGGAAGATCGCCGGAGTGCAGCATCTGTATCGACGATCCCTCATTGTCCAGAAAACACGCACGCATCGTCGTTGATGGCGATTCAGTTTCGATTGAGGATCTTGGAAGTAAAAATCGAACCTTCGTCGATGGAACGGCCATCGGTTCTCTCGTCACTATCTCTTTTAACTCGGAAGTACGCCTCGGCCACACGGTCGAGCTGGTACTCAAGACCACAGATGATTGATGTCTAATCCGATCGCACCGGATGGTTGCTACGTGCTCAAAGAGCCCGTCTCTCCACCAGAAATACTCGATATGCTCGTTGTGGGTGGCGGCCCCGCCGGTACCGCAGCAGCCTTCAGAGCAAAAGAACTCGGTCTGACTGCCCTGGTCATCGACTACGATGACCTGATGAAGCGAATTCGAGATTATGCCAAGGGCAAGCCCATCCTGCCGTCGTTTGGAGGTGGAGACAACATGCAATTCCCCAAAGGGGAGGATCTGATTTCGAAGCTGCACTTCGAGCCGATTGACAAGGACGATATGTGCACCGAGTGGCGCCAGCTCTATCATGACGCAAGCATTCCGGCCCAAGTCGGCGTTGAACTCACGGGAATGACAAGAAGGGATGATGGCGTCTGGTCAGTCGAAACCTGGAATCACAAGCAACATGCGGATCAGATTATTCTTGCGCGACACGTCGTCATTGCAATCGGTAGAGGTGTACCGCGTCGCTTCGATATTCCGGGAAATATCGATGGTATTTCGTACCGAATGGACGACCCGGTAAACTTTGTTGGCGCACCGGTCTGCATAGTAGGAGGTGGTACCTCTGCGGCGGAAGCAGTCATCGCAATTTCCAATGCAAAAGCGGCCGCTCAGGACGAAACTCCGGTGTGTTGGTCCTATCGAGGTAATAAAATGCCTCGGGTTTCCCGGGCACTATCTGAAGTATTCTTTGACGCCTACGTCGGAAACGGGAATATCTACTACTACCCGCATAGTGAGCCGGTCGCCGTAGTGACTGCGCCAGATCACAACGACTACCTGTCTCTGCGCATTGATCGTAGAACGGTGGAGGATCGACCCAATGAAACCTCCCATCTGGAATTCGACAAAAGATTCTGTATGGCGTGTATCGGAGAAGATCTGCCCGAGGCCCTACTGGGACAGATGAACATTTCTCTGATGACCGGTGGGCCCAGAAACAAGAAACGGGTCACGGTTTCCCCACTCCTGGAGAGTCAGCAGGCAAACGTGTATCTGGTTGGAGATTTACTGAGCCAGGTGTACCTCGAAACGAATGATTTCGAAGCTGACCCAACGACGTTCCATGAGATCAAGCATCCGGGTAATGTCAAATCATCATTGCGTGATGGCGTTTTCATTGCAGAGGTCATTCGCCAGAAGCTGGACGGGAATGATGAGATAAAGATTGAGCTGGAATTCGTTGAGAACAAAGTCGAAACCGAAGCTCCGAGTATTGATGTTGCAGCAGCTACTGAAGAGACCGACGGGCCGCCAGCGGAAAGCATTCCGGATGACAGGCGAGACCAGTCGGAGCCGGCTGTTCTGGTGAAAATGACGCCTGCTGGCGTAGAAGAGGATGAATTTCCCATCTCAGCCAATGCGTCTATAGTGATTGGAAAGGCTGAGGGAGACCTGAAGTATCCAAAAGACGACGCTCTGGTCGATAAGCATGCGACGGTCTTCTTCAAGGAAGGCGGTCTTTTTGTGCGAGACGAAGGCAGCCAGACCGGCACGTATGTCCAGCTCGTTCCCGGAGAAACTCAGCCCCTCACGAACGGTGATCTCGTTCGTCTCGGACAGCAAATCCTCGTCTTCAAGAGCGATTCCGGAAAGGCCAGTTTTACGCACTATGACGCGTCGGGGCAAACCGTAGGAATCCACGACCTGAAGCAGGGGGAGACCATCGTGCTGGGCCGTGATGCTCCCGATATCACACTCGACGCGGATGATACGGTACTCTCTCGCCGGCATCTTTCGGTTTCTTTTCGAAAAGAGGGCCTATTTGTCAAGGATTTAAAGAGCCTTAATAACAGTCTGTTGAGAATCCGGGGAGAACAAAAGTTGGAGGCGGATGATGTAATCCGCCTGGGGCATCAAATTTTTCGCATTTCGCTCAGCGCCGAGCTTCCCAGCGCAATCACAACGTTCAAACCGAAACCGTTTGTAGAAGAAGCCCTCCCCGAGACCATTCTGAATCTGGATCCTGCGTCTCCTGCCGCTCCAGCGGCTCCTGCAAAAGAAGGCGTGGCATCGGTGACGTACGAAGGAACGGGCAAGACGCTGGAAATATCGGCCAAGGAATCTATCTGCGACCTGGCCGAAAACAATGGGGTCACCATCACTGCCGAATGCCATGCCGGTATATGTGGAAGTGATCCGATCCGTATCGTATCCGGCGGAGATCAGTTGAACGAGATCACCGACGAAGAGGCTGATACGCTGGAAGACATTTGTGATTTGGAGGCGGGAAATGGACCCGGTCAGTGCCGACTCGCGTGCATGACTCGCTCGAAAGGCCCCGTTACCATAGAAATTGTAGAGCCGTGACGTGTGCCTACCGCTGGAAATGCTAGAACTTACCCTTGCGTGACGCGTGAATATCTTTCCCATCCGGAATAATTAAGCGAGAGGAGCTGGAGTGCAGCTGGAAATTGGTCAAACCGTTGACGGGTATCGCCTTGACTCGATCTTGGGTGAGGGAGGTATGGGTATCGTATATCGTGCCACAGATGTGGCACTGGACCGACCTGTCGCGCTGAAGTTTATTAAATCATCTCTGACCGAAGATGATAGGTTCGCCGCGCGTTTCCGGTCCGAAGCTCGACTCCTTGCACAGGTAAACAGCCCCAATATTGTTGGAATACATGCTTTCCGGCAAACGGAGTACGGCGTATTCATCGTGATGGAGTATGTCGAAGGGCAGGACCTGTCTGATATTCTTGAAAAGGGTCCGATTTCAGTCGACAGAACGATAAATATGGTTCGCCAGACCCTGATGGCGCTCGACCGAGCCCATGGAGCCGGAGTCGTTCATCGCGATATCAAGCCACACAACGTGATGGTGACCGAGTCGGATTCGGTTAAAGTAGCCGATTTTGGACTGGCGAAGCTTAATGCACCTGGCATGATGAGTACGATGACACAGGGCGTCATCGGCACGTTGTTTTACATGTCTCCCGAACAAGTCCGCGGTGAACCCGCCGACTTTAGATCCGATTTGTGGGCAGTGGGCGTACTCTTTTACGAGATGCTCACCGGCGAACGGCCGTTTGATGCAGGCCGGGAGGCCGCGGTCCTGTATGCGATAATGAACGACGCCGTCGAGTTTCCGGACAGTGTCCTCAAAAAGATTCCCGAGGGGCTGGACCAGGTAGTTCTGAAAGTGCTCAACAAAAATGCAGACGACCGCTACCAGACTGCAGCCGAAATGATAGCGGGGATAGATGCTTGTGTCGTGGGCACATCTACGCCCTCTACGATGGCGACCGGAATGGTCGCACCCGTTCCGGAAAAGATGTCTGCAAAAAAGATTGCCGGATTCGTTCGAGGAGCGATTTTGCTTACCGCAGCGTTGTTGGGAATCTGGTCGGTGCTTTCCGGAAAGTTCAGTGGCTCGAGCCCCGAAGAAACAGGAGAAATCCTTCCCGTCGCTACATTTTTAACGCTTGAGACTGAGCCGAGCGGCGCATCGGTACGCGTCGATGGCAGCGACAGTGGTCAAACCCCCCTTCGAAATTATCAAACGGCAAACGGAGAAGAATCTGTCAGCGCGCACATTGAGCTGGACGGCTATCTAGCAATTGACACGACATTGTCTGCCGGAATCCCTCATCTCATCGCAATGACTGCGATTAGAACGGAGCTCGTGTCAGGGGGACCTACCTCGACATCAGGCGGTTCGGGCGGGCGGACGCAGGACGAACAGCCTGCGGAGGCGGCACCCTCCCTCGCGACCCTCATTCTTGACGTATTTCCGGACGGGACGGTGTCAGTCGATGGAACAGCCGCGGGAGCCGCTGGAACGAGGTCTGTTGCGGCTGGTGAGCGCACGATTGCCTGCCAGTCTCCATCCTACCCTGATGTTGCCGATTTTGAACGCGTCTTGTCGATCGAGGCCGGAGAGACGAAAACGTCCACCTGTTATTTCGAGGCCAAAGTCACCATCGCGCACGCGCCAGGATCACCCTGGGGCAATATTTGGATCAACGGAATCAATGCGGAAAGGCAGACTCCGGCCGTTCTCGCGCTGGGACCTGGAAATTATGTGGTTTCGGTCCGAAAATTCGGCTATGATGTAGTCTCGCAAGGGCAATCAACGGGTTCAATCGTTGTCTCTCCCTCATTTGACATACAGGAGGAGCATCGATTAATCTTCGAGCTGACAAAGCAGTAGTAGCAGAGGTATACATCATGGGAAGTTTCAACTCAGATATCAGAGTAAGGGATAGCTTTCGAGCGGCTTTGGTCATCTTTCTTTTCGGCCTGCTCTTCGCGCTTCCGCTACGGGCTCAATCCACGGCTGATGCCGTCGCCGCGTATGATTCGGCCGACTTCGACAGAGCGCTGGAACTGTTCAATGCCATCGCCGCTGACGAAACGATGAGTCGCGACGAAACGATGACCGCATTCCACTATCTGGGTAGGATTTTCGCAGCGCGTCGGATGGAAGACGAAGCACTCGGCGCCATTCGAAGTCTGCTGGAGTTGGAGCCCCCTGTGGTCTCACTTGATCCGGATATGGAGCCGCCACCGCTCATCCACGCGTACTATGAAGCCAGGAAAGAGCAAGGAGGCTACGGAGTCAATTCGTATGACGGACAGATCCGCACAATTGCCGTAATCGATTTCACGAACGGCTCCTTCGGACCGAATGCCTCCGATTATGAGCCACTCAGTAGGGGTCTCGCTGCAACTATGATCAATCAGTTGGGAAGCGCCACCAATCTTCGAGTGGTTGAACGCGAGAGACTCCAGTGGCTCTTGAGTGAATTGGACCTACAACAGGATGCGGGTCGTGTGAACCAGGCCACGGCAGTGCGAATGGGTGAACTGCTTGGAGCTCAGTCGGTGCTCATTGGCTCATTCATCGTGAACGGCAAGGACATGATGTTGAGCACCAGGATGGTCAGCGTCGAGACTGGAGAACTGCTAACCGGAGAACAGGTTGAGGGTAAGGTCGATAAGGTATTTGGACTCCTCAGAGAGCTCAGTCAAAAGACCGCCGAGGCGATCAATGCTACGCTTGAGGAGGACTCATCAGAGGGTGGGGACGACTCTGGATCCCTCGACGCGATGATGTCCTATTCTGAAGCCCTCGAACTGTTGGAACAGGGAGATTATCAAGCTGCTCACGCCAAGTTTTTAGAAGCCCTCGACCACGACCCTGAATATGACGTGGCAGGGCGCCGTGCGCAGAGTCTGATTGGAATGCTTGATTAGAGCCGCTTTTCAGACTTTTTATCGTATCCCTCCAATTTCCATCACAATGAAACGAATTGTCGAAACTGCGTGTCTCGTTGCGATTTGCTTCGGTCTATCTGGATGCACATCTGTAAGACTGGATGAGAACCTGACCGATTACGCCGGAGATATTTCAAGGTTGGAGCGGGAAATTTTGAACCAGCCGACGGCAACAGATCCCTTGCGTGACCTTGGAGCCATCTATATGCGCACCGGTAATCCAGTTCAGGCCGAGGAATACCTCTCTGCGGCCTTTGACCTGGGTGGGCGTGACGCCAAACTGTTGTTCTATCTCGGGCTGGCTAGTGAAGGAATCGGTGACCATGACACCGCGCTCGAGCATTACCTCCGCTATCCGGAGGTGTCGCGCCTTTCGCCCTATCGAAGCTTGATGGAGGGGCGATATGCGTGGCTGGTGCGGGAGTCTGCAATAATTGAAATGCAGGGTAGAATTGCTGAGGAGGCCGAACTGAGCGACACCGAAATTGAACCAAATGTCGTAGCGGTTTTTCCGATGACCTACCAGGGATCAGATGCCGATTACGCTCCGCTCGGGCGTGGGCTCGCGGAGATGATTTCGCTGGATTTGCAAAATGTCAACGAGTTACGGGTCGTCGAACGAGCCAGACTCCAGGCGCTTGTCGATGAGCTTGCCCTTGGTGAGAGCGGATACGTTAATCCCGCGTCTGCCCCCCGTGTAGGCCTCTTGTTACAAGCTGGGAGAATTATTGGAGGAACCTATAACATATTGTCCGGCAATAATTTACGCCTTGATCCCGCCTATGTAGAGTCCCCATCTGGAATTACGCACTCTCTATCGGGTGAAACGGGTGGTCTGGCCCGGTTCTTTGAACTGGAGAAGCGAATGGTATTCAGTCTGCTGGATGATCTAGGCATTCAGCAGACGGAGGCTGAACGGACCCGAATCGAGGAAATTCCCACGCAGAATCTGCAGGCGTTTCTGGCTTATTGCCGTGGACTTCAGAGAGAGGACGAACGCGATTTCAGCGGTGCCGCTACGTTCTTCCAGCAGGCTGCCAGTCTGGATCCGCAGTTCAGCGCCGCCGACGCGGGTCGCGGGCGAAATGCGGGAATGCGGGACACTGGCGGTCCGGGAGGCGACCCGCTCGGCGGCGCCCGTCGCATCGAACCTCCACCTCCCAAACCCCTGAATCTGATGGGGAATCGGATGGTGCAGCTGGCAGGCGGTGTTCAGTCACCCATTCTACCCGGTGTTGATCAACGTCAGCCTGCCACTGAGCAGGGTATGCCGCCCACCGTCGAACCGCTTCGCAACCCACCACCACCACCAAATCAAAATTGAGTGATGACCCCGGGCTTCCTCCGCAGCGGACCTTCGACAGCTTTTCGTATCGTCGCCTTGACGATGCTGATGGTGGTCATGCCCACGCGCATAAGCTTTGGCCAGTCGATTGAAGATCTTGAAAAGGCTGCCCTGCTCTCACTCTACAATGCGTTGGGAGGCATGAGCTGGACCGATGCTGCCAATTGGAATGGGCCAAGTCCCGTCTCCAACTGGCACGGCATAAGCACCAGTGAGATAGCTGGAGAGACGTATGTCTCAGGTATCGATCTGTCCAACAACAATCTGGTAGGAGTTATTCCGTCAGCACTGGCTGCTGCCATCCGGGATGACCATGTGTTCTCAAAACTTGTAGCCCTGAACCTGAATCAGAATACTATCAGCGGCTCGATATTTCCGGAATTGGGCATGCTCGGTTCTATGCAATACCTGGGCCTGGGAAACAACAACTTCGGTGGATCCATTCCGGTGGAGTTGACCGATCTTCCAGCGATGCTTACGCTGGATCTATCGCACAATAGTCTGTCAGGTGGAATTCCCTCTGAGATCGGATTGATGACGTCACTGCAGTCGCTCTTTATCGCAGGCAATATGTTCAATGGGAGCTTACCGAGTGAACTTGGGGATCTCGTGAACTTGACATCGATGAGTGTGGCTTCGAATCAACTTACTGGAGCTATTCCATCTGAGATCGGGAATCTGACCAATCTTCAGGAGCTTTATGTCCGGGACAACATGCTGTCGGGAAGCATCCCTGCCGCGATTGGAAACCTCAATCTTCTCCAGAAGCTGGATATCTCCCAGAATCAGATCAGCGGGACGTTACCGATAGAGCTAGGCTCAATGACCAGTCTGACGGAGCTCTACTTTCAATCCAACTCGATCGGGGGACTCATTCCCGCTTCGTTGGCTAATCTCGCCAATCTTGAAAAGATCAACGGTTCTCAAAACCAGCTGACCGGAACTCTCGTTACCGATTACTCAGGAATGGGAAACCTGAATGATGTTGATCTCGGCAACAACCTGTTCACTCTCCCTCTCCAGCCCGCCCTGGGAGATTTGAGCGCGCTTCAAAGTTTGAACATGGAGAACAACGATATATCTGGGGAAATACCGGTAGAATTCGGCAATTTAACGTTATTAAGATCCCTGATTCTCTATGGAAACAGTCTCTCGGGAGATGTCCCAACCGAGCTTGTTGCCATCAACACCCTTCAACTACTCCTGCTGGATTCCAACCAGCTCACGGGCGTGCCTTCTTTCGCCGGGTATCCCGCACTGACCCAGCTTACAGTCGAAAACAACTTGTTGACATTCGAGGACCTGGAGCCAAACATCGGTATCGTATCCTTTACGTATTCGCCCCAGGGATCGTTTGGGGACAAGGCTACGCTGAACTTGACAGAAGGCGATCCTCTGACTTTGATGTTCGCTGCCGGGGGCACCAGCAATCTGTATCAGTGGAACCTGCGTCCATCGCCTATTGCCGGTGCATCCCCTATTGCCGGTGCAACCTCTGCGACCTACACGAAGGTGGCCGAACTGACGGATGCCGGTGAGTACACACTGAGCGTCAACAATACCATCGTGACAGGCCTGGGGCTTACCAGTGAAGCGATTACAGTCAATGTCGCACCGGCTCTGGTTTCGGATGTCTCCGTTTTGCCCCTGACATTTGATTTTGAAAATGTGGGCCTCGGAGATCCTGCCACTACGATGATTAATGTTTCTAATTCGGGAACAGGAGCAGCTGATTTGAGCATTTCCATCGTCAGTGATGCTTCCGCGTCGTTCAGTCAGGATGGTCAGGATCAGACGCTAGCCGCCAGCTCCAACAAAGACATAACCGTCAGATTCGATCCACAGCTTCGCGGTGCTCTGACCGGAATACTGCGCGTCGTGGTCGCCGAAGCGGCGGGGAAAGACGGCTCGAATCAAGGGGCCGCGTCTTCTGAAACCATTGATGTTGCGCTTTCAGGCACCGGGATATCGCCTCTGATAAACCCCGACGTGACTTCTGTCGATTTTGGCTTCGCTCGGATTGGTGACGTCTCTACACACGCTGTCACGCTTACGAATGCCGGCGAACTGCCATTGGTGTTTGATGCTTCGCTCGGAGGAACCGATCCGGCGGTCTATTCCGTGTTGCCCAGCAGCGGCACCATCGCAGCTGGAGCCTCGGCCATCCTGGATGTCAACTTTTCACCGTTGGTCACGGGAACCCGAAACGCATCCCTCCTCATTGCCAACAATTCCCCAGATTCGCAGGTCGTTATTTCGCTCACAGGTATTGGCACAGAATTATCGGGTGTCTTGCTTTCTCCGCCGTCTTTGGCGTTCGGAAACGTTGGACTGAACGCTTCGGCATCCCACACATTAAGTATCGCGAACTATGGGCCTGGATTGAGGCAAGTCAGTTTCTCGATCATCGATGACGCTTCCGGTGATTTCAGCCATACCGCCTTTGATTCGATGCTACCGCCTTTGATTCGATGCTACCGCCGAACAATGAGACCGGAATTCCTATCGTTTTTGGGTTCGATGTGAACTTCGAACCCTCGAATCGCGGACCAACTACGGCAAAACTACGTGTTGACATCACAAACCCCGACGAAACCATCGAGGTGGCGCTGTCAGGTCAGGGCATCTCGCCCCTGATTCAGGCCGATGTGACGTCGATCGACTTAGGCCTCGTCCTCATTGGTGAGACGGGGATCGGCACCGCCACTATTTCGAATGCCGGCGAACTTGCTTTGACCTGGACTGCTTCGCTGGGGGGTGCCAATCCGGGAGACTATTCCCTGACACCTGTCTCTGGAACGGTGCAACCTGGTTCGTCTGCCGAGTTACAGGTTGAGTTTTCGCCACAGACCAGTGGGCCCTTAAACGCCTCCATCTCGATAAATAACAACTCCCCTGATGGTGCGGTGGTGATCACGCTTTCAGGAACGGGAGAAGCACCGCCCGACATTGAATTGTCTCAGGCTGAAATGGATGCTCTTGCAGCGTTTTATAATGCAATGAACGGAGATAGCTGGACCAACAACACAAATTGGCTATCAGATTCGACGCCCGACACGTGGTATGGCCTCTCGGTTGAAGATCCCGCAGCGGGAAAATCTGCATTGGTTCAGATCTCTGGAATTGAGCTGTCCTCAAACAATCTGGTTGGAGAATTCCCCACCGAATGGGCCACAAACATCGCCGATGGTGCATTCGCTGGATTGAGAATTCTTCGCCTGTCCAATAACGCAATCAGCGGCGAAATCTTTTCCGACATTGGAAGTCTGTCCAGTCTCGAGGAGTTGGCGCTAGATAACAACAATCTATCGGGTGCGATTCCGCCATCGCTGATCGATCTCGCCGGAACCCTTCAGGAATTGTCTCTGGGAGGAAATTCCTTCGCCGGCCCCTTTCCCATTGACTTGATTCTGGCCCTCACCAATCTGGAGTTCGTCTCGCTGGCGGATTTGGGATTGACCGGTGACGTTCCAGACCTGAGTACGCACACCAGTCTCAAAGAACTCCACCTCGAGAATAATGCGTTCAGCGGCCCACTTCCTGTGTGGCTTGGAACGTTGACAAACCTGGAGTCCTTGTGGCTGGGCAGCAACCAATTCTCGGGCTCGGTGCCCTCTGAATTGGGGAATTTGACACAATTACAGCTCCTGCAGCTCTCCTCAAATCAGTTTGATGGTGAATTGCCCGACGCACTTACGTCCCTGGCAGCTCTGCATACACTCCTGATGTCCAACAACGGATTCACCGGACTTCCCGATTTCAGCGGAGCGCAGTCGTTGGCACGGCTTGAAGTAGAGAACAACAGTTTGACGTTCGAAGATATCGAGGACAATGTCGGAATCAGCACCTTTGTGTACGCTCCCCAGGCCGAGATCGGCACAGCCCGCTCGGAAACGGTAACCGAAGGCGACAATCTGGGTGGGATTCTCTCGCTGGAAGTGGGTGGAGTCAACAATCAGTACCAGTGGTTCCAGGATGATTCTGCAATCGAAGGGGCGAACATGGCGACCTATGATTCTCCAGCCGCACTGAGCGATGCCGGCGACTGGATATTGCAGGTGACCAATTCAATCGTCCCCGAGCTGACACTCAGCAGTGGCGCTATCAGTCTGCTGGTTGAACGCTCTCCCCTACTTATTTCGCCGGCGAGCTTCGATTTTGGCGGCGTAAATGTAGGAGAATCTGGCAGTACGACGATCCAGCTGATCAACCCCGGGGCTGCTAGTGTGGATTTTGACCTTTCGCTGGTCGACAATGTCACGAACGCCTTTACAGCCAGCACTGCCTCCGTCGTCCTGGACGCCTTCGCGACGATCCATATTGAGATCGATTTTACGCCATTGTCACACGGGCCTGCCACCGCAACGCTTCACGTAGAAAGCCTGGATCCGGTTACCTCTTTTGATGTGTCTTTTTCCGGAAGTGGTAGGTCGGCGGTGATGGCTTTGAGCCCAGCGTCTTTCAATTTTGGCATCGTCGTCGTGGGCATTGGTGCATCGGAGTCGCTGACGGTCTCGAATACGGGAGAATTGCCGTTGAACTTTGATGTGGCTCTCTCCGCCGTTGCGGGACCCGGATTCAGTGTTTCCCCTACTTCAGGATCCATCCCCAGCGGTTCCAATATGACGCTCACCGTGGCGTTTTCACCGACGTCTGAAGGCGCACAGACCGCATCGATCGAATTGACAAGCAATGATCCGGACAGTCCACTCTCAGTGGACCTTAGTGGAAGCGGAGTAAGTTTCGGCATTATCGGGCCCGAACCTCAAACGCTCAGCCCTGCGACAGGCTCGGGCCTTGAGATAACGGTTGAACTCGTACCCGATGCTACACCGGATTCAGGAACGCTCTTTTATAGACGTACGGGGGAATCTGGGTATGCTCAGTCTGCTTTCGTCATCGGAACAACTTCCGCGTCAGCCACTATTCCAACTGGGTTTGTCACGGAACGAGGGCTCGAATACTATTCAGTCTTCGTCGCAGGATCTTTGAGTGCATCGATACCAGCTGTTTCGGAGCCCTCTTTGTTTCCAGTCCACCTGCCTGTAAGCGTTCTATTCCTGGAAGCTCAGGGAGCGTTCATCCCCGATGGGTACCAAATGGTATCTGTTCCTCTCTTGCTGCAAGATCCGCGCATCGAGAGTGTTTTGAACGCATTTGGGCCATATGACCCCGTTCGCTGGCGAATTCTGCGTTGGAATCCCCAAACAGGGGTTTACGACGAGTTTCCAAATCTACCGGCCGGGTTCACACCATGCCAGGCATACTGGCTGATCACACAGCAGGGTCAGCGTTTCACCGTCGAAAATGGCACCTCCGTGCAGCCCGAGCAGCCGTGTGAATTGGTCGCCAGACAGGGATGGAACCAGATCTCGATTCCATACTCCTTCGCAATACGTTGGGAAGACGTTGGTGGCAGCGATTTGTTGGAGCCCCCGGTGGCCTACGACCCTGCCGCAGTGCAAACCGATCCATATCAGTACAATCAGACGATACTGCAACCATGGAACGGCTACTGGATCAATAACCGAACAGACAACGACGTACCGCTGGTTTTCAGTCCCGTTGAAGCGGCAAGCAAGGCGTCGAAAAACGGCACCTCTACCGCTGATCGGGCGCTGACATACTCTGTACAGCTCACCGCATCCATCGCTCACCTCACACTGGTGGATTCAAATAATCTGCTGGGGTTCTCCACCCTTGCGACGGATGACTACGACAGACTCGATTACGCCGAAGCTCCACCTATCGGATCCTTCGTTCGATTGAGTCTGCTGGACGAAGGCCAACGGTTGGCGGGCGATTTCAAGCTCCCTTCTGAAGAAGGAAAATCATGGATCCTTGAGATCGACGCGGATCTCGGAAAGCGGGCCATGGTCGAGGGAGAGTTTGTCGGGGCTGAACTCCAGGATCAAGGACAGCTGCCTGCAAACTTCGATGTGTACGTTTTTGACGAGGATTTGAAAGAGCGAATCCCAATTGCCGAGAATCGATTTGGTGTCTACCTCTCGCAAGAACTGGCCCAAAGGCGTCTCAGACTCGTCATCGGAACACCAGCGTTTGCCCGGGGCGCTGGAGGAGGAATCCCCCTTCTGCCGGTAAAAGTGGGCCTCGATCAAAACTTTCCGAATCCGTTCAGTCATTCGACGCACATCCGATATCAAATTCAGGAAACGCAGGAGGTAGTGCTCCAGGTATTTGACCTACTCGGAAGACTCGTGACAACTCTGGAAAGGTCCGAGCAAACGGCTGGTTGGTACGACATCTCTTGGGATGGTCGTGATGATTCAGGGGCCAACGTGGCGAGCGGCATGTACGTCTACAAGCTCAGCACCGGCAGTGCCGTCCAGATCAGATCCATGATTCGCGTGAAATAATTGATGTCGCCTTTTCATTCAAATAGCCCCACACGTTTTAATCGATCAACGGTGATCGGACAGCTCACTTACATGCTGCTGGCAACGCTGCTGATGTGCGTGTGGCCCCAAAAAGCAGACGCGCAGGCGAATCAAATCAACCTGTCTTCCGGACGAATGCCGATAAAGGCTACGATGTCGGCCTACTTTCAACAGTACGACGACGGCGAAAAAATCATTAACGAGACCAGTTTCCCGGTATCTCTCACGGTGCCGCTGTCCTCCAAATTGAGCTTGGGAATCTGGACGAGCCACGCCAGCATCGGAGGCGATAAAATCGCGTCACTCAGCGGGGTGGCGGATACCCAGCTTCTTGTCAGTTATGTCGCGTCGCTCGGAAGCGGAAGCCTTGTGGTGAGCGTTGGAGCCAACCTTCCCAGCGGAAAAATTGAGCTCACGACACCTGAATTTGACACCGCGATACTGCTGAGTCAGACAGCCTTCAACTTTCGAGTCCCAAGTTACGGACACGGCTTTGGCCTCTCACCCACCCTCACCTGGGCGATACCGGTGTCTTCCAACCTGGTCCTCGGACTTGGAGCGGCGTATCAGCATCGAAGCGGGTATAAGCCTCTGGAAAACTTTGAGGACGATTACACACCGGGAAATGAGGTTCTGATCACGGCAGGCTTTGACGGCCGTCTAAGCTCGAACACAGCCCTCTCAATCGATGTAACACACTCCCTCTATGAGGCCGACAAAATCGGAGAAGTCGAAATTTTTGATCCAGGAAATAAAACTGTCGTCACCGGAATGATTCGACGTGTGACCGGGTTCAACGAACTCCGACTGATCATGGCCTACCGAACCAGAGCGAAAAGCAGCGAACTGGCTGGAACGGAATTGGTCACCCAGGAGCAGCGTACCGTGCCAAACGAATTGGTAGGTAGACTCTCGTACTCAATGCGGCTGAATTCCAAGTACAGCACCACATGGGTCGTTGGGGCCCGTTCGTATGACGACACGGCATTTTATGGATCGCGTCAACTCCTGGATATTGGTGTTGAGCCTTCCGTGCGCCTCTCAGACAAAATGAGTCTTGCGACAAGATTCATCTATACGCTCGGCTCAATAGACGGATTTGAGGGTGGCGTCGGCCTGGTCGTCGACTTTTAATCGAGACGATCTGCCCGAAGAGCCCCGGCCTGAATCATCCCAGAATGTCCATTACAAACACCTCATCCTCCCGAGCGAGCCGGACTATTTCGTTTAAATCGCCCTCAAAACGAACGATTACAAGCTCGTCCGGGTCGAGAACCAGCACGAACATGTCTCGAATATGGCCGTAGCGTTCTCGGTACAAAACCCAGACCTGCTCATCATCTTCTCTGACTCTGGCGGCAACGCTCCAGCCATTCCTCTCAAATCGTCGCAAGGTGTGCAGCTCCAGGTCGCCATCGAGGGGGAGTTCTCTGGTCCTGAAAACACCTACCTTCACACGGTGTACGTCTCTCAGATAAGCTGCCGCCAAATTTGCATCCTCATCGGGCACACGACGCAGAATCCATCCAAGGGTCCTGAACAGTCCGGGTCCTACACTGACGATGACTTCCGTGTCGAATTCGGCTCCCGGAAATTCCGATTCAATTTCGTTCCTGACATGCGAAATTTCTCGTGAGACGATGCAACCGCCGAGAGCGGTGCCCATGACTACAACCAGCAGTAGCTGTTTGATCATTTCCAATCCCTCACTCCACCTATGTGGAATTTTCTACCGATAAGTCCGATCTGCTCCGGATCTATGTCCCCAACAATGTTCACAAAAACTGTTTCTTCACCAGTGCCTTCCATGGACATCACCACGATTCCGACTACCGTATCATCTTCCATTCTGACGTACATGTGGACGATTTCATCGCGGTCACGCACCTTGACAACGACGCTCCAGCCCTCGTCTTCCAGATAATCACCTATCAACGACGCGCTTTCCTCGAACGAGTCTCGATCGGATCGGTCCAGTTCGTATCCGCGGACGTAGACGCCATCCAGTTTGAGAAGTAGATCGGCAAGTTCCGGGTCTTCGAACCGAGACGCGGCTGCAACAAGTCGCATCAACGGACCCTCGACATTCACCTCGATCGTTGGTTGCATCTCAAAATAATCGTCGAGATGACCAATCGTCTCCAGATTTACAAATCCGGATTGCCTCTCGACGTTTCGCTGCCCCAGTGCGGGTGAGACGAGAAGTAGCGAGACCATGATGGCGGCCAGACCGGACTTCAACACCTTTATTCTTGATTTCATCTCTTGCTTCCTTTTAGCGTTTCCTAATTTTCTATAATCGCATTCATGCTACGAGACAGGGGCCTGACCACCAGCGGCCCGATAATATCCTGTTTGACGGCTGCGCCGGTCGTTCTGCCAGCGTCTGAGAGATACGCCAGTGCCATTTTGACGTCGGCCAGTGCCTGAGCGACTTCCGCATCCGGGACTGGACTATTTCTGCCTACAATGACCGAAGAGAGTACGACGATCAACAACAGGGCCATGGCAATTGCCGGCTTGAGTCGGGCGACTCCCTGCCGATTGAGCGTGGCCTGGAGTCGATTGAAAAATGAGCGTCGAACGTCGCGACGAACGTGTGCCATCACGCCTCGAGTGACCCCTACCGGGCAGGTCTCATCCGGGATCGAACTCAGCGACGACGAAATACTGCGGGCCAAATTCAGCTCTCGAGCCAGATCTTCGTCCATCAATGCGATCTCGTCGAACCGATCCGCATCTCCCGGCTTCAAATCACCATCGAGGTAGGCTTCGATTCTGTCGTCGAGCCAGTCTCTTTTCTGATTGTCAAGCGTAGTCATGTCTCAGTACCTCACCTAGCTCCTTGCGCAGCGTTTTTCTTGCTCTGTGCAAGTATACTTTTACCGTATTCAGAGGGAGATTCAGCACTTCACTGATCTCCTCATATTTGTATTCCTGGACCTCACGCAACACAACAATCGACCGATGAGGTTCACCAAGGGCATTCAATGCTTTCTTGAGATGCTCCTGAAAAATTGCAGAGCTGGCATCCTCATCGGGCAGAGCCTCCCGTGACGGGAGCGAATCGATTGTGAAATCTTCCGATTCCGCAACCGTTCGTCTGACCTTTCGCTTTCTAATAACATCGATACATGCGTTTCGGGCCACCCGAAGCAACCAACCCAGAATTCGTTCCTCATCAAGCTCCCCGCGATGCTCCCACAGTTTTATGAAAACATCCTGCGTGACATCAGCGGACGCGGCCGAATCTCCCAACATGTGGGAGACGAAGCTGAAGATCCTATTCTGATGCGTTTTCACGCATTGATTAAACTGGACGGGATTCAAGCTGAAAGTGATTGATAAGAGTGGATTGTCGTGTCCGGACAAAAAACGGCCCAGATCGTGCAAAAGTTACATTCGCGCGAAAAGAACTGTTTTTTACCCGTTTCCAATGGCTTCGTTTGAAACAAAAAGAGGTCTCGGTCGAATGAATCTAGTCTCATCGGTGACCGGAGCCAATACGGTCGCCATCATCCTCATCGCAGGCACGCCTACATGATTTCTGCTCTGAAGCGTTACATACTCCCATTTTCTCTTGTGTTGGCCCTTGGAACAGGGGTTGGCCTCACTATGGATGGCTTGTTCTCACAGGATGACACGTATGAGCAGCTTCAAAAGCTTGAAGAAGCTTTTTTGCTGATCAACCGGCAGTACGTTGAGGAAGTGAGTGCATCCGAGATGGCGGAAGAATCCATCCGCGCGATGCTCAAAAAACTCGATCCTCACTCATCCTACATCGATGCTAAGGCCATCGTACGTGTTCAGGAAGATTACGAGGGCTCATTCGGCGGCATCGGTATCTGGTTTGAGGCCCCCGTTTCGGATACAGCCAAAGTCACCTCGACCATCCCGGATGGACCAAGCGAGGCGGTCGGACTTATGGCAGGAGATCGGATGATTGCCGTAGACGATTCGGTCATCATCGGTATGGGATCTCTGAGTATCCAGAACCTCATTAAAGGTCGAAAAGGCACGAACGTAAATATTACCGTCGTACGGCCCGGCGTACGGGAGGCCATCGTGTTTACAATTACGCGGGCTACGATCCCCCTGTATTCGGTTGACGCCAGTTATATGATGGATGAGCGGACCGGATACATTCGGATTGGCCGGTTTGCCCTGACAACCCATCAAGAATTTTTGGAACACCTTACCCGACTGAAATCTCAGGGTCTCGAGCGACTGGTCCTCGACTTGCGCGGTAATCCCGGAGGCATCAAACGGACGGCGGTTCAGATCGCAGACGAGATGCTGGGAGGACCTGGAGTAATTGTCACAACGGAAGGTCGCAATCCTCGCGAGAACGAAATCGATCGAATCAGGCCGGGAGGTCAGCTTTTGGACGAGCCGGTGATGATACTGGTGGACGAAAGCACCGCTTCAGGAAGTGAAATCATCGCAGGTGCGCTGCAGGATCACGATCGAGCACTCATCGTCGGACGGCGCACATTCGGAAAAGGATTGGTTCAACGTCCGTTCCGGCTGAAGGATGGCAGTGCAGTGCAGATGACCGTTGCTCGTTATTACATGCCCAGCGGACGCCTCATCCAGACTCCCTATGAGCTTGGTGGTATTCAGGACTATTACAGCGATAAATTTTCCGACTTTGAACAGGCAACCTTCCGTCCTTCCGAATATCTGGCAGATATCCCAGATTCTCTTCGGTTCAAGACCCAAAATGGTCGCGACGTATTTGGAGGTGGCGGCGTAATGCCGGATATCGTAATTGCGCCGGACTCAACTTCTTCTCTGAGTGACCCGGTCGTTCAAAACGCGATTCGCCATGGCTACCCGTTTCTTTTCGCTCGAAAATTGTTTGATTCGGACGGAGCGACCCTCCGTGGACGCTGGCTGGACCAAAAGGAAGAATTCATGTCCTCTTATGGAATCGATGAACAGATGTGGCAGGACTATCTCGAGCACGCAATTGAAAGCGGACTGACCGTGGGCACTGCAACAGAAGGCACAGATCAGACATTTTCTCAGGCCGCCATTGACGCCTCGAGAAAAACCTTGGAGGTCGTCCTGAAAGCGCTGATTGCGCAGCGACTCTACCGGAGTGAAGCCTGGTATCCCGTTTTCAATACCATTGATCCCATGATCAATTCGGCGTTGAATTTATGGAATCACGCGGTATCGCTCGCCGAGCAACGGACGCTCGACACCAGCACCCTGGAAGGCTAAGCGGTGTTTCGGCTTCCTACGCATGTATTGATGGAGCCTGGATGCCTGGAGGAGCTCCCGGCGTACCTGAGATCCATGAATGCTCAGAACATTCTACTCGTCTCGGATGAGCGCGTAAGCGGGACCGACTGGTTTGGCCGGTTGAGATTGAAAATCGAAGGCCAGGTCACGGTGGTTAGCAGTATTGTACCAAACCCGCCCTCCACGGAAGTTGACCGGCTGGCAGCCGAATCCCGAACCAAAGGATATGACACCGTTCTCGCCATTGGCGGCGGCAGCGTCCTGGACGCGGGAAAGGCCGTGGCGATGCTTCTCAAAAATGAGGGTTCAATTGTCGATTTCGAAGGCAAGGGCAAGTTTTCCAACGGCTCGATACCCTTTGTGGCTGTACCCACCACCTGCGGCACGGGATCGGAAGTCACGTGGGTGTCGGTCGTGACTGTTCCTGAGATCGGCTCCAAGATCAGCATCAAAGGAGACGGTATGTTTCCCATGGCTGCATTTGTGGACGCGGATGTCCTAACATCGCTGCCGCCTCACCTGATAGCTTCGACCGGCATGGATGCGGTGACACACGCTCTTGAAGCTCTGGTCGGACGCCTCGCCAATCCAGCATCCGATGCTCTGGCCCTGCAGTCCATGCGATTGCTGATTCGGCATCTTGGACCGTGCGTTCGAAATCCGGACAGGCGAGAACACCGAAAAGCAGTCATGCACGCGTCGACCATTGCGGGCATGGCGTTCGGAAATGCGGATGTCGGTGCCGTGCACTGTCTTTCTGAAAGTATCGGGGGATTGCTCAACTATCCGCACGGCCTGCTCAACACCCTACTTCTGGTTCCCGTCCTGCGCTTTCAGTTGGACCATATTCGCGACCGTCTGAGAATGGTTTCTGCTTTTCTGGGAGCTCCTCGACCGGAATCTCTTCTCGATAGACTTGAAACGATGGTTGTTGGATTTCCCCTGAAGAAGTGGGTCGATCTGGAGATCAATCCCGATCAGTTCGAACAAATCGCGTTGATGGCCGAAGCCAATGGCTCGAATCCCTCAAACTTGAAGGAAATGCGAGCCTCCGATTACCTGTCTATTTTGCAAGCGCTGTAGCTCTTCTTGAAGCTTTCGTAGTGCTTCGTGTAACTCTCTTGGTCTACTGATCGTTTAGATGCGCAGAATCAATTCTTTGAATCAATCCTCGTGATCATGCGCCTCCTTCGCCATACACTCTTTCTGCTCTTATTGACCCCGGGGCTTGCTGCTGCTCAGAGAAGTATGGACCTGGCCGTGAATGGTGTCGGTCTTTCCATCGGGGATTCCCGCGAAATCACAGGTATTCGACTGAATTTCAGGGATCGCGCGCTTCGTCGAGTAACAGGTATCAATGCCACGATCTGGATGCCCTACAATGACAGGGGCGGAGACATAACAGGGGTAGCACTCGGTTTTCCGGCGACGGGTGGCGAAAATATCACAGGCCTCGGTCTGGCTCTGCTCGGAGTAGGAGCGAATGAGTCTATCAGTGGAATAATGATTGCCGGCCTGGGAGCAGGCGCTGGAAAGGATGTCAGAGGAATTGCAATAGGTGGTCTGGGCGTAGGCGCCGGTCGCGATGTGACGGGAATCACTCTCGGAGGACTGGGATCGGGTGCTGGCAGAAATTTCAAGGGTATTGCTATTGCCGGTCTGGGTGCCGGAGCGGGTGAAGATGTCACCGGAATCGTCTTTGGAGGCCTGGGAGCTGGGGCCGGGGGCGATATGAAGGGAATCGTCTTCGCAGGGCTCGGCGCCGGAGCCGGAGGAGATTTCACCGGAATAGCTTTCAGCGGCATCGCAACGGGTGCTGGCCGAGACTTTGCGGGCGCATCATTCAGCGGAATTGCCACGGGCGCCGGTGGGACGCTGAAAGGAATACACATGGCTGGAGTTGCAGTTGGTGCCAATACGGTTCGAGGAATCATGATCTCCGGATTCGCCGCTGGCGGCCATGATGTCCACGCCCTCAGCATAGCCCCTGCCTATTTTCTGATTGAAGAAGGTGGCGTCCAACGGGGAGTCTCCATTGCCGCCTTCAATCGAATTCGAGGTGACCAGAGAGGCGTCACCATCGGCATTTTCAATTGGGCCCGGCGACTCAATGGCGTCCAGATTGGCCTGTTGAACTACGCAAAAAACAAGAAGCGATTCAAGCTCCTTCCTATTGTCAATATCAATCGCTGAGGCGGTCTACAGCTCGAGTACCTCGCCAAACTTCGGTGTAAAAACCTCTACTTCGGGGTAAAAGAAGGTGATATTGTCTGCCATCCATTCCTTAGCCTTCGTTTCACCATGAACGAGGACAACCTTTTCCGGCCTCATCTGCTCAACCAATTTCAACAGCTCTCTGCGGTGGCTGTGCCCACTGAATCGAAATCGCTCGACGTCGCAGTTCACGATCTGAGTTCCCCTCGCCGGGTTCAGGATAACTTCGCTCCCCTTTCCTTTTTCGCGTGCCAGTATGAGGTTTGCAGCGGGAGAATCTTCCCGGGCAAATCCTACCAGAAACACGCCATTTTTTTCATTCCCAATCAATCCCTGCGCAATTTTGTTGGAGATGGTGCGCTCGAACATCATCCCACTTCCGACCAGGAGAATCCCGGGTTGCTGCATGGCATCGTTCAATCCTGACTGTGACCTCGGAAGACGCTTTTGAGGAACTCCGTACACCTCGAATTCCTCGTTCAAACGAGGGGTGGTGAATCGAGTCTTGTCGTACACCTCTGAGAGTGCGCGCATCAGCCCAGCGGTGTATACCGGGACATCTTCGTCGATGATACCTCTCGATTTGTATCGATCTATCAAAGCGATCATCTCCTGTCCCCTTCCCAGCGCAAAGACGGGCATCAAAACTGTGCCGCCTCGACCCAGGACACGGGCCAACGATTCACCGAGGCGTTTTTCTTCAGATCGTCTCGTTACGTTTTCAGCCATCGGGTCGGCACCCAGGGTCGATTCGAGCAGCAATACATCGACCTTTTCATCTGGGTATTGGGCACCGGGGATGATGGTCTGGGAATTCAACCCTGTATCACCTGTGTAGAAAATGCTCCGCTGCTTTCCCCCATCCACGCATCGAATCATCACTCCGAGTGATCCCAGAACGTGACCGGCATCATAAAACTCGCCGGAGATCTCGAACCCTCCACTGTGACCGGTCAGATCGAATTCAGACTCCAGATCATGGCTCAGGTACAGGTAGGAGCTTGAGTTGACATCCTCTTCGTCGAAAAGGGGGTCCGAACTGGAGGAACCCTCCTGCATTTTTCTGCGCTGAAGGCGAGCCGAAGCCGGAAGCAGTATATCCGCGAGTTGACGGGTCGCGCCCGACATATGAATGTTCACGTGAGGAAACTGCTTTACGACGATCGGGAGCGAGCCAAGGTGATCGTGATGAGCGTGAGTTACGATCGCGTGATCCAGGTGCCAGTTACTCTGAGAGTGTATTCGTCCCAGATCAGGGAGGCTGCTGAGTCCCTCTTGTTCCGGATCTGAGCCCGCGTCGAGAAGAAGCCCCGTTCCATCTACGAGTAAGTAATGGCAGCTCGCACCGATTTCCTCGGAAGCGCCCAGAGATGCAAAGATCATCTTATTTTCTGACAGTGATGGTTAAGCACCAACCCCATTGGAGCTGCCGGCAGCTTCATAGGCCTTCCAGTCAGAAAGAAATTTTTCGAGCCCGCTATCGGTCAGGGGATGTTTGATCAGCTGGGCAATTACACTGAATGGAATCGTGGCCACATCAGCACCAACCAGAGCGGCTTCTAAAACGTGAATCGGGTGACGAATGGATGCAGCAAGAATTTGCGTTTGATAGCCGAAATTAGCATAAATCGTCACGATCTGCTCGATCAGGTCCATTCCCGGAGTCGCGATATCGTCCAGTCGTCCGATAAATGGGCTGATATAGGTCGCTCCAGCCTTGGCTGCTACGAGGGCCTGCGTAGCAGAAAAACACAGGGTACAGTTCGTCTTGATACCACGCTGTGACAGCGTGCGAATCGCTTTGATTCCGTCGGCAATGAGGGGCACCTTCACGACCACATTTTCATGGATTTCAGCCAGTATCTCGGCTTCGGCCATCATGCCATCGTAGTCGGTGGCTATGACCTCTGCCGAAACGTCACCATCAACAATCTGGCAGATCTTCAGGATGTGCTCATGAAAATTTGATCCTCCGACCTTTCTCATAAGGGAAGGATTGGTGGTGACACCGTCGAGAACACCCATTTCGTTGGCTTCTCGAATTTCATTCAGGTCAGCTGTATCAATAAAAAACTTCATATGTGGTGACTCGGGCGGTTGAACAGGAGAATTGCATTCAGGAACAATCCAGACAAGAAATCGACCAGATCAGGGCAATAACTCGGCTGAATTTTAAAGGTACTGACCGAAGGGCATAGGCCCAAAGCAAACGTGAGTAAAACTCATCTCTCCGGAAGGATTAGCTCCCGTTGCATGGAGAAGAGTTCAGTAGGCTCAGGCGACTTGTCCGATAATGGCAAAGACGATCAAGATTCCGATTAGAATCAGACCAGCCGTAATCAGCTGTTTTTTCAACTTGCGATTCATCACTACACCTTTCTTTCGGAACTGGAATGTTCAACCATTGAAGGCTCAGTTACAAGGATTCATCAAACATTTTTCGTCACGAGCATCAAGATTAAATTCGCTGGGGTACAAATCTGTGTGCCCTACAACTTCACACGAATTACCCACTCTTCCTTGTAACACCGGAAGAAAGGCGCCGTAGGGCCGTCTAGAGGGAGGATTTTCTTAGTATTTCTTCTTCGTTCAGTCGAGTCCGTCAACCAATCACCGACAATTGAACGATGTTTCAGCACACAACCAACGCACGCTTTCAGCCAACCGGGTATGCTAAATTTATAGCATTATTCGGCCTGTTTTTGTTGTTTTCGCAGATTCCTGGAAAAGCTTTTGCACAGCCGTCTCCGGGCGATGACCCAACTGCCGGCACGTTTCGCGCAAATATTTTACCGTCCCTGACCATTCCGCGGGTCTCATCCGCAGTAATCATAGACGGAAATCTGGATGAGGATATGTGGCAGACCGCTGCTGTCGCCACCAATTTTTCAGAAAGCTTCCCCGAAGAACAGGCACTTCCTCCGATTGGCGTCCGAACGCTCGTCGCATACGATGAAAACAATCTGTACGTCGCCTATATCATTGAAGATGATCCCGAAGACATTCGGTATCACCTGAGTGATCGCGATCAGATCTGGCAGGACGACTACTCGGGAATGTTGCTCGATACAAATGGAGACGGCCAGGTCACCTACTTCATCGCGGCAAATCCACTCGGTATTCAGGGCGACACGCGCTCTGGAAATGGAAACGAAGAAGTCTCGTTCGATCTGATCTATGAGTCCGCCGGGCAGCTCACCGAGAATGGATATCAAGTGGAAATGGCCATCCCATTTCGCAGTCTCCGATTTCCATCTGCCGAAGAGCAGGTCTGGAAAGCTACTTTCTGGATCACCCACCCCCGAGAAGACCGCAATACCTATTCCTGGGCGGGGATCAACCGCGACGATCCGTGCATGAGCTGCCAGTTTGGAACGCTCAGAGGCATCAACAACATTCGCTCCGGCCGAAATCTGGAGATTCTGCCTTCAGTGACGGGAAGCCAGTCGGGAGCCCGTGACCGGAATAACCCATCAAGCGGATTCGATAATGGCCGGATGTCCGCAGAGCCGTCCCTCAATCTTAAATATGGGATCACCTCAGACCTGACGCTGGATGCGACCATAAATCCCGATTTCAGTCAGATCGAATCTGATGCGGCACAGATCGACGTTAACTCAACTTTCGCACTGTCTTTCCCCGAGCGTCGAGCATTTTTCCAGGAAGGTGCCGATCTGTTTGAGACGCAGATCGACGCGGTGTATACCCGATCCATCAATGATCCCATTGCCGCCACGAAACTGTCCGGACGATTCGGAGACTGGACTGTGGGCTACATCGGCGCGAGAGACAACACCTCGCCTATCCTGATGCCGTTCGAAGAGACGTCTCGTCTCGCTTCGGGTGGTAAAAGTGTATCCAATATTCTACGGGCCCGTCGCAGTTTCAAAAACAACTCGTTCGTCGCCGCGCTTGCAACCGATCGCCGGCTCGATGATGGGGGTTCCGGATCGCTCGTAGGTGTAGATGGTGCGGTGCGCTTCTTGACAAAGTACATGGTATCGTGGCAGGCTCTTGCCAGCAGAACGTCTGAAATGGATGACGCTGAGCTGTCTTCTGCAAGTGGGCTGAGTGATATCACGTTCAACCGCGGCGAATTCACGGCCGATCTGGACGGTGAGGAGTTCTCGGGTCACGCACTCTCGGCCAGCATCGAGCGAAATGCGCGCAATTGGGAATTTGACGTCAACTACGAACAACTCTCTCCCACATTTCGTGCGGACAACGGTTTTGTTTTCAACAACGACCGCCGTCGATTCTTCGGAATGAGCAGGTACACATTTTGGACACAAAACAGCAGTCTCATGAACAGATTCACCGTCTTCTCCGGCGTGAATCGAATATGGAACTACGGCAATCTCCGTAAGGATGAGGCAATTTTTCTGGGATTCAATGCACAGCTGAAACGCCAGACATTCATCAATATCAATGGATTCACTTCCAACGAATTATTTGCCGGCGTTCAGTTTGACAGGATAGAGCGGTTAAACGTGAACGTCTTCAGCAATTTTAGCGAGCCGGTTCAAGTCGGCTTCAACCTGAATTTTGGAGACGGAATTTACCGAAATCCCGATGCTCCAGCGCTCGGCGGTCAGCTGAATTTCGGTGGGAATGTGACGGTCAAACCCACAGATCGTATGACCATTCAGTCGAATCTCAATTACTCCCGATTACGAAACAGAACTACGGACGAGAATTACTTCTCCGGATACATTCTTCGTTCGCGGCTGAATTACCAGTTCAGCAGAAAGCTGCTCGCGCGTGTCATCGTGCAGTACAATGATTTTTCGGAAAGCATGGAAGTGGATCCGCTAGTAACGTATCGAGTGAGTCCGTTCACCGTATTTCATTTCGGGTCCAGCCATCGCTATCAGGACTTTCCCAACAGCAGTCCTGATCAGCGGATGGTTTTTCAGCAGACCAACCGTCAGCTCTTTTTCAAGCTGCAGTATCTCTTCCGAGTATAATTTCGTGAGCGACGGGGCCGCGGGATTCGAATGAACCCCGCGGCCTTGATGCTCGTACTGGCCTGATAGAACCGCAAACCTAGCCACGTTATGCGCCTATTCAACGCCCCTGTCGCAAGACAAACCGTTTATCTCCTGGTCTTATTGACAACCGTTGCCGCCTCGGAGGATCCGCGCGGGCCGAATGACCAGGAAGTGCCCCGAATAGAAGGGGTAAACATTACTATCGACGGGTACCTGACGGAAGATGTCTGGGCACGGGCCAGCGTGTTTTCTGGGTTCTCGGAATATCTTCCAGTCGATGGTCGTCCAGCCCAGGATTCGACCCAGGTACTGGTCTGGTACTCACCGACCGCGATCCACTTCGGAATCAGGGCTTTCGAGTCGCACGGGGAGGTAAGGGCGACTCTGGCAGATCGAGACAAGATTGGCGGAGATGACTACGTTCAGATCGTGCTCGATACGTACAATGATCGCCGTCAGGCATTCATGATAGGCGTCAATCCACTTGGCCAACAAACCGATGGAATATTGAAGGACGGTTCTGGTGGGGGGAGAGGCCATTCCGGACCGATGTCCATCGACCAGAGTCCGGATTTTCTGTTCGAGTCAAAAGGTCGTCTTACCGATTATGGCTATGAGGTCGAGATTCGACTCCCCTTCAAGAGCATCAGATACCAGAGAGCGTTTACCCAGGACTGGGGGTTCAACGTCATTCGCCGGGTCCAGCATTCGGGCTATACGAGCACCTGGACACCAACTCGATTGGACAATGCCTCGTTTATGGCCCAAAATGGACTACTGAGTAAACTATCCGACCTCCGCCGTGGCCTCGTCCTGGATATCAATCCCGAGCTGACGGGCACCATGAACCGGGCTTCTGGAGGCGATGCGAACTTCGATCGAAACCTCAACGATCCGCTTGGGATGAACGTCAGGTGGGGAATTTCCAACAATCTCACATTGAACGGCACGTTCAATCCAGATTTCTCACAGGTCGAGGCCGACGTGGCGCAGATTCAGTTTGATCCACGTCAGGCCGTTTTCGTGTCCGAGAAACGTCCGTTTTTCCTGGATGGAATCGAGCTCTTTCAATCTCCAAGCGGGTTGATCTACACCCGAAGAATTGCGAACCCTGCCAGTGCGATAAAGGTGACTGGGAAACGAGGTAAAACAAACATCGCCTTGTTGTCGGCCGTGGACAACAAGGAGCTGTATCTCCGGGATTTTGACGCCCGCTACTTCAATGCCGTTCGTCTTCGCAGAGATCTTTCAGGCCAGAACACTGTCGGTCTTGTGTACACCGATAAAGTGGACGGAGACCACTGGAATCGTGTGGCTGCAATCGATGGACGTGTAACGTTCGCCGAAATCTACTCCTTCACCTACCAGGGTGGAATGAGTTTTACTGGAGATCCCGGAGAGACGGTATCTGCTCCCATGTGGAATTTTCGCGGCAGCGCTCAGGGGCGGAAATGGGGTGGGTCCGCGGAGGGTTCAGCCTATCATGGCGAGTTCAACGCCGAATCGGGATTTATCACCCGGACGGGGATTGCTCACCTGAATGTTCAACCCTACCGAAATTGGTATGGCGAAGAAGGAAGTCTCCTGGAGTCCCTCAGACTTGGAATAACCCTGGATGGAACGTGGGATTATGATCGGTTTACGGAAGGAACTGGACCGAATGACCGAAAACTGCACTTCACCTCCAGATACAACTTTCGAGGGGGATGGGGAGGAAATACATCGGTATTCTACGAATCGTTCAAAATGCCGACGGGTCTTTACGACAATTATTACATCGAAAACAGGGAGAATGGGGTCGTAACCGACACAACCGCCTTCATTGGTGTGGATCGCCTGGTAAACCTTGGAGTCTGGTCTTCGATGCACACACCCCAGTTCAAGAATTTTTCTGCGAATTTATTTGTCGTGTTTGGCCGGGATGACAACTTTTTCGAGTGGGCGCGGGCGGACATCGCGTTCTATACCCTGACCCTCAACTTCAATCCTACCGACAAACTTCGATTCAATTTTCTCTACAATCATCAGCAGTATATCCGAGCCGATGACAAGAGCACCGTCTCGATGAGAAGAGTACCCAGGCTGAAGGCTGAATATCAGGTCACGCCATCCCTCTTCGTCAGACTCGTGGGACAGTATGATTCCCGCTTTGTGGATGAACTGAGAGATAATTCCCGGACGGACAACCCCATTTTGATTCTGGATTCCTCTACCGGAGAATATCATCGGACGACCAAACGCCGATCCAATTTCTTCCAGGTGGACTGGCTTGTATCGTACCGTCCCGACCCGGGCACGGTCCTCTTTATTGGTTATGGCAACTCTTCTTCTGAGCCGAACACTTATCGGTTCAGAGATTTACAGAGACTGGCTGACGGCTTCTTCATGAAGCTCAGCTACCTTTTCCGGGTCTGATCGAGCCGAGAACGAACTCCAGAGGAATCCGTCCGACCCGGCGCACCGCGCGTGGTGTAAGCCTCCCTCAACTTTAGAGAGGCTTCTTCTGACCAGGCACCCGTGTCCTGGGAAGCGTTCTGATACGCCGTGCGAAATGGGCTGCCACTGGCAACGGATTTCAACGCTGCCGCCGTCGCATAGAGCTCTGGGTCGCGTGCCTCTTCCAGCTTTTCTGTGCGAAAGCTCAGGCCGTTGATCAGTCCTGTGGCGGCATGAAGCAGGTCGCAGGCCATCAAAACTGATTTCATGACCGAGGACTTGGTCAACTGGAGGTCGCGATGGTATCCAGACGGAAGATTTGCAGGTATTCCGACCAACAGGTGCATTTCAGCGCTAATTCGGTGCAGTGTGGCTCGAGCCAGCTCGGCGATGTCCGGATTTTTTTTCTGCTGCATAATGCTGCTCCCCGTCGTAAGCGAGTCGTCAAGTTGGATGAAACCGAATTCTGATGTGGCGAAGAGCACGATATCAGATGCAAGCCGATTGATGGTGGCGGCGCATTGCACAAGTGCATGAACGACACCCAGTTCATACTTGCCACGACTGAGCTGCACCGCCGTGACATTCTCCTGGACACGCTCGAAACCCAGGTTGGAAGCGACGTCGTCCCTGTCCAGATTTACATGTGGTATGCCATACCCTGCACCACTTCCCAACGGAGAAACGTTCATGCGGCGTTGTGCTTCCCGGACTATCTCAAGGTCGTCACAGAGACATTCGGCGAAGCCAAGGGCCCACAGGGCGACGCTGCTTGGCATGGCGCGTTGCATATGGGTGTATCCCGGCAAAAACTGGTCGGTGTTCTCATCGGCCAGGTCAGCCAATTTTGTTGCCAGGCCATCAACCAGCTCACACACGACGTCCAAATTCTGGCGAAGCCAGAGGCGAAGCGCTGCCAGGACCTGATCATTCCTGGAGCGGCCGGTATGAATCTTTTTTCCAACATCTCCAAGCCGATCGACCAGAAGCCTCTCGATTACGGTGTGGCAGTCTTCATCTTCAGGAGTAATGGATAATAGACCATTTTCGTAGTCCTCTTTCAGGGATCCGAACGCCTCGGAGAGCTGCTTATACTCTTGTGCGCTCAGAATTCCAGCCGTAACCAGTCCCCCGGCGTGCGCCTCTGACGCGGCGAGATCGAAGGGCAATAGCTGGATATCCCAGATTGGATCGTCGCCTACGGTGAAACGTGTTACCCACGAAGCGGTGTCCGCGCCTTTGTACCACATCGGTCTTTTTGGTGCTTCAGGCATGGTTTTGTTGAAAGTAATTGATGATGATGGACTCGTAGATGGCCGGGCTCCGCACGAGTTCGTCGGAAGAAATGTGTTCCTGGGCCGTGTGCGAGAGCCGGCTGTCACCGGGCCCAATTTTTACGGTCGGAATGTCCTTCACATGTATCCAGTCAGACATGGTCGGCGAACCAAAAGCCTTCGAATTCGGGTTCCCGTTCAGGCAGGCCTGCACGATTGCTGCGCCCGTGGGGGTGTCGGTCGGTACGAATCTCTTGGAGTGAACATGGACTTCAGATTCAAGAAGATCATCCAGAATGGCCGCAATCTCGTCATGCGTATAGCTCGGCGTCGAGCGGATATCTATAAATGCAATACAGCAATCCGGGATCATATTTCGAGCCCTGCCGCCTTCGATCATGGTTACCGAGAGCGACGTCTCCCCCAGATGGGGGTGAACTCTATCGAAGGAGAATTCGGACAGGAGTGCCAGGTCACGTGCCATTCGATTGATGGCATTATCGCCCTCTTCAGCCCTGGCGGCGTGGGCTGACCTTCCCGGTGCGACCACTCTCAGAATGAGCAGGCCTTTCTGGGCAATACACGGCTGCATATGCGTGGGCTCACCGATGAGGGCGGCGCCGAGAGCTGGAAGTTCTGGTAGTATTTGCTCCAGACCATTGTCGAAGCCTCCTGTCTCTTCGCACGTTGTAAATGCCGCGACAATCTTCCCTTCGAATGGGGTGAATCGGTTCGCGAAAAGCCTGCAGACAGCCGTCGCCATGGACGCAACGCTTGCTTTGGCGTCCACGCTGCCTCTTCCAAAAATCTTTCCGTCTACCAATGTGGGCTCAAAAGGCGGATAAGGATGATCGGCCGACGGGGGAACGACGTCGAGATGGGAATTGAGCAACAGCGCATTCGATCCTTCGCCGATAGATACCACGACATTGTCTCCGATTCGCCTGGGGGACAGACCCGCACGTCGAAAATGGAGCTCCAGGTGGGAGGCCACTTCGGATTCTTCGCGACTCAGAGAAGGGATGGAAACCAGTTTCCGGTGCAATTCTAAAACATCTGTGCCGCCATCTGTACCGCCGGTTTCGGAATTATGATTACTGATCTCAGACATAGTCATCCCCTCTCAACTGCGTTGCATCGGCTTTCCCCGATATAGACGCAATACTCGTTACCCAGACCGATCTAACACCCCGCCGTATCGCCTCAAATCCAATATCCGTTTTGACTTTCATTCCTCCCTCGATCCACCCCTGTTCAACGCCCGTGTCGGCATCCTGGCGGGTTAACCTGCGGACGGGCTCTTTATCGGGTCCTAGCACGGCGCCCACTTCTGTGACCAGAATTAGCTCAGCAGCGCCCAGCGCACATGCCAGTTCGAGAGCAATCGTGTCCGCATTGATATTCAGTAGGTTGCCCTGCGTATCAATTCCCGGTGGACAGACGAGGGGAATCACGCCGGCGTGAGTGAGTGCCAGCAAGGCGGTCAGGTCTGATGAGACGAAATCTCCTACGTGGCCGAACTCAACTTTTCGTCCGTCGAGGTCCCACGGCTCGCGCCGGATCACGCCAATGATTCCAGCATCGGCTCCGCTCAGTCCAACGGCTTTGATTCCGTGAGCAGCTGCGGAGGCCACCAGGTTGAGGCTCAATTCCCCTCGGATAACCCAATTCAGAATTGCAAGATCCAGATCCCCGGTGATCCTTCGACCTTCGACAATTTCGGGCTCGTGACCCACTCGAACCGCCATATCTGTCGTCTGAGGGCCACCGCCATGCACCAGAACGACTTCCGCGGTCTGTTGAAGGGTCTCAAGCTGTGCCCACAGGACATCCAGCAGCCCATTGAGCAGCGCACCTCCGATTTTTACGACGATGGTTCTCATGATCAATTACCCGACGGGGCCGCTGTTGAGTTGTCCCAAAGCCAGTTAAGAATCGCCTTCTGAGCGTGCAGGCGATACTCGGACTGATCCAGATGCAATGTCCGGGGTCCATCAATCACCTCATCGTCAACCACCACTCCCCTTCTTACGGGCAGGCAGTGCATGAAATGAGCCTCTTTGGTAGATGACATGAGTTGGTTCGTGATTCGCCAATTTCTGTATGAATCTCGAAGTTTCGACTCGGCATCAGGATTCGTATAGCGCAGAGAGGCGCCCCACGATTTTGCATAGATGATCTCAGCGCCGTCGGCGGCGGCGGCCAGATCGTCTGTTTCATGGAGGGATCCGCCGTGAGCCGCCGCCGCACGGCGCGCAGAATCCATCACATCGGGATCCAGCTCAAAACCTGCCGGCCTGGCCAGTAGTACATCCATACCGAGCCTGCTCGCCATCAAGAGCGTTGAATGAGGCACGGCCATGGGCAGAGCTTTGGGGTGGTAGGTCCACGAGAGCACCAATTTTTTTGTTTGAGGTCTTCCTCCAAAGTGGTTCGTCAGAACGGCTGCATCGGCAAGTGCCTGACAAGGATGCCTGCTGGCGGACTCGAGATTCAGAACCGGAACACTGGAGTATGATGCAAATTGCCGTAGGAGGGCGTCCGTCATGTCCGCCTGCAAATCTGTATCCGACGCAAAGAGTCGAACCCCGATAGCGTCTGCATACCTCGAAAGCACTCCGACAGCTTCCTGAATGTGTTCTGCCTCCGTTCCATCCATGGGTTTTCCTTTCTCCCAGGAAAAGCCCCACGTCCCGCTTCCAGGGGTTACGGTCACCGGCTGAGCTCCGAGCGAACCGGCTGCCAGTTCCATCGACACACGGGTCCGAAGCGAATCATTAAAAAACACCAATGCGACACTCTTTCCTTTGTGCAAGTCGGCATCCCTTTGCCGATCGAGCCCATGCAGGAGAGCATCCTGGATACACTGGTTCCAGGACGTGTCGTCTACATCGAGCCAATCGAGCAGATGCTTCATTCAGAATCTCCTCCCATCACTTCGTCAAGTGCCTGAAAGAAGTCAGCGATCTCCTCCGCGCTTACAACGGCCGGCGGCATAAGCCGCATGATCTGCGGATCGGCCGACCCGCCGACCAGGAATCCCTTCTCCCTCAGGCCACTCACAATATTTCCGATGGGCCCTCCAAAATTTATTCCCATGAGACAACCTGCTCCCTGGATAGCCAGTCCTCTTGCCTCGCAGCCTGCTTCCACCAGCTCCCAGATGGCCGTGGCTTTTTCTGAGAGCCGCTCGCGGGCCAATGTGCCAAGCGCTGCCTCGACGGCGGCCATAGCCAGCATTCCACCCCCAAACGTTGTCCCCTGCTCTCCATATCCAACCGTAGCAGCGACCTCATCTCGAATAAGTACGGCGCTGACTGGCACTCCTCCGCCCAGGCTCTTGGCAAGGGTGATCATATCGGGCTCCAGGTCGAGGAGCTGACTGTAGGTGAAGGCCCCCGTGCGTCCCATTCCCGTCTGTATTTCGTCCATGATCAACAGTGAACCCGCCTCTGTACACGCAGCTCTGAGGGCGTGGAAAAATTCGTGAGGTGCCGTCCGCATGCCTTGCATGGATTGAATGGGTTCTACGATTACCGCGGCGGGTTTCTCTTCCAGAATCGTCTGACGCGCAGCCGCGGAATCGCCAAACGGAACAAATGTGACCGGAGCCAACGCCCCCTCATAACCGTCCCGGTACTTCTGCTGCCACGTTGTGGACAGGCTTCCGAGGGTGCGGCCATGAAAATCGCCTTCCATGGCGATAATGTGGATGCGACCGGTCGCCTTTCGGGCGATTTTCATGGCCGCCTCATTGGCCTCTGTCCCGGAGTTGACAAAAAAGACTTTGTTCATGCCCTCGGGGGCCAATTCCGAGAGCAGGTTCGAAGCTCTCGCCCTGGCCGGAGCATGCACCGCATTGGAATAGAACAGGAGGTTGTCGGCCTGTTCTTTGATTGCAGAAACGATTGCCGGGTGGTTGTGGCCCAGAAACGCTACACAATGACCACCGTACAGGTCCAGATACCGATTCCCATCGATATCCTCCACCCATGCGCCGCTGCCTTTGACAAGGGCCAGCGGCCACTTTTTGTACGTATTGAGCTGGGTACTTTCCTCCAACTCCATCCACTCAGATGATGTCATAGTGTTGAGATTCACTTGGCGGGCACGAGGCCCATTGTTTCTGGAAAACCAAACGCCAGATTGACGTTCTGGATGGCCTGGGTAGCCGCACCTTTCATCAAATTGTCCAACGCAAAGCCCACAATCAGCGAGTCACCTTTCTGAATCCACCCGATGTCCACAAATGGGGTATCCACACTCCAATGTAACTCGGGTAATTCAGCCGGCCAGAGCCGAATGAGTGGTTTGGACTCGTAGGCGCTCTCATAGATTTCCTTAAGGATTACACCCGAGGCTTCTACGTGAGCCGTCCCCCAGATGCCCGCGGTCCATGGACCTGAGACCGGTACAAAAGTGAAAGCGACATCAGGCGCCATTCGACATATTTCGGCTTCGTGTTGATGATCCATCACCTTGTACGCCCGCACATTTCCGCTTCGACTGGGGAAATGGGTCATCTGTTTGGCCCGAAGACCGGATCCGGACGCCCCAGTCATCGCCGTTATAGCCACCGTATTGTCGATACCCTCGAGAGACAATGGATACAGAGCAAGCGAGATCGCAGTGGCAAAGCATCCCGGGTTTGCGATCAACTTAGTGCCCTTTGGCGGCGCTCCCGTGATCTCTGGCATACCGTACCAGGCCCGGTTCAGAAGATCAGGCCGGGGATGCTGCGTCTGGTACTGATTGAAGAAGACGGCGGGGTCGGGATGACGAAAGTCTGCGCTCATATCCACAATCAGTCCACTGAATCCGCTATCCAGTAACATTCCAACGGCGAGCGCACCCTCGGAATGTGCTGCGGCGACAAAGATCAGATCCAGGCCCGCGGTATCACCCAGACCCTCTACGAACGACAGATCTACCTGGCCCAGAAGATGGGGATGTGCTTTCCAGAGCGCTTGGCCCGCGTGAGATCGACTCGTTACCGCGGCAAGATCCAGCTCAGGGTGAACCAGCACAGACTCGATCAGTTTTCGGCCGACGTATCCCGCACCGTGAAGTATGGCAACCGATTTCATGCTTCTGCCCCGCTGGATGATGGTTCTCCGAGTTTAGAAGCTATCAGGTTACCGAAATCACGAGGATCTTTGCGTGCATTGATGGCCGGAATTCCCAAAATCTGTTGAATGTATTGTTGGCCCACACTGTTGTCCGTAACGGGTCCCGTAATCACGGCGATGTCGGCATGATAACGTTCCTTGAATAGCATTTGGGCCGCCCAGACACCCGCGAGATCGACGGCTGCGACAATGTTAGCCACACAGAATTTTTGCAGTTCCTTGTCCTGCAGCAGTTCATCGACACCGTAGTACCCGATGATTCCATCTCCGAGTTCGATCACGATGGCGTCCGGTTGAGCCGTTTCGCAAAGATGCTGGATCAGCCCTTTCACGTATTGCGTCATCACTTTTGAGCTCGAACACACGATTCCAGCGTCCGTAAACGTTGCGGTTGCTACCGCACCGTGTCGTTCGATCAACCTAACGTCCCGCATGAGGGCGGCTCCCGTGGCCTTGGCCGCAGCGATACGGTAGCCTTTTCTGGTGAGTCGCTGGACCAGCTCACACGCCGCCCAGGTTTTTCCCGTTTCCATGGCAGTCCCACAGATAAAGATCAGGGGCACGGAGTCTATCAGCGTCTCCACTTCTTGAAGCGCATGATCCTGAAGACGCGCATGAACCCACATATTTTCTGATTCGACCATCGCCGCGCCGAGCACTTTCACCTGAAGTGCTGGACCCAACTCGGGATGATCGCTGACGCAATTCCCGATGATGCCACCCAGATTCAGAACGTGCAGCGTATCACCTGGCCGCGCAGCCCGTGGTACCTGGCCACTGTACCCCTTGAGCGCTTTTCGCTCACCCAGGACGCCCACAAATACATCCCCCTTTGCAATGGTGCGAAATTCACCATCCGTGCACTCGATCTGATTGTAGATCGCTTTCGATTCGAGGGCCTCGACAACGATGCAGTAGCCTTCCTGCGCTACCACGTAATCTGATAGATGCACCTCCCTGACCAGCCCTGTTTTAGCTGCCGTGGACGAGACGTATGTCACTTGAATAGTTGTCATGACGATGTTTGATTCTTGGTCGCTGTACTCCGTACGCGATGGGTCAAGAAGGACTGGACGCCGAGAATCCGCGCAAACCCGCGTGCGTCCCTTCCATTCCAGAGTTCATTCGATTCGCCATACGTGGCTACACCCGTGTCAAACAGCGAGAAGGGACTCGTTACTCCCTCGATATGCACGGCCCCCTTATAGAGCATAATTGTCACGGTGCCCGTCACGGTCTGTTGCGAGGAATCCATCAGCGCCTCGATATCCCGTAGCGCAAGGTCGAAGTACTGCGCTTCGTGCATCATCATGCCGTAAAAATCTCCAAGTTGCGCCTTGTGATACTGCTGCCACCTGGAAAGGACGATCTTTTCCAGTTCGCGGTGCGCGGGAATCAAAATCGCGGCAGCCGGGGCCTGGAATCCCACTCGTCCCTTGATGCCCAGAATGGTGTCACCAACGTGGATGGCCCTACCAATGGCATGCTTTTCTCCAATTGAGTTGAGCGATTCAATCAGATCAACTGGGGACACCGACTCTCCATTGATTTGATTCGGGATCCCCTCCTGGAATCCAATCGTCAACTTGACGGGCGCTTCAAGCGCATCTTGTGCCGACGGGGTCGGCCATGCATCGTCCGGAAGCGGATGTTCGCTCGTCAGGGTTTCTTTTCCTCCCACCGTGGTCCCCCAGAGACCTGTGTTGATCGAATACGTGGTTGTCGAGGCTGATACTTCAATCCCCCTCGACGTCAACCATTCGGTGGTCTCAGCGCGGCTCAGTCCCTTGTCTCGAATAGGAGTGAGGATGGTTAGGTCGCCACCCAGAACATTCAGGGCGATGTCAAATCGAATCTGATCATTCCCGGCGCCGGTTGAGCCATGCGCCACAAACGTGGCACCGAGTTCTCGCGCTTTCACCACCAGCGCCTCCGCCTGAACTACCCGATCTGGTCCTACACAGAGCGGATACACATCGCCGCGGAGCACATTTCCCTTGATCAGATACTGAATGGAGCGCTCAAACAGCTGCTTTCTTGCGTCGATCAAGAAATGGCCCGCCGAACCGAGCTCATAGGCACGAGCCTCTATTCGAGTGCACTCCTCTTGGTTCATTCCGCCCGTATTGACGGTTACCGTATAAACGGGCAGGTCATGTTCTTCGCTCAGAAAGGGAACACAGAAGGAGGTATCGAGACCTCCGCTGAAAGCAACTACGATTGACATGTTATTCTGGACTGAAACGGGGATTGAAATTGGATTAAAAAAAAAGCGCCGATCCGTTTTACGGATCGGCGCTCAACCTCAGGGGGCGGTGTGGGTTTTGATTACCTCACACTAGTGCACGCGCATCAGATCCGTATATCCGATTGAAATTGATCGGAATCGTCGTCGGAGACGGCGGGTGGCCTGCGCGATATTTACACTGGAAGTCATGGGCCGCGAGTATACGGCGGTAAAGTAATACGGGTCAAGTACTATTTTCTGGCGGCTCAGGGCTGATAGTTGTCCAGGGATGGAACTCCCTCCCACAATTTTTTCTGATACACCCTCGCGCGTTGCAGGGCCCTGACTCCCCTCGGAGTCAATCGATAGTAGATTCGCGGGCGCCCACCGTGGCGGCTTTCGCTTTTTGCCGCCTTCTTTCGGATGTAGCCTCGAACTACCAGTTGATCGAGCGATACCCACAAACTTCCTACTGTAATCTTTTTCTTGGCGCGGACAGACAGCTCTTGCCTGATGGTTGTACTGTAAGCATCATCTGCGAGCACGACGATGGCGATCATCAGAATTTCGTCAGCACGCGATAGCTGTTTAGCTGGAGGCATTATCGATTTGGACGTGAAATGGGGTCGAAGAAGGACAAGTGATCACTACTTAAATATAGCACGAGAAGGAGCGATTCCAATACTTGAATCCATGATTCCTCTCACTTTCCGAATCCCCGATGAGACGGGGTGATACCGGTGATTAAGGCATGAGGCCCGCTTGCCGCGCATACTCGAAGACATTACCGGCCCGAAGAATATCGGCAATGTCTCCAAGAGGATTCAGCAGATAGTCTTTTCCTGTCGTCTCGTTGGTCAGCAATCCCGATCGGGAATCAATCATCAACACGTCGCCGGTACGAACTTCATCGACCAGGCGTGTCCGACTCTCGAAGGGAACAAGAAATCCGCCGTCTACGGAATTTCGATAGAATATCCTGGCGTAGGACTCTGCGACGACGGCCTCGGCCCCCGCAACCATGAGCGCGAAGGGAGCGTGCTCTCGGGAAGATCCACAGCCGAAGTTCAAACCTGCAATGATGATGGAAAATTCACTCTCGAACTCTTCAGGTGCCGTGAATGGGATATCGCCCTTGGGTAGTCCCTGGCTTCCGTCGGGAAGGCCACTCAGGGCGTAGCGCCCATATTGCTTGCGCTCTTCGGGGATCGTCATGCTGAAAACCAGATGCGCAGCAGGGATGATCTGATCCGTATCAATGGAGTCACCGATCACATACGCCTTTCCTTTCACAATATCCTTCATGTTCAACTATCCGTTCATTTCAGACCATTACTTCGCGAGGATCCGTAATAACACCATGCAGGGCTGAGGCAGCGACCGTCAAGGGTGAGGCCAGATATACGGCAGCCTCTTTCGACCCCATTCGGCCTGGAAAATTCCGATTCGTCGTAGAAATCACGACTTCGGTTCCATGAGTTCGTCCAAATGTATCGACGGGCCCACCCAGACACGCTCCACAAGAGGCATGGCCCATTTTGCATCCTGCATCGAGAAACACCTGCCAAATCGTCTTTCCGTTGAGCGTATTTTCTCGAAGCTGCTTCGACACTTCTGTACTGGCCGGAACCACAAACGTGTCCACGCGAACTTCGTTACCCTCCAGCACACGCGCGGCCGCCAGAAAATCTCCGTATTTCCCTCCAGTGCAGCTACCGATATAGGCGCGGTCCAATTTTATGCCGGCGACTTCCGTGACACTCGCTCGATTGTCTGGGCGATGCGGTTTTGCGATGACTGGCTCCATGGTCGACACATCGTAGATCTTCTCGAAATAGTAGGCTGCGTCCGGATCGGAATAGACGGGTTCGAAAGCATGGTCCGTGCGGGATCGAACATACTCAAAGGTTTTTTCATCGGCCGCAATAATCCCATTCTTACCGCCAGCTTCGATGGCCATGTTGGTGAGCGTCATGCGCTCTTCCATCGATAAATCGAACACCGCCTGGCCATCAAATTCGAGCGCCCGATAGGTGCCTCCGTCGAGCCCGATATCTCCGATCACGGACAGGATGAGGTCCTTTGCCATCAGATACGGAGGAAGAGCGCCCTCGAAGACGAAACGCATTGTTTGGGGCACTTTCACCCAGATTTTGCCTGTTCCCATGATCAATGCAGCGTCTGTATTGCCTACACCGGTTGAAAAAAGGCCGAATGCACCCGAGGTACACGTGTGGCTATCTGTCCCGAAAAGGACGTTTCCTGGCCGATTGAAGCCTTCTTCGGCTAGTGCCACGTGACAAACACCCTTGTAACGGGACGTTCCGACATCGAAATAGTGCGGAAGATCATGTTCTGCAGCAAAAGCGCGCAGAATCTCGATATTTCGCATCGCATGCGGATCCTCAGTAAAGATGTAGTGATCCGGAAGAATTACCAGTTTCTCCTTGCCCCAAACCTGAGCATCCTGACCGAATTCCCGCTTAAAAATGTCGATGGTCGGTGGACCGCACACATCGTGTGTCATCAGAATATCGACATCTACCCAAATGTTCTCACCCGGAGCTACGCGGTCTTTCCCCGCGTGAGCGGCCAGAATTTTCTGCGTGATCGTCTGTCCCATGAAGTTGCGCGCTCGATATTTCCCGAGCGAAAGAATGGTCTGGTGATTCGAGGTCTCGGAAGGATTCGAAGATCGGTACCCCCGAAGATATTTCCGTCAGGCGCTTCCCCTGTCAAATGCTTGCATGATGCCCGTCGCCACAAATTGGATGGACTCTTCGTCGGCTCGATGCGCCGCCAGGCTGTTCAAAGCATTCATGTAGGCTTCCGCAGAGGCGTAGATCACATCCGTGCTACTGGCCTTGCCTGCAAAAAGAGGCCCACCCAACCCGATGAGGACGCTCACCTCTCCGAACGCATCGGCCCCTTCGGAAATAGACCGAATGGTGTAATTCACGAGATCGTGACCCTCGTTCACCGCGTGATCAATGGCACGAAAAAGCGCGTCGATTGGCCCATCTCCAGTCGCCACTTTTTCGACCACAGAGTCGTGGCGCACATGACGCACGCGCACCGTCGCTTCGGGTTGTTTATCGGTTCCAACTGACACGTTGAACTGCTCCAATTTGTAATGTGGATGGTTCATAGCGTTTTCGTTTTCGTGGACAAGGTTGTAGAGGTCGATATCGTTTATTTCCTTCTTACGATCTGCCAAATGAACAAAATCTGCATAGAGCTTGTCTTTTTCTTCCTCAGATACCTCAATTCCAAGCTTTTCCATACGACTGAACAGGCCGTGGCGCCCAGAATGCCTTCCGAGCCGGATGCTCTGAGAGTCCTGGCCCACGTCTTCTGCACGCATGATTTCATACGTTTCCCGAGCTTTCAGAATGCCGTCCTGGTGGATCCCTGCTTCGTGAGCAAACGCATTTCGACCCACGATGCCCTTGTTGGGTGGAACCACAAATCCGGTGAAAGTGGACACCATTTTTGAAGTCTCAAAGAGCAACTTCGCGTCAATCCCCGTCGTGAGTGAAAAATATTTTTCACGGACCGCCAGTGCCATTACCACCTCTTCCAGAGCTGCATTTCCTGCGCGCTCGCCGATTCCATTGATGGTGCACTCAACCTGCCGTGCACCCGCCAGAACTCCCGCCAGAGAATTTCCGACCGCCAGTCCGAGATCATCGTGGCAGTGCGTGGAGAAGATCACATTGTCGCTCTCGCCACAGCACTCCATCACGTCGGCAATCAGCGCCGCATATTCGTCTGAGATACAATAACCCGTGGTATCGGGAAGGTTTATCGTTGTAGCACCTGCTTCGATAGCCGCGCTGACTACTTCGCACAAATATTCGAGACCGGTTCGGCCAGCATCTTCAGCACTGAATTCCACGTCATCTGTGAACGTTTTCGCCAGCGTGATGGCTTCCACAGCCATTTGTTTAACACTCTGCCTTTTGTGGGCGAGCGTTTTTCCATAGCGCTTATCGGCAAACTTACTTTTGAGGTGAATATCGCTGGTGGCTATGAACGTATGAATGCGGGTATTTTCACTCCCATTTAGCGCTTTTCCCGCTGCCTCGACATCGGCCCTCTTGGCGCGAGAAAGGGCACAAATGGTAGGGCCTTGCACTTCCTGGGCTATTCGACTGACGGCTTCGAATTGACCGGGCGAGGAGATCGGAAATCCTGCTTCAATAACGTCAACACCCAATCTGGCCAATTGATGGGCGATCTGAATTTTTTCGGGTATCGTCATCGCGGCTCCGGGTGCCTGCTCCCCGTCGCGCAATGTGGTATCAAATATGACGATTCGTTGGGTTGCCATCGCTAAAAATTGGGTGTAGAAACGGCACTCTCATGGAGATATGCCAGGACGTGATCAGTAAATTCTGACGTGCTCACTGAGGATCGGCCAACGGGCGTCAAATCCTCTGTAAGAGCACCAAGTGTGAGAGCCCTGGAGACCCCCTCGGCAATATGCATTGCCGCGGGATATTCGCCCAGTTCATCCAGCATCATGGCACCACTCAGAATCGCTCCGATCGGGTTGGCAGAATTGGTGCCTGCCAATTCCGGAGCACTTCCGTGAACCGGCTCGAACAGCGGAGTGATACCCCCCAGAGATGCGGAGGGAAGCAACCCGAGCGAGCCAACGAGAGTGGATGAAAGATCAGAAAGGATATCGCCGAAGAGATTTCCGGTCAGCAGAACATCGAATTGAAGCGGGTTCAGTATCATCTGCATCGCTGCGTTGTCCACGTACATATGGACCAGCTCAATATCCGGAAATTCGTTGGCCCCGATGTCGGATACCCGCTCACGCCAGAGTCTCGACACTGCCAGAACATTGGCTTTGTCCACCGAGGTCACCCTTTGCCTGCGCCGGTTCGCCCGCTCGAATGCGACACGCGCAATCCGGTCGATTTCTTCCGCGGAGTAGGTCATCGTGTCGAAAGCCCTTGTGGGAGTATACTCCCTTGGCTCTCCAAAATATATTCCGCCAGTCAACTCTCGAACGACGAGTACATCAGCATCCTCAACAATCTCTGCTGGAAGAATTGACAGGTGCGCCAACGACTTAGGAACTACCGTCGGTCGGAGATTCGCGAACACACCAAGTTCAGCTCGAAGGCGCAAAAGACCTGCTTCCGGTCGGAGTTCACCCGAGAGATGGTCCCACTGGGGACCTCCGATAGCGCCCAAGAGGACAGCATCAGCTTCTTTGCAGGCTTTAAGGGTGCCATCTGGTAGCGGATTTCCGCTGCTCTCGATTCCTGCACCTCCAAAAGCCTTCTCTTCGAACGACAGGGAGAATCCCAGGCGTTCGCTCGCAGCTTCGAGGACGCGGCGGGCAGAGGTTGTTACCTCCTCACCGATTCCATCACCGGGAAGCAGAACAATATGGAATGGATCGCTCATTCCGATGTCTCGACAGTTAGATGAGTTAGAGTTCTGCTGATACGGGCTCTGAATCCTTGGAAGAAGTGCTCAGCCAGGACATCATTTTGCGAAGCTTCTTCCCGACCACTTCCATGGGATGATTCAGCGATTTGCTTCGTAGTGCCGACATATTTGGCCAGCCTGCCTCACACTCGGCAATCCACTCTCGTGCGAAAGCTCCGCTCTGAACCTCTTGAAGGATCTTTTTCATTTCCTTTTTTACGGTTTCAGTTATTACACGCGTACCCCGTGAATACCCACCGTACTCGGCTGTGTCGCTGACCGATTTGTTCATCATTTCGAGGCCTCCCTCATAGTACAGGTCCACGATCAGCTTGAGTTCGTGCATGCACTCGAAATAAGCGAGTTCCGGGTCATATCCGGCTTCCACGAGCGTCTCGAACCCTGCCCGGACCAGCGCTTCGCTGCCGCCACAGAGGACTGCTTGCTCGCCAAACAGGTCTGTTTCGGTTTCATCCTTGAAATTTGTTTCGATTACCCCCGCGCGCATTCCGCCGATACCCTTCGCCCAACTCAAGGCAAGATCCATCGCGTTTCCGGAGGCATCCTGTGCCACGGCGACCAGACACGGAACGCCCCGGCCATTTTCAAATGTGCGTCTAACGAGATGACCCGGAGATTTGGGAGCCACCATGAACACGTCAACTCCTTCTGGAGGCTGAATCTGCTCGTAATGAACATTGAATCCATGTCCGAAGCCAAGTGCTTTTCCAGGAGTCATGTGTTGCCGGACCGACGATTCGTAGACCTGCTTCTGATTCTGGTCTGGAATAAGCATCATCACCACATCTGCCCACTGGGCGGCGGCGCTAATCGTCATGGTTTTCAATCCCTTGGCCTGGACTTCTTCGGCAGTGGAAGATCCTTCTCTGAGCCCCACGACTACGTCTACGCCGCTCTCGAAAAGATTCAGTGAGTGAGCGTGTCCCTGGCTTCCGTAACCGATCACGGCAACTTTTTTATTCTGAATGATGCCCAGATCGGCATCGTAATGCATTTTCATGTTGATCTTTCTTCGCAGTTGTTCAATTGATAGTGTTTGATGCTACTCACGTCCCAACGAGGGAGGCAACCTTTGTCTAATGTTCGAATACGAGTGATCGCTTCATGGCCACGCGACCACTTCGAGCTACCTCGCGCAAATCGTAATCCCTCATCATTCCGATGAATGCGTTGATCTTCGTGGGAGGACCGGTTACTTCGAAAGTGAGACTGTCTGGCGTGATGTTCACAATGTTGGCGCGAAAGATGTCCACGACGGCGATCAATGCCGCTCGCTCACTCGCGTTGCAGCGCACCTTGACCAAGCAAAGCTCTCGCTCAACGTGATCCAGGTTGGTCACATCTTCTACCACCAGGGTGTCAACGAGACTGTTCAACTGTTTTAACACCTGTCCGATTATGCGATCGTTGCCCGTCGTAACGAGCGTCATGCGTGATTGGGATAAATCTTTAGCCTCTCCTACCGAGACGCTTTCAAGATTGAAGCCGCGCTGCGAAAACAGATTCGCGACCCTGTTAAGGGCGCCCAGCGTGTTTTCGAGCAGTAGCGTGATGACATGACGATGAACCGATTCTGCCTGCTCAGGACTGATCGCCTCGCCTGCTGCCTGCTTTCTGAACAGCTGTTGGGGTGTGAGGGTCTCGTTACTCATATCAGACTGTATTCTCGGAATTGAATTGTACTGTGATCATGTCACCCGTGGCCGCCCCGGCGGGCACCATCGGAAATACCTTCTCCTGCGTGATGACTTTAAAATCCATGACGACCGGGCGGTCTTTGACCTCCCAGGCTGCATCGATGGTGGCCTGGATGTCCTCCGGCCTTTCACACAGCAGACCGACGCAACCAAATGATTCGGCTAGTTTGACAAAGTCCGGATTCGTAGGAGTCAGATCCGTGTGGCTGTAACGCTCATCGTGGAAAAGCTCCTGCCACTGGCGCACCATCCCCAAATAAGAGTTATTCAGAATGACCACTTTCAGAGGCAACTTGTGGGCGGCGGCGACGCCGAGTTCCTGGATGTTCATGAGTACACCCCCATCCCCGTTGATTGAGATGACGGGATCGGTTCCGGCTCTCAGCCCGAAGGCGGCTCCCATGGCGGCAGGCAGAGAAAATCCCATCGTTCCGAGGCCACCGGAAGTGATATGGGTTCGCGGTGAGAGATATGAGAAAAATTGAGCGCCCCACATTTGATTTTGACCCACATCCGTCACAACAATAGCTCGTCCTCCAGTTTTGTCTCGCAGTGCCCGAACGATTTCCTGCGGTCTGAGCTTCCCATCTTTATCGAAATCCAGCGGACACTCCTTTCTCCAGACGTCGATCCGCTGAAGCCAGTCCGTGGTGTCTTTTTTTGCCACAAGAGGCTCTAGCTGCTCCAGTACGAGGCTCACATCGCCCAGAATGGGACAATCGACGGGTACGTTTTTAGAGATGCAAGCAGGATCGATGTCGATATGAATGATCTTTGCATGCGGAGCCCATGCCGCAATCTTTCCGGTAACCCGGTCGTCGAATCTGGCTCCGACCGCGATAAGCAAGTCGGCGTTTTGAACGGCCTGGTTGGCGCACCAGGTGCCATGCATTCCGAGCATTCCGACCGAGAGCGAATCGTCCTCTGGAAAAGAACCCAGGCCATGCAACGTAGTGGTGACCGGAATTTGGGCTTTTTTGGCCATACGGGTCAGCCGTTCGGCACCCTCTGAAATAATGGTCCCGCCGCCAACATAAAACAGAGGCTGCTTCGATTCGGCAATCATCTGTGCCGCTTTTTCGACCATATCCGGGTCGCCCTGACCGACAAATGAGTACCCCCGTATCGACACTTTTTCCGGGTAGTGAAATGGCGCTTTCGCGGCCAGCATATCCTTTGGGAGGTCCACAACTACCGGACCCGGCCGGCCGGTCCGCGCAATGTAATACGCCTTTTTAACCGTTTCCGCCAGTTTCGTTACGTCTCGAACAAGAAAGCTGTGCTTGGTGATACTTCGAGTGATACCGATCGTATCGCATTCCTGAAACGCATCGTTTCCGATGAGGTGGGTGGGCACCTGACCCGTAAATACTACGATTGGAATGGAATCCATGTACGCGTCAGCAATCCCCGTCACACAATTTGTTGCTCCAGGTCCAGAGGTAACAAGTACCGTCCCCACCTTTCCAGTTGCCTTGGCGTACCCTTCTGCCGCATGCGTTCCCCCCTGCTCATGACGTACAAGGATATGCTCGAACGAAGGCTGGATCCGGTGCATTTCGTCGTAGATGCCGATCACCGCACCGCCTGGGTATCCAAACACGATTTCTACGCCTTCTGCTTCCAGCGACCGAATTAAAATCTCGGCACCAGTCACAAGTCCGGTTGCGGTACTGGTTGCAGAATCCGAGACGACAGACTGCACCCCGCTTGGAGCGATTGCTGTTTGTGCCGACCCAGAGGCCGAAGCAGCGGGCGAGGTGGAATGTTGAACGATGGACTGTGACATCGAAAGGTTGATTCGGTTTATTGATTGAATTCTGTTTCACGAACGGAAGACGGAACCTGCAGTATTGCTCCCGTCGACGCACTGGAGACCATAAAACCGTAGCGTTCCAGATATCCGCCTTTGATTCGAGCCTCGAATGGCGGGACTGCGGACAATCGAACTGCAATTTCTTCATCACTCAGGTGGAGATGGACGCTCGAATTCGGGATATCGATGGTGATCTCGTCTCCTTCCTGGACGGCTGCAATGGGTCCACCGGAGGCGGCTTCAGGAGAGCAGTGTCCGATGGAGAGGCCGCGTGTTCCTCCGGAAAAGCGTCCGTCTGTGATCATCGCGACCGAGTGATCCAGGCGCATTCCTACTAGCGCCGACGTAGGTTGTAGCATTTCAGGCATGCCCGGGCCTCCTTTTGGGCCCTCATATCGAATGATGACGACGCTACCCTCTTCCAGCGTTCCGGAAAGAATACCTGCCGCGGCCTCATCCTGGCTCTCATAAATCACAGCGCGGCCTGTGAAGGTCAACATATCTTCGGCGACTGCTCCTGTTTTTACCACGCATCCCTCGGGTGCCAGATTCCCAAATAACACAGACAGTCCACCCGTTTTCCTGAACGGATTCTCCGTGGTCTTGATGATATCCGGTCTGTTGTTGCTGGCGTTGTCGAGCGTCACCTGTAGAGTCTCTCCGGTCACGGTTATCCGATCTGCGTTCAGGATGCCCGCCTTTCCCAATTCGGCCAAGATCGCTGGAACTCCGCCCGCTTCATCCACATCTTCCATATGCACATCGGCGATGGCGGGCGCCACCTTGCAGATGTATGGCACCCGCAGGGAAATCTGATTGATCTTGTCGAGATCATAATCGATCCCTGCCTCGTGGGCGGCTGCCAGCAGATGCAATACCGTATTGGTGGATCCTCCCAAGGCCATATCGAGGGCAAATGCGTCGTCCAAGGCAGCCTCGGTGAAAACATCACGCGCTTTCAGATCCTCATCCACCATTTCTACAATGCGTGTTGCAGCAGCCCTGGCCAGTTTTTCTCGACGAGGATCTACAGCCAGAATCGAGCCGTTGCCGGGCAGAGCGAGGCCCAGTACTTCCATGATGCAGTTCATTGAGTTGGCCGTGAACATCCCGGAGCAGGAACCGCAGGTCGGACAAGCGAACCGCTCAAGCTCGTCCAGACCTTTATCGTCCAGATCTCCCCGCTGATATTTACCCACACCCTCAAAAACTGAAACCAGGTCGATCTTGGTGCCGTCTTCCAGCCTCCCCGCCTTCATGGGACCGCCCGAAACGAAAATGGTCGGGATATTGCATCGAAGAGCCCCCATCAACATCCCCGGGACGATTTTATCACAATTCGGTATGCACATGACGGCGTCCAGGCAGTGTGCTCTGACCACCGTTTCTACAGAGTCTGCAATGATCTCCCGTGACGGCAATGAAAACCGCATTCCGAGGTGGCCCATCGCGATGCCGTCATCCACCCCGATTGTGTTGAATTCGAACGGGACACCGCCGGCTTCGCGTACGGCATCCTTCACGTTTCGACCAAACTCCTGTAGATGGACATGGCCGGGTATCAGATCGATGTACGAATTGCATACACCAATGAATGGACGTTCAAAGTCCGAGTCAGAGTGAATTGCACCGGTCGCTCTCAGCAGACTCCTGTGGGGAGCTCGCGTAAATCCTTTCTTTATAGTATCGCTGAGGTGTTTGGACATTGTCGGTATCGTGATTCGGGGTAGTGTCAACCCCATCTCGATATGCAAGTCCGCTCGAAGCGGCTACAGGGTTGACCGTTGGTTCAGCTAATAAGGATGCTGATTAGAATGGAGAGGAGCACGAGGCTCACTAAAGCCAGGTCAACATTTAGATTTGAAATCGAGCGGTCATATACCCACAGCGTTCGTTCGTCTTTCCGAATGGAAAGAACGGCCAGAGTCGCTATCGAGGATTGAGTATGCAAGGATTTCTTTTTGGGGGAAAGTCAGATGGACCTTCCGCCTACTAATCTACTGTAAAAAAGGATCTTCCGTAAAAAACCGGGTTTTCGGTAAAAAACTCGTATCGCGCAAAGCTACTGCGAAGACCGGTTGTGAGTCAACCTGTTGCTTTGTGAAGAATCCGGAAGCGCTACCACGCCTTGATCGCACGCGCAATCGCTGATGTGTAGGGTATTTGCTGCCGGGCCGGGTGTAGTATGTGCACTTCAACTCCTATCCTGCGGCAACCCGACAAGCCACGGCAATTCATGTGCTCCATTCTGGCCATTCTTGACATTCCTGACGGTGATCAGCCGCGAAGCCCGCTCCGCGAACGGGCTCTTGCACTCAGCAAATTGCAACGACATCGAGGTCCGGACTGGTCCGGTGTGTACTCAGATGAGCACGCAATTCTGGCCCATGAGCGATTGGCCATTGTAGACGTTCATCACGGCGCGCAGCCCCTGATCAGTGAAGATGGGCGGTACGTGCTTGCCGTGAACGGTGAAATCTATAATCACCTGGCTCTGCGCGAGGAGTTGGCAGACTACCCGTTTCAGACCGAGTCCGATTGCGAAGTGATCATTCCGCTTTTCATTAAATACGGCACTGAATTCGCGAGTCGACTCAATGGTATTTTCGCGTTCGTCCTCTGGGACAACGTCGACCAGCGCTATATCGTCGCTCGAGACCCGCTGGGCGTCGTCCCTCTTTATGCAGGTTTCGATCCCGAAGGGCACGCTTACTACGCCTCCGAACTCAAAGCTCTGGAACCAGCATGTAAACAGTATCGGGTGTTTCTGCCGGGACATATTCTGGATAGCGCCAAATCCCAAGAGTCCCGCTCCTATGTAAATCGTACGTGGGAATCATTTGATGTTGTTAGCGATGGCCAAACTGATCCCGAGATCATCAGAAAATCGTTGTCGGAGGCAGTCCACCGGCAGCTGATGAGCGACGTGCCATTTGGCGTTCTCCTGTCCGGCGGATTGGATTCCTCGATCATCGCGGCGCTGGCATGTAAGTACGAAGCCCATCGGATTGAAGAAGATGACTTGACCCGTGCCTGGTGGCCGCGTATCCACTCGTTTGCTATCGGCCTCGAGGGAAGTCCTGATCTCAGTGCTGCCGCTCGGGTCGCCGATCATATAGGCAGTGCGCACCACGGGTTTTTGTTCACGCTTCAGGAAGGCATCGATGCCTTGCGGGATGTCATTCATCACATTGAAACCTACGATGTGACCACCGTTCGGGCTTCGACACCCATGTACCTGTTGGCCAGAAAGATCAAAGCTATGGGCATAAAAATGGTGCTTTCAGGAGAGGGAGCAGACGAAATATTTGGAGGGTATCTGTACTTCCACAGGGCACCAGACGCCCGGGAATTCCACGAAGAAACCGTACGCAAGATCGAGCGACTCCACCTTTTTGACTGCCAGAGGGCGAACAAAAGCATGGCAGCATGGGGCATAGAAGCACGCGTACCCTTCCTGGATCTGGAATTCCTGGATACGGCCATGTCCATCGCACCCGAGACAAAAATGATCAAGGATGGAAGGATCGAAAAGCAGATTCTCAGAGATGCATTTTCAGACCTGTTGCCCGATTCGATCATTAAACGTCAGAAAGAACAGTTTTCGGACGGTGTAGGATACGGATGGATCGATCACCTAAGAGCGCACGCTGAGCTGAACGTGAGCGATCAAGACATGGACCGAGCCGGATTTCGCTTTCCCATAAATACACCGGACACCAAGGAAGGCTATTACTATCGGACGGTCTTCGAAGAGCACTTTTCCTCCGAATCTGCTGCGAAGTGTGTGCCCAGCGGCAAATCGGTGGCCTGTAGTACGCCAGAGGCCCTGGCCTGGGATGCTTCGTTTTCCGGCTCTGCAGATCCTTCGGGGCGCGCTGTTCAGGGTGTGCACGACGATGCTTACTAAGAGGACCTTTACTAAGTGGATTCTTACTAGGAGTTGTTTTCAACAGCTGAAAACGGACCCGTGGCGAGTTTCATATCCCGTTCTGTGGACACAGGGGTAGAATCGGACAGGATTCGCATTGCGGTTTTTTGGCGTCGCAGATCGCACGACCGTGTAGAATCAACGCGTGTCCGGCAAAAATCCACTCCTCTCTCGGGAAAAGCGTCATCAGGTCCTTCTCTACTTTCACCGGGTCCGTCTGAGTCGTAAATCCCATTCGAAACGCAAGGCGCTTGACGTGAGTGTCCACAACGAATCCACTCGGAATACCGAAAAACGTACCCAGAACCACATTGGCCGTCTTCCGAGCCACCCCCGGCAACCTGATCAACTCCTCAAGCGTCGATGGCACCTGACCATCGAACTCGTTCATTAGCATGTTGGCTGCTCCGATCACGCTTTTCGTCTTGTTTCTGAAAAATCCAGTAGTGCGAATCTCTTCCATGAATGCTTCCGGATTGGCGTTGGCAAATTCCGCAATCGTCCGATACTTCTTGAAAAGAGTAGATGTCACCTTGTTGACACTCACGTCCGTAGTCTGAGCCGACATGATTGTCGCAAATAGCAGCTCATGAGCAGAGGTGTGCTCCAGGGCGCAATTCGCCTGCGGATAGAGCTCGTGAAGGAATGCGAGTACGCCGGAAACGGTATCGTTCATCTAAAGACCAACATTCAGAATGTTGCTTTAATGTAGGCACGAACCTTCAATCCTGGCACGGGTTTATCGAATCGTTCCCTGCTTTGTCACGCCTGAATCATGCACCCAGATCTCGCCGAAAAACTGGCCCGACTTCCCACTCGTCCTGGTGTATATCAACACAAGGATGAGAACGGGAAGGTGTTGTATGTGGGCAAGGCCAAGAATCTCCGATCGCGCGTCAATTCGTACTTCCATCGCGGCCGAAATCACGATGGGCGCCTACGAATCATGGTCGCGAAGATTTACGACGTCGAAGTCATTGTCACCGACACCGAGGTTGAAGCACTCCTTCTTGAGAATAATCTCATCAAGAGCCTGAAGCCGCGCTACAACATCAATCTCCGCGACGACAAGACCTATCCGTACATCTGCGTAAAGAAGGAACCCTTTCCACGAGTTTTCCCGACCCGAAGACCCAGAAAGGATGGATCGAAATACTTCGGACCCTACACCGATGTTCGAAGCATGCGCATCATGCTGGATACGATTCGATCCATATTCCGACTCCGAACCTGCACACTCAATCTGGCACCGGAGCCGATAGCTGCAGGAAAATATGAGGTCTGTCTGCAATACCACATCAAGAAATGTGATGCGCCCTGCGTCGGTTATCAGACTGCCGAGAGCTATGATTCGACTATCAGACAGGTCGAAAAACTCCTCGACGGAAAAACGGATACGCTGATCAGGCTGCTCAAGGACGAGATGCAACTTGTGTCAGGTAACATGAATTTCGAAGAGGCAGCCAAACTTCGTGATCAGGTTAAGGCTCTGGAGAAATACGCTGAGCGCCAGAAAGTAGTCTCGGGTGATCTTGCCGATAGGGACCTCTTTGCTTTGGCGGTCGATCGTGAAGCGAATGCCGCGTGCGGAGTAGTCTTTCAGATGCGTGACGGAAAGATTGTTGGGCGTCGACAGATATTTTTGACCCGGATCGGAGAAAGCCCCAGTGAGGAATTGATGCAGGCGGTTGTGGAGCGGTATTACTCCGAAGCCACGTTCTTCCCCAAAGAATTGCTGCTTTCCGTGCCCATGTCGGATTCAGGGCCAGTTCTGGAATTGCTCGAGCAGAAACAAGGTCAGAAAATCACCGTCAATATTCCTCAACGAGGAGACAAGGCTGGTCTGATTGGAATTGTCGAGAAGAACGCGGAGCTGCTTCTGGAAGAATTTCACATCCAGCGACAAAAAAAGAATGAAGGGAAAGTGCCCCACGCGGTCACGAAGCTTAAATCCGACCTCTCTCTCCCGAAGCTCCCCCGCAGAATCGAATGTTTCGATGTATCCCACCTCGGGGGAACCGATGTAGTCGCTTCTTGCGTCGTGTTCATCGATGGCAATCCAAAGAAAAGTGAATACAGGACCTACAAAGTCCGCTCCGTTGGTGGCGGAAGATCTGATGACTTCCAGTCCATGCGGGAGATTGTATCGAGGCGTTACGCAAGGGTGGTGGAAGAAAACGGCCCCTGGCCTGATCTCGTCGTGATCGACGGCGGAAAGGGCCAGCTTTCCAGCGCGGTCCTGGCCCTTGATGAGGTGGAGGCCTACGGCAAGTTTCCGGTGGTTGGGCTCGCTAAACGGCTGGAAGAAGTTTTCTTTCCAGGAGACACCGATTCGGTTTTCATCTCCAAAGACAGCGCGTCCCTCCAGCTGCTGCAACGGACTCGAAATGAAGCGCATCGATTTGCGGTCGCTTTTCAGCGCAAACAAAGGGCGAAATCGACCCTGCACACCGAACTGGAAGAAATCGAAGGCATCGGTCCCAAAACGGCCAAAAAACTGCTCCGACATTTTGGATCGGTAAAACGCGTGAAGGAGGCTTCGCTCGAGGCTCTTGAAGAAGAAGTGGGAGCACATGTGGCCGGCCTGATCAAGGGGCATTTCTCCGCAAACCCCGCCGACGCGACCTGATTGAAATCAGGTCGCGATACGCATCGCGCCGGTCCGCACATATTGCAATTTCGACTTCGAATCAGGATGTTTTGCGTCCGACAATGGAGGATCCCAAACACGAATGTCAAATACTTACATCACACCCGAGCTGTTTTCATTTCTGCGGGAGCTGAAGGCCAATAACGATCGCGACTGGTTCAAGGAGAACAAGAAACGCTACGAACAGGTCGTAAAAGAGCCACTACTCGATTTTATCGTAGACTTTGCTCCGCTTCTTGCACAGATAAGCCCTCATTTTCGGGCTATCCCGAAGGCGGTCGGTGGATCGTTGTTCAGGATTTACAGAGATGTCAGGTTTTCGAAAAACAAGGATCCTTACAAGACCCACTCCGGAATCCACTTCAGACACGAACAGGCCAAGGACGTCCATGCTCCCGGCTACTATCTGCACATCGAGCCTGGAAACGTATTCATGGGTCTCGGAATATGGCATCCGGATAACAAAGTCCTGACCGTTATCCGCTCTGAAATCGTAAAGGATCCCGATGGCTGGATAGACGCAAGAGACGCAGAAGGATTCGGCGACATCTATCGGTTGGAAGGCGACTCCCTGTCCCGACCACCGAAGGGCTTCGATCGGGATCACCCCTTGATCGAAGATCTTAAAAGGAAAGACTTCATGGGAGTGGCACAGTTCAACCAGGAAACGGCGCTTCGACCCGACTTCCTTCCCCATCTTGCCGAGACCTGGGAAAAAGGTTCTCCCTTGATGAAATTTCTGGCTGATGCACTTGGCGTCCCTTTCTAGATTTCGTCGATCCAACGATTCGCGCAACCGGCCCGAATGAGTATTCTCCGTCTCGAAACAGCATTCAGCAAATCCGGTTGTAGCTGGACCTTTACCACCCACTGACTCTCCCCATGTCTCAAGATTCTACGATGCCCGAAGCGGGCCAGGCTGCGCCCGATTTTTCCGGGTTGACACAGGATGGCACCGCCATATCCCTTTCTGACTTCAAAAACAAAAAGCTCGCGATCTACTTTTATCCTCGCGACAACACTCCTGGCTGCACGAAACAGGCGTGTAATCTTAGGGATCACTTCGAAGCGCTGAATGACGTCGGAATATCGATCATCGGCGTCTCAGATGACTCGGTTCAAAAACACTCGGGATTCGCAGAAAAATACAGCCTTCCATTCCCCTTGATTGCGGACACGGATCGAGCAATGATGACCGCATATGGCACATACGGTCAGAAATATATGTACGGTAGAATGTTCATGGGGACCAAGCGTATCACATTTCTCATCAACGAAGATGGAATGATCGAAAAGGTCATAAAAAAGCCCAAAACGGGCGATCATACGGCTGAAATTATGTCGGGGTTTGGTCTGGGTACGTAGAATTACGTATCTCCAATCATTTGTTCGAGTTGGTTGGACGGTCGCGGATTGACCTGTAAAACAGGTGGCGAAAATCAAGCCCGAGGGTCTCTTTTTTTTCCACATTTCTTGTGTTGATAAGAAGTGTCCGGAGTGGATAAATACGACCAATTTCGGCTTGCCATACCGTGCGTCTCCTGCCTACAATAGATATCAGAATTGTTACCCCACCCACTCGTTTTTAGTATAGTATTTTTTTGATGACGATCCCGCCCGACTTGTTGTGGCATCAGTGCAAGGAAGACCTCGCTCAAGAGATCCCGTCCCAACAATTTCAAACTTGGATACAACCCATCACCTTGGTATCCAGCTCCCCGACTCAGGGAGGTTCGCACTTGACGATGGGAATTCCTTCAGACTTCCACCGGGATTGGGTCGATAAGGAATATTCGGAGCTGATACAGCTTCAACTCAGTAAAAGAGCAAGTGCGGGAATTTCGTTTTCGTTCCTGGTCCAGAAGAATCAGGTAACTGAGCTCGCTCTCGCCCAGGCGGAGGACTCCACGGCGGTGGCCTCAGGTCGTGATGATGGTTATGCAATACCTGTCGCGTCCAGCCCGCCAGCTACATCGTCCGAGCGATCAGACATAATGAGCGAGGCTCAATCGGCCCGAAAAAGCGGCCTGATGCCCCGGACGAAATCGGATGATCCTTCGCTGTTTTCGTTCCAACCAGAGACCATTCCCGGGACCCTGCCTCCGACGCTCAATCCCAGATACACGTTTGATGGCTTCATCGAAGCAGATTGCAATCGCCTCGCGCGCAGCGCTGGTGTGGCGGTCGCCAATCGTCCTGGCGAGACCAGCTTCAATCCATTTCTCATTTACGGAAAAGTAGGACTGGGGAAAACTCACCTGGCCCACGCCATCGGAAATCAGATTGTCTCCCTTCAGCCCCGTGCTCAAGTGTTGTACCTGACGAGTGAAGCATTCACGAACTATTTCGTTTATGCCATCCAGAACAACACCCTTGGAGAGTTCACCCATGCCTTCCGTCAGATCGATGTCCTGATTGTCGATGACATCCAATTTTTTGGCGGGAAGGAGAAAACCCAGGAGCAGTTTTTCCACCTGTTCAACGACCTGCATCAGCGTGGCAAACAGATCATTCTGTGTGCTGACCGAAGTCCCGCCGAAATTGCTGGAATTGAAGAGCGCCTTCTATCCCGTTTTCGCTGGGGCCTCTCGGCCGATGTACAACCGCCCGATCTGGAGACAAGAACCGCAATCCTCCGAAATCACGCCGCCGGGAGCGGCCTGAATCTTTCCACCGAAGTGATCGATTACATCGCCTTCAATGTTAAAGACAACATCCGATTGCTCGAAGGTGCATTCAACAGATTGCTCGCGCTGCAAAAGATTACGCGTCAGCAGATCGATTTGAATTTCGTTCAGGAAGCTCTGCAGGATTTAATCGACAACAGGACACGGAAGAGCATCTCTGCATCGCAAATCCGCGACATCGTTGCCGAGTACTTCCACCTGGACCCGGATCTTCTCATCGGCAAGAGCCGGAAGCGTCCCATCGTAGATGCACGTCAAGTTGCCATGCATTTTTGCAAGCGGATGACCCAGCACTCGCTCGAGGCGATCGGCAGAAGATTCGGAGGACGCGATCACTCCACGGTCATTCATGCCTGCAAGGCAATACAGGCTCGAATAGATACCGACCCTCGCTTCGTTGAAGATCTTGAGCGTATCGATCAGCTTCTGAAAAATCGAGTGCTGCACTCATAGCGGCGAGCGACACTCCGGATATGGGTCAAGAAAAAGCAGCAATCGGTACAGTCGGATGGTTCGATCTGACAACTGAAAAGGCAGAAGAGATCAGAGACTTTTACCAAACAGTCGTGGGCTGGAAATCTTCACCCCTCAGTATGGGTGAGTACGATGACTTCGTCATGTCCGCGCCGGAAACGGGAACTCCGGTGTCTGGTGTCTGTCACGCCCGAGGAGGAAACGCAGGTCTCCCGCCGCAGTGGTTGATGTATGTAAACGTCGCAAACGTTGATGATTCAGCCAAGAAGTGCGCCGAGCAAGGTGGGGAAATAATAGCACCTATCAAAAAAATGAGCGGGCACGGCCGGTACTGCGTTATTAAAGATCCTGCGGGCGCTGTAATTGCTCTTTTCGAGCAGGAATGACCCTATGGTCAGTGGATCCGGCTGTAAATGGTTGTCGATTCCGTAAAGAAGGCTGGGCGGACACTCGAATCACCAATGGCACCTGCCTCAGCATCGAACCGAAGACTGTCCTCACCGATGAACTCGATGATGCCGAACAGCGTGCGATCGGTCAGAGGTCCAGATTTGAAACCCATCAGATCCAGGGTTTGCGGAGATCGCGTGGCGTCTCGTTCGTAGAACATTCCTTCGAGAGAAAACTGATTCCCACCTGCATCAACGAACCAGTCCATGGTTCCGTTGCCCCGAAAAGTGAAGAGCTGTTCGTTACCCTTCCCTCCCTTACCGGTCCACTCCCCAACAATGGATGTGGGACTGTCTTCGATAAGCTCCGCCAATCGCCTGTAACTGTTCATTTGATCCGAAGCCATGCTTCCTTTCATCAGAGGAAGTAGAGATCGTACCACAAAATTGGTCGCGCGCACCGTATTGCTTCCAGTGATCGTCGTGCCGGAAGGAGTTTCCACAAACGACATCCGGAGGTCGAGGTCCATGATTTCGTGCGTGACATTAAATCCAACCTCCTTGTTTTCCACGTATGAAACGATTTCTTCCTCCAACACCAAAACCTCCCCTTCATCTTCGAACTCAAATCTGTATCTGTTTCCGATAAAGTCGTCGTGTTCAACCAACGTTTCGCCGGATACATAGCCTTCCATCCAGTTTTCCATCTGATCGATGTCCATCACAACGGAAAAGGCGGTTGCGCTACCGCGAGAGACCTCTATCGAGGATTTGTAGGTCACCTCTGGATACATCAAGCCAATCGAAATGAAGGCAAGGACGCAAACGAGCAAAACAATGCCCGCAACAGTGATTTTACGCATGCCAGTCCTCCGTGGGTGCGCGTGCTGAACCGAAATCGGTATCGAATAATGTACACTTCAAACGTTGGAATCGAAACCCCTCATACGTATTATCGAGCCTGCCCCGAAAATGTCAGAACAAGCGGCTTTTTGAAGCCATTTTGACCCCTTCTCGGGGTTCTTCATCAGTCCTCTCCCAGCGTTTTCAGTCTATGGGTCTGTTTAATTTTTCAACCGATGTCGCCATCGATCTTGGAACAGCGAATACGCTGATCTATATCCAGGGTCGAGGAATTGTGTTGAACGAACCCTCCATCGTTGCGCTCAATCGATCCAATCGGCGAGTAATTGCGGTGGGCCACGAAGCCCAGCAGATGCATGAACGGACGCACCGCGAGATCGAAACCCTTATGCCCCTCAAGGACGGTGTGATTGCCGATTTCGAGGTTGCCGAGCAACTGATTCGTCAACTTATCCGGAAGGTTCAGACGAATTGGCTCTCTGCCATTCGCAGAATGGTCATATGCGTTCCGAGTGGGATCACCGAAGTCGAAAAACGCGCAGTCCGCGATTCAGCCGAACACGCTGGGGCACGTCAGGTGCACCTGATCGTTGAGCCAATGGCCGCCGCTATCGGGATCGGATTGAATGTGGCTGAACCGGTTGGCAACATGATTGTCGACATCGGTGGGGGAACGACAGAGATCGCAGTGATCGCTCTCTCGGGAATCGTCATAGACGAATCCCTGAGGTTGGGTGGGAATGAACTGGACAACGCCATCGTCCAGTATTTCAAACGAAATCACAATCTGCTCATCGGACAACGCACCGCGGAGCGCATCAAAAAGGAAGTTGGAAGTGCCATTGAACTCGATCCTGAACTTGAGTCGTCCGTAAAGGGAAGGGACCTCGTCAGCGGTATTCCAAAAGTCAGGACCATCTCGTCCGAGGATGTCCGAGAGGCCCTTCGTGAGACCGTCGGACACATTGCTTCTGCAGTTATTCGGTGTCTAGAACAGACTCCCCCGGAACTGGGTGCCGATATCCTCGAGCGCGGCATAATGTTGACGGGAGGAGGAGCCATGTTGAAGGGCCTCGACGCGATGATTCGGGGCCGAGTCAATCTTCCTGTTTACGTGGCAGATGATCCACTTACCGCGGTTGTGAGGGGTACCGGTTCGGTTTTGGAAGACATTTCGAGATATGATAAGGTTTTGAGCTGAGCGGACTGGCAAGTCTCGTTATCCACACCTTATCCACGCCTCTCGAAAATGGCGTTTTCGATTGATTTTAGGGCCGGTGCGTAATCACTATTATTTATTATTGGGATAAGTCCTTAATAAATAATTGTTTAGAGTGGCTAATTGGAAGATCCTGAAGATTTTTGCTCATCGTTATGGCAATTATCCAGCTTTTCCACATGTCATCAACAAAAAGGCCCCTGAATTCAACCAACCAATTCTGCATAGCGAAAACAGCCCTTTTCGTGGTCATTTACCATTCCTACGGCCTGCATGAATGCATAGATGATGGTCGGGCCCACAAATCGAAATCCTCTTTTCTTCAAGTCCTTGCTCAGCTCATTTGCAAGCGGAGTCTGTGCGGGAATATCGCGGAGGGATTGAACCGCGTTCTGAATGGTTTTGCCATCCGTGAAGCCCCACAAATATCCGTCGAAGCTTCCGAATTGCTGCTGAATCTCAAGGAAGGCTCGGGCATTCGATACCGTCGACGATATTTTCAACCGATTTCGGACAATTTCCGGATTGGACATGAGGGTTAGACATTCCTCCTCACTCATGGAAGCAACCCGCTGAACATCGAATCCATGAAAGGCGCGCTGGTATCCAGGCCTCTTTCTTAAAATCGTGATCCAAGAGAGTCCAGCCTGAGCTCCTTCGAGCGTGAGGAATTCGAAGAGTAACGAATCGTCGTGGACCGGAACGCCCCAGTGTTCATCGTGATAGGCTACATAGAGTGGGTCCGTTCCACACCACTTACACCTGGGTATGGTATCGGAACTGGGAGGCTGCGGCATGGGATTTCAGATTGGAACTAAGATTGGAATTCAGGAGATGTGTCGTGACGTTTGCCACAATCTAATCGTGGATGTGTGACAACCCACTGACACCGACCCGCCTACTCCTTCACCCGACGAACCATCTCTTGTGTTTCGGGATTCCAGAGCCATTGATTGGATTTCGTGAGATGAACTCCGCCGATCCAGCGATCACTTGCAGAGTCCCAGCTCCAGCTTCCACCCTTCAGCCATTTTCGTCCAGCATCGGTCAACTCAATTGTCACGGCAGGCAGTGAAGCGTTGTCTCCGTGTAGACGGACGAGAGAGGGCTCAAACGAAGACAGTCGACTGAGTAGGACAAAGAGTGAAGCGTCCCCCATGAAGGCGGCCTCCTCCTGAGCCAGCAGCGCACGAAAGAGGTCCCCAAAAGAAGCTGAACCAGAATGTCCCTCAAGATATTCGAGCGTAAATCTCTCGCTTCTGCTCAGGCCGGTTGACGTTGAGGGGAAGCACTGAACCCATCTGGATATTGTACGCGTCGTGAATTTCAGCCCAGCTTCGGGTTCCCGCGCCAAAACTCCCGGGTCCGAATGTCTGAACGCGTCCCAGAGAATAGACGCAGGGGCGAACTGCCTCCTCGTAACCTCTGTTCGCGCCTCGAAGTCTTCCGTCAGCTGCATTGAAGATTGATAGCCAATAAAGGCGTCTGAACAGATCAAGGTCGCCGAGACATTCATTGACCCGAGCGCATCGAGAACCTGCCACAATTGAAGTTGATCGTACAGATCGTGCTCGAACCAGCAGACCACCTCATCTCTCGTGGGAGCCGTCCTCAGCAGATTATCCCGGGCAACGAACTCTGCCAGTACGCCGTTCGACTCGCCCCAGCCCAGTCCAGATATGTAACGGGCCCGAATCTCGGACAACTCGTCCAGGCTCAGGTCGGAAGGCACCGGACCGTCGTGTAGCACATCGTTCCAGGAAAGCACTTCTCCTTCAATTCCTGCTGCACGAATCACATCTGCCGCAGCGCTGCCATTGGTAATGATCAGTCGGTTCAAGATTGCCTCAAATCATGGTCATGATGACAAAAATGCCCAATCTGATGAAAAGGGTCGCCAGAACAGTCACCACAAGATTCCTGTTGGCCACCAGTCCTATGGACGATCCAAGTAATGCCGCGATCAATGTCAAAAAGATGAATCCGACGATTTGAAAAACTTCGAAAAACGTCCAGAAGATAACTGAGAGGATCCCTGAGGTCAGGATAGCCGCGATATAGTGACGCTTGGCGGCCGATGAAGCTTTGTTGCTGGCTGATTCCACGATGAGATCCAAATTGTCTGGGTGCTTCAATGTATGAAACTAACATATTGATCATCGCGCAAGACGGGTTTGTTGAACTCGTCTTGCGTCATGCCCCGCATCCACCTAGCTTTGCGCTTCTCCCAACCCTCTCCGGGCTCATGAATAAACGCATCGTTGCTGTCGTAATTGCTTTATCTGTGATGATCTTCGTCCTCTTTCAGGTGACAAGAGCGCAAACAAAGATTCTGATATTCTCGCACACTGAGGGCTTCAGGCACAGTTCTATAGAAGACGGTCACCGTGCGATCTTTCGGCTCGGAGAGGAGGCTGGAATCCTGGTCGATTCAACCGAGAATCCTGATGATTTCAGCGATGACTTCCTGTCGAAGTACGATGCCGTCATCTTTTTAAGTACAACAGGCGACATGCTGAATGAAAGCCAACAGGTCGCGTTTCAACGCTACATCCAGGCCGGAGGAGGCTATCTGGGCATACATGCGGCGTCAGACGCAGAATACAATTGGCCCTGGTATGGTCAGCTGGTCGGTGGGTATTTCGTGAGTCACCCACAGATTCAGGAAGCTTCTTTAATTGTAGAAAATTCCAATCACCCTGCGACCGCACACCTTCCCTCGACCTGGACCCAGACCGATGAGTGGTATAACATTCGCATGGTGAACAACGGCGTAAACGTTCTCATTTCAATAGATGAGACCTCCTACAACCCAGGCAATGATATCAGCGAAGGGGACTCCCATCCGATGGTCTGGTTTCACCAGTTTGACGGTGGGCGCTCGTTTTACGCCGAACCTGGGCACACCGCAGAGGCCTGGCTGGACGACGCGTTCCTGCAGATGATTCTCGGAGGCATCCAGTGGGTTACGGATGGCCCTCGCCTGAACTACGAGAACGCGGGACTGACTCCATATGAAGAGAGTTTTACTCAAAAAGTCCTGATGACTAACCTCCGCGAACCGATGGAACTCGCCCCCCTTCCAGACGGCAGAGTCCTGTTCATTGAGCGCCACGGAACTATGCATCTTGTGGATCCCTCGTCCGGAGCGAGTGGCGTGGCCGCCGAAATCCCTGTCTACTCAGAGAAGGAAGACGGCCTTCTTGGCCTGGCCCTGGGTCCAGGATTTGAAGAAAATGGCTGGCTGTACCTTTATTACTCCGTACCTGGTGACGAACCCAAGCAGCATCTTTCCCGATTTCATTTCAATGGATCCAGCCTCGACATGGACACAGAACGAATCCTGCTGGAGGTACGCATTCAGCGGGATGAGTGTTGTCATGCAGGCGGCTCGGTGGAGTTCGGTCCCGATGGCTCTCTGTATATCTCCACCGGGGATAACACCAATCCATTCACCTCCGATGGGTACAGCCCATCGGACGAACGAGACGGTCGAAGTCCTTGGGATGCGCAGGGCACGAGCGCCAACTCCATGGATCTCCGAGGAAAAATCCTGCGAGTCAAGCCGGAATCAGACGGGACAATCAGCATTCCATCCGGGAATTTATTTTCAGATCCAGCTGAAGGTCGCGCAGAAATTTTTGTGATGGGCAATCGCAATCCGTTCAGAATTTCGGTGGATTCGAAGACGGGGTGGTTGTACTGGGGAGAAGTAGGACCCGACGCCATGGATCCCTCAGAAGACCGGGGCCCAGCAGGCCACGATGAGATCAATCAGGCGCGCTCGGCAGGATTTTATGGCTGGCCTTACTTCGTCGGTAACAACAAAGTATACAGGGATTGGGACTTCGCGGCCGAGCGCGCCGGACTGCCTCGCGAGCCGATGGCGCCGATAAACAACTCGCCGAACAACACGGGCACCACCGAGCTTCCTCCCGCTCAGCCTGCGTTTATCTGGTATCCTTATGGCGATTCTCAGGAATTTCCACTTCTGGAAACTGGAGGACGAACTGCTATGGCTGGACCGGTTTTCCATGCAGTTGATCAGGAGAGCTCGTCCTTTCCCGCCTATTTCGAGGATAAGTTGTTCATCTATGAGTGGGTGCGGCACCAAATTTTTGTCGTGACCATGGACCAGGTTGGAGCGTATTGGTATATGGAACGATTCCTACCGTCCACAACCTTCAGCCGGCCGATGGACATGGCTTTCGGTCAGGACGGTGCACTCTATCTCCTGGAGTACGGGGAAGCCTGGAATACCAGAAATCCTGAAGCGCAACTCTCCCAAATCACGTTCTCGAATTAGAATCATGGCCAGAACAGTCGTAATCCTTGTGTTTCTCCTGACTGGATGCGCGAAAAATTCTGGACAGGCCACCGTCACGGGCATGATTCCCGTTCCTGGTGGGGATGTGTTCTATGAGATGTCGAACCCCGAGGCCACAGGCATACCGCTGCTTCTCATTCATGGCGGACCCGGAGGCACAAGTTGTTCATTTGGTCTCCTGGACAACCTGATAACGGATCGTCCCGTCATCAGGTATGATCAATTAGAGACGGGGCTTTCGGATCGGCCTGGAATTCGGTCACAATGGGTGATTTCTCACTTTGTCGAAGAAATTGAAGCAATCAGGGAAGCTCTCCATCTCGATGACCTTCACCTTCTTGGATCCAGTTGGGGTGGTTCAGTCGCCACCGAATATGCTCTGGAAGGAAATGTTGATGGCCTTTTGTCCGTCATCCTGGCCGGGCCATTACTGAGTACACCCAGGTGGCTGGTTGATGCCGAGATTCTGATTTCTCAGATGCCCGAGGAGCTTCAGGAAACAATCCGCCGAAACGAAGCCGCAAAAACGTATTCGAATCCGGACTATATCGCGGCAACCGACTCTTTTTACGCCCGATATCTGTTCCATCAGCCCCGGAAGAACATCCCTGAATGTAACGGTGTCCGTCGCAACGCGGAGGTCTACAATACCATGTGGGGGCCCACCGAATTCACCTCGACCGGGACGCTTCTGGAATACGACCGAACGCAGCGCCTGCATGAGATTTCGGTTCCGGTCCTCTTGGTGGCGGGTGAATTCGACGAAGCCAGGCCAGAAACGATGTTTGAATTCGCCGAATTAATCCCAGACGCTCAAGTCGAAATTGTGGCGGATGCTGGGCACATGGCCATGGCCGACAAACCAGAAGAGTACGCCGCACTGGTTTCCGCCTATCTGACTGAAATAGAAGCCAGACAATAAGCGAGTCTGAGGTGGACGCGTTCTGTATGGTGGCTGCGGGCAAAGAAGTCGGCTCGGCGCAACTTCCACCTTGCGAATGGGTCGACTATATTTGGCCCCTACCAATTCGTAGTGAGAAATACCAGAATGCCCAGAATCGCATCTTTTCTGTCCTCTATCTGCCTGTGCTTGATGCTCTCCCTCGTCTGCTTAGCACAGTCGACCCAACACGAGTCTGAGAAATACGGCTACAGTGCCGTACCCGTCGTTTCCGGCCTCGATCACCTCTGGGGAATGACGTTCTTGCCCAATGGTGACATGCTCGTGACCGAGCGCCCAGGGCGTCTACGGATTGTGAGAGAGGGAATACTTCTCGACGCGTCCGTTGCTGGCGTCCCGGAGGTTCATGCCAGAGGACAGGGTGGATTGCTGGACGTGATTCTGCATCCCAAATTTGAATCCAACCAGCTTGTCTATCTGTCCTACTCCAAGCCTGTCGGAGGTAATTCTACGACAGCAGTCGCGAGGGGCAGATTTGAAAATGATGAATTGCTGGATGTGGAGGACGTTTTCGTCGCCGACTCGAGGGGCCGCGGACACTATGGATCTCGGCTCGCATTCGACAATGATGGGTACCTGTTTATCACCGTTGGCGACCGTCAGGCGTCGCCGAGCGGAGACCTGGAAGCGCATCCTGCGCAAGACATTTCAAATCATCACGGAACGATCAACCGCGTTCACGATGACGGTAGCATACCCGAAGACAATCCATTTGTGGACCAGGCTGATGCGCAACCCTCGATATGGAGTTACGGTCACCGTAATCCCCAGGGATTGATAAAGCATCCGGTCACTGGTGAAATCTGGTCAGTCGAGCATGGACCTCAGGGCGGTGATGAGCTGAATCTGATCGTGAAGGGAGCGAACTACGGTTGGCCAGTAATTGGCTACGGTGTCAATTACGGCGGCAGTGGTATCCACGGCTCGACGCAGCGGGAAGGAATGAGGCAACCTCTGCGGTTCTGGGTTCCTTCCATCTCACCGGCAGGACTTCTGGTGTACTCTGGCGAAAAATTTCCCGATTGGAATGGAAATACGTTTGTTGGAGGACTTTCCGGCCAGCAGATCGCTCGTCTAAGCATGGACGGCCAGAAGGTCATTGGTGAGGAGACGCTCTACTCTGGAAACGGGCGCATCCGCGATATCCACCAGGGCCCCGACGGGTATATTTATCTTGGAATAGACGCCAGCGAAGACAAACCCTCCATTATTCGTCTGGAACCGCAGGCCGCCAATTAGCCCGATACTGGAGTAGATTTCGAGACTGCACGATGGCGTGATAACCGTGGTTAATGGGGTGTATCTTCCCCGACCAATTTAACCGAAGCATATAATGCACAGACCCGCAACCATCCTCCTCACAGCACTCTTCTGCATCGGACTCGCGCCTTTTGTCAAGCAAGCCCATGCTCAGGCTAAGCCGATATTTGAAGATGGTCAGGCCCAGAAAGTGGACGCCTTTTCAGAATCTTCGGACTGGATTCGGGAAGAGCTTTGGGTGGAGACGGAAAGCGACTCCGATGGAGATGGCAAGCTGGATCGAGTGCATGTTGCGGTAGTACGGCAGGTTCAGACCGAGTCGGAAGGCTTGAAGGTTCCTGTCATCTATGGATCCAGTCCCTATTACTCGGGTACGTCGGGCGCGAGAGAATACCTGTGGGATGTGAGGCAGGAACTCGGCGCCGAATCTCCTCCTTGCATAAACCAGCCTCCCCCTCCCAAGGGAACCCGGGCCGGCATTTCCAATGGATTTGTGGACGAGTGGGTGCCGCGCGGCTTTGCGGTTGTTCATTCTGAATCACCCGGTACTGGTCTTTCGGAAGGATGCCCCACGGTTGGGGGGATCAATGAATCACTTGCCCCCAAGGCCGTGATTGATTGGCTGAATGGCCGTGCCCATGGCTACACGACCGTTGACAGCACCGAACGGGTGACCGCAGAGTGGGCGACTGGAAACGTGGGAATGACGGGCACTTCCTACAACGGAACTCTCCCTCTCGCGGCGGCCACGACAGGTGTGGAGGGACTCCAGGCCATCATTCCGGTGGCACCGAATACGTCATACTGGCACTACTACCGCTCAAATGGACTCGTACGTCATCCCGGAGGATGGCTGGGGGAAGACATCGACTTCCTGTACGATTTCATACACAGTCGTGACTCGGACCGGCGCGACTACTGCAATGCCACCGTGCGAGACGGAGAAATGGCCGCGGGTCGCGACCGCATGTCAGGCGACTACAATGATTTCTGGGCAGGCCGGGATTACATCAATGTCATCGACAATGTGACAGCTGCCGTCTTGATGTCCCATGCGTTCAACGACTGGAATGTGGTGCCGGAACACAGTGTGCGTATTGTAGAAGCGCTGAAGGGACGCGTCCCTCTCCAGCACTACTACCATCAGGGAGGTCACGGTGGATCTCCGCCGCACGCTATGATGAATCGGTGGTTTACCCGGTATCTCTACGATGTCGAAAATGGAGTAGAAAACGATCCAAAAGCCTGGATTGTCCGCGAAGGTGAAGACCGGCTCGAGCCGACTCCCTACGAGGACTATCCAAATCCAGAATCTCAGGGTGTGAGGCTTCACCCGATGGCTGGTGGTATTCAGACGGGTGTCCTCTCATTCGAGCCTGAATCAGGTCAGGGACTGGAAACCGTAGTCGACAATGTCTCCTTCCCCGGAGATGTGCTGGCCCGGGCAGAAAACACCAATCACAGACTACTTTTCACATTGCCTGAGTTGACCCAGGTTGTGCATATTTCAGGGACACCCCGGGTCACCATCCGACTCGCCTCGAACAAGCCGGCGCTAAACCTCTCGGTATGGTTGGTCTCACTCCCTTGGAGAGAAGGCCGACGTCCGCGTGGCGGGATAATCACTCGGGGCTGGGCAGATCCACAGAATCACAGCTCTCTCACAGAAAGCGAACCGCTGATTCCGGGCGAGTTTTACGAACTCTCTTTCGACATGCAGCCGGACGACCAGGTGATCAAAGCCGGCCAGAAGATCGGATTGATGATCATGTCGAGCGATCGTGACTTTACGCTGTGGCCTGCTCCCGGCACCGAGATGACCGTAGATCTTGACGGCACATCAATTGAAATACCCGTCGTGGGAGGCATTTCAGTATTCAAAGACGCGCTTTAGAGCCAGTGACAATGCCAAACTCGGACGCAATCCATGTTGTCAGTTGCCACGCGGAAGGTGAGGTTGGAGACGTCATTGTGGCGGGTATTCCTCCTCTTCCTGGCGACACGATCTGGGAGCAGCGAACGTTTATTGAGCAGGACGAATCCCTGCGAAATCTTGTTTTGAATGAACCGCGAGGCGGAGTTTTCCGGCATGTTAATCTGCTCGTACCCCCAGTTCATCCAGATGCTCAGGCTGCCTTCATCATAATGGAACCTGCGGACACGCCACCGATGTCGGGTTCGAATTCGATATGCGTGGCAACTGTACTTCTGAACACCGGCATTCTTCCCATGGCCGAACCCGAAACGGATCTTGTCCTGGAAGCGCCAGGAGGGCTCATTCGGATAAAGGCGTTTTGCGAGGCTGGCAAGGCGAAGCGAATAAAAATGACGAATGTGGCCTCTTTCGTGGACCGTAGAGATGCTTCGATCGAGGTTGAGGGCTTGGGTACACTTCGAGTCGATACGGCTTACGGAGGGGACAGCTTCGCAATCGTCGATGCGGCCGTACTCGGCTTCTCCATTCAACCCGATGAAGCTCTTGATCTGGTGCAGACCGGTATGAAAATCGTTGAGGCAGCAAACGAACAATTGGGATTCACCCATCCGTCAAATCCGGAATGGGATCACATCTCGTTCTGTCAGTTTGCGGGACCACTTGTGCGAAACGGCAACGAGTTATCGGGTCCAAATGCGGTAGCGATCCGCCCGGGGAAAATTGACCGGTGTCCCACCGGCACAGGATGCTCAGCAAGAATGGCTCTTCTGCACGCTCGAGGCGAGATGCAGCCCGGAGATATCTACCGAGCTCGCTCCATAATCGGGTCGGAATTCATCTGCGGAATAGAAGAAGTAACTTCCATTGGCGAGAAACCGGCAATTCACCCCTCGGTGATGGGCCGAGCCTGGATTACCGGCACGTATCAGATTACCCTGGATCCAGATGATCCATGGCCACAGGGATACCGATTGTCGGATACATGGCCTTCAATGAACACATAGCCCTCAATGAGCACATAGCCTTCAATGAGTACATAAATGAGAGAAGGTCTTTGGTTACTCCTGGCTCTTCTGGTGCCCTCGGGATCCACCTGGGCTCAGTACACTACTCCAGAAGCAATTTTGGATGGATGGGTAGACAGTTGGGCTTCGTACGATCTGGGAATGGTTGACGAACTCTTTTATCATGACCCGAGCACCTCCTACTTCTCATCTGAGATCGACGGACTGATCGTGGGATTTGACCGAATTCTTGAGCATCACCAGGGCTTCGGATTCCTTGAAGGTGGAGGGGAAGCGTCCGCAACACTTTGGGTCGACGAAGTGACCATTACGGAAGTAGGAGACTCCGCCACTATAGCGGCGACGTGGCATTTCGGCGATTCTTCCGACGAAGAGAGCGATCAATTTGGACCGATGACCATGGTGGTAAGCATCGTAGACGGTGGGTACCGGATCACCCACATGCACTTCGGCAACTATCCACAGGAATAACCACATGAATTGCCTGAAGTACGCTTTTTGTTTTCTTGCCCTTGTGGTGCTTGGATGCCAGGAAGAACCGCCAACTATTGATCTTTTCAATGGCGAAAATCTCGGAGGATGGCATGTCGATGTGCCGATGATGGATTCCGTCGCGGTCGACTCTTTTCCATTTATAGTCCGAGATGGTATGCTGGTAAGCCTGGGTGAGCCTCAGGGTCACCTGATTACAGACGCCGTCTACTCCAACTACCGTCTTGAGGTGAAGTATCGATTCCCGAATGAACCTGGCAATTGCGGCGTGCTTGTGCATGCGTCGCTCCCCAGAGCGTTGTACGAGATGTTTCCAAAGTCCATCGAGGTTCAGATGATGCACCAGAATGCCGGAGACTTCTGGGTGATCGTCGAGGACATCACCGTTCCAGACATGGTCGAACGACGCGGACCCGAGGAAGAATGGGGCATCACCGAAGGAAAAAGACGCCGAATACTCAATCTGACGGATGATTCCGAAAATCCTCTCGGTGAATGGAATGTCCTGGTCATTGAGACGCTGGATGGCGAGATCAAGGTCTGGCTCAACGACGACCTGGTCAACCACGGATTTGATGCTACTGTCGAAAGTGGTCAGATCGCGGTACAGGCCGAAGGCTCTGAAGTCGAATTTTCCTATTTGCGGATCAAGTCGATCGCCGAAGTTAGCGACTGAGATCCAGATCTGGCCTCACTCTTCCGGCATCAAAGAAGGACTGGAGCCTGACCGGGCTCCCCGCATCATCAGTTCGTCATCGTCGTCCCTGAGCTCAAACGACGTAGCATTGCCCCATTCGTCCAGCTCAAATTCAAAAAACCAGGCGAGTGACGAGACGATTTCGCCATCTTCAAAGAATGCAGGATGAAAGATTTGTGGTACGCGTGGTAGCAAATCCCAATCCGATCCATTGCCCCCGGGCCTGAACTTCATTTTGGCCACCAGCTTCTCGTCTTTGAATCTGAATTCCATGTCGTACGAGAAAGCATTTGAGATCATTTCATTCTGGAATACATCCGCCCGATAGGTCCCGATATAGGGTGCGACCTCTTCCTCGGTCACAGTTAATTGTAGTCGAGATTCAACTTCGATAGGAAGCTCGACCGTGTGTTCTTCCCAACGTAAACGTAGGATCGTTGTGAACGCGGTGAGCGTCGGAAAATCAAACGTCAGCGTTTCCAGCTCCTCCCCTTCGGTGTTCGGAGTCACCCAGAATGTTATCTCATCATCGGTCCTTGCAGGTTCGGGCCAGTGAAAGAGATCCCAATCGGGCTTCAGGATAACTTCCCAGTCACCGTCAGCAACTACCATCCATAGGGAATATTTTCCCGCAGGCACATCGGTGCCCGACAACGTGATATCGTTGTTGATCTCGATGGTTGTCGCCGCATCTGCCCCTGGTGTCCAGATGTGACCCCAGAATACCTGCCCACCGAAAAGACCAGTTCGGCCCTTCAATGTGGGGCGGGAATACTCTACGGAAATAGTCGTGCCGTCGAGCGTCTGAGAAACAGATCCTCGCGGGCTCAGAGCAATCTGAGCGCCGGCTGGCAACGTCAGGATAAACATTATCCACAAAGAAAAACCGGCCGCAAGAAGCCGGTTGGTGATCATTCCGTTCATAGTAGTATTCAACCGTATCGAGCATCTATGGCTCGACGAATCTGGTCCAGGTTTTGGCCTTCATTGTGTCGGCGGAAGGCCAGCCTGGCCTCGCCCTGACAGATGGGACAGCCGGATCCGCGTCCTTCTTCATAGAAACAGGTCAGCAGGGAGCGGTAACCCTCTCGGGCATAACAACCGCAATAGCAGCCAATTCCGTCCGCTATTTCCGGAATTTCGCGGATCATTTCGAAGACTTCCCTGGCCTTCTTACCAAATTTTTCCACTGCTTCCGGAGGCAGCACAAGCGAAGCGTCAATTCCTTCTCGGGGCTCCGGATGAATCGAACCAGCGAACACCGCATTCGGAATCAGCGAAAGGCCGACACCTCCCGCGAGGAGTCCTAGAAACGAACGCCGTGATCGATTTTGAGTCATATCAGAAAGTCTCAGATGCCGGAGCACTGCTTGGTTCAGACTTAATGACGGAAAATCCGGGCCATTGTTTCTAGGGTATGTGGATCTAGCCCTTTGATTCGACCTCCCGTTTGATATCGAGCAGGCTGGACGCCCAAAACCCCGAAAAACCGTCTACCCAACGCTCGTAGATATGGCGAATAGGTACGGCGTTGAGCGAATTGATCCGTTTCCGACCTTCGGCTTTTGTGATGATAAGGCCAGCGTCACGAAGCACGTCAACGTGCTTCATGACGCCGAATCTCGACAACTCAGGAAATTGGTTGACGATCTCGCCTGTGAGTCTTGGCGATTCCTTCAGAAAGTCCAGGATGCGTCGACGGGTCGGATCGGCGAGGGCTTTCCATATGTGATCTAGATCTTCTGCCACGTCACTCGCAGTCAGCCTTCACGACTTCGAGATACTCGCGCCATCCCTCTTCCAGTCCTGAGACGTGATCTGGATCGATCAGCCCGAAGGCAGTATGCTTAAATGTGATGGTTGTGATCCCATCTTCCTCTTTGAACCGAACGATGACGTTGTTGGACACGGGGAATGACATGAATAACGGACCATAGAACTCCAACAGTTCACCCCGCTTGATGCTCTGAACGTGACCCCAGAGATGGCCCATCCCGTCTCCAAGGTCGCGGTACCACCTGCCTCCGGGCCAGAGTTCCAGTTTCATGGGCATAGACGCTCTCTCGGCTCCGAACGCTCCTTCGGAAAACCGGTGAACGAGTGCGTCAAAAACAGTCTCGGCAGATCCTTTTACGCCGATGACTTCTGTAATGTCTAAAGATGTACTGTCCATTTCTCTAATCCAATTAGCACGTTGATGGTGTGGGAATATTAATATGTTACTTAATGGTCACATAATAATCAAGCCGATGTCACTTGAGTTAGCCGATTGATTTCATTTCCTTCTGGATAGCCCATTCACTTTCCCGCCAAACCACCGTGACAATTCATCGGCGTACCTTCCTCAAAGCAGGCGCGGTCACCGCAGCTTCCGTCGCCCTTTCTCCGTTGTCGACAATAACTCGTGCTGTTTCGATTGGTAGCCCCGGCATGGAACAGTTTGATCCATGGATCGAAGTCTACCCCCATGCGCTGAGATCGAACGTTTGGGAAATCAATCGATTGACGTCAAATCGGCCCATTCTGGCTGTCATCAAAAACAATGCGTACGGTCTGGGATTGATAAATGCTGCTTCAGTTCTGGAGCCGATGCCAGAAATCGCGGGCTTCGCCGTCGTCAAATTGAATTCCGCGATCGCGCTCCGGGATGCTGGTGTAAAAAAGCCGATCCTGCTCATGGCCATGTTCTCGTCAGAAACAGCATCAGATCTTGTTCACAACGACATCCAACCGAGTTTGTATTCCGCAAATGCCCTCGATCTGGTCACAGAGATGGCGCGTGTTAACGGGGGGCCGGTATCGGCGCAAATATATTTCGATACCGGCATGAGCCGAATGGGAGTGCCCTATCACACCGCCATTCCCTGGATAGAGTCATTGGCTGAAAGTGACGTGGTGTCCTTAGATGGATGCTTCACAGGCTTCACCGAGGAGCCGGAATTCGATCGTGAGCAGCTTCGAAGATTCCTGGAGGTAACCGGCGAGGCCGAAAGTCGTGGTAGTCGCTTGGGCCGAAAACATGCCGCTTCATCCAGTGGGGTTTTCGAATTCCCAGATTCTCATCTGGATCTGGTTCGGCCCGGTATGGCGATGTACGGCGGATACCCGAATGACCCTCGCCTACAAAAAAACACCGCTACTCTTACGAGCACGTTCAGCCTCAAGGCGCGGGTTGTCAGGGTTGAAAAGCTCCGCGAAGGAGATAGTGTAAGTTATGGTAGAAATTACGTCGCGACGAGGCCGGTATGGGTCGCGACGCTCCCGGTGGGCCACACCGATGGCATGCCTCGCACCGCTGTGGATGGCGGCAAGGTTTTGATCGGAAAATCTCTGTATCCCGTGATTGGATCGGTGTCGGCCAGCCATACAATTGTCGAAATTGGCGACGAGCAGTCTGTTGAAGTGGGAGATATTGCGACACTCATGGGAAGCGGCGCAGAGGAAGTCAACCCCAACTGGGTATCTACCCAGACCGGAGCTTCTGTCTACGACCTTTTCATGCACCTTAATCCGACCCTACCGAGATTCATCATCGACTGATCCTGGTGCCAACACCACTCTCGAAAAAACTGGGTATCAAAGAAGCACAAGCCATCTGGACGGTAAATAGTCCGGATGAATTTCAATCGTTGGTAGCCCCCCTACCAGATGGGGCAAAAGTGGTCGAAATCGACCTTTTTCAACCGGAAACGGAGAAGTTTTCGCTCTGCATCCTGTTCGCGGGTTCACGAGACGAGCTTTTTGCGTCCTTCAGCCTGCTGTTTCCCACGACCGGCCCCAAATCAATGATCTGGATCGCATGGCCGAAAAAGGCCTCCAAAGTGCCGACCGATCTGAGTTTCGATGTCGTTCAGAAGCTGGGCCTGTCGCGGGGATTGGTCGACAACAAGGTGTGCTCCATAAGTGACATCTGGTCGGCCGTCCGATTTGTGGTCCGACTCGAAAACCGAAAAGATTGGTCGCCCGAGCGGTATTGAGCTGCCAATTTAGAACCTACAAATCCACCTCCCTCTTCCTCACAAGAAATAGCCCCTCGCCCTGGCTACTGACGACGATAATCCCGCTCGAGAAATACGGATAGTTGCTCCACGAGCCTGCAAATCCCTTCACGTCATCGGCATATGGAGCGGTGTCGAAATGGCCCACTTTCACCGGGTTCTCCGGGTCGGTTATGTCCAGTATCCGAAGGCCTGCCTGGTAGTTGGACTGGTACATAAAGTTGTCCTTGACGTACAGGTTGTGATCGCTCGCGCCGTTGTCGTGGTAATACTCACTGACCAGCGTCGGATCGTCCAGATCGCTCATGTCCCAGATCAGCGTTCGCGTCTGCTCGACGATGCCGTTCATCTCGTCGAGTTCGTCGTTCATGAAGAAGTAATTGTGGTCCTCTGACAGCCAACCCTGGTGGGTGTACGCGGTGTTGGGATATTCCGCATTTGCGATCGTCACGGGATTCGATTTATCCGAAACGTCGGCCAGTACCAGAGACCGGCCATTTGAATTGAAGCAGATCTCACTACCGTTGTAATCATCGTCCCGACCGTGGTAAAGCACGCACTGCGCGTCGTGTGTCCCACCCGATTCCGGATTCGTGAAGCATCCCACGAATTGTGGATCAACTGGATTACTCAGATCCATCATATGCAACTGACCGCCGCAGCCTTCTTGGCCCGATCCACTTCCGATGGCATACCCAAAACCCGTGTCTTCATTGATGATCAGGTTATGTGAGCTCGCAACGCCCGTGTAGTGGGCCGTTTCCTCGAAATCAAAGGGCATGTCAGATGGTTCGACATCGCGTAGTTGAGTCAGGTCAAAAATCTGCATTCCATGATCCTGCGCGCCGTCAGCCACGATGAAAGCATGGTCTTTGTACACCTTGATATCGCGCCACCAACTGCCCGTCGAGCCCTCGGTGCGCATGAGCTGCCCTACAATCAGTGGATTTCCGGGGTTGCTGATGTCGATGAACGAGAGACCGTCGGTACGTCCCGCGAGCACGTACTCTTTCCCAGTCTGCGGATCCTCCCAACCCCAGACATCATTCAACTTGGCTCCCCGATCCTGGACCATGTCTCCCGTCGAAATGAAGGATATAAGATCCACATTGTCACACGGATACAGGTCCGCAACATCACCATCCTCGCATTCGATCTTCTCCTCGCCGACGATGGTTTCCAGGTGAGCTACGTCATTCAGGGCCGTCCACACTGACTTCCACGAGCCGTCTTCTCCCCTTCGAAAAATGGTGGCCAGTCCCGTTTCATAGTCGGCGCTGGGCGCTCCTACGGCTGCCAGATCGCCGCCGATGGCCAGGCCGACGCCAAAGCCTCTTCCCGCCTGTCCTTCCGGTGCCCAGAGTTGGGCATGATCAGATTCGAGATCGGCAATGTTCTGAATAAATGCTGTTCCGCGGGCGCCAATCAGCAAATCATCGCCAGATAGAGTCAGTCCGAGACCAAACTGAGAGACTTTGCTGCCTCCTTCCGGGGGCTCCATTTCGTGAATTGTGTCTACGAGATTCCAAGCACCCTCGTTGTCTTGTTCATAGACCAGGACGGCGCCAAATTGCTCATACCCGATCGCACCCGCATACAGCCGATTTTCTGAAGCTGCAAGCGAGCGGCCGAGCATGGCACCTTCGGCCATGGATTCAGAACCGATCATTGCCGTCTGTACCCAGTTGCGGCTATCGACATACTCGTAAATAGTGATTCCACCACGGCCTTCCTTGGCGGTAGGTGTGCCAATGAACAGGGTGGATCCGGAAGACGCCACGGACCAAGCTGCCGTCTCCGTCAGAACGCCCATATCCATCCACATCATGCCCATCTGGTGCACGACGTGAACCTTCCCCTCGTTCGTATCCGCGTTGTAGGAAGTGACCAGCATGTTGTTTTCCACCTGCGCCATAGTCTGGGTGCGATACCCTCCCCGGGCATAGGCTCCCGCGAATTCTGCGCCTTCATTCAAGCCTCCCTGGGCCCTAACTACTGCTGTCTCAGTCCACTCGCCGTCCTCCTTCCCGAATATGTAGACGGCATCAGTTCCTGGAGCGCCGACCAACATGAGATTCCCCGAGATAAATAGTGATCGTCCGAATTCGTCTCCATGCTCCCCGTCAGATGCCGAGAGCCTGTAAGCTTCGCCCCACTCTCCGTCAGAATCCTGTCGGTATACATAGACCTCTCCCGCCGGGTCGGATCCCGAAGGCCAGCTGATCGGAGCCGAGCCCACCAAGATTTCTCCATCAGATATTGCTATCGTGCCTCCAAAACCGAGCAAGGAGCCGCCGTTATCGGAGTACATGGTCTGAGCACTGGCAGTCAGTACGAGAAACGAAAATGTGAGCGTGGAGAGTAGCTTTTTCATTGGCTCTAGTATTTCGTGGGAAGAGACACCTCGGTAGAAGAGGACCGGCATTATACGCATCAGAAATGCCCAAGTCATTCCCAATGGCTGTCCAGAAGGCTCAGATGAGCGGCTAGGATGACACGATGGTAGTGTTGAGGTTCGTGCGCATTCAATTTTTGATATGTTACGGCTCCATCAGCCCGGCAAATCCATGAAATATCTATTCCTCTGTACAGCTCTACTCGTTTTGGCGGCTCCGTTGCCGGCCATGGCGCAGGAAATTGGGCCAACTAGCGGCCACCTGGTCATCGTGGGCGGAGCGGCATCAGATTCCGCGATATTTGAGACGTTCGTCGAACTGGCTGGTGGCGTCCAGGCGTCGATCGTCGTCATTCCGACGGCGGGGGGCGCGGAGGAGTACGACCAGTACTGGGGTGGACTCAGGCCTTTTCGAGCGATGGGTGCACACAACTTGACTGTTCTGCATACGACCGACCGATCTGAGGCAAACTCGGACGAATTTGTCGATCACATCCGAAACGCCGACGCAGTCTGGTTCAGTGGTGGCAGACAATGGCGTTTGGTTGATGCGTACTCCGACACCGCTACGCACGAGGCGCTGTGGGACTTACTGGAGAGGGGCGGCGTCATCGGTGGATCATCTGCCGGCGCAACCATTCAGGGCTCTTACCTCGCGCGGGGCGACACCCAAACCAATACCGTCATGATGGGCGATCACGAAGTCGGAATGGGTTTTCTGAAAAACTCGGCCATCGATCAACACCTGTTAGCCCGAAATCGGCAGTTCGATCTCATCGAAATCGTTGAAGCACGCCCCGAACTCCTGGGTATTGGTATAGATGAAAACACGGCTATCGTGGTAACGGGTGATCAATTCCAGGTCATCGGTCAGGGTTATGTTGCCATATATGACGCCGGTAAGATGATCGACTCGGGCGGTCAATTTTACTTTCTCTCGCCCGGAGATCGCTTCGATCTTGTGAGCAGGACAGGCATGACCCGCCAGAATGAGTGGGTCCCCATTGGAAGAGTCGTGGAGCGAAACTGGGACGAAAACTAAGCGCCGCCGAAGCCTTCCGGGACTCAACGTCGCTGCCGCACTCGGATTTATCGTCCGTCTTGTTACATTCACGCAGCCAGATTCCTCCTACCCTACCCGAACACACAAATGGAACCCACACCCGCCAGCACGCCGGATGACCGCACATTCGTCAACCGGATGCTGAATCACATCGAAAAGGTCGGCAACAAGTTGCCCGATCCGTCGATGCTCTTTCTGATTTCGCTCATCGTCGTATGGATCCTTTCGGCCATCTTCTCCGGGATGTCCTTCGATGACATCGATCCTCGTTCGGGTCAGCCCATCCAGATCATCAATCTGCTGAGTGGCGGGGCTATGGCCATCTTCCTGTCCAACTTGGTGACCATATTCACGTCGTTCGCACCGCTGGGAATCGTTCTGGTGGCGATGCTTGGAATAGGGGTGGCAGACGAAGCCGGTTACTTCAATACAAGCATCAAATTGATGATGGCCAGGACGCCGAAATTTCTGATGACACCGATGATCGTGCTGGTTGGTCTGTTGAGCCACAGCGCCGTCGATGCAGGTTATGTACTGGTCATTCCGCTCGGAGGTATCATCTTTTACGCCGTTGGGCGGCACCCGCTTGCAGGAATTGCAGCGGCGTTCGCCGGCGTTTCCGGTGGATTCAGCGCGAATCCCTTGCCGGGTGCTCTCGATCCCCTGCTTCAGGGCTTCACCCAACCGGCAGCACAGCTTATCGACGCCTCTGTGCTGGTCAATCCGCTCGGCAACTACTTCTTTACCGCGATCTCCTCGATTCTGATTATCGGTCTGGGCTGGGCGATAACGGACCTGATCATCGAACCCCGTCTCAATCGGTCTACTCCGGTTGATAGAGATGCCGAGGAAGCCCCGGAAATGAGCACCACTGGTCCCGCCGAGAAAAAGGCGTTCTGGGCAGCGACGGTGACCATGCTGGCTGGCGTTCTCGTCATGGTTCTCGTTGTACTCCCGGCCGATTCACCCATGCGCGACGCGAGCGGTTCGCTGAATTCGTTTTCAGCTCCCATTATGCGATCGATCGTGCCATTGATATTCCTGCTGTTCTTGATACCCGGAGTTGTCTTTGGTTACGTTGTCGGAAAATTTCGCACGTCCAAGGACATGGTCGACGCGATGACGAAAGCGATGGAAGGAATGTCGTACTACATCGTGATGGCGTTCTTCTGCTCGCTGTTCGTCTATGCATTCGGCAACTCCAATATCGGCGCACTCCTGGCTCTCAAGGGTGCATCGCTCTTGAAGGCTCTTGCCTTCCCGGGCGGCGTGACCATTGTCGGCATCATCTTCCTCACGGCTTTCGTGAATCTGTTTGTAGGCTCGGCATCGGCTAAATGGGCGCTGTTGGCCCCCATCTTCGTGCCGATGCTCATGCAAGTGGGGATTTCTCCAGAATTGACACAGGCTGCGTACCGCGTGGGCGACTCGTCGTCGAACATCATCACACCGCTCATGCCCTACTTCCCTTTGGTCGTAGTCTATTGCCAGCGGTACGTGAAGAAGACGGGCATCGGAACGCTGACCTCAATCATGCTGCCATATACGGCTGTGTTTATTGTGGCATGGTCGCTGTTTTTGCTCCTCTACTGGGCGATCGGACTCCCGCTTGGTTTGCAGGCTTCCTACGTTTACCCCGCTATGTAAGTACAACGTGATTGGCAGATCAGCCGTGATCTCCAGCGAAAATATTGTTCTGGCTGGCGGCGCTGAAGTGAGCGTACGCCAGGCGATGCGTGAAGACGGTCCTGCAATTGAATCGCTCATCGATGCGTCCATTCGGATTCTCGGTGGGCGATTCTATGGCGAAGCCCTAATCGAGAGCTCGCTGAAGTACGTGTTTGGAGTAGACACGACAATGATCGATGACGGCTCGTACCTCGTTATTGAAAGCGAGGACATGCTTGTCGGGGCAGGCGGCTGGAGCCATCGAAAAACACCTTTTGGAGGTGATCAGGCGACGCCGGTTCGAGACGCTGAATTCCGTCAACCGGGCCGCGATCCAGCAGTGATCCGCGCCATGTACGTGCACCCGGATTGGGCGAAAATGGGAGTCGGTCGATTGATCATTGAAACCTGTGAAAAGATGGCCAGGGCTGCGGGCTTTAGTGACCTTGAGCTTGTGGCCACGCTCAGCGGCGTCACCTTCTACGAACGGATGGGGTACACCCAGCGGGAAGTCATCCATTACAAAATGGGCGACGGCCTTTTGATCGACTTCGTCCAAATGGAAAAAATGGGCTGACATCCTGAATGTTTTTTGCTGCCTCTTCGCGGCCGGAAGATGCTGGCGCGGCAGGCGACTTCACCGTACACTAAGCGACATCATTTTACCCCTCGTAGCATGTCTACTGCCACTCGATTTCTCTTCCTTATAGTTTTCTCCATCACGTTACTGGGCTCAACGTATGCGCAAAACACGCGAGTCGTCATGCTGGGTACGGGAAACCCGAATGCGAATCCGGATCGCTCGGGCCCGGCGGTCGCCATCGTGGTTGGTGATCAGCCTTACCTCATCGATTTCGGACCAGGAGTAGTCCGCCGAGCGGCGGCAGCGGCTTTGAACGGGATCGAAGGACTGAGAGTAAATCGTCTTAATCGCGCGTTCGTGACACACCTCCACTCGGACCACACGGCCGGTTTTTCAGATCTGATTCTTACGCCCTGGGTTTTAGATCGGAACGAGCCCCTTGAAGTGTATGGGCCGGAAGGTATCAAAAGTATGAGCAAACATATCTTGGCCGCGTACGAGTAAGATATCAACATGCGCGTGTTTGGGCTGGAGCCGGCAAATAATCAGGGATATCGCGTCAATGCCCATGAAATAGTTGCCGGCCTCGTCTATCAGGATTCTCTGATCACGGTCGAAGCCTTCCATGTGCACCACGGATCCTGGCCTCAGGCGTTCGGGTATCGATTCACGACAGCTGATCGAGTCATCGTGATTTCGGGGGATGCGGCTCCGAGCCCGATCATAGCAGACATGTGCCAGCAGTGTGACGTATTGATACACGAGATCTACTCGGATGCTGGCTTCGCGCGGCGCACTCCTGCGTGGCAAAATTATCATTCCCAATTCCACACGTCTGCGACGGACGTCGGTAAACTCGCAGCTCAGTCCCAACCGGGTGTCTTGCTGCTTTATCACCAGCTGAACATGGGAGTGACCGACGATGAATTGATCGCGGAAGTCGCAGCTTATTTTGACGGGCGCATCATCAGCACCGTTGATCTGGGCGTCTATTAAACGAAGAGAGTCTCATGTCTGCTCGACCACTACTTCTGCTCGTCCTGTTACTGACTGGGTGTACTCATACGCCAGATTACGATGTAATCATAAGGGGTGGAACGGTTTATGATGGTAGCGGCGGCAGCGGTATAGTCACAGATCTCGGAGTCGACGGAGATATTGTTGTATTCATTGGCGATCTATCCGAGGCGACAGCCAAGCGGGAAATTGATGCTGGCGGAAAGGCTGTTGCGCCCGGATTTATCAACATGCTGAGCTGGGCAGGGTCGGCGCTGCTCCGGGACGGCCGCGGAATGAGTGATATCAAACAGGGTATCACCCTCGAGATTTTCGGAGAAGGGACTTCCGGAGGACCGCTGAATCCTGACCTCGAGGAAGAGGAATCCGAATGGACTACCCTCGCCGAGTACCTGGAATTCATGGTGGGGCAGGGTGTATCGCCCAACGTGGCTTCGTTCGTGGGGGCCACAACCGTGCGGATTCATGAGATTGGATTCGAGGATCGGCCACCCACTTCGGAAGAACTGACCCGCATGAAAACTCTCGTGGCGCAGGCAATGGAAGGGGGCGCACTGGGGGTAGGATCGTCGCTGATTTATGCTCCCGCATTTTTCGCGGCGACAGAAGAGCTCATCGAGTTGACCCGGGTGGCTGCAGAATATGGTGGTATGTACATCAGCCACATGCGCGACGAGGGCAATCAATTACTTGAGGCGATCGACGAGCTGCTGACGATTGCCCGCGAGAGCGGTGCGCGCGCGGAGATCTACCACCTGAAGGTCAAGGGCGAACTGAACTGGCACAAATTGCCGGCGGCGCTAGATAAGGTGGAAAGCGCGCGCGAGGAAGGCCTAGCTATCACCGCAAACATGTACAATTATATCCGTTCTTCAACCGGACTGAACGCGACAATGCCACCGTGGGTACAGGAAGGCGGTTTCCAGGGATGGTCAACCCGACTTCAGGACCCGACGATTCGATTGCAGGTCGCCAAAGAGATGACCAGCTCGACCGGTGAGTGGACCAATAACCTTTTGTTGTCTGGCGGCGCCGAAGGTGTGCTGCTGGTCAATTTTCAAGAGGACTCCCTTCGATATCTGACGGGTATGACTCTCGCTGAGGTTGCTGCCATGCGCGGCACTACGCCCGAGGAGACAGCCATGGACCTCGTCATCCTGGATGGATCGCGGGTCGGAGCCGTCTTTTCTGTCATGTCTGAGCCCAATATGGCGAAGAAAATCGCTAAATCGTGGGTCAGTTTTGGATCAGACGCGGGCGCACTCGCCGCGGAGGGTGCCGCTCTGGAGTCCGCAACTCATCCGCGTGCATACGGCAACGTCGCCAGACTTCTCGGAAAATATGTGAGGGACGAGGGGGTCATTTCGCTCGAAGAAGCGATTCGCCGACTGACTTCGCTTCCCGCTTCGAATCTCATGCTGAAAAGACGCGGCTTGCTGACAGAGGGCTATTTCGCGGATATCGTCGTTTTCGACCCAGCTACAATCCAGGATCATGCAACATTCAATAATTCTCATCAGTATTCCACCGGCGTAAGCGATGTGCTGATTAACGGAATTCCTGTGCTGCTCGATGGAAAACACACCGGCGCCACACCCGGCCGCGTGGTTCGCGGTCCAGGTTGGACGGGATGGAATTGAGGCATTCTGATGCACTATGTCCTGGCTCAGTTGAACATCGCTCGCATGCGTGCCCCCTTGGATGATCCGATTATGCGTGGTTTTGTGAATAATCTCAATCGAATCAATGCGATTGCAGATCGAAGTCCCGGGTTTATCTGGCGGTTGCAGGATGGGACCGGAAACGTCTCGGCCATCAGAACCCTTGGCGATGACATGATTGTGAATATGTCCGTGTGGGAGAGTGTAGACGCGTTAAAGAATTATGCTTTCGAAACGGCCCACGTAGAAATCATGCGACGAAGAAAAGAATGGTTCGTCAAGATGGAGGAAGAGCACGCAGTGTTGTGGTGGGTGCCCGATGGCCATATACCGTCGGCTGAAGAAGCTTCGAAGAAACTGGAATTACTTCGCTCGAAGGGACCATCTGCAAAAGCCTTTACGTTTGCAAACCCCTTTCCACGTCCAGAACCCGGTAAAACTGGATGATGACCTATTCAATCTATCTTTTACTCGGCCTCCTCGCGGCCTGGCTGTATATCCGGATTGCGACGAAGAAGTCTGAGCACTCAAACCGGTGGTTCGCGATTGGCCTTGTCGTCGCGGCGTTGGTCTATCTGAACCTGGCAGTTGTTACGCAGGCTCCGACAGCAGCTGTACTCGCCGAATCGGGCGGAGTGATCCTGTTCGGCGGCCTGGTCTGGATGGCCTCTGGACGCAACACTGTACTACTAGCAATTGGATGGTTCCTGCACCCGATTTGGGATGTTGCCCTCCATGTTTTCGGCAGCGGCGGAGATTATGCACCTGAGTGGTACGTGTGGGCGTGCATCAGCTTCGACATTCTGGTCGGCCTTCATTTGATTCGGAAGGCATCTTATCCGGCAGCGCAAGAATGAATCTGATTCAAACTGAGCGGCTCGCCATCAGGAAAATGCAGGACCCAGATGCGGAGTTTATCCTGAAACTGGTGAACGAACCTGCCTTCCACGCAAACATTGGTGACAAGAAGATCCGCTCTCTCGAAGATGCACGTGGCTACATCCGATCAGCCGGACTCAGCAGCAATCCGTCTCCTGACCTCGGAATGTATCTCGTAACTCTCGTGGAGGATGCCGTTCCCATTGGCATTTGCGGTCTTTTGAAAAGGGACCAGCTGGACAATCCGGATATCGGCTTTGCGCTGGCCGAGCAATACTGGGGAAAAGGTTATGCGGTTGAAGCTGCCCGCGCCGTATTGGACTACGGAAATACGTCGCTGGGGCATTCGCGCATCGTCGCAATCACATCACCTTCCAACGCGGCGTCCATTCGACTGCTCGAGAAGCTGGGGCTTCGCCTTGAACGAATGATTCGCATGACCGAGGGCGGCCCCAAAGCCTGTCTTTTCTCCTGATTTGGGCTACCGCGCCTGAGAATGACCTCAAAGATGGGTGGGGCGGGCGTTCGCCCGCCCCACATACCTATATCCCAGAGAAATCAGTTCCAGGTCTGCTGTTCTGCCCACTTTGCAAAGCCTTTCCATTTCACTTCGGGAAAGTCTCTTTTGAGCGCCGGAATGTCTGTCGTGTATCCGTCGGATTCAAACCATTCGAACATGAGGACCATGTCGTCACCAAAGGAGCGGAAGATTTCTGGAGAAAGAGCCATGTACGACTGGTCTTTGTGGGTCGCTCCAGAAACGAGTGAGGTCATTTCGGTGCCGTTCAACTCATCTCCCGCAATATCATAGCGTTGTCCATACACCGCATCACCCCGCTCGATGACGGCGGCCACAAACTCCCCGATATTGGAAACAGCGATCTGTTGTAAAGGAGTGGATTCTGGCATGGCCATAGCCACCGTGCCATTCGAGATTCCCTGTATTGTTTGAGGAAAGAGCAGGTTTTCCATGAAGTAGACCGGTGCAACGATGGTGTAGTTGAGTCCAGAGCCAACCAGGACCTTTTCGACCTCATATTTCGAATCAAAATGAGGGACTCCCGTTGCTTTGTCAGCGCTTGCGACTGAGCTGTAGACGACATGCTCGACGCCTGCTTCCTTAAGGGCGGCAATCATCGCGAGGCCCTGCCCGGTTTCAGCGTCCACCCCTGCCTCAAACGGCGTGGTCATAAAGAACACGCTGTCTACTCCTGATGCAGCAGCGACGAGCGAATCATGATTACCGAAATCGCCCTGGACGACCTCAACACCTCGATCCTGCAGAGCCTGGGCCGAAGCTGAAGACTTGTTGCGAGTCAGGGCCCGTACAGAAAATCCCCGATCCAATAGGGCTGTTGTCACGGATCCGCCCTGTTGACCGGTTGCTCCGGTAACCAGGACGGTTTTATTGGTTGTTGTGTTCATTGTGTTATTTGTGTTGATGTTAATTGTATATACAATAATAGGTGTAAATTTTTTTAGCTCCGCATTTTCTCCAGAAGCCGGTTGAGTTCCCTCGATTCTTTCTGGTTCAACTTGCGCATCTGCTCCCCGCTCGCTTTGACCAGGGGATCCACTTCCTTCAAAAGACGCTTTCCCTTGTCCGTTATCAGAATATCAATCTGCCGACGATCCGCATCACACTGATTTCTTTCAACGAATCCCTTCTGGCGCAGCTTCTCAACCAGTCTTGTCGCGTTCGACGACTGACTGATCATTCTCTCAGAAACCAGTTGCAGTGAAGCTGGATTGGGCGACTGTCCTCTAAGGATGCGAAGAACATTGAATTGCTCCTTTGAAATTCCAAACGGTTTCAATGTCGCGTTGGTCGCGTGAGACAGCCGATCAGCCGTCAGAAAAATGTTCAGAATGGCTTTCATGAACTGATCAGTAAATCCTTGCTGCTGTATTTCGTCCTCAAGTCTGATTGCTTATTCGTACTAGTTGAATAGACATTATTTGTATATACAACTAATGTAGGGTAAGACTTTTCCAAATGCAAGAAAAAAGTGACCGTTGGCGTAGTCATTGCTGAGTGATACTTTCACCAACCGCCGATGGCCAGAAAAGAACTCGTATATCGCCTCAAAGACAGAAGCCGAGCCGAACAGCTTACCGGGCTTCCATTGGCGTCATTCCGAAGAAGATTCGCAGCTTTTTTCGTCGATTTTTTCATCCTCGCCATGATCTTCTTCGCTACAGTATCCGCTCTGACGCCCTACTTCATGAAATATGGGCTGATGGATCCTGAAAAGGACTATAACCTCCAATTCGGCTTTGGGAACTGGTACAGCATCATTTTCATCGTCGTTTATTTCACTCTGGGACACTTCTGGGGAAATGGCCGAACCCTCGGAAAACGGATATTCAAGATTCGTGTGATCTCGGTGACCCACGAGAAGCTTGATTTCGGGCACTGCCTCGAGGGCGCATTCGGTTACGGAGCTTCCGCTCTCGAAGCAGGATTGGGATTCCTTCAGGTCATGTGGCACGATGACCGCCTCGCCACCCACGATCGGATCGCGGAAACGATCGTAGTATCAGAAAAGAAGACGAAAGAGCACACATCTTGACCTGGCGCACCCAGTTGGGTATGCTGAGGCCCCCCGACCTCCCTCCTATCCCGCGTGTCACCATGATTCTTGGACTCCGCACGGCCGCCTATTTCGTCACCGACCTGGAAAAGGCCACCAGGTGGTACAGTGAACTTCTTGGCTTCGATCCTTACTTCACTAAACCGTTTTATGTTGGATTCAATGTCGGCGGATATGAGCTGGGACTGATGCCCACAGAAGATGAATCCCGTCCGGGAGAGGGAGGTGTCGTGGTCTACTGGGGTGTGGACAATGCCGAATTGGAGTTGGCACGCCTACACGAACTTGGAGGCACGCCGAGAAATGGAGTTCAGGATGTCGGCGGGGGCATCAAAGTGGCCAGTGTCAATGATCCGTTCGGCAATATCTTCGGGATCATTGAAAACCCACTTTTCCAACTGCCTTCCCGGAATTGATATGAGACATTCAATAGGACTGTTAGCGACTCTTCTACTATTATCATCGTGCTCGTCTCCCGCCCCTGAAGCGCAGGAGGCTCGACCAGACGCATTATCGTTTTCCGGCGAGCCGCTGTTTTCGGCCGATCCCGACAGTGCCCTCGTCGCCAGGTATCTGGAGAAGAAAGCAAGCTTCGACGCCGACCCGAATGACGCCGACAACATCATCTGGTACGGACGTTTCAAGGCCTACACGGGAGATTATGCAGGCGCAATTGCAGTCTATTCACGGGGGATCGAATTGTACCCCGTAGACGCACGGTTCTACAGGCATCGCGGTCATCGCTATATCTCAACCCGACGCCTCGACGCCGCCACAGCCGACTTTGAAATGGCGGTTGACCTCATCCAAGGGAGCGAAAATGAAAGTGAGCCAGATGGTATGCCAAACGCACGCGGAATTCCCGTGAGCTCGCTTCACGGAAATATCTGGTACCACCTTGGGTTGGCGTATTACCTGAATCACGATCTGGGCAACGCACTCCGCGGCTTTTCTGAGGGGCTGGCTACTTCAAGAAATAATGACAACGTGGTTTCAACTACGCACTGGATCTACATGATCAACAGAAGAATGGGAGATAAGGAAGCTGCGGATCGGGCCCTCGAGCGAATTTCGGTCGATATGGACGTCATCGAAAACTTTGCCTACCACCAGCTCACCCTGTTTTACCTCGGAGAACTGAATGAAGGCGAATTGACGGGCGAAGGAGCCGCAGGTGATGCGATCACCTACGGCCTGGCAAACTGGTATCTCTACAATGATGAACCGGATCGCGCTCGCAAGATCTTCGATGAGCTGCTCTCTCGCGATGGGTGGGCTTCATTTGGGTATCTGGCCGCTGAGGCGGACTATCTGAAATACTTTACGCCCTGAATCCCGCGAGGCTGACGACCGGGTAGATCCAGTGAGCCCGGATGAAGGCTGGCCCAACGGTCCGGGATACGGCCCCCCTCCGGGCCAATTCACTGATTTAGCGTGAGTTCGTAAACGACCTCCCCACCAATGATGGTCATCTCAATCAAGCCATCCAATAAGCGGTCCGGACTCGTAAGCCCCAGGTTCAGCGGATCAATATTCATCACTGTCAGATCTGCCCATTTTCCGACTTCGATGGTTCCTGTCAAGTCTTCTCTCGATGAGGCCCACGCTGGCCACACCGTGTAGGCCCTGAGCGCTTCTTCTGGTGTTACGACCTGGGCTGGATACCAGCCTCCCTCTGGCGTTCCGTCCTTCATCTTTCGGGTGACCGCAGCGTACATCCCGTAGAAAAAGGACCAGTCGGTCCCGGTGAAATCGGAATTGAAGATGAGTTTGGCCCCGTTCCGGCGGAGCGTGCGCCAGGCATACGCCCCTTTTATGCGATCCGGGCCAATTCGAGCTTCAGCCCATGGACTGTCTTCAACGGCGTGCCCAGGCTCCATTGAGGCGACGACATTCAATTCGGCAAATCGAGAAACGTCATCGGGATGAATGACCTGCGCGTGTTCAATTCGATTTCTTAACGCCTGTGCACTGGGGTACTCGTCATAAACGGCTTCGTAAAAATTGAGAACTTCTCAGTTTCCGGCGTCTCCGATCGCGTGGATCCCCGCTTGAAAACCAGCGGCCATAAAAGCTCTAACACGCTCGACATCAAATCCATAGTCGGAGCCACTCACGCCTCGATGGCCCGGCATGTCGCTGTAGTCGGTCAACATTCTTGCGCCACGTGAGCCGAGTGACGCATCGTAATAGGCCTTGACTGATCTGATCTGCAGCATGGCGCCGGGGTCATTGGTCGGGCCGATGGCAGTCCACTTTTCAACGGAGGGTGCACCGATGACGCCAACCGACAGCATGGCTTCAACCCGCATGGGCAATTCACCCGATTCGGCGAGAGCTTGATACGCGGGCAAATAGTCGGTACGGACGCCCGCGTGATGCGTGGTGACAAACCCCTGAGGCATCAGCTGATCGAATCCATACAGTACAACGCGCTTTTTCTGTCCGAGCGTCCCTTCCGGAATGGCGTCGTTCAGGATATCGGTGGCGTTGTTCAGAAAAACGCCCGTGATCTCACCCGTTTCATCCCGAACCAACTCGCCTCCTATCGGATTTTCGAAATCGTTCGTCACTCCCGCGGCTCTTAGAGCCAGGTCGTTGCCCAACGTGCCAAAACCGCGTAATCCTTTCAACACCACCGGATTATCTGGATATAGCCGGTTCAGAAAATCTCTGGTGGGCAGAAGATCAGCCCATTCCCCTTCATCCCAACCGCTCCCAACGATCCATTCTCCCGCACCTCTCTCGGAAGAAGCATCAGCCAGACGTGCAGCAATATCCCCCTCGGTTTTTACACCGATCAGGTCAATTTGCTCGTGCTTTTCGCCCAGTTCGTGCAAATGACCGTGGCTCTCCACAAGCCCGGGTACAATGGTGGCACCATTCACATCGATAATGTGGGTTGCAGGCCCAACGAATGCCTCGATGTCACCGGCCGTTCCGACGGCTACAATCAGTCCGTCTCTAATCGCGATGGCCTCTGCATCTGCGCTCCGTGCTCCATTTGCGAATGGACTGTCTGCAGCGGGCACACCTTCTGGATTTGGATCACCCCAGGAAAGTGAGTACACATTTGCGTTCGTGAGCACCAGATCTGCTTCGCCCTCATCCAAGTTGCAGGACGAAAAAACAAGAGCGAGTGTCGCTAACAGGATCGTAGAACGCATGATATCGAACGACTGACGGATTGGTATACGGGTGGTGTCGATTGGGGTCTGGGTAGACCGAAGTATACCGCGATCACAATTGAGTTCTACAGAATGTGATACCACGTGCTTTAATTGTGGGGACCGCTGACTAGATTATCGAACTTCCCCGAACCAATTAATCCTTTAGGATTCCCGATGAAACGATTACTTGCTATTGCACTGTTTCTGTCTTTCTCCGCGTCGGTAATGGCGCAGACCGACGAAGAAGCAGTCAATGAGGTGCTTGATAACATCCACAAGTTTGCCTCCGAGGCCAACTTTGATGGGTACTTCGACCTGTACGCTGAGGACGCGATCTTTCTGGGAACGGATGCAACCGAACGCTGGACCATCTCAGAATTCAGAGGGTATGCAAAACCCGCTTTCGACCGGGGATCGGGATGGACCTACGTGATGACCGAGCGAAATGTCTTCGTTTCTCCAGACGGCAACACGGCCTGGTTCGACGAGCGGCTCGACAACGAGGGCTTCGGTGAATGCCGCGGAACAGGCGCGTTGGTGAAAATTGAAGGAGAATGGAAGGTCAGTCAGTACAATTTGACCGTTCCGGTACCGAATGCCCTCCTGAGGCAGGTAGTGGGTATGATCCGCGCGGGCGAGACGGACCAATAATCGAAAAAAGCGTATCTTAGTCGCTCACGTCACCCAATTCCTAACGGTATGTCGGACAGGAAAATCAGGTTCGCTCCTCGCGGAAAGATGACTTTCATTTCGGAAGTCAGAGCCGAGGTCGACCAATATTTTAATGAGACTGGCAAATCCAGACACGCGAATTTCAGCATGGTCCTCAAGACCGTTCTGATCCTCACACTTACGTTTGGCTCCTACGGCTTGATCATTTCCGGGCAGTTCAGCCTGCTTCAAATGCTGGGTCTGGCTGTTCTTATGGGAGTGGGAGCCGCTGGAACAGGATTCTGCGTCTCACACGACGCGCTGCACGGGGCATATTCCTCGAACCCCAGGGTCAATCGAATGCTGGGCTTTTCATTCGATGCGTTGGGCGCGAATGGATACATGTGGAAGATCACCCACAATATCATCCACCACACGTATACCAATATTCCAGGAATAGACGAAGATTTGACGGTTTCGCCCCTCGTCCGGCTGTCTCCCGAGGCACCCCGATATCCCTTCCATCGTTTTCAGCAGTTCTTTGCCTTTCCAGCCTATAGTCTAGCAACCATCAACTGGTTGTTCGCCAAGGACTTTCAGCAGTTCATGAGAAAGGACATCGGTCCTTATAAGAATAAAAAGCACCCGCCTTTTGAGATCTTTACGCTCATCTGGACCAAGCTGGTCGTAATCACCTATATGATCGTCATTCCCCTGATGGTCCTCGACATCACCTTGTGGCAGTTCGCAATCGGTTTTCTGGCGATGCACATGACTGCAGGACTCATTCTTGGCGTCGTATTTCAGTTGGCGCATGTGGTCGAAGGCCCTGAATTCCTGGGGCCGGATGAGTTGGGAAACATGGAAAACACCTGGATTATCCATGAGATGCTGACAACGGCCAATTTTGCGCGCAATAACAAAGTTCTCTGCTGGTACGTTGCCGGTCTGAACTTTCAGATCGAGCACCATCTCTTTCCACAAGTGTGCAGCGTCCACTATCCGGTGATCAGCGATATCGTGAAAGAAGTAGCGGCTCGGCATGGAGTCCCCTACAACGACCACCCGACATTCTTCAAATCACTCGGTTCACATTACCGCATGCTGAAAATGTTGGGGCGCCCACAAGCCGCGTGAATCCATGAGTAGAGTGCCGTTTACGCTACCTGACGTTGGTCTGCGGGAAGTCAAAGGAATGATTTCTGTGGAAGATGGCTTCCTGGAAATTCGGGTCAATTCCAAAATACTCGGACTCATTGACGAGGATGTCGATGTGATCAAAATCGAGCCCTCTGCCATTGTGCTTGTTCAGATCAAGAATGGGGTGATTAAGAGTAAATTGATCCTCACCCCCAAGAAATCGGAGTTGCTCAATCTGATTCCGGGCGATCACGCCTCTTCTGTCTCCTTTAAGATCAAGAATAAATACAAGACCGAATTGGCCGTGATGGTAGCCCAGCTGAACCAGCTCCGAGGCATCTAGCAGGCTTCGGAGGGTCCCGACGGGGCACCGTATCGAAGAATCGATACGCTGGCCGAACCGTCTTCCTGAAGGACCACGATGTACAGGCGATCGTACTCGCTCTCGTCGAGGTTTTCGTACGCCGTACCCCCCAACAAATTCACTACTGCCGGCGTCGTGTTGCTGTGACCCGATATCAGAATGTTGTGGGCCTCCCCTGCTTTGATCCGCTTGACCATCGCCTCCATGAACCCGGATTCAGCGGGGGTCTCGATTATCTTGACGCCGTGCATCTGAGCAACCGGACGCGCAGTATTCAGCGTCCGCTTGAACGGCGTGGAATAGATCGCATCCAGCTCGACATCCATCAGCACCCTGACGAGAGCCTGTGCGCGCTGCTTTCCGAACTCCGTCAGGTCTGGATCCCTGGCGGGCTCGGTGCACTTTTCTGCATGCCGCACAAGAAAGATGGTTTTGTCATCTGAAATGCCTTCAGCCTTCGGAGTGAACAGAGTCAGGAGGGCGAGTAGAAATGCAGCGAGTTTCATCGTGGGGTCGTTTATTGGATGGCCCTGAACATAACACTGAAATTATGATCCCGCGCCTCCTTCTACTCGTTCTTTTTGCCCCCTCAATCGCATGGGCTCAGCAATCGGAGACCTACAATTTCTGGCAGCAGAGTGAAGCAACCATCTGGCGAGGCGTCAAAGCGGTCATGATGTGCAATGGGATCTTCACATCAGAACGCGACCCGACGCTCGTTCGTGAGCAGGAGTGGGCCTACACCCGAAATCGACCGGGTGTATACGAAAACGACGAATTCGGGATTGAACGGGATAAAACGCTGGTGACCATTGGGGGCAGGGCGGGAGTTCCTGCTATGAAGGCAGTCTACCGGAAGGGATTGGGATGCATCATCATGGAACCGGGGCAAGATGATGGGGAGGCCGACAACTACCCCGTTCTGGTGACTCCACCACAGGCGGGTGATCCGAACACGATTCCCTGGCCGGACGGCGATTTGATCTCAGAAGTGCCGAATCTGACTAATACTGATACGGTTGCTCTTCAGGCGGCAAGCAACTGGGCATTTGATCGGCCGGCCGACAGGCAGAGAACTCTCAGCCTGTTGATCGTTCACAAGGGAGAGATCATTCATGAACGCTACGCGGATGGCGTCGACTATCTCACCAAGACGAGAACATGGTCCACAGCTAAAAGCATATTCGTGACCCTCGTTGGAATTATGGTCGATCGAGGTGAAATGGCCCTCGACGAGCCGCTTGGAATTGAGTGGCTACCTCGTGTCCGCTCAGACAGTCCGGACCCACGGGATGAAATCACGTTGCGACACGTTCTAAACATGTCGAGTGGACTGTATCCCGTTGACAATGGGCTGGAATATGCCACAGGCTCGGGCCTCGCGTACTGGGCGGGCGCCAGTTCTGCGAACGGCGCCCGCAACAGGGCCCTGATCCGCGAACCAGGGACGAACTGGGATTACGAGAACTACGACACGCTTCTTGGCCTTCTCGCCATGAAAACCGCCATCGGAGACGATCGACAATACCTTGAATTCCCACGAAAGGAGCTGTTTGACAAGATTGGAATGCGCAATACCATTCCTGGAGTCGATCGATTTGGCAACTTCATTTTCAGTAGCCAGGTGTACATGAACGCACGCGATCTCGCCAGATTTGGTTTGCTGTACCTGAACAACGGCGTGTGGAACGGAGAACGGATTCTGTCGGAGGCGTGGATTGATTTTGTGCGAAATCCGGCTCCATCGACCTCCGCAAGGGGGGGCTTCTACGGCGGGCAGTGGTGGCTCGTACCCGAGGGCCGGACAGATGTACCGCCTGATGCATACTACACAAACGGAAATCGCGGCCAGTATATGATTGTCGTCCCGTCCCACGATCTGGTGATCGTTCGGCGCGGTCTGGATTTCGGACGTCAGGGCTTCAATCCACTCGATCTGACGCGTGAAGTACTTAAGGCGATGGGGGAAAACTGAACCCTCGGAGCCAAATCCCGTAGACGGGTTTCATCGGCAGGAAATACTCTCTCACCCTCGGAAGACAGCAGTACTAAAATGGAAAATATTTGGGTCTTAATTCCAATCGTTGCCATCATTATGGGCGGATGGTCGGAATGGCTGAAATTCAAAGCTAAACAGACCAAGCTTGGCGTGTCCACCGAGTCGTTGGAATCTGAATTCGAGAAAATGTCAGCGCGTCTGGAGAAACAGAATGCGACCCTGATCGAACGTGTCAAAAATCTCGAAGCAATTGTTACGAGTCCAGACTGGGATAATATTACAGATCCGCCAGCTCTACAGGCCGCCACCCCGAGACTCGAGCTTGAATCTCAGGAGCCAACGGACGCCGACGAAGCCGCCCGCATCGCCCGAAAGATTCGCTAATTCAGCCGACATGGCTAGCCAGGGCGCAAAGCCTCTCATATGACTGTTCTGATATGGATTGCTGTCGCTGCGCACGCCACTATGATCATCAATGCGCTGACAAATTTGATCATGTTCCGGCGAACTCGGCCCTCCAACCCGGAAATGAATGATTCTTTGCCTTTTGTTTCCGTCTTGGTGCCAGCCAGAAACGAGGAAGCAACGATTGGTAGACTTTTATCATCTTTTCAACAACAGGACCATCCACGTGCGGAGCTCATCGTCTGTGACGATTTGTCTGAAGACTCCACCTGGCAGATTATCACGTCACACAAGGACGATCGTATACGAGGAATTGAGGGAGGGCCCTTGCCAGCAGGTTGGGTCGGCAAGGTGAACGGCTGCTATCAACTCTCGCTTGCCGCCCGCGGCGAAATCTTTCTGTTTCTTGACGCTGATACGGAGTTTCTCGGGCCGGAAGCGCTGAGGCGAATGTGCCAACGATTCGCCGGGAGAGCGGATTCAACCATTCTCACCGGCGTGCCACTCCTAAGGGGCAAAGGTCAACTCATCGTCAGCATGGTGGGAACCATGATTCTGGCGGGAATGCCGTGGTGGCTGGGAAAAAAGATCCCGTTCGCACTAATGTCTGGGGTCAATGGACAGTGTTGGATGATCGATCGCACAGTGTATCGTGATCTGGAGCCCCATATCGAGGTCAAGGATCAGGTTCTTGAGGATATCATGATCGGAAGGTATCTCCACCGGAACGGATTGACGCCACTTTTGGATGACACTCGATCAGACCTCGCCGTTTATATGTATGCGAGTTTTGGTGATGCCTGGAGGGGCTTTCGAAAGAACACGGCCATGATTCTGGGTCCATCCACTGTGATCTCCCTGCTCAGGCTCAGCGTGTACACGTTCATTTTTATCGTTGCTCCCATCCTCTTCCGGTGGCTCCTGCTTTCGATGCATGCCATGAAGTTTGTGACAGATCGCACCGCGGAGCTGCCGTGGCAAATAACCATTCTCGCACCGGTCTCGTTTGTGTTGGCGATCGCAATTTCGCTTGATTCCATTCTCACACGTGCTCTAGGGCGTAATGAGTGGAAAGGACGAATCGTTCCATGAGCTCAGCACGGCATCTCAAATCCTTTTCGCTGGATTCTTCGCCTACCCGTCATCGTGCAAAATTTTATGTCTGACACTTTCTCAACGGCTGATGACGTGCGGGCCAGACTCCGCGAGCTAGCAAATCCTCAAATCGCCGAGCATTCCCAGCGCTTTTTCAAAACAGGACCGGGTGAGTACGGTGAAGGCGATCAATTTCTCGGGATCCGGGTGCCCGTCCAGCGGCGCGAAGCGAAGCGAGCGCGCAATCTGCCGCTGGACGAAGTGCTGACTTTGCTTCATACATCAGTACACGAAGAACGGCTGACGGCGTTGATCATCCTGGTAAATAAATTCCAGAGAGCCGACGACGAGGAGCAGCAATTGATTTACGACGCCTATCTAGCAAATACCAGGTACATCAATAACTGGGATCTGGTTGATAGTTCGTCATATCAAATCGTTGGTGGGCATTTGTTTACGCGCGACCGATCCGTGCTCGTCAGTCTCGCCGAATCTGAGAGTCTCTGGGAGCGACGCATCGCGATCGTGTGCACGTATTATTTCATCAAACGAGATCAGTTTGCCGACACCCTGTTGATCTCAGAAATTCTGCTCGGTGACACGCAAGATCTGATTCACAAGGCGGTTGGCTGGATGCTCAGAGAAATGGGCAAGAGAGATCGGGAAGTCGAAACCGAATTTCTCTTCAGACACTACCCAAACATGCCGAGAACGATGCTTCGATACGCCATAGAGCGATATCCAGAAGACGAACGGCAAGCCTTTCTGAAAGGCACGGCCTAACGGCGCACATATTGCGCCTGAATCCGCTCGCGAGCATATTCCCTTCACTCCTGGACACTGACTTCAAGGGATGCCAATATGAGTGATTACACTGAGTTTTTCTGGAACGTTGCTGCGTCTCTTCTGGCCGATCCAAAGGTTGAAAAGAGCACCATGATGGGGTATCCGTGCCTTCGACAGGAAGGAAATTTTTTCGCTTCTGTAGACCCAAAAAACGGTGATCTGATCGTGAAGCTGTCGGCTGAGAAGGTTCAATCACTCATCCAGGCCGGAACCGGAAACGAATTTGCACCCAACGGAAGAAAGTTTCGAGAGTGGGTTCTCATTCAGGATCGTGATGAAGCAGTGTGGGCCACTCTTCTGGCCGAAGCTCGAGAGTTCATTGCGAGAGACTAACGGCTCTTGAACAAAGCTATCTGACGATCAGGACTGACTTGCCCGTTTGCTTGCCCTGCGCGGTCTGAAGCTTGACGTAATACCATCCCGGAGCCCACTCAGTGGCATCGATTGAGAAGTTATTGTGAGCGAGTATCTTGCGACATGAAGAATCTGATACTCCTTGCGTTAGCGCTCGCCGTACTGAAACCTGTAACGGTCACGGCACAGGAAATCGAACTTTCGGACCATCAGACTCTGTATGAGTCAGGCAGGCCGTTCGGAGTTTTTCTTGACGACGCCGAGCAGCGCCGGCAGCGTTGGCTGGATAACTTTGAAAAGGGAATGGTCCCCGAGGATCTCCTCGAGAAGGCCCAGAATATCGGAGGGACCTGGTTTCTGTTGGCGGTTGCCGTAGACGGATGCAGCGATTCAGTGAACACCATTCCCTTTCTGGCTCACCTGGTAAACGCAGTGGAAGGATTCGAAATGAGAATCGTCCTTCCAGAGCCAGGAAAGCATATTATGGAGGCCCACCTCACTCCCGACGGTAGGCCGTCCACCCCAACCGTTCTCGTGCTGAATGAGAATTATGAAGAGGTTGGCGCCTTCATCGAGCGGCCCGAAGCACTCCAGGCGTGGGCACTTGGGGAAGGAAAGGAGTTGGACAGCGCAGCGTTTCTCGAGGCGAAATTCGCATGGTACGACGACGATTTGGGCCGACAGACCATGCAGGCGGTACTCGACATAATCGAGGCCGCTTCCAGACGCTAGACCATTTCGCATCACACTTTCTGACACACCATCATGTCCAGCTCACTCATAAATCTTGCCATCGGCGACCTCCAAACTGAATTCGGGCGGACCCGGACCATGCTCGAGCGTCTTCCCGAAGATCGCTTCGACTGGAGACCGCACGAAAAGTCGTGGACCATGCTTGAAATTTCATCCCATCTGGCAAACCTTCCGGTGTGGATGCTCGGGACGATAACCGAAGATGGATTCGACATGGCGACGACTTTTCCGCCTCGGCCAAAGCTGAACAGCCGTGAAGAAGTACTGCAGACGTTCAATGCCAATTGTCAGGCCGTCTTGGATGCTTTGGGTGCAGCTTCAGACGATGACTTGCAGGCACCCTGGGCCCTTCTCATGAACGGCACTGAGCTCTGGAGTCGCCCGAAGCTCGAGGTAATCCGAGAGTGGGGTATCAGCCACATGATTCATCACCGCGGGCAGCTTACCATCTACTATCGCCTCAATGGTGTCTCCCTCCCGCCGCTCTACGGCCCCACGGCTGATGAGCCGATGGGGGGATAACTGCTCTGTCTTCAACCAGGTGCTGGAGCTCTCCTGGGATGGCTATCGTGATCGCGGGCTCCTCGACACAGTGCAGAAACTCCTCCCTGAGGATCTGACACGCATTCGGAGTTATATTGACGTGCTACACCACAGTTGGATTGAAACGGCAGTAGGTGAATCACTACACCTTCACTTCCCTGTTGACCTTCCCGCTCAGGACCGATCCTTCACTTGTCGCAACCCCGTTGAATCAACACTATTCCTGACATGAACCGAATTATTCTATTGCTTGCGGCGATCTTTATCGTCTCAGGCTGCCAGACCACGCCCGAATGGGCCCCCAGCCCCGACGAACCAAGAGCCTTTGTATCCACACTCGGAACGGATACCGTTGCCGTCGAGGTTTTCATACGCGACGGTAACGTAATCGAGGGGGTGATTGTGGCACGCGTCCCCTACACGAATTCTACCGAATACCGGGCCGTCCTCGACGAATATGGCCACATCTCATCCCTCAGCATCGATAGGACGACACCTGCTTCCAATCCAGATGGAGAAGGACCCCTGGGCGCCAGCATGACCATTGAAGGTGATCAGGCTTCAATTGTCCGCGAGGGTGGTGGAAACCGGGAAGAGAGCGCTGTAACGGTTCCTCAGGGCGTTATTCCGAGATTCGGCGGTGCTTCTCCAAACTCCATGTTCGTATTTGAGCAGGTAGCTCATCAACTTCAGGAAGGAGGAGAGGGTGTAATGCTCCTTGGTTTTTCGGGTGCCGACGCCCGCATGAATGCTTCGCGGGTTGTATCCCCCGATACGATCAGCATGGATTATTTTGGATATTCCTTTTATGGCTGGTCAGACGATCAGGGGCAGTTGCTGGGGGTTTCCGGTGCAGCTACGACAGCCAAGGTAGAAGTCCGGCGAATCGAGCCTTTCCTCGTCGGTGAAATGGCTGAGCGTTGGGCAGCACTAGACGCCGCCGGAGAAGGCATCGGAACTCCGTCACCTGGCGCTACCGCAGAAGCAACCATCGCCGGCGCGGATCTTCAGATCCAATATTCCCAACCGGCGAAGCGGGGAAGAGATATCTGGGGCGGGCTCGTACCGAACGGCGCTGTATGGCGAACCGGTGCAAACGCGGCCACGCAGTTCTCGACGAGCAAAGACCTGAGCCTGGGAGGAACGGACCTTCCTGCAGGCAGCTACTCCTTATGGTCGATCTACAACGACGGCACGTTTGAGCTCATCGTGAATGCCCAGACCAATCAGTGGGGAACACAGCACGATGGAGAACAGGACCTTTTCAAGGTTGAAATGGAATCCTCTAACCTGACTGATTCAGCGGAGCGGTTCACTATCTCCTTCGCCCAGACCGATAACGGGGGACAGATCGTATTAGATTGGGATGCAACGCGTTACACCGCATCGTTCATGGTCAAGTAAGATTGGATGGCGGTTTTTATAGGTGCGGCGGGCCTTCTCTCGAGAAGGCCCGCCGCGCTACGTTTCGTTCATCTTCGAACCCGGTTATGTCAGATACGGAAATTTCGAAGCGTGTAAGTAAAGTTCAACAGGAGGTACCGGCCAAGAACGTTTGACGACTGGTCTTCCACGTAGAACTCAGTGACCGAGCGCGAGACATTGGTATTTTGATTCAGGATGTCCGCAACGATAAGTCGCACCTCGCCCCCATTTCCCTGGAGAAATTTGTAGCCGAGCGCCGCACTCAGAAGGATGGATCTCGAATCAAATGAATCGCCGAGGCCACCATAAGTGGAATAGTTGACACTGGTCTCGAGAACCAGTGATTTGGTAGGCATGGCAGTGACCTTACCGGAAGCACGATACTGCGTGAAATTGGTGTCCAGTTCGGGATAGATAGAGTTCTCAGAGATGTTGTAGCTGAAATTTTGGGACAGGGTAAAATCCATGCGAGGACTGATATTCGAACTGAGCACAAGCCCTCCGTTGAATCCCGTGACTTCAGAGACATTCTCAATCGAATTGATGATTCCCGGTGTCCGTGTCCAGGTAACCCCTCCGTTCAGATTCACGTTGCTTTTGATGAATGACGCGGGGCGACCGAACGTAAAAAACGTTCTAAGATTCCGGTATCCATCCAGATTGACTGGGCGCGAAAACTGTGATCCTTGTAGTAGGGGAACGCCGCCCTCGAGCACCAGGTCGGTCACCGCAATCAATGATTCGTCGCCTATGTAATCTCTACTGGTGGTAAAGGAAGCGAAACCGAAGAATATTCTGCCATTTCGCAGATTCGTGGAGTTGAATCGCAAAGAAAACGAATTGGTGAAGGATTGCTTCAGATCAGGATTACCCGACGATAGTATCAGCGGATTGCTGTTGTCGATTACGTCCTGTAGTTGAGATATCGATGGCGTATTCGTTGACGTCCGGTACTGAAGTCGCAGACTCTTTTGCCGCGAAGAGCCGAGTTGCAACTCGATACGTGGAAGCAGATCGGTGAAGGTTTTATCGACACCAAACGCTACGGGAAAGGATTGATCTCCAGTCAAGTTTACCGTCTGTACATCGGATCCAATCGTGATCCGGGTGCCTCGATTTCTACGCGTATAGCTGATACCCCCCCGTTGAGTCCACACCGTGTTGTCAAATTGACTGGACAACGCCGGATCCAGAATCGAGTACGCGTTCGTTACCGGGTCCAGCGTATTCGCCAGTCGCTCGGAGTCACTGATCGATCGGCGGGGAGAATAGTTGATCTGTAACTGTCCGAACGCTCCGATGGGCTCGGTGAAAGCCAGACGAGCCGAAAGGGCACTGCCCCCGCGATCACTGTCTGTCTTCTGATCGATGAGCTGATCTCCAGCCCCTCTATCAAAAAAGAGGTTGCTCGAAATCTGTGAGGTATCGCCGGTTTGATTATTGGCACTCGCCGTCAGATTCAATGACAGTGTCCGTCCCCGTTTGTCGAAGGCGTGACGCAGCAACAGGCTCGCAGAGCCATTGTATCCGCGATTGTCCGATACGTAGTCGTTGGTGGTTCTGCTGATCAGTTCGGCGGTGTCGAGAACGTTGGTGCCGAAAAGAAAGCTGCTGGCCTGATTGCTCTGGGTACTCAGTCGAGGTGTAAATATGAGCGAATTCTTATCGTCAATCGTGTACGTGATTCTGCCGGACAGTCTGTGATTGTTGTTGTCCGCTGCAGACGAACTGTTCTCATCATAGAACTGGCTGGTATCATCGCCCAGATAATATTCGCGATCCAGCAGGGAGGTGCTGGTGTTGTCAGACTTGTTGAAAAAATAGCTGCCCGTAACGGACAATTTTGACCCGATCTGATCAGAATAGTTCAGGCCGATTGCATGCGTCGTATTGATACCGCCCTGATTTCCTACCAGGAAATTGGATGGATTTCCGCCACCTCCCCCGCGACCACCAGTAAATCCGCCCAGTCGAGCCCGGTCTCCCCCACCACCAGCGCGATCACCCCCTCCGCCGCCACGACCTCTTCCACCGCCACGGCCGCCGAATCCCGACCGACCACCCGCGGACCCCACCACACCCAGAAGGTCATCGATGGAGAAATTTTGTTGGTTGACGTTGTTGGACAGGCCGATTATCGAGATACGGCGATCATCATCAAAAATATTGATGTTGCCGCCAGAGATATAATGTTCTTCAGATCCATAACCACCGTACAGTTTGCCGAACTGTCCGTTACTCTTTCCGGTCAGGGTAATGACGTTGATCGTCTTCTCTGTATTGTCATCCTCAAACCCGGTGAACTGAGCCTGATCGCTCTGCCGATCGTAAACTTCTATTCTATCGACGATTTCAGACGGCAGATTCCTCAGAGCAGCTGCTGGATCCTGCCCGAAAAACTCGCGCCCGTCCACCAGGACCCTGCTAACGGTCTCTCCCTGTACCTGTACCTCACCGCCGTCGACCACTACACCGGGTAATTTTGCCAGCAAATCCTCGGTTGTGGCATCGGGGTTTACCTTGAAAGCAGCCGCATTAAATACGGTCGTGTCTCCACGAACCTCAACTCGTTCCTGCACCGCTTCAATGCGTACTTCATCCAGGAGCATCACGTCAAATTTCATCTCTACCTGACCGATATCCACGCGACCACGAGGAATGTCTATCCGTCTTTCAACCGATTCGAATCCTACAAACGAAAACGTCACATTGTACGCTCCCGGGGGACGCACCGAAATCGCGAACCGGCCGTCCATTCCAGTAACTTCCCCGAAGCCACGCGTGCTGTCGGCGACGGATACGGCGATCACGTTTACTCCAACCATTGTGGATTCGTCGCTCGAATCGATGACCGAACCGGTAATGGTTCCAGAGCCTGCGATTTGAGCGAAGGCCGAACCCGTAAAAAACAGAGACAGGACCAGGAGCGACAAGACCTTTTTCATCTAGCTATCTATCAATTTTCGTGGAGCAATATCGGGGCTGTAAGTACTTCTTGGACGAGAGCGGGCGATCTAAATTCCACGTCGTATCGATGTATCCGTATTTATCACACTTTTGTGACACATTCGTGACAAATTGCCCCGGTCTAGAGCGTCATGAGGACCAATCATGGCACGCCTGAAGGTGTGCCGAAACCGAGCACACCCGTATCGCAGAGATTCATCACGAAGTCGCGGTATTCCGGCAGGGTCTTATTTAAACTGGAGAGCGATTACTCAGAAATCTCTCCAACAGACCATGACCACCCGGCTAGACTATCTCGAGTTGAGGGCGCGCTCGCTCGACCCTGACGCTGATTCACGTGCAGAGCTCACCCGGCAGGCATTTGACTATGCCCAGAATTATCTGGATTCGATAGCAAGCGCACCGGCGTACAGCGACAAATTTGTCTCGGAAGACAGCCTCATCCGTGCGGATTTTTCGGAAGAGGGGATCGGATTGGAGCGCGTTCTCGGGATGCTCGAAAAGGACGTCGACACCGTTGGAATCAACACCACATCTGGACGATTCGTTGGCTACATTCCTGGCGGAGGCCTGTTTCACTCTGCGATCGGCGATTTTCTCGCGGCTGTGGGTAACCGATACGCTGGGGTCGCTTTCGCCAGCCCTGGAGCCACTCGCATCGAAGATCAGTGCCTGCGATGGATCGCCGATCTTGTTGGCTATCCGAATTCATTCGGTGGATACCTGTCTGCCGGTGGAAGCCTGGCGAACTTCACCGCCATTGTGGCGGCGAGGGACGCGCACGACGTCGAAGGCGAGCATATTTCGAGGTCCGTCGTCTACCTCACCGAGCACGCCCACCATTGCGTAGACAAGGCGCTGCACCTGTCCGGACTCGGCAAATGTCCGGTCCGTCGGATTGCTGTTGACGAGCGGTATCGCATGGATGTCGATGCCCTCGAGAACCAGCTCAGGGCAGATGTTGAAAAGGGACTGACGCCGTTTCTGATAGTCGCCACTGCTGGCACTACCAACACGGGATCGGTCGACCCCCTGACCCCGATTGGTAAGCTCGCAACGCGCTTCTCGGCCTGGTATCACATCGATGCCGCCTACGGAGGGTTGTTCGCCCTGTGCGAGGAAACCAGCGATCTGTTCGAAGGCATGAGACTATCCGACTCAATCGTCGTGGATCCGCACAAGACCTTGTTCTTGCCCTACGGTACTGGCGCCTTGCTTGTCAGAGACAAGCAGCACCTGCTCACATCGCACGCTGCCGGTGCGGATTATATGCAGGATGCCATTCACATTCGGGCCACGTCCGCTGCGACAGTGTCGCCGGAATTAACCAAGCACTTTCGCGGACTTCGGATGTGGCTGCCCCTTCAGGTGCTTGGTATTGCCCCTTTTCGGGCCGGTTTGGCCGAAAAACTGCATCTTGCCAGATACTTTTATGATCGCGTCGCCGAACTCCCAAACTGGGAGGTGGGGCCCGTTCCGGATCTCTCGGTAGTGATTTACCGGTATGTGCCGACTGGGAGTGACGCTGATTCATTCAACGAAAAACTGGTAGAGGCCGTACATCGGGACGGCAGAATTTTTGTCAGCTCGACCAGGATAAATGGAGTTTATATGCTCCGTATGGCGGCCGTCTGTTTCCGCACCCACAAAAAGGACATCGACGATATCATCGATGTATTGACCGAACTGGCGTCGCGCATCGAAACAACATGAAGCGACATGAGGCGATTACGCGGGATTACGAACATTTTCCAACTCATTCGAACGGATTGAGAAATGCAGCTGTATGACATTGTAGGAACGATCGGCGTGGCGCTCATCGTCATCACCTACGCGGGTGTTCAGCTTCGAAAAATGGAGGTCACGAGTCTGGCCTATTCGGGGCTCAATCTACTCGGTGCCCTCATGATCCTACTCTCCCTCGCGTACAATTTCAATCTTGCTTCCGTCGTTATAGAAATCTTCTGGATCATCATCAGTTTGTGGGGTATCGTGGTCTGGATAAAAACCCGGAAGGACACTCCGGAAAACTGAAGATGGGGCGAAAACTGAGAATGGAGCCTCCAAGCATGCGTTTCACCTGGACCTTCACCGTGGGCTCTGAGCCGATAGACGTGCACGGCCACGTGAATAATGTCGCGTACGTTCGATGGATGCAGGATGTGGCCATTCGCCATACACAAAGCGTAGGGGGTGACGTTCGTGCGGCAGCTGCTGGCATTATCTGGGTCGCTCGCTCGCACAAGATTGAATACTTGAGGCCTGCTTTTGAAGGAAACGAAATTCAGATCCAAACCTGGATCGAAACCGTAGAGCGAGTGACCTCCCTCCGAAAATATGAGTTCCGAAACACGGAGGGTGAAGTTCTTCTGGCGAAAGGTAAGACCAACTGGGTCTGCCTGGATCGCGAAACGGGGCGCCCCCGTGCCATTCCTGATCGGGTCATTCAGGCTTACACCGAGCCAGGCGACACGCTATGAATGACGTCGCCGAGTAAGAAAACCTGGCCACATCTTGCAACTCCTCTATCCTACCTCAATACCACCAGCGATCGACTGGAAACAGTGCTATCCTGGACGAAGCGCAAGAAATAGACCCCCGCGGAGAATCCGTCGGTCGAGATTGAGTTAAAGCCTTCATTCAGTTCCACCTGTTTGACTTCTCTTCCCTGCACATCCAGAACACTCAGCACGCCGTTACCATGGGTTTCGATGGAAACGAAGTGGCCTGCCCGAATCGGATTCGGGTACATCACAATGAAGCCCTCTCGTGTCGGCACGGTTTCGTCGTCAAGTGCGGTTGCTTGCCCTGTGAAGAATCGCTCGGCAAAACTGAATGCTGCCGGGCCGATCTCTTCACCGATAAAACGGCCGAACAGATCATCTGCCGGCGGATGAATTCCCCCCCCAGATTCGTGAGAGACTGCACTGGTCGGAGGCATCCCTGTAGGTTGCCCACTGCAAAACCACGTCCTCGCTCGGACCATCCTCAAAAACGAGAAATTCGTTCTTTGGTGCCACAAACTCTCCCATTCCGCCAGGGAAGTACTCGTCTCCCGTCAACAGCGTGAGAATCTCTGCTGCCGCGCGGGAAAAGGTCGAGTGACCCGAGATGTAGCCTGCGAAAGGCGGCGTCACGAACGAGGGCCGTTGGTACGGCCACCAGTTGTCAGCCAGTATCCAGTCTACTCCCCCGGTATCTGTTGCGGGATCGAACACAAAGGCGGGGCCGCGCCACGACCGAAGTTTGATCTTGTCGACATGTTGATTGTTGGTCCCGGCCAGAGCGTCGCCTTCCTCCACCATTTCAATGTATCCAGGCATCAGCGGCAGGCCAGCGATGTGATACCTGGGGAGATTCGGATCCGAACTCTGTCCGAATTCTGCCATCCCTCGAAGGGCAGATACAGGTCGAATGTAGTCGTACCATCGCTTGATACCCCAGGCTGCGATGGCCACATCGTGCATGCCTCCACCCAGTATCAGGTATGATTTCACATCCCACTCCAGGTCGTCCAGGATGGGACCTTCGCCGCGGAATCGTTTCTCGAGGGCGGGGTGGTCACTCACATAATTAAGTAATGTGAACCAGTGACCCGGAGGTGTTTCAGAATCAGGTCCGTCGGCCCAAAATTCGGCCAGCACACGTCCGTAGTCTCCGCGAGGAATGATCTGAGCATTGTACGGCGAGCCGGTGAACGGATTCAGCCGTCGCCCCAGGCCCGGGTCTCCCCCTCCAATCGTGTCATAAAACGTGTCAAAAGACTCCAGATCCCTCGGCATGGTGTCGATATCCACATTTCCGATCGCTGCAGGGGAGATATCAATCATCACACCATCGCTCGGATCGAGGTGGGAAGACCACACGGATACCAACGCAAAATTCCATTTGTACTCGTCCGATAATCCCCCGCCATTTTGGATGTCCAGATAGGGCGGCGCTCCCGGATCGAAGTAGACCCAGTACTCGTTTCCGTCGCGTTCAAAGATGTCCAGGTCATCCCGGCTGAGTGAAAATGGCTCAACCGAGCCCCACTCAGGACCGAGAAACTCGGGCGTTCCAAGAGGAATTTCCTGGCCAGCCTGATCGATAAACACGTCCAATGAGATGGGCTGCCAGCGGTTCAGATCGCTGATATTGGGATTGCCGTCCAGAGTCGGGGCAATGGGCGGATTGATCGGGCGATAGAATCTGTTCGTGTACCGCTCCGCCTCGTTCGCACCATCCTGGAGGCCGTAGTTGATGATACACTCGGCTATGTAATTGCCCAGAAATGCAGGATCGCCACCCGCATAATCAGTTGATGCCAGCGATACATCGTAGCCCAGATCATTCATCAGAACATTATACCTGGCCAAGGCATTTTGTGCACCCGGAGAAAAGGTAAATCGATGGGTCAGGAGCCTGTACGAGGCGTAGCTGAGGGCCTTTTCTCTAGCGGACTCAATATTTGCGGGTGCAGGAATGCCGCCATAACCGCATTCGAAACCATTGATGGAATTGCCCAGCATATAGGGCTCGGACGATGTGTCATAGGCTGCCCAGGCATCCCACATGGCTACTGAAGTGTGAAACAGGTTTCTCGCGTGGACGGTAGGACGGGCAAAATCCTCGCGGATTGACTGCAACAGAGCCTCATTCCAGAGTCGAGCAACTGATTGTTGTGCAACCGCGACGGTCGAAACTGACAACCCCACGAGGAGGTGTAGAAGAACCTTTTTCATGTGCGCCTTGATGTGAACAAAATAACGCCGTTAATATACCGGCATCGTTACTTTGTTATCGAGGTAAAGACCCATCAATATTGCCTTTCGGCGCATGCACTGGCTCTTCACTGATCGGGGTGATTAACAACTATGTCTGAATCCTATTCACGAGACGTGGACGCCTATATCGACGGAGTCCAGGAGTTCGCCAAGCCCATACTGCTCCGGATTCGCGAGTTGTTTCACGAAGCTTTTCCGGACATTGAGGAGACGATCAAGTGGAGTTGCCCTCACTTCGAATACAAAGGAATTGTAGCGCAGATGGCCGGATACAAGAATCACGTTCGATTCATCTTCTGGAAGGGGGCCCTGTTAAGCGGCTTTCCATCCTCCCTTTCCCCCATTGGAGATAAAACCCAGATGGGTGCTCTGAACATTTCTTCAATGGAGGATTTTCCTGATGAAGCCGAACTGAAGGCACTGATTCTAGAAGCAATCGACCTCAATGAACGCGGTGTCAAGCCGCCTGCGAGACCAAAAAAGAAAATGACTGAGATCGAGATGCCGTCCTGGTTTCTGGATGCCATGGCAGAAAATCAACCTGCGTTTACCACGTTTCACAACTTCAGCCCATCAGACAAGCGAGAGTACCTGGAGTGGGTTACCGGAGCCAAGCGGGAAGCTACCCGAGAGAGCAGGATGCGACAGGCGATCGAGTGGATGGCGGAAGGAAAGCCGCGAAACTGGAAGTACATGGACAAGTGGAAATAAATGGATGATGTCATTTACCTGACCACGGCGTCGTATTTTCAGCCCCCAGTCGCAAAATCGATTCAGAAGTGGATTTAGAGTCGTTGATGCGCAAAAGACACAAACCTCGTAACTCGAACTCGCTTTCGAGCATATACACTACAGACACCTCTACGTATTTGAATAAGCTGAAATGATCGAGAGAAAGAAAAAAGTCCTGGGTCTCAAGAAGGTTGAAACTGAACAGGAGGGAATGTCCGCGTTTGGCCTTGGTGAGCGTGGTTCCTCGTACCTCGAACTTGACGCGGAACGGACTGAGCTGATGCGTGAAGATCTTGGATACTCCGAGGAAGAGGTCGAGGCGCTCTTTTACGAGGGAATCTATCCATATCGGCAGAAAGTCAGTCGTTCTGCCTACGATGCCCGAAAACGTCTTCTTCAGATCGAGCTTCTCAAGGTTCAGCGATGGGCCAAAGAGTCAGGACAGCGCATCATTGTGGTCTGTGAAGGAAGAGATGCCGCTGGTAAAGGGGGCACGATCAGGCGGTTCATGGAACACCTCAATCCTCGTTCGGCCCGGGTGGTTGCACTCGAAAAACCAACCGAAGAAGAGCGCGGGCAGTGGTACTTCCAGCGGTACGTCCGTCAGTTTCCAACGGCCGGAGAAATTGTCTTTTTTGACCGGTCCTGGTACAACAGAGCAGGTGTGGAGCGGGTGATGAAGTTCTGTTCGGGAAAAGAATACAAGGAATTTCTGCGTCAGGCACCCGATCTGGAGCGAATGCTAGTACGATCAGGCACATTGCTGTTCAAGTACTGGTTCTCTGTGACCCGGCAAGCACAAACCGCCCGCATTTTGTCACGAGATACTGATCCTCTCAAAGGCTGGAAGTTGAGCGACATAGATCGACTCTCGCGCGACAAGTGGGATGATTACACGAGAGCGAAGTTGAATATGTTTTTTCATACCGATACGGCGGACGCGCCCTGGACCATCATCAAATCGGATGACAAGAAACGCGCTCGTACAAACTGCATGAATCATTTTCTGTACAATCTGGACTACCCTGGAAAGGACGTCGAGGTGGTAACCGCACCGGATCCGCTGATCGTGGGTTGTCCGTCTCAGGTTGTCGATCAGGAAGTGCACGGGTGGTAAGCACCGCGTCCTTCTCACTTCTAACTCCCCTTTTTTCCCGCTGAACATTCGTTCAGCTGGCGAAATCATTCGTTTTGTTGTTGCGCCGCCTCGGCGCCCGTCTCCATAAAGAAAAGACGGTCACCCGACTGTCTGTGTTGTTGGACGAAGCTGAGGAAACGAATGAACAAAAATCACCTGATAAGTGGTGCCGTACGTGCACTGCTGTATACCCTGATCATTGCGCCGATCCTGGTCGGATGCGATGCCAACCCGATGACCTCTGAGGACGAAGCTCTGGATGCGCTGCGTTCGCTGGATCTGGTTGAGAAAACGTATATGACGGCCCTTGGGCCAAACGAAAACGGCGAGATTGATTACCTGCTCGAAGTTGTGTTGCGAGACGTAGAGTCGATTGATTATCCGGACGCAGTCAACATTTTGGGGCTGGTAGATGGCATGCCGAGTACCCTGATTTCTGATGATGGAACCGGGTTCGCCGCTGTGGCCCACGATCGTGTTTACTCGGGCATTGTACCCGAATCCTGCCTTCCGGCGGGTATTCCTGACGAGCGTGCGGGAAAGGGCTTCAAGATCACAATATCATGCGACTGGACCTTTATCTCTCCCGGTTCCGTTGCGAAGGTTATGGAACATGTCCCGAGACGGCCCATCGATCGTTCCTCTGGGGATTGATTGAATATGACACCAACGTGGTCACCTGTTGGTGCCGCGGTGACTGCACGTTTGACGTAGAATTTTCTTTTTAATCACTGAAGGCCGGGGCCTGCGGCCCCGGCCTTTCAAAACTACCCCAACCCATGAATCCCATAGCCCCTCGACACACCACTGTTGCTGGAATCATTTGTACTGTTTTCGGTCTGTTTGCCACTCTTCGATTCGGGATGGATCTGTCTTCGGGTTCCGTTGACGCAGTTGATTACAACTCCCTCCTCCTGCCCTTGGGTATGGCGCTTCTTGATCCGAGCACGTTCTGGCGCTGGGTTGCTCGAATACAGCTCTTCTCCTTGGCTCTGGTTACAAGCGCAACTCTCGTTGTCTTTGTATGGATGTCGGATGAAAGTCGGTCGATCACGTTCGACCTCCATGACAATGTTGGCGTGCTTTCGGGCCCCGGAATTATCCTGATTTCGCAGGGTCTCTTTTTGGCGGCCATATTGTGGATCTATTTTTCTATTTTCGCCGGCCCCATGGAAGATTCCCCAGAAGATTTCCCGGCCATTGAAATCAGTATCAACTAAGCGCCTCGATCGGCCTCGTTCTTATGTCGGATCAACGTAAAAACGCGGCCATTGCATTTCTGGAAGAACATCAGATTGAGTACGAGCGATTTGATCATCCCGCCGTTTTCACGGTCGAGGAAGTCACCAGGCTCGTCAAGATCGATCACGGAAAGAGAACCAAAAACCTGTTTGTCAGGGACAAGAAGGGCCGCCGGCACGTGTTGATCATCGTCCCCCATGACAAAAGTGTCGATCTCAGAGCGCTCGGAGAAATAACAGGGCACGGACGAGTCAGTTTTGCTTCACCCGAACGTCTCCTGAAATACCTTGGTGTCGATCCAGGTTCGGTCACACTTATGGGAGCCATCAACGATCTGGGTAATGCGGTTGAAGTCGTCGTCGATTCAGCCGTCTGGGAAGCCGAATCTGTTCGGTGCCACCCCTTGGTCAACACCAGCACCGTCGTCATACCCGCAAAAGGGGTCAGAAGACTTTTCGAAGTTACCGGTCATAATCCTCTCATCATTGACGTGCCCTCAAGATGATCCTGATTCAGGCAATTGCAGCGCTCACGGGTCTGATAAGTGTTTACCTCGTCACAAGACAGAATATCTGGTGCTGGCCCACAGGACTGATATCGGTGAGCCTGGCCGCGATCGTTTTTTACGATTCTTTTCTGTACTCCGACATGCTCCTGCATGTGTACTATTTCGGCATGAACATCTACGGCTGGATTCACTGGAGTGGAAAGAGGAATGAAGATGTCGCTCTACCGGTCTCAAGGATGTCCTGGATTCACAACGTGAAATGGGTCGTAATCTCAGCAGTCGGAACGGTCATCTGGGGCTGGACCATGAGTAAGAACACCAATGCCGCGTTCCCATTCGGCGACGCCTTCACCACGGTTGCTAGCCTGGTTGGCATGTGGTTTATGGCACAAAAGCGACTCGAAAACTGGATCTACTGGTTCGTTATCGACGTCGTCGCAATCGTAATCTATGCTCTCAAGGGCTTATACCTGTTTTCCGGGCAGTATTTCATTTTCCTCGTTCTATGTATCCTCGGTTACCGTGATTGGCGTAAATCCATGATGGATGCCGAAGCAGGATGATTGTCTGTTTTACCGTTCGGTGGAGGGGTCGCGTACATTTCAGCAGATTTTTCAGGACATTACAGGCAACAGTTCAACGCAACAACACGCAAGATGAAACGTCACCTCGGCCTCCTTGGCCTCGTCGCATCACTCTCGTTCCCACCTACTGCCCTCGGACAGAATGGCCATAGCCACTCCAGCAGCCGAGTCATTGATTTTCCCGATACGGCCCACTATTTGAGCCTCACGTGCGACCTGCACATGCACTCCGTCTTCTCCGATGGTTCGGTCTGGCCCAACATCCGCGTTCAGGAAGCACAGCGAGACGGATTGGATTGTATTGCGATCACCGAGCATCTGGAATATCAACCCCACAAAGACGACATCCCCCACCCGGATCGAAACAGGGCGTTCGACATCGCTCTGAGTTCCGCCGGTGAGAGTGGTCTTATTGTCATCCGCGGCTCCGAGATCACGCGAGCTCTTCCGCACGGCCACGGCAACGCGATCTTCATCCAGGATGCCAATGCGCTCGTCGTCGAAGACGCGACTGAAGCCTATGCTGAGGCACATCGGCAGGGCGCGTTCAGCTTCATGGATCACCCCAATTGGACGTCTCAGCGCAAGGACGGCATCGCCCGCCTGGAAGAGACCAACATTGAATTGATTGAAAGAGGGTACGTCAGTGGTATCGAAGTGGTGAATGACGCCACCTACTCAGACGAAGCCCTGGAAATAGCGTTGAATTACAATCTCGCGATCATTGGGACATCGGATATTCACGGCCTGGTAGACTGGCAGTATCGAGTTGCAGAAGGTGGTCATCGACCAATCACGATCATTTTCGCCGAAGAGCGATCAGAACAGGGCCTCCTGGATGCTCTGAATGCCCGCCGAACAGCAGCCTGGTACCAGAACACGCTGATCGGCCGCGAAGAACTTGTTTTACCTCTGGTCGAGGCCTCGATATCTGTTTCGAGTGCACGCTACGGGGGGGATACTTCGGTCCTTCGGATTGAATTGATGAACAACTCAGATGCCGAATACTCGCTGAAAAACAGCTCATCGTACCGTTTTCACAACGTCGCCGACATCCTGACCGTTGCTCCCCACCACAGTACCACTCTGCTGGTAAAAACCCTCACGCGTATTGAGAGCATCGACTTGTCCTTCGAGGTGCTGAACGTAGTCACCGCGCCGGGTCAGCATCCGACACTTGAATTGTCCTCGATGATCGAAGAGTAGTTGGATCTTCAAACAGGGACGGTTTTCTCAGTCGAAAAGCTCGAGTTCCACCGCTCCCGATTCGATACCCAGCAGTTTTTTCTTGCGCCACAGGCCGCCTCCGTATCCGGTCAACGACCCGTCGGACCCAATGACTCTGTGGCACGGGATGATGATGGCAATGCGATTGTCACCGTTTGCGCGTGCAACGGCCCGAACCGCCTTTGGATCGCCAATCAGTCGCGCAACATCCAGGTATGAAACGGTCGTTCCGTGTTCAATTGTCAGAAGTGCATTCCAGACACGTTGCTGAAAGTCGGTGCCGGGAAAGGCAAGAGGGACCGTAAATCGGCTCAGACTGCCTTCGAAGTACGACTCGAGTTCGCCGCCAAGTCGCTGGATGAGATGGTTTGCTTCAGGCACGAAGGCGCATTGAAATCTCTTTTGAATGCGTTCGAGCTGAGTCGGTAGCATGGGCCGATCAATGAACTCAAGGAGACAAATCGCCTCATCGGTCGCACCGGCTAACATGGGTCCGACAGGGGTCTGCAAGCGCTCCAGGTACACAATCTGAGCATCCGCCGCAGCGGATGCGTTCAATCCCGTCAGCTTTTTGACAGCGTCGCTGAATCCTGCCAAGGATTCATATCCATGTTCGAACGCCGATTGCGTTACGGTCTGTCCCTGTTTCATGTGTCCCAATGCTTTTCCCAATCGCCGTGAGCGGCTGTACGCGTGAAAGGTCATTCCGTGGTTCGCCTTGAACCATCTACGAGCCCGTTCGGGTTCAATTCCAAGCGTTCGAATATCCTGATCTTTCCATCGGTGCGCAGGATCGCGGTCAACTTCGGCCAATAATTTCGAGACCCAATCAGGCTGGGAGTCGGGTAATTCCAGTGGCCGGCATCGTTTACACGGCCGAAAGCCTTGATCCAGCGCTTCCTTTGTTGTCTGGAAAAAAGTGACATTTTCCGGTTTCGGCTTTCGCGCACTACACGTTGGCCGACAGAAGATTCCGGTCGTCAGGACGGCCGTAAAGAAGATGCCCTCATACTCGGAATCACGATTCGAGAAGGCCCTCAGCATCTCTGATTTCGAAGGGATGGTATGCGTCTGATCGGTATTCATAGGACCGTAACTTCGACATTTATTACCCGGTGCGCCACCGCTAAATCAACGCCGAACTTCGCAACCATGCTGTGGGCCGCACCGTATCGCATTTCTTCCTGGACAGGGTCGAGAGCCCGAAAACGAGTCGCCCTCTCCAATCAGGCAGCATGACCTACGCCTGACAGGTGCGCTTCCTACTTCTCGCCCCATGAGCGAGCAAGGCGGTGCATCAGCACGGCGGTACGAATGGTCTGCATGGGCAGCGTGTTTAGATCGGCCCACTCTTTCGTCGTGTGAGTACCCTCACCCATCATTCCGAGTCCGTCGAGCGCCATGTCCACATGGCGAGCAGCAAACGAAATGTCAGCCGCGCCGGCTTCGCTGGGGTTCACAGCAGATACCCGGCCGTACCCGACGTCCTGGCTGACCTGGCTGAACAGGTCAAGCAGCTTCGTGTTGCCATCTGTCATCCCCATGGGTGGGTAGCTGTCCCGAAATGATATCGTGGCCTGGGTCTTAGGCAGATTATCGCTCACAATTGCTTCCATCTGTTTCTTTACCCGGTCTCTCTGTTCGGGAGAAATCGCACGCAGGTCTCCAGCAACAAGGGTGGTTTCCGAAATCACATTCGTTTTTCCGAAAGCTGTTCCCCGGTCATGCTCCGCGTCGTACTCGACGGCCGTCCCGCCCAGAATGACGCCCGGATTGAAGGTCAACAGCTCTTCACCCGCAAGGTCTTCCTGGAACCGGGTCAATATTCTAGCCGCCTCATAAATCGAACCATATCCCGTCTCTTTCGAAAAGACAGCCGAAGAGTGAGCGCGTTCTCCTTTGACTCGCAGCTCCCATCCACTGAACCCGCGCCGAGCGAGAACGGCGGTTTTCGGATCACCATCTCCGGGCTCGAAGGCCAACGCGATGTCCGCCGCGCGGGCAGCCTCGACGAACGAGGCGCGTGCTACATCAAGCTGGCGACCGGTTGACTCTTCGTCTCCTACGAGTGCGACCGTAACAGTCATCTCATCCAGCAGGCCAGCTTGATGAAGCGCTCTCAGCGTTTCCACAATGACGACATCACCTCCCTTCATGTCTATGATTCCGGGGCCCGAGGCGGTGTCTTCGTCCAATCGCTCGAATTTCTGAAACGGGCTTTCGACCTCAAAAACGGTGTCCAGATGGCCAATCATAAGAAAATGAGGTCCACGTACACCACGCGTTGCAAACAAATGTCCGGCACGTCCGAACGATTCACCGCCTTCCCAACGTGTCTCAAATCCGAGCGAAGACAACTCCTCATCGAAGACCTGGCTGACGGCGAGCACCCCGTCGAAGTTCATGGAACCACTGTTGATATTTACAACGCGTTCCAACAGTGCAATTGCACCTTCCACCCCAGACTCGACGAACGAGACCAGCTGTTTTTCCGTATCGGTCAGCGTACTCTGGGCGGTTGTGTTGCGGGAGATAGCCATGATTAAGAAAAAAATGAGGACGAATCGATGGTTGTTTTTGTGGAGCATCACACTGCGAAAGATCGCTATGTTGAACGGGTATGGTGAGGCGCGACGTGTGCCTCAAGATAGTCAACCCACTCGTCCGCATGGCGCTTCGTGAAAGATGATTCCAGTCGAAATCTGTATTGACTGTTCGGACGAAGATGCAGCGCTCGCGTCCGCGAGCGCCGCACTCAAGGGTGGCGCCCAGCGCTTGGAGTGTTGTGCAGATATGCATCTGGATGGCCTGACTCCGAGCCCAACCATCGTTTCTTCAGTTAAGCGGCTCGTGGGGAATAAAATGGAAGTGCTAGCCATGATCAGGCCGCAGGAAGGCGACTTCTCCTACTCGAACGGGCAGATTCAATCCATGTCCGAGGGGATCGCGGCCATGGCAAATGCGGGCGCGGATGGTGTTGTTTTCGGCACGCTCGCCAGCGGGAAAATCGATGCGAATGCCCTCACACATCTGATGAATGAAGCAAACCAACACAATACGCGGGTCACCTTCCATCGGGCGTTCGATGCGCTGGACTCACCCGTCAAGGCCGTGCAGACCCTGATTGATTTCGGTTGCCATCGGGTGCTGACTTCAGGCACACCCTGGAATAGCACGCTGGCTGCACTGGAAGGCATTTCGAATCTGAAGAACATCATTCGTGCTGCCGAGCGCCGAATAGAAGTCGTCATCGGCGGAGGAATATCGGCTCAGACAGTCTCCCACCTTATCGATAATTTGCAGATCGCGGGGCGGATTTCCATTCACGCCTACTCATCCGTTCGATCTGGAGGCATAACAGATGGCGCAAAAGTCAGACAGCTCGTCGATGCCGTGAGTCGACCTCGGAGCGATTCTAGCTCTTAAAACGGCATGAGAGCCCCGATCGGCATCTAATTCCCGGCAGTCAATCCCCGAATGGCCCACTATTCGCCCGGATACCCGGATACCCGGATACTTAGCGGGTTCCGAATACCCTGTGAACATTGAATCCAAAGCCAAAGTCACCGTCAAAGAAATCATCTCTCGAACGCGCTACCGCGTGCTGAGGCGTAATCCACTGCGTGGACGTCACAAAGACTTGAAACACATGACCTCCTGCCTCCAGGTCGATCGAGACTGAAAGCACATCCGTTGTTTTGTCCGAACGATCTCCTATGACCGGGAGGTACTCGATCAGAAAGGATGCCCTGTCGTTCGCCTCAAATCGCACAGACACACCGATGACCATGTGGTCGTTTTCCTCTTCTTCGATCTCCCCATTAAAAAGTTCGTTTTTTTCTACCAGATTGAAATGAGAATAAGCGGGCATCAGTTGAAGCGACACTTTTTCTGATAACTTTCTGGCCAGCAAGATTCCACTGAAATAGGACAGCCGATGATCAAACGAGCGGCCATCTTTCACCGTTTCAGCCGCTCCATTGAGAAACAGGCTCACGTGCGCCAGGTCACTCGACATCAAGCGGGCTTTCAGCCGCGCGTCATACACCTTGTCGTACTTGGATCTGCCAACCCCTACGGAAAGCCAGTCGCGCACACCGTAGTCAAATCCGAACCGGATGTTGGCCGAATTGTCAAGTCCATAAAGGCTCTCGATCCCACCGGAAACAGGTCCAAAAGCGTGCTGAATGGTGAAGTCCAGGTTTCCGGCGTCCAACTGGGTCACCGATGGAAGAAGCACGATGCTCGGAGCCCAGAATAATTCATCCACGACCACGGATTTTGTGGAGCGCTCCCTGGGCATCTGCGCGAAGGCTTCGGAAACGCCGATCAGAAGAGAGACCAGGACAAGTACGTAGCTGGAAAAACGATTCATGGCTCTCAATTGTCTAGTCCCAAACGAATGTTGATGGAAACCTGCTGTTCGTCATCCACTTTGATGAAGAGTAGTCGAGGGGGTTTGATCTTATGGTCCTCCAGAAAAACCGACCATGCCGCCGAAACGAGAAGGTCGCCGTCTTTCATCTCCATTGTACCACTCAATTCAAGCGGCTGTGGCACACCATGGACAGTGAACGTACCCGAAACGGCCGCCTCCTGGGGACCTTCTTTTTCCGGGTCAAAAATTGAACTCAACGTGCCGTAGAACTCTGCAAACGGAAACTCATTTGTTCCGAGAGCCTTTCTCATGTCCTTGTCTCGCTTCCCATTGCCGGTTTTGAGCGTTTCGAGGTCTACATAAAAATCTACGATACCGGTTTCCAGATTGACCGCTCCGACGAGTTCGTCGGAACGCCCAGTGAACGAATGCAAGGGCACTTGAGATCTGAACTCGACGTGCCCTTCACCGCTGAAAAATTGTTGCGCTGACGCAGACTCGACCAAGAAAGAGATACTCAGCAGAGCAATCGTCACGACAGAGCTAATTGTTCTGTGCTCCTTCATCGATCCAGGTGGCTATCAGTTGAACTTGGGCGAGGGAAAGCGATGGCCCTCCGTCGGGCATCTGCTGACCGAATTGTGGTCCGGCACTCAATTTATCTATGATCGGGCTTCCTGCTGCATTTCCAGGAAAGACGATGAGGCTAAGATACTGGGTTCCACGGCTTGCGGTGACAGCAGCGTGACTTCCCAGAGATACTCCGTTTCGAGGTCCCGGGATGTGACAGCCGCTTCCGGAACATGACGAATTAAAGATGGGCTGTATCTGCATTGAATAACTCACCGGGTCGCCGTTTCCGCCCATACCTGGAGGATCCGGATCAACGATCACGCCGCCTGTATTGTCCATCGTGTCGGACGAGCACGCCGACACTACGAGTGTCGCACTGAGGATCAGAACGGTTCGAGAAAAGAATTTCATAGTACAACCGGCTGGTTACATTGTCCTGGATACATTGTCGTCCCAGGGGCCTTCGGCGAAACGCCCCCTTCAATTCGTAGCATACACAATTGACGGGTTACACAAAAATGGATCAGAATGAGCCCGCTGACGGGGTAATTCCTAGCGCCCCACTTCCTAGCGGGAAGCACACTTGACGCAAAGTCTGCTTTCAGGACGTATTTCCAGGCGCCCCGCGGGAATTGCGTCTCGACAAGACACGCACGTTCCATAGGATCCATCTTCGATCGCATCCAGAGCACTTTTTACCATCAGAAGGCGTTTCCCCAGACGACTTTTTCCCGCATTCGATATGCTCTGGGCCTGAATCGCTTCCATCCTCGTCAGGCGTCCAATTGCATTGTCGGGAGATATACTTGAGTCAGCGGCAGAGTCTCGATCGAGCTCAACCCGAATGTTCCGATCCAAATCGGATAACAAATCCCTAAATCTGTCAAGTTCAGAAGGTCTCATCTGTGGTAGTATCGAGCTGTAGAGCCGCTTGAGGGGGGATTGAGGGTGAAAATGGTCCGCTCTCCGCTTTCAATATACGTTCCTGGTGCCCTCTTCCCGGGGCCCTCTTCCCGGGGCCACGCTTCTTCCCTCATAAGGCTTTTCAAACATGCAGCACCAAACTGAAGACTGTCGGCCGTATACTTCTCCCCGTCCATTCGATGAGGCATTTGAGTGCCCATTCACGGACCATGAATTCCCACCTATTCGAAAAAATCGTTTTCTGCCATGCGCCGTTATTTCCCGCTGTTGCTGATCCTCGTAATGGTCACTGCAGCTCCTGCCACAGGACAACACCACGATTCTCCGGGTGCAAATTTTGATTTGGCCTCCCGATGGGCACCCTACAGGATCAACGACATGATCTACTCGACCTCGGTGAGACCGCAGTGGATCGAAGGCACTGAAAATTTTTGGTACGAGTGGAAGTCTTCAGAGGGGACTTTTTACTACACCGTCGATTCCCAGCGAGGAAGCAAGCGTCAGATCTTCGACAATGACCGAATCGCTGCCGAGTTGACGCGCATCACTCTGGATCCCTATGACGGTCAGCACTTGCCGATAAAAAAGATCAAATTCATTGACGCCACGACCCTTCAATTTGAGGTGCAAGGAACTCAGGACGAAGAGAAGGAGGAAGACGAGATTGGGGATGATCAGGAAGAGGACGACGAGAAAAAGTCGAAAAAGTCCAAACCCAAGAAGAAGGTATTCCATTTTGAATACGATGTTCGCACCCGGACCCTTCGAGAGCTCGATGATTGGGAAGAGCCGGATAGTCATCCCTCATGGGCGGCTTTGTCCCCGGACGGGCAGACGATTCTGTTTGGACGGGACTACAATATCTACAGGATGAGCCGCGACGACTACGATCAGATCCTAGATGCCCGGCGCGGCAAAACAGGAGATGACGCGGGAGAAGCCGAAGACGAAATCGAGGTGGAGGAAACCCAACTGACGACCGATGGCGTCGAGCACTTCTCCTATACCAGTTCCGGGCGGGGTCAGACGACGGAAGAGGTGGAGAAGAGCAAGGATAAAAGAAAACGCGTGTCGGTATCGTGGTCGCAGGATTCGAAGCGTTTTTCGACCAGCCGAACGGATCAGCGCGAAGTGGGTGAGTTGTGGATCATCCATTCTACAGGAAACAAGCGACCGGAGCTCGAAACCTACAAGTATGCGATGCCTGGCGAAGAACACGTCGGACACGCCGTCATGCAGATCCACGACCTGGAAGCGGATACGCTGGTGATTGTTCAGAGCGATCGGTTTACGGATGAAAACTTGAGTACAATCACGGCTCGTCAGTTCCGTTATCCCGCCAGCGAAGAGCCATTTCGTTCACTGTGGCTCTCAAATAATTCCGACGAATTCTACTATTCCAGCATAAGTCGTGACCTCAAGCGCGTCGATGTGATGAAGGTCGACGCCTCGACCGGCGAGGCCACCGTGCTCATCGAAGAACGCCTGAACACCTATGTAGAGACACACAGATTGGAAATGCTCGAGAACGGCGATTTCCTCTGGTGGTCTGAGCGCGATGGATGGGGTCACCTTTACCGGTATGGCGCCGATGGAGCGCTGAAAAATCAAATAACGTCCGGACCGTTCTCCGTGCGGGCAATCCAGAGCGTCGACGAATCTGCTGGCGTGATCTACTTCACGGCAAACGCCCGCGAGGAAGGTGAAGACCCGTACTTCAGTCACGCATACCGGGTCAACATGGACGGATCGGGACTGCGATTGCTGAACCCGGGCGATTTTGATCACCGCTCGACGTTTTCAGAGTCGGGTCGATACTTCGTTGACACGTACTCAAGAGTGAACACCGTTCCCATGATCAGCTTGAGAAACAGTAGTGGTCAGAACGTCCTGGATCTCGAAGAATCAGATTTCTCCAAGCTTATCGAAGCGGGTTTCACGTTTCCGACACCCTTCACGGTAAAAGCAGGAGACGGCGTCACGGATCTGTACGGGGTGATGTACAAACCATTCGATTTTGACGCCGAAAAGACCTATCCCATCGTGGAGTATGTATATCCGGGTCCACAGACAGAAGCCGTTTCAAAATCCTTCTCAACAAATCGGTACGAGACAGCGCTTGCACAATTCGGTATGATTGTCGTGACCGTGGGTAACCGTGGCGGTCATCCCAACCGCTCGAAATGGTATCACAATTATGGTTACGGCGACCTCCGGGACTATGGTCTCGAAGATAAAAAGGTCACCGTGGAGCAGTTAGTGGATCGCCATGAGTTTATTGATGCAAGTCGCGTCGGCATCTATGGGCACTCTGGCGGCGGTTTCATGTCTACCGCGGCCATACTCGTGTATCCGGACTTTTTCAAAGTAGCGGTGTCGAGCTCGGGAAATCACACCAATGACGTATACAATCGGTGGTGGTCTGAGAAGCACCATGGGGTAAAAGAAGTCGTGAGCGACTCCGGCAAGGTGACGTTCGAATACGCGATCGACAAAAATTCCGACCTGGCCAAGAATCTGAGAGGCCATCTGCTCCTCACGACTGGCGACAAGGACAACAACGTCCATCCGGCGAACACCTACCGCATGGTTGACGCGTTGATCAAGGCGAACAAGCGCTTCGATTTCTTCCTGTTCACAGGACAACGCCACGGCTATGGCAGCATGGGAGATTACTGGTTCTGGTTGAGGGCCGAATACTTCGTCGAACACCTCATCGGCGATTCACAGTGGAGCGCAGATATCTGGCAACTGAACAACGAGAAGCCTCAATCGCGTTGAGTTCATCGCGACGTTCTGGCCTGGCTATTTGAGCAGGCCGACATTGAGATTCACCCGACCGGGGCTTACTCAGGAGATCGTTAGCTCTCGTGACGGTTACTTAATGGTCTTCAGCCTACTTCTAATTCAATATTAGTCGAGCAAGTCACCTCGGGAATTGGTAGAATCGGAGGACACGAGACGACAGATCAACCGTTCTCCTGAAAATCGATCATGGCAACGCTGAAACGCGCGGGAGGCTGGGCTTCCATCGCGTACACCTTTCGAAAGGCCCGCGAGGCAGGCGGGACGCGGGCGATGTTCAAGGCTCTTCGCTCGAAAAATACCTGCAAGACGTGCGCCGTCGGCATGGGAGGCCAGGCAGGTGGAATGGTCAATGAGGCCGGCCACTATCCGGAATTCTGCAAAAAAAGTGTCCAGGCGATGGCCGCGGACATGCAGCCCGGTATCACCGCTGACTTTTGGTCGACGCACCCGATTGATCGCCTTCGACAAGCATCCCCGAGGGAGTTGGAAGCCTATGGTCGGCTTTCCGAACCGGTTCTCGTCTCCCGCGGATCAGACGCCTACCACCCGATCAGCTGGGACGCCGCTCTTTCCCGAATCTCTCAGAAACTTTCGCAAACCGCACCAGATGAGAGCTTCTGGTACTCCTCGGGTCGTAGCAGCAACGAGGCCGCATTCCTGTTGCAGCTCTTCGCCCGTCTGTACGGCACCAACAACGTCAATAACTGCAGTTATTATTGCCACCAGGCCAGCGGCGTTGGAATGAGCAGCGTAATCGGGAGCGGTACTGCCACCGTCGTGCTCGAAGACCTGGATAAGGCAGACCTGGTATTTGTCATCGGTGCCAACCCCGCAAGCAACCATCCGCGTTTGATGCGCCCTCTGATGAATATCAGGAGGCGGGGCGGAAACGTGATTGTGATCAATCCCATCCGGGAGTCAGGCCTGGAGAATTTCAGTGTCCCCTCGGACCCTAGATCCCTCTTCTTCGGAAGTAAGATTGCAAGCTTGATGGTTCAGCCGCACATCGGCGGGGATCTCGCGCTGCTCTACGGGATTGCGAAATGTCTGCTCGAGACGGGCAGCATCGATGGCTCCTTTCTTTCGCTGCACACCTCGGGACACAAAGAACTACTTGCGCACATCACGTCCCTTTCCTGGGACGAGATCGAAACCAAGAGCGGCGTCGCCCAAAAAGTGGTGGTGGAGCTTGGCGCTCTTTACGCCGCCTCAAAGAAAACCATCTTTTCCTGGGCCATGGGCGTCACCCATCATGACCATGGCACCAAAACCGTGCAAATGATTGCTGCCCTTGCGCTAATGCGTGGAATGGTTGGCGGGACCGGATGTGGACTGATGCCGATCCGCGGACATTCCAACGTGCAGGGAATCGGATCTGTCGGTGTAACGCCACGACTGAAAGACGCAATATTTGATGGCCTCGTCAATGGGTACGGTCTTGAACTACCAACGACGACGGGCAAGGACACCATGGCATGCATGGAATCTGCCTTCGACGGCGACATGAAGGTCGGATTCTGTCTGGGCGGCAACCTGTACGGATCCAATCCAGACTCCGTTTTTGCCTCCAAAGCGCTTTCCAACCTGGATCTGCTTGTAAGCTTGAGTACCACCCTGAACACGGGCCACGCGTGGGCCCTCGCCGATGAAACGATCATTCTTCCCGTGCTCGCTCGGGACGAAGAGCCCTCGCCCACTTCGCAGGAATCCATGTTCAACTACGTCCGACTGAGCGACGGCGGCGAGGCGCGGATCGATGGCCCGCGAAGCGAAGTCTCTGTCATTTCTGGTCTCGCTGATCGGGTTACCAAATTAAATTCGGCCACCACGCTTCAGGCAATTGACTGGTCGGGTATGGACGACACCACGGGGATCCGCTCGATGATTGGTCGGGTGGTTCCAGGGTGGAAGTCCATAACCAATCTGGACGAGACGCGGGAAGAGTTTCAAATCGAGGGCCGCACGTATCACACACCGCGATTTGCGACTGAAGATGGGCGCGCACGGCTCCATGTGCACGAACTGCCCGCTCTCGCGGCAACCGGCCCAACCGAATTCAGATTGATGACCATACGGAGCGAAGGTCAGTTCAATACGGTCGTATACGAAGATCATGACGCGTACCGTGGGGCGCCCAGCAGGGATGTGGTTCTCATTCACCCCGACGATCTGGTAAACCTTGGCGCCATTGGCGGGCAGCGCGTGACGGTAGAAGGCCCTGCCGGGCGCCTGCCGAACTATCAGCTATTCTCCTTCGATCGCATCAAAGCCGGAAACGTGGCCATGTATTTCCCGGAAGCAAACGTCCTGTTGGGTCGAGGTGTGGACGAAAAAAGCCGCACGCCTGCGTTCAAGGGCGCCCTTGTCAGCATTAATGTCTGAGACAAGTCCCATTATTCTTGGCAGCCTTTCTGAACTGGCGTCCCTCTTCTAACCTTCCGTGCCGTAGTAGTATTCAAGCACGTCGTCGAGTAGCGGTCTCCAGTTATTCCAGTTGTGGGCATAGGGCACCTCGACGTAGTGCATCTGGTATCCTTTTTCACGGAGAATATCTCTCAGCCGTCTGGTCCTTTCCTCATTGTCCCTTCTGTCACCCGAGCTGAGAAATATGTTGATGGGAAGGCGCACCGAGTCCCTATATGCCTGATATATGGTTCTTACGGGGTGCATCGCGGGCGATTGCATGACGATCCCTTCGAACGAATCATGGGCATGCAATCCAAAGCAAGCCGAATTCAAACCTCCGAATGACAGGCCCATGATTGATCGGCCGCTCCTGTCCGGCTGTGTGTTGTAGGTCCGGTCAATCTCCGGGATCAATTCATCTTTGAAAAAACTGATGTAGTCGGGATTGCAATAAAACTGACGTTCACGCCTGTTTTCTCTCAAGTTGGATGGATTTCTGGCGTCGACGAAAACGACGAGCACCGGTTTGATCTTTCCAGATTCGATGAGTCGATCCAGTAACGCACGCATCCGGCCTTTGGAGATATAGCCCTGCCCATCGGTCACATACATGACGGGAAGATTCCTGAGTTCGTCGTGTCCACTCGGGATATAGACGCGATACTGCAACGAATATCCGAGGTGATCACTCTTGATAATGATGTCGCGAGTGAGTTCTCCCTTCGACCGATCCGTAGCAAAGGAAGCCGTGGCGACACTCATAAATAGTAGAGCGTAAATAATCTGTTTCATGGACGTGTTCATCGATAAAAAGATGGAATACTCCCGAGACGGCCAAACCAACAAGAGGTTGCTGCTTCGCCGGGGAAAAGCAGTTGCACTGAGTCCCCAGGTGACACTATTTTTGCGGACGCCACCCTGCTCACCCCTGCTCACCCCTGCTCACCCCTGCACACCCCTGCGCAGCCTGCGCAAGCGGCGCACCCCCGTGCTGCCCGACGTTTGACATCATCGATACAACCAACCGGAGTTTCTCTTGGCCAAGAAAAAAGTCTATTCCTTCGAAGGAGAACGAGCCAGCGTGACCTGGGACTCTGCGTTGTGTATCCACGCCGAGGAATGCATTCGAGCAACCAGTCCACTCTTCGAACTGCACCGGAAGCCATGGGGGCAGCCGGATCTCGTGGAAGATCAAGAGCTGGATGAGGTTGTGCGAAGATGTCCAACCGGCTCGCTTGCCTATCAACTGAAGGATGGATCCTCTAGCGAAGAGGCGGAAGCGAAAAACACGGTAACGATATCTGTCAACGGCCCTGCGTATATCAGGAGTCAACTCGAGTTCGCGGGAGATGAAGGTGAAGGAGCAACCGTATTCCGTGCGGCTCTCTGCCGGTGCGGCCATTCAAAAAACAAGCCTTTCTGCGACAACAGCCATTTCAAGGCCAAATTCAGAGATTCAGGCGCGGTCGGAAGGGAAGGCCCAGGATTTGAGGAAGAAGGCGGCCCCCTGACAATTACGACCAAACAGAATGGCTCCCTTAGACTGAAGGGCAACGTGTCCATTCGCTCTGCCAGCGGTACCATTCGCTGGAGAGGCACGAAGGTCTCTCTGTGCCGTTGCGGACTTTCCGAATCCAAGCCCTTTTGTGATGGCTCTCATCGCGAAGGCAACTTTGAAGCAGACGGATTCGTTAAGGCGACCGTCCCAAAACCCGAGCAATAGTTACTCGCCAGCTCTCAGCCAGCCATGTCGACCTACGTCGTAGCCGCACTCTACAAGTTTGTCACGATTGACGATCCGCCGGGATTTCGGAACGATCTGTTCAGACTGATGAACAAGAATGGGATTCGGGGCACCATCCTCGTCGCCAGAGAAGGCATCAACGGCACCGTCTCGGGACTGCGTGATCAACTCGATGCGTTCCTGAAGCAAATTCGAATGGACCCCCGACTTCAGGATCTCGAACACAAAGAATCACTTGCAGAAGTATGCCCGTTCCTTCGAACCAAGGTTCGACTGAAAAACGAAATCGTGACGCTAGGAGTGGAAGACGTGGATCCGAATCATCTGGTCGGCACCTACGTGAATCCTGAAGATTGGAACGAACTGATCTCCCGGGACGATGTTGTCCTGATCGATACCCGCAACGACTACGAGTACCAGATTGGATCTTTCAAAAACGCCAGAAACCCCGAAACTACCTCATTCAGAGAGTTTCCGGCCTACGTTGAGCAGAATCTGAATCCTTCGCAGGCCAAGAAGGTCGCCATGTTCTGTACTGGCGGAATTCGATGTGAGAAAGCCACATCGTTCTTGAAAATGCAGGGTTTTGAAGAAGTTTTTCACCTGAAGGGAGGCATCCTGAGGTATCTCGAGATTGTCGAAAAGGAAGACTCTCTCTGGGAAGGTGAGTGTTTTGTATTCGACGATCGAGTGACGGTCGATCACAATCTTGAGCGCGGCCACTACGACATGTGTCACGCATGCAGGATGCCCCTTTCGGAGGAGGAGAAAGAGTCGGGATTGTACGTCGCGGGCGAAAGTTGCCCCAATTGCCATGAAAGCCTGAGCGATGCAGACCGCGCCAGAATGCGCGAGCGGCAAAGACAGATCGAACTCGCCAGAGCCAGGGGTGAACTGCATCTCGGCTCAGACCTTGAGAGGGTTCGTTCCGCGCGAAGGGCCGAGAAGATGGCGGCCAAGGAGCGCCAGAGGAACTCCAATCCACTGTGAGTTGAGCAGTGCCGTCTCCAGGATCAGTTCCCGTCCGAGGGAATGATCATGATATGAGATCGCCAGGTTCCGGATGCCATAATCCACGGAGCGCCGGGACCCATCGGCTGTGTTGAGAGACCGGTGGATTCTGCGGTCGAATACGGAGAGTAGATCACGTATCGTAAGCTTGAATTCGTGACCTCGCCAGTCGCCTCATCGTAATTCGCCTCTTCGCCAAATCTGATGTACTGTGTTGCGGGGCCATCGGTAAATGAAAGAACACCGCTCGCTATCTCCTCCCCCCTCAAGGCCACCGTTTCCTGGCCGTTCATTCCATCTGCACGAAGCTCCCTGCCTCTTCTGATATAGGCTTCAAGATCAGCCTGGAAACACGCGGTTTCGAATCCATCCCGTGCAGGGTCGTCGGCCGTGCAGACCAGATCATTGGTTCCCTCTCTAATCGTCCTAAAAGTGCCGTTGTCATTGTATCCCAACACCTTGGCGCCTTCTTTCATGTCATCTGGAGCGGCAGAAACCGCCTGGTTTATAGCGTGAGTATCAGCTGCGTTCTGGGCACATGCGGAGGTCGAAAGAAGCAGCGCTCCAAACGTTACCACGCATAAAAATCGAGTCATTGCGAGTTTCTGATTGATTGAAGGATGGACACCCATCAGTTCAGGACGGGAATCTAGTCGAAGACGTCTGAGGGCCGACAGGCTTCCCAAAATGATGTCGGGCAGCTTTTGATCCAGGCGAACGGGAAATATCCTGATGGGCTCTGTTGGTGACCGCGGTCACTGGCAGTATCATCCGAAATCATTCACTCGCAACAGCCATTCATGAATATCGCCATTCTTGGACCAGGTGGAATCGCGGATGATCAGCACGCTCCCGCCGTTCTGAATCATCCGGACGCTGCACTATGGTCGGTCCTGAGCCGGTCCGCCGAACGTGCCGTGGCGTTCTCGAAAAGACATGGCCTGAAAGCACCCCATCCGGCTCACACAAATTTAGCAGAGCTACTGGCGGATCCTCTTCTGGATGCTGTAATTATTGCGACACCGGACCGGCTGCATTCGACCCAGGTCCTTGCCGCAGCCCGCGCGGGTAAGCACATCCTGTTGGAGAAACCGATGGCGACATCGGTCTCGGAGTGCGATGCCATGATTGACGCCTGCCGGACCAACGACGTGACACTTGCCATGGCGTATCACCTTCGATGGCACCGGGGACACCGCATGATTCGCCAGCAAGTTGCGAGTGGCTCACTTGGCGCGCTTCGCCACATACGGGTTCACTGGACTTTTCAGGCGCCCGATGGGTCAAATTGGCGCTCTTCCCCGGAAACAGGCCGCTGGTGGGCGCTCGCGGCCAACGGAACTCACTGTCTGGATCTGATTCGGTGGATGATGATGCCAACTGAAGGCGAAATCACTCGCATCGAATCACTGCTGAGCAGTGCGAAATTTGACAGTGCACACGACGAGACGGCCATCGTGTCTCTTGCGTTTGAATCGGGGGCAACCGCCGAGTTCTGCGTCTCGGTTCAATTTGATTCTCCATCGCGGATCGAAATCTACGGCGATGCCGGTTCGGTTCTGCTCGATGGAACCATGGGTCGCCACGGCGCCGGTAAGATTGTCCTGAATGGAGAGTCGGTTTCGTACCCGGTCGAGAATCCGTTTCAGACCGAGTTCAATGATTTCATCGAAGCAGTTCGAGAGGGTCGCCCTCCAGAAGTCGATGGCGAGGAAGGGCGTAGAAATGTGGCACTGTTGCTCGACGCGATATATGAGGGAAACAGCGATTCTAATTCAATTTGATTCCTGTTTTATCCGTATTTTTAGCCTAGGCTAAAAATTTAGAAGAACTATGAAAATGCGCGTTCTCACGGTCCTCACACTGCTTCTCTTCGGACTTACGAGCAACCTATATGCTCAGGATGGGGCTCTCATTACCGACCGCCCGGATTTTACGGAGAGTCCCGTCGTGGTTCCTCAGGGCTCGATTCAGGTGGAGCTTGGCGGTACGGCGGAGTCGTCAAATTCCTCCACGGTGTATGCTCTGGGAGAAACACTGGTGCGATATGGCTTCTTCAAATCACTCGAACTTCGCCTCGGAGCCCCTTCACGGATATCTGGAGACGTGGATGATGCAGGCTTCAACGACGCATCCATTGGGCTGAAATGGGAATTGGGTTCGATGGGTGATACATGGGACGTGGGGCTTATTGGAATCGTCAGTCTACCGACCGGAGATGAGGACTTTTCGTCCGATGCCGTCGATCCCTCGTTCATTCTCGCGGCGGGCGGCCAGCTGACCGAAAGGATATCGCTGGGCACACAGTTTCAGGGATGGTATGGCACATTTGGTGATGACCGATTATTTGACTGGGGTGGCACGGTCGTGCTGGGCCTGCCTCTTACTGAAATGCTGAGCGGTTTCGCCGAACTCGCATTCATCGTGCCCGAAGAGGGCTCAACCCAGACCGTCGTTCATGGAGGCTTCGCCCTCGCAGTTGGTCGGCTTGGACAAATTGACATTCATGGCGGAGTCGGCGTTTCCGATGCCGCACCGGATTCGTTTTTCGGTGCTGGATTTTCGTTCCGAAGATGACTGGAAATCGCCCGTAACTTCCGACTTTATTTTCCCCCTGTTATTCGATGGATAGCACCCTAATTTGGCGGTCCATCGGAGTTCCTGTCACCCTTATATAAAACACCCCTGTCGATTGATGAAACGGTTACTGCTACCTCTTTTCGCTCTTTTACTCATGATTCCTTCGGCTTCGGCTCAGACCGTGGCTCCAAAATGGGAATACGTTGAGTCGTTTCCGGATGCACCAGGGGGGCGTTATGACGACATGGTTTTTCTGGACACACAGCGCGGTTGGATTGTTAATACGAGGGGCGAAATCTGGAATACAGTCGATGGCGGGGATGCGTGGAACCTTCAGGTAGCAAGACCAGAGGTGAGCTTTCGCTCAGTCGAATTTCGTGATGAAGATGGGCCCTTTGGTGAGGTGGGCTGGGCGGGTACCGTGTTCACTCCAGGGAGCGTCCTCTGGGAGACGCGCGACGGAGGCAAGTACTGGATCGACATATCCCATCGCATTTATGGCGATAAACCCGAAGGAATATGCGGGATATACTCCCGTGGGCAGTACGCGTGGGGCGTTGGAGCCTTTCATGGCGCTCCGACCATCATCAAGACCAGCGATGGCGGAAGGACCTGGCACGGCCGCGCGGTTGGAAATGTGGCCGGCGCCCTCATCGACGTGTATTTCCAGGATGAGAATATTGGCTTCGCTGTCGGAGGGACCGGCGACAATCTGGATGGGCTCGCCGTCATTCTGCGGACGGAAGACGGCGGAGAAACGTGGGAACAGGCGTTCGTCTCTACGTTGACCCCAGGTGCCAACTCCGAATGGGCATGGAAGATTTCTTTCCCGTCACGAGATGTGGGCTATGTATCTGTCGAATACAGCAGCTCGGCCAGCCCGATGGCGAAGGTGCTGAAGACTGAGGATGGGGGGTTGACGTGGCGAGAGATAATGATAACGGGAAGTAACCAGAGTGCGGGCTTGCAGGGAATCGGATTTATCTCTGAAACGACGGGGTGGGCTTCGGGTCGCGGAACCACATCTATGACAACCGACGGTGGAGAGACGTGGCAGCAAGTCTCCCACTTTGATCCACTCTCCAGGGACGGCCAGCTCGATGGTCGCATGAATCGATTTTTTGTAGTAAACGACACGCTGGCGTTCGGGGTCGGCAGAAGACTCTACACCCTTTCTGGTCTCGAACCGATCAGCACGGCAATCGAGCCACCGGTAGTGCCTGAATCATTTACGATGGATCCGCCCTTCCCCAACCCGTTTACGGAGTCGACGACGCTCAGGTACCGTCTCGACAAGCCGTCAAGTGTCGGTGTTCAGATCATTGACGTTCTGGGGCGGATGCACCGCACCTTTCCAACGGAGTTTAAACAGCCCGGCGACTACGAGTTGAAATGGGATGGACGGGATGATTCCGGTGTCAGACTGGCTTCGGGGAATTATATTCTGTTAATCGACATTGGCGATTCCATGGAAACCAAGAAGGTCGTCTTTCTGAATTAATTCTGACATGTCATCATGCCCACCCCGCTCCACCCCAAGCCGTCTATTCTGATAATTGTCGCCCTGATGCTCTTGGTGCCCACGGCCTGGGCGCAGACTGAGGAAGATCTCATCGTCGAAACGGCCCAAAACGTGATGACCGGGATCAACACGGGGGACGAAGAGCTGATTCGAAGCGCGATGCTGCCCGGAAGTATCCTGATCTCTACGGGAAATCGCGAGGGAATAGCCTCCACCAATGTGACGACGAGCGAGGAGTTCGCCTCGCGAGTGGGGTCAATGTCCGCCAACTTTCACGAGCGGATCTTCGAATATGAGATTCATATCCAGCAAGGCGTAGCCGTTCTGTGGGCGCAGTACGACTTCCATATCGAGGGTACGTTCAGTCGCTGTGGTATCGACACTTTCACACTCGTAAAATCCTCAGAAGGCTGGAAGGTAGCTTCCCTAGCCTACACAGTAGAACAAGACGGCTGCAAGGAACGTCCACCCATTCCCGATAACCGTCCCTGACGATTTGATGCCTTTCGATCTCAGCAATATCGGTTGGATACTGGCTGGCGGGGCCGCTGTCGTGCTCGCTTTCTACCGATTCCAGGTGTTCTCTTCCCTGATTGACTTCAAGGGGCTCAGAGACAGCTCAATCGAGGACAAGACGGAGGACCTTCTCAAAAAGTATCAGGAAGACCAAACGGAGAGCGACTAACCGGTCATGGGGACGTCGAGAATGAGCACCTCGGCGCCTGCTACAGAAGACAGGGTCAATCCGGTGGTATCGACTACCGTTAACGCATCTCTCTGGCTCACGACCGCGTCTGCGATTTCCAAACCCCCTTCGAGGCAAAAAATGTATAGTCCATTTTCGGGTCGGTGTACGTCATAATCGACTGAGGCTCCCGCACTCAAATCGACTCTCGAAATCCAGGCATCCTGACCGATTAACAGCGACTCTTCTTCCCCATCTGGTGACACGAGCAGCTGCACGCGATCGGTTCTCAAAGAGGCGTTGAAGCTCCTCTGATCGTAGCGAGGCTCCGTGTTTCGCTGTCTGGGCGTGATCCAGATCTGAAGAAAAGAGACCGGAGTCTCCGAGGACGCATTGTATTCCTTGTGCTGCAACCCCGTACCGGCGCTCATCACCTGTACATCTCCCACACGCAGCTGCTGAGTGTGGCCCATCGAGTCCCCATGCTCAAGAGCACCGTCGAGCGGAATTGAGATAATCTCCATGTTGTCGTGGGGATGCAGCCCAAATCCCCCACCCGCCGCCACAGTGTCATCGTTCAATACAAGAAGCGTCCCAAAGTGGGTTCGAGACGGATCATAGTAGCTCCCAAAGCTGAACGAGTGGTGTGAATTGAGCCATCCCAGATTCGCGTGTCCCCGTGATTCAGCCTTCACAAGTGTTGATTTCATGCTATTCTCAGCTAGAAATAGATAAGTTTTGCCTACTCATCGCGCATACAGGGTTTCCAGACGCTTTCAGGAACCGTATATACTGGCGAGGAAGACATATACCCCCTATCCAACCCGTCGATCCGACAATCGATTCTCATGACTCTAATGATTTTATAGATGGGAAATCCAATCGTGCACATCGAGGTAGCCGGTACAGACGGTCCTGCGCTGGAGACGTTTTATACGAAACTGTTCGGGTGGGAGATAGATCACCGGGGGGAGGGCGACATGCAGTACGGTTTCATCAAAGATGGCAGTGCAGGCCCGATCGGAGGTGGAGTGAGGCACGAACCTAACGGAAAATCCGAAGTCGTTTTTTACGTCGAAGTGGACGATCTCGCCGAGGCCGTGAGCCAGGCTGAATCTCTCGGAGCGAAAGTCCGCATTGCGCCCATTGAAACGGGCGAGGTGACCTTCGCCATGATTATCGACCCCCAGGGCAATCCGGTCGGCCTTATTCAGAAATAGGCTGCGTCCGCAAGAGGGGATCGATCCGTTTAGTTCTTCAGATCCTGAAGAACCTGCTGGGCGGCACATTTTCCGGAGAGGCCACTCTGTCCTCCCGGGTGCGTTCCGGGACCGGCGATGTAGAGCCCGTCGACTGGCGTTCGGTACCTGAACCATCCCGGCATCGGGCGCATGTACAGAATCTGATCGAGAGAAATCTCGACATGATCCAGGCATCCCTCGGGAGCGCCAAATTCACCCTCAATGTCTTTGGGCGTCAATATCTGGGCATGCAGCACCGAACTGGCGAATCCAGGCATACTCTCGTCGAGCATCTGTATGACACGGTCGCGAAGCGCCTCGGAAGAATCCTCCCAGCTGCGGCCACGTAGGTCATATGGCGTGAAATGAATCCATACGTTCATTACGTGCTGTCCCTCTGGAGCGAGCGAAGGATCTGAGATAGATGGAATGGTTGCGCTCAAAAACGGGGTTTCTGGTATTTCGCCGTATTTGACCGCGTCAAACGCCCTTTCCAGGTCATCGATCTCTGCTCCGAGCACAATGCGGCCTGAAAGCATCGACCGCGCGTCAGAAGTCCCTTTTGACGCGCCGGGAACCGTGGGCAATTTGCTCAGTGCGAGACGAAGGATCGACAGCGCCCCTCGACCTCGAATCTGTGTAGCCTTCTCGACGTGGTCTGGCTGCAAGTGCCTTGCGCCGACAAGATCCAGGAGTGTACTCTTCGGGTCTGCCGTCGAAATGACGGTTCCGGCTTCGATGACTGTTCCATCGGTGAGCACAATTTGGTGTGATCCATCGCCATTCACACGAACCGAAGTCACCGTGGACTCCAGCTGAATATTCGCGCCGGCCACTATCGCGGACGAAGCCAGCGCCTCGGCAAACGCGCCCGGGCCGCCTTCTGCAAATCGTAAGGAGTGGCCGAGACCTCCCGTCCAGAACGGATTTTTGTGGAGGAGTGAAAACGCCGAGCCGTCATAACGCGGAGCCATCCGGGTGCCTCGAAGCGCTTCGGACGCTATCAGAGTCTTCAGAGCCTCGCTCTCAAATCGCTCATCGGTAACGTCGCAGATATTTGTGGGAAGGTAGCGGAGGGCTTCGGGCATGGTCTTCTTCCCCAGCCGTCTGAGTGCCCATCCCAAATGCATGAGGTCCGCCAGGCCGGCGAATCTATCCATCGTAGGATCTGCGAGCGGCTGGGTCATTGCGGGCTTCAGCGCCCGACTGATCTCAAGCAGCAAATCTCGCAAATCACCGAGTTCTTTTTTATCCGAATCTGAGATAGGCTCGCGTGAGCTGAGGGCAACCGAGCTGTCCATGTGCAGCGAGAAGCCCTCTTTGTCGAGCAGTAACCGACCCCCTCCTTCGATCATCTTGAGCCCATTGGCGGACAGTTTCAAATCCTCAATGATGGAGGGATGGAGTGCTTCGATCGAGTCAAACGCGGCGGGAATGCTGAATCCGGAAGCGAATTCAACGGTTCTGTGGTCACCCCCAACGATTTTTGAGGATTCCAGGACAACAACCGAACGACCGGCTTTCGCTAGATACGCGGCTGCGATGAGTCCGTCGATGCCGGCGCCGACAACAACAATGTCGTATCGGGTGCTCATAGTTTGCCTCCCAGAATCTGCTTGGCTGCCAGTTGGCCGGGCGCTCCCATCACGCCTCCGCCTGGATGCGTTCCCGAACCGCACATGTACAGATTCCGGATCGGTGTCGTAAATCCTTCCTGGCCAGCAACCGGTCGGAGGAAAAAGAGCTGATCGAGGGTGAGCTCTCCGTGGAAGATGTTGCCTTCGGTCATCCCAAAAGTATGTTCAATGTCCCAGGGCGTTACGACCTGTCTGTGCAGGATGAGATCCTTAATATTCGGAGCATATTCTGCCAGGGTGTCAATAACTGCATCGCCGAAATCCTCTCGGATATCGGGCCAGTGGAGGCCGTCTGCCAGATCGTATGGTGCGTACGCCACAAAAATTGACATCACGTGCTGGCCTGGAGGTGCCATCGATGGATCTATCATTGATGGAATGACAACATCCATGAACGGTTTGCTAGAAAAATGTCCGTATTTGGCATCGTCGTAAGCCCGTTCCAGATACTCGATATCGGGGCTGATGGAGATCGCGCCCGACAGGTACGGCCGAAGATCTTCACCACGCGCGCGGACGGGTTCCAGGCAGGTAAATTCGGGCAGGCCGGATAGCGAGAGATTCACTTTCCCGGAAGAGCCCCGGATCTTGTAGGCAGCAATTTTCTTATGAAACTCGGGCTCCAGGTGCTCGGGTTCGATCAGTTTTTGAAAAGTTCGTTTCGGGTCAACGCTTGAAACAATGGTCGCAGCCCGGATCTCTTCGCCGCCCTCGATGATCACACCGCGTGCTACACCTTTTTCGATGATGATCTCCTCGATCGGGCATTCTGTACGAATTTCCGCACCAAAGCTGCGCGCCGCACCGGCACAGGCTTCGGCGAATCCACCCATACCACCTCGGGGCAGGCCCCAAGCCCTGAACTGACCATCGATCTCACCCATATAGTGATGCAGCATCACGTACGCCGACCCAGGCGAGCGAGGACCTAACATCGTCCCGATAATTCCGCTAGCAGAAAGCGTTCCAAGTAGCGCTGGCGTTTCAAAAAACTGTTCCACAAACTCGGCCGAACTCATGGTCATGAGTTTCGCAAGATCGAAGAGGTAGTCCTCCTTGACGGAAAACTTTTTAGCCAGAAGGCGGAGATCATTCAGATTGCCGGGGCTCATCGACGTAGCGCTGGGCGCGGCGGTCGAGAGCAACGGACGTACCGTCATGGCCAGATGATACATCAACTCCGCAAACCGCTCGTACGCCTCTGCATCTTTCGGCGAATGTCGGATGAGTTCACGCCGGGTATCTCCAGAATCGTGCCATCTCATTACATAATCGCCGTCGCGGGTCGGGGTGAGCGTGCCGTCGAGCGGAAGAAGTTCGAGGCCGTGCGCGGGAAGATTCAGATCCTCTATGATCTGCGGTCTGAGCAGACTGATCACATAGGAGCAAACAGTGTATTTGAATCCCGGATAGATCTCCTCGGTGACCGTTGCGCCGCCAACCAGATGACGGCGTTCAAGAATCAGCACCTTTTTGCCTGCGCGAGCCAGATAGGCTCCACAGATCATGCCGTTGTGGCCGGCACCAATAATTACGACATCGTACGACTTCATGGTTGATCGAAAACTGGGGGTTGATCGAAAACTGGGGTGATCCGAATGGTCAAACAATCATTGAATAACTGTCAATAGTTTCATATTATGGAATAGATTCCACAATACGGAATACAAGAATACGAAAATAGCAGGAAGACGGCAATATCCCGAGATCACGCTCATTTTCGACCTCACGTTTAATCAGCCCTAATAATGTCAGCTGGAACCGCTTTTCATCCGAGAACCGAAAAAATCTGCCACAGCCGAGACTGGCTTCAGTGGTCGGGATTCTTCGTTGCCAACTCATATAACGATTTTGCACAGCCAGAGTATGCTGCAATCCGACACTCGGCGGCTCTTATTGACGTGTCGCCCCTCTACAAATACTGGGTGACGGGCCCGGACGCTGTAGCGATGACCAATCGTGTCGTTACGCAGGACACGTCCAAGATGGATATTGGTCAGGTGCTCTACACTCCGTGGTGTGATCCAGACGGTGCGGTGCGCCAGGAAGGCACCATCTTTCGACATACCGAAACCTCTTTTCAGATCTGCGCTGCCGAGCCGGCCCTTGGATGGCTCGAACTCAACTCACGGGGATTCAACGTAAGCATTACCGACCGGTCAGACGCCACAGCTGCGCTCTCGCTGCAGGGACCCAACTCGAGGGATATCCTGAAAATGGTCTCGTCCGTTCCGATAGATGACCTGAAGTTTTTCCGATTTGCTCACGGGCAGATTGGTTCGGTGCCTGTGACCATATCCCGAACGGGTTACACCGGTGATCTCGGCTATGAAATCTGGATCCCCGCCGAGCACGCAGTCACCGTCTGGGACATACTGATAGAACGGGGCGCTCCATATCACATAACTCCCTGCGGCCTGACAGCCATGGACACTTCCAGAGTTGAAGCCGGATTCATTTTGATCAATGTCGATTATGTCAGCTCAGAAGTAGCCCGTATTCCGAGCCATCGAATGTCAGCTTATGAACTCAACTTGGGATGGGCTGTAAAATTGAACAAGGAGGGACATTTCGTCGGGCGGAAGGCACTCGAAAAGGAAAAACTTACAGGACCGAAGCGATCTGTGGTCGGAATAGAAATTGGTTGGCAACCGCTCGAAGAAATTTATGGAAAGGCAGACCTGATGCCTGACCTGCCCCCCACTCCGTGTAGAGAACCCGTGCCTGTTTATGATCGTAGCGGGGCTAACATCGGCCGAGTCACCACACGCGTCTGGTCGGGCCTGCTGAAAAAGTATATCGGCCTTGCTACGGTGGACGCTGCATTCGCTGTACCCGACACCGAAGTATTCATGGAAGTAACCATTGACTTCCAGCGCAGGAAAGTCCCAGCAAGGATCGCAAAAACACCATTCTATCGTCCAGCCAGAATGCGAGGATGACGGTGACTCACGAGTCACACCATATCGATGCTCCTCAGGGCACTCAAGCCATTATTCGCGCCATTCATCTGTTAAAGGCCGTTGCTGCTGCAGAGCAGGGAAGCACACTCACCGAGCTTGCTACCGACCTGAAGCTCTCTCCCTCGACTACTCACCGCATCCTCAGTGCACTCGAGAGCGAGGGGCTGGTTGCCCACCACGCATCGACACACCGCTACACACTTGGCTCTGCTGCCCTGACAATCGGTGCACACGCCCTCCAAAAGAGTGACATCCGGGCTCTCGCCCGACCGCTGCTCCTGCACCTTGCCGGAGAGAGTGGAGAAACGGCATCACTCGAAGTTCCGGTTGAAGGTCAGATGCTCATTCTGGACGAGGTGGCTGGTTCTCAGATCGTGGGAGCACGGGTCGAAGTCGGAACCAGGTGGCCGGTTTTCGCAACCTCCACAGGCAAAGCGCTTCTGGCAGAGCTCTCCAACGAGGCGCTTGAAGTACAGTTGTGCCACGCTCGCAGGCGATTCACGCCCGCAACACTCGTAGGTAAGGAGGCGCTTCATGCAGATATTCGCGCGACTCGAGAGCGAGGATACGCCATTGCTTCTGGAGAACTCGAACCAGGATACGTGGCAGTCGGAGCAGCCGTGAGAGATCGGATGGGCCTAGGCGTTGCCGCTCTGAGTATCGGCGGACCGAACGAGCGCCTGAGCCCCGACACGTTTGGTCGCCTGGGTGAGCTCGTTGTCAATGCTGCGTCCGAACTTTCGAATCTTCTCGCAGCCAGATAGCCTCGCCGCCCGATAGCCCCAACCGCCCGATAGCCCCAGCCGCCCGATAGCCCCAGCCGCTCCAATCGCCCAGACTGCCCGAACCGCATCGGACCAGTTATTGGATGCAACGATTCTGACCGGAATCGCTATAATGGATAGCAATCACCCCTCATCCAGGACATGAGATCCGTCTAAAGATTCGCTTCCAGCCCTGTTCGAGGAGTGAGATCCAGAATCCAGAGGAAAAATATGTCTGTCACGCTACTGGTCGGCACGATGAAAGGTGCGTTCATCCTGCGTTCGGATGACCGCATACGGTGGGATATCGAAGGTCCACATTTTCAAGGCTGGAAGGTGACCACGGCGACGCGAAGCGCAGATGGACGATACTTCGCCGGAACTGCGTCAGATTGGTTCGGGCCCGCCATCCAAGTCAGCGATGATCTGAAGGAATGGACTCAAGTTGTAGATGGCCCGGCATTCGATCCCGAGGAAGAAATCAAGATGAATCAGATCTGGTTCATCGATGCGAGAGCAGAACCCTACTACGCCGGTGTAGATGAGGCTGGCCTTTTCAGAAGCGATGATCAAGGTGCCTCGTGGTATGGCGTCCCCGGACTCAACGGCCATCCCACGAGAAGTGGATGGCACCCCGGCGCCGGAGGATTGTGTGCCCACGCCTTTCTCAGGGATGATGCAAATCCAGACCGACTCTGGTGTGGTATCTCGGCAGTCGGCGTATTCGTTTCCACGGACGCCGACGCATCGTGGAGACCGATAAACCGGGGAATCAGTCAGATTATTCCGGATGAAGAACACAAAGAAATCGGATTCTGTGTTCACGCGCTCGCCCAGGATCCAGCCAATCCAAACCGAATATGGCAACAGAACCACCGCGGGATGTACATGACAACCGACAGTGGCGAAGAGTGGGCAGAGATTCAGACCGGGCTTCCATCTACGTTTGGTTTTCCACTCGAGGTTGACCCTCACTCTGGCGCTCTTTTTTCCTTTCCCCTTCATTCGGACGAATATCGATTGCCGGTCGACGGAGCATGCAGTGTCTACCGAAGCCAGGATAGCGGGGCTTCATGGCATGCTCTGACCAACGGACTGCCTGCCTCCGACTTTTACGGAGGTGTATTGCGCGGCGCGATGGCCCTGGACAAGCTGCCTACGTGCGGGGTGTATTTTGGAACGACTTCCGGCACTGTTCATTCCTCCAAAGACCTCGGCGAGTCCTGGCACACGCTACCCGTGACGTTCCCACGGATTCTGACCGTTCAAGTTATGGAGGCCAGTGATGACTGAGACCACCGTACAGGTTCGCGTCCCCAGCCTGCTTGCCTCTCATTGTGATGGCCTGCGTGCACTCGCCTCGAGCGGGGCGACTGCCAGGGATGTACTCGACCGGGTTTGCCTGTCCTACCCTGCGCTGCGAGTGCACCTGCTCGATGAGACGGGCGAACTCAGACAGCACGTGCTCTGCTACGTCGGGGATGTCGATACCCGCTGGCGCGACGGACTCGATACCAAGGTCGAGAACGGCAGCGAACTGACGATCGTCCAGGCTATCTCGGGCGGATAACGGGCGAGACGATTCGCGATCTTTAGACTAATCGGCCCGCAGTGATTTTACAGGAGCCGCTACTGCCGATCGAATTGCCTGATAGCTAACGGTCAGCCACGCAATCATAATCGCCGATGCACCAGCCGTGGCCAGAATTCCGACACCAAGTTCGGTGTGATACGCGAACCCATCCAGCCACTGGTTCATTACGATATATGCGACGGGAGCTGCCAGGATAAACGCGCCTCCAACCAGCAACAGGAACTCTCGCGAGAGCAGCACTACCACACTTGGGACAGATGCGCCGAGCACTTTTCGGATTCCGATTTCCCGCGTACGCTGTTCAGCCGTGAACGACGCAAGGCCAAATAGACCCAGGCAGGCTATCAGGATGGCGACAAAGGCGAAAATATTCGCGAGTGAACTGATTACGACCTCGCTTCGATAGGCGTTTTCAAAAGTCTCATCGAGGAACTCGTAGTCAAACGGAAATTCCGGATTGAACGTTTTGTAGATCCGCTCGAGTGCAGCGAGCGCTTCCGATGTTTGATCTGCTGATATTCGGACGAACAGGATGTTTGTGCTCTCGGGCCAAAGACGAAAAATCACGGGCGTTATCGGACGATACATCGAACTCATGTGGAAGTCTTCCATGACTCCCACAATCATTCCTTCGCGACCCCAGAACGAGATCGACTGACCGACCGGGTCTTCCATTCCCATAGCCTCCGCAGCCTTCCAATTGATCAGATAGTTGGAGGAGTCCGTTCCGAATTCCCTGGAAAAAATCGACCAGCATCCAGGTGGATCCCCATCGTTTCGACGAAATCAAATCCTATCGCACTGTTCCAGAACAGGGTGTTGTCGTCCGGGTCTTTGCCCTCCCACAGAACACCAATCGTATCATTGGAGATGGCCAGCGGATTGTTGTTCGATGTGGTCACGTTTACCACACCGGGGGCGGCGAGCAATTCTCCCTTAAACGAATCGTATTGGTCCCGTACTCCTCCTTCGAGGCCCACCATGACCACGTTCTCGCGGTTGACACCCAGGTCTTTTCCGCGGATGAAGCTCAACTGCCGGTAGACGGTGAACGTGCCGACGATCAGCACTATCGACATGACGAATTGAACGACACCCAGCCCTTTCCGAAGGCCTGCTCCGCGTCCTGAGCTGCCGCTATTGGATCGAAAAACCCCTGCAACGCTGAACGAGGAGAGATACAGGGCAGGGTATGATCCAGCAAGAATGCCGGTTATCAGAGCGATCCCTGCAAATTGAAGCCAGACAAGAGGACCCAGCGCCGTGATGCTCACGAACTTCTGGGTTACACCATTGAAGGCTGGCATCAGAGCGATGACGATTCTGATGGAGACCACGAACGCGATCGTTGCCTTGATGACCGACTCACCGAGGAACTGCCAGGCCAGTGATGATCGGGTCGCTCCTATAGACTTTCTGACGCCGATCTCACGTGCGCGGGAAGCGCTCCGCGCGGTCGCGAGATTCATGAAGTTGATGCTGGCGATAAGAAGAATAAACAGCGCGACCAACCCAAACATTTGGATGTATTCAATCCGCCCACCCACGAGCACGCCGTTTTCCCAATCTGATCGCAGATACCGCTCTGGCATGGGGTACAGAAAAAGATCGGACTCGTACGAGTCAACGTGCTCATCAATCAGGTCTTTTATCTTGGCGTTAACGTTGTTGACATCCGCGCCTTCTGCCAGGCGAGCGTACATTCTGAGACCATTGTTGTCCCACGCTTCCACCCAGTCATTTCGCCGGATGTATTCCTCAATCGGAACGACGAAATCAAATCGGAGCGTCGAATTCAGGGGCGCATCCTCGAATATCCCGGTCAGTGATACGTCCAACCTGTTCTCGAGCCGAAATAGTGTGCCCAGAATATCATCTCGACCTCGCCAGTCTTCGCCAAAATACTTGCCGGCCAGAGTCGATGAGATTACAACCGATTCCGGGCTCAGAAGTGCACTCGAGATGTCGCCCTTTATAAATGGAAAGGAGAATACTTCGAAGAAGTCCTCTCCCACATATCTTGCCGTGGAGCGAAAGGCGTCATCTTCGAGCTTGAGTAACATCTCCATTTCCCAACTCACGAGTATCGTGTTCTCGATCTCGGGGTAGTCGTTCACCAGCGCTTCTGCCAGCGGTTTGGGGGTCGACCGCGTAGTACCACGTTCTCCGCCAAACGTGGAATGACGCATCACAGCGTAGGTGCGCTCTCCATCCTCGTGAAATTGATCATAGCTGACTTCATCCTGAATCCAGAGCAGGATGAAAAATGCACAGGCCAATCCGACGGCCAGCCCCAGGATGTTTATGGCCGAGTACCCCTTGTGTCGCAGGATATTCCGCAACGCGGTAGTGAGGTAGTTCTTGAACATGGTGCTCGCCGAGGCTGGGTGTGGATAGGTTCACTAGAACGTAGACACCACTATTGCTGGATTCGTTTGCGCTGAAACTGAAAGAGAGTTGCAAACCAACGCCAGGTGGGTTGGTCTCATGACAGTCCGCCAGAGCGCTAAGCGTCTAAGAAGCAGGGAACCATAGACCTAAACATATGTATGACCTATGTGTCTACTCGTAAATATTCGACGAATCGCGCAACTCGTGGTGTGAAAGCCGTATCCACATGGTGTGTGATAGTCGATAAACAACCGAAAAAAGCTCGATAGAATAGAAAACAGCGTCCTCCGAATGGATGGAATGAAAGTTTTGGGTACCTATGACAAATCGATGTCACACCCTGTAGAGTATGTTAGTTCAGATTCGTCAACACAATCACTGTTCTCACGTCGTTAACTAGTTAGGACTGTAGGTGCAAATGGGTCTAATCCTTCGCACCCGAGAATGTAAAGATGCAGAAAAACATGATGTACGCACACGTAATGGCTTCCCTCGGAAGTACGGGCTTCTATCTCGATATCTCCAAGTCGGCACCTGAACTCATATCAGCCGATGGATCGGCGTCTCTATCACTCGAAAACTTGAAGGCTGTTCAACTTCTGGCGTTGAAAAACCTGGCTCACGATCAATACGTGAACGGAATGCTCTACGGTCTGGCGGATCTGGCGTCACATCGGGCTACGTTGAACTTTCTCAGCCGGCTGATTGAACGGGTCGGACATCCAAGCACGCGCCCGCATGATCTCCCAGCAAGCCGCAGAGCCCGGCGCGAATCCCCTCGCAGAGCAAGAAAGGCGGCCTGAAGGGTTTGGTCAGACTACTCGGTTGATAGTTCGGAGTCGAGCTCTAAGCGCAGCTGAACCGGGATGGGAGCGTCAGTGAGCGAGCGCAAGTTTGAAACCGATATGCCGAGCAGACGAACAGGCTTACTCGGGGGCCCAGGAGCGTGCATAAACAGCAGGTCCACCAGCTCCATGATTTCCTCCTTCTGTCCGCGAAGAACATCTGTCGTTGTTTGACGGGTTGTTATTTCGAAGTCGAACGTCTTGATCTTCAGTGTTACCGTCAATCCGAGGAGACTGGCGTTCAGCATTCTTGAACTCACCCGTTCTGCAAGTTCATCCAGACGCCTCTTCATTTCCGCGATATTGGTAATGTTCGTTTCGAAGGTGCGCTCCGCACCCAGCGATTTTCTGGTCCTTGAGATGTGCACCTGTCGATCATCCTGGCAGCGGCTGATGCGGTAATAGTATCGTCCTGCTTTCCCGAACCGACTGACAAGATCCTGCTCTGAAAAGCGACGAAGATCGGCTCCGTTTCTTATGCCGATATCGTTCATCTTCTGCGCGGTCACTGGGCCGATGCCATAAAACTTTCCGATAGGAAGCGCGGCTACGAAAGCCACGGCATCGCGTGGGCGAATAATCGTCAACCCGTCGGGTTTGTCGTGATCCGAACCGACCTTGGCCAGAAACTTGTTGAAAGAGACCCCGGCAGAGGCGGTCAGGTTGATTTCTTCTGAGATCGCTCGCCGAATGTCGTGAGCAATCGCCGTTGCAGACAGTTCGGGTCTCAACGAGTTGGTCACATCGAGGTAGGCCTCATCCAACGAGAGCGGCTCCACCAGTGTAGTGTACCTCCCGAAAATATCTCGAATCTGACGAGAGACCTCGCGATACACGTCGAACCTGGAAGACACAAATATCAATCCGGGACACTTGCGAGCGGCGACCACAGAAGGCATCGCTGACCGCACACCAAACTTTCGCGCTTCGTAACTGGCTGCAGCCACCACTCCACGCTTGGAGGATCCCCCGACAGCAACTGGTCGACCTCGAAGTTCAGGGAAGTCTCTTTGCTCGACGGATGCAAAAAAGGCGTCCATGTCGACGTGAATGATTTTTCTCCCCTCGCTCAAAACATCTTTCCTGTGTGATTCCGGTGGCAGGAGTCGCCGTTGGTCTCGTTTTCACGTTTACATACATAGGAGGCCGTTTTGTTCGAATGGTGCCATGCTTTTTTACTATTCAAAAATCTCCCGCTCGTCCGCCGTCCTGGCGCTCTGTGTTTGCTCTGCATTTGCTGCGTGCTCTCCAGCAATTGCACCGTACTCCTTCCACGCCTATCAACAAGCCGTCGAATTGAAGGTCGACTCCCTGGATCTGATGGCACTGGCAGAATTGCCCTTTTCAGAACAGGCAAAATCCATTATCGCCCTGAGGTCCAGACTGTCAAAGGCCTACGAATTTGCCCGAGGACGGCCCCGAAATGATCACTCGACAGAGCAATGGGAGATCATGCTCGATCCCGAGGCACATTTACTGGGTGGATTTCTGACTCGTTGGGAGGAACAGGGACGTCTTTCGCAGTCCTTCATCACCGAGGCTCTGTCAATCGTTTCGGGTGGATTTGATGCGATAATTGGACTGGAAAGTGGAAAAATAGGAAGTGAACAAGGAGGTGGGTCATGAACGTGTACGATTTCATCGACGATTTCCTGGAAAAGTTGGCGGAGGAACTCGCATCTACGCTTCCTGATCTCAAGGAGAAACTGATTACGGCAAGTCGGGATGCCATTCTGGGCAATGTGTCACGCGTCGAGACGTGGATGGCCATGCTCGCCGGAGGGCAGCTCACCGAGGAAGAGCTGAGCTGGCTCGTGAGGGCGAAAATGGACCTCAGTAATCTCGTCATTCTCGAGAATTCCGGACTTGCGTTAACCAGAATTGACGCCTTGCGCCAGACGATCGCCAGAACATTTATTTCGACGATAATGTCTGCGACACGCGTGTGATTCAGGATCCCGCTAGGCGGGCGCGGAGTAGACCAATCCTGCACTTGCTAAGGGTGTAAATCGCCGTTATGTTGCGCGTTCCTTCCGGCGAGTTCTTCAGCGATTCTGAGCCATTCACTTTTCATGTCCAACACGACGTACCTCGTCACTGCTCGCAAGTACCGACCACTCCTTTTCAAGGATGTCGTGGCACAGGAGCACGTCACCGAGACACTGAAGAACGCCATCCGTCTCGATCGATTGGCACACGCCTACCTGTTTACCGGACCCCGCGGAGTCGGAAAAACAACCGCAGCCAGGATCGTCGCGAAGGCCATCAACTGCTCGACTCCCGCCGAAGACCGGGAAGACCGGGCGGAGCCGTGTAGAGAGTGCGTCTCTTGCAAGACCTTTGAAGAGGGCCGTAATCTCAACATTATCGAAATTGACGCGGCATCGAACAATAAGGTCGACGATGTTCGGGATCTCAGGGAAGTCGTCCGCATTCCGCCGCAAAACGGAAGGATGAAGGTGTACATCATTGACGAAGTACACATGTTATCCAATGCGGCCTTCAACGCCCTCCTTAAAACCCTCGAAGAACCTCCGCCCCATGCGATGTTCATCTTCGCGACGACGGAGCCTCACAAAGTGTTGCCGACGATCCAATCCCGCTGTCAGCGCTTCGATTTTCGCCGCATTTCCATCCAGGAAATTATCGGTCGGCTGAAATATGTCTGCGAAACGGAATCCATCACGGCTGATGACGCTTCTCTGATGCTGATCGCGCGCAAAGGCGACGGTTCCCTGCGAGACGCCCTCTCCGTATTTGACCAGGCCGTTTCCCTCTGCGGAACTGCGATTCAACACCGAGAATTGATTACTGCACTGGGTGTAGTGGATACGGACCTGTATTTCGACGTAACGGCAGCTGTGATGTCAAGCGATAGCTCGGCCATGATCCACATTGTTGATCGAATCGTTCGTGCGGGCTATGATCTGCAGGAATTCGTCGATGGACTTGCAGAGCATCTTCGAAATTTCCTGGTTGCTCTCACGGTCGACGACCCTCATTTCATAGAGGCTACAGACGAAGATCGAGAGCGAATTCGCGAGAAAAGCTCTTCCTTTTCTGAATCGACCTTGATGTCCATGATTCATATTGCGAGCGAACTATCCTCTTCGCTCAGGCTCGCACGCCAGCCCCGACTTCGACTCGAGATGGCACTTCTGAGAATGGCAAGTTTCCCCTCTTCTGTGGACATTCGGTCGGCGTTGGACAAACTGGACCAGTTGGAAAAGATGGCGGCCGCTGGAGAAGTTCGCTTTGTGACCGAACAGCCGGCTCCAGTTACTCTTATCCCGCCAACTCCCACCCCGGCACCCAAATCGACTGCGAAGACTGCGCCCCCGCAACTTCCAGCCTCAGAAGCGGACTCCGCGGTCGAGCCCATCGCGGCAGATGAACCCAGGGCTGCGAGTGACTCCGGTTCGGTGGGTGACCCCGAAACGACGAGTGAGCCCAGTCCCGAGTCGAAGTCTGACCTATCTAGCCCGCTAAGCGATGAGACCGCTGAGACCGCTGAGACCACTGAGGCCACTGAGACAGATACCCCGACGGAAGCACTACCGGAAGTTGCGTCGATAGAGCTCTCTCCTGCCCTCGTTCCGGAAGACAGATCCGCACCCCAAGTAGCGCCCGAGCTCCCTCAATCTCTGCCCCCGACTCCCTCTGCTGCCCCTGCTGCCGATGAGGGGCTTTCGCTATTTACCGAAGCGCCGGCCATCAAGAAGATTCGAGCCCGCCCGGAAAACGAAGCTTCCTTGCAGGAAGATGAGGACGTGCTCGTATTAGAACCAGAATCGGAGGATGAATCACTCACCGATGACCGGCTCGTAGAGTTGAAATCTGCGTGGGAAACACTCGTTGTCGATATCATGGCCAGTGAGAAGCAACTGGGATCGTTTCTGAAACACGCCGTCGTATTTGCCTTTGAGAAAAAGACGATACTCCTGTCTGTACCCGACGAGTTTCACGCAAAGGCCCTCCGAAACGATCGGGCAAAACTGGCACACCGGCTGACCGAACTGTCCGGCTCGCACGTAGAGAGGATTGCATTCCGGATTGAAGCCACCCAGGTTGAAGAACGGCCTGAGGACCTGAGCGAATCCTCTGCGAAAAAGATTCTTGAGCAGATCTCCGAAGACCATCCCACCGTACGATCCCTGATGGAGCGTTTCGGCGGGGAGATCGTATGGTAGGGATTGGGATCAGAACACCAGATCGTTCAATCAATCAGTAACAATCAATCGAGCAGCCCATGAGTGATGGTATGAACATGGCCGATATGGTCGGCAAGATGATGGACATGCAGAAGAAGATGTCGGCGACACAGGAAGTGTTGGCAGCCCAGACCGTGACGGCCGAAGCCGGTGGAGGGATGGTCAAGGTCACCGCCAACGGTGTCCAGCGAATAACGTCCATCTCCATCGAAAAAGAGGTCATTGACCCTCAGGACCCGGAGTTGTTGGAGGACCTGATCATGGCTGGGGTCAACAAAGCCCTTGAAGAAGGTGCAGCGCTAGCAAAGGCAGAAATGGCCAAGACGGCTGGTGGAATGCTTCCGCCGGGAATGGACCTCAGCCGATTCGGACTCTAATCAGGATTCCATGCAATTCTCTTCCGAATCAGTAGAGACACTGGTCGATCAATTCGCGCGACTACCCGGTATCGGGCGCAAGACGGCGCGCCGGCTCGCGGCGTTTATTCTGAAGCTGCCCAAAGTTGAAGTCGCTCAAATGGCGGACGCGCTCATCGCTGTCAAGGAGAAGGTGATTTTATGTACGACCTGCTTCAATGTCACCGATCACGACCCCTGCCCTATCTGTGCGTCCGAACGCCGCGATCACGAAACAGTCTGCGTGGTCGAGGAGCCGGGCGACGTAATGGCCATCGAGCGGACCCAGGGTTACTCGGGAATCTATCATGTGTTGGGGGGCGCCATCTCACCTTTGGACGGGATCGGTCCGGAAGATTTGCGCATTAAAGAACTGATCGCGAGAGCTGCAAATCCGGCAGAATCAGACCCGATCATTGGCGAGGTCATTTTGGCCGTCAATCCGTCTGTGGAAGGTGATACGACCGCCTATTATATCTCTCAACTTCTTGCACCCTTTGAGGTTAAGGTTACAAGACTGGCGAGGGGAATTCCAATAGGCAGTGACCTTGAATTCACGGATGAAGCGACATTGACGCGCGCCCTTCAGGCGCGCGTGTCCGTGTGATCCCAATGTGATCATGTCCCCTTTTACAAGATCACCGGCGCTTACGAGCAGTATCCTCTCACGTCGAGCGAACGTACTCTTTCTGAGTGGTTTACTCCTCCTTCTACTCGGATATGTAGTGTGGCCCTTTCTCAGGGTTGTATCGCTGGGATCGAATATCGACACGGTGATCACGCTCTTCTCCTCTTTCAGCAGCGCCAATAGCAGAGCCCTCTTCAATTCGATCTGGATTTCGATATGGAGTGTTGTCGGAGCCGGAATCCTGGGCACGTCAATGGCCTTCCTACTGTTTCGCTTCGATTTTCCACTGAAGAAGCTGCTCGTGGCGATGGCGGCGCTCCCGCTTGCACTTCCACCCCTGGTCGGAGTACTTGCTTTCCTATTTCTGTATGGCGAGAGCGGTATCCTTCCTCGCGGTATTCAGGTACTGCTGGGACTCGACAGTGTACCTTTTTCCTTTTCGGGTATGTGGGCGGTCTGGCTCGTGCATGTCTACTCGATGTATGTCTTCTACTACCTTTTCTGTTCAGCGGCGCTGAAGACCGTGGACCGCAGCCTTCTCGAAGCGGCATCGGACCTCGGTGCGAGCGCCCTTCGGACGTTTCGGACCGTCATTCTGCCCCATCTACGACCCTCGATCGTGAGCGCTTCTCTGCTCGTCTTCATGATCTCGATGGCTTCGTTCACCGCCCCACTGCTGTTCGCGGGTACGAAAAACTTCCTGACCCTCCAGATCTACAATTACAAAATGAACGGGAATATGGAGTTTTCGGCCACCATTTCGGTGGTGCTGACTCTGATTTGCCTACTGTTTCTGGTTCTGATGGAGCGCAATCGCCGAGCCTCTGGTGTTGCGACGGCGTCAAAAGGATCAGCTCCCTCCCCCATCCCGGTCGGTTCGGGAGTTGTCAGAATGCTGGCGCTGATGTCTGTATTGGGGATACTTCTGTTTCTGGCGCTTCCCATCCTGACCATCGTTCTGATCTCCTTCGTGAAAGAAGGAAGCTGGACCTACCAGGTCCTGCCACAGGCCTACACCATGGAGAATTATTTCAATCTGATCAGTGAGTCCGATGTAGCCGCTCCGATGCTGAACAGTCTGAAAATGGCGGGCCTCGCGACCATCGCTAACATTATTTTTGGAGTAGCGGCGGCAATTTTCATCGTGAAGGGCTCCATTCGTGGACGATACTTGATCCGCATGCTGGCCATTCTGCCGTTTGCCATCCCGGGCACGGTGATCGCCATCAATTTGATCATCACCTTCAGCGAGCCTACGGTCCTGAGCGGTGGATCAATCCTGGTCGGCACTTTCTGGCTGCTGCCTCTGGCCTATTTCATTAGGCACATCCCTCTGATAGTGCGATCAACCATCGCGGCGCTGGAGTCGTACGACGACCGCCTGACAGACGCGTCTCTGGATCTGGGAGCCGGTCCGGGAAGGACCTTCCTTCAAATCGTCCTTCCCTCTATCGCCCCGGGCATCCTGGCGGGTACTCTTCTTACGTTTGTAACGGCCCTTGGCGAATTTGTATCGTCCATCCTGCTGTATGTCTTCGACAATCGACCAATCTCTGTCGAAATCCTATCCCAGCTTCGCCTCTACGATTTCGGCGCGGCGGCAGCCTATTCAGTTTTCTTGATGATTCTTATTGGGGGCGCCACCTGGATCGTCTCCAAATACTCCGATTCGAGCCGCGCCGCGATTGCAGCCTGAGCCGGGCAATCGTTGGGCGTACGGGCTCGGCTCTCAGTCGGCTTGAGACCTGTGGTCGTAGAGGACCTTCCACCCCGAAGAATCACGGTGCATGAGCAACGTGTACCGACCTCCGATATCGTCATAGTCTCCTCCCCGTTCCAGATGCCAGGATCCGAACGTGAGGGCCCACTCGGCTGAAAGGATGTCAATCTGCAAATCGCCAAATTCCAGCGTACCCATCGCCGCCCGATCTGGATAGGCGGTGTAGTACCTCTCCAGGGTCGTGTCCCATCCATAACGCACTGTCCCTCCTGACGTAAATCGAAGGGTATCGGATTTGACATAATCGTCCATGAACGCCGCTATGTCGCCGTTATTCCAGGCATCCTGTTGTCGCATTAAAACGCCCCTGACTGCCTCCCTTTCCGCAATATCGTCATATTCAGGCGTACTTTGAGGTGTCTGACAACCGATAACACCGATAGCGAGTACGATTAGGCAAGAAAGAATGCCTGGCCCTGATTTGGGTAGTGATTGAAATTCAGTCATAGTAGCTTGTACGGATTGCGCAATTCAGAACAAAAATATACAGTCTGGGTAAGCGGAGCCAATTGTGGACCCTGACCGGGTATCCCGACCGCTCTGCCCGAATATTGCCGATTATCAACAGAAATAGCATTCAGATATATACGCCTCTACCGATACAAATCCACTTATTTGAATTCATCAGTTCGGAGTTGGTAAACCACACCATACCCTGGTATACCATTTCGAAATTGTCGGTATAAGCTACTCGGTATTAGAATACTCGGTAGAAAAATAGTTGTGCTGAAAAGCCCGGTCGAAACACCAACAGATTCCAGCAAGGATGCCTCGGCATCCTCCCTGCTGCGTTATGCGCTGTCGGCAGCGATTGGATTGTTCGTGATTTCGATGGTACTGGTCAGTTCTGCAGCCATCGATCCCGAATACCAGGATTATCGAGCCAAATATGGCTTCATAGCCGTTGCGGATACAGATTCCGTCGCGATTGATACGCTGGATGTAGATAGCCTTCTGGCAGACTCATTGTTTGTATCTGATTCGGCGCTCGTCTGGCAGTATCTGCCTTCGTTCACACGGGACGCGTGGGCAGCCGCCTTGCACCCGAAAGATCGCCTGGTCATGTCCCCCTCTCTGGGTCGATACTGGCAGTATTCGATTTCCTTCGATACGACGGCGCTAACCTATACATCCCACGAGAAGGTCGGCGGCGTGGACATTCGGTATCCGGTCAAGTTGGAGTACGACGCTTACCGCGCCGCACGTCTGTCCTACGACCTGAGCCAGAACTGGGAGGAATTAATTGTTCAGCGCGCAAGATCAGACCAACAGCGGCGGCGCGGTGGTCTCGGCTTCAACATTGTGGTACCCGGAGGTAGACAGAGCGCGTTCCGCACGATCTTTGGAAAGAACGAAGTAGAATTACGCGTGAACGGTACCGCGGACATACACGCAGGCTTCGACTATAGAAAGAGCGATCAACAAGTCTCCATAACAGGAAAACCCAGCCAACTGGATCCGCAGTTCAAACAGGACCTGAGCCTCGGAATCACAGGGACGATCGGGGACAAACTCCGCATCAATGTCAATTATGACTCTCGAAACCAGTTCGATTTCCAGAATCAACTCAAGCTCGAATACACGGGCTATGAAGACGAAATTGTAAAAAAGATCGAGGCCGGAAACGTGTTCCTGCAGGGTTTGCCGTCTCTGATCCGTGGAGGACAGAGTCTTTTTGGTATCAAGGCTGAGTTCCAGCTCGGTGGAGTTCACCTGACCACGATTATGAGTCAGCAGGAAGGCCAATCCAATAGCCTGAACATCGAGGGAGGATCCGAGGAGACCCCGTTTGATCTGAGGCCGACAGACTATGATGAGGCTACTCACTTCTTCCTGGGATACTACTTCCGCAACCGATTTGAAGATGCACTGGTGGATCCGCCGAATATCCGCATCTCCAATGGGTTCGAAGGAATCGCCGAAATTGAAATATGGAAACTACTCCCCACCCGGCCGGAAGAGGAAAACGTCCGCCAAGTTGTGGCAGTGGTCGATCTTGGAGAATCGCCGGATATTCTCCAGCAGGCAAATTTCTTCACCGCCCAGACCCTGCCGGCAAATGATCGTGACCAGTATGACGATGCGGACGGTGGCGAAGTCGACACGGATATTCGGGACGGAAATGCTGCACCTGGTTCGTATCTCCAATCGGTAAAGAGCTTGTCCTCGTCCGATTTCCAGGTGGGCAAATTCAAGCGCTTGATACGGGGACGCGACTACGATGTGGACGAGGTGCTGGGCTATGTTACCATGCGGCAGCGCATCCAGGAAAGTGAGGCCCTCGCCGTCGCGTACCGCTATCGAGCCGGTGGACGAACCTTTCAGGTCGGAGATTTTTCGACGGATACTGGCGGTTCAGATGGGGGGCAGAACGAGGCAAAAATATTTCTAAAGCTGATCCGCCCGGTACAACTCCGCCAACCTGCGCTGGAGGCCAATTTCAATCCGGCCGCGTGGTACCTGGAAATGCGCAACATATACCGGCTTCCCGGTCGCTCCATTCAGCCGAATGAATTTGAGCTTCAGGTCTTCTACGAGCCACCCGGGCAAACTGCTTCCAAGACGCTACCCGGAGTCGGCGGAACCCAGACCGTCCTTCAAATTCTGGGTTTTGACCGCCTGAACGAGGACCTCGCCTTGACTCCGGATGATCAATTTGACTTCCTGGTGAATTACACGATCGTTCCCGGTGAGGGAACTCTAATCTTCCCCTATCTCGAACCCTTCGGCTCAAGGCTGGACCATGTCATTGGAATCGGTGGTGGGACTCCTGAAGCCCAACAGGGTCTCAGAAACGTCTTCGTCTTCGACGCTCTGTACAACCAGAAAAAAGCTAACGCCCGTCGAGACAGCCAGCATGACGTGTATCGCATTCGAGGTGCCTACAGGGGATCAGCAAAATCTTCGTACGATCTGAAGGCCTATTCGGGGGTCATTCCAGGGTCGGTCCGGGTCACAGCAGGTGGAACACCTTTGTCCGAGAATACAGATTTCGTCGTCGAGTACTCTGGAACGGGGCTCGTTCAAATAATCAATCCGGCTTTTCTGACTACCGGCCGCGATATCGAGATTGAATTCGAGCAGAACTCGTTCTTCAATATTCAGAAGAAAACGCTCATCGGTATGCGCGCCGATTACTTCATGGACGAGCGACTTTCTCTCGGGGCAACCGTGATGAGGATGACCCAGAAGTCGCCCATTGACAAGTATCGAGTTGGAGAAGAACCCATTGCGAACACTATCTGGGGTATTGACGGATCGTTAAAGCTGGAGCCCCGCTGGATGACACGTGCGATCGATTTCATCCCTCTCCTGCAGACGAAGGAGCCGAGCAGTATTTCGATAACGGGCGAATTCGCACAGCTTCGACCAAGTAACACGGAGACCGTCGCCTTCGAGCGGACACGGAAAGACTTGCGTAGCGCGGGTAGAGATTTTTCAAGCGATGAACTGGGCGGAACCTCCTACATCGACGATTTCGAGGGATTTGAGAACACGTTCACGATGATTCAACCGGGCTCCTGGGGCCTGGCCGCTGCGCCGGACTCAATAGGCGCCGTCGATCGTCTCGGCTTGCAGAACAGCATCCTCGCGGATTCTCTACGTACCAACTGGCGTGGGAATTTCGCGTGGTATCGAATCAATGCCAACATGTTGAGGGAAATCCCGACAATCGCGTACAGCGGCGAGTCGATCAAGATCTTCCGGATCGATGAGGTTTTTCCGAACCGGGATACGCGCGCTGAAATTGATCCCTCTCTGGAGACGTTCGACTTCTACTTCAACCCCAGGGAACGTGGTCCTTACAATTTCACGCGAGACCTCAGGGGATTCATGGACCGACCGAAACTGGCCTGGGGCGGAATGACACTACGCCTGCCCGAAGGATTCACCGATTTCAGCCTGAAGAACATCGACTTTGTCGAGTTCGTTTTTCGTCCGTTTCCGGAGAACGCGGCAACGGATGCGGGTAGGGATGCGCACATCTATATAGATCTGGGATCCATTTCCGAGGACGTCCTTCCGGACGAGAAGCTGAACAATGAGGATGGATTATCGACATCCACCATTACCGAGGGTGGAATTCTGAACTGGGGACGGAGTCCGACCGGCGCACAGAACAGCGTGGTGGATATCGATGACTCATCGCGCCGGACCGAAGACCTCGGCCTCGACGGCCTGGCCAGCGGCACGAGCGACTACCCACCCTTCGCGACGGAAGAAGTTCACTTCTCCAGTTTTCTCGCGGCTCTGAATCAAAATTCCACCGATCCCCTCTACCGCGCAGAGGTGGCCAAGGCGCTGGCTGACCCGTCGGGTGATGACTATCATTATTTTGGTAATACCCAGTATTACGAGAATCCAGCATATTTCCCGAACGTTGCGACCTTTCAGCAACATTTCAGTCACTATTTCTCCGGCCACGAGCTGAATGCGTTCGAAACCCAGACCAAGCTGGCCACCAATACCTCGATCAAACGTGGAAACTCGCGTTTTCCAGATTCAGAAGACCGAAACCTGAACTCCACGGTAGATACAGACAACAGCTACTACCAGTACGAAATTCCTCTCAGCAAGCAAGTCTTGGACTCTCTGGCTGCACCGCAGCTCGTAGATGACTTTGTGGTTGGTGAAGTAACCGATATCGACGGCAATGGAACGGGATGGTATCAAATCCGCATACCCGTTCAACGGTATAATCGGCGTGTCGGTGACATTCAGGATTTCTCTCTCATCGAATTCATGCGGGTCTGGACTACAGGGCACGAGGTTCCTTTCACGGCGCGGTTCGCGTCACTGGAACTCGTGGGGTCACAGTGGCAAAAGTCAACACAGATCACGCTGGAACATGAAACACCATTCGATACGACCGGCACAGACACACGGCTGACAATATCGAGCATCAATAACGAAGAGAACGCCGAAACCTATCAGCCACCAATCGGAGCCGTCGTAAGCCAGTCCCGTCTTGCCAGTGGTCGGGTTCAAAATGCCCGGGAGCAATCACTCGTAATTCGGACCGAATATTTGCGACCTGGCAAGCAGAGAGCCATTTTCAAGACTCAAAACACCGGTCTCGATCTGCTTAAATACTCCAATCTTCGCATGTTTGTACATGCTCACGGAATACTCGGGGACGGAACCGACATCGCTTCGCTTCCCCAGGAGGAAGCACGGTCCAAGGCAAAGCTGTTTGTAAGACTCGGATCGAACGAGACGAATGACTTCTATGAATACGAACAACCGGTGAGCCCCAGTTTCGAATCGGCCGGGTCGTCGGACCAATTATGGCAGACATCCGTCGATTTTGAGGGCGTGTTCCGAGACCTCGGGTCAATGAACATAGAATTGGGTGCTCTTAATCAGCTCAAGGTGGCCCGAGACCGTGTTGCGTTCCCGACCGACAGCATTTTTTATAGCGTATCGGGAGGTGAACTGACGACACCTGATTCTCCCGATGCCGAACTGTTTGCACCACCCGGTACACGATTGGGAATCAGAGGCACACCGTCCCTCGGAAAGGTGAACAGTATCGTTATAGGAATACGCAACCCCGCCGACTCAACCCTGACAGGAAATGAGTACATCCTGGAAGACATCACGGTCTGGGTGAATGAACTGCGAGTATCGGGATATGACTCAGAAAACGGATGGGCGGCTCTTTCCAATATTGATATCAAACTGGCCGATGTCGGAAGAATCAAAGCCAGCTTCCAGAGACAGACCGATGGTTTCGGGTCGCTCTCTTCAAGCCTCGGCGAACGCGAACAGCTCAACATCAACAACTGGACAATTACGACGGAGCTGAATGCTCACAAGTTGATTCCGGAGCGCTACGGTTGGAATCTGCCTGTAAACGTGCAGATTCAGTCCAATACCGCTACTCCCCGATTCTCACCGACGCGTGGAGATATTCGACTGGAAGAAATCATCTCTCAGATCGAAGACAGGGAAGATCTCACGAATGACGAAAAATCTACGGCCAAGACCGAGGCTACTCAGGCTGCCCAGACTTACACTCTTTCCAGGTCGCTCTCCACCCGGATCGGGAAATCGGGTTCGAGAAATAAAATCTTGCGCAACACGGTCGACGGTATCGCACTGACCTATTCTCAGGCCACGATTGATGGGCGAAGTCCGTCCCAGGAACGGAATGATTCCTGGCGGTGGGCATCCTCTCTCAGTTACCGATTTTCGTCGCGGAAAGTAAAAACCTTTCGCCCACTGTTTTTCCTCGATCCCATTCCTATTCTGAATAAGATCAGCGGGCTGGCGTTCAACTACGTCCCAGCAACAATTTCTACCTCGGGCACATTCAACAGGACGTTCTCGCAGACCCGCGAGCGACCCATTGTGAACCCGGCTGACACCACCCAGATACCCCTGGACATTCGATTTCCTCTTCGGGAAAAACACGCCTTCACACACGGACGTGATTTCCAATTCCAATACAACCCGTTTGGTTTTCTGAATCTGAGCTTCGATACGTCGACCGATCAGAGCTTCAACCGCGCGGGTGTGGACACGTTATTCAGTGTCGTCACTCCAGACACAACGATACTGGGACAAACCCTGCAGGATGCAATCGATGCGGGACTGCTTTCTGACTCCCAGCAGCTCAATGCTTTTCAGATTGGGCTCTTGAACGTTCGGCCTGCCTCGACCGTTCTTGGAGAATTTCTGACCGGAAAATTTACCCCCAGAACGGATCGGCATAGCCAAATTTTTCGGGCCTCATTCAGGCCGAGATTGAACGCCGTCCGAGCGCTCGACTGGATTCAGATTCAGGACATCGGCTACAGCGTTAATTTTGACTGGCAAAATGGGCCGGTGGGGCGCAATACCGGGGCATCAGTCCGAAACACGGCCGAACTACGGGGGGGCATTACACTCCGGATTCAGGATATGTGGCGAAAATTTGGATTCTATGAGTCAATTGAGACCATTCAGCAGACGTACGATCGAGATCGAGAGACCGCAAGGAATCAAAAGAAGACCGAAAAAGAAAACCGGAAAAAAGCCCGGGACGCCAGAAAATTGGCGGAAGAAAGTGGAGTTGAAATGCCGGAAGAGCTACCTGTTGAACGGGCAGATCGGGAGGACGCGGATCAGGCTGTATCCGGTCCCGGATTTACAGGAAGGCTGGCTTCCTTGTCTCGAAGACTACTCCTGGCCGTCACCGGGATCAGAGACTTCAATGTCACCTATCAGAACTCCGAGTCTGGAGCGTCTTCCAATGTTGGGACGCCCGTGTATGGAGATTCGGGCGAACTGATAGATGTCGCGACGTTCTACAGCCTGCGCGACGCGCTTGGAGGTAAAGGCGCACCGCTCGGCTACCGTTTTGGATTCAGTCGACAGCTCGATATCGAAGATCGTCTAATAGATCCCTCGCTCCAGGTGTCCGATCTGCTGTCCGATATTCAGCGATTTCAGGGTCGAACGACACTGAATCCGACGAAAACGCTTTCCGTGACTTTAAACTGGAATCTGGAACTGAGCGAGAGTGAGACCTTCACGTTTCGCCCGGTGATAGATGATCTGGGTGCCTTCGCTGGTGTGGATACGACGTTTACCCAGTCAGGAAACAATAAATCGAGCATCTGGGCATTTGGCTCTTCGTACCTGGACATGTTCTCCAGTCAGCTCAACACCTATCATGCGGACTTCGATGCGTTAGGTGAGGAGGACCCGATCATCGTTCCAGACGCGAATCAGGATGGCACAACCGTTCTGACAAACGCTTCTGTCGTCAATGATTTTCGCGAAGCATACGTCAAGGGCGGCGGTACAGTGGATGCCCTTGGCATTGCACCCTTTCCGAAACCAAACTGGCAGCTGAATTATTCGGGCCTTTCCAGCTGGCCGCTCTTTCGTACACTGACTCAGAGCATCACCCTGCGCCACTCCTACTCAGGAGACTACGCCGCCGACTTCAATACCAATACGACCTTCGCCGGACCAGACACAGTGAAAACCGTAGATCTTGGTGGTCGGCGCATTCAGTTTGGAGTGGAAGAATTTCAGATCAACAACATCCGCATCAATGAGAGATATTCGCCGCTGATTGCCGCCGACATCACCTGGAAGAACAAGATTACGACCACGATTGCCTGGGAGAAGAGCAATTCATACTCTCTGAGTACCAGTAATTTTGAAATCAGTGAAAACAAGACCGACAACTTGTCCTTTACCATCAGTTACCAGAAATCGGGAATGAAACTCCCGTTTTTTGGAAGAAAACTGAACAATCGCGTGACCCTGCAACTCAACATCACAAAGTCGAACACCAAGGATCAGCGACTCCGCCTGCGGCGCGGCTTGGAACAGGCATTGACCGATCCAGAATTTCAACTTGGGGACGCCCTGAAAGGCGACAACATCTCTCTGGTTACGGCGCACACACGCTTCATCATGACGCCCCGGATAGCGTATCAGTTCAGCAATCGTGTCCAGGCAGATTTCACACTGAAATACGAGAAGTTCGATTCCGAAGACTCTCGCCAGCCCTCCTCCGTCAACATCAACGGAACGTTCAATATTCGCGTCAGCATCGCCAACTGAATCATGTCTCAGACGCAGCACATCGTATTCTGCCGAATGGGCGAGTTGGACTATTTGCTTGCCTGGGAGCTCCAAAGAAGCCTCCAGAAGAGATTAATCGACAACAAGAGGTCAGAACAACCCGAAAATCTGGCGCACGTCTGCCTGTTGGTGGAGCATCCACCTGTCTTTACCCTGGGACGAAGTGGAAATGACGCCAATCTCCTCGTTAGCGAGGACGAATTGCGTATTCAGGGAGCTACGTTCGTAAGAAGTGACCGCGGTGGAGACATCACCTATCATGGACCAGGACAGATAGTCGGGTACCCGATTCTTGATCTGGATCGGTTTTACACCGACATTCACCGATACTTGCGAGATCTGGAGGAGGTCATCATCCGAACGTGTTCTGAATTCGGCATGCAAAGTGGTAGAATCGATGGAAGGACCGGTGTCTGGGTAACACGCACGGCCGGCGATGAGCGAAAAATATGTGCGATGGGTATTCGGTGCAGCCGGTGGGTGACCATGCATGGATTCGCATTGAACGTGGCTCCTGACCTGAAACACTTTTCGATGATCGTACCCTGCGGCATCCATGACCGAACAGTGACGTCGATGGAATCTGAACTCCTCGAATCAATTGATCGCGATGAAGTCGAGAGCAGGATATCGTCCCATTTCAAAGATGTATTTTCGGCTACCGCTGAAATCCTCGATTTTGATGATGCACAGGCCTTTTTGGAAGTGTATCTTGCGGATGTGGCCGTATAGCGGCCACCTCTCACTAACGTCCCGCACCCTGTACGGCGTGATCCATGTCAGCATTCGATACAGATCAATTCACCCTGCGCCTCATCGCTGAGACGTTGTTTTATGACGAAGAGTACGAGGCGCTGGGAAATCTCAGCCTGGTAGACATCGACGAAAAGTGCGAGCGATATGTAGCTTCCTTCGCCCCGGAAGACGGCCTGTTCGTGTTGGAAGAAGCGACGGAATGGGAAGATTATGAGCCCGGAGAGGCCGATGATATCGGCTATGCGCTCGCGGTCGACTCTCGAGAACTGGGAACGTTCGACTCCGCTGAAGGTGTGGCCCAGGAACTATTGAATCTCGCAGCGGCGCACAATCTGGCGCCTAGTATAACGCTTCTGTTCGAAGAGGACGAGGGAAACTAAGGGCTGAGAACGGGCCCCTCTTATCCGGATTCAGTTCGTTACACGCCAGAATCCCGCAGCCAGAAACAGCCAGGAAGCAATCAAGATCAGTCCACCTACTGGTGCAAACGCCCCAACCATGAAATCCCTGTAACAGCGAGAATCGTGAGGGATCCACTGAAAACGAACATGCCCAGGGCAAATCCTGTTGCTGCCAGAATAAATCTGCGCTCAGTCCATTTAAAAGCGCACAATCCAGCCAGTAGCATGACCACAGCGTGCAGTTGGAGATACGACGTGCCAGTCTTGAATGTATTCAAGTGGGAATCAGTCAACATGTCGGCCAGATAATGGGAGGCAAAGGCTCCCAGCCCAACTCCGATAGCGCCGAGAACGGCCGCTGTTATACACGCTTGGCGGGCAGTTAGCATTGAGTTTACCGGATGGCTGAAACCTACCCGTTTTCTCTCGTAAACTGGGTGGATCTCCGCGATTTGTTGCAGGTTTTCCCCGAAGTTACAGCCTGGGTCGTTTCTCGGAAAGGAATTTTAAACCAAGCGGTGATGCTGGCCTTCTGAGGCACCAAATACGTTGTAAACCGGGCCCAAAGCCTCTATCTTTGACGTAACGACCTCGATCGACCATCTCCTTTTTCGACGAGTCATCTACAGTAAAACATGTCGTTTTCATTTTCTGACACAGACATTGAGCGTATTGAAACCGTCCTGGGTGTAACAGCCAAGAAGGACGCTTCATTTGCCCGTTTTGAACTGGCAGATGAGCAGAGTGGCCGCCGCATCACGCTTGAAATCCACCGAAGCGTGGAGGTCAACGGACTGAGCGAAGGCGACACCACGTCTCTGGTTTCTGTTTACGCCCCCGCTTCATTCCTTCAGCTCCAGGGATGCACTGGCTTTATCGGAAGCGAAGACCTCGGGGAAGTCATCTTTGTTGCTCGCAGCGGTGAAACAGCGAACGGATTGGTTGTTGAGAGAGAGGCTGGATGCTCGCTCTATGCAAATGTGGATACCAAGTTACTCTCGACCGACTTCACCAAGCTTCCTCCCGAACTGATAATGAGCAGTGTTGCGCTGTCAGTAACCGAGGACCTGTTCGGGGATCTCGGTTAATTTCTGCCCGACCCGTGGGAGCTACATCACTTTCTCTGTCAGTCGAACAGAACGCCGCATTCCCCACCGAAGATCGGGTGAACGACCTCATTGATGTGGTCTTTGCAGGTGAGTCCAAGCGGTTTGAATCGGTCAGTATTGTGCTGGCGGATCACGAAACGGTCCTCAAGTTGAACCGAGAATGGCTGGCTCACGACTTCAACACGGATGTTATTTCGTTCCTTTTGGAGGATGATCCGATTGAGGGAGAGGTCTATGTAGATGTTGAAACCGCGTCGGAGCGCTTCAAAGAATTCGATTCAGACCTGACTTCTGAAATAGAACGGTACATCGTGCATGGACTGCTCCACCTGTGTGGTCACGACGACGCCTCAGAACGAGAACGGGAGGCGATGCATGTGTTGGAGAATCGTTATCTGGATGCGGCCGGGTAGGTTCGGGCACCTTGAAGACGCGAGAATGTGCAACCCGTATGGGCTGGTCAAGCCATTTTCCTGAGTGAGCGAACAACCTGAGAGACGTGAGCGGGGGTCTGGATGATGTAGAAATGAAGGTTTGGGAATCCCGCTTCCATAAGCCCTTCACACTGTTTCAGAGCCCAGGCGATACCGATTTCTGCCACCTGTTCATCGCTGACAGATTCAATTTCAGCCGCCAGGGCCTCCGGCACCTGGACATTGAAGCGGGCGGGAAGTGAGCGAAGCTGGCGCCTGGAAGTCAGGATTTTCAGACCGGGTATAATGGGCACCGTGATGCCCACTTCGCGACAGCGCTCGACAAAAGTGATGAAGGACTCGTTCTCGAAGAACATTTGACTCGTGACATATTCGGCTCCCGCATCCACCTTGCGCTTCAGATTGAGCACATCCCATGTGATGTTTGGGGCTTCAAAGTGTTTTTCGGGATAACCTGCTACACCCACGCAAAAATCAGTGGGCGCCGCGTCAATCAACTCTTCCAGGAAATGTCCTTCGTTCATCGCGGAAATCTGTTTTACCAGATCAATCGCGAATTCGTTTGTAGTTCTATCTCCGGAAACAGGCTTTTTAAACCCGTTGTCGTCACCGCGCAGAGCCATCACATTCTGAATACCGAGATAGTTCAGCTCAATCAGCGCGTCTTCGCTCTCTTCTCTGGTGAATCCTTGGCAGAGAAGGTGCGGAACAGATTCCACGCCAAAGCGACTTTTTATGGCCGCGCACAGACCCAGAGTCCCTGGTCGCTTGCGTTTGACATGCCGCCGCCAGCTCCCGTCCGGCTGTTCTTCGTAGTAAACCTGAGCAGAATGGGAGGTTACATCCACCCAGGGTGGATCAAACTCCATGAGACCGTCGATGATCTCAAGAATCTCCGACACAGATCCGCCACGCTTTGGCGGGACAATCTCGTATGACACCTGGGGAGATCCCTTATCTGTTAGCAGGTCAATAACTTTCATAACGACGTTCGAATTCGTTTCTTAAGCCTTCCTCGATCCGGGCAGCACACCACAAAGGTAATTCCCGGGTGGATTATCTGTTCGAAAAGATCGAACGCCCTCATACCACGACGCCCAGATACTGTTCAATGACAGGAATAGTTTTTTCTACTACCGAAGAAGCAGAGCCTTTTCTTGCCACCTACGAACGGGGCCGTTTTGACGGCCTTGGAGAAGGTGAGACTTTTCACGACGACGATTTTTTAGTGTCCATTCTGGGCATCGGAAAAATCAAGGCGACTCTTCGAACAGAACGTCTTTTGGAAGCCTACAAGGTTGACACGCTTGTTCATGCTGGAACATGCACCGCACTTAGCGACGATTTGGCGATAGGTGAAATGGTGGGTGTTGCACAGGTATTCGAGGGAGATCGCATCGAATTATCTGCTCCCACGTATCCCAGAATGCCAGTCTCCGTTTCGTTCGATACGTTAAAAAACGTTACACTCGTGACGCAGGATCACACTGTTCAGGGTGCGACAGAGCTGTCTTACTGGCAACGTATCGCGGATGTCAGCGACATGAGTGGATACGCTGTTGCCTACGTCGGCGCAACTCACGGCGTTTCGTGCCAGATTCTCAAGGTCGTAACCGGCCAGATGGGGATAGAGGATAAAAATCTTCGGAAGACCCTGAACAGTGGTTATTTGACGCTCGGAGATTTCCTCAACGCTCAGATCGACACATTCCGGGGAGAGTAGGGCTCTGGCCACAGAATGGTCACAGGGTCAGTTGCGCCTCAAATACAAATCGTCCGTCCATCCGTCAGGCCATCCCGCGGAATAGCCTTCTTCGAAGATGTAATCGGCATCCGCTGGAACGGTCATCATGCGTTCGTGCTCAAGGTCGCGGATGTCTGTGAACATCACGATTCCATCTCCGGCCTTGACCCTCGCACGAGGTCGTAATCTCTTTTGAATCAGATCAGCTTCTATCTTTTTCTGAGGTAGGATAGTTCTGAGGAAGGTAAAGAGGATCCAGAACAGCAGCACGAAAGCTGCAGTCGCTCCCAATATGGTAATCAGCGTGTCCATGGATCGGCGTTTGAATCGGAATTATTCGGTGGTTTTAATCAAACGTTTCAGACCTCGAAACAGTTACGTGCTCTCTCAACAAAAAAAGGTGGGTCCGGCTTAAGGCCGGACCCTATTCCTCGTGACCCGGGGGCTCAGCGGGTGGCAGATCCCTCTCCCCTGCTCGAAGTGCCTCATCGGCTGCCTCCATCTCCATGATGGTGCCCTCGGTCGTGTTGGACAAATCACCCCTATACATCGTATCGAGGAGAATGAACGAGAGAAATACGATAACAAACAGGACGCCGACCGCAAAAATGGCTGCATTGATCTTGTTATCCCATCTGAGTGCCATAAAAATCACGACCACCAGCAGGGCCTTGGTGATGGCGATGACCAGAGCCACGGGAACGTTCATCACTCCAAGATCCAGGCGCGACGTTCCGACCGTTAAAATGGTCAGGAAGACAAGCGCTCCAAAAACGATGGAGAGCGTTTTGATCGATGTTATGTGATGCTCAGTGTGTGACACTTTCGATGCTGTGTTGTGGCCCGTGACAGGCAAGCGCAATCGCGATTTATATCAGGTACAGTATTATATCAAGTACAGTATTATATCAAGTACAGTATTATATCAAGTACAGTATTATATCAAGTACAGTAGAGGAAACAGGAAAATCCAGATGATGTCGACCAGGTGCCAGTACAATCCGCAGATTTCGACAGGCGTGTAATATTTGCTGGAAAAATCGCCTCTGATGGCACGAACGGTTATCCAGGTAAACAGACCCATTCCAACGAGGACGTGGAAGCCGTGAATACCTGTCATTACGAAATAGATGGAGAAGAATTGCGCGGCAAAAGGAATGTTATACGCCGCATAATCGACGCCGTGTGATATTCCGTGTGGTGCAAAAGCGGCCCCGGGAAAGACTCCATGTTCGAACTTACTGGAGTACTCGAAATACTTGACAATCAGGAAAGTCAGGGCCAGAAGGAAAGTCAGAACGAGGTTGATCACGAGTCCCTTCTTGTTGTCCTTCTGGGCGAAATGAATGCCGAGTGCAACGGTAAACGAAGATGCCAGCAATACGATCGTATTCAGCCCTCCCATCTGCCAGCTCAAGAGCTCCGCCGACTTGGCAAAGACCTCCGGATGCCAGACTCGATAGACCGTGTACGTAACGAACAACCCACTGAATAGAAGGATTTCCGTAACGAGAAACAGCCACATTCCCATCTTGGCAGCGTCGAACTGCTGCTCTGACGACACGAAGTGGTGCTGCAGGTGTGCCGGATGATTTGAATGCTCGTGAGCCATGCTAGAACAGATTATTCAGGGTGTGTGAAGGGCCTCTGGAACCCGATTATTGTGCGTTACTCTGTGGAGGTGACGACTTCCGACATCTCGCTGCCTTCCTTCTCAAACAGGTGCTTGGCCAGGTGGAAGTCATACGCGCCTCGCGTGACAATCGGCGTTTCGATAAAATTGTGCGGGTGAGGCGGCGTGGTGGTGTGCGTCCACTCGAGTGTGAGCGAACCCCAGGGGTTCAATCCCGCCTTCTTCCCCTTGAATAACGATGCGAGGAGGTAGAATGCTATCAAAAACAGACCCGCTCCTAAAACCCACGATCCGTAGGTCGACAGGAGATGGTAGCCCTGAAACTCCGGTAGATAATCGTAGTAGCGGCGGGGCATTCCCTTTGCGCCCATAATAAACTGCGGAAAGAACGTCAGATTGAATCCCACGAACACCAGCCCGGCAGCAATCTTGCCCAAGACCTCATTGTACATCTTGCCGGTCATTTTCGGCCACCAGTAGTGCAATCCTCCCAGCGCCGCGATGACGTTTCCGCCCATCATCACGTAGTGAAAGTGAGCAACCACGAAGTACGTGTCGTGCAGATGTACGTCGATCGCCAGAACCCCCAGCAATATTCCTGTAAATCCGCCAATCGAAAATGTGAATAGGAACGCTATGGCGTACAGCATCGGCGTCTTGAACTGGACCGACCCCTTGTACATCGTTGAGACCCAGTTAATGACCTTTACACCCGTCGGGATGCCTATCAGATAGGTAATCAGCGAGAATACAATCGACGACACGGCGGACTGACCCGACACAAACATGTGATGCCCCCAGACGAGGAAGCCCAGGAATGCGATGGCGACCGACGAAAGCGCGACGAACTTGTACCCCGATACCTGATGTCGGGAGAAGGTGCCCATCAGATCAGAGATGATCCCGAACGCCGGCAGGATCATGATGTAAACCGCTGGATGCGAATAGAACCAGAAAAAGTGTTGAAACAGTACTGGATCTCCACCCAGAGCTGGATCGAAAATGCCAATCTGGAGTGTTTTTTCGAGGAACAGAAGAAGAACCGTGATCCCGATCACCGGCGTCGCCAAAACCTGGACAATGGCGGTCGAATAAATCGACCAGACGAACAGCGGAAGCCTGTTCCACGTAAGGCCCGGCGCTCGCATCTTGTGAACGGTCACGATGAAGTTCAGACCTGTCAAGATCGACGAGAAACCCATGATGAATACTCCCGCAGAGACAAAGAGTATTCCGTTTCCGATGCTGGTCGAATACGGGGTATAAAAAGTCCAGCCGCCGTCTACACGGCCCACGAGCAGCGCCGATAGGGCCACCACCGCGCCGATCAGATAGATATAGAAACTCGCCAGATTCAGTCGGGGAAACGCCACGTCTTTTGCCCCTAATTGCAAGGGCAGCACGAAGTTACCCATGACGGCAGGCACGGCAGGTATGATGAAGGCAAATATCATCAAGACCGCGTGGAGGGTGAAGCTCTGGTTGTAGGCATCGGCGCCCATAATCGTCTCCCCTGGAGCCATCAGCTCGACGCGGACAAGCATGGCAAGGATTCCCCCGGCCAGAAATGCCAGAGAAACGGCAATCAGATACATGATGCCGATGCGCTTGTGATCAAGCGTCAGCAACCACGATTTGATCGACCGATCATGGTTCAGGTAGTTGACCGATCCTGTTTCAGTCATTTCCGTCTGGTACTATTTTCAAGTCTGCTATCATTTAGGGATTATTCAAGCGATTTCAAGTACGCCACCAGACCGTCAATTTCCTTGGCCGACATACTGGAATAGCCAGCGGGCATGATGGGCTGAAATCCTTCCGCAATCTTAGCGGCCGGATTCACGATGGACTCTCTGATATAGTCTTCGTCGAAGAGGACCGTTGATCCGTCTACGAGGGCGCGGGTGGTTCCAAAACGAGCGTTGAGCGAGGGTCCCACGAGTCTTTCGCCAGCTGTCGAGTGGCAAATCGCACATTGCGCAAATAATCGTTCCCCGAGCTCTACCGGTGGAAGGTCTTGATTCTGAGCGACGAGCCATGCTGCAAAGCCCACTTCCGACACGGCTATCACCTTAGCCAGCATGCCAGAATGCTCCGTACCGCAATATTCGGTGCAATAGATCTGGTATTCGCCAGGCTCGGTGACCTCAAACCAGACGGAGGTATATCTGTTTGGGATAATATCCATCTTGACCCGAAAAGCCGGAATAAAAAAACTGTGCAATACATCTTTACTGCTCATCATGAGCTTGATCGGACGACCCACCGGTACGTACATCTCGGAGAATGACGTCGCTCCCTCGGAGTACTCGAACTCCCACGACCACTGCTGTGCGCGAACAGTGATGTCGTACGAATCCGGCGGGGCAGAGCTGATCCTAAGAAACACCTGAAACCCCCAGGTGAACACGATCAAAGTCAGAATCGTAGGCAACACAATCCATGCTGCTTCCAGTCTCTTACTCTCGTGAACAGGTTCGGGTACGTACGTATCATCGGTGCGCCGATATCGGAACATGAAGTAGATTTTCACACCGATAACGGCCACAAAGAGGATGGTACTGGTCCAGAAAACGAACCAGAATAGGGCATCAACTTCCCCTGCAAATGTCGACATGGCATCTGGCAACCAGATAGATCCGCTATCGCCCATATTCAGTTACTTCCCTGCTCTTGAATAATTAATTAGCGTTAAACCTGATTCAGGTTTTGTTTTTGATTCCTGCTCTCGCGTCCCCAAAAGACGGCCAGTCCCAATCCAATGAGCACCAGCGTGAACAAGCCTGCCAATTTCATGAGATTGGTGGCGTGCAGCACATAAGAGTTGGAAGCTGGATCGTAGCGATAGCAGTAGAGCAGGATCTGATCAAACGTAGATCCCACCTTACCCTCAGAAGCCTCCACGATCGCGCGACGAACCTTCGTCGCCGAATAGTTAATTCCGTGGATATACCTTGTCACAACACCTTCATCGCTTGCAAAGACAAGTGCCGAGGGGTGAGCGTACTCTCCTGTGGATTCCATCCACTTGAATGCGAAACCAACCGCATCGGTCAGCGCCAGGATGTTCTCCGCGTCACCCACCAGAAAGTGCCATCCTTCGTCAGCCTCAGCTTTACCCAATTTCGTAACCACACGCTCTTTTGCGCGCGCCGCCATCTCGGGCGTCTCGCCGGCACCAAAACTGACGGTCAATACCTCAAAGTTTTCACCAGGCGCCCACGCCAGGTCTTCCAGGGTCTCCGTTAACGATTCCAGAACGATGCTGCACAGCATCGGACAGTCGTGATACACCAGATTGATCACGACCGGTTTCTGTGTGCCGAAATACTTACCGAGGACTACATCGTTTCCGTTCGAATCCGTGAAGCGGGCCTCGAGGGGGAGCGCCTCCCCCAGACGTTCCACCAATCCCACTCCTTTGAAGTCCAATGGCAGGTCAGATGTCTGTGATCGAGCCACACCCGATGCGATCATCGAGAGGAACAGGACAGGAACGATATTTCGCAATAATGACACGATCTCAGCAGGTCTTAGTTGGCATCCCTGATTTCCAGTTCCATCGCACGTTCGATGGGAATCCGGTAATAATCGCCGTCCAGAGCCACATATTCTTCAAGAAGCGCGGCCCCGTTCATTCGAGTCTCATAGAGAAGAGGGTATCCAGTTTCCTGGGTGGCGTCCATTTTTGCCTCTTGAAAACGAAGACCGGAAAGTGCGATTGTAGCGACGACTATCAATACCAGGGCAATGCAGCAGAACGCAATTATGCCCATTATTGCACCGGCGTGGACGCCTTCCGGTTCGACTTCGATCTGTGGAATCGTATTCGAACTCATAATGCTGATTTCAATCAGGTGTTCGTAAACGAGAGCGACTTATGCAGTCTGGGGTCTCTCTGCGGAACCAGAGCATGTCGACTGAGCCGATACATGAAAGCGCCGGTGAAGACGCCGAACACGCCTAACCATGCGCTCACGTCGTAAAGACTAATCATTGCATGGTCACCATGCAGTACAGGGGCCACAATCCAGAATATATCGAACCAATGAACGACTAGCATCCATACACACATGAATGCGAGTACGGGCAAAATTCTCTTGGCCCACCTTCCGACTAGAATAAAAAACGGAATCACGAAGTGAACAATCAGAAGGATGGCGCTATAAACCTCCCATCCATGCTCAAGCCGGTGGCGGTAAAAAATGGTCTCTTCAGGAAGATTTGCGTACCAGATGAGCATGTACTGGCTGAATGCGATATATGCCCAGAACACCATGAACCCGAACAAAAACTTTCCGAGATCCTGGTAATGTTCTGTCGTAATGACACCGCGAAGCATTCCGTTGCGCTGCAGGATCATCGCAATGAGTGCAATGACTGCCATGATGGCCATGAACGAGCCGGCGAAGAAATACACACCAAAAATGGTGGAAAACCAGTGCGGATCCAGCGTCATCAACAGATCCATTCCGCCGAAAGCCGTTGTCACTGCTCCCAGGGGGAGTCCAATGGCGCTGATCTTGCGCTGCTTTTTGGGAATGGAAGGATCCGGGTCTACGTCCTGCCTCAGGCTAAGGGTATAGAGCTTGAAGGAGATCCAGATCCATACGACAAAGTAAAATGCCATCCGCGCAAAAAAGAAGGGCGTATTGAGGTAGCTGGCCTTACCCGCAATGATCGGATCGTAAAGTTCACTGGCAGGATCAATCAGCTCATGATGGGTCCAGTGGTACAGGTCGTGCATCCCCAGGACAATTGGGATGCCAAGAATGGCCAGGAGAGGGAACGACCAGATGAGAGCTTCCGGTATTCGGCGAACCACAACGCTCCAACGTGCTTTGGTGAGGTGCTGGATCACGACGAAAAAATATCCCCCGAGCGCCAGAGAGAGGCAGAACGACCATCCTATCAGATAGGAAAAAAAGAATTGACGAGAATCAGTTGCCCATCCAACCGCGCTGATGACCAATCCCGCAATTCCGATCGCCAGCGGTAACATCCACGCCATTTGTGACCATTTGAACCGGTAAACCGGATCAGCGTGACTGGCCGTAGACTGGAGTGGATCGATCAACCACATCAGCGGGTTGCTACGTTTTACGGTCTGAGACATACAGCTTTCGCTTTTTATTCCACCTGAAGCAGGTCAGGCTCTAATCAGTTTTAACTATTGTCGGCTTTCGGGTACATCCACGGCCGGTGCACGTTGACTGCGCTGCAACGCACGGATATAGGCTACGATTGCCCATCGGTCCCCTAAGGGAATCTGTGAGCCATAACCTGGCATCGTCCTGATGCCATTCGTCAGTGCATCGTAGAAGTATCCATCGGGCCTCCTGCGGAGGAACCCTGTGTGGTAGGATGGCGCTGGGACGTAGCCGTAATTGCCGGTCATCAGAATGCCCTTCCCGTCTCCGGCCAGTCCATGGCAAACGCTGCAATAGATGTCATATCGCTCACGACCTCTTTCCAGGAGCGCCTGATCTACCGTGACAGGATTGCTGGCAAAAGTCCCTTCTTCGTCCCGGCCGGTCCAGTACACAACATCTTCCTTCAAAAAACCTCTCGCGACGGTTCCACTAACGGGAAGACGCATGGCGCGACCATCCTCGAAAAACGGATTGGCTTCCTGTGCTTCAAACTTTTCCTGGGAGTCCATATTCGGATTGATATGGATCGGCGGCTTGTCGGACAGTCCTCCCTGACAACCACTCATTACAAGGGTCTTAATCAGCAGGCCAAGGACCCCGAATACGTGTGTTGATCGCTTCATCATGATTGATGTCTCCTTGAAAATGGAATGATCCATTTCCTGGGTCAGTCTTCCTCCCCGGTATCTCGAATGGTTTCGATGTGGCTGGCGCCCAGGTCGGTAAGCATTTGACCTGTCGCTTCCATGTCAAACTGTTTGTCGCTCGCTGCGATGTGCAGAAAAAACGCATCATCGGTTACGCGTAAAAATTCGCGCGAATAGAAAAGCGGATTGTAGGGTCTCGGCAATCCATTGAGGGCAAACATGCCGGCGACTGTCAAGAGCGCCGCGAACAGAATGGTCAATTCAAACATGACGGGAATGGAAGGCTCGACTGCGAAAAATGGTTTCCCGCTGATGTTGATCGGATAGCTGACTTCGCCCATCCACCACTGCATCCACGTTGCAACGGACAAACCGGTGATTCCTCCGCCGAACGTGATCCATCCGATGATGGAGTTGCCCAGGCCCATGGCCTTGTCCATTCCGTGGATAGGAAATGGGCTGTGTGTATCGAAATGACTGTATCCCGCTTCGTGTACAGCTTTCGCCGCGTGTAGCAGCTCACCCGGATGCGCAAACTCGGCCAGGACTCCGTACACGTCGTCGTCCTGAGCTTCGTAAATGCTCATCGTCGCCTTGACTTGAGTTGCCAGTTGGTTCAGCATGATTGCTCTGATTTCAGACGATTAGGGTTAATTCGGTTGCTCACTTTCCGGCGACACCTCTACGGAGTGTCCCGCGACATGCCCATCTCCGGCATGATCATAAAAGTGCGGATCGGCCTGCGGCATGACACCTTTGACTTCAGACACGGCCACTTGCGGCAGGAAGCGCAGGAAGAGCAGATACAGCGTGAAGAAGAGCCCGAACGTCCCAACAAATGTCAAAATGTCCACAATCGTTGGCGTGTAGTAGTCCCACGAACTGGGCAGGTAGTCGCGGTGCAGCGAGGAGACCACAATGACAAATCGTTCGAACCACATACCGACATTGACCAGGATCGATATCACGAACATGAACGGAATACTCCGGCGCAGTTTCTTGATCCAGAAGAACTGCGGGAAGAACAGGTTACACGACATCATCGTCCAGTAAGCCCAGGCATAAGGACCGAACATGCGATTCGTGAACGCATATTGTTCATACTGGACACCGGAGTACCATGCTATGAAGAACTCCGTGATGTACGCAAAGCCCACGATACTACCTGTAAGAAGAATGATGATATTCATCTTCTCCAGGTGATCTATCGTCACAATATTTTTCACCCCGTACACATGGCGGGCTACGATGGCCAGCGTGACCACCATGGCGAAGCCGGAAAAAATGGCTCCTGCCACGAAGTATGGCGGAAATATGGTTGTGTGCCATCCAGGCACAATGGACACCGCGAAATCGAACGACACGACTGAGTGAACCGAGAGGACAAGAGGTGTCGCGAGGGCGGCCAGAAGGAGATAAGCCTTCTCGTAATTGCGCCAGTGGCGATTGGCTCCCGTCCATCCCATCGAGAGAACTCCCATCACGCGGCGGCGAAGCTTGCTCGTGGCGCGATCTCGAAGCGTAGCGATATCCGGAACAAGACCGACATACCAGAAGACCAGCGACACGGTGAAATAGGTAGAAACAGCGAAAACATCCCAGAGGAGTGGGCTCTTGAACTGAGGCCACATGTCCATCTGGTTTGGAATCGGAAGCATCCAATAGGCGGCCCAGATCCGACCAACGTGGATCCCGGGAAAGACGAGCGCACAGATGACGGCGAAGAGTGTCATCGCCTCCGCAGACCTGTTGATGGCCGTCCTCCACTGCTGCCTGAACAGGAAGAGAATAGCTGAAATCAGCGTCCCTGCGTGCCCGATTCCGACCCAGAAGACGAAATTGACGATCGCATAGCCCCATCCGACCGGATTGTTCAGGCCCCAGACTCCGGTGCCATTCCAGAACAGGTATGCGATCATGATGATCATGATCATCAACCCGGTAAGAGCCAGACTGAATGCGCCATACCACGCCAACGGAGTCTTCTTCTCTGTATGAGTAGAGACTATCTCAGTAATGTCGTGGAATGTCAGATCCCCGGTAACCAGCGGAGCTTCATCGTGGAAGTCCGCTGTGTATGCTAGAGTCTTATCCGTGCTTGCCGTACTCACAGGCGTCGCTTTCTTGTTTACTTAATTCTGAATGCTGTTCAGGTCAAATTGGCGTTTGGATTCCGGATTCGTCCCAGGTAGCTGACACGCGGCTTTACGCTCAATTCGGCCAGTAATTCGTAACGGCGATCCGACATGCGCTTCTGCGAAACCGCACTGCTCGAATCTGCAAGGTTTCCAAATGTGATGGCGTTTGCCGGACAAACCTGCTGGCAGGCCGTGACTACCTCACCATCGGTAAGGGATCGATCCTCCAAATTAGCGGTCTTGTTTGCCCCGCGAATACGCTGAATACAGAAGGAACACTTCTCCATGACACCGCGCGAGCGAACGGTCACATTCGGATTCTGCGCCATGTGAATCGTTTCGGGAAGTGTTTTCGTCCAATTATAAAAATTGAAGCGGCGCACCTTGTACGGACAGTTGTTGGCACAGTAGCGCGTTCCGATGCATCTGTTGTAGATCATCTGGTTCGTGCCGTCCGGTGAATGGACCGTTGCCGCGACCGGACACACTTCTTCACACGGAGCATTTTCGCAGTGCTGACATGGAAGAGGCTGCATGACCATCTGTGGATCGTCGAACGAATCACCATCGCCACTGACGAAATAACGATCCATGCGAATCCACTGCATTTCTCGTCCCCGAGATACCTGATCCTTTCCGACCACCTGAACGTTGTTTTCCGCCTGACAGGCGACCACACATGCATTACACCCCGTACAGGTGTTCAGGTCGATCACCATCCCCCACTGATTGTCATGGTAGATGGAAGACGTGATGTAGTCTGCGTTTTTGGGGTGACTCTTCTCCCAGATGGTCGGGTAGTCTTCCCAGTCTTCTCTGATTGGCGTCGGTTCGCCGCCCGCAACGAATTTCGGGTTGGCCCGATATTCTTCGACCGTCGCCATGCGGAATAATCCACGCTTCTGAACCTGCCTGCCTTCTTCCTGGAGAGCACCGTGATCTTGCGTGGATGCGACCAGATATCCGGAGCCGGATTTTGTCACCGCGCCGGAGGAAATCCTTCCTCCCGTTGCTAGAGGCGCCGTATTGGCTCCAACGCCGGTCGAGATGGCGCCGTGACCGTACACATCGGTGAAATCATCGAGATCGAAAAAATTGGTTTCACGTTCTTCGCGTTCGCTACCTACTTCCCGGCCGTATCCGAGAGAAATCTGCACCGAGTCGTCGGCCAGGCCGGGCTGAACCCAGACAGGAAGTACGACGCCCTGCCCGTTTGCTTCGACCCTCACGGTATCCGTGAAATATTGTCCTCCGTCGAGAACGTATCCGAGTCCAAGACGCTCGGCCGTTGCGGGATTCATTTTCGCAACATTGTCCCACACGACCTTTGTGGTCGGATCAGGTAATTCTTGCAGCCACGCATTGTTGGCAAAGCGGCCGTCGAAGACCTTTGGATCGGTGCTGACGACCACCTCGATCCCCTCGTGCGCCGAGACATTCAAATCGGTAGCTGCAGCTGCTATTCCAGAAGCCGAGGCGGACACGGAAACAGCATCGTACGCGGAGCCCGCCTCGAATCCGTCGTGCACAACCAGGCGCCATCCCTTGTCAAAATTCCCCGACAATCTCTCTCGCCAGGTAGCGCGAACCAGGTCGTAACCGAATTGCTCGCTTGCACTCCCGAGCAAACCAACCAGTTCGATCGACGAATGCGCATCTTCGTACAACGGAGCTATCAGCGGTTGGATGATTGCAGCGTAACCGCTCTGACTTCGGCCATCACCCCATTCTTCCAGATAATGCGTCTGTGGGATAGTCCACGATGCGAGGCGTGCCGTTTCATCGTCATACAGGCTGAGATGGATTCGATTCACCACCGTTTGGTAGGCATCTCCGAATCCGGCGACCTCATAGACTGGATTGACTCCCAACGTCAAGACAAGATCAACAGCGCCGGCACTCATGTCAGCCATCAACTGGCTCAACGCCGCGGTCTGGTCCGAAGAGTCCTCCAGTACCTCCAGATACGTAACAGTTGTGCCAACGGCACCGATTTCTGCATTTATTGCGGCAGCGAGCGCGTGGACTCCTACCGGCTGATTGCTGCCCGCAACCACTAGACCTGCAGAGCCTGCTCGCCTCAAATCGCTGGCAATCTCGTTGATCCATGCATGCGAAGAGTGAACGCCGCCATCACCCGAGTAGACGCCCATCTCGGCGGCCAGTGCGGCCGCAAACGAACTGATTTCAGATGATTTGAGGCGGAGCCGGTTGTCGGCCATACCGCCTGTGATCGAATAGTCACTCTCGATGACGTACAGGCGACTCATATCATCGCTCGAATCCACGTCGCGGCCAGCAGCGAAGCCTCGCATACTGGAAACGGGATCCTCGCTGTTGGATCCGAGAAAATCAGAATCCAGGCTGACAATTACTTCGGCGTTGGCAAGATCATATACCCCGCGATGTGCACGTCCAAAAGTAGCTTCCGTACCGCGTGCCGTGTTGTTTCCGACCGCCTGGCCGTAGGTGACCCAGTTCACAGACGAAAAACGCTGTTCGAGCTGACGCCTGACTGCGGCAAACGTCATCGACGACGACGCCTCCGACAGGACTGCGACGCGAGAATCGGGTGATAACTGCAGGGCGAAGTCTTTGAAAACCGACCAGTCCGCTTTCACCTCACCGTGCGAAACGCTGCGGAGCCGGTCCGGATCGTATAGGCTCAGGATCGACGCCTGCTCGTAGACTCCGGTCTTTCCTAGGCTGTCGGCATGTTCGGGATTGCCTTCAATCTTTGTCGGACGTCCGTCGAAGCTTTCCACGAGAAGGGGACGAAGAACGCCGCGGAACGGCATGGATGTGGCATACTGAATGGGAACACCGGGAATGGTGTCCTCCGGCATGTGGGCAAACGGAACAATCGTTTCGATCGGACGACGGCAGGCTGTCAATCCTGCCAGCGCCATGGAGGCACCCATGATCTGAAGAAACTGGCGACGACTCGCTCCCGATGGAGTGTCCGAGGCACCCGGGAGAAATTCTTCTGAACTCATCTTGCGAAACTGGTCCGTGTTCTCAAGATGATTGATGCTCCTCCAATACCGGTCGCGGGGGGCTTCCCCCTCGGTTGGATGTGCGTCAATGATTGGAAGCTCGATCATAATCGGTTAGGTATCGAAAAGCGGCTGATGCCTCGTGTGACCTCACGGCCGTTTGATCAATAGTGACAGGCTGAGCAGTTGGTTGGAGGTAAAATGTGTTCGGTCTTTACGCGATCCATGTTCAAATCAATGAAGCCTTCCGGATACTCATACCCCATCGTGGTCACCTCAGAGTTGGGACGTATGTACTGTTCTGGGTTCCTATGGCAATCGAGACACCAGCTCATGGAAAGCGGCTCTGACTGCGCGACCACTTCCATCTCATCGATCCGCCCATGACACGTCTCACACCCAACACCGGTGTTGGTGTGGATAGCATGGCTGAATTGAACGAAATCCGGAAGCTTGTGGACCTTGATCCACTCAATCGACTCTCCCGTAACCCAGCTCTCCCGAACAGGAAGCAACTTCAGTGACTCGGTCCGAATCTGGCCATGGCAGTTCATGCAGGTCTGCGTGGCGGGGATATTCGAGTGCTCGGTGTTCTTGACGTTCGTGTGGCAATACTGGCAGTCAAGCCCAAGTTCTCCAACGTGGAGCTGGTGACTGTACTCGACAGGTTGCTCGGGCGCGTACCCCACGTCGGTGTATTCCGGTGAGAAATAGTACCAGACGAATACGATGGCGAACACGCCACCTATCCCCGAAGCGGCGAGTGACAGCGTTGGTAGAACATTGGCCTTTCTTGAAAAAATCTGCGGCATCCAGAGTGCGGAGTTGAATCAGTTTGCTAAATCACAGAATGCGGCTAAACCTAATCATAAAGAGGCGCAAACGGTAGCACAGAGCTGTTGAATTTCAGGCTAAATAGCTTCGAAGTTTGCGTGTGCAAAATGGCGTTCGTCAGGTGATCTATTGCATAGACCGCCCAGTTCGCGATTATCGAACCATTGGGGTCAAATCAGGAAAGATGACTTTTTTATAAAAACGACGCGTCAATAATAATGAGGCCGCCGCGAGACCTAGAACGAGCCCCCACCACAGTCCCGTTTCTCCCTGTCCGAACTGAAATGCCAGGACGTATCCAATAACGAGACCAAATCCCCAGTAGGAAATTACCGCAAGGACCATGGGTGCACGCGTGTCCTTCATCCCTCTGAGTGCGGCCAGCGCGACGACCTGGATCCCGTCTACAATCTGGAACAGGGCGGCCAACGCCAGTAATTTTACAGCCAGCTCAATCACAACCTGATTGGCAGGTACATCCATTTCGAGGTAAAGAGAGACGAGCCAGCGCGGAGCGAAGAAAAACAACAGCGCTGTTCCGCACATGAATGTTACCGAGATTCCCATTCCAGTGAATCCGGCCACGGAGACGCCCGGGAAGTCCTTCTTCCCCATCGCCTGTCCCACCCGAACCGAAGTCGCCATGCCAATTCCAAGAGGGACCATGAACGTGAACGCCGCGCACTGCACTGCTACCTGATGAGCGGCCAATTGAGACGTCCCGATCCAGCCCATCATGATCACGGTAGCCATAAACAGGCTCGTTTCGATCCCAATCGATGCTCCTATCGGCCACCCGATTCTGAACAGTTCGCTGAAATAGTGCGTGTCGGGACGGCCCAGCTTCGAAAAGATGTGATACTCTTTAAAGGCTTTCTGCCAGCCCACATATCCGAAAAGCACCAGGAAATTAAATGAGTAAACGCATGTGGAAGCCCAACCGGTACCCACCAGTCCCATCTCGGGAAAGCCCAATTTCCCGAACATGAGGACGTAATTCAAACCGATGTTCAGGCCGACCCCGAAAATTGCGATGACGGTAACTGCCTTCGGCCGGGATACTGCTTCTATAAAGGATCGAAGTGCAATGAAGCCGAGAAACGGAAAGATGCCCCATCCAATAGCTCGCAGATAAGCACCGGCCAAAGCCACATTTTCCTGCGTTTGGCCCAATAGACTCAGGAAGAATCCCCCGTGGTAGATGAAGGCGAATGCGGGAATTGACAAGCTCGCGGCCAACCACAGGCCCTGCCTGACGCTCCGACCTACGGCATCATCGTCCTGGGCTCCAAATGCGTGAGAGACCATGGGTCCCACCGCCATCAGGACTCCCATGCAGAAAATCAGTGTGTTGAAGAACACCGTATTGCCCAGTGCAACGCCCGCCAGCGCGTCCGGACCAAGCCTGCCGACCATCACGGTATCGACGAAACTCAGCGAAATATGTGCGAGCTGAGTCACCACAATGGGACCCGCCAGCATCAGCGTTGCCTTGATCTCTCGACGATACGGAGCTGGAAGCGGCATAGGGGTTGTCAAAAAGGGACGACCAAATTTTCTGTGCCATGATACAGCGTTTCTTGCGCCAATCCTTACACCAGTCCCTTATTAGGTCGGGTGTGAGCAACGGGTGACGATAGCATGGGCGAAAACGCACCATTCGGGACCTGAGTAGGTGATTAACCGTATCTTGGGCCCCGTTTTCCGCAGTACAGGCGTAGCGGGCGACGTCCCGGTCTAAAAACAATGGAATCATCACCCTCACATGCGAACGAAGAACCCTCGGGTCACATTGACCTGAGCGTTGTAATCGTCAACTACAACGTTTGTGAGTTTCTTATCCAGACGCTCAGATCCGTCGAGCAGGCGTCCAGAGATCTGACGGTCGAGTCATGGGTAGTCGACAATAATTCCATCGACGATTCACTGGCAACCGTCTCCCGGGAATTTCCGCACGTCCATGTAATTGCGAACGACCAAAATGTGGGCTTCGGAGCCGCCAACAATCAGGCAATCCTGAGGGCCAAAGGCGAATACATTCTGATCCTGAATCCGGATACCATTGTTCAGGAAGACACGCTCGTTCAGCTGAAGTCGTTCATGGATTCGCACAAGGATTGCGGCGCCCTCAGCTGCCAAATTCTGAACCCTGATGGATCCTTCGCCCCTGAAAGCCGGCGCTCTTTTCCCACTCCCGAGACGGCCTTTTACAGGATGACGGGGCTCGGCCGACTCTTCCCCCGAAGCAAACGTTTCGGCCGTTACAATCTGACCTATCTCAAGCAGGATCAAGAATCTGAAGTGGATGCCCTGAGCGGGTCCTGTATGCTCCTCCGGCGAGATGCATTGCTTTCCGAGGAAGGCGCTGGCCTTTTTGATGAGGATTTTTTCATGTACGGAGAGGATCTCGATCTCTGCTACAGGATCAAGCAGGCTGGCTGGAAAATCTGGTACACACCGTCGACTCAAATCATTCACTACAAAGGGGAAAGCACCAAGAAGGGCGAAATCAAATATGTGAGGCTGTTCTACGGCGCGATGTTGCTCTTCCTTGAAAAACATGTTGAGGGCGAGCGCTCGACAATTCTTGCGTCCATGCTCCGCGCCGGGGTCAGAATCAGGGCAGGTATTTCCCTGATATCGGCGAGCGTACGGAGAGCGACTCCACCGGTGATCGATTTTCTCGGTGTGTACTTGAGTGTCCTCGCCCTCGGATATCTCAGATACGAACAGACAGGGGGAAGTCTGTCAGCCCTGTTCTACCTCAGTACTGCTCCCGCATACGCGATCGCGACTACCGTCGCGATCGCGAGCGCCGGTGGATACCGCCGTGGCGGTCGGCGTCCAAGTTCACCCGTTTTTATTGGCCTGCTGATCGGATTTCTGATTGTGGCAAGCCTCTCGTTCTTTATCCAATCCATTGCCTTCTCGAGATGGGTCGTCGTGGCGAGTTTTCCACTTGCCTTGCTGTTTTTACTATCCTGGAGATTCGCAAGTGGCCGTGGAAGTAGAGGACCGCGAAAAGCCATACTGGTCGGTAAAGAATCCGAGGCCCAGAGACTTGCACGATTGTTGATCGGTCATCCTCGCCCTCCGTTTCGCATAGTAGGATTTGTATCCGAAGAGGTCGAAGGGCAAGAAGAGTTCGACTTGGCACCCCCTGAAAATTCAGGCGAACAAACACTCCCGAGGCTCCATCGACTGGGTCGGCTCACAAATCTTCGAGACCTCGTGCGTATCCGCGGGTTTGACGACATCGTCTTTGCCGCGCGCGACGTATCGAATCAGACCATATTCAATACGATGCGGGAACTGAAAGATTTATCGGTGCAGTTTCGCATGCTCAGTGAAGGCCGTGACCGCATCATTGGCAAGTCTTCCGTGAGTCGGCTGTCCGTCGGTTCACTCTCTGCCAACCCCACGGAGATCGTGGAATTGAGGACTCCCTTCTCAAAAGGACTTTTCGAGAAACTGTTTTCTCTGTTGGTCCTTCCCTTGACGCCTGTTTTGTGGCTTATTTCGACCTTAACACCTCGCAGTTCACGCTTTCGGAGCGGTATTCGGCCCTTCTGGAATCTCTGGAGCGTTCTCCTTGGCGAAAAGGCCCTGATCGGGCACCGGGATGTGGATGAGGACCTCATTCCAAAAAACTGGAATCTTCGGCCGGGAGTTTTCGCAGTCACGAACACGATGCCCGCTGATGAGTTGGAGTCCGGTGAAATCGTTCGAGCATACTGGTATTATGTCACTCACCAGACACCAGGACTCGATTTGGAGATTATATTGGCGTCGTTTCGCGCACCCACCTCGCGCGAAGTCGTCTGATTCGGGTAAGTCTCACCAACTGGCCTAACTGCATGCAGCAGAAGAAAAAAGCCCACTTGCTTGATTTTGAGCGGCCTCTATTTGAACTGGAGGAAAAGCTCGAAGAAATGCGACATATTCGCAACGAAGAAGAAGGGGATGACCTTGCGAGCTCCATCAGCGCTCTTGAGGAAAGAGTATCGGACCTTCGCACGTCGATCTATGAGAATTTGACGAGATGGCAGCGGGTCCTGATTGCCCGTCATCCAGACCGACCTTATTCACTCGACCATATTGAGGCCCTGACCGAGGGCTTTGTAGAACTGCACGGGGATCGACTGTTCGGTGATGATCCCGCCATCGTAGGCGGATTCGCAAAATTCAAAGGATCCCGATACGGTTCAAAGGACCAGACCGTATTGATTCTGGGCCACCAGAAAGGACGGGACACAATGAGTCGCAAATATCGTCGTTTCGGAATGCCAAATCCAGAAGGCTACCGAAAAGCGATTCGATTGATGAAAATGGCAGCCCGATTCGGTAAACCGATCATAACGCTCCTCGACACCCCTGGAGCGTTTCCAGGGCAGGAGGCGGAAGAGCGCGGCCAGGCGCAGGCCATCGCTCTGAATCTGTTCGAGATGGCCAGGCTTCCCGTTCCAGTAATCGTGGTCGTTATTGGAGAAGGAGCGTCCGGCGGTGCACTCGGCATCGGAGTTGGAGACAGGATGTTGATGCTCGAGAACGCTTGGTACTCGGTAATATCTCCAGAAAACTGTTCCGCTATTCTCTGGAGGTCCTGGGACTACAAGGAAGAGGCGGCCCGAGCATTAAAATTGACGGCACTAGATCTTATCAGTCTCGGCATCGTCGACGAAATAATCGGTGAACCCATGGGGGGTGCTCATCGCGACCCAGATGTCACATTTGAAGGCGTTGGAAGGGCGATCGCGAGTAATCTTGTCGAGCTTCAGAAGCTCTCCACCGAAGATCTGCTGACCGCACGGATCAGTAATTTCGATGCGATGGGAGCTTTCAAAGAGGCTTAATTTAACGGGCCGACTTTGAATGACGATCTGTCCAATCTCGAAACACTGCTTTCAAACGATTTCATCGCATGCCAGATGGCCCCCACATATACCGTCATCGTGTCCGTTTTCGGGAGTGCGATAAAATGGGTGTCGTCTACCACGTCCACTATCTGGACTGGTTCGAAGTTGCTCGTACCGAGGCCCTGCGCGACCTGGGTCTCCCCTACAAACAGATAGAGGAGAGCGGCTACATTCTCCCGGTCACCGACCTTGCCGCCAAATTTCAGCAACCGGCTCGGTATGACGATGAGATCATCGTGGAAACCAGGGTTTCCATCTCCAAATCGGCAGTGCGGATCACATGTGAGTATGTCGTCCGAAGGGCCATAGACGATCTGAAGTTGGTAACCGGGCACGTGACGCTTTGTTTTTTTGACCCTGAGCGATCCCGGCCCGTTTCGGCTCCCGAGGAGTTTCTGCGCCTGCTCCGAGGTGACCACTGATGCGACCCAGGTATGTAACACAGGATGTCCTGGACCGCATCATTGAGCGCGCGCTGGAAGAAGATCTGGCGGGTGGGGACGCTACGAGCCGAGCTACCATTGCCCCCGAAACGCGTGCGCGGGGCCTATTTGTCGCCAAAGAGTCGGGCATTATTGCTGGATCAGAAGTGGCTGAAGTGGTATTCCATCGACTCGATCCCACTATTCGAATCGATTGGCTGCAATCTGATGGATCTCGGGTGGTTTCGGGAGAGACCTTCGGGCGAGTTGAAGGAAACGCAATCGCAATTCTTGAGGGTGAGCGCCTGGCCCTGAATGTCATGCAACGGATGAGTGGAATCGCTTCTGCAACACGACAAATGGTCGATATGCTCGAGGGTAGTGCCACTGTCCTCCTCGATACCCGCAAGACAGCACCGGGACTCAGAATACTGGACAAGTGGGCGGTCCTGCTCGGTGGCGGAAGCAACCACCGCGTCGGACTGTTTGATATGATCCTGATCAAGGAAAATCACATTGCTGCTGCAGGTAGCCTGGAAAATGCGTTGGACCGAACTGCCGGAAAGGGTCTGAAGGTAGAAATAGAAGTGACTTCGCAGGCCGAGCTGAAACGAGTTTTGAATCACGGCGGAGCGGATCGGGTAATGTTGGACAACTTTGTCTCTGTTGATGCAGATGGAAGTGTGGACACGAGCGCGCTTCTCGAAGCCGTTCGTCTCGTTCAGGGGCAACTGGAAACGGAGGCATCTGGCAACATTACGTTGAATGCAGTGAAGGCCATCGCGAAAACCGGTGTGGATTTTATTTCCAGCGGAGCGCTCACGCACTCGGTTCACGCCCTGGATTTGTCGCTACTCGTATCGATCGATGAGTAGAATCTGGTGATGTGAAAAGAATGCCCTCTAAGGCAGAGAAATGCGTCCGGGTTGTATCTTTGCCAGACATTGTATCTTTGCCACACAGTCATTTCGTACAGCAGCGTATATCATTCCGATAACGGCTACCAGAGCTCTTTAAATTCCAATCTGTGATCCGTTATGCTCCAGGAGCAAAGTCGTCTTTTTCAGCGACTCCTTTTCTTCGCCGATGCTGTCGTCATCGTAGTCAGCTGGATTCTGGCGTACTACACACGGTTCGAGCTCTTTCCCCTGCTCGACATCTTTCCGCTTCCAGAATGGCTGCCTCTGTCCATGTATTTGAGGTTCGTTCCCTGGGTAATAGTCCTTCCGATGCTGGTATTATGGGCTTCGGGTCTATATGTACCCGATCGCGCGCAGCGTCTTTCGTCCCTCATTTACACCGTCGCCAAAGCGGTTGCCATCGGCATCGTGTTTGTTCTCGCGTCAATGTCCTTATATCGCGCATTTTACTTTTCCCGGCTTCTCGTACTGCTTTTCGCGTTCTATATGCCGGTTCTGATCGTGTCTCTTCGAATTGCGATCCTGGCCTACGTCCGGCACGGCCGAAAAAACGGAAAATTCCTTCGAAACGTTCTCATCGTGGGAGCTGGAGAGGTCGGCATGAGGCTGGAGGAAGCGTTCAGACAGTATCCATGGATGGGATTTGAGACCCTGGGATTTCTGGACGATCAGCCGTCCGAGCGATTGGATGTGGTTGGAACGACCGATGATCTGGGCAGGGTCATGGACCGTTTCGAGGAAGAAGGCCGGCCGGTGCAATATGTATACATCACCCTTCCTATCTCGGCGATGGATCGGATCGTCGAACTCGCCAATGAATTGTCAACCCGACTCGCTCACGTCTGCCTCGTACCCGACCTGTTTCAACTCGATATCCTGAACAGTAGGGTGACGGATATCGGAGGGATGCCGGTAATTCACATAATCGACGAAGCTCCTATGGAATTTCGTCGCGCGATAAAGCGTATCATCGACATTCTTTTTTCGACTGCCTTCCTGCTGCTCGCCTCTCCTCTTTTGATCGCCATCGCACTGGCCGTAAAGCTTTCGTCCAAGGGGCCGGTATTTTTTCGTCAAGAGCGCATGGGGCTCAATGGTTTGACATTCAACATGATAAAATTCAGATCCATGCCCGTCGGTATCGAAAAATCGACTGGTGCGGTATGGGCCAAGGCAGATGAAAAGCGAGCAACGCCGGTGGGGGCTCTACTGCGTCGACTTTCGCTGGATGAGATGCCACAGTTCTTCAACGTGCTCAAGGGTGACATGTCCGTCGTCGGTCCACGCCCGGAGCGACCGGTGTTCATCAAGGAGTTTCGAGGCCAAGTGCCCAAGTACATGCTTCGACATAAAATGAAAGCGGGCATCACCGGCTGGGCACAAGTCCACGGATGGCGCGGGGATACGTCGATCGAAAAGCGAATAGAGTTCGATCTGTACTATATCCAGAACTGGTCACTTCGCATGGACCTGAAAATCATGCTCATGACCTTTTGGAGCGGCTTTGTGAACGAAAACGCCTACTAAGGCCCATATCGGCAAGACTCATTCTTCAGGTCCAAAACATATCGTTGGCCTTTGGTCAGCAGGTCATCCTTGAGCGTACCTCCTGGGCACTACGCATTGGAAAGAGGTTTGGCCTGGTAGGGCCGAACGGCGCGGGAAAAACCACGCTTTTAAAAATGATTGCAGGGGAGCTGGACCCGGATGGTGGTTCAATTGTGTACTCCGGACAGAGTGTGGGCTATTTGAAGCAGGAAACAGAGGAGGTAGCCGGAGATATCTCGGTGATTGACGAAGCGCTGGAAGCGTTTTCTGAAGTTCTAGATCTGGAGCGCGAGGAGCAGAGACTTATTCAAGAAATGGATGCTCATCCTGATCACGAAACAGAAGTGTACAAGCGTTTCCTGCATGACTTCAATACCGTCCATGAAAAACTGCTGGCAGCTGATATTCACATGATCAGACCCAGGACGGAGTCTGTTCTGAGTGGACTTGGATTTGAAGCAAGCGACTTCGATCGCAACCTCTCGACGTTTTCTGGAGGGTGGCGAATGCGGATCGCCCTGGCAAAACTCCTCCTAGTCCAACCCGATGTCCTTTTACTGGATGAGCCGACCAATCACCTGGACATTGACAGTATCGATTGGCTGGAAGGGTACCTGAAGACCTACCCGGGAACGGTTGTTCTGGTATCTCATGACCGCTATTTCCTGGATCGCATGGTGAATACGACCGTCGAATTGATCCAGGGTCAGCTCACTGAGTACGCGGGCAACTACTCATTTTATCTTCAGGATCGCGTCATTCGCCGCGAGCAAATGCGAGCGGCGTTCAACAATCAGCAGAAAATGATTGTCGAGACCGAGCGATTTATTTCGCGCTTCCGGTCAAAAAACACGAAAGCATCTCAGGTGCAGTCTCGGGTCAAGATGCTGGACCGGATGGATCGAGTTCCTCCCCCCCCATCGGACGAGGCGTCGATTTCATTTCGATTTCCTGAGCCGCCGCGGGCGGGCCGGACGGTATTCGAGATCGATCAGTTTTCCAAATCCTATGAGACCGAAGTAGGGCCGCTGGAGGTTTTCACCAAGGCCGGTCCGATCCTGATTGAACGGGGGGACAAGATTGCTCTGATCGGAAAGAACGGAGCCGGCAAGTCCACCCTGGCCCGTATGCTCCTCGGCACCGAACCCTTCGAAGGCACACGCAAGGAAGGTCACAATGTCGAGATAACGTTTTTCGCACAGCATCAAGCAGAGTCTCTTGACCGCAAACAAACCGCTCTCGATGCTCTTCGCTCCGAGGCCCCCACGCGCAGTGAGACCCAGCTCCGCACCCTGTTGGGAGCATTCCTCTTGCGCGGAGACGATGTCTTCAAGAAAATTGCGGTTTTGTCGGGGGGCGAGCGAAGCCGAGTGGCACTCGCAAGAACCCTGGCTTCCCCTGCCAACCTTCTCATATTGGACGAGCCGACCAATCATCTTGACATCCAATCCATCGGCGTACTGGCCGAAGCGCTCGTGCAGTACTCGGGTACCTTCGTCGTGGTCTCGCACAATCGTCACTTTCTCGATCGGGTAGTCAACAAAGTGTGGCGAGTCGAGCATGGCGGCATTCGGCAATTCGAAGGCAATTTCAGCGACTATTTATGGCAGACCGAGCACGGAACGGCTCGAAAGTTTGAGAAGAATAAGGGGACTCAGTCAGATGCTCCTGGGGTATCAAAGAGCACTGCGACTCCTTCCTCCGGTCCAAAAACGAAAGAACAGAAACGCCTCGAGGCGGAAGAACGGGCACGGTCCCGCAAGAAAAAGATCAAGAAATCGGGCCGCAAGAGAGGTGGTTTGAACGACTACCAGCTCAAGATCGAGTATTCCAAAACAGAGGCAGAGGTGGAAGCCAAGGAAGTGGCACGGTCGGATCTTGAAGCGAAATTGGCCGATCCTGGGACCTTCGCCGATCCTGTAACAGGAAAACAGCTTCTGGCCGACTACGAACGAGTCCAGACCGAACTCAAGAAATTGTATACGCATTGGGAGGAACTCGCCTCCGAAATGACCAAGCGCGATCTCACTTAAATCCGGTGACGCGATGAGCAGTTGAGCCCCGAAAAAGCACGGCTCAAGTCCGATTTTCAGCGAAATCCGAAGGAACCTCCGTTTCCGAGGTCACCTCCGGCAACCAGAAGCCCTCGCTCGTGTAGTTAGGCCAGATGATTCGACTTATTGCTCTCATATCGCTCCTGTCTGTTTCGTTCTCCAAACTGGAGGCGCAGATCTACCGGTTGCCTCCTCCAGATACTCTGTCTGGAAATTATTTCGGAACCTCCGTCGCCATCGACGGAACTCGTGCCGTAATCGGAGCGACCGGCGAAGATGCATGTGGAAGCAATTCGGGCGCGGCCTTCGTGTATGAGATTGACGAATCGGGAGAGTGGGTCCAGGCTGCTCGCCTGATTCCAAAGGATTGTCGTGAGGGCTATTTCTTCGGAAAATCTGTCGCGATCGAGGGGGATCGTATTCTGGTCAGTGCGTACCGGACTTTTGTGAATCGCTCGATATCGAATGCGGTTTACGTCTTCGAAAAGGACGATGAGGGCTGGAGACAGACGGCCAGATTGACGAGTCCGGACAACGACAAGACGGGCCCATTCGGTTCCTCCCTCGCCATGGATGAGGACCGAATATTGATTACTTCCGCCGGCGATGCTGCCGGCGCGACGTTGAACGGCGTCGGTTTCATTTTCGAACAAAATCGACGGGGAAGATGGAGGGTAGCCGCGTCATTGGTTGCGGGGCTTTCACCACGCGCCGGGGTAATGGGCACCGCAAGCGCCCTCGACGGCAACAGAGTAGCCATCGTGGGATCGACGTATTCCAGGGATCGCCCCGGAGTCCTGTATGTATTTGATTTCGATACCGAAGAGCAAACCTGGTACCAGACCGGTGCGGTTCGTGGGATCAGAGACTTTCTGATCTCCGTGGATGTTTCTGGAGAGAATGTGATCGTGGGCGAAGGAAAGAGCGGCACCGATGGCTCGGGCCGAGCCCGTATTTTCACTGATGTAGATGGAATCTGGACGACGGTGGCCACTCTCACGCCGTCTGTCCCGTACGCGTACGGCGGGTTCGGAAGCAACGTCTCCATAAACGGATCTGTCGCGCTGGTTTCAGGCTTCGACGAGCAGTTGGAGCTCGACATTAACGTGGATCAGGTCGTATACGTTTTCATATCTGAATCAGGTGTATGGACCCAACGCAGAATAGTCGATATGGGCCAGACAGCCTTCGGAAGGGCAATCGATGTAAAAGACGGCCTGGCAGTCATCGGCCAGCCTTCCGAATCATCTCCGGGACAGGCATACGTGGTTCGGATCAATCATCCTTGAACAACGGGGCGTAGGTGTGGCAGTAGGGAGAGCCGCCCGTCTTAGCATAGTAGTCCTGGTGATACTCTTCGGCAGGATAAAATGGGCCCGCGGCAGTCACCTCGGTCGCAATGTCGAGACCCATCGACTTGAGTGTCTCGATGAGCCGTTCAGCCACCTCACGTTGATGCTCATCCAGATAAAAGATGGCGGACCGATACTGAGTGCCCACGTCTGGTCCCTGCCGGTTCATCTGGGTCGGATCGTGCGTCTCAAAAAACAACCGTGCCAATGTCTCAAACGAGGTCTTGTCGGGGTCAAACTCTACTTCGACCACTTCGGCATGACCTGTCGTACCACGGCACACTTCTCTGTAGGCCGGATTCTTGATGTGCCCGCCCGAGTATCCTGAACGAATCTGCGTGACCCCTTCGGCTTGTTTTAAATAATACTCCGTTCCCCAGAAGCATCCAGAGGCAAAGAGGGCTCGTTCTGATCTATTCATCTTCTTGTATTAGGGTCAGCAGGGACCAAAACTTCGGTGAGTATCAATCTTCCGACGGCTTGAAAACCATGGAAATTGAGTTTACGCAGTGCCGCGTATTGGAGTCTGTGTATTGTTCTCCTACAAACACGTGACCCAGGTGGCCTCCACAGCTGGCGCACAGGATTTCCGTACGGCGGCCGTCTGCGTCTGTCTCGCGATCCACAGCACCTGCGATTTCATCGTCAAAACTGGGCCAACCACAACGGGAAGAAAACTTATCTTCACTGCGATATAAGGGAGTATCGCACTGGCGACATACGTACATACCACTTTCGCTGTGATCGTTGTATTCGCCCGAAAACGGCGCTTCTGTACCCTTGTAAACGATCACTCGCTCTTCTTCGGGCGAAAGGGGATTCAAATTTTTTGTAGTCATAGAATATATAGTTCTCGTCAGAGGATGACGCCTGGTCGTTGCAACACTTCGTCCCACAAAAAGGATTCATTCTTGGTACAGCCGGCACCGTTCAGTTTAAAGTGAGACTGGATCGATTATTGTGTCCGTTGAACCGTGATACGGACCCATTCAGACGTTTTTATGTTCATGCATGGCGGTTTTTGAGTAATTACGTGCTGAAACAAGCCCACCTACAGCTATTTCGATCGATTATGAGACGCATTGTTACAGTCTTCGCCGTCGTTTTGCTCACCACGCCAGCGCTGGCTCAAAATGCAGATTTGAAGGTTCAAGCGAGCGCATTGGCCTTTTCATCGCAGAATGCGACGTTGGAAGAAGCCATTCCAGTGCATGTCACGCAGGACCTGATCCACTCTCCTGAAGGCCGCGCAGCTCTTGAGGAATATCAGCGGAGGGTTGAACTGGGCCTCCTTCCCGTTGGGAAAGGTAGCGGATATACTCCCGGCCAGAGCCGTTCATTCCTGGTGCTGAATTTCGTCACCGAAACGCGGGAATCTATTGATTTTACACTGGTAGCAGAGGGGGCGTCATTCAACATCTGGGTCGAGACGGATGAACTTCTATCATCTGGAATGGACGGATTCGTGGAAGAGCAAGATTGGACATCCATGTCATCGGCTCTGGGCGATATGACACCTCCCGGTTCCTATGATCCTACCAAGGGCATCGTTGAAGTGAATGAACAGGTGTTCGGGCCTCCTTCTGACGTGGATGGCAGTGGAAAAGTGGAGGTGCTGGTTCACGACATCAGGGATTCTTTTGATCCAGGCGCAGGAAATCCTTTTTTCACCGCTGGATTCTTCGACCCATCCGACCTCAATAGTCCCAACACTGCCGACATCATTCATCTGGACACCGTGCCAGCGATGTTCTTCTCCGACGGAACACGAAAATCCCAGGACTTCGTGTTGCAAACGCTTGCGCACGAGTTCCAGCATTTGATTTTTGCGGTGACACATGGTTCCATAGAGCTGTCTTTCATCGATGAGGGTCTTGCGGAGTGGGCCGAAGTGGTGAACGGCTATACGCCCCGTACCATTGACTACGTTACCTCAGCTGGCGAACTTGCCCGACCGCTGTTGGATTTTCGAACGGATCCGTTTGCCGGACCGACTGGTGAGGATTATCAGCGAGGCGGGCTCTTCCACCACTATCTCTCTGAACGACTCTCCGTTGAGACAGTGGGTTCGATTTCACGGAGCAACGGTGTGGGTGTGGGAAACTACACAGGATTGTTGACCCAAAACGGACTGGACCCGGAACTCTTCAAGGAATTTGTTCAGGGATTTCATGTGGCCAATCTGATAAATGACCGCACGCTTTCTCCAAACTACGGGTACGAGAGTCCGTCCCGGCTCGGCGTTCGAGCCACCGGCTTCCAAACCGTGGACGGCAGCCTTGCCGCCAGTTCGTCAACGTCCGGAAATCTTGAACCGGGTGCGGTCCGCTACCTCAAATGGGAGAATGTTGGAGATTTCGAGCTCAACATATCCACTACGCTGACGAGCCAGGCAGCACATCTTCGCCCCATTCTTTTTCTGGACCCCGCGGGCGGTGCCATGCAGGTGGTGACTCCCGAAATTGGAGGAGAACCAACCATAGTCTCAGGAGATTTCGATGAGGTTTTCCTGATTCTTCCTCATGCGGATATCACCATCCCTGCGAGCGCTTCCTTCACCATAGACGCCTCATGGGCAACGTACGCTGGCGGAACTCAGACCGAGTACGTGGTCTACGACACGGGCGTCGTTGAAAATTTTCTCAACGATGGACAGATCACAATCGTTGGGATGCCCATTGGAGGCTCTTCTGGAGGATTTCTTCCGATAGAGGATGAGTTCGCAAACGTGTTCAACGTGCCTGTTGGTGCAGCGTTGACCGAGGTAGAGATCTCCCTCTACTTTATGGATCTTTTCGGCCTGGCCACGGCGAATGTGCGCGACTTTACGCTGAAGATTTACGATGACTTGAACGGCGAACCTGGAAACCTCCTGTTGAGCAAGGAACTCAATTTCTTCGCAGCACAGACCGCCCCGAATATGACATTCCAGACGATCGACCTGGCGGGCGATCAGGCTATTCTTGAATCACAGCAGGGAGCGCTCTACGTCAGTGTTGGCAATGCGGGAACCGATGATAACTACATCTACCTCTCGCTCGCCCACTCTGCCGTTTCCGACACGCCGAGCTTCCTATTTCATGACTTTCAGGCCGGTTTCAGCTGGGTGAGATTCGATGGAGTCACCGATGGAAATGGAGATCCTGCGTTCGAAGGCTTCGTTGTCCCAATCCGGGCAACCATCGATCTGAACGCGGGCGTCACGGATGTGGATGACGATTTCACTCTTCCGAGTGCGGTCTCTCTCAGTCAGAACTACCCCAACCCGTTCAATCCGTCTACCTCGATACGATTCAGTATTCCTGCATCATCTGACGTGCAACTGAATGTCTTCGACATGTTGGGTCGGCAGGTCGCCTCGCTCGTCCACGGTTTTCTACCGGCAGGTGAACACGAGGTAATGTTCGATGCATCTGACTTGGGTTCGGGAATCTATCTGTATTCCATCACGACTCCGAGCCAGAAAGTGACACGAACGATGACGCTGGTAAAGTGATGCCTCAGTTTTCGCGTCGAACGAGCTCTTTCACCTCGAGATGTGCAAACGCTACCGCGTTCCAGGTGTCGAGATAGAGTCTACCTCGAACACGGATCATCGCTGGTGTTGTGAGCGCGTCCCTAGTAGCGGTATCCATTTTAAGGATATACAGATTGTGCCCATCGGTCTCGAGAATCACAGCGTTGAATGGAACGTTGCCTCGCACCGTTACGATTCCCTCCACAGTGATGATGGCACTATCTTCCAGATGTTGTGATACGCAACCAACTGCCGAAATCGACAGGACGACTACGATCAGGCATGCATTTAGCGCCCCGTTCAGTTGTAAGCGATCTCGAATGATGTTCAGGTAGAAACTCATGGCAATCACCGTCATTTCAGCTATCGATCAATTTAGTACGTCCTCTCGCATTTTGCGTGCCACAACGCATTATTCCGGGCTCATTATGAAGGCCAACGCCTCAATATTAGCGTTTTTACTGATTCTCGCGGCACCAGTGAATGCAGCAGATAGTATCCACTCAACTGAGGAGAGTGTAGCGAGCAGGGTACAATTGCCCCTTTTCGGTCACTCTCACCCCATCGGCGCAGAGGGATATTTCTGCGGGACTGATTTCGAGTCGGAGGAAGCACGTGCCAATCTCGCAGCCTACCGAGCGGCCCGGGATGCCGGAGCGTATCCACTGGCACGGAAGGGAGGATCTCCGCCGAATCTGGGAGACATAGAGTCGTTTAACGTGAGCGAGACCGACTGGATTTCACTTGAATTTGAACTGGTGGACATAACCAATTTGTATTACCTCTGGGTAGAGGTCGCTGAACTTACCAATGGGAATGTCCAGCCCTCTGAAATAAGTCAGTTCAGATCGGCAATGCATGATTCTACGCCATCGCGATCAATCAACCCGTCTCAAGGAATTTTTGCCAACAATCACGACGTGTTCGGGCTTCCACCGAACGTGGATGGCGATGGCCTGGTGGATATTCTGATGTACGATATTGGGCGCGGAACGGGAACCACAATCGGATACGTCTCCCCCTCCGACCTGCTTTCTGATCTCCCGGACGGCGTGGGAAACAGCCGTGACGTTCTCTACCTCGATTCAAAAGAGGGGACAGCAAGTTTCAACACATTATTTGCCGTCGCAGCGCACGAATACACCCACCTCATACACCAGGCTTTCGGAAGCGATCAAACGTTTATCAGTGAGGGGTATGCGGAATATGCCATCGTGATGAACGGAAGCTTCTGGCGTGGCATCAACTATACGTCGAGTATTTCGGAGGTATCCCAGCCACTTTTCAATTGGCGCACAGGAGGAGGCCCTGGGGCTCGGGATTACGAACGCGGTGGACTGTTTTTTACGTATGTGGCCAATCGCGTCGGACATGAGGCGATTGGAGAGATGTTGAGGGACGAGGTCAAGAAGGGCGCAGCCGGTCTGGATTCGGTTCTCGCCGTACATGGGTCCAGCCTCTCGGACGTCATTCTTGATTTTCACACCGCGAACTTCCTGAATGACCAGACGGAAGATGTGCGATTTGGATACAATGAACCGGAACGATCCTTCCATCACACATTTTTAACCTCGTCTCCAATCAATGGCGAAATTCCTTCTAGCCAAGGAGAAGGTGGCTTTACCGAAGACTTCGCCGAGACGATCGAGGCTGGATCCGTTCATTATCTTCGTTTTTCGGATGTGGCAAATTTTAATTATGTCTACGACACACCTTCTCCCATTCCCATATTTCTTCCAGATAAACGGCTGAGGAATCGAGTACGCGCTCTGCTCAGACACCATGACGGGACGTTTTCATCCTTGGAAATGGATCCATCTGACACAGAGCGGACCATTACGGGAGAGTTTGACTCGATCACATTCGTCTTCATCCATGAAAGTCCGAGTATCGCCATCGGCGATCAGTCCTCACTCGAAGCCGCGTGGACTCCTCTTTCGTTCGTGACGGATAGGGAAGACGAAATCTTCCTACCCTCCTCCACCTCCCTGGCGCAAAATTTCCCGAATCCATTCAGCACGTCCACGAGAATTCCGCTTAGCGTGTCGCGATCGGAGCATGTGAGGATTGAAGTCTTTGACCTGCTGTGCAGAAGCATGAGTCTCGTAGCAAACGAGACACTCGCAGCGGGTACCCATTCCTTCTCGGTAGATGCCGACACCTGGCCAGCCGGAATGTATCTGATTCGTATGAGCACGTCTCGAGGAGTTCAGCACCAAACCATGACGCTCATCAGATAGCCGTCAAATCGGCTGACACAAGCTCATTCTTCAGTGGGTGGCAGGGCCGGAAACGCCCCACGTATCAACATTCCCACTTCCAGGGCTTGTTTCTCATTGTATGAACTTGTCAGAGAGCGATAGTTGAAGATGTCGACGAGCGTTCCGATCAAACAAAATCCAGCGGTAAGCAGATAGGCCAGACCCATTCCAACCTGGCCCAGGTAAAATCGATTTACACCCGCGATCCCAAGAAAGGCAAGCAGGGTGGTCATCAAGACCATTGTATCGTCTTTGCGACGCTGACGATACACGTTGGCAAACTGCGCAGCCTGAGTCTCGTCCATGTCGGTGATGATCTGTGCAACGGTGAGTTGTTCATCGCCCTGAAGCTCAGGAAGGTATTTGATGATTTTAGACATATCGGCGTTGTTTGCTGCAGACGGACGCGAGTCCCGTCTACAGAGTTTTGTCGGTCCATGCCGACCTCAAGAGTGAACCTATTCGGTGCGTCAAAAAAAGAGCGACGACTGGTGAAAATATGTGACTGTTGATAGCCAGAATCCATTCTCCACGAAACAGAAATCCCATCGCGTGACCCAGTCCACATCCCGGGCATCGAGGTATTCCCATGGCTTTAAACAGACACAGATCTATCAGGGACTCGGCGTACGGATCGGCCAGTCCGACAGCCAGAAGTCCGACGATCCATATGGACGCCTCAAACAAGTTGCGTCCAAAGGGTGTTGACGGTATCAGTGAGACGAAGGTCATTTGTTGGCGGTCATTCCACAGCAATAGTTTGTGATGGTGGAATCTAAAACTGTGGCGTACAGATGGCTCGCGTATTATCTTTGGACCTGTGACCGGACTCCTAACGGAGAGTCAATCGACCCAGCGCACTCCTTTTGAGACGGGAATGTACAACGAAGGGAGTGGGATCCCGTAACACATTCGATAAATATGCCATACGTCGTTACCGAAGCCTGTATCAACTGCAAACACACTGATTGTGTTGAGGTGTGTCCTGTGGATTGTTTCTACGAGGGGCCCAACTTCCTGGTTATCCACCCGGATGAGTGTATCGACTGTAACGCCTGCGTTCCCGTCTGTCCCGTCGAAGCCATCTATGCTGATGACGAACTACCGGAGGAAATGGAGCACTATACCGAGTGGAATTCATACCTGGCCACCCAGTGGCAGGAATTGGGAAAGGTAATTACAGAGAAAGCGGATCCCCTGCCCGATTGCGAAGAATGGACAACGCGAGAAAAATCGGAAGCAGATATTATGACCTACGATTCCGAAGGGTAGACATTCCCGACGGTTATCTCCTGATGCACTGATGCACTGATGCACGCATCACTATTCGAGCGCGACTCTGTCAGGTTCCGGCTGAATAGTCCGTCGCGTATACTACCTGCTCTTCCGACAGGGCATCGATTTCCAGACCCATTGTTTCGAGTTTGATGCCAGCGATTTCCTGATCCAGCTCGACCGGCAGATCGATCACCGTGTTTGGCAAGGTCTCACCCGATTCATGACGCTGAATGAGTGTCAAATGAGCCATGAACTGGTTGGCGAAGCTCATGTCCATCACTTCCGACGGATGACCCTCAGCGGCTGCCAGATTTACGAGTCTGCCATCGGCCAAAACGTATACTTTGTTGCCGTTGTCGAGTGTGTATTCCCGATTGTCATCCCGAACCATCCGAACATCCTGGCTGATTTCCGCAAGCTCTTTCAGATTCAGCTCCACATCGTAGTGCCCGGTGTTGCAGACAATGGCCCCGTCTTTCATGTCGCCGAAGTGGCGTCCTCGAATAATGTCTTTCATCCCGGTGGCCGTTACGAAGATGTCTCCAACTTTAGCGGCCTCTTCCATCGTCATGACGCGCATCCCTTCAAGGGTGGCCTTCAGGGCCGCGGTGGCCTTGATTTCTGTGACGATGACATTTGCACCCATGCCCTTCGCGCGCATAGCAACGCCCCGACCGCAATGACCGTAGCCTGCGACAACGAAATTCTTTCCAGCCAATAGGACGGAGCTGGCTCGCAAAATCCCGTCGAGGGTACTCTGACCGGTGCCGTAGACATTGTCGAAGTCCCACTTCGTTTCTGCATCATTGACAGCATAGACCGGATAGAGCAGCTTCCCGTCTTCGGCCATAGCCCGCAATCGATGCACTCCGGTGGTCGTTTCCTCTGATCCTCCGATAATGTGCTCCGAAAGATGGGGGAATCTGTTGTGAACCGTGAAGATCAGATCCGCTCCATCATCCAGTGTGAGATGGGGTGGTTTGTCGATCGATCGATCGATACTCCAGTAAAAATCCTCCGTGTTCTGACCATACCACGCGTAAATTTCGATCCCTGATTCGGCGAGAGCGGCTGCCACTTCGTCATTGGTAGACAGGGGGTTGCAACCACTCCACGCTACTTCCGCCCCACACGCTGCAAAAGTCTCGACCAGAACACCGGTCTCCTTGGTAACGTGAAGACAGCCAGTGATCTTGTAGCCCTTGAACGGCTGCTCCTGCTCATACTTATCGCGCAGTCGCATCAGGACAGGCATGCGGCTTTCGGCCCACTCCATTTTTAATCTTCCGGCCTCAGCCAGAGATAGATCTTTTACCTTGTAGGCCCCTTCTTTGTGGTCCATTTCGCGAATTCTGTAAGTTTACGGGTGTTGCACTGGCGGTTCGAACAAACTACCAATCTACCCGGTAAGTTTTGTCCTTGATCGAAATTTGGCAATTGAGTTGCATGGAATGGCCTTCCCAGCAATACGTCATGACCGCGCCAGGCCCACGTGCTCTCATCGACTCCGGATATGAAGCAAGGTGCGGGATTTCTCCTTTCCACCGGCCCTGAACCGAACTAAATAAACGCCGCCAGCCAGGTTTTGAGCCTCGAACGTAAACGTATGAGAGCCCTCTTCGAGAACACCATCGACGAGGACGGCGACCTCTCTTCCCAGAGCATCATAGACTCGAAGGCTGGCATTCTGCGGTTGAGCAACAGAAACGGCTATCTGGGTCCGATCCGAGAAAGGGTTAGGGTAGTTCGGGAGAAGCTCGAACGAAGAGTCAATGTCGAATTGAAGTTCTGCAGTCTCGGCCTCGAATGAGAGGGTATGAATCGTCCAGACGTCTGAGGAGCGCGCATTCAGCGAAGATCCGGCAAGTAGCCGAATGAGTGCCTGCTCACCTGCATATGGCTGTAGGTCAAATGTAGAGACCCTTCTTCCCCCCGATGAACCGGTAAACGCCTCATTTCCGGAGAGCGGGTGGCCAGATCCGAGCGATGCGGTGCCCGTGTACGCCTCAACCGGTATCAATGAGCGCCAGGAATCTCCCTGATTTACAGAGATCTCGAGCACTCCGGCCATGCGCGAGCCGAATTGATACTCATGTTCCATTCGAAGAAGGGCGGGCTCCGCATTTATCTCTACATCACGCGCGTCCAGATTGAGACCCGACACTTCTCGATTTGAATCTCCGTTCGCCCTCCAAACATCGTTTGAGAAGGTCCACGATCCGGAGGTCCAGATTGAGGCGAGCGCATTTTCTTCTCCAAAGAGTTTGTATTCGATTGAATACCTGTCCACACCTGGCACTATCACCTCATTGCCTGCAGGATCTGCAACGCGGATCCGGTAGGAGATTCGATCTCCGGGCTCAGGTGCGAGTGCGAAGTCAAGGAAAGCGATGAACAGATTGTGATCATCCGCGGCCTGGGTCATTCGGAGGGTACCCTCCCGAAGGGACGAACGGGTCTCAAAGGTCCACTCGAGAATGGCATCGACGACACCCAGATCGTCATCTGCGATCAGGCGCACTTCCGGAACGGGCTCTTCGAAGGAGAGGACGCGGACCAATGCTGGCTCTTCCAGAATGGTGGGAGACTGAGCATCGTTTGGTTCGAGGGTAGTTATCTCGATGCTGTCAATAATCCATCCTGCGAAGCGCTGGGATGAGGCATTATTGCCCGCGTTCGTAGCAAAGTCAAATCGGATCTCAACTCCATTCGTTCGGGGCAGCGCGAATTCCGCCCAACGCCAGCCGTAGCTGAATCCACCGAAAGCATCCATCCCTGCGAGTGGATTTTGGCTGCCGGTCGATAGCGACCCGGAATAGCCTCCCACTGGAGCCAACAGTTGCCAGGTTGGCATTGCCTCGGTTCTATATCGAACCACACCACCATCCAGAATCGACGCACCCGACGCCGAGGGGTCTGTGGTGCCTTCATGCTCGGTATCGTAATAGTGCCATAGCCGGAGATAACTTTGATCAAGTCCTGCAAGATTAATGGCAGGAAGTACCACGGACGAGATACCAGCCGAACTGGAGTACGGCCCATTCAGAACCGTAGCCAGCACGCCGGTACCAAACCTGGTGGCAAGAACGCCATACTCCGGATCTCCGGCGGACCACTGCCCATCGAGCACTATCGAAGGTGGCAAATCACTGAAATCGTGGTACTGGAGTACGTTTCCTGCCAAAATATCGAATGAAAACCGACCGGTTTCGGGAAGGCGTGTCGAGTTTTCACGCAGCGAACCGTCAACGACTATCAGATTGTATTCGATGCGCCCGCCGTCTTCGATTTCTCCGAGACCCACAGGAAATGCTCTACTGAACGCACCCTGGGTTGAAGCAATCTCGAAGCTTCCACCCGACATTTCGATTCCGCCCGCATTGAATACCGCGTATTCGGCACGAACCAGGTCTATCCCGAGAGGATCCGTTGCAGTCCCGCTGATCGTAGCGGGCCACCCCAGATACTCTGCGAGGACAAGCGGCTCATGCGTCACGATTGGGGGGTCAGTATCGTCTCCCACAATAAATGAGTAGACTTCAGCTGGTGCGCCCGCCGGAGAAAATGACTCTGTTCCACCGGTATCCACTGCACGGATGTAATAACTTACCGTGTCAATCACAGCTGGCAGGAGAAGTTGACCGGAGTACTGATCCGCGAACGTGTGACTGAGCGCGACAGTCGTGGAGGCGATTGTGTTCGACTCGTAGACGAGTTCTACCCCGGAAACCGCCGAAGAAAGGCCGATGACTTCCACAGTCACAGTGATCGGAACGCCGACAAGTTCTGTGCTCGCAAGTTGATCATGGACAATGACGGGTCCAAACTGGGAAGCATCTATGAGACCACGAGGCGCGAACACTGCTACCAGATTGGGCGCGTTTGCCCCGGCATTGTAATCCAGGTCGGCCTGAATCACCGCCTGCGCGGCATCTGCGAACGTTGCAGACGAGCTTAGATAATTATGGGACAACAAGACCAGCTCGTCCGTCGCGGAGCGGCCGAGCCGATCATACACTTCCATGAGGGTTGTGGCCCACATCCGACCGTCGTTGTGGTGGCTGCAGGCACCAGGGCTCATATTTGCGACGCAAATATCCTGGGGATAGATGCCTGCGTGATCCAGAAATCTCCCGCTCCAAATTGAACCTTCGCCACTGTCCCACAAAAAGACCCATCTCCAGTCATCTCGCGCGGTCTGACCGCTCTCGACAAGGGAACGCGTGTAGGATGCCGCCCAGTAGTCGGAAAATCCTTCATGAAGTGCTTTACCTTCGGGGCTGTTGAGCAATCCCGGTGCCGCAGTGTCGAGCAGAGCGTGTCCGTACTCGTGCCAGATCACCGAGGGGTCCTCAGCATCATCGACGCCTCCAAGTCCCAGAAGAACCAATTGAGCGCCTGGATAAAAATAGGATTCATCATCCGTAATGCCTCGAGGATTCACATCAATTCCGCCACCCCATAAATCTGTGATACCCAAGCTTTGAACGTATCGCTGACTCTTGTCGATGTGGTAATACGCCATGACCGCCTCGAACCCATCCTGTGACCGGTCATACTGGAATCCGTCTGCACTGCTTTCCACCGGAGGAGTGTAGACCTCAGATCCACTGGAATTTCGGCCCACAACACGTGCATACGGTCCTTCAAGAACGAAATCACCGTTACCGTTCTGGCTGATGTCGAGTAATGTTACCTGAATTCTGGCTGCATCCAGAGAGGCATTCGTCGCATCATCGTCGTCTACATAGGGGGCGCCATAAGGCACACCTGCAAAAAACAGTGGACCCGGGTCAAAGACCAGACCTGTGCCATCTACTCTCCGCGTGGCCTTCCGATTGTCTTCGGGATCCGTCTTCCGCTTCCGCTTCCTCTTGCGCAATTCGCCCACATTTCGACCGGAGGAGAGGGCCTGATCGATGGCCTCTACAATTACTCCCGTTTGGGCATCCACGAGAACCCGATACTCCGCCGGTTCATCAAGAGGCCACACGAATAGTTTCCATACCAGGATCGGAGTCGCTGGATCGGAAATAATCAATTCTGCCGCGCTCACCTGGCCGCCGTTGGATGCCAGTTCGTTTAGAGCCCGAGACGTCGCTTCCGACGAGCTGACGGCGGGCTGGGTGTTAAAGAGGCGCTCGTCCGCATTTACGGGTACGAATGCGCTGAGCACCATGCTGACCCTTCCATCGGAATCCATGTTGACTCGTACCTGGTGTGCATCCACCGGAAGGCCCGCGAAGGCCTGCTGATAGGTCAGATGGCGGCTTGCAGAACGCCTCTTGTCGGAAATCAGGACGAGATCGTCCATCTCCCGTTTCCATCCAAACCGGGCCGATTCTGCCTTCAGAAAATCCTCAGGGTCGGTGTACGTCCCGAAGCGCTGCTGCGCATACCGCGCACGCACAAGACCACTCCCCAGATCTGTCCGTCCTCTGGAGTCCAATTTTGTATCAAACTGGACGCTCTCGCTGCCACTGCTGCGTCGCGTTTTCTGGGCCAGCGCATCCGTGTAAAACAGACACAGCAGTAGAGAAGTCAGAACGAATTTGTCCATGAAGCCAGGAGTAAACCGGGTGTGCCTAACGTGTACGCATCAGCGAAGAGGGATGCCCAACCAAAAGTGGGCAATTCGAGGTCTCAGGCCAGAACCGCAGCTCTATCCTTGATAGCTTCCACTTCGTCAAGGGCTTCCCATGAAAACTCTGGGCGCCCGAAGTGACCGTATGTGGCCGTTTTCTTGAACACAGGTTTCAGTAGGTCCAGTCTGTCGATGATCGCCCTTGGGCGAAGATCGAACACTTCCCTGACCACCTGAATGATTCGATCATCGGGGATTCGGCCGGTTCCGTATGTGTCTACATACACCGAAATGGGATCGGCAACTCCAATCGCATAAGCAAGCTGTACGAGTACCTCATCGGCAACTTCGGCCTTGACCAGATTTTTGGCCACGTGGCGAGCCGCATAGGCCGCGCTTCGATCGACTTTTGAAGCGTCCTTACCTGAGAAAGCACCTCCGCCGTGGGCCCCTTTGCCGCCGTACGTATCGACAATGATCTTCCTGCCGGTCAGACCGGTATCCCCGTGCGGACCACCGATCACAAATTTTCCTGTCGGATTTACGTGCAGGATGAGATCGTCATCCATGAGTTCTGCAGGGATGACGCGTCCCAAAAGATGTTCGCGGACGTCACTCCTGATCGTTGAGACTTCAACGTCTGGAGCATGCTGGGTAGATACCACCACCGTGTGAATGCGTTTAATGGTCTTCCCATCATCCTGGTATTCAACCGTCACCTGGCTCTTCGAATCGGGACGGAGGTAGGTCATGACTTCCCCCTGTTTTCGAATACTCGCCAGTTCGCGCATCAATCCATGGGAAAAACTGAGAGCCATGGGCATCAATTCGTCGGTCTCTCGAGACGCATATCCGAACATCATTCCCTGGTCACCCGCTCCCTGTTCGAGATGAAGGCCACGATGGTCGTCAACTCCTTGAGCAATGTCTGTGCTCTGTTCATGAATCGTCGAAAGAACTCCACAAGAGTAGGCGTCGAATCGAAGTTCTGGATCTGTATATCCAATATCCCGGATCACGTCGCGGGCGATGTCCTGCACATCCACATAGGCGTTGGTCGTGACCTCTCCTGAAAGAATAACGAGCCCCGTCGTCACCATGGTTTCGACAGCTACTCGACTCAGTGGATCATCCGCGAGCATCGAGTCGAGAATCGCATCAGAAATTTGATCTGCGACTTTATCGGGGTGTCCCTCCGATACAGATTCTGATGAGAACAGGTACGACATTTCGAACTGGGTTTGATTGGCTCAGCGTCTTGGAACGCCAGGCTGTAACGGATGATTCGTTTTGTTTACGAAGGTTACATCAAGCATCCGGCAGCAAATTGCTTCCTCTTGCGGGGAGGCGTAGTTTTCCGGATTATGTGCCGAAATGTGGCACAAATAGTGGTTTTTCACGGGAAAAGAAAAACCGGAAGCTTTTTTCACAACCAGGAGAACAGGTTATGTCCGATATCGCAGCCAAGGTACAGTCGATCATTGTTGAAAAGCTAGGAGTTGATGAAGCAGACATCAGCGATGATGCGTCATTCACCAACGATCTGGGCGCAGACTCCCTTGACACGGTAGAGCTCATTATGGAATTCGAGAAAGAATTTGATCTTACGATTCCAGATGAAGACGCTGAAAAAATCGCCACCGTTGGGGATGCCGTGACTTACATCACCGGAAAGTCTGCCTGAGCAGAGCCGATTTTTTTGACTTCATCTTCCACTTCTTAATCATCCCACGATTGGCATGAGCCGAGAAATTCGCAGGGTAGTCGTGACAGGAATGGGAGCCCTCACTCCTATCGGAAACGATCCAAAGTCATTTTGGGACGCGATGATGAGATGCGAGAGTGGGGCGGCGCCCATCACCTACTTCGACACGGAGCCCTTCGTTACGAAATTTGCGTGTGAGCTCAAGAACTTCGACGTTCTAGACTACCTCGATCGTAAATCGGCACGAAGAATGGATCCGTTCTGCCAGTACGCGATGATCGCGGCCGGGCAGGCGCTCAGTGATGCCGGTATTGATACGGATACGCTTACAACGGAAGAGCAGGAAAGAATCGGTGTCATATATGGTTCGGGAATCGGAGGGCTGCAGGCGCTTTTTGATTCTGCGGACAATTTGATTGCCAACGGACCGCGCAGGATGTCTCCGTTCTTCATCCCGATGATGATTCCGGATATAGCTCCGGGGCAGATTTCGATCAGGTATGGCCTGCGAGGGCCAAATTACTCGTGCGTTTCTGCGTGTGCGACTGGCAACAACAACATCGGAGACGCCTTCATGCTGATCAAATTGGGTCACATGGAAGCTGCCGTGACGGGTGGAAGTGAAGCAAGCGTGTCAAATCTAGGCGTAGGTGGTTTTAACGCCCTCAAGGCATTGTCCACTCGTAACGACGATCCGACAACAGCGTCCCGTCCCTTCGATGCTACTCGTGACGGATTCGTCCTTGGTGAAGGCGCAGGAGCGCTTTACGTCGAAGAACTTGAACATGCGAAGGCACGTGGAGCGCACATTTACGCCGAAATCCTCGGTGTCGGCATGAGTGGTGATGCTCATCACATCACAGCGCCGGATCCCGAGGGACTGGGTGCAAAAAATGCCATGATCGCCTCACTTCGAGATGCCGAACTGTCCGTCTCTGACATCGATTATTTGAACATGCACGGCACTTCAACCGGGCTCGGAGACATTGCGGAAACGAACGCCATTAAAACCGTTTTCGGGGACTACGCCTACGAGATGAATGTCTCTTCCACGAAGAGCATGACGGGCCACCTTCTGGGTGCCGCCGGTGCTGTTGAGGCCATCGCTGTGATTGGTGCCATCACCCATCAAATCGTCCCACCGACGATCAATTTCGAACACCCCGATCCAGAGTGCGATCTGAATTACACGTTTAACGAGCCCGTTGAGCGAAAGGTCGACATCGTCATGTCCAACGCGTTTGGATTTGGTGGGCACAATACCAGCGCCATTTTCGGCCGGTATATCGACTGATTCAGAGCGGGAGATTCCTCGCGAACCTGTTCTCCATTCGGGTTCGACTCAGGAAAACCACAGCATGACCGCTGCGACCATTCCGATCAGGACTACGGATAAAATCAGATCGAGACGTCGTTTCGAAGGATCAGTCACAAGAGGTTCGCCCGCGTCCTTGGTACCCATGGTCAGGCCTCGTATTTGCTCGTCAGGAGGCGGCTCGGTCATCAATGAAACAACGATAAGCACGACAGCGCAGATCAGAAAAAGAAATATGGCCACGTGCATGAAGTTTATCGTGGCGAAGTCATACATGAATCCCGACAGGCTTTCCTTATTCAGTTCAGCGAAGAGGCGGGCCACACCAAGCACGAATCCGGTGCCAAGAGAGGCAATCGCACCTTTTCCGTTGAGCCGTTTCCAGAAGATTCCCAGAACGAAGACCGCCGCAATCGGCGGGGATATGTACGCCTGAACGGACTGCAAGTACTGGTACAGTGTCCCGGATATGTTTGACATGACCGGTATCCAGAGTATACCAAGAACCACCAGAACTACTGTGGACAGCTGGCCGACCAGAACCAGCTTTCGTTCCGACGCATCCGGATGGATTTTTCGATATAGGTCCCAGGTAATCAGCGTTGAGCAGGAATTGAACACCGAGGAAAGAGAGGACATGAGAGCAGGCAGCAGGCCAGCGATGACCAGCCCCCTGACTCCGACCGGAAGAAGAGCCGCAACCAGAGCGGGGAGAGCCTGATCCGAGGCGGCCAGATCGAGCTGACCGCTGGCGTTCAGACTGTACGCGATAACTCCAGGAATCACGAAAATAAACAAGGGTAGCTGCTTCAGAAACCCCGCCATTATCGTACCCCTTCGGGCATCGTCAATTCCTCTGGCTGAGAGCGTCCTCTGCACAATAAACTGATCCGTGCACCAATACCAGACGGCGATGATAGGAGCACCGAACGCGACACCGGTCCAGGGAAAATCCGGGTCAGACATTGGCTTCCACATATCCATGAAGCCTTCGGGAGCAAGGTCGACCATCGGCCCCCAGCCGCCCAGCTTCACCAGCCCGATCACGGTGACCGCCATTGATCCTGCGATCAACACGATGGCCTGCATCATATCGGTGTAGATGACCGCTCTGAGACCACCGAGCACCGTGTACACTCGGGTGAACAGCACAACGATCATCGCACCGGTCCAGAAATCAATACCCAGGAGTGCTTCAAATACAACCCCGCCCGCGTAGATCGTGACGGAGATTTTCGTGAGGACATACCCGATGATGGAAACCACCGATAAATACCACCGAGCTGCCGGGCTGTATCTACGTTCCAGAAATTCGGGCATCGTAACGACACCACTCCGCACATAGAACGGAACGAAAAGCCATCCCAGGAGGAGTAAAATCAGGGACGCCTGGAGCTCGAATTGCCCCAGAACAACTCCTGAGGAGGCTCCTGCCCCGGCCAGGCCCACCAGATGCTCGGAGCCAATATTGGATGCAAAAAGGGAGGCACCGACTACAAACCAGCCAACGTTTCGCCCAGCCAGAAAATAGTCGGCGGAGGTTTTCTCACCTCGATTTCGTTTTCTGATGGCCCAGGCAGCTATCAAGAGAACGGCCAGAAAGTATCCGACGATCACAAGCCAGTCTATAAAGCTGATTCCCACCTTTCTCCGTATTTTTTTGGGTCATTCAATATAGGTCGCCTGTGTCAACACTCTTTTTGGAACCCTCCATCATCGAAGCTGCCGGAGCCCCCTCGAAGAAAATTGAAGAGTTCATCGGCCGGGTAAACTCCGGCGATGAGCGACTCAGTATTGCGCGTATGTCGAGTCCGGAAGGCTGGTTTGAACCAGGACAAACGCCCGAATTCGATGAATACACGCTCGTATTAGAGGGGTGCCTGCGCGTTGAAACGGAATCTGAATCGACTGATGTCCAGGCGGGACAGGCTATCCGTTGCTCTGCTGGAGAATGGATCAGGTATTCAAGTCCCCACGAAGGAGGAGCCAGATATATCGCAGTATGTCTTCCTGCATTTTCCCCTGACACCGTCCACAGGGACAAGGATTAGCTTACAGAGCTACCGAAAAACAATCTCCCGGATCGTATCCGCGCCCAGCTCCTTGTTCAGGCGTTGCCGCCAATCATCCCGTTTGAGGTGTAGTTCCTGTCTCCAGGCAGGCGACGAAATGCGTACGAACAGCCGATCTCCCTTCACCCAGCATTTCTCCACGTGCTGCTTCATCTGGGGGCTCATGATCTGCTCCCATGTAGCGATAACATGACCTCGAGCCAGCGGGCCTTGAAGACCCATGCCCTTGATGAGCTCACCGAGAATGTCGCCGAGTGGTTTTACAGTTCTGTTGCGCATACCGACAACTTACAGACGAGGAATCAAAACCGCCTAAAAATGGTCAGGGGGCGCCAGCGATTAGCAGCGAACTGCCCATTGCTAGCACCCCCATGACCACTCATCGGAAGACGCACTGTGCACTACGATGGCGATTCGCCATAGTTACAGAATAGATTATGTTTTATGTAAATGGTTGCCCGTCAACACGATATGCGAACGATTTGTGTTCATTCGAGTCATTGGGCGTGGGGTAGTAAAATCGTCATGGCTATATTCGTGCCCCCATTCAGCCCATCCATGCAAGTTTCGGACATGATTGATCTCGCCACAAAACTCGCTCGGATTGGAACGGAGCCCGACACCGAGACCGGGGCGTTGGCTCCTCCCATTCACATGGCATCCACCTACGCCAGGGATGAGACGGGAGAGTACTCTCGCGGGTATGTGTATTCACGCCTGGAAAATCCGACCCGTAGCCGGTTCGAAAAAGCACTGGCCGATGTGGAAGGAGGGGTATCCTGTGCCGCATTTTCTTCGGGAATGGCCTCGGCGATGACGCTCTTTCAGGCGCTCGAACCGGGTGATCATATCGTTTTCCCCGCAGATATATACTTTGGTGTGCGCCACCTGGCGACTACCGTATTCTCCCGTTGGGGGCTCAAATCCGACATCGTGGACATGTCCCGGCTTGATTCCGTGCAGGAAGCCATCACCGACAGAACGCGAATCGTTTGGGCGGAATCGCCCTCCAATCCACAGTTGAACATCACAGACATCGAAGGTGTCGCACAGATTGCACACGCCGCAGGTGCCCTGCTGGTCGTCGACAGCACCTGGTCCACACCCTATCTCATGCAGCCTATCGCACTGGGTGCGGACATCGTGCTGCACTCCGTAACCAAGTACCTGGGGGGACACTCGGATGTGCTGGGAGGTGCGTTGGTATTCTCGGAACAAACTACGCTGTCTAAAAGAGTCCACGAACTGCAGCGTGACGCCGGCGCGGTCCTGGATCCCTTTTCGTGTTGGCTGACTATGCGAGGAATGAGATCATTGATCCCGAGAATGAATCAACACTGTGCATCTGCCGCGCATCTGGCGTCGTTTCTTGAAGGACATCAACACGTAGATAAAGTCCTCTACCCTGGACTGCCATCACATAGAGGCCACGACATTGCACGACGCCAGATGCGCGACTTCGGTGGTATGCTCGCCTTCCTCGTAAACGGAAACGCGGAGCAGGCGCAGCGGGTCTGTAATGAGCTGAAACTGTTCGCCAGTGCCACGAGCCTGGGCGGTACCGAGAGTCTCATTGAGCACCGCGCATCGGTCGAAGGCCCCGATTCGCCAACCCCTGAGAGTTTGCTGCGCGTGTCCGTCGGGCTTGAATCACCGTCCGACCTGGAGGCCGATTTAAACCGCGCGCTGGAGATCGTATTTGGCTGAATCGGTTGTTTGAAAAGAGGCCCTGTCGTAGTTTTCAGGCCGCCTTTTTTGGGATGATAATGCCCTTTTATCGCATCAGAGAACCGATTCCGAATGAAGCTTCCCTTTTTCCTCGCCCGCAAGTTTGTGGCTGCGGAGACCATAGAAGAATCGCTTCCGGTTGCAAAAGAACTGAGGTCGAAAGGGCTGACCACGACGCTCGATTTATTGGGTGAGGACGTCTGGGACCCACGCCTCGCAACCGACTCAAAAAACGAATACATCACCCTCATCCGGGCCATCAACTCAACCAACGGGGAGATCGATGCGAATATCTCCATCAAATTGTCCATGCTCGGACAGAAGATTGACGAGTCCTTCTGCCTGGATAATCTGCACGAGTTGCTGACGGTTGCGAAGGAGAGTGGGACCTTCGTTCGACTTGACATGGAAGGATCGGACGTCACCGAGTCGACGGTCTCAATCTTTGAGCGGGTGTTTCCTGACTACCCGGAGAATGTCGGAATTGTACTTCAGGCTTACCTGAAACGAACGAGAGACGATGTCGCCCGCATGTGTGATCTGGGAGCGAGAGTCAGGCTCTGCAAGGGTGCCTACAAGGAGCCGGCGAATCTCGCCCACCAGGATATGCCCAGTATTCGGGATCACTACCTCGAGTATATGGAGACGCTGATCTCGAAGGGACATTTCCCGGGGATCGCAACGCATGATGATATTCTGATCGACGCGACAAAATCGTACGTACGAGAGAATTCAATCGCTTCGGACCGATTCGAATTTCAAATGCTCTATGGAATTCGGGGAGAAACGCAGCAAGGCATTGCGTCTGAGGGTTTTGGTATGCGCGTATATATCCCGTTCGGAAACATGTGGTATCCGTACTTCTCCCGGCGTCTGAGAGAGCGCAAAGAAAACGTCTGGTTCATCCTGAAGAATATGTTCAGGAAATAAATCCGTTACACTGGTTCGCGCCGTGATCAATCGAGACTTCATACTCCGCCAGATCCACCAACTCGCTCAGGTGTTGGCACAAGTCCTTTTCAACAAGCGACTTGATCAACAAACCGAGGAATCGAGAGAAATGATCTCCATGGCGCTGAAGGATGCGTTGGGTAATGATCTTGATCGACTCCTTCTCATGGACCGAGAATCCTTGATGGAATCTTGCACTCGCGAAGGAGGATTCAACGCCCAATTGGCCGTCTCGGTGGCTGATCTGATGAAGGAAGAAGGATCGAAAGCGGCCCTGCAACGCGCGCATTGGCTCTATGAAGCGGCGCTCGAACGCGGCGCAACACTCCCATTACAAGCGCTTGAATGGCTTGGAGATCAGGCTTCCTGATCGGCCAGCCATCTTTCGGCATCGATCGCGGCCATACATCCTGTTCCGGCCGCCGTCACGGCCTGTCGATAGATATGGTCCTGCGCATCGCCGCAGGCAAAAACGCCCTCGACGCTCGTATATGTGGAATCTGCACGGGTCTGAATGTATCCCGTATCGTCCATATCCAAGAAGTCCTTGAACAGGTCTGTGTTGGGCTTATGTCCGATCGCGACAAAAAATCCTTCCACTGCAAGATTTCGAACTTCACCCGTAATTACATCCTTGATAACGAGGCTTTCTACCAGTTTGTCTCCGCGAACGTCCTCCACCGTCGTATTCCAGAGTACCTCGATCTTCTCATGCGAAAGCACCCGGTCCTGCATGATCTTTGAGGCTCTAAATTTGTCACGCCGGTGAATCAGGAAGATCTTTGATGCGAAGCGTGTCAGAAAAAGCGCCTCTTCCATCGCCGTGTCTCCTCCCCCGACGATGGCCACTTTCTGCTCACGAAAAAATGCGCCGTCGCAGGTCGCGCACGCGGACACACCATGTCCCAGAAGACGGGTCTCGTTCTCCAGACCGAGATACATCGCCGACGCTCCGGTTGAGACGATCACCGTGTCAGCAGTGACGGGCGTTTCTTCATCGACGATCAACTTGAAGGGTCGCTGGCTGAGATCTACGCTGGTGACCATTCCCCACCGAAGCTCGGCACCGAATCGTTCTGCCTGCTTCTCGAACATCTGCATCATGTCGGGACCCATCACGCCGTCCGGGAAGCCAGGATAATTTTCGACATCGGTAGTTGTGATCAACTGGCCACCCGGCTCGGGCCCCTGAATCACCAGGGGTGAGAAGTTGGCTCGGGCAGAATAAATGGCAGCCGTAAGACCGGCCGGCCCAGTGCCAATGATTACTACTTTTCGATGTTCAGCAGATCCGAAGTCGATCCCTTCCATATGCACTCCCCGCTACGCAGGCTGACCAGCAAGTCCTTCGAGTTTCGCTGCAAGAACTTTTTTGGGAGCAGTGCCCACAAGCTGATCGACAACCTGCCCGTCCTTGAAAAACAGCAGGGTTGGGATCGATCGAACACCATATTGCATCGCCGTCTGTGGATTGTGGTCTACATCGAGTTTTGCAACCTTGGCCTTGCCTTCGAATTCATCTGCAAGCTCTATGATGATCGGAGCGATGATGCGGCAAGGACCACACCATGTTGCCCAAAAGTCGACCAGCACTGGCTGATCGGATTCAAGAACTTCGGATGCAAAGTTGGCGTCAGTAAGGGTCACATATTTTGCGTCCTGTGCCATGAATTTTCCTCGTTTACAGATTTAATGATTCGTTCAAATGGATTGTATCGAGCCTTGGGTAGCTCGCCGAAGCAGGATGTTACAGCACCTACTCCAGGGGGTCAAAATCCACACTATAAGATCTTTATTTACAGTCAATTGGACATCAGATCGGGAATCGCTGATTCATATATGATCTGCATATCCCTTCCCCTTGTCGCCACAACCCGACGTCCATCGACGGATACGGTGAAATCGCCATCTACAACGACTCCAAGTTGGACCAGTTCAACTGGAAACTCGACGGAAGCAGCCCTCGCCTCTTCCATGTGCTCCGGTGATATGGTCAAGATAATTCGTGACTGTGCCTCTCCAAACAGGAGTCCGTCCAGTCGGTCTCCTTCTCCCGACGTCAACTCAATGACGGCGCCCAAGCCATCAGAAGCCAATACCTTTTCGGCCAGGCACACCAGCAGTCCCCCGTCTGATACATCGTGAGCGCTCCTGACAACACCAGATCTGATCATTTTCAGACACGCCGACTGAACCGCTTTTTCCTCTTGAAGGTCGAATGCGGGAGCGTCTCCGGTGGTGGTTTTGTGCACGAGAGAAAGATACTCCGATGCTTCGATACCCTGCTGGCTACTATCCGGAGGTCGCAGCTCCACAATCAGATCACCGGGCAGTTTCGCCGGAAAGCTGGTCGCGTGCGCTTCGACGTCTTCCACCACCCCAAGGATTCCTATTGTAGGTGTGGGAAATACGGCACCTTCCGGATTTTCATTGTAAAACGAAACGTTTCCACCGGTAACTGGAGTACCGAGTGCCCTACATGCTTCGCCCATTCCGGCTAGAGCTTCCTTGAAAACCCAGTAAACATCTGGTTTGTACGGATTGCCAAAGTTCAGGCAATTGGTAATGGCCACAGGCTCACCTCCTGCGCAGACAACATTTCTGGCCGCTTCTGCAACGGCGATCTGCGTTCCTCTTCGAGGATTCAGATAGACATAGCGTGCGTTGCAATCTGTTTTGAGTGCGAGGCCCTTCTTCGAGTCTTTCAGTCTTACCACCGCGGCATCGCTGGGACCGGGCCCGATGACGGTATTGGTTCGCACGGAAGTGTCATATTGCTCGAAGACCCATCTTTTCGAGGCGATGTTGGGTGATCTCAAGAGTCGTTCGAGCACGTCTTGAACACCTTCGATCGATAAATCGGGGATAGAATCAGGGTCGAATGCTTCCGTATCGTCTAGATAAGCCGGTTTTTCGGTTTCACGGATGTACACTGGTGCGCCACCGCCCAGAGCCAGGTGCTCTGCCGGAACGTCTGCTACCAGCTCGCCGTGCCAGTAGACTTTCACCTGACCATCTTCGGTGACGTGACCAATTTCTACGGCATGAAGGTCCCACTTTTCGAAGATTGCTTCGAGTCGTTCTTCCTGCCCCTTCTCACAGACGATCAGCATGCGTTCCTGACTTTCGGAAAGCATGATTTCGTAGGGGGACATACCCTCTTCTCTAATCGGCACCTTGTCGACGTGAATCACCATTCCCGACTCACCTTTTTCGCTCATCTCGCAGGATGAGCAGGTCAGTCCCGCGGCGCCCATATCCTGAATCCCTACAACCGTTCCGCTGTTGATGACCTCGAGACTCGCCTCGAGCAGCAGCTTTTCTGTGAATGGATCGCCAACCTGAACACTGGGGCGCTTGGCTTCGCTCTTCTCCGAGATCTCTTCCGAGGCAAACGTTGCGCCGTGAATACCGTCTCGGCCGGTCGAAGAGCCGACAATGTAGACCGGATTTCCAACCCCGATAGCAATAGCCGATGCCGTCTCTCCAATCGCGACGATGCCGACGCTCATCGCATTGACCAGAGGATTGCCTTCATACGAGGGGTCGAAGTAGACTTCGCCCCCTACCGTCGGGACGCCAAACGAATTTCCATAATCGCCGATGCCCCGGACCACTCCGTCAAACAGATATCGCACCCGGGGATTTTCGAGGGACCCGAAGCGCAGTGAATTCAGCGAGGCGATGGGACGCGCTCCCATGGTGAAAATATCCCTCTGGATGCCTCCAACGCCTGTTGCTGCACCCTGGTAGGGCTCTACCGCTGAAGGATGATTGTGGGATTCAATCTTGAACGCCACCGCCATACCATCGCCGATATCCACGAGGCCGGCGTTTTCCTCCCCGGCTCCGACCAGTAGAGCATCACCATCTCGCGGCAATTTTTTTATCTCGGCGATCGAATTCTTGTACGAGCAGTGCTCGCTCCACATCACGGAGTAGATACCTAGCTCTACGTAAGTGGGCGTTCGACCGAGCTTCTCTAGAACCCAGCCGTATTCTTCCTCCGTTAGGCCGTGTTCGAGGGCGAGCTCCAGGTTGACATCGGGCTCGGACAGGACGGCTGTTGACATACGTCTACGAAGTACTAATAATGGCTGAGAGGTGTGCTCGTAAAATACATAAACAGCCGACGATTCTTTGTATCATTTCGACTGAATAATCCAATGAAGCTCTTCAATAATCAAATTTCACATTTGCTCTTCACCGGGATGTTGTTCCTGGCGATGATGACCCTGCTCGGCTGTGACAGCAACGGTTCCAGCACTGCTGTTGAATCTGGTAGTACCGACTCCATGGCAGGGACTTATGATATGATATCTTTGACTGTCTTGGAGGACGATGAACCATTTGTCGCGGGTCAAATACTTCCGGCAGGAGAAGACATTGAGGTTTCAGTAACGCAAGGTGGAGTTAACCCCGAAAGTTGTGTACGGGTGAAAAAGGTATAGGCGGCGTATCCTGATGATGATTACGTCATTGTCAATCCGAAGATTGGAGGATACACCGCCCATGAAGACGAATAACGCACACGAGAACGAGAACTACAATAGCACAGAGGATGTGTTGACAGAAGTATTGCGAACAGGGGCCGCAAAGATGCTGGCCACAGCCGTTGAGGCCGAGGTTGAAGCTTTCTGCCAGCGCTACCAGTTCCTGCGCGACGAAGAGAATCGCCACCGCATCGTTCGCAATGGATATCTGCCAGAGAGGAAGATTTTGACTGGTATCGGGGAGGTCGCTGTAAAGATGCCCCGCATACGCGACCGTACGGGTCGGGGTGAGGATAGAATCGGTTTCCGCAGTTCGATACTACCAGCCTACCTCCGCAAGAGCCGCTCGCTTGAGGCTCTCATTCCATGGTTGTACCTGAAGGGAGTTTCAACGGGCGGCTTTGAGGCAGCGCTCTCGGCCCTTGTTGGTCCTGATGCCCCAGGGCTGACCTCCTCG
>CBDFGO010000003.1:0-470000 GCA_965247125.1 Rhodothermales bacterium | reverse complement strand
GGTCGTCGACTACGGTATCCGCCAGGCAAGCAACATGCTGGCTCTGAATGATCTGGTAGTCGGTGAAATACGGCCCGACTCTATTCCGTCCCCCTACAAAGATATTATCACCGAACAATCGCCCGAAGCCGGCTCTCGAGTTTCGCCCGGAACGCTCGTTGACTTGAGGTATGGAACGGGCCTGGGTGATGAGATGGTGTCAGTACCTGACGTCACGAACATGAGCGTGAAGAATGCCCGCAAGTTCCTTCTCGACCGGCGACTTCGCAGTGTCGTTGTTGGTGTCTCCGAAGAGGTGGTTGGCGAACCCAGGGTCTTGCGCCAGGGTACAGATCCTGGAGTGAGTGTGCCGGAAGGCTTCGAGATTCGCCTGTATCTGGATCGAGCTGATCAGTAGCTACTCCACGATGTAGACGACCATCTCCCGCGTATCCACTTCAACACGCTCATCGTGTTTGGTAGGAATCTCCCGACCCACATAATCTGGCTGAATCGGGTACTCGCGGTGACCTCGGTCTATCAATACGAGAAGTTGAATCGATTTCGGCCTACCCGAACGAATGACAGCGTCCAACCCGGCGCGAGCGGTTCGCCCCGTGAATAGCACGTCGTCTACGAGAATGACATCCTTGCCCGTCAGGTCCGGCAGGTCTACACCGCCACCGTCATGGGGAGTGTCGTCCCGAAACGTGGTCACATCCAGATCTAGTGATACAAGTTCTGTGTTCTCAATCAAGTTGATATGATTCGCCATTCGAACGGCGACCACAGCTCCGCTGCTTTGAATTCCGATCACTACCAGATTGTCCGCGCCACGATTTCTCTCAACGATCTCATACGCCAGGCGATTGAGCGTCCTGTTGATCTGAGCCGAAGACATGATCTGTGTTCTCATGAACGGTAACGAGGTTTACTCTGCAGTAAATTTTGGAGAGGTGATAAAAACTAAAAAAGCCCTCACTTTATAGCGAGAGCCACATTGTCCGTTTCTTGACCCGTCTTACTGGAACATAGCCTTGAGGCTACCCCAGGTTCGTCTCACGGCGGTACTCGTATAGTTTACGGACTCCGTTCTGAGCACTTCGCGAACACCATTCATGTAAACAGCTTCCAGCTGATAATCCAACTTTTCGCTGCCGGATTTGAATACCTGCGAATCTCGAAACATATACGCAAGGTTCGGTCCGTGCGATGGTGCTTCAAAAACCCTGACGAACTGCTCGTTACTGTTAGGAGTGCGCCGCATCAGTTCGAACTGACGAACATCCTCTTCGAGTTCCGACTGCCAGGTCACAACGAAATCTCGGCCCTCTTCATTAATCTGAAAGGACGACAGACGAACCCTTCCCGAAAGCAGCGATGCTCCGGTTAAGAGAACGACCAATCCAATGAGGGCAATACGTTTCAAAATCGCGTTCTGCCGTGTTCTGGTGTGAAGCCTGACCGATTAATATACACGCCGAGAGGTGTCAACAAAAATGAAAAGGGGACACCCTCTCGTTTCCTAATACACTCTCGACGAGGATGTACCTAACTCTTGGAGACCTTCGATCGATTCTCGCAGTCCTCGTTCTTGCACTGTCCGTACATGTTCAGTGAATGGTGACTGATCTCGAATTCGAAAATCTCTGATACCATGTCTCGAATACTTTGAATGCGGGGGTCGCAAAATTCGAACAGTTCGTTGCAATCCGTACAGATAAGGTGATCGTGCTGCCAGAAGCTGAAAGACCTTTCAAATTTGGACTGTTTCTTCCCAAACTGGTGGCGGACAACCAGATCGCAATCGACCAACAGCTCCAGCGTGTTGTAAACGGTCGCTCGACTGATGGCAACATCGTGTTGTTTCAGCCTGAGAAAGAGCTCGTCAGCATCGAAATGATCGGCAGTGTCATAGACCTCCTCAAAAATGATAAGCCTCTCCGGAGTCTGGCGAAGATGCTGCTCTTTCAGATAGTCGACATACCTGTTTCGAACGACTTCGAGCTGCTGACTTGGAAGAGGCGAACTGGTCATTTCCTTTTGATTGTAGCCTACAGGTGTACAGCGGTCTCATTTGGCTGTTCCTAGCGGATCAGCAGCTGTCGGACATCTTCCCAGATCTCTTCGGCCACCTCCGCCTCAGATGCACTGCCATTAATAATCCGGAATCGCTCAGGATCGCGCTCCGCAAGCCGGTCGTATTCCTTCGAGACCCGCTCGAAAAATGCAGCGCCTGCCATCTCGAGTCGGTCCGCTGCTCTTTGAGATTTGAATCGATGGTCGAGGCGTTCACTCGCTTCTTCGACCGACACGCGGACCAGATACGTCCTCTCAGGAATCAGTCCATCCACCACTTCACGTTGGAACGCGTCCAGCCAGTCTGCATCCGCGACCTGGCGTCCACCGCCCTGATAGGCGACCGTCGAGTCAAAAAAACGATCACAAATCACGATACCGCCGCGATCGTGGAACGGCTTGATTTTTTCACGAACCAGTTCCGCACGCGCTGCCGAAAAGAGCAACATCTCAGTGAATGGATTCATTTTCACTTCGGGATTCAGAAGCAACTCACGAATACTTTCTGATATCTGAGTTCCACCCGGCTCTCGAACATAGAGAACCTCGTGAGCCTCCTCACCGAGCCTGGCCATGAGGTGCTCCGCCTGCGTACTTTTACCGGATCCATCGATTCCTTCGAAACTAATAATCATCTACTACTGACAGCTGTCTTGGCGTCTACAGGGGTAAATTCAGGCCTGCAGCACAATAATCGACATTTTCCTCGTTAATGTACAAAGGCAGATGGGAGTAGAATTGCTTGTTTTTGGCCATGTGTACATATATAATGTGCACGTGACTCGAACCTTTTGATGTCGCCAGCTTTCAAGCGGCTATCACACTAGTTCTCGCCCGTATTTGCTCTTTTTGTCAGGTACGATCAAACGCACCGTATGAGCAGTTTCAACTTCGGATTCGAAGACTTTAAAGACGACAGTCGGTTGGAAGACCTGGCGGCGCACTTCGAGCGCGATGGCGGTTCCGGGTACTTTGATTCAGATACCCTTGAGGAGATCGCACTATACTATTTCGAACAAGGCCGTTTCGAAGAATCTCTTCGTGTCGTAGATCGGTCTCTCGAAATCCACCCGTTTTCCTCAGACGGGTGGATGCGCCGAGGCATTCTCCTGAATAATCTCGGCCGCCACAATGATGCGCTGACGGCATACGATGAAGCCCTGGCGTTGAACCCGACGGACCTGGAAACGATCGTCAATCGAGGCATTACGCTGGACAGCCTTGACGATCCCAGGAAAGCCCTCGATGCGTATGAGCAGGCCCTTCAACTGGATCCCACCAATGAAGAAGCTCTGTTCAACAACGGCGTCACTCTCGAACGGCTGAACCGAATTGCTGAAGCCATTTCCGTGTTTGAGCAGTGTGCTGATCAGAATCCGGAGCACCCTGAAGTCTGGTATGAACTTGGGTTTTGCTTCGACAGGTTATCCAAAGAAGAAGACAGCATCCTGTGTTACGATAAACATCTGGATATCGACCCGTACTCGCACGATGCGTGGTATAACCGCGCAATTGTAATGAATCGTGTCGGCCGCTATAGAGAAGCCGTCGAATCGTACGATATGGCGATCGTGATCTCGGATGACTTCGCTTCGGCCCATTATAATCGCGGCAATGCTCTCGCCAATCTGGGTGATTTGAAGGAAGCGATCGTGAGCTACAAGCAAGTCCTGGAGCTCGAGGGAAACGATGCAGCCACGTGCTACAACATCGCCCTGGCATTTGAAGAGCTGAAGCTGTTTGAGAGCTCGGTTCACTATTTCGAAAAGGCGCTGGAGGCTGACGATTCCTATGCCGAGGCCTGGTACGGACTCGGAAGCTGTTATGACGCCCAGGAGCGGTATGAGGAGGCACTTACCTTTTTTAACCGGGCGGTCGTCATCAGTCCAGAGACCTCTGATTTCTGGCACGCCAAAGCGGACTGCGCGTATAATTTGGGCCGGTTGCCGGAAGCCATCAACGCGTATCGCACAGTGGTCAAGGCCTCTCCAACGAACAGAGAGGCGTGGTCGGACTACGCGGAGACTCTGTTTGAAGCGGGTCAACTGGAAGAAGCTCTGGAAGCGTACACCCAGTCACTGAAACTCAAGCCAGACTGTGCTGAAACCTATTTTCATCGTGCGATTGCGCAGCTCGCACTCGGACAGTCTGATGAAAGTATTCAGTCTCTGAAGATGGCCTTTCAGCTGGATCCCAAGCAGAAAGAGGGGTTCCCCCAGACGTATCCTGAGCTGTACCGAGACCAACGTATTCGGCGATTGCTCGATCTTGATCAGTAGGGCCTGTTACCACCAATCGCATGACCGAATCTTCCCTACGGTGGCTTCTACACCTCGGGCAGGGAATTGCCATCGGCGTCGCCAATGTTATCCCAGGTGTGAGCGGTGGAACGATGGCACTCGTATTCGGCATTTACGAGCGACTCATCGAACTGCTCAGTAATCTCTTCCGGGGAGCGATCTCGCTCCTCCGACTGGATCTGGCCTCGTTTCGTTCTACCGTCAACGCTGTTGAGTGGGGATTCCTTGTTTGGCTCTCCGCGGGCGTCTTGATCGCTCCCCTGCTGGGAGCGGCTTTGATTCCGGATCTGCTGGAAACATGGCCAGAGGAAAGCAGAAGCCTGTTTTTTGGACTTATTCTGGGAACGATTCCAATTCCTTGGCTGCGAATCAGCGATCATCGACTGAAAAATGTACTGGTGCTGGTGGCCGCAGCTGCCGTCTCGTTCATACTTGTAGGTATACCACCGCTTGAAACAACAGAACCAGGTCTCTGGGCGGTGTTCGGCGCAGCAGCGCTGGCCATATGCGCTACCCTACTTCCCGGCATCAGCGGCGCGTTCGTGTTGCTCGTTCTCGGCATGTACACTCCGGTATTTGATGCAATCAGCGAACGTAATATCACGATAATTGCCGTATTCGCTCTGGGTGCAGGAATTGGATTGGGGAGTTTTTCTGTCGTGCTGAAGTCCCTGCTCGCGAGGGCACACGATGTTACCATGGCCGCCCTTGTAGGGCTCATGCTCGGCTCTCTTCGATCACTCTGGCCTTGGTTGGCTGAGGACCGATCTCTTCTACAACCCAGCATGGGAGAGAACTTTACGGTAATCGTATGGCTTGGGCTTCTGGGCTTGCTTCTGTCCGTGGGTATGACCGTGTGGGAAATGAAGAAGCCTGAACGCGCCAAACAAGATCAGGCGGTCTAGCCAGTTGGACGCGGAAGGACAACCCGTGAACCCGTAGCGGCCGAGCCCTGCCCGACCTCGATAATCTTTATCACATCAAGGGTTTCGGTGTCAATAACCGCCACTGTTCCCGGGGCCAGTTCTCCTTTGAATGAAAAGCGCGGCTGATAGCGCCCATCCGGGTTTTCGCTGGAGACGAAAAGGTATTTGCCATCCGCTGTGATGGAAATTCCGGCGGGACTCGAAATTCCCTCGTGCCGGATGTAGCCATCAATGATCTCGGATACCGCGTTCAGGACAGCCACCTGGTCGGATCCCCGAACCGCAGCGTACACCCGCTGGGCATCAGGAGAATAGGTCAGTTGTCTGGGATCCGAGCCGACACGCAGCGAGTGGTGCTGGACAATTCTGTTGGGATTGGAAGTGCTGAACAGGGTCAGTGTCCCGCTACGCACCGCGCTCCCCCACATTTTCACCCCCCACGGGGCCATCGTGAAGTAGCTGAACGCGTGTCTTACGCCTTTGATGTCGAAAAACGACACATTCAGATCATCTACATCGACGATCATCATTTGATCTACGTCCACGCTGGAGGAAAACACGAAGTCGCCCTGCGGTCGTATCGCGATTGGGTATGCATCGGGGAAGGTTACGTCTACCTGAAACGCGGACATATCAAATCGACGAATCTCGACTAGATTGCGCGACGTATCCCGGTCCGACGGCTGCCTGCTGGCGTAGAGAACGTCTTGAGTCGGATGAATAAGCAGTTGACCTGGATAGTCGAGAACGACCTGTCTTACAAACTGGTTTTCCCTACTGAACTTGACGACAGCCTGAACATCGCTCGGACGCGTGCTGCCCACGGAGACGTACCAGAAGGAGCCGTCTGGCTCGACGGCAATATGACGCGCGCGGGCCCGGTCACTGAACCCATGCTTCGTCAGGTCAACGCGCCGCACCACTAACATTGCTTCCGCATCCATGATGGTTACTGCGGGCTCTCCTTCATTCGCAAGGTAGATGAGATCGATTGAGTCTGAATAGGGCACCTCCCCGGCCGGGCCCTGCGCGCCCTCTTCAATCCATCGCTTCAGCAGCTGCACTTCCTCCAGTGTGAGTTCTCGCTTGCCGGAGGGATGAGGAGCTACATCTGGAGTTAACCCCGAAAGTTGTGTACGGGTGAAAAAGGTATAGGCGGCGTATCCTGATGATGATTACGTCATTGTCAATCCGAAGATTGGAGGATACACCGCCCATGAAGACGAATAACGCACACGAGAACGAGAACTACAATAGCACAGAGGATGTGTTGACAGAAGTATTGCGAACAGGGGCCGCAAAGATGCTGGCCACAGCCGTTGAGGCCGAGGTTGAAGCTTTCTGCCAGCGCTACCAGTTCCTGCGCGACGAAGAGAATCGCCACCGCATCGTTCGCAATGGATATCTGCCAGAGAGGAAGATTTTGACTGGTATCGGGGAGGTCGCTGTAAAGATGCCCCGCATACGCGACCGTACGGGTCGGGGTGAGGATAGAATCGGTTTCCGCAGTTCGATACTACCAGCCTACCTCCGCAAGAGCCGCTCGCTTGAGGCTCTCATTCCATGGTTGTACCTGAAGGGAGTTTCAACGGGCGGCTTTGAGGCAGCGCTCTCGGCCCTTGTTGGTCCTGATGCCCCAGGGCTGACCTCCTCGACGATTGCGCGCCTGAAGACGCTTTGGACAAGGGAGCACGAAGACTGGCAAAAGCGGAGCCTGAAGGAGAAGCACTACGTCTATTTCTGGGCCGACGGTATTCACGTAAACGTACGCATGGATAAACAGAAACTGTGTCTGCTGGTCGTGATCGGCGCTACGGCCGATGGAAGGAAGGAGCTTATAGCACTCGAGGACGGCTTTCGCGAGAGCAAGCAGTCGTGGCGAGAGTTGCTCCTGGAGCTGAGGCACCGCGGGCTGGATCAAGGACCGAAGCTGGCTGTTGCCGATGGAGCCATGGGATTCTGGAGTGCTCTCGCAGAAGTTTATCCCGAGACGCGAGCCGCACGCTGTTGGGTGCACAAGACAGCAAATGTGCTCAACCGCCTGCCCAAGTCCGTTCAGAAGAAGGCAAAAGGTCACCTCACGCAGATCTATACAGCAGAAACAAAAAAGCAGGCAGAGAGCGCCCTTCTGTTTTTCATCAAAGCCTACCAGCAAAAGTATCCGAAAGCAGCAGAGATTCTGGTGAAAGACCGAGAAGAACTGCTCGCTTTTTATGACTTTCCGGCAGAACACTGGATCCATCTTCGGAGCACAAATCCGATCGAATCTACGTTCGCGACCGTGCGCCTCAGGACCGCCAAAACGAGGGGATGTCTGAGCCGAGAAACAGCTCTTGCAATGGCCTTCCGTCTATGTAAAGAGGCTCAGAAGAAGTGGAGGAAACTGAATGCACCGCACCTATTGCAACTTGTAAAAAAAGGAATCAAATTCACCGACGGAATTACATCAGAACGACACGCTGCCTAAACCTTCCATACACAACTTTTGGGCATAGCTCCTACATCTGTGCGCATGAGCAGCTTGATCATCAGGCTTTGGCCGGGCGAAAACGGAATAATGGCCTCACCAAAGTCGGATCCTTGAATCAGCGACGGCCAACTCTCTAGCCGTAGTCCTGCTTCAACACGATCTCCGCCATGACAGGCCGCACACCGATTATCGAAAATGGGCTGGATGTGATCCTGATAGGCGATCTCCTCGACGTTTCCGATTCCCGGCGTAGGATCGTCTCCTAAAAGCTCGCAGCCAATTCCGACGAACACTAAAAAAGTGCCCGTAATGGCAGTGAGAACTCTATGATAATGGGCAATCCCGAACACGAACCCGAGCCGTTAAATTGACGCACTTCGACTCTATGAGAGTACGTATTCTGATGCGAAATTCGGGTTTTCAGAGCCGAGTGGCTCATCGCGCCAGGACGAATTTGCGAGAATCCGAAAAATTATCGCCAACAATATGAAGGAAGTACACTCCACCGGCCAACGATGAAGCATCCAGGGAAAAGGGGTACTCTCTCTCCGTGTCGAGATACCCATCGAAGAGAGTGACTACTTCTCGACCCGCAGCATCAAAGACGGAGATGCGGATAGACTGACCCGTCGAGACGATCAGGCTGGAGGTGAGGGATTCGGAGACCGGGTTCGGATAAGGTGCCTTCAGAATGTGCGTCCCAGCGATTACAGCAACCACGATGTCTTCACTAAAAATGATTCCACCGTCCATTCCCATCGCTGATACCCGGACGCGATGAACGCCCTCTTCCACAACAATATCAATTTCATAGGACGATCCAGAGAGCCCTCCGGTTGTCATGGGAATTTCCTGCAACACCTCATACGAACCGTCCAGGAGAAGGCGCTCCACGCGGTAGCGCATAACATTGATTTCAACGACTGCTTCCCAGCTCACTCGAATGGAAGCGTCGCCTGCAGTCGCTAAAACAGATCCAAATCGTGTACCCAGTATTGTCGACGGCTTCAACACAAACAGGCCCTCGTCTCGACTGGTGACAATAATGAGGTCAGAATCCGGATACGGATAGGCCATCCATGCTCCTGCAAACGAGATATCGTCTCGATCGGGCAAGGTATCGAACCAACCGGCTGTGATGGGTGTCTCAGGAATAGAGATGTCCAGAATTCGCAGTCCGCTCGTGTAGTTGGCCTGGTATGCGAAATCACCGCGTACGTACAAATTGTGGTCAATGGCATTGACTTCCGAGACAAACTCTGTCAGAAGGACCGGGTCGTCGAGGTCCTGCACATCCCAGATAAACGTTCTCGTTCCACCGAAAAAGTAGATGCGCTCGTCGCCTTCGTCGTCCTGGATGAAATAACGGTGATCCTCCGTGAGCCATCCCTGATGGACGTAGGAGGAGGTGGGATACGTGCCCCGCGAAATGATTATCGGATTGCTCGCATCGGTAACATCTGCGAACGAAAGAGCGTCCACGTTGGAGCCGATACAAATCTCCCGCCCTGAGTAGGTGAGATCCGGGCCATCATAAACGACGCATTGAACGTCGTGCGTATATCCCGTCCCACGGCCTGTCTGCCCGTCATTGAAACATCCCTCGAACCGAGGCGCGAGAGGGCTGGAAATGTCTACGATATGCAATCCACCTCCGCAGCCTTCCCCTGGACCGCGCGCTCCCACGATATAGGCCCGGTGAGAATCCTCGTTGATCGCGATATTGTGGGCGACGGTAAATTCTGAGTAGAGTGCGTCAGCGATAAAAGTAAGAGGAGTCCCGGAATAAGACCGCAGATGGCGCAGGTCGAATACTTGCATTCCGTGGGGGCCTCGCCGGCTTGAGCCTCCATCAGCTACTATGAATGCATAGTAGCCATCGACCTTGATGTCTCGCCACACATTTGTCTGCGCAGTTATCGGCCGAATCAGTTCACCCACATAAACAGGCGTTTCCGGGTCGGTGAGATCCACAAACGCCATTCCGTCTTCCCGTGCGACCAACGCGTAACGCCTGCCCGTGTCGTCGTCATTCCATCCCCATGCGTCATTCAGGCCGATCCCACCGACCGCCCCGAGTTCATCAAGCGACATCAGACTGACCAGATGGACATTCAGGCATGTGTAGTCCGAAGCCGTACCGTCCTCACATTGTGCGGGTCCCGCTCTTGAGTGACCACCCTTGGGGGTAGAAACGACCGAATCAACAACGTCCGACTTCGCATCCTGCCCGAAGGCAGCTATCTGAGATAGCGAAAAGATCGCTGCTGCCGTGACAATAACTCGAAATCCTTTCGACTCCATTCTACTGATTGGTGTGCAGAACCGTTTGGGTTATCTCGAATGATTCGCCCGAAATGCGCAGCGCGTAGAGACCACCTGGCGCAGAGGAAATTCGCACCGGAATGCTGACTACACTGCCTCCCGCGATTCGTCCATGATAGAGTTGCTCTATCCTGCGACCCAACACATCAAGCAAGTCGATACGAACGGATTCGCTCCTCTTCAATTCCAGCTCGAGCGTCCCCTGATTCTGAAATGGATTTGGATAAAAGGACACCAGCGACACGACTGAAGGCACTTCGACAGGAGTCTCGGCCTCGGTAACGATCTCTGAAGAGGGCTGCAGGAGGAACAACCCATCTATGGAACTGGTCACGGCAACCACGCCGTTTTTCAGGAAAGGGTAATTACTCCACGAGCCATCCCATACGCTGCGATCCTGTGGATGGGTGTCAAAAAAACCAACTTCGACCATGTTTTCCGGGTCGGAAATATCCATGATCCGAAGTCCGTCCTTGTACTGGCTCTGAAAAAGTAAATTTCCTACCACGTACATGTTGTGGTCGATGGTCTGTCTATCGGCGAAATGCTCGGCTGCCAGCACCGGGTCGTCCAGATCTTCAATATTCCAAACAAGGGTACGGGTGCTGTTGACCGAACCGCGGTTCTCATCGAGTTCATCACCTTGAAAATAATATCGATGGTCTTCTGTCAGCCATCCCTGATGGGTGTATTCGGTCGATGGATAGATTCCTATCGACACGGTTACCGGAAGCGACTTCTCGGTTACGTCCGAGATAACCATTGCGGTTTCATTCGAAGCCACACATATTTCTTTGCCCAGCCAATCCATATCCGGACCGTGGTAGACGACGCATTGCGCATCATGCGAGTATCCAGTATTACTCCTGCCCGTGCCTTCTTGGGCATAACACCCTGCAAAGAGAGGAACGGCCGGATCACTAAGGTTCATCATGTGCAGACCACCGCCACACGTTTCTCCTCCGCTGCGTGACCCCACAGCGTAGGCGAATCCCGTGTCCTCGTTGATCACAATATTGTGCACCGAATTGACACCCGTGTATTTAAACGTCATGCTGAACTCGATCGCATCGGGTCCGACAGATCTAAGCTGGGTCAAGTCGAAAACCTGCACACCGTGACTGCCGGCCCCATCCGCCACGATGTAAGCGTAATTCTGATAGACCTTAATGTCTCGCCATATACTTGCGCCCGTTCCGGAATGAGGGAGGTGCCCGAGATACACAGGATTTTCCGGATCTGTAACCTCGACGAAGGCTGCAGCGTCTTCGCGACCAACGATCAAGAATTCACGATCTGTTTCTTCGTCAGACCATCCCCACATATCATTGAGTTCGAAATCAACAACGAAGATTGGATTTCCAAACGGGTCGGTTCCCGCTTGTGTCGTCAATTCCAACAGAGAAAGATGGGACAGCAGGTCCACATTGAGGCATCGATAGCCGGCGGCTATGCCGTCCGTGCACTCAACGCGCGTGCCCTTCGTTAATGGAGAATTCTGGGCGCTCGCATTGATCGAAATTGAATGAGACATCAGGAACGCCATGAGAATGGCACTTGCCTTAAATCGCAGGGTCATAAAAGTCTTCCGTATGTTTGATTTCCCTGACCCGGGAACGTTAAATATCACACTATTAGGGGGAGAATGACAGGCTTTTTCGACTACCCGGCACCCCAAACACTCTTAAAAATCAATAATGAGTCGTGTATAACTTCAATGACCGCATAGTGTTCGTGACGGGGGCTTCTTCTGGAATCGGAAGATCGTGCGCCGTCGCGTTCGCCCGAGGTGGAGCTCATCTGATTCTGGCAGCTCGACGGGTGGAACGGGTGGAGTCTTTGGCATCTGAATTGATCGCTGAATACGGAATTCGGGCACTCCCACTGCAGATGGATGTAACCAATAGAACGGCCGTTTTTGAAGCAGTTAAATCCCTCTCGTCTAAGTGGAACGAGGTAGACGTCCTTGTGAATAACGCAGGCAAGGCCCTGGGCGTCAGTAAATCTTACGAGACGAGCATCGAGCATCTGGAAGGAATGCTGGAAACCAACGTCAAGGGACTGATACACGTGACCAGTGCTGTCACCCCCGCAATGGTTGAGCGAAACAGGGGGCACATCATCAATATTGGCTCCGCGGCCGGACACTGGGTCTACCCGGGAGGAACGGTCTACTGCGCCAGTAAACATGCGGTGAGGGCCCTGAACGAGGGATTGAAAATGGACCTGCACGGCACGAATGTCCTCGTGTCCTCGGTCGATCCCGGTCTGGTCGAAACGGAGTTCTCGATTGTCCGATTTGACGGGGATAGCGAGCGTGCAGATACCGTTTACGCCGGGATGACACCATTAACTCCTGACGATGTGGCGGACGCTGTTTTGTGGTGCGCCTCGCGCCCTCCACACGTAAATATCAGTGAAGTGCTGATGATGTGTACGGACCAGTCTCACGCGACGATGGTGCACCGTCGATAGGGCAAAGAGTTAGTTTCCCTTGCATCAATTCTCCTTGATTCGTTTATTGACGTCGGAAAACAGCTGACCCTCCCTCTCAGCTCTTTCTTATAGGGTTCGGCTCGCGTACTGCGGGCCGAACCTTTTTTTGTTTAATAAGAACGGGTTTCCCGATTTGCACAGGGCCTTCTTTTCGTGCATTTTCAGCGCGTAGTAAAGACTAGCAAAGCCTAGTAATATTTCACCCTCTTGAACGTCCCGCTATGCGTTTCCATCTGAAAGTCGTCCTCTTCGCCATTCTGTTTCTTGGTTCGTGTGCGCCTACGGACTATGACTTGATCATCAGGGGAGGGATAATCTATGACGGAGATGGGGACACTCCGTTCGCGGCCGATATCGGAATCCGGGCGGATACCATCACTTTTATTGGTGACCTTGACGGTGCTACAGCCAGCGAAGAGATCGCAGCCGCCGGTATGGCGGTCACCCCCGGGTTCATCAACATGCTGAGCTGGGCCACCAGCACCCTGCTCAAGGACGGACGCAGCATGTCAGATATAGTTCAGGGTGTTACGCTCGAAGTATTTGGGGAGGGAGTGTCTCTCGGGCCAATCAACGATGCTATGAAAGCAGAAGCCACGACGGACGATTTTGAGCCCGACTGGACGACTCTGCGGGAGTATCTCGCTTCGCTCGAACGACGAGGAATTTCGACAAATGTGGCTTCATTTATCGGGGCGACCACGGTCCGCATCCACGAAGTTGGATACGAGAATCGCGCGCCGACTTCGGAGGAACTGGAGCGGATGAAAGCCCTGGTGCGTCAGGCCATGGAAGAAGGTGCCATGGGGGTTGGGTCCTCCCTCATCTACGCTCCGGCCTTTTATGCCAGTACCGAGGAGTTGATTGAACTCTCGAAGGTCGCAGCAGAATATGACGGCATGTACATCTCCCACATGAGATCCGAAGGAAACCAGCTCCTTGAAGCGCTCGAAGAGCTCATTACGATCGCGCGCCAGGCCGATATCCGCGCGGAAGTATACCATCTGAAGGCGGGTGGAGAGTCAAACTGGCACAAAATGGACCTCGCCATCGACCGCATCAATCTGGCGCGAGCGAACGGTCTGGAAATCACTGCAGATATGTACACCTATATCGCGGGCGCAACCGGTCTCAACGCTCATATGCCTCCGTGGGTGCAGGAAGGAGGCTTCGGAGAGTGGCGGGCTCGACTCATGGACCCGGACACGAGGGCTCTGGTCCTCGAGGAAATGCGCACTCCGACCAACGATTGGGAGAATCTTGGCCTCGGTGCAGGCCCTGAAGGCATCATGGTCGTCGGCTTCAAGCAGGATTCGCTCAGATACCTTATTGGCAAAACGCTTGCTGAAATTGCCGATGATCGACACACGTCGCCTGAAGATGTGGCCATCGATCTGGTTATTTCAGATTCTACAAGGGTCGGCACGGTGTACTTCTTGATGTCCGAGGAAAATGTAAAGAAACAGATTGCGCTTCCATGGCTCTCTTTTGACTCGGATGCAGAGTCCATGGCGCCAGAGGGGGAGAACCTGAACAACAATCCGCACCCGCGAGCCTACGGCAATTTTGCCCGCCTCCTGGGAAAATACGTGCGCGACGAAGGCGTGATATCGCTCCAGGAGGCCATCAGAAAACTGACATCATTGCCGGCCGATAATCTCAGGCTCAGCCGTAGAGGCCGAATCCAGGTCGGACACTATGCTGATATTACGGTCTTTGACCCGGGCGAAATTCAGGACCATGCTACGTTCGAGGAACCTCACCAACTTTCGACCGGGATGTCTCATGTAATAGTGAATGGTGTTCAGGTCCTGGATGCAGGTCAGCATACGGGTGCGACCCCTGGTCGCGCCGTTTTGAGGGGTGAGAAATGAGGAAGGGGATCCTGGTTTTTTTGGTTGCCCTCACAGCGACGGGGTGCGGCGAAAGTAACTTCGACATCATTATCGAAAACGGCTCGGTCATTGATGGAACGGGAGCACCTGCAGTGATTACCGACATTGGAATTCGCGGGGCGCACATCGTCTCAATCGGAAATCTGACCGCTTCTACGGCGGCGACCCGCATCGATGCCTCAGGTCTTACCGTCGTGCCCGGTTTTATAGACATCCACAGTCACGCCACCTCCTCGAGTATCGAGGGCAGCGCAATAGTGAAGCGGCCTTCAGCCGAAAACTATGTGCGGCAGGGAGTAACGAGCGTGTTTGGTGGTCAGGATGGATCCTCCGCGTTGGATGTCGGTGCATTTCTCGAATATCTGGATGAAAATCCTCCGGCTATTAACGTTGGACTTTTCATTGGCCATGGATCTGTGAGGGCTGATGCGGTTGGCCAGGATGACCGGAACGCATCTGAAGAAGAGATGTCCGAGATGACAGACCTGGTCAGACAGGCGATGGATGACGGGGCATTTGGTCTTTCCTCCGGACTCGAGTACACCCCAGGCGCCTTCGCTGATGTAGATGAACTCATTCGACTCGCCCGTCCCGTTGCCGAGTTCGATGGCATGTACATTTCTCACATCCGGGATGAAGGCGCCAGACTTCTCGAGAGCGTAACCGAGGTGATTGATGTGGGTCGCGGCGCGAGGGTTCGCGTTCAGGTGACACACCATAAGGTCATCGGTAAAGGTCGATGGGGAATGGCTGTGCAATCCCTCGCACTCATCGACCAGGCCATAAAAGACGGGATCGACGCTTCGAGTGATCAATATCCATACACGGCTTCGAGTACCGGACTGACCATTCTTTTTCCGACCTGGTCGAAAGACGGTGGATTCGATGCGCTCCTCAGACGGCTCGCGGACCCGGTCGCTCGAGAGCGCATTCGCTCCGACGTGATCGATCACATCCGCGTTGAGCGCGGAGCCGATCCATCAACCATTGTCGCTGCAAAATGCGATTTTGACAGCTCCTTCGACGGAAAGAGCCTCGCCGACATACTTAGGGATCGTGGGCTGGAAGTCGAAGTTGCGGGCGCTGCCGATGTCGCTATTGAGCTGGTCGCCGCAGGAAGTTGTTCGCGTGTTTTTCACTCGATGTCTGAAGCAGATGTCACTACCATCATGAAACATCCGATGACCTCGGTGTCCTCCGACGGCGGAATTCCGATAATGGATGTGGGGGTGCCGCACCCCAGAAATTACGGTGCGTTCGCGCGGGTACTCGGATATTTCGTTCGCGAGCAAAAGGTTTTTACTCTCGAGGAAGCCGTTCGAAAGATGACTTCACTTCCGGCAGAACGTCTCAATCTCCTCGATCGCGGCGTAATTCGGGTTGGTGCAGTTGCAGATATTGCTGTGTTTGACGCCCGGGGAATAGCCGATACGGCTCGATTTGGGGATCCTCACCACTTTGCGGTTGGCGTTCGAGATGTTCTCGTGTCGGGGCAGTTCGTACTCCGAAGCACCGAAATGACCCTTTTCAGACCGGGGAAGGCCCTTCGAAACCGATATTGATCCCTGATTGGCCGATTCTGCGTGTCTCTCTTTGAAAACTATGGATTAATTCGATTCCTTCGGCACAAAGCTGTGCAAACGCTTGCCATAGTGCATCGAAATCCCGTTTTTTAAGGAATTCTAAGTTTCGGATACACACACGTCCGATAGTTGGTCGACAGCTCTTCCGATTTCGGAGGGATGCCGTTCGATAACATGATCAAAGTCTGGAGAAATCAAATGACCAAAATGCTAACACGCCTTTCGTTTGTGATAGCCCTATTTGTATTAACGCTCAGCCCAAACGCTGTCCTCGCGCAGCAAAATGGTACTGTTTCCGGTACCATTACCGTTGAAGACGATGGAGGTGCTCTTCCGGGGGCGAATGTCGTCGCCCTCGATGCATCGGGAGCCATCAAAGGTGGTGCAGCCTCCGGTTTGGACGGCTCATTCAGTTTTTCAATTGCTGCAGGCTCGTACACGGTGAGAGCGCGGTACGTAGGCTTTCAGGATTGCGAATCTGCCGTCACTGTTTCGGCCGGCTCCACGGCCAATTTTGACTGTGCGCTCGGCCAGGGAGGACTTGAGTTGAACACAATTGTGGTAGCCGCTTCTCGACGCCAGGAAAAAGCACTTGACGCGCCAGCAGCAATCTCTGTCTTATCGGGCGCTGAAGTTGCTGCCAACGTAAGTGCGTCGTCTGTTGAAGTGCTTCGAACGACTCCCGGCGTGGACATGCAGCAAACAGGAGTTGATCGCCGTGAGATGGTGCTTCGTGGTTTCAACAATGCATTTTCTGGTGCCACGTATGTTCTGACGGACTACAGGCAGGCTGCCGTCCCGTCATTGGCGGTGAATCTGTATTCCATCATGCCGAACATTGGCATAGACATTGATCGCATCGAGGTCGTGCGTGGTCCAGGATCGGCCCTGTATGGAGCAGGAGTTGATGTGGGAGTGGTTCACTTTGTGACAAAGGATCCATTTACCCATCCCGGAACCACTTTACAATTCCAGGGCGGAGAACAATCTATGTTCGGTGCGCAATTTCGTCATGCCGGGGTTGCCGGGCCAGAAGGCAAAATCGGATATAAGATCACGGGTACATATGCACAAGCCGACGACTGGGAATTGGATCCTGGAAATGCCGAGGACGCTCTTCAAATCGCAGCGGACGGAGTGCGCGACAATGCTTACGAAAAACTGAATGTGAATGGAGCGTTGGAATACCGGTTCAGCCACACGGGTACGATTTCGGCGAACGGCGGCTATTCCACACTCAAAGCGACCGTCCTTTCTGGAGTGGGTACGGTTCAGGCTGACGGATACGGCTACACCTACGGCCAACTGCGCCTCAAAGTCGACGACTTTTTTGCCCAGGTCTATATGAACTGGAATGAGGGCGGGGACTCCCGGGTCTACGGTGCTTTTCCCGTCATCGATAATAGCACGCAACTCGTAGCTCAGGCCCAGTATGACATGTCCCTCTCAGAGGGTAAGCACAATGTTATCATTGGGGGCGATATGGAACTGACCCGGCCGGACACAAAAGGCTCGATCCAGACCGATGAGGGAATTGACGAATTCGGCGGTTACATCCAGACCACATCCAAACTGACTTCGATGCTGAGCTTAACCGCTGCGGTTCGGGGCGACTACAACAGTGTGCTGGAAAACTTCCAGATATCGCCACGCGCCGCTCTGGTTTACAAGCCAAACAACACAAGTTCTTTCCGCGCGACTTTCAACAGAGCATTTTCTTCGCCAAGCACAAACTCGAACTTCCTGAATATCGTGGCAGGACAGATTCCTGGCTCAGACATACTTATCAGAGGTCGAGGAGACGCTCGGGGATATACTTTTGATCGAAACAGTGCATACACAGCGATTGCAGGTACCGATCTCGTCGCATCCAGCCTTAATCCGGCTGCTCTCGGTGCCGCGCAGCCGATTGGTCTCCCATTGGATGCGACGTATGCCGCGCTGTACGCGGGGCTTGCGGCTTTCCCCCTTGACCAACTCGCTGCGGTTCTTCAATCAAATGGTATTCCGGTCGATGCAGCGACGGCGGGCGCGCTGGTGGCACTGCTCTCGCCAGCAGCAGGAACAAACGTTCAAGGATTTTCACGCGGCATCCTGGGTACGCTGAATCTTTCCACCTTCGGAGTCGAATTGATTTCGGGCGTGAGTGACATCAGGCCTCTTGACCAGACCATCACCAACACCTACGAAGTCGGCTACAAGGGGGTCATTAACGACAAATTTCTCGCGACGGTAGATGTTTACTACACGCAGCGAAAAAATTTCGTTGGGCCTCTCCTTGTCGAAACCCCGTTCGTTCTGGTGCCAAATCTGAACAATGACCTGACCGCCGCTGTGGGTGCTGGCATTGCCGGCAATCCTACACTCGCCGGAACGCTCGCCCTGTTTGGTGTGAGTCCGGAGGCCGCAGCCGGCTTGATCATTGGATTGGCTGGGGATGCGTTGCCGAGCGCGTCAACACCGGTCGCAATCGTTCAGCCCTCTGAAAACAACGCCGGACCTGGGAATACTCCAGAGCTGATGCTCACGTATCGGAATTTTGGTAAGGTTTCATTCTACGGCGCCGATATCGCTTTCCAGTACCTCGCCAGCGACCAGCTGAGTCTGTTCGGAAACTTGTCATTAGTGAGTGACGACTTCTTCGACGATGAGGAACTGGAAGAAGACGGAAATGATCTGGAACTGGCTCTCAACGCTCCCGCTTTGAAAGGAAGCGCCGGTTTCCGCTACACCATGGAAAGTGGCCTCTCGATTAACGCAGCTGGGCGATACACCGACGGATTCCCGGTTCGCTCGGGTCCCTATTCAGGAGATGTCGAGAGCTACTTCCTGCTCGATGTCGGCGTTGGTTATGATCTTGGCGATGTCGCGCCGGGTCTGCGTGTCGATTTCAGTATCTCGAACGTGCTCGATAAATTCCACCGCGAGTTTGTCGGTGCTCCGCAAATGGGACGCATGGGAATGGGCCGACTCACCTACACGATCCAGTAGCGGGAACAGATTGCCAGATTATTCCCGATTATGGGCGCCGCGCGATGCGCGGTGCCCATATTTTTTCGCCCCCTACATAACCCCGTCTGAAACGCCGACCATTCGTTTGAGAACTCACCGCAAATTGAGCATTCTTGGATCGGATTTCGTTGACTGAGAAAAAGCGATTCGGTAGCTTCGGGGCAATGAAGTGATGCGGCTCCTGAACGCCCTGCATTGGCGTTTTTGAGCTTGTATCATCCTTCGTTCAGGACTCCAAGATATCTGCCTCTATGCTTTCTGACTTCATTCCATTTTTTATCCAGTTAGGCATCGCCATTGGCCTGTCCTTCACCCTGTTGAAAGCGGCGGCTTTGATTGGCCCCAAAAGGGCAAACGTGATCAAACAGGGGACGTATGAGAGCGGAATGGATCCGATTGGATCCGCGCACCAGCGATACTCGGTCAAGTTTTATCTCGTCGCGATGATCTTTATCGTTTTCGACGTGGAAATCGTCTTTCTGTATCCCTGGGCGGTGAGCTTTCGGGAGTTTATCGAAGCCGGAGTCGGCCCAGGTGTTCTGGCTGTTATCATTTTGTTTGTCATCATCCTGGCCATTGGCCTCGTATATGATATCAAGAAAGGCGGCCTGGAATTTGACTGATCACTCAACCTTTTCCGAATAAACTCGAAGTTCAATGGGATCAGATGGCGCCCCTCAGGAGGGATTTCTGACAACAACGGTCGATACGGTCGTCAACTGGGCACGATCCAACTCGCTCATGCCGATGCCCATGGGCCTCGCGTGCTGCGCCATCGAGATGATGGCCTTCGCCGCGCCGAAGTATGATGTAGCTCGATTCGGAAGCGAAGCCATGCGATTTTCTCCCCGCCAGGCCGACCTCATGATCGTGGCGGGATGGGTCAGCTACAAAATGGCCCATACGATCCGCAGAGTGTGGGACCAGATGGCAGACCCCAAGTGGTGCATCGCTATGGGGGCCTGCGCATCATCAGGTGGCATGCACAGGTGCTACGGCGTCGTTCAGGGATTGGACAATTTCCTTCCGGTCGACGTCTACATTCCCGGTTGCCCACCGAGGCCAGAAGCAGTCATTCATGCATTGATGGACATCCAGGAAAAGGTCCGAAACAAGTACTCGGTAGCGCAGGACGGCATTTATGGCAAAGATCAGCCAGATGTCGCGCCGCTGAAACCGGCGATCGTCACCCCCGACGGTAAAGACACTATCAGCCCGAGCGGCCTGTATACCCAGTAAGCGTCATGCCGCAAAAGGACAGAACATCTCAGTCGCCGACCACGCTTCCGTTCAATTTCGTTCCACAGGAGCCCGAGACGGCGGTTGAGAATAATCCGCACGAGAAGGCCACGACCCGGGTCGACGCCGTCATCAGCGCCCTCAAAAAAGAGTTTACGGATGCGATTGGAGAGACCATTGTGTACGCGGGCGAGCGCACGGTTCGCGTAGACGCCGACCGCATCGTAGATGTGTGCGTCTTCTTGAAGGACCAGCAGGGGTTCAACTACCTGTCGGATATTGGCGGAATCGATCGGTTCACCGAAGACGATCGGTACGAAATATTTTACAATCTGGTCGATCTGAATGATTCAAAAAGGATTCGCCTTGTCATCCGCCTCGATGAGGACGATCTGAGCGCGCCCACGGTGACTGGCGTCTATCCCGCAGCCAACTGGAACGAACGCGAGTGCTACGACATGTTCGGCATCACATTCGATAGGCACCCCGATCTGCGCAGAATGTTTATGCCAGAAGATTTCGAATATTTCCCCCTTCGAAAGGAATTTCCTCTTCTGGGGATTCCTGGTTCGCTTCCACTTCCCCCTCAGGAGCCAACTGGTGAACTCACGATGGATCCGTTCGCGGCCGCGCATGGCAGCAAGCCGCCGAAGAGCTTCGAGGAAGTCCAGTCTACAGATCAGGACGAGGGATAGGCGACCATGAGTATTATCAACGATACCGATTTCAAGGAAGCGCTGAAGTTCTGGCCCCGCCACAACGAAGCGATCTATCGTCGTCTGGAAAGCAAACACTCGTGGATTGAAAAGACGTCATCGGGAGATGGCGCCCCAGTGGACGCGCTGGAGCAGGAGATGGTGCTCAATATCGGCCCACAGCACCCAGCCACCCACGGGGTTCTTCGATGTGTGGTAAAACTGGACGGCGAGACGATCGAGAAGTGCGTGATCGATATTGGATATCTGCATCGCGGCATCGAGAAAATTGCGGAGAACAAATCCTATCAGGAGTTCATGCCCTACACAGATCGCCTTGACTATCTCTCGCCCTATTCGAACAATGTCGCGTGGTGTTTGGCCGTTGAGAAGTTGGCCGGGATAGAGATTCCTGAGCGCGCACAATGGATTCGCATGATGATGAGCGAAATCGCGCGCATATCGTCCCATCTCTTGTGGATGGGAGTGGGCCTCATGGATGCCGGCGCCGTCTCGGTCTTTTTATGGACCTTCCAGGCTCGCGAGGACATCTATGCCATCTTCGATGAAGTCGCAGGCGCCCGCCTGACCGTGTCCCACAGCCGAATCGGAGGCGTGGCGACCGACATTAACGATGCAGGCTTCAATCTCATCAAAGACTTCGCCGAGAAATTCCCCGAAGCACTAGCGGGCTGGGAAAAGCTCCTGAACAGAAATAAAATCTGGATCGATCGAAACATTGGTATCGGCCACATGAGCGCCGAAGATGTAGTTGCTGCAGGAATGACAGGTCCGAACTTGCGGGGTTCTGGCGTAGCACACGACATCAGGCGCTTCGAGCCCTACCTCAAATACGATGAGGTGGACTTCAATATTCCGATTCGGACCGAAGGAGATGCTCTGGCGCGCTATTTCGTCCGTCTGGACGAGATGAAAGAGAGCATTAAGATTATCCGGCAGTGTCTGGATAAACTGGAGACGGTTCAGGGACCCGTCCGGGTCGAGGACGCCAAGCGCGCCTACCCTTCCAAGAATGACGTGTACTACTCCATGGAAGGCCTGATTCACGACTTCATGTACACCGATACTGGCGTGAGCCCACCCAAAGGAGCCGCCGTCTATCACGCCATCGAAGCTCCTAAGGGCGAGCTGGGATTTTATTTGCAGTCGGACGGAACGGGTACTCCGTGGCGAGCAAAAATGAATTCTCCGAGCTTCACCAATCTCCAAGCACTTGAAACCATGATGGAAGGCGCCCAGATGGGAGATATGGTCATCATGATCGGGACGATTGATCCGGTTCTTGGAGAAGCCGACAAATAGATTATATATGGCCGATTTTATAAAAAATCCTGTAGTTGATCTGCTCGACCGGAACCCGGAGCCCGTGTTCTCGGGAAAGGATCTCGTTTTTTCCAGGGATGAAAAAGCGCAGATAAAAAAATGGGTTTCGAGTTATCCATCCAAAGAAGGGGCCGTGATGCACGGTCTCTGGATGGCACAGGAGAAATTCGGATTTCTACCACCGGAGGTCATCCAGTTGGTCGCTGACGAAATTGGAATGCCCTATGCGGACACGTACGGAGTAGCCACTTTCTACACCCAGTATTTCAAGGAAAAGAAAGGCGACTACGTCCTGGATGTATGCACCTGTTTTTCCTGCCAATTGTGCGGCGGCTATGACATTCTCCACTACCTCGAGGAAAAATTGGGAGTGGATAAGGGGGAGACGACTGCCGATGGAATGTTCACCATTCAGGAAGTGGAATGCCTCGGAGCGTGCGGCTCGGCTCCGATGCTGCAGGTGACCAATGGTCCGTACGTAAACAATTTGACCCCGGAGAAAATAGACGCGCTCCTTGATGCACTGCGAGATGGGAAGATGCCGGAATTCGAGTCAGTTACTCTACCTCAGGATGAAGACGAACTGGGAGGCAACCGAAGAACGGACGTCACCCTCACACCGACCTATGGGGTTTGCCCTGTCAGTGAAACCCTGAGCTGAACACCCTATGGAAACCCAAAGCAAAGCAGGAGATTGGCGGGCGTTCAAGCGCGTACTGATGCCACCCGTAAGAGACCTCCACAAACTGGAGGTCTACGAGGAGCACGATGGGTACGCGGCCCTTCGTGAGGTATTGACCACAGATAAGTGGGATCCGACCTCAGTGACCAATGAGATGAAGAAGAGCGGCCTGAAAGGTCGAGGTGGAGCTGGATTTCCGACCGGCCTTAAATGGAGTTTCATGCCACTGGTTGACCCCGACATCCCGCGTTTTCTGTGTTGCAATGGCGACGAATCTGAACCCGGCACGTTCAAGGATCGCCAGCTGATGGAGTACAATCCGCACCTGGTTTTTGAAGGCATGCTGATCGCTGCCTATGCCATGTCTATCAAGACTGCCTTTCTGTATATCCGCGGTGAGTTTGCCGACTGGATTACTCTCATGGAAGGTGAGCTGGAAAAGGCATACGCGAAAGGCTATGTGGGACAAGATATTATGGGTTCCGGATTCTCTTGCGAAATCGTCATCCACAAGGGAGCGGGCGCCTACATTTGCGGCGAAGAGTCCAGCCTGATGGAGTCGCTGGAAGGAAAACGGGCCTACCCCCGCATCAAACCGCCGTTTCCAGCCCAAAAGGGTGTCTGGGGTTATCCGACAACGATCAACAACGTGGAATCGCTTGCGTGCGCCCCGTTGATCATTCGAAATGGCGGAGACTGGCATGCAGGGATCGGAGCCGAAGCGCATCCCGGACCCGTGCTGTACGGCATTTCTGGTCACGTGAATCGTCCAGGAGTGTATGAGTATCCAACAGGTATGCTCATTACTGATCTCATCTATGAAGTGGCCGGCGGAATGCGCGGCGGCAAGAAACTCAAAGCCCTCATTCCCGGTGGGTCGTCGACCCCCATACTGCGCGCCGACATGATTGAAGGGCTCACCATGGATGCCAATTCACTCCGCGATGCAGGCTCGATGATGGGTACCAGTGGAATGTTGATCATGGACGAAGACACCGACATCGTGGCATGGCTAAGAAGAATCACACACTTCTATCACCACGAAAGTTGTGGGCAGTGCACACCGTGCCGCGAAGGAACAGGATGGCTGGAAAACATCGTCACCCGAATTGATGAGGGCGAGGGAAATCTTCGGGATCTGGACCTGTTGCTCGATCTGTGCACCCAGATGGAAGGAAGAACCGTTTGCGCACTGGCCGATGCAGCGGCCTGGCCCGTCCGTTACACCATCGACCGATTCAGAGACGAATTCGAAGCGCGCTGTCGCCCCTCGCTGGTACCATCGGGCGGAGTACTTGAAAACGCATAAGTAGACTGATATGCCGACAATCACCATTGACAACCGGAGTTTTGAATTTGAGGGCCGCCCCCGGCTTCTCCAATTCTGCCTGGATAATGGCGTCGATCTTCCCCATTTCTGCTACCACCCATCGATGTCCGCTCCGGCCAATTGCCGGCAGTGCCTAGTAGATGTAGGGATGCCGCAGATGAACCGCGAAACGCGGGAACCCAATCTGGACGAAGACGGAAGTCCGATCATCCAATTCATGCCCAAACTGCAGACCAGTTGCTCGATGGACATGGCTGACGGCATGGTGGTCAAGACCCACTGCTCGAGCGACGCAGTCGTCCGAGCGCAGAAAGACACGCTTGAATTTCTGCTCATCAATCACCCACTCGATTGCCCGATCTGTGATCAGGCCGGTCATTGCCCCCTTCAGAATCAGGCTTACAAACACGGACCCGAAAGTTCACGGTTTGAGTTTGAGAAGGTGCGTAAACCCAAGCACGTGGACCTCGGTCCGAATGTCGTACTGGACGGTGAGCGATGCATCAACTGCACGCGCTGTGTACGATTCACCAGCGAGATCTCGAAAAGCAACCAACTTACCATCATCGAGCGTGGCGTGAAGAACTACCCGATGACGCCTCCAGGCATCGAGTTTGACGATCCTTACTCGATGAACGTGATCGATATATGCCCAGTTGGAGCGCTCACGTCCAAGGAGCATCGATTCGATGCCAGGGTCTGGGAGATGAGCAAGACAGCCTCGATTTCAACCGTCGGTTCGAAGGGGTCGAATTGTTACTACTGGGTCAAGGACAATCAGATCATGAAGGTCACTCCACGGACCAACATGAGTGTAAATGAATACTGGCTGTCGGACGAGGAGCGTCTCGACTGCGATCGGTTCAATAATGATCGACCCACGGGGCCGACTGTTGAAAATGCAGAGGTCTCCTGGGAAATGGCCTACAAGGCCGCGTCAGATTGCCTGTCAGGAATCGACGGCAGCCGGGCCCTGTTCCTTGGATCGGCGCACGCGACTGTGGAAGACAATTACTTGTTAACAAAACTGGCTGCGGCTGTTGGGGCTCCAACCCCCGTCTACCTTACTCACGTGGAAGAAGGGCACGCAGACGGCTGGCTCAGGACCGATGATCGCGCCCCGAACTCACAGGGCTGCGAACGATTGGGCCTTCACGCCGCGGATGTAAAAGAGTTGAAGGCCAAAATTACCGGGGGCGAAATCGATGTCCTGTATGTCTTGGAGGATGATATTGTCGCTGCAGGCGTATGCACCGCGAAGCAGTTGAAGAAGATGAAGGTGATTCTGCATCACCACCACACAACCAACCAGACGCTACCGGCTGCAGATGTGGCGCTCCCGGCGGCAATGGCTGTAGAAACAGTGGGATCGTTCGTGAACGAAGACCTCCGAGCACAACGCCTTCGTCCCGCAAAATCAATCGCCGGTGTCAACAGGACACTCTCGATGGAAATCGGCAAGTGCCGGGCCGACGCGCACGGAACGCCGTTTGATAAATGGTACGACGAATCCAATCTGGTGAATTGCCAGCCTGGGTGGGTATCCATTCCGGAAATTTCATCGCGGCTCGGACATGAAATGCAGTACAAAGGCCCGCGCAACATCATGGCTGAACTGGCCGAAGCAGAATCAGGCTTTGCCGGAGCGACCTATGAAGCAATGGGTGAATTTGGAGTCAGTTTGAAGGAAATTGGCGTAACTGCCTGATATAGTCTGAAAGGAATATGAATCTTGCCTGGTACTGGACAGCACTGATCGCCTTTGGAATCGTCAACTTCCTGTTGATCTCCGCATCGGTTCTAGTGTATGCCGAGCGTAAGGTGTCGGGATACATGCAAAACCGGCCCGGACCCAACAGAGTGGGTCCCTTTGGATTCCTACAGCCATTTGCCGACGTCCTGAAGCTGGTCTTCAAAGAGAACATTGTACCCGCGGCGGCAAATCCGTTTGTGCATTCCCTGGCTCCTATGCTGATGGTGGTGATCGCCATGACAGCGGGCGCGCTCATTCCTTTTGCCCGGGGCGTGGTGATTGCGGACATGAATGTGAGCGTCCTGGTCCTTCTGGCGCTGACTTCCATTTCTGTGTATGGCGTGACATTGGCGGGGTGGAGTTCAAATAACAAGTACTCACTGCTGGGCGGCCTTCGCTCTTCTGCACAGATGATCTCCTACGAGCTCTCCATGGGACTGGCGGTGTTGTCGGTGGTCCTCATCTCCAGCTCGCTGAACATGGTCACAATAGTCGAAGACCAGGGCGGTGGACTGGGAATCTTCGCGTGGAATGTCTTCCGCAATCCAATAGGGTGCATACTGTTCATCGTCACGGCGTTTGCAGAAACAAACCGGGCTCCCTTCGACCTTCCGGAGGCCGAACAGGAATTGGTGGGCGGCTATCACACCGAATATTCAGGAATGAAGTTCGGTATGTTCTTCTTGGCCGAGTATGTCAACTTCTTCATCGCGTCCTTCGTCATAGTGACCCTGTTCTTCGGCGGCTATCTGCTTCCATTTGAAAGCGTACTGCTTAATTCGTTTCCTGCTCTGGCAGACTCAGTATTCTTGATGATCCTCCAGATAGGCTCCGTCGTGCTGAAATCGGCCTTCTTTGCCTATGTCTTCATCTGGGTTCGATGGACGCTGCCCCGGTTCAAGTACCAGCAGCTCATGACATTGGGATGGAAATACCTGTTACCGATTTCTCTCGTGAATGCTTTACTCGTGGCCATCGGGGTCATAATCTTTTCGTAACCATTACCGGCCGCTCCCATGCCCATTCTATCTCCCAGTATTCTTTCAGCTGACTTCGCACGGCTGGACGATCACTGTCGGGAAGCACTGGGTGCCGGGGCCAAGTGGCTACACATCGATGTGATGGACGGACACTTCGTGCCGAACATCACGATTGGTCCACTCATCGTCGAAGCGCTTCGCCCTCTCGCAGACGAAACCGGAGCAGTTCTCGATGTCCACCTTATGATTCAAAACCCTGATGACTATGTCGACGCGTTTGCGCGCGCCGGCGCCGACATCATCACGGTCCACGTTGAAGCCGCCACGCACCTGCACCGCACGATCCAGGCCATCCGCGCCGCCGGCGCGCGCCCCGGAGTGACCCTGAATCCAGGCACTCCCCTCTCCAGCCTCGAAGAAATCCTGCCCGATATCGACCTTGCGCTCATCATGTCGGTCAATCCAGGATTTGGCGGGCAGTCCTACATCGAGGCCAGCACCGACAAGATTCGCCGCCTGCGAGGCATGCTGGACGCTATCGGGTCTTCCGCACATCTCGAAGTGGATGGCGGCGTGAAAGCCACGAACGTTGCCGAAGTTACTGGCGCGGGTGCAGATGTTATCGTGGCTGGAAGCGCCGTATTCGGCGGATCCGGCTCGGTCGCAGACAACGTAGCCGCCATCACCAACGCGTGGTAGTTGCTGAATCTTTCCAAGGTCAGAACGACCTCAGCGGGGCACTCGTGGTTGCCCTTCGGAACCGGTTTTGAGTCTTTCGGTCCAATCTTCCGGGTTTTCCTGAATACCGGGCCATGTTAGCACTTCTCGCCTTCGTAATGCTCTTTCCAATCCAGCGCAACCGGATTCTGGATTGCTATGACGAGACGTTTTGTATCGAGACGGAAGAAACGGCCACGCAGGTAAACATCTACGTCCTCAGCCTCGTGAAGTGGGACTTTACAATGGTTCTGGACATGGAACTGGAAAACATGAGGCCAAGTGTCCGGCTGCCGCTTACCGATAGTTTTCCCGGAGGATCGCGGACGCTGATTATGACGCTGCGGGTGAAGGAGCCAGGAGACCGCTGGGCGTTTTCTTTCAATCTGAAATGGATCCTCGGCAATTACAAAGCTCGCCACCGACAGGGCCACGTATACCAACTCCCTTACTCGAGCGGGGATGAGTATCTGGTGGGTCAGGGCTTTCTTGGCGGCGCGACCCATGAAGGGAAATATGCGATCGATTGGGACATGCCGGTCGGAACTCCCATTCGGGCGGCCCGAGGCGGAATCGTGATGGAACTGGTGGAAGACTTCACCGAGGGCCGCCCAGATCCCTCACTCTCGACGAAGGCCAATTACGTCAAGATCCGGCATAACGACGGGACCATCGGAAATTACGTTCATCTGGACGAGAACGGGGTCCAGGTGCAAATGGGTGACGCCGTGAGAACAGGTGATATTATCGCCATTTCGGGCGATACGGGATTTTCCAGCGGACCACACCTGCATTTCGAAGTCTATTCCGCCACCAGAGAACTTGGGCGGAGAACCATCCCTATCAAATTTCGGACGGAACGCCGCGGCGTGGTTCGTCTCGAAGAAGGGTGGTATTACCGGCGATAATAGCAGCCCCGACTGGGCCGAGATGGCAACTATCGCAGGCTCCCGAGTTCCATTAAGATTGGAATCTGGCGTCCGTTTCTGATCACTTCGATTTCTACTACATCACCCGGCCGATACTCATACAGGTAGGCGGCAAAGTCTTCCAGGGTATCGATGTCGCTGCCAGCGAATGTTCGGATGACATCATAGGGCTGAAATCCAGCGTCATCGGCCGGAGATCCCGGATCTACCTCCTGAACAATAATTCCCCTGGCTTCCGCGATTCCCAGCGATTGAGCCCACCTGGCCTGTAGGGTTCGGCCTTGTAATCCCGTGTAGTACGATCTGTCGACATACCCCTTATCGCGGAGCTCCTCAAGAATTCGGACCGCTTTTTGGGCAGGGACTGCAAAGCCAATTCCGACGGAACCACCGGTCTCCGTGAATATCGCCGTATTCACGCCAATGACTCTTCCCAGCGCATTGAGAAGGGGGCCGCCCGAGTTGCCCTTGTTGATGGCTGCGTCGGTCTGGATCATGTCCAGATTAAATCGATCATTCTGCGGCTGCAAATCTCTACCGGTAGCGCTCACGACTCCGACGGTGACCGTTGGATCTGCGGCCTCGAATAGCCCAAAGGGATTCCCGAGCGCGATGGACCACTCGCCCACGATCGGGTCACTGTTCAATTCAAACTCCAGATGGGCCAGAAAAGAATCGGTGTCGACCTTTAAAAGAGCCAGATCGGTCCCGGTATCAGTTCCAATTAATCGGGCAGGTCGCGTGGTTCCGTCTGGAAATGCAATGGTAATCTCAGATGCATTTCCAGCAACATGATCATTTGTGACGATGTATCCATCCGAGCTGATCACAAATCCCGATCCCATGGACTGTACCTGTCGCTCCATAACGCGAGCGCGTTGCCGGCCATAGTAAAACTGATAGAACGGATCGTTGTAGAGATTAACTGCGACCTGTTGTGTCTGGGTAACATTGACACTTACCACGGCGGGTGAGGCCGTTTGAACGGCGCGCGTAATGGCGGTTGTCCGGCCCTGGCCGATCGGGTCTGCGAACGAGGGTAGCGCGTCAGATTCAGATCGGAAGCTACTGGTACTCGTCTGGTCCTGGGATTTAACCGGTTGATCGCACCCCATAAATAAAAGTCCTGCTACGAACAGGGTCATCAAACGTAAACGCATTAGAGTCTTTCCACCGTACAGGTCGTTTTCATTTTTCATCCCAGCCCACTCAATTGGGATATTCTTCGCTTGGAGCACTGGTCGTTTCGAAATCTTTCATACGAGACCTTTTCGGGCTGGTTTCTATTGGTGGTTGGTGGCATCTTCCCCGGTTGACTATTTGAGAATCTCAATTTTGTGAATTGATGGGCGGCATCAAGTCGAAGAGACTCCTTTCTCGCCTCGAAGAACTGGCATCAATAGGTGCCAGAAGTGAAGGTGGTGTGTGCCGTCTGGCGTTTTCAGACGAAGATCTGGCAGGGCGCGAGTATCTGATCACTCACTTGAAACGACTGGGATTGGAAATCAGGATCGACGCTATCGGAAATCTTTTCGGCATACTCCGGGGGCAAACGGATCTACCCGCTGTGATGATTGGCTCGCACACCGACACCGTCGCTGCGGGCGGTAAATATGATGGTGCCCTGGGCGTGCTGGCGGCTCTCGAAGCAGTGGAATGTATCGTGAAATCGGGCTCTCTTCCCCGAAGGTCGGTTATCGTGGCATCATTCGTCAACGAAGAAGGCGTTCGATTCATGCCTGACATGATGGGAAGTCTGTTCTATTGTGGCAGAGTCTCGCTGGAAGATGCACGTTCAGCCCGCGACACGAACGATGTCGCCATTGGGGAGGAACTCGATCGGCTGAAATACGCTGGATCAGATACGCTGGATGATATCAGGGTCGATTTTTTTCTCGAGTTGCATATCGAACAAGGACCCATCCTGGTCGATACAGAGATTGATGTCGGTGTGGTGACGGGCGTTCAAGGCCTGTCGTGGACCGAAGTCACCGTGACCGGCGCCGCCAATCACGCCGGGACCACACCCATGGAACGCAGGCGAGATGCTGGTGAGGCAGCGGGGGCGATTTTGACGAGGCTTCGCCTTCTTCCCTCCCTGATCGATGGTTTGCGACTGACCATTGGCTCGGTCACCTATCAACCGAATCTGGTCAATGTCATCCCCCAGGAGGTCGTATTTACCATCGACGCCCGTCATCCTGACGAAAAGAACCTTGAAAGAGTAGAGGCACGGATCGCGAATATCATCCAGAAGACGAGTCGTGAGAGTGCGTGCAGTATTGAGTCTCGATCGCTGGCCCGCGTAGAGCCCTGCGACTTTTCCGAAGCCGTCATCGCAGCGGTCGAGGCGGCGGCAACAGATCACGGTCTGTCTCAACATCGGATGAAGAGTGGCGCCGGTCACGATGCCCAGATACTGAGCGGAAGCGTGCCCTCGGGAATGATCTTCGTGCCGAGTGAGGGCGGAATCAGCCACAACCCCACCGAGTACACAACTCCGGAGAATATCGTAAACGGTGCCAACGTCCTGCTATACGCAGCGCTTATTCTGGCCGGTAGAAATTAATTCGGTTCCAGGATTCTCTCGATGTCATTCTTCCTGTCGAGCAGGTCTCTGGCGAGAGCAATCAAATCGTCCTGCGAAATATCCGCTTCGACTTGAGACCGCTCATCCAGCAACCGGGCTCGAACTTCGACATTGATTCCGTGCACTATTTGAGCCTCCATCTCCTCAAATTGATTCTCCTTTTCCGATTTCATGGCCTCACGCAATCTTTCGATCGGCGCCGTTAACGATTGAAATCCGTCTTGCGTGGCCTCCTCTTCGAATTCGAGAAGCATCAAATCAGCATCCGTCGTCAGAGAAAACCCATCCGTGCCAAGCCACGTGCGGAATTCTTTGACCATCACCTCATCAGAACCCGTGCATTTCCCATCGGAACTGCAATGACCAGCTACCCAATCATCTGCGAACAGAAAAAACGCTGACTCCCGCTCCAGTGCTCTTTCCAGCTCAGTTTTTGGCGCCTGCAGATGTTCAATGTCCGGTTCGACACCAATTCCGCCGCGCACCATTCGACCTCTCAGCGTCTTCTGTTCGACAACGGTTGGAGTGGCGACCGTCGCTGAAGAAGAATTCAGAGTGGCAGAATGGATTGTGCGTCCAGAGGGAAGAAAGTAGTGGGATGTGGTCAACTTCAAGGATGTATTGTGCGGCAACGGGCGCACGATCTGGACCAGTCCTTTTCCGAAGGAAGTCCCTCCCATTAGAACGGCGCGGTCATGGTCCTGGAGTGAGCCAGCCACGATTTCACTCGCAGAAGCGCTGTATTCATTGATGAGAATGAGAAGGGGTGTTTCCGGAAAGAGAGGGTCATTTTCCGTTTTGAACTGTGTCACCGACGCATCGGCCCGAGATCGGGTGCTCACAACAACCGATCCCTTGGACACAAACAGGGAAACGATCTTCAGTGCTTCTGAGAGAAGGCCACCAGGGTTGTTGCGCAGATCCAGAATGATCCCTGTCAATTCGACATCCCGGTTCATATTTCTGAGTGCGCGCATGACTTCCCGTCCTGATCGGTCTCCAAATTGATCCAAACGCACGTATGCCAGGCCGTCGGTGAAGTCTGGCCCCAGGTACCCCGAGTACGAGACATTTCTGGTACGAATTCTCTTTCGCCTCAGAACAAATGACCGCAGCCCCATATCTCCCGAGCGCTGAACGATCATCTCGATCGTGGATCCCGGATCGCCAACCAGCAGTTCGTGGGCTTCCTGAACCGTCATGTCATCCGCTGGCGTTTCGCCAATTTTGACTACGATGTCGCCGGTTCGGAGTCCCTGGCGGTAGGCCTCGGCATCGTCTTCAGGAGCAAGAATCGTCAGGCGACCCGCCCGAATGCCCAGCGAAATACTCGCTCTACCCAATTTCCGCTGCATGAGCAGCCGAACGTCGAGCATATCGGCTTCGTCGTAAAAATGGGTATAGGGATCGAGCTGTTCCAGCATTCCTTCGATGCCTGCCCGCATAAACGGTTGAGGCCGTACCTCATCTACATATCCCACAGCAATTTCTTCGTACAGCGCCCCAAATATTTCGAAGTTCTTCCTCACCTCGAACAAGTCATCGTCGGCCCGAAAGGCAACGAGAAGGACACCCAGGGCCAGGACGGCCGAAAGAACAACACTGATACGTTTCATAGTCACGTCCGGATTGCGATCTCCGTGTGACGCGACGAGGGCGTGGATGATTCAGGATGCCAGATTTCTACCTGCCTGGACTCGCGCGAAAATCCGAATCACGCGAGAGCTTCTTCTAACTCCTTCGCTTTTCGTTTTTCAACTACGGCAGCAATCCAGATGGAAAGTTCGTACAGCAGCAGCAGCGGCGAAGCCACCAGAATCTGGGATATCGGGTCAGGTGGTGTGAAGAGCGCACCCAGAATCAGGCAGCTGATCAACGCATATTTTCGCGACTTGCGCAATCGCGCTGGTGTTGCGATTCCCATTTTGGCCAGGAAGTAAATCACCACTGGTAACTCGAACAAAAGCCCGACCCCGAAAGACCAGAACGTGACCATCTCGAAGTATTTGGTGATATCGAACTCATTGACGATTTCCGGTGATATGGAATAGGCCGCAAAGAACTGCAGGGCCAGTGGAGTGATGACAAAAAAGCCGAAACAGATGCCCAGAAAGAAAAAAAACGAGGCAAACACTGCCGCGAATCGAAGTCCTTTCTTTTCATTGGGATAGAGGCCCGGCTCAATAAACTTCCACATGTAGTAGACGAATACTGGCGACCCTACAATTATTCCGACTACGAGAGCTGTTCCCCAGTCTGTAAAAAATTGCCCGGTAACCGTTCGGTTCTGCAGGACGAAATCCGTCGTTTCCATCCCGAAGATTCTATAGGTGATGAAGTCGGGTTTCTTCGGGCCCAACAATATGTTATCGATCACCCACCGTCGATAGATGCCGGCAATAATCGTACAGACGATGACCCCTCCCATGCCCTTGAAAAGGGTCCATCTGAATTCTTCAAGGTGATCCAGAAAACCCATCTCGGATTCTTCTACCTTTTCCAGATCGGTTTGCCCGTTCGCAGCGCCATTTGTGTCAGGTGAATTGGCGTCACTAGTCCGGGAGGTCCTTCTTTTCAAAAACGAAATCATCGATACAACAAGCTGATAGAGAGTGCTGGCGGTCTTTACCGATCGTTCTCTCGAAGGTTCAAATCGAGCAATGAATCAACCCATAATCCTTGTTTCTCGAGTCTGGGTCGGCCTCCGCTCCACGTAAAATTGAAGAGCGTCATCATGCCAACAACATTGAATCCATCCTGCTTCAAAAGTGTGATGGCTTTCTGGGCCGAGCGGCCGCTGTTGAGAATGTCATCCAGGAGTACGACCGGCTTTTCACGGACCAGCGGCCCTTCTACAAGTCGTTTCCTCCCATGGGGTTTACGCTGCTCACGCACAAATCCACCCATGAACGGCGTACCGCTACTCGCGGCAACGACCGAGGCTACCAATGCATAGGATCCGAACCCAAAACCCACGACCTGGTCTACGCCCTTGAGCATCAGCCTCTCGCTCAACACTCGACCCACCTCGGGCATTATATGGCCGTTGAGCATCGGAATGCGTGTGTCGAGCAGCCAGCCAATCGGCTGGCCTCTGGGGTCTGTAATCTCCTCCTGCTCACTTTTTACGAGGGCATGGTTGTAGAGCTGGCGGCCCAGATCAACCAATTCGTCGTATGTAGAAGGAGAAAGATCAGACATGAAGGTGTTGTCGTGAGGCTGTCAGGCCGTCACAAAATCATACATGGGGTATCGGGCAGTCAGTTCGTGGATGGATCCCTTTACATCTCGGATTACGTCTTCATTTCGTGGATTCGTTATAACTCGATCCATTAGGGCCACAATATCCCGAAAATCATCTTCAACGAGTCCACGGGTTGTCATGGCAGGTGTACCGATTCGGATACCGCTTGTTACGAATGGACTTTTGTCGTCATACGGCACCATGTTCTTATTGACGGTCAATTCGGCCTCCTGGAGCGCCGCTTCCGCTTCCTTTCCGGTGATATTTCTGTTTCTCAGGTCGATCAACGCAAGATGGTTGTCGGTTCCGCCCGAAACGACATCATATCCGAGCTCGACAAACGCTTCCGTCATGGCCTTGGCGTTCGAGATGACCTGGCGCGAATACTCCTTGAACGAGTCTTCCAGGGCTTCCGCGAATGCTACGGCCTTTCCTGCAATCACATGCATGAGGGGTCCACCCTGCATTCCCGGAAATACGGATGAATCGAAAAGTTCACTCCAGTTTTTTACGCGGCCCGATTTGGGCGCCACTTTTCCAATCGTGTTCTCTGAATCTGTCCCTATCAAGAGCATTCCGGCGCGCGGTCCTCTGAGCGTCTTGTGCGTGGTCGTGGACACGATGTGACAGTGCGGGAGTGGATCGTTCAGGTGTCCGGTCGCAATCAGACCGGCGGTATGCGCCATGTCCATCCACAAAAATGCGCCCACTTCATCGGCAATGGATCGAAAGGCGACGTAGTCGAAGTCGCGACTGTAGGCAGAGGCTCCAATGGAGATCATCTTGGGACGGATCTCTTTGGCTTTTTCTCGCACCTTGTTCATGTCGATTCGGCCCTTCAGCTCTCCTTCCCGTTCGACGCAGTAGTATTGAGCCCGGTAAAGGATACCCGAAAAATTGACGGGGCTTCCGTGGGTCAGATGTCCACCGTGGGCGAGGTCCAAACCCAGAAACGTGTCGCCTGGATTCAACAGAGTGAGGTAGACGGCAGCGTTTGCGTTAGCGCCAGAGTGGGGCTGGACGTTGACCCATTCACAGCCAAACAGCGACTTTGCCCGATCTCGGGCGATGTCTTCAACGATGTCTACGAACTGGCACCCGCCGTAATAGCGTTTCCCCGGGAGACCTTCCGCATATTTGTTCGTCAGCGGCGTACCCATGGCCTGCATGACAGCCCTCGAGACGAAGTTTTCGGAAGCAATGAGTTCCAGGCCTTCATTCTGACGATCTACTTCGCGCCGAAGCGCATCATGGATCTGAGGATCAGTGTGTTCGAGGTGGGAGGTAAACATAGAAGACTGTCAATTCTTTCGGTCTGAATTTCTAAGCCGACGTCAATCAAACAACGCCGACAGATCGCCGCAAAATAGTGCGACAGCTTCAATTCATCATAGCGTAAACAAGAATATTGGCACCCATTCGAAGGGCGTCCCTCCTCAGGTCCTCCGGCTTCTCATGTACCGACTGCGGCTCCCAACCATCTCCCAGATCGGACTCATAGGTGTAAAAAACCATCACTCGACCTTCCTCATTGAACATCGCAAATCCTTGAGGCGGTCCACTGTCATGTTCATGGACCTTGGGAAGACCGTTTGGGAAATCGAATGCAGTATGGAAGATTTCGTGGTCGAAGGGCAATTCGACAAGTTCTTTGTTGGGAAACACCTTTTTCAGCTCGCGGCGGATATGGGTATTCAATCCGTAATTATCGTCGATGTGCAGGAAACCACCGTGCTCGAGGTAGTAGCGCAGTCGAAGTGACTCCGATTCGTCGATCCGAATATTACCGTGGCCCGTCATGTAGATGTACGGGTAAGAAAAAAGATTGTCACTAGACAGCTCGACGACCTCTTCTCGGGGTGCTACGTCAATCAGCGTTTCACGCCGGACAAACTCTAACAGCTCGGGAAGCGATTCAGGATCGCTATACCAGTCCCCCCCGCCGTCGTATTTGATCCGGGCAATCGTGAAGGAATGGGTCTCCTGCGCCGAGGTGGCTTCCGGTATCACGAAGGATACCAGAAGGAACAACGCTGAAACCAGTGTGAGTTTGTGCATCCGCTTTCTGTTAGTGCGATGCTTCATACGGAGCGGCTCTCTTTTGGTTTACCCAGGCCCGACACCGGTCGAAGCGATGAGTGAGTGGACCATGTCGGACAGCCTTTGCGAGCCGAAAGCCAGCCACGACGCGCTTGCGAAGCCTTGGTGAGAACGATGTTGCCACGTAATCAGCAGCGCGATCAGCAGCGCGAAATTTGGTAGATTAGGGCGCTGTCAGGCCGCCGCACACCTTCCAGAAAAAGCGGCCTGTCGAATTTGAGACGATCCCGATATCATGGCCCCCATGCAAGACTACCTGAACGACTGCATACTTTCCGCACTTGAAACCCTGGGTGGAGTGCCCGAGGACTTGACGCTGGAATTTCAGCAGCCCGCAAACCCGGACCATGGTGACCTGGCCTGCAACGTCGCGATGAAGCTTGCGAAACATTTTCGGAAGGCTCCGCGCCAGATTGCAGAGGATATACGGGCTGCACTCGAGGCGCAACCGCTGGACCCCGACCGGATTTCCGATGTGCAGGTAGCGGGACCAGGATTCATGAATTTCCGATTCTCGGATAACTATTTGACGGATGCGCTCGCAGGTATTCTGGAGGCAGGAGAACACTTTGGACATACGCGCGGTGGGGAAGGAAAAACGGCACTCGTCGAGTTTGTAAGCGCGAATCCAACGGGACCCCTCACAGTCGGGCACGGACGAAATGCTGTCCTGGGCGATACGATCGCCAATCTGCTACAGTGGACCGGATATGAGGTCGAGCGCGAATACTATTTCAACGATGCCGGCCGACAGATGCGGGTGCTCGGCGAATCGGTGCGCGCGCGATACATGGCTCAGGTTGATCCCAATCTGGGGACGAAGGAGATCGGAGAAGAAGGAGATCGGTCCACCGTGCCATCCTCTTTCCCTGAAGACGGATATCTGGGAGATTATATCGATGAGATCGCGACGCGACTCTTGAAGGAGAAGGGGCCGGACCTCGGAACGGAATCAGGTACGGAAGATGAGTCCCACGTGTTCAAAAAAGCCGCCGAAGAGAGCATCTTCAAGGAAATCGAGGCTACCCTCGAGCGGATGGGAATTCAGATGAACTCCTTCTTCAATGAGCGCACCCTCTACGATTCGAATCGGGTCTGGGACATCGTCGAGCAATTCAAGGACCTGGATCTGGCCTATGAAAAAGATGGGGCCACGTGGCTCAAAACCACCTCGTTCGGAAAAGAACAGGATACCGTCCTGGTCAAAAGCAGCGGGGAGCCAACCTATCGGTTACCGGACATCGGTTATCACGCTGATAAGCTTGAGAGAGGCTTCGATCTTGTCGTAGACGTGTTTGGGGCTGATCACATCGCCACATTTCCCGACGTCGTAGAGGGTGTACGTGCACTGGGATTCGATGCAGACCGCATCGAGGTGGTTATCTATCAATTTGTGACACTGATTCGAGGCGGACGCCCCGTCAAAATGAGCACGAGAATGGCGACCTTTGTGACATTGGATGAGTTGATGGATGAAGTGGGCGAAGATGTCACCCGTTATTTCTTTTTAATGCGATCGCCGAACACTCACCTTGAGTTTGATCTGGATCTGGCAAAGGAAGCGTCGGACAAGAATCCAGTCTTCTATCTCCAGTACGCTCACGCGCGAATCCGATCGATTCTCAGAAAAGCCGTAGAGGTGGGATTCTCCCACGAGGGGAACGCCGATCTGAGCCTACTGCAACACGAAGCCGAGCTGAATTTGATCAAGGAGCTCATGAGGCTTCCCGAGGCCATCGAGCGAGCCGCAACCCACAAAGAACCCCATCGCCTTTCGACCTACCTTCGTGAGATCGCCGTGGCGTTTACACAATTTTATGGCAAGTGCCGCATTATTGGAGAAGAGGAAAATCTCGCCCGGGCGCGGATGAAGCTGGCTCTCGCGGCGGGACAGGTTCTAAAGAACGGATTGACGGTTCTCGGAATTTCGGCACCTGAAAAAATGTAATTCGATGAAAATCGCCTTTCAAGGGGAGATAGGAGCATATAGCGAGGAAGCGGTGGGTGGCCTGTACCCTCTTGCTGACATCGTTCCGCAGGTCAGTTTCGAGTCTGCATTTGATGCGGTCTCGAGCGGTGAACTGGATCGTGCGGTGCTTCCGATCGAAAACTCCCTCTTCGGGAGTGTCCACCAGAATTACGACCTTCTCAGCGAACATGATTTGAACATTGTGGCCGAAATTCAGCTCAGAATCAGGCACCAATTGCTGGCGACCGAAGGGAGCCAGTTAAGCGACATCAGGACGGTTTACTCGCACCCGCAAGCCATTGGTCAGTGCCGTACGTATCTCCGCGAACATCTTCCCAACGCCGAGATTATTTCGGCCTACGATACAGCCGGTGCCGCAAAGCTGGTCTCCCAGGAAGGAAAGACTGCAAGCGCAGCCATCGCAAGTCGCGCTGCTGCCACTGAGTATTCACTCGTGACGCTCGCAGAAGATATCGAGAGTAATCACGCCAATTTTACTCGTTTTCTATCGCTCGCGAGACCTGACGCTGAGCCGGAGGAAGGCCTCTCAAAAGATTCCATTGCGACGGGGAGTCCTAAAACGTCACTGTTGTACGCGCAGCGCGAAAACCTCCCCGGTGGGTTGTTCAAGAGCCTCGCTGTATTCGCGCTGCGCGACATCGATCTGTATAAAATTGAGAGTCGACCACTTGTTGGAAGCCCGGGGAAATACATCTTCTATCTTGATCTGGAAGGTCACCAGGAAGATGAACGCGTAAGAAATGCCCTCCATCATCTGAAGGAGGTCGCAGCCAGTGTCAAGGTGCTCGGCAGCTACCGCTCCGGTCGCATTCTGGGCTAGGGCCCGTTAAAATGGGTTTTCTCTATCTACGCTTCCTGAATGTCTTCACTCCCGCATGGGCTCTTCTTCGGCTCAGTCGGCCTGGAAACATCCTGATGATCGGAGCCGCCGTTCTGCTGGGCCGATATCTGGGATCGGGCGACATTCGTGAGGCGAATCTACTTTATGCTTCGGTTGCCGCGGGACTTCTCGGGGCTGCCGGCAACATCATGAACGACCTGGTTGATCTTGACTCTGATCTCATCAACCATCCGGAACGTGGCCTCCCTTCCGGGCGGGTCTCGATTCGAAACGCCCGTATCTTCCTTCTTGCCTGCCTGATCCTTTCCTTGATGGCACTCGCCACGCTGTCGCCGATTCACTGGATAGTCTACGGGTTCTGCGCTCTTCTGCTCGTAGCCTATAATCTGATTCTGGAACGCACTCCCCTGTTCGGTAACCTGGCAATATCGCTTCTGGTTGGTCTCGCCATCGTATTTGGCGCTCTTCAGGTCGGTTTTTCCTCCACGGTCCTGGTGGCCGGTGGATTTGCTTTTTTCACAACCCTCGCGAGGGAAATAGTGAAAGACGTCTCCGACATGGAGGGTGATCGACGAAGCGGGTTCAAGACCCTTCCCTTGTCTATCGGATCGGGGCGGTCTCTGCTTATCGTAAACGCCATTTCAATTTGCATCGTGGCGGCGTCAATATTACCGTTCCTCCTACTCGATTTTGGCGGCCTATATCTGCTGGTTGTAATCTGTACCAACATCTTCCTGCTCCTGTCCATTCAGTCTCAAGAATCGGAGCTTTTTTCAGCAGAACGTGTTAGCACGACGTTAAAATGGGCCATGGTAACCGGGATGTTCGCTCTGGTTCTGGCTGAATCCGTTCCTTCTCCCTAGTTTCAGCTTCAAGGAAATTCCGACTTCGATGCAAGATCTCACTCAGTTGGTGGCAGCGGCAAAAAAAGGCGATGAGCTCGCTCTTTCAGGCCTGCTGAAGAAGCTGGAGTCTCCGATCCGAGCATTTTTTATTTCGAGGATCGGCCGACGCATGGATGTGGATGATCTGGTGCAAAACACGTTGCTTCGGGTACACCGCGGCATCAAGGACCTGAAGGATGACACCAGACTGAAAGCATTCGCCATGAAGGGGGCGCTTTACGAACTACACGATTTTTACAGGGGCCGATACACCACCAAAGAGATCCTGTATGATGCACACGAGCCTCCTGAAGTGGCGGATCACGTTTCGCAACCCGCAGATCGTCTTGATGTCGAACTCGCCCTCAGTTCGCTCTCTCCGAAGGCCCGAGAAATCATCGAATTGAGAGAGTACGGATACAAGTACGAAGAAATTGCAGACATGATCGGATCGACGGAAGCAGCCATCAAAATGCAGGTAAAACGAGCATTTGAACGCATGCGTGATGCATTGAGCATGTTTCTACTATCGATATCTGTACCAACCCTTTTTCCGGAGGGATAAATGTTACCATTTGGTGCAGCCCGGCGGCTATTACTGGGCAAGGGAGAGCCAGCTACTCCCAAAACGGAATCGACGCAAATTATTTAAGCCACTGATGCCCCTGACTCTGGACGACATACTCCAGATAGATGAGTTTACGGAAGCAGATATTGCTGCCGTCAGAGCTGCTATTGCTACCGATGAATCGCTCGCATCAGCTCTATCCAACTGGATGGCTCTGCAAGAAGCCGTTCGCTCGAAGTGGGATGCTTCGCTCCCTTCTCGACAACAACTCGTCCTGCTGGCGCTCGAAAATCAGTTTGACTCGACGCTGCTTTCAGAAAGTGAACTGGAGATCCAGCGGGAAGGCCGGACCAAACTCGCCGACGCGATTGACAGACATCCATCGGTGAGTCTCGTACTCGATAAAATTCGAACCGATGCGGCGGCATTTGACAGGGCATGGAGTTCATCCTTCTCGTCGCGAATGGATCGCCCACCTGTCGTGGGCAGACCAAAACTGAGATTGGTGAGATACGCCCTTTCTGTGGCCGCCGTTGTGGCCCTTGTGGCGATCGGAATCAACCTGATCCAGGGTGACGCATCTCAATTTGCCGGAGAGTACATCACCCTCACCAGTCAGTGGCGAACGGTAACTCTCGATGATGGGACTGAAGTTCAACTTGGCCCCGATTCCAGGCTTGAAGTCGGGTCAAGCGCGGGATCTTCCGAACGATATGTGACCTTTGAGGGCAAAGCCTTTTTCAATGTGGTTTCCTCGCCTACTCCTTTCATTATCGAAACTGTCGAGGCGCGTACGACCGTTCTTGGAACCTCATTCGCCATGCGAACGAGCGAAGGAACGGAGGTTACCCTTGTCACGGGCCGGGTTTCAATCGCCCCCCTCGGAAATCTTGAAGACGCCAGAATTCTGGAGCCGGGTCAGCAAGGGCGCGTCAGTGACCGGGATTCGTCTCCCTCGGTCGACATCGTCAACATCGAGCAGTTGCGGCGGGGATTCGAGCCAATAATTTTCAAGGATACTCCGATGTCTGATGTCGTTGAAAGTCTGTCAGATCGTTTTACTGTCCGTATTCAGCTTTCCGAAAGCCTTCAAGAAACCACCCTGACCGGAACATTCGATTCGGACCTGGGCGCGAAAGGCATTCTTGAATCTGTCGCGCTAGCTATCGGCGCTGAATCGACGTCATCGGAAGACGACTCGTTCGTGCTCTCCAAGTAGGTTCTTCACCTGCATCTAAGAAGGAACGCACCTTGTCGGCGTGGTTATAACCGGATTGGCCCATTTCGCGAATCTGATGTCGAATAACCGCCTTGTTGACTCGACGCCTGCTCATCTTTCTCGGACTGATCCTGTATTTAGCTACAGGAGACGCGACCGCGCAATCGATTCGATTCAATTTTGATTCGACGCCGCTCGATAGTGCACTATCCGATTTTACGACGAAAACTGGAGTTGGCGTCGTATACAGCCCGGACTTGACCACGGGGCTGACAACGTCCTGCAGATTCCGAGGCACCTCGGCCAGGAATGCGCTGATCTGCATTATATCGGGCCACCCGTTTCGAACACAAGCACTGTCCCGGAGCCAAATCGTGCTGGTTCCACTCGAAGAAAAGTCTGGCACAGACAGACCCCGGCAGCGGGTAGTCTTTCGTGGTTTCGTTCGAGATGCATTGAGTGGCGAAACGTTGATTGGAGCACACGTCGTGCTTCCCAGTGTCGGAGCCGGTGCGATAACAAATGATGCCGGATATTTTGCATTCCCGGGAATCGAATCCCGGCCCATGGAGATAGCGATTTCGTACCTGGGATATGCTCGTCTGGATACCAGCGTCGTTGCCGGAGATGACCACCACCAATTTCAGCTGAATCCGACCTCTTACGGCATATCGGGTATTGTCATCGAGCAGGACGTCTCTCGACGCGCCGATCTCACCCTCACACCTGGGCTCCTCTCGGTATCCGGACGGGATCTCAAAGAACTCCCCGGTTCACTTGGAAGCAGCGATGTGCTCGAATCACTGAGATGGATGCCTGGAATTCAACGGGCTGGAGAGGTCACAGGCGGTTTGCTGGTCAGAGGAAGCGGACCCGATCAAAATTTGTACCTGATTGATGGAGCGCCAGTGTACCATCCGTGGCATGCATTCAGTCTCGTTTCGACGTTTCAGACGGAGACCTTCAAAGATATTGCCTTCTATCGAGGAGCCTTTCCCGCCGAGTATGGCGGCAGGTTGTCTGCCGTATTGGACGCCGAATTGCGGGATGGTAATCACTCCGAACCACGGGCAATAATGGCTATTTCGGGGCTAAACGCGAGCTTTTTGATAGAGAGTCCGATCTCCGAAAAAAGCTCCTTCATGCTGTCGGGAAGGAGATCCTACATAGACAAGATCATCGGAAAGTCACACCCGGTCTCTGACGATCTGGGCCGTCGGGACACACTTAGAACCGGTTATTATTTCTACGATTGGAGTGCCAAATTATCGTTCCGCCCCGACAGCCGCTCAACGCTCTCAATATCCTACTACACCGGCGTAGATGTTCTCGATCTCAGACTACCCTTCGACCTTTCACTTGACTTTTCGTCCTGGCTACGCCCGGCAGACCTGTTCTTTGAAATTGATCAGCACTGGGGAAATCGCATCGTGAGTGTGCGTTTTCGGAGGCTCCTGTCGGACCGGGTCTTCCTGACGGCAACTGCATACAATTCTGAATACGATGCCGCCGAGAATACGTTAATCAAGGCAACCCAATCTTCGTCGGTCGAGTCGGCGTACTCGGTCGATCTCCAGGATATCGGCGCGCATTTCGACTTGGATTACTACCCATCCCTGGCTCATCAGGTGAAAATGGGCGCCTCGGTGGTGCGGCACCGATTCCAATCCGATATCGTCGCCGCAGTCGCCTACTCGCCAAGCCTCATCGAGCGTCTGGATCAGGACAGCGACACGGAAACGGTGGAAATGGCCCTTTATATCCAGGATCTATGGCGACCACGAGCGGCCTGGCGCATTCTGCCTGGAATCAGACTGTCCTATTTCGGAAAGGGGCGATTTGTAAGAGCCGCCCCCCGGCTGTCCGTTCAATACACAATTGACCCTTCGTGGCTGGTACTCCGCGGCGCCATTTCGACCCATGTTCAATATTTACAGCGGATTCGGGACCGAAATTCCTACCTCTACGATCTGGTTTCCAGTAGGTGGGTGCCCTCGAGTAAAGATTCAAAACCCTCACGGTCCGGGCAATTAACGGCGGGCCTGGAAAGCCGTGCCCTCCCGCGAACGGTCCTCAGCATCGATGGTTTTGCACGCGGGGGACAAGGCGTCCTGCTGCCGAAGGATGAATTTCAATCAAAAGACGGCTTACTTGGGCCTGGAATAGAAATCACGACACTTCTGGGACAGTACACCAAGGGAACGGAGCGATCATTTGGTGTCGAGTTTGGAATCGACACGAGGCTGCGATCTTGGCGTTTCATCGCCTCCTACACGAGGATGAGAGCCGAAAATCGAATTAATGAGGAGGTTGAAAGCGAGTATCGCCCATCGCGCTTCGACACCCCTCGCTCGTTTTCTCTGGTAACCATGAGAGATACACGTCGCTGGAAAACAAGCATTTCAATCCGCTGGAGGTCAGGATACCCCGTCTCAGTCCCCGAATCCCGTTATCAGCTTGTCGACGCGATCTCAGGTGAAGCAACATGGTATTTTCATCGACCGAAACTGAACAATGGTCGACTTCCCGCTTACTTCCGGATCGATACATCGGCAAGTTATCGTTTTCGAATGGCCGACGCAGAGTGGTCGTTCGGAATCAGTCTGTACAATCTGATTAACAGGAGAAATGTTATCGGTCAAACGTGGGATCCAACAGTCAACTCTGCCCGACCCAAAAATCGATTGGGCCTGCCGATACTTCCTCTTTTCGAACTCGAGATGACGTTGTGAAGCGACTAAAAATCATAGCTCTAGTCGGGGTCCTCATAGTGTCCACAGCGTTCTTCGGGTGTGATTCGGTTGTACCCGAAGACGAAGGAAATCTGGTTGTAAATGCGTTTTTTGATACTGGACAACCCCTCCCTCCCGTTCGCGTTACGCGTACCCGGCCCCTGTCTATTCTTCTGTCCGCGCCCTTCAATGAGGCCGTGGACGCCACGGTTCGATTGGAACTCGACGGGGTGATCCACACCTATGTGGCGGATGATTCTCAACCGGGAACGTTTATCCCGGCACCCGAAAGCAGGTCCGTCGTCGCCACGGCGGGGGCCCGCTATCGCTTGACCGTTGAATCCCAGGACGACAGCGCTATCGCAAGAGGCACATTACCTTCTAAGCTCAGTTTGACGGACATCCGGATATCGATCGCCGATGAACCTATATCGGCAGTCTTCGTCGACACGTTGGACATCGGTCTGGACTCTCTGAATCTGCGTCTGAACGCCTCGACTGGTTTCATAATACCCGTTCAGGTCTCTGTCTCCTGGGAAGGTGCGACCAGCGATGAGTGGATTGAAACCAGGCTGAATCCCGTTACCGCTTTCCCGTCTTCGTTGATTGATTTCTTCTTCCTACCCTCTCAGGTGTTTCCAGAAGAGAACGCACTGGCCGGCCCGGATGGAGGGCGAACGTGGTCTGGTGTGTACGCCGTGCCCGTCGACTCACGCGAAGATTCCCTCCCTGAACACAGCCTCAAAGTGACCCTTTTGAGATCGAGCGAAGAATTTGCCCAATTCGCGACGAGCCGGGACAGCCCGGCTCGTCGCGAACCGGTATCCAACGTCGATGGAGCGATCGGCTTCGTCGGTGGCGTATCGATTGACTCTGTCCGGGTCACAGTCGGAAATTGAAATCATGAAAACGATTAAGCCCCTAGCACTTCCGGATATTCCGTCCGATGGCGGGACGGTGACAGCTGTCACCGTTCAGAAGAAGGATCCGAATCGCTGCTCCATATATCTGGACGAAAAGTTTGCGTTCGGAATTCACGTTGATCTCGTTCTGGAAGCTGGTCTGAAAAAGGATCTGCGTCTTACCGAAGACGAGTGCCGGGAATTGGTATCCCAAGATTTCTATTTCAAAGCCATGAAACGATGCATGAGTTTCATAGCCTACAGACCCCGAACCGAATTCGAAATTCGGACAAGACTAAAGGAGTTGGGAGTTCCGGAAGAAATCTCCAAACGAGTCATGGACCGCATGCTGGAACTGGGGTACTTGAATGACAAGGAATTCGCCAGACAATGGGCCGAAACCCGCTCACGATCCAAAGGATTTGGACCCCTGCGACTCCAAATGGAGCTTCAGAAGAAAGGAATTGATCCGGAGCTTGCCAGAGAGGCTGTACTTGAAACCTGCAGCGACGAATTGGTCCTCAAAAACCTTCAGGATCAGGTTAAGCGAGCGATTCATCGATACAGAAGGGACGTCGATGTCACAATGAAGAAACGGAAGATCGTCGGATTCCTTTCTCGTCGCGGATTTTCGACCGCTGATATTTTCAAACAGATGGACGAGCATGAGTTATCCTGACCAGGTAGACGTGATCACGTCATTCCTACCTTTGAATACGGTATTATTGCATTCGAATAGGGATCAATTTTAGCCCCTATCGAATTGTAGCTCGAATCGAATCGGGAATCGCCCCGCTTTCGGCCCCACATCGAATCCCGCATGAGCCAGACGGCCGACAAGACGCCCACCGCGTATCGTTTCGGTGGAACGGACCTGGTCCTCCTTTTATTGGGGATTGCAGGATTAATCGGCTACGTCTTCCTCTTCCCGGCACAGCACCCTGATTCGACAGCGGTCTACGAGATCACCGAAAATGAGGCCATCAACAACGCAAACGTGTTTCTCTCCCGACAGGGATTCACTTCCGATGGCCTGGAGATTACTGCGCAGCTGGTAAGACGGCCAGACCTGTTGTTGGATCTGCAACGCACGCTCGGCAGACAAACCACGGTTGAGTTTCTGGAGTCGGATAATCGAAATGAGATAGCTGCATATTTTTGGAGTGTCAATTATTACATCCCGCGCGATACCGAAGAGGGTAGTTGGGTGGAGGTCCGGAATCCAATTTTCATGGTGCAGCTGGCGCAAGAGGGCAGCGTCCTTGCATTCGACAATCGAACCTTGATCGTTGGCGCTCAGGCTCGTCTTTACGGATCGGCGCTCGAGCGAATCAACAGGGCTGCTCTCTCTTCCATCATCAGAGCAGACACCTCCAGTAACGCAGAGGCTCGGACCGCACTGCAAGCCATTCCGGACTCGGTCTTCGCTTCCAGTCTGAGATTTGACCTGGACGCCAACACCGAGGCATCTGGAAATTCGCTGCTCAACGCGCTCCAATTGTCCCAGCCCGTATTGCTCGATTCATCGCGCATCGTCCAGCTGATGAACTATCACCTCGACCGGACCGCGTTAGCCGATGTAACCTGGAAAATAGACTCGATGTCTGTCTTTTCGAGAGGCCCAGTTCAGTTGGCGCGCCTCGTATTGCAAAGTGAGCCTCCAATTGCGGGTCAACACCTTATCGTCAAAGCGTCGCTACCGGTCACGGGAACGCTTTCTCGGCTCGATGTGAGTTACAATCCCGACAAAGAGGACGACTCGAGCTTGACAAGTGTGCTCACACTCATCGGGGTCGGACTGATTGCGCTTCTTGGGTTCGTCATCGTGGTCGTGTTCTTTCGCCGACTCTCGGCTCGGCTTCTCGACGTCAAGAGCGCTCTCGTTGATTCTATGGTCCTTGGTATTCTCGCGGGCTCCGTAGTGGTCATGAACACCACAGAGCTGTCCAGCATGTTGAGTGGAGCGCCCCTCTGGGGCAATGTTCTCATACGACTGATCATCTTTTCGATCATCGCCGGGGTAGTGGCCATTTTCACGTTCATGATTGCTGGTGTCACAGATTCCGTGGTCCGCGAAACCTACGAGGAGAAACTCGGAACACTGATCTTGCTGAGGCATGGTGATTTTCAGAACAAACCCATGGGGGCCAGTCTGACGCGTGGTCTCTCCATCGGCGCAGTATTGCTGGGCATCTCCGTACTCGCTCTCCAACTTTTTCCTGGACTGCACCTGACTTTTTCCAGACCGATGATGATCGACTCGTCGTTTCGGCCCATGATCGCACAATCGTTTGCAGCGTTTGAGTCTTCCTACTTTATGACCCTCCTGTTAATGATTGGCGTGGGAACGTTCGCCTATTGCTGGTCATCGAAACCAATCTTGACAGTGGCCCTCGTCACAGGGGTCGGTTCGTTGATTCAGATTGGACCCATGCCACTGCAACCGGGATACGTTACCCTCGGCGTCAGCGCTTTATTTGCTCTGACCCTTGCCCTCACCTTCGTTCGATATGATATCCTGACGGCGATTGTTGCTCTGTTCTCGGTTAATTTGATGTGGGGGCTGTCTGAAGGATTTTTGGTTGTTGGAGGCACTGGCTGGATCGATCTGTTCATGGGTTCAGTATTTCTTGGATCGGTGTTGATTTTGGGATTCGTTGGGGTGGCCAGCAAAAGAACCGGTCAACAGGTCATCACCTACGTGCCGGAGTACTTCACGGAGATGGCGGGGCAGGAGCGTGCGAAAACAGAACTCGAAATCGCGCATCAGGTCCAGTCATTTTTTCTACCGCGAAAAATGCCGGAGGTGAGAGGACTGGACATTGCGGGGATGTGTCTTTCTGCGACCGAAGTAGGCGGAGATTACTACGATTTCATCACTCTCGACAATGACCGCCTGGCGTTTGTTCTCGGCGACGTGAGTGGGAAGGGAATTCAGGCGGCGTTTTTTATGACGCTCGTGAAAGGAATTGTACAGACCTTATCGCGGCAGGGCCTCCCTCCGGCAGATGTCATGCGAAAGTTGAATCACCTGTTCTGCCAGAATGCACCGGCAGGAACGTTCATTTCGGTCATATATGGCGTCGTAGATCCGATCAACAGGACATTTACGTTTGCGAGAGCCGGCCACAATCCAGCGATTTTGTATCGAGCCGGGACCAGCCAGGCTGAAGCGTTGAGGCCAAAGGGAATGGCGATCGGTTTTTCGGACAGTTCGATATTTGATGATAACATTGAAGAAGCCGTGGTCGAGCTGAAGGATGGGGATACGCTCGTTTTTTATACGGACGGGTTCTCGGAGGCCATGAATCGATCCAGAGATCTGTACAGCGACGATCGATTGGTGGAAAAAATGACCCATATCGGAGAACATGGCGCCTCGACAATTCTGCGGTTGATGACTGAAGACGTACACCACTTTATTGAGGGCATGGGAAGGTCTGACGATATGACCATGGCCGTTCTGAAGCTGAGCATGTCATGAATGAGTTCGAGGTGACCGAGCGAGCCCTTGAATTTGTCCGAGAACGAATAAACGAAGACCCGGATACCGGCCTGATTCTCGGCTCTGGCCTGGCAGATCTTGCGGATGTCGCCCGCGATCAGGTGATCATCGGTACTGAGTCGATTCCAGGCTATCCCAGATCTACCGTCCAGGGGCACAAGGCACGCTTGATTTTTGGAACCATCGAGGACCGAAAGGTAGTTTTTGTGCAGGGACGACTGCATGTCTACGAAGGTCTCTCCGTGCGAGCGGCAACATTTCCAGTGCGGCTCCTTGCCGAGCTGGGAGTCAAGAATTTGATCCTCACCAATGCAGCCGGGGGGATAAACCCTCGTTTTTCCCCGGGAACGCTCATGTGGATTACGGACCATCTCAATTTCAGCCTGGGCAGACCCATTCAAGCTGACCACACTCAGGGATCAGAGACCACCTCACACCTCCGGCACAGGACGCATCCATATGACCTGGAGTGGACCAAACGAGCGGCTGAATTGGCGCGTGAAATGGGAGTTCAGACAGAAAGTGGAACCTATCTATGGACGCTCGGGCCGAGCTACGAAACGAAGGCTGAAATTCGGATGTTCGCCAATCTGGGTGCCGACGCCGTCGGGATGAGCACTGTCCCGGAAGCCGTGGAAGCCTCCGCTTGTGGAATGCGCGTTCTTGGCCTCTCAACCATTACCAACCTCGCCGCCGGACTGAGTGACCTGTCGCTGAATCACGAAGAGGTACTGGAGGTGGGCCGGCAGGTACAGTACGATCTACAGCGGCTTCTGCGGGCTTTGATCGTAAAAACGTGAGCTTCTGCCAGGCGGCTTCGAATCCTTTTTCAGACTCGTTTATTGCGTTTTTGTGAGGCGCGTGTGCATATTCACATGGAAATGCGCCTCAGACACAGGTTTTTGCCTTTCCATTGATACCACTGAAGATGCTCCAGTCCAACTGAGCGAAACCGCGCAGAGGACCCCGAGCGAGAGGAACCGATGAGCCAGGAACAGGAATCGCAGGAGTACAATGACGATTTCCACGAACCGGAAGACGAATCTTATTCGGGTGGAAATAGCCGAGCAGGAAAATATCGAGACGAAATATTTTCGAAACGAGTACCCGCTGGAAAGCGAACCTACTTTTTTGACGTGAAGACAACTCGGTCAGGAAAGGACTTCTTTCTGACCATCACAGAAAGCAAGAAGATTGACGAGAACCGGTACGAGAAGCATAAAATTTTTCTTTACAAGGAGGACTTTGGCAAGTTTGTATCGGCCATGCACCAGGTTGTCAGATACATTCAAGATGAGTGCCTTCCGAACTATGAATTTCGTGGTCTTCCCGATATTTCCCTTCCGGAAGGGGAACTAGACGAGGCGTATTCCGGTGATGAGGATTCTTATTGATTTGAAGGCCCTTTACCCGAATCAGTACCTCCCAGCAAGCGCCGAAACTCATCTCCATGGTTAGACCGGTCCCCGAAGCCCTTCTCGATCTGATTCGACCCGAAGTACGGTCTCAGCGACCTTACACCGTACCCGGAGCGCGAAAGGTACCGGTCAAATTAAATCAGAACGAAAGTCCGTTCGATCTCCCGCCCGCACTCAAACGAGAACTGTTGGAGGCGTTTTTCCAGATATCGTTCAATCGATATCCTTCCGAGCAGCCCGCGAAACTCTTGACCGCGCTGGAATCTCATTGCGGCGTTCCCGAGGGGAGCATACTCGTAGGAAACGGCTCCAACGAACTGACCTACACGCTGGGAATGTGCTTCATTCATCCTGGCGATGTCGTGGTTTTACCCTGCCCGATGTTCGCTCTCTACGAATCCATGATTCACCTGCACGGTGGGCAGGCTGTAAGCATCACTTGTCGTTCCGATTTTCAGTTCGACGTTGGTGCCATGATGGATGCCATCGACACTCACCGACCCAATCTGGTCATTCTGACGACGCCGAACAATCCAACAGGACTGGCAATGCCTTTCTCTGATGTCGAGAAGATTGTTCGCGCTGCTCCGGGATTCATCGTTGTAGACGAGGCATATCACGAATTCAATACGGAAGCCAGCGCTCTTTCGCTGTTGGACGATTGCCCGAATCTGATCGTGATGAGAACACTATCGAAGGCATTCGGTCTGGCAGGACTCAGGCTTGGATTTATGGTGGCGCGCGCCGAGGTAGTCGGTGAAATGATGAAGTCCCGCCTTCCGTTCATGGTAGATCGAATGTCGGAGCAGGTGGCGCTACTGCTCCTTCGCAACCAGGAGCTCGTAAAGGACCGGATTCAGATTATTCTGAGCAATACACAGACGCTTAGAGAGACTCTTTCGTCCATTGACGGGGTCGAAGTGAGGCCCACAAACACCAATTTCGTGCTGTTCCGAACCTCCGCCGATCCAACCACGCTCCTCAATGAACTCGCCGATAAAGGGGTTCTCGTCAGAAACATGGGAGGGTATCCCGAATTAGCCGGATTTCTTCGTGTCACAAGCGGGACCGAAGACGAGAACAAGGCCTTTCTGGGAGCGTTGAATTCGATCGTTGGAAAATAGCCTCCTTCCTCGATACCCGCGAGAGGAGTCGAATAACACTCCCACCAACTGCTCACCTCAAACGTGTATTCATGGATCTAGTACAGGTTGATATCATCGGACTCTCCACGAGCCCTTCGAGCGGCGGCGCATATGCGCTTGTCCTTGGAGAGGTAGAGGGAAACCGTCGCCTGCCCATTATCATCGGAGCCTTTGAGGCTCAGGCGATAGCGCTGGAGCTTGAGAAAATACAGCCGCCGCGGCCGATGACACATGACCTGATTCGAGATCTCTTCGAATCAGTCGCTGCGAATGTAACCGATATCCTGATAGATGAACTTCGAGAAGGCACGTTTTTCGCCAAAATCCGTTTCGCGGTAAACGGAACTGAGGCTCAACTGGACTGCCGGCCCAGCGATGCGGTAGCATTGGCGGTGCGCGTTGGCGCCCCAATTTTCGTATCAGAGGGTGTCCTCGACGAGGCCGGTATTCCGACGGAGGATGAAGATGATCTCGCTCCCGTTGAAGCTTCATCCGACGAATCCGCAGAAGAACCTGAGGAAGAGTCACCCAAGAGTCCTCTTCAGAAATTAGAAGACGACCTGGCGAAAACGATTGCCGACGAAGACTACGAGCGGGCAGCGAAACTGCGCGATGACATAATGCGCCTAAAAAGCGAGCAGAATTGAATCGCATTCCTTTTTCCTCCTTCGAGTCCTTCTCACGCCTGTTCCAGGACTACACGGAGGAGTTCGAAAAACTTGCTCCCTTCTTCAATGGAGACTACCGAAGCGACGAGGACCTGACTCGTGCTTGCGAGCGGGCTGCTGCCAAGCATCCGAATCGCGCACCTCTGGCGGAAATTCTGACCCGACAGGCTGCAAGCTTCAATCTCGCTGAGAGCTCCGCGACGCTCCTCGAAAAAATCTCGGATCCATCTTCCGTCGCCGTCGTGACCGGACAGCAACTCGGGCTGTTTGGGGGTCCGCTCTACACGTTGTTCAAATCCGTCACCGCTATTCAATTGGCTGCTCGGCTCGAGCAACTTACCGGCCGAGGGGCAGTGCCTGTATTCTGGCTTGAGGGCGAGGATCATGACTTCCAAGAAATTGCTTCTGCCGGTTTTCTCTCGGGAGACGAAGCCAGTAAGGTGGTTTACAGTCCAGCTGATAATGATTCTGCGATGACAGCCGTGGGACGCCACGTGCTCACGCCCGAAATTACGGCTGCCGTCGAAGACGTGGAACAGCTTCTGCAGCCCACCGATTTTCGGGATGAATTGATTTCTCTCGTGCGCACTGCCTACGCCTCCGAAAATTCAATGCTTCAAGCATTCGTTACGGTAATGAATGCCATTATCGGGCCTGGACGGATTCTATTCCTGTCTCCCGATGATCCCGGATTGAAGTCCTTAGCGAGTCCACTCTTCGCAAAGGAAATTGAAGATTTTTCGACTTCATCTTCGCTGCTTGAATCAGTGACTGCGGATCTGGAAAAAGACTATCACGCTCAGGTTCAGACAAATCCAACCAATCTGTTTCTACACACCGACACTGGCCGCGTGGCCATTGACGTGGTGAATGAGGCATTCCAGACACGTGATGGGGAGAACATTTCCCGTGATCGACTGACGGAAAGGCTCGCAGACAGTCCGCAGGATTTCAGTCCCAATGTTGTGATGCGCCCATTGATGCAGGATACCGTCCTGCCGACGGCGGCGTACGTAGCGGGCCCAGGTGAAGTGGCCTATTTTGCCCAATTCAAGAAGCTTTACGAGTGGGCGGATATCCCCATGCCCATCATTTATCCCAGGGCAAGTGCGACCCTTCTCGAAAAGCGGGTTGGAAAGATCTTGGAACGCCAGGCCTTGTCGATTCCCGACTTCGAAGAGCAGCTGGAGAGACTTTTTGGGCGAGTCGTTCTGGATCACATGGAAGTTGATCTGGATGCAGAATTCAAATCTGCGTCGGCGAGTCTTCACAAGGCGGTAAATGAAATCAAGCCAGTGATCGAAAAAATTGACCGCTCCCTCGTGAAAACTGCAGACGCCACGCGGGCGGCCTTCATGAAAGAGTGGTCTCGATTGCAGAATCGGGTGGGAAAAGCCGAAAAACAGCAGCACGACCTCATGAAAACGCAGCTGAATCGAGCATCAACGAGCCTATTTCCGTTCGGAATTCTCCAGGAACGAGTTCTGTCACCACTATATTTTCTAAATAAGTACGGCCCAGATCTGGGGCAGATACTAATCCAACACCTCGACCTGAATACGACCGCTCACCAGGTCATCGAGATTTGAATTCATGGCTGACTATCCTTTCCAGGAAATTGAGAGCAAGTGGCAGTCCTTCTGGCAGGTGAACAAGACGTTTCGCACGAGCGACAACGTAGATACCTCGAAGGAAAAGTTTTACATCCTCGACATGTTTCCGTATCCAAGCGGCGTGGGCTTGCACGTGGGACACCCTCTCGGATACATCGCCACAGATATCATCTCCCGCTACAAGCGGATGTGTGGGTTCAACGTCCTGCACCCGATGGGCTTTGACGCCTTCGGGCTACCCGCCGAGCAGTTTGCCGTGGAGCATGGGGTTCATCCGCGCATCACCACGGAGAACAATATTGACAACATGCTCCGGCAGTTGAAAGCCCTGGGGTTGAGTTACGACTGGGATCGAAAGCTGGCCACGACGGATGTCGATTACTACAAGTGGACCCAGTGGATATTCCTGAAACTGTTCGATTCCTGGTACGATGGTGAGGAGGATCGGGCCAGACCCATCGACGAATTGATTCCACGCTTGAAAGAAGCGCATTCAGGATGGAGCGATCTTTCAGATCTTGAGCAGTCCAGGGTCCTTGAAAAACACCGCCTGGCCTACCTCGCAGAAGTGCCCGTAAACTGGTGTCCCGCTCTTGGAACCGTCCTTGCCAACGAAGAGGTGACCAATGAAGGTCGCAGCGAAAGAGGCAATTATCCGGTTTACAAGCGTCCACTCAAGCAATGGATGCTGCGCATCACCGCGTATGCGGATCGACTGGCTGGAGATCTTGACGGTGTTGACTGGCCCGAACCAGTAAAAATGATGCAGCGCAATTGGGTCGGGCGGAGTGAAGGGGCTCACATCGATTTCGATGTTGAAGGACAGACCGAGAAGCTGCGCGTATTTACAACCCGCCCGGACACTCTTTTCGGTGCGACCTATATGGTTCTAGCTCCAGAGCACGAGCTGGTTGACCCGATCACTTCTCCCGAGAATCTAGCCGCCGTAGAAAGCTACCGCACGGAGTCTGCAGCGAAGACGGACATCGACCGGATGTCAGAAACGAAAGAAAAAACCGGCGTCTTTACCGGTGCGTACGCAATTAATTCAGCCGGTGAGAGTCGCATTCCCATTTGGATCGCGGACTACGTGATGATGGGTTATGGAACGGGTGCCATCATGGCAGTTCCAGGCCAGGACGATCGTGATTGGGAGTTCGCCGAACAGTATGACCTGCCCATCATTCGCACCGTTCAACCCCCAGACGGATTTGAAGGAAAGGCCTACAAGGGCGAAGGAGTGGCCATCAATTCGGGATTTCTGGACGGAATGGGAGTCCTGGAGGCCAAAACTCGAATGAACGAGTGGCTGGAGGCCGAAGGATTTGGCGAGGCCACCGTAACGTATAAACTTCGTGATTGGCTGTTCAGTCGGCAGCGATACTGGGGCGAACCCTTTCCAATCCTGCGTGGTGAGGACGGTTCGGTCAGAGCGGTCGACGAGTTCGACCTACCCGTGGAGCTTCCGGCGATGGAGGACTTCAAACCCACTGCCAGCGACGATCCTGATGCCCCACCTCGGCCTCCTCTCAGTCGGGCACCCGAATCCTGGAGAGTGGTGGAAATTGATGGCAAACGGTACGAACGCGAGCTCAACACAATGCCGCAGTGGGCGGGTTCATGCTGGTACTACCTACGCTTCATCGATAACAAGAATGAGGCGTCGTTTATCGATGCCGAAAAGGAGAAGTACTGGATGTCTCCGTCCGGGGTTGATCTGTACATCGGAGGTGTGGAACACGCGGTACTGCATCTTCTCTATGCGAGATTCTGGCACAAAGTGTTGTTCGACCTCGGCTACGTGTCTTCAAAAGAGCCCTTCGGGAAACTGTTCAATCAGGGCTACATCCAAGCCTTCGCATATCGGGATGATCGCGGAGTTGCCGTTGATGCGACTCAGGTGGTCGACCAGGTTGGACGTCCGGCAATGGCTGTGCAAGATCAGCACGACCGCCAGTATTTTTTCGAGGGCTCTGTAGTCCGACAAGAGTACGGTAAAATGGGTAAAAGCCTTAAAAACGCCGTTTCTCCGGATGAAGTGAACGAAAAATACGGGTGTGACACGCTCAGACTTTACGAGATGTACATGGGACCCCTGGAGGCCTCCAAACCCTGGAATACACGCGATATTGTCGGCGTAAATCGTTTTCTCCGTCGAGTATGGCGCAACTTTGTCGACCCTGATTCCGGCGAAGTGCTGGTCTCGGAAGAGGAGCCCACCGAAGATCAACTGCGAGCCCTTCATAACACGATTGCCCGGGTCACGGGTGATATGGAGCGGATGTCCTTCAACACCGCGATCGCGGCGCTGATTGAGTTCACTTCTGTGCTGGTGGCTCTCGACACCATTCCGCGGGCCCTGGCTGATGCGTTTCTGTTACTCCTCGCTCCTCTCGCACCCCATATGGCGGAAGAACTGTGGCAGCGAGTGGGGCACTCCGAGACTCTGGCATACGAATCATGGCCGGAGACAGCCGAAAAGTGGCTTGCACGGGATACCATAAAGATTGCTGTCCAGGTAAACGGGAAAGTGAGGGGAACCATCGAAGTTGCCGCAGATGCTTCCAAGGAAGACATCATCGCGGCGGGGCGCCAGGAAGAGAATGTGGCTCGTCACCTCGAGGGAAAGGAGATCCGAAGAGAGATATATGTCCCGGGTCGCCTGGTCAACATTGTCGTCTGAATCGGAATCCAGACGGATCCAGTCGCGTTCCCACAATATGAGTAGTGTACCCAAATACGATGTACTGGCATTCGGGTCCCATCCGGACGACGTAGAACTGTCCGCGGGGGGCACCATCGCGCAAATGACAGCCCAGGGATATCGCGTCGGAATCGTAGATCTGACCGCTGGTGAGCTCGGGTCAAGAGGATCCGCCGAGCTGCGCCAGAAAGAAGCCGTCAAGGCGGCCCAGATTCTCGGTGTCGAACGGCGCGTAAACCTCAATATTCCAGACGGAAGCATCAGGAATATCAGAAAAAACAGACGAAAGGTGATCGAAGAATTACGGATCTGCCGTCCCGATTTGATCTTGATCCCCGCCCCCGACTGCCGACATCCAGACCATCCCGCGGGCGCCAGGCTCGTGGCAGACGCGGCATTTTTTTCGGGACTCGTGAAAATCAAAACCAAAGGTGAGGACGGAGCGCCATACGAGGCCTGGCGCCCGCATCATATTCTTCACTACATGCAGTCGATTCCTTTCGAGCCGACGATCGTAGTGGACGTGTCTGAGACCTGGAAAATCCGGACGGAAGCGGTTCACGCCTATGCTTCACAGGTGTTCGATTCCACATACGATGCATCCGACGACGAGCCTGAAACCTTTATTTCCAGTCCCGCTTTTATGGAATGGTATGATGCGAGGGCCAAAACGTATGGATACCGTGTTGGCGCTGCATTTGGTGAACCCTTCCTGTATCGCCATGGCCCGATCGGCACAGACGATATGATTGCCTTGCTGAAGAAAGAGAAACCCCTCGGATAAAGGGATCCCGGGGAGGAATCATCTCCAGGTCAGCGTGACTCGGTTGACGCCGACTTGGATCTCCGGAAGAAAAACAAACGTCGTTTCCAACTCTTCGATGTACTGAACTTCGCCTTCTCCACCGGAGATGGACATATTCTGGTACTGGTCTCCTTTTCCTCGAATTTCCAGAACAAGGTTGGCGAGCGGTGTTTCGCTATCGTTGACCAGGTCAACGTGCATTTCGTCACGACCCAGTGCGGCGATCACCGGACGAACCTGGTCGCGCTTGCGCCACCACGTGAGCACGTCTGATACGGGCACAACCCACGCACCTTCCCTCCTGGCTCGGGCCACGACCGATTCGAAGTCTGCCGCTTGAACGGACCGTGACGCGTAGGTCTCAGGATAGTACGGGAGGACATAGTACCCTCTCGCTTTCTGCACGATTTCGTAGTTTTCCTCGAACGTGTCGGCCAGGCCTTCGGTAATAGGAATAATGGACAATGGATCCGGTAAAGCCTTTATCTGAGCAGTCGACATGGCATCGGAAGGCACCAGTTCTTCTCCTGGCACGAAAAGCGGCATCGCTTCTTCTTCAGCCGGCATCAAATCTTCGATCATCAGCGTCTCACGATAGTCTACGTTGTCCCACCAATCGATGACGCCGGGCACCAGACTGGGCTGCGCCGGAAGGAGCAAGTAATCCCCCCCGATGTCTTCCATCGCACGAATGGTGTTTCCGTCGTAGAATCCGGCAGGTGGATACACGCCGTGAATTTCCTGAACTCCGAGCTGTTCGCGTGCCGTCAAGAGTCGATCTCGTTGCACTTCCATGGGTTGACCCAACAGGACAAAGTCGTTTTCTGCAGTGAGACCGATTTCTCCGAGCTGATTCATACGAATCATGAGCTCCTGAAAGGCATGTATCTCTGAAGATGCCAGGTAAAAGCTGCCCGGCACCTCTTGTGCCTCAAGAATGTCTAAAAAGTTTTCCACGCCCTCCATATAGGTCAATGGGTCGAATCCTGCTGCGGCCATCGCGGCCACGCTGAACGCCATTGGACGCGCGTTTGGCCATGGGGCCAGAGATATGGAGGTAACCTGAGCCAAATCTCCAATCGCATTGACAATCAGGCGTTGATAATTCTCCTGCTGATCTTTTTCGCGTGAGACGTCCTGTGGATTGAATCTCATCCATACCGCCTTCCCCTTGCCGTACTCGCGATACACGACGGTTGTCAGGTGTTCGAAAGAAGATTGATGTTGCGGGTTGTAGGGTATGAATCTGCCGCCGCTCTCAGCTTCCGTAATGCGAGCCACGGTCAGGGGCCGCTGTGCAGCTATATTCAGATGATATCCTATTGGAATACCGTTTGCGAGCGGCGTATTGCCGTCGAGACTCTGAAGAAAACCGTATGGTTGGCTTGGAATGTCCGTCAATTGACGGGCACCGAACAGTTCTTCGAACCAGGCGTCATCCGTGCGATTCCCATCCTCATCGAACATGGCAAATCTACCGGAGGCGATGAGACCACCACCATCCTTCACATAGTCTTTGATGCGACGTTGTTGACGTTTCGACACGGCTTCCGTCGCTGGCATGATGAGCACGCGAAATTGCTTGTCGATACCACCGCCGATGTCCCGTTCGTCAATAATGCGGAATGGGATGCGTAATCCCAGCAGCAAGAGCTCCCAGTAGTACACCGCATCCTCGACCATCAACGTGTCGCTTGTGATGTAGCGATCCGTCTGGATGGAGCGAAACAGCGCAACGCGAGGTTTCTTTCGGTCATCCAAAAGGGGTAGGATGTCCATTGCAACGCTTCGCGACGGCTGCTGAAAATTGATCAGCTTTTGTACAGCCTGAGCATCCACCCGTTGAGGAACGAGTCCGGTGCAGGCCAGGAGAAGCACGAGCACAACTGGCACGATATGTCGGGAGCTTCTACGCATCAGGAGTCATCTGAAAAGACTGCCAATTCGGGGCTGAGAAGGTCGATGTGGAAAATTCTATACTGTTGAGGCTTGAGCTCACGAATCGATAGTTCGAGTATCGTGCCGTTTTCTTTCAGCTCGTATGGAGGTATGTCAATGTCATCCGGAAACGGTTTGAAAATATTGATCAGCTCAGAGCGCACGTTGACCGCAGATACCGCTCTCCCAAGGGAGATACTGACGGTGACTTCTTCCGCTGTAGCACCATTGTCGTTGGAAATACTGACAAACAACCGCGATGGACTGCGTTGTTGAACCGTCGCATGCAGCGCTCGCTTCAGGCGCCACCAGTGCGCTACGGAATCACCGGAGGCAATCCAGATATTCTGAGATTTTGCCCGCCGAACGAGCGCCCGCAGAGTTTCAAGGTTCTCTCCCGAGCCGAGTAATTCGGGATCGTAGACGAGATCATACAGTCCTCCTTCATACGTGACTCTTTCGAGAGATTCGAAGAGGAGATTGGTCATCAGATCGGGAGCGGCACCCTGGAGTCCGTTGTTGATGTCCTGATCCGAATGCTGCGTCGTTCCGATTCGCGTTAGGGCCGAAAATTCCTCCCCCATTATCTTGGGCGCGATACGGCGTCCGATCGAATCGGGTAGAAAATAGGTGTAGTCGGAGAGATACAAGCCGCCCATCGTGTTGACACCGACCAATCCTCGTTCCGTGGATCGATAGCCCTGAACGGTTCCGCCTGTCAGGCCTTCGAGAATTCCGCGCAATCTACCCAGGCGATCCGCTTGATCGACAGGAAAGCCGTCTGCTTCAACCCGGAGGGAGTCGTACACGGCCACGTCGCCCTGCTGATGGAGTCGACGCAGGAGTGTGGCATAGGGGGAGGCGATTTCCGGGGCTACAAAGTATGTCCCAGGGGCGTTTTCCATCTCAAGCATATCAGCAATTTGTGCGAAGGCTTCGATACCGGCCCGTGTAGAAGTTGCGCCGGTGATCATGGCAGCGGCATCGTGAGCGGCCGGCCAGTCATGAACCCAAATCGTTGGTTCACCGCGCAGATACCGCATGGCGTTGTCAAAAAAGAATCCTATTACTTCCCAGTCTTCCCGGTCATCTCGCCCAACGCCCATGGCGTCGCGCTGAAATCCCATATAGACGAATCGCCCTTCACCGTAGGTTCCAGTGACCACACCTGTGGTATTCGCAGGATTGTCTGCTCCGACGATATTGTCGGTGGCGAAATCGTACCAATACCCGATGGGTTTCGTTCTTTCGGGTTCGCTAACACTGACTTTTACGCCCTGATTGTACACCTGAACCTTCACCCGATATCCTGGGGGAATGTTGGCTGTCAGAGGAGTGTTCGATCTCAATGTGAGTCGTCGAATTCCCGAGCTCGTCCGTGGATACGGTATTTCCTGGTCCAGATCGAAACCTGTCCATGTGAAATAGGACACCACAACCGCATCCTGCTCGCGTTCGACACCATCCATATCCCGAAGTCGGGTTACAATGGGCTGAGCTCGGGCAAAATCCACGGTAGGACGGGCTGTATCGAGCGTGTCGAACCACACGTAGTCACCCAGCGGCGCGAAATCTGAGTCGTCCGCAATCCTCTGCTGCGCTCTCCGGAAGGCCTCATCAGGCTCTGCCTGTGCCGTCGTCGGAGGAATAAAATTTTCCGAGTCCGTAATGTATTTAGGAAGGTAAATACCTGGAGGAGTAAATCCTGGAAAGGTGTCAGAGTAAATTCTGAACTGCCAGTTTCCCCGATCTACGAACCCCTCAAATTGGACGCCGAAGGTCTCTTCCATGAAACTCCAGCCCCGCCACGTTCCGTCTTCCTTGTAGATACCGGGCTGCCAGGTTGCAAGCACGTTTCCACCATTCTGCATGAACTCCTGGATACGAAGAATCTGCAGGTCACTCATTGCTCGGGTCGAGGGTAACACAAGGACCTCAAAGTCGTCCAGATTTCCTGCCTCGAGTTCTTCATCGCTGATATTCTCGAACGGAATCCCTTCGCGGCCCGGTTGTTTGATGAAAAACTCTCTCCAGGACAAGAGGGTCTGATCAACCCAGGCAGTGCTGGTATCTCTGTACGTAATCGCGCGGTGGGCATTTCTCGTGTAGTTGCTATTCAGAAGTGCAACTCTGGGTCTCGTGTCCTCACCAATTTTCGCTGGATGTGCATCCTGAATTCGAAATGCTCCAAGCGCGGACTCCAACAACAGGATGTACACCAGAATTCCTGCTGCCAGGGAGGTTACCCCGAGAGTCAGGAACCAGATGGTACTAATTTTTTCGAGTTGAAAGTTGCGCATCGATCTCAGATTCAAGTAGAGAACAGTCGAGTTGGGTTCGACCCTAGAATGGAGGAATTAACCTTAGAGCCAGGCGAATCCTTCATCATCCTGCTGTTCCGGCGTGTCGGCTTCGCGAGCGGTATCATCCGGCTGCACGGGTACAAATCCTTCATCCGTGTATTCCCAGAACAGAGAGTCCTGGGCTTCCGGAGTCTGACCTGCAGTAGCTGGTGCCGGAGGCGCTTGAGGAGTGGTGACTCCAGGTGCGACAAAGACATTGGTCGTGGGGGCCTGCTGAACAGGGACGTTCAGAGCGCTCTGCTGAGGGGCCACGAGAACGTGAGGTTCCTGGACAAATTGAGTCTGGGTGACGCCTTCTTCGCGGGCGCGGCGCTCACGAATCTTGTACAGGATGTAGGCAGCGACAGCCAAAATGAACGTCGCGATGGTTCCTACAAGAATGATCGTTGAAAGTATTGGAACAAGTTGCATGGCAATTGAGACCTGATAAGGTGCAATCTACAGTTTCAAATGGTGTATGAGCAATCTCCGTGCCTAACTCGATATTCGCCGAAAAAAAGCTCAGTTACAGCTGTTTTAGCGCTTTTCTGACTGAATCGTATCGAAATGATTCATTCTGAGACAGTCGATTGAGACGAGACTCAGCGCTTGGCTCCGGTGCCGATTCGCTCAAGCTTGCCCCAGTTCATTCCGAATCCGAGAAATTCTTCGATCGTGGCAAACGTCTTGGTAACGTCGATCATCAGGATGAAGAAGAGCCGGTAGAACAGGGAATAGAAAACGAGCCGTACTTCTTCCTTTTCCACAGCCACGCAATAGAGCGCTGCGATAAGATCCAGGAGGGTCAATGAGAGCCACCAATAGACCAGGTAATAGCTCATGTCAAACACGAGAGCTATGAAGATGAAGTAAGCGTTCGCAAATACATTCATGATGGGCCAGATCAATGACTCGAATGCCATGGACCACATCACGATAGTGCCACCAAAATTGATGGTTGGATTGAAAAACAGGTCACGATGTTTACGGACGGCCTGAAGGATTCCTCGGGTCCAGCGATAGCGCTGTTTCAGGAGATCCACAATTCGATCCGGCGCCTCAGTAAAGGACTTGGCATCCGGTTCATACTCTACCCGCCATCCTGCACGGATGATCTTGAGGGTTATATCGGCGTCCTCAGCGAATGTATCCGAGCTGTACCAGCCGGCATCCACAATCGCCTGTTTTCGGAAGAGCCCAAGAGGCCCTGGAATAATATTCACAAGCTTCAGGATGGACTGCGCGGATCGGGCCATGTTCAGTCCCTCCACGTATTCCAGCGCCTGTAGCGTAGTCCAGATGTTGTCGCGATTAAGCACCTTCACGTTTCCTGCAATGGCACCCAGCCTGGGATCCACGAAATGCCTGATGGTTTTTCGAAGCGTATCCGGAGAAAGTTGGGAGTCACCGTCAACGTTTAAGAGATAATCGTAGTTGGAAACCTGGATCCCAGCGTTGAGAGCGGTCGATTTCCCTCCGTTGGATTTTTCGACGGCTCGGACCTCAACCCGACCATTTCGATACCAGCCAACCAGCGAACGAGCTACCACTCGGGTGTCATCGGTTGAGCCATCATCGACAAGAATGATCTCGTATTTTGGATAATCCATTCCCAGAAGTGACTGGACCGTGTTTTCCAGAAGTTTGCCCTCGTTAAATGCAGGGACAATGATCGATATCGGGGGCGTAAACGAGGCATCGTGACCCGTTTCGATGGTGTGCTTTGTAGTGTTCAAATAGGCCAGATTCATCAGAGTCAGGTATCTGAACAACAGAATGACGAGGAAGAGCACGAGTGCGACGATCGACGAAAACACAATCAAACCACTCGGTTTCATCGTGGGAGTCTCTCCGGTGAGCCGAAACAGATAGCCAAACGGATCATACAGAAACAGGAAAATGATCGCGAAGAGAACCAGCGAAAGTAGTCCGTAGACGAAAATGCGCCTGAGGAGCATTGATTCTGTCTCTTGCGCGGTGGGAATATCGTCTTCCTTCTTGCGAAGGGGTACAAATTCCGTTCGTGTGACAGCGATTTTCGGGCGCACGAGTTCCTTCTCATCGGTGTCGATGATCGAATCTGGTTGCTGTATGTCGCGTTCTTCGGGCATGGAATGTTGTCTTATTCACCTTGTAGATCGGCATTTATTGCGTGATCGTAAGGCTTTTGGTCGTTTCTAGAGCGTCCAGTAGAGCGCTCCTCCAAACGTAAAGGTGTTGTACTGGTCTATGAAGGCCGACGCCCCACTTCCGAGTGTTCTGGTCGACGCCCCCATCGTGGTTCTGAGTGTGACGGAGAAATGGGAGGCGATCCGCTTTATGTAATCGGCTTCGAATCGTCTCGATACAAAACCTGAGCTTCGGGCGATGATGCCCATCGCACCTCGAATGCGGACATACCAGTTCTGAGGTACCTCTCGTTCATACTCAAGGAAGAAGTCGTAGGACTGATAGTTCTTCGGAGAGAAATAGATGTCCACAGTCGACCGGTATGAGGTCTGATAGTAGGTTATACCCAGGTACGTGTAGTCCACGACCCTGTAGCCGGCTTCGAGCAGAATATTGGTGCCGAAATTGGTGTCGTTGTTCGATGCCGTGTTTCCAAAATTGTCTCGAACAACATTGAGCGCAATCGTGCCATTGACCCGTAAAACGGAGTCTGGCATGAGGGTCACCGAACTACCTCGAATGTCAAACTGCGTCAGCCGAAGATTAAACTGTCCACCACCGGCCGACCACAGGTCGATGCTACCTTCACCGGTTCGGATTCCCACCGATCCCTGGTATTTTCCCTCGTCCTGCTTCCAGTACCGGAGGTTTCCGTAGAGCACCGTTCTGGCGCCCTCGTAATCGTGGATACCTACTTCGCCCGAAACTCGGTTGGTGTAGGATGCCTTGTCGGATATGATCGGGGGTGTCAAGTCGACATACAGGCCGCCGAATATCTGATTGACGCGGCCTCGAACGATTTGCGAACCGGGCACGAGTCTTCGTGATCCAGATATAAAATGGGAGTTGATTCCTGCTGAGAGCACTGTATTTATGGGAAGGGTCACCTGCGTCTGCATTCCCTGAGCCCATCTGTCATAGCGCGTTCCGCCGCCCCGAGAACGCGTGGCGTCCGAAGTCGGAACGATGATGCCCGCGAAATCCATTCCGCCGTACTCACCACTTTCCACAAGTGCTGCCCGTACATCCAAGTCGATTCCAGCCTGGCGAGCGGTGATGGTCTCCGAATCGTCGGCCAACATCAGCGCTTCCTCGTAAATGGCTCTGGCCTGTGCGTACAATCCAAGTGCACGAAGTGCGTCGGCCTGCATGAAGCGAACCTCGTAATCACGAGGATTCTCACGCTGGAGGCGCTCGAGCGTAGCGAGAGCGCCAGAATAGTCTTCTCGATAGATCTGAACCCGCGCCATCTCTTTGGCAACATCGTACTCATAAACCTCTGCGAGAAGCGATTCGTAAATACCTACAGACTCTGCATAATCTTTTGCCGCGGCGTATACACCCGCAAGCTCATTCAGCTCATCCCGGGTTCTTCGACCGCGAACCACGAAATACCGTTCATACGTCGCGATGGCCTCGTCAAATCGTTTCGCCGTCACTAGACGCCGGGCGTCATTCAGGATGGAAAAATGCTGTTCCTGCTCCAGTCGAAGGGTTTCGCGAGCGATCAGATGCTCCATAGCATCGATCTGGGTCGCGAACCTGGGTTGATCGAGTTGCTCGGCGCGAGTGAGATAGAATTGGGCTGCTTCCAGGTCACCGCGACGAAGACGATATGCAGAGGCTTCAATCAGTAACTCTACGTCATCCATGTTGCGATTCGAGAGAAGAGCAGATAGGAATGACTCTCCACGTGCGTCCAGATCGTCGAGGGCCACGCCCGTCATCACATAAAGACGCTGAATGAGCGGGTTATTCGGGTCGCGATCAGCAAGCCACGCGGCCTGTTCTGATGCTATCTCCGGATAGCCGTTGATGCGCAGGGCGTCCACATATTCGGCCCGTATCGTTCTGTCCTCTGGGCGAAGTTCGATGACCCTTACGTAGGCCCGAATGACATCGTCTGGTCTGTCGACGATCCCGTACAGGCCAATCAGTTCACGCCAGGCAGCTTCATCAGCTGGATTGGCTGCCACTCGTGCTTCATATTCGGTGATGCTCTGCCGGGCCCGGTTAAGACGCGTCTCCTGAATCGCCTGCAATCGGGCCCGATAGCCTGGATCCAGTGGATCTGCATACTGGGGATTGGTCAGCACATCGTACGCTTCCGAAAAGCGATCTTGTGCTACCAGGGCGTCCACGAGCTGATACCGTACAATGATATTGGTAGGGTCGAACTGCAACCGGTACGTGTGCCGATCTACAGGATAGATTGGGGATTGACCCTCTTGTTCGATCAGACCCTGATCCACTTGAACAAAAAACGAGATCCACTCACGCGTGTCGCTGTAATCAGTAGCCAGACTGTCAAGATTGTCGTAGGCTTCGTAAAAACGGTTGTACTTGATGAACTGTTCGATCAGCTGAAAGCGTAATTGAGCATTGTTCGGAGATGCGATAACGCGACGAATCATCCTGTCCACGATGAACTCCGGACCTCGGGTCGTATTCGTCGGAGCTGTCTGCAATCGATTCTCTACCAAGGTATACCGCTGATTCCAGTCCGGTGACGTGCGGTGCCTGGGGGCTAAGGTGTCGAGCTGTTTCTTGGCCTCGAAGTAACGATTGTTATCGATCAGTAAATCGACCAGACGATACCGCTTGGCATCATTATTTGGTTCTGTATTCAGTTCTCGAAACAGCACATCGATTGGATACTGAGACGCCGTCCGAACAGCACCCGGATCCCGGGAAGTGCCGAGGCAATCTTTTGCTTCCTGATTGTTTGGATTGAGCAGGAGTGCCTGCTCACAGGCCGCCTGGGCCTCTCTGTGCTTGGCCTGCCAGATTCGGAAATATCCGAGTCGCATCCACAGGTCATCGTTCGTGGAATAAATTCTTGTGTACTTAGCCGCTACCGATTCACCGAGCTCGTTATCCCCTTCATATGCCGCAATGGCGATGAGATACTGCTGGACGACATCGGGAGTACCCTGCGTCCGGTCCAGATACTCGCCATACTGGCGAGCGGAGTCCCTGAATCTTCGGGCATCGTAAAGTGCGTCCGCATACCTGATTCGGTAAGCTTGATTATCCGGATTCCTGCTGACCAACCGATTCAGACTTTCTAGATTCGCCGTACCTGTCTGACTCAGATCGATCTGCACCGGGCTCTGCCCCTGTCTCGTTCGCCGCAAGCCGTCGATGGCTTCCTGACTTCCAGGATTGATTCGGATGACCCGCTCAAAATCACGCGACGCGCTCATATACTCACCGCGACCTTCGTGTGCAGCTGCGCGAAGCAGCAGAGGACGCGTGTCTCGCATTTCCGGAGTGATGATTTTATCCAACTCAAGGATGGCTTCACTGTAGCGAGCCTCGCTAATGAAGTCCTCGGCACGCTGCTGAGCCACCAAATCCTGAGCGCCCGCAACGTGGGAGGTCGCGAGGGCCAGGATGAAAATGATGATGATTCCGATTGAACGGCGCATAATTCTTCTTCGTAATGGTGCGGTTCGGATACCGTTTCAGGGTTATCGGTAGCGTTATCGACCGCTACCCTGCCCAGCCAAACCTTTCGGTTCAGGCCTCATCAAGGGCGTAACTGAGAAATTCTCCAGCGTTCTGGAATGGGCGACCGTCAGGGACTACAATTGCTGAAACAGAGTGAAGCAGATGGTCTGCCTGGACGGGTGACTCCGCCCGCAATCGATCTTTCAATCGCGCAAAAAAGCTCTGAGCTTCCTCTGCTCGACTGTCTCCAAGGAAGACGACCATGCGCTCGACATCCGCGTTTGCAAGCATGTCGTCCTGAGCACGAAGTTCTTCACGAACGAGGTCCATCAGAAAGTCGAAATCAAAGGGACGTGCGCTCTTCGAGCCCGAACGATCCATCCTGAGCGCCAGCAATAAAAATGGCTGATGCACGGCATCGCGATTCGAAAAATGATTTTCCAGGCGGAGACGAAACGCCTCGCGGTCTACAAAATCAGGTTCGAAGTGCGGGGAAGGAGCTTCGGGTGCGGCCTCGCCAGATTCGCCCGGTTCTGGGGCGGAAATGGTCGGAGCCGTTTCTGAAAAGGGTGTCGCAGGATGAGGGGGTACCTGTGAAGGCGCCTGCGACGGGGGGACTTGAGGAGTGGGCGCAGGCGAGGGGACCTGCTGCGTTGGTGCCGACTCTGCGGTAGGGGGAACCTGAGCGGTTGCTTCTTCAGCAACCGGAGGGACGGTAACCGGAGGGACAACAACCGAAGGGACGGGAGCCGGCTCGAACGTCACACCCCGATCTGGCGGAGTAGAACTCTGCACTGGAGGCATAGGCGTGATTGGCGCGGCGACCGCATTTAAATTGGTTGGTTCGACGAGATCTTCCAGATCCCAATAGTCGACTACCTGACGCTTGATGTGACCGATGTGGGGTATCAAAGAGATTCGGCGCTTGGTAGTTGAATGGCCTTCGTCACCCAGTTCGATATGCATGGAGCCCGTCATCTGAGAGGACATGAAGTCAATCACACGATTGGACTGTGGATTGGCCGGCTCTGGCATTACGAGCACGGTCGTGGTATCGAGCGTGTCAATCTGCTCCAGAAACTGAATAAATTCATTTCTGAATCGGTCATAAGAGCGAAATGCAACGAACGGCATAAAGTCGTTCATGATCAGGCGCGTGGGACGGTGCTGACGGATGAGCGTTACGAGATCCCAGAGAGCCTTCGAGACTCCGTCATCTCCCATATTCTGGAGATTCATCAGGGGAGGAACGCGCATTAAACGAACGATGCCGCTTTCGTAGGCTTCTCTAAGATTGAAGCCGATCGAAGCAGCCTGAATCATCAGGTCCTTCTGGCGATCGGGAGATACAAATAGTGTGGGTTCACCGAGGGCGGCACCGGTACGAGCGAACATAAGGGTCAACAAACCCCGCCCGCTCGCTGCACGGCCGTATATCAAATATGAACCGCCCCTGTATAGTCCACCCCATGCGTTGTCGATAACGTTGACGCCGGACAGATGTTTGGGTGCGAAGTTCACCGATGATGCTGTAGATGTGTTCATTACGAACAATGGCTGATACTGGATTGTAGGGTCGATGCCAATCGTTTGTCTCAGGTAGAACCCGGAGTTCGGATCGGCAACAGCAGGTCCCCACCAAAAGCCGTGCCATGTCCAGAGAAAGAACTAAAAAAGTCTCTATTAGCTGTTTAATGAACATTTTTGTGTCAAAATGATCCCGATTTGAGACCTGGACTACGTCGATTTGAGAAAAATAGAGCGAACGGACACCAGATATCTCCCAGTGGCCCTGAGATCATCAATGACCGAGAAGCAGCCTCGATAATTCTGATCCCCCGGCACACACAATCTGTCCGGCCTCGCGATCTTCCCGCTTCATGAAGCCGTCCCTATCACTGGCGGCACACCCTATATATGAGGACAAAAATGGAGGAGGCTGGAATCTCATTTTGAACAAAAAGAATGTGAGACGGATTTCATTCTGACACGGGAATCGCTCTTTAAACTATTTGTCGATCCTTTTTACGGAAGGACAGAAGTTTGGTCCGATACTTGTGGAATGCCTGATAGTAATAAGAATCACGCACGAACAGCCACGGATCAAACTCCGGCTACTCTCAATGATGAAGCGCATTTTGCAACAGAAGGGAATTACCGCAGGCATCCTCGTCCCTGTCGTATTTCTATTGGTCTCCTCACTCTTCTCCGGTTGCGACATCTTCGGAACCGCAGTCGATGAGCGGGCACCACGCCTTTCCATCATCCGGCCGTTTGACGAAACACTCGTCTCCGGGAAAAATGTCCTTATCGCTGTGTCGGCTGAGGCTCTCGGTGAAGGCAACTGGATTTCGTTCGTGAATATCAATGTGAACGGCGTGTTGGCTGGTGAGGCCGTCAGTGATGGTACAAACTTCAAGCTGCGCATTAATACGTTCGACTACCCTGACGGATTGTACCGAGTCGAAGCCATTGCTTTTGACAGATACCAGGCCCGCGGAATATCGGCTCCTGTTCTAATGACGATCAATAATGAATCCGATGGCCCCGGTCCAATCATGAGTATCACCGATCCAACGGACAACGATGAAGTATCGGGTGTCACACGGATCGTTGCCAGAACAGACGTCGGAGAACCCTTCGTCACGCGTGTGGATCTTCTGATCGACGGCGTTCCCGTACTCTCGGAAACCGATCCCATCGGAGGAAACACATTCATCTTTGACTACGACGTTGCCAGTCTTGGGCTGGGAGAACACATTCTCGAGGTAAAAGCCTACAGTGGTCCAACCGTCTTCCGTATATCGGAATCGGTCAGTGTCACCATCAGAATTGATGACGGTGGAGTTGCAGGGAGTCCAGGTTCTATTCGCTGGAAAACACCCGGCATCCAGGGCGATGTGGATGGCGCGCCGGCGGTAGGCTTCAATAACGACATCTATATTGGAACGACGGATCAGCTCCTGTATGCCTTCTCTCCCGAAGGATCACAGAAATGGGCTTTCGAAACCAAGGGGTCGATTGACTCCTCCCCCCTCGTCGGAAATAATGAAGACGTATTTGTAACGGCTTCTGGTGGAAGGCTGTACGGCCTCAGTTCTCAGGGCGACAGGCTCTGGGGATGGGCGACCAACTATTCAACTGGCGCAGCGGTGAGATCTTCACCCACGCTGGGATCAGACGGAACCATTTATTTTGGAGACTCAAATGGAAAGCTTCACGCGGTAAGTTCCTTTGATGGACTCAAACCTTCGACCGGGATCTGGCCTGCGAATGTATCGGCTGGCAAAATCGTTACGCCTCCCGTGATTGGTCGGGATCGAACCATATTTGTCGCAGCCACCGACGGCCATCTCTATGCCTACGATCCATAGGGCCTCCGGGTGTGGAAGTCATCTGCAAACATTGGAAGCGTCATGGTCGGAATGGCCATGATTGAGCGCGACCTCTCGGTCACTCTCCCCACTGGCGATGTTCGCACGACAACGGCCGTGGTCCTGTATGTTGTCTCCAACAATGGCCTCATCTACGCCATTGCTGGAGAAGACGGCTCGGTTCTATGGAGCTATCCGCTGACCGGACCACTCCGCAGCGGACCCATCGTAGGTCCGGATGGGACGATCTACGTTGGCACAAGTACAGGCCTCATCGCCCTCAATGAGGACACCGACACGTTTACCCCCCGTCTTCGTTTTGTCCATGTGGCCGAAGACGTAGGGACCCCGGTGATCGATTCGAATGAAGTCATCTATTTCATGTCAGGAGAGACGATCAAGGCGATAAACCCCAACAACACGCCGGCGTGGGAATACTTTCTCGGATCGTTCGCAGACGGACCTCTCACAATCACCCGTGACGGTGGGCTTCTCATCGTGACGGAGAATGGGTATCTGTACTCGTTCGAAACGGGATCCGTTGGACTGAATCCGGAACAGTGGCCAACATTTCAGAGGAATGCCCGCCATACCGGAAGGTTGGGTATTGACGCCACCGACGGATAATCCACGATCTGAGTAATTCGTCCGGCGCACGTTCAGAAAGCGATACCCTCGAACGTCACGCTACATCTCCTGCTCCCTCTCACCGTTTTCAGTCTTCTAGAACAGAAATGGAAGCGGACCGACTCAGCAGCAATCCGTCCTCGTCAAACGCCAGAATCCACAGTCTATACTGGTGGTTGGCTACGAAGGCCGATTCGGAAGTCGTTTCCTCTCGGATCGAGAAGGAAGTTTGATCCGTGCGTGAAAGCACGGAAGCATCGCCTGAGACTTGATCCACCACAAGTATCTGATAGATTACTGCACCAGTCTGGGCGGGCCAGGACAACTCAAGGCTCTCGGTATTTACGGAAGGTGACCAGCGTGCTTCCTCTACAACAGTAGCGGGAGGAGCGGTGTCGAAGATCAAAATGGCCACCGTAAAGCTCAGTACCAGAACGGCACTGGCAAATAGTGCTGTGACCTTCCAGAGGTTGTTTACGCCAGAGGTGGGCTCGGTGCGTGCGTTTCTGGAATCTTGTCTCCGACTCAGTGCAAGGGCAGGCGAGAATTTACTCGCGTGGGAGCCATCACCAACATCTGCTGCATCCATGGCTTCACGAGCCATGCCCAGCAGATCTCTGGCACTATCGTTGTCGGCGATGTACGATACTATTTCTTTACGAAGGCTGGCTGGGAGATCTCCTGCAAGGAAAGCAGCCAGTATGTACTCGTCCACGTGCTCGATATTTCGAGACATAGGGTTTTTCAGTGCGCCTTGCGCGATTTTAGAACGGATTGTCAATAGTCTCATAACGAGATTTTTTAGACAAGTGGTTGCGATATCTGATTTATTTTCTGTCCCAGACTGAAAATGACGAAACGCATCTTCCCAGCGTCTTGAATCGCAGCCCATCGAGGCGCATATTGCGATCCGCCATGGATAGCGTCGAGTCAATTCTTGTTTTTTGAAAATCTAGGTATCTTGTGTCCATAAGCCGATTACGGCACCCTGGACGAGACTGGTTTTTAACCATGTTCTAAAGATATTCTAAAGATTTTGGAATCGAAGGCTCACATTCCATCAGAAATGACAGTGGAGAAGACCTCACACGCAAGTGGTGATGGTTCTCCGCAGAGCGTTCCTATTTCGGCGCCTCCCCAGGGATTTGAAAGCTACTCTTTCATTCAGACACTGATGAAGGATCAGCTCGAGCGAACGAGCGATCAGCTCCAGAAAACACAGGAAACGCTTCAGACAGAACGAAGCCAAAATGCTGTGACACTGGCGACAAAAGCTGAAGAACACCGCTCCGAAATCGAGAAGCTTAGCCGCGATCTGTGGGAGCAGAAGATGGAAGCGTGGATGCTCAAGAAGAGCAATGTTCTTGAGCTTAAGACCCTGGAGCTTGAAGCTGACCTAGAGCGCCGCAATCCCGATGCGTCGGGATGGGGCAAGTTTTGGGAGTGGCTTGATCGAAACGGCCCTTCACTCCTCGATAAGCTGGTTGCCCAGAATCAGGCGGGAGCACCTGGCAAACAACTCCCCTATTCGCCACCTACTTCAAACGAAAACGAAGTGCCAGATAACCCCGACAAAACGGAAACTCAGGCACAACCATCAGATTCCGCCCCTGCCGCATTCATGCAGGAAGTGTGGGATGAGCTCAGCTCGGCAGTTACGCTCGAGGGAAGCGGGAAGCCCGCCCCAGATGAGCAGATTGCAGATGTGGCTCAACACCTCAAAACTGGCTTTGACGCCCTCGCGACGAAGCCGAAAATGGAGGCCTGGAAAGGCCTACTGGTCCACGTTCTCGAGTATGCACAATCTCAAAAAGTTGCTGCCCCTGCGACTGCCAGATTGCTCATACCCATTCTCACGGTGGTCGGCGATGCAGGTTCGTTCCTGTCCGCTCCGACTGCACTAATCGTGCCGTTCATCCTTGCGGGTGCTTCGGACGAAACGCGTGATTATGCGAGCACTGTCATTGACCAAATAAGGGGCGAATGGCACGGCTCAGACTAACTGAAACCCCCAGCGGGCGTACAAAAGGGATCGTACGACCAAGCGATGGCGGCGGCGCACTAGAACTGCGCCGCCGCTATCTCGACTACCAATCAATCGATCAGGTACTCGGGTACATTCGCAGATTTGCTCACGAAGGACAGGCAGATCCGCAAATACGCGCATTATCTGAGCGAATAATGGGCCCTCTGGTCAACACCGACCAGAAGATTCAAGCGCTGTATCGTTGGATCCGAGAGACAATTTCCTACCGATTGGACCTGCGCAATGTCGAAGACATCCAGAGCGCATCGGCCACGTATCACCTGAAAGGCGGAGACTGCGAAGATCACGTAATATTAGTCGCAGCACTACTATCCATTCAGGGAATTGGCACCAGGGATGTCGTCATCCGCCAGAAGGGGCGAAGTGACTGGAACCATATCTATCTGGAATACAATGACGGTGGTAAGTGGATACTCTGGGACACCGGCCGGCCCGATCCTGTCCGCCCAGGTTCGCCCGCGCCCCTGGACGTGGTTCAACAGCGCAAACGCGTTCTTTTCGACCCACAGACCCGCAATACGCTTTCCGGAATAAGTGGCGACGACACGCCAGTGATCCATGTACCCGGCAACATTCGCCTGAGCGTGATTGGTATCGACGGCGGCAATTCACGAACCGGAACCCCAGCCGAAGTGACGCTGGAATTGGAGACCTGGCGATTAGTGTACCGCAACCTCAGCATCGACTGTCGCCATCCGACCATCGTGGTTCGAAGTGTAAAAACGGGAATAATTCTAGGCACCATAATTCCTCCTGGCGGACTCATTGATAATTGCGTCAAGACCCTGCGTATTCAGCTGATCGGCTACGAGGCAGGTGAATCAATTGTGTTCGAGGCCTACGAGGAACCCGCAATCGTCTTGGGCGGGCCCTCACTTCGCGACATTCTCAATGGCAGGGGCGGCAAACCGATAGCTAAATCACAGCCTTGGACGCTTTCGCGTGTGCCCATCGTTTCGCCGACGAGTAGCGGCGCCGGCCTTACAGACATCGCCAACACGCTCAAGTGGGCCGCAATTCTGGGCGGCGGCGCCGTGGGTGCTTACGCCCTCTTCCCGCTCATCCAAGTCGCGAGAAGAGCAATCACATGACGGCCCCGAGGAAATATCACGTAGAAGTCAATGGGGCCTCAGAAGCGCCCGCTGCCGCCGTGGTCGAAACGCAGCCACCAGCTCAGGCGCCAACGCTTTCGGGTGTGGACGGGCCCAGCCTTATCAACACGGGCGCTGCGCTGTTAGATCAGTTCCCCTCGCTAAAAGGATGGGCCGTACATGAGTTCTTGAAGCGCACCGGAATGAGTACGGCCCCGGCTCAATTTGAGGCAACGTATCGGGCGAATAAGGACGCGATCGATAAATACGTCAGCATGATTTCTATCAAAGGGCTCACCGCGGAAACCAATGTGGATGACGGGATAGCATCGGGCGCAAATCTCATTGTCGGCCTGGGAATCGGCGTCCTCGGAACCTACCTGTTTGGCAAATTCAATCCTTTCAAAGGCAAGTAACATGCTACGGTACCACACTCCAACGACCGTAACGACGCTTTCGGGCTTACATGATCCTGAGCCATCGAGGATGGACAATGTGGTCAACGGCATCAAATCCGTCGTATCCGTAGAAAGCATCAAGCGCCTTTTTGGCGCGGGATCGATTCATACCCAGGTCAAGGGCCTGGGGCCAGCTCTACAAGCGCTCGTAGAGGTGTACCGGCGTGGCGCGATGTCCGCTAATACAATGGTGCGCGTCGTCCTGGAGTTTTCTAACACCGGACAGCAAAGAAACAGTGGCGGAAAGCGAGACGGCATCAAGAAAAGTCTCGTCCTCCAGGGTGCCGACGTATCCCGCGCATCGGGACGTGTGCACTGGGACATCGACGTACCGATCAGCTCTCTCGAGAACATCTGCCAGGCGACGGGATCGTGCTGGCAATATGTCCACGGCATTAAGCTGCATGACAAGGCCAGAGAAGAAATCAACCAGGCCATCGCCGCCTACCCAAATATTGCGCCTGTCGTTCTTCCTGCTGGCGAACTAGATCTGGGCGTGCCGCTCACTATCGGCAGTGGCCCCACCATGGGCACGGCTGGCTTCACGTCCAAGCTGGCGATTGGAGGATTGCTCATCGCTGCAGTTATGGCGGTTAAGGGAATCAAACCATTTTCAAAGATCAAAGGATAGATGCCAGTTTCCGAACCGGGCAAATATTACCTGCACATCAGCGATAAGGCAGCGCGCCAGGGTATTCTCGTAAAGAATGTCCAGTCGGCCGCATCTCGCATTTCCAAAGGCGCCTCCATTGGGGCGACGGCCGGAACGATTGTGCCTGTCATCGGAAATGTAATCGGCGCAGGTATTGGCGCAGTTTTAGGCGGAGTGTTGTCGCTGTTTTCCAGGGATCAAAAAATATGGGCGAGCAAGTTTTTCAGGCGGGCGATGCTCGGCGTACTCAATGAACTCAAGCCCGGATCGGCGATGGAGGTCGAGCACCACCTCGAACTGAGCGGTGATTGGGATCCACGCTTCATAGAGAAAACAGCCCGAGAAGTCATCGGTGTTCTCGTCAACGAAATGCCGGCCGGAAGCGATGACTATAACGATTTGAGCCTGCTCGCTGCGAGCATCAGGGTGACGCAGGCCGCGCCGGCGGCGGATAGGAATACGATCATCATTTTCCATGGATCGCCGGCCAACGAGGAAGCATCCTTTGCCTTCGGTAGCCAGACCCAGAGCAAATTGGCTTCGATGAACCCCATTTTCGCATTTGGCATCGCCGCTGCAGGCATCGCCATAGCCACCCAGATACCGTGGAAGTAGTAAAATCCAAAGATCTGATTGCACGGAAAGTCACGGGACTTGCCATCGATGAACCGTATGGCACGATCATCGGCCGCCCTGAGCTTCCGTTTTCTCACTTCGTATGGGGCCCGCCGGGTTCAGGAAAATCCACACTCACACTGGGCATCCTGAACTCGCTCGTACGCGTGACCGGCGCCGCGGGCATGTACACGAGCGCCGAGGAGGGCACGCGCGGCTCGATCGTGAAGCGCGCCCAGCGTATAGGGGCCAATGAAGACAACCTCGTTTTCACTGGTTTCAGTGATTTGGAAGCGCTCAAGAGCGCGATTATCGAGCACCACATCCGCTTCATCGTCATCGATTCGACGACCGTAATAGACCCTGAGCGAAAATCAGCTGTTGGTTTTCAAAAATGGCTCGTAAGCCGCGGGATTTCTCCGATATGGGTGGCTCACGCACGCGCCGGCAACGATGGCCAGTTCAAGGGAGGCTCGCGCCTTCCCCACGAAGTGGACACCGTGATTATGTGCTTCATAAACGAAAAGGGCCGCCATATTGCGGAAGCGACAAAGAATCGGTGGGCTGATCCGGACTCAGGCTTCAGGATCAATATCCCGATGAAGAAATCCGAGATCGATAAAGTTGCCAGAAAGCCCATCAAGCCTGTTGTGTCCGAAAAAGCCGCCAAGACAAAAAAAATGCAGGGGCGCCGGGCTCCGAAGAAAGCTGCGCCCAGGGTCGTTCTTCGTTTGGCCGACATACTCCAAAAGGGTCGCGGGGCCAGCATTGGCGTCGGATGGATGAACAACTACATCCAGAGATACACGGCAGGAACACCCGTAAAATGGAGTGAGGGCACAGGCGCGCTCACGTTCACCAAACGGACGCGGACCAGCAAAAAAGGCCGGCGAATCCACATCGCAGAAATGCGCGCCGCAGAGACGGTCGTCGATTCCGAAGAAAGCAAATTGTTATTACGCGACGCGCTGCGCCGCCTGGTGCTGCGCAACAAGCACCGCGAAATCCAGGTTCCGAACAAAAAACAGGTACTCGCCCTCATCGGAGCGCGCGAATTTCAGCGCAGATTAAAAACAAGCATTCCCCAAAAGGCATGAATGCATCACAACGAATATCGAGAGCGAGATCCTCCCTTAAAAAGGCTGGACATAGTTCGTCATTTAAGAATCTAGGCAACCACCTCGAGGCTCAGGTGAGCTCAACCAAAGACACATATCTCACGAGTGAGTCACAGGTTGCCGACTTTTTTGAAGCAGAGGCCGCACATCGCGGCGTCAGTCTCAAAAACGGAAGGAACGATTCCAAATCCCCTTCCACCAAAAGAGCGGCCCAGCTGGGCTCTCGCATTCACCGTTCTAACAACACAAACCGCAATAAGAAAGTGGGAAAAGCTAAGAAAACCATACAAAGCGCGGCACGGACGGTCCCGAGATCAGTTTCAATCGCTGCGGGGGCCGCTGCCAGTGCCTTTGGTACATCGTACCTGATTAACAACCCATTGTTGGGTCCAGTATTTGATCGGATAGGAGGTCCGGCAAAGCAGATTACTCGCGTCGTCGCTCCTTTTCTCGTGGCACAGGTCGTGAAGAGGCAGGGGGGTGATCTTCCCCAAGGTGTCGCGACGGGCATGGAAGTTGACTCAGCCGTGGCACTCGTCAAAATTGTGGCAAGCTACGTGCCGTTCTTCTCGCCAGCATCCGAGTTCTTGTCCAGACCCGTTGGCAATACTGCAGGAACTCTCGAAGGTCCAGCGTTTGAGCCCGTGCAGCTGCCGGCAGCGGTCGTGGAGGATGCCCCGGCACGCTTCATTGAGCTTACAGATTCCGTCTAACGTAGGAGTCTGGTCCTGGTCGGTCCCGTGATCCCGTGGGGGGTATTCACAATCGTTTCAGACCAGGAAATACAATCATGTTCCAAAGCCCAATAGGACATATCGTCCAAAAAATAGACGCGAACGCGATCGGGATACCTAACACGTATTACGATTCGCGCACCGTCGACGGCTCGCTTACAGAAGTTCGCTTCTTTCAGCAGAGCCCGACCCAGTCCATCCTCTCGCAGAACTACGAAAACCAGCCCTTCGACGGCGTGGAAGATTACTACGCGGTGGGGCTGGGTTTTAGCGCCCAGATGCCGATCATCCACGACAACACCGCTGACGCTGTCAAAGTTCAGCAGCTTGTGAACGGCATGGCGCAGATGATCGTTGAGATGCGTTTGCAGGCCGGTAATCGGCGCCTGTTCGCCGTGCCGCTGGTCAAGTTTTTTTCATTGAACCGCTGCAGGCCTTCTGTCCCGTCCTTTCACATCACCGATACGGCTGGTGCGGGCGCGACGCCGGATGAGAATGCCTACGTCCATTTTCGGGAAGCCCCGATGACGAACCTATGGCAGCCGTTCGAAATTGCGGCGCAAACGCCGTTTTACCTGAAGCTGCATATTCCAGCTGCTGTTGGTACGCTCATCGCCGCGATGGACTTCAGCAATCAGCCCGGAACCTTCGGCTTCACTGCTGCTCTCCAGTACGGTAAACCGTCTGTGTGAGCGAGTCGCGCGATCTGGTAACGCTCCTGGGGGAATCAAGAGTTTTTAACCAGACTGACTCAAAAAATGCAGATCAAGTCCTACAACCTGGAGGGAACCCCTCTGCTGGATTTCTACTACGACACTCAGCCACTTGTCAATGACAATACTGAAGTCGAGTTTTTCCCACGCAGTACGACACTGGGTATCACCGACCAGAACTACGAGCAGCAGCCGTTCAGCCCTACGAACCTGGACACTCACATCCTCGCGATTGGGTTTCAGCCGACGCTGCCGTGGGTGAAAGAAGTAACGAACATCAATGCGAACACGCTCTACCAGGCGCTCGTCGCCTCGCGTCTTCAGATTGAAATCGGCTCGCGCATCGTCGTCAAAAAACTGACATTCGCCCAGGTCGCAGACCTGACCGGTGTCGAGTTTTTCACGCAGAATAAATTCGCTTCGGACGCCCTCACGGGATCTGTACAGAATTTCTTCTGGCCAGGCTCAGTGGTCATGAAGCTGGAAGAGCCGATCCGCATCCCTGCGGGCACGGTCTTCGGCCTCAAGCTGTTTCTGGATAGCTCGTTCGCGCTGCCGACGGCCGCGCACTGGGTGACAGCCGCCCAAGGCGGTGCGTGGGGCCTGCGCTGCGAGATGCAGTTCGCGCGGGAGAAGATGCCGGAAGAAATCACCAAACTCGACCTGGTTTAGCCAGGAAGGGCTGATTTCTATGTATTGCGAAGCGAGAGTCCCGACCAGGGGTCGGGTATGTCCCCATGTACCCGATGGTCGGCGGCTCTCGCAACGCTCTCACTGATACCCAATTACAGATATGTTAAGGCACCAATCTTGGAAAGGGCCAACGGCGCATTACCGCCCGTCGCTTTCCGCAACGATTAATGCAGGCGCTACCGATAGCACGACGTTTTCCTTTCGCGCCAAGGACCGCGGGGCGTGGGGCATCATGTCGATGCAGTTCAACTCCGATAAGCCTCTCGACGAGCTGGAAGTGACGTGCAAGACGGCGGGCCGCATCATCGTTTTCAGCACCATCAAGGCCAATCTCCTGCACAAGTTGTTCGAGACGCGAGACCTTCACGCGCCGATCATTATCGATGAGAATCAGCCGATTCTTTTCGAAATAAAGAACGTCGGCGCCGCGAACGCCGTCGTTACGCTTACGCTGGCAGGCTTCCTTCAAGACGCACTGGAGCCAATGCAGGAATATCTGCGCGACCTCCACGGCGACGCCGAGGGCCGGATTCCGCACGTGTTTTTTGCCTACGTCTCGACCGTGGCGCTCACGGCTGGACAGACCGGCTCCAAGCACGAGCTGAACGACATGGGCCGATCGGACCTCGTATTCGCGCGACTCTTCGTAGCCAGCGGAGACGAGGCTGACCTGCGAATTACGACCGAGGGCAACAAGCAAATTTTGCTCGAAGATGTCTACGCCTCCCAGGTTGACCGGATGTACAAATATCAGGACGAGCAAAACCCCTTCATCATCGGCACGCACCGCAAGTTTTACGTGAGCTTCGACAACATGGACGGCGCCAATGCGCAGCGCGCCTGCGCGATGGCCGAGACCTACTTCTGGAAATAGATCATGGACAACACAACCATTGTCAACGTCCCGAAGACTCCCCTCTCAGGGGATTTGATGGACGTGTCCCCGCTTCGCGAAGGCATCATCGTTAATAACCTGACCGACGTGGATCTCTACATCGCCTACAGCTCTGAGAAGCCCAAAACCAATCGGTTCACCGTCAAGGTTGTGGCGACCGCAGGTCTCTTCATTGAGGCGACGCTGAATCATAGGGGTCCGATCACCTATTTGTGGGCGGCTGCGCCAACAACGGGCGAGTGCTGTATTACGGAGGTGCGCCGAAATGGCGACAGCTAATTACTTGATCACAAAACAGTCCGTGGCCACTGAGCTCGCTCATGCGTGCGCCAATGGGTATGCCCGGCTCATCGACAAGTCGGCCCGCTACTATGGCGTGCCGCTCTACTACGCCCTGGCCGTTGCGAGCCAGGAGTCGAGCATCGGTATGTATTTCGATCGGAATCCCAGCGCGAAATGGGTGGGTGACGACGGTTCGTCCTGGGGCATCATGCAGATTAACGTATTGGTAGCTGGCCATGCGAGAGCGCTCGCGAGAAACGGCGTTCAGACGCCCTGGGATCATGCTGGAATCATCGATTACGGCATCGAACATCTGGCGGCGCTCAAGGCCACCGGGCGCTCCTGGTTCGAGGTCTTCACGGCATACAACGCTGGTCCAGACTGCCGAAGCGACGCGTGCACGACCCGCGGCCGATACGGATCGGACGTGACGCTGCGCTCTGAATATTTCCGGCAAATCCGTGCCTCTCGCACGAGCGTGTGCGCGAGCGACAGCGCAGGATGGGTGCTTCCGGTTCCAAACCAGCCACCTGGTGACGTCGTGCTCTCGGACGATGACAATCTGCCGTGGTTGAGCCCCGAGGGATCGCTTGCCGCAAAGCAATTACCGTGGTGGACTCTGCTCCTGGCCGGCGCCGGCGTGGTAGCAATATGGAGAACGAGACAATGAGCAATCCAAGCATTATGGGATACGATTCCCCCTATCAATTATCAGGACTCGAGACGGCCGGGCGCAGCGAGCCGGCGCCTCTACTCAAGGACGACGCGGTTGCGGCCGAAACCGCGCCCGCAGCTGGCGCGACGATCGCCGGACTGGGTTCAGCAAATAGGAAGGTTCTCCTCATGGTAGGAATCCTCATTGGCGCAACCATCTATCTCAACTACAAAGGACGACAGCCATGACTTTCACAGATTTGGTAAGAAGCCGCAGCAACCCGTCAGATGTAGTGGCGGCGGCCGGAAAGAGTTCTGACGCAACTGTGCGATACCTCGAAGAATGGCTCTCTATGGCCACTCTTTTAGCCAGCACGAAAGCGGCCATCAATAGTGCGACCTTGAACAGGCCCTACAGCATAGCCACATCGCCAACGAGCCCAAACTACACGACGGCCCAAGCGCTCCGCTCGCTTTTGCCAAGACTAACGTCAGCGCTCCAAACGCAACAGGTATACAAAGTCCTTCCGGTAACGGTATCTGGCACCACCATCCTGTCCCACCGGAAATCCGTCGTGATCGGCAGCTTGTACACTCACGAATGGGACACCTGGAAGCCGTCGTTTGATGTCAAAACGCCGTATTCAGGCGCAATGCTCCTGGCGATGCAGCTAGATTTCGAAGGTCGCCGTCTAGGCATGGTGGCACCGGCATACGCGGTTGCTCGCCAAGCCATCATTCCGCTGATCGTCGAAGCAAGTGTACTCTACCGGGGCATTCTGGAACGCCTGGACCGTGAAGCCGCCGCGCGGGCAGCGCGGGCAAAGGCTGTTGAAGTAATTCAGGCCGCAGCGCTCACATATTCCGACCCCTGGAAGCGTGATGCCATGAATGCACTGGCTCAGTCGCTGATGTTTCGCTCGGTACTCAAGACGGCGACGTCCTACGAGAGCGATTACAAGGTCGTCGTGACGAGCGCGATCGCATGGGCTAAAAACACCATTGGCACGATCAACCAGGCGGCAGAGGATTTTTGCAGAATATCGGTCGGTTGCAGTCTTGGAGACATTGCGACCGATTGGACGCGTGCAGCTATGGGAGACCTGGGGAATCCAGCGCTCCCAACGGCCACGCTGCACATGGCCCGCTACTTCGAGAACGAAGCTCGAAAACGCAACTGGACTGACTCTACGATTTCGGCTCAGATCCGGAATACGAGCATTGCCGCCGCCGTCATGAAAGCGATCAACGAAAACATTCGGATCCAGGCAGCCGATGTGGAGCGCGCCCGACTGGCCGAGCAGGAACGCGCTGCAGCGCAGCTTGCAGCGGCAAAGGCGGCAGAGGAAGCGCGCCGCCTGGCAGAAGTCCTCGCAGCAGAGCAAGCACGGGCGATTCAAGCAGAGAGGGAGCGCATCGCCGCAGAAGAGATTGAGCGCGCCGAAAGCCTGCGCCTGGCCAGTATCGAGGAGCAGCGACTCGTGCCGCCTGCGCCCACGCCATCGATCATTCAGTTTTATCCGAGCATAACGGGCCCCACGGTATTGTTTGAAAAGGATGATGTCATGCCCACGCCCGTCATTACGATGCCAATCGGTGATCCGCTGGTGGCTGTGCCGCCCAAAGACATACTACCCGATGAGTTAGGCACAAGGCCGCAGCCTCCCATCCTAGTGTTGAAGCCGCCAGTGATTAAAACTCCGGATCTGACCGAGCAGCCCGTGTCCCCGACGGCTTTGGAGGCAGAAAAGCCCGTGGATGTAACCCCGGTATTGATAGTCGATCCCCGGCCGGAATTTATAGACGATCCCCCGAACACCGATAACGATGCGCCTCCTGCCGCAGAAGATCGTCCGCCAATCTCGGTTAGTGAGCCGGTGATGCCGGCAGGCAGTGGCAAGGACTTCTTGAAGCTCGCCTCAAGCATCGCCCTGACCGTCATCATTAAACGATTTTTCCTATGAATCAGATAGACTTCGCCACAGCGCACGCCGCCGCTAGGGCGCGATCCGAAGCTCAGCGGCAGGATCACTTTCAGGACATCAAGAAGCGCAGAGCCGCTCAGGCAGGCGTGGTTACGATGGTCATTCGCCAGGACGTGGTGCCGACCTCCCGAAAAGCAGTTGGCGAGGGCTATCGCTCGCTCTCGGGAGCCAATCGAGACTGCGGCTGCGGCGATAAGTGAGGTAACGAAACCATTACATGCCGGCAGCTCGCAAAAGCGGCTCTGCGGCGCCGAAAGGACGCATCGCCTTCTGGCCGCCGATGCGAAAAGATTACATCTCTCGAGAGAATCCAAACAATCGAATACGACCATGGGAAAAGCATTTCACATCCGGAACATCCTCTTTCTCCTTGCTGCGATCACCGCCGCAGTCATCGTCCTGCCGTGGGTTCTGGCAGTGGCCAAGGAATACAGCGATTTCGTTGTTGGTCTGACCAAGGTGACGGCCATCCTCACGTACATCTATGCCTACGACGCGATTGTGTTGAAGGAGATGAATCTCATCATTGAGCTTAGAAAGCAAAATACGGCTGTTGGCCTGTACTACCTGGGCTTGCTTCTGATGATGGGCCGAGTAATGTCGTCAGCGTTTTAGTGATCCGCTCGCTGGTCATATCACTCGTTCTTCTTCACGCTCTGTCCGCTGATGCGCTCGCCCAGGCACACGCCGACACGGCCATGGCCTATGTCGGAGTGCGCGAAGTGGGAACGAACCAAGGCGCGGAAGTGGAAATGTTTCTCGCTGGCGTTGGGTTGCCGGTTGGCAATCCATGGTGCGCTGCATTCGTGACGCACTGCCTGAATGCGAACAGTAGCCTGTTGGAGTGGCCCAGTATCCGCTCTGCGCTGGCCAGCGATTTCATAACGCGACAGAGCCACAAGGCGTCCAGTGTCCTTATGGGGCTCTATGAGCCGCAGCCGGGAGACCTAGCAATCTGGCTACGCGGAAACACAAGATTTGGCCATATCGGCATTGTACTCAGTTGGACGGGAACGTGCGGATACGTGATCGAGGGCAATTCAAGAAACATCTACCACGATGGCCAGGAAGGCGTCTGGATCAAAAATCGTTGCATCGATCCGGCTGATTATTTCCGGATCGTCGCCTTCACTACACCCATTTATCGGGATTTCATAGCGCTGCCGCAACCCGCCCAACTGTTTCTAAGCCGCCGTCTCACTTCACCCATTTACCTGGATTAATATGACCAGCCGTGAGAGAGCAGCATTGCTGCAAAGACTCATTCGAGCAGCGGAAATTGAGGCGGGAGCTCGCCTGGGGGCCAATCCAGGGCGCGTTGTGGCGGCCATGAACGTAATGGCCAGACGAGGCCAGTTCGCATCCATTCCGGGATTCGCTGAGGCGTTTGCGAGCGACCCCGCTGGCCTATTTCGAGAAGCTGTGAACACGTCTGGAAAAAGCGAACAGGGCGGCCGCATCAACGTGGAGACTGCCATTCAGAGCAGCTCCAGAAGTGGATCCTTATTTCTATTTCGCCCGAAGCGTTTTGCTGAAACGGACGAAGAACTCGAACTACGCTTGCGAGATGCCGGTGGCGCGGGTGCGCCTTCCGGCACGAGTCGAGGTCAAGCTGGATTCACAACCAGCCCGTCAAAAAACCAAGTCGTCATGTCTGCAGCGGAGTCTGCACCTGGGCAAGTAAAAAACGAAGCCCCGGTTCCCATGATTCCGTCTCAGTCACAAGAAGCACAAGGTAATTCGGGCAATAACGAAGCTCCGGACCAGCAGAACATCACCGGCACACCCGCACAAACCGGATCCGCTACAGAGCCCGCCCCCTCTTCCCAGCCTGAAACTGTGCCCGCGACCCAGGCCCAGGCGGATTTAGAGCCAAACGGAAACGGTCTATCCAGACCCTCCAAAACGCCTGGCAAGGTCATGTTTGCGGTATTGCTCCACGTCATCTTTCGAGCGGTGAGGTCGTGATCACGCATGAGCCACGAGGTTCACAATAAAGCCAGACTCACCCACGGCGACGAAACGCCTGATGTGCTGGGACTAGATGAAGTCTATTTACGGCACATAGACCCGGCTCTGCTGATCCAAGACGGCGGCTCGGTCATCGAGCTCCCAACAATGTCGAACACCGAGGTTCGCACGGCCGTTGAGGCGGCTGCGGATTCGAACGTGTTCACCGACGCCGATCACGTCAAGCTCGATGGTGCCGAAGATGGCGCCACAGCCGATCAGACGGACGCCGAGATTCGCACGGCGGTCGAAGCGGCGAGCGATTCGAATGTGTTCACCGATGCCGACCATTCGAAGCTAGATGCTATCGAGGCCTCCGCGACGGCCGATCAGACGGACGCCGAGATTCGTACAGCTGTGGGCGCGGCCTCAGACTCGAATGTGCTCACCGATGCGCTCAAGACGAAGCTGGATGGCATCGAAACCTCCGCTACAGCCGACCAGACGGACGCTGAGATTCGTACGGCAGTCGAAGCAGCGTCCGACTCAAACGTGTTCACGGACGCTGACCATTCGAAGCTCGACGCCATCGAGGCCGCCGCCGATGTGACGGACGCGACGAACGTCGCAGCGGCCAACGCGCTCATGAAGAGTGGCGGCACGATGACGGGCAAGATTACGCTCGACGCCGATCCAACGGCCGCTCTGCACGCGGCAACGAAACAATACGCTGACGCCCTCTCGGCTGGCCTGGATCCAAAAGCAGCCGCTGACCTGGCCACGACGGCAAATGTTACGCTCTCGGGAGAGCAGACGATTGACGGCATCCTCACATCGACGAGCCGCATCCTGGTAAAAGATCAGTCGACCGGCTCAGAGAATGGTGTGTACATCACAGCTGCCGGCGCCTGGTCGCGAGCCACGGATGCAGATGAAGATACCGAAGTGACGAGCGGATTCTACCTTCGCGTAATCAGCGGCACGGCCAACGGCAAGAAAGGATTCATCATCACGACTACGGGCGCCATCGTCGTAGGCACGACAGCGGTCACGTTCGAACTCTTTTCTGACTCCACCTCAGCGCCCGTCGATTCGGTCAACTCAAAGACCGGCGCCGTCGTCATCGATCCGGACGACCTGGATGATTCGGGTACCACGAAAAAGTTCACCACCGCGGGCGATATCTCGAAACTGGCAGCGATCGAGGCCAGTGCGACGACCGATCAGACGGACGCTGAGATTCGTACCGCCGTTGAAGCGGCCAGCGACTCAAACGTCTTCACGGACGCTGACCACTCGAAGCTGGACGGTATTGCCGCCAGCGCTATCGCAAACGTTGTCGCGGATACAAGTCCGCAGCTCGGCGCCGATCTTGATCTAAATGAGTTTAACATTGGCCACATCGCTGCGCCTTCCGCTGATCACAAGGCCAGTGGGAATACCATATCTCTGACCGCAGGAGAGGCCCTTGTCTTTGGACAGCCCTGTTATATCAAGTCTGACGGGAAGGCGTGGAAAGCGGACGCAGACGGCGCTGCGCCAGCGGAGAGGGGCGTTGTAATCGCGATTGCCACGATTGCTGCTGACGCTGCCGGTCTGTTTGCAATGCCGAACACGATTCTGCGAGATGATAGCTGGACCTGGACGGTCGGAAATCCCATTTATCTATCGGCAACGGCTGGGGCCCTTACACAGACCGCTCCAAGTGTAGCGCGGGTGATGGGAATAGCCACTCACGCGGATAGGATGTTCTTTTTTCCCTCTACACAAGATTCTGCTGGCGGCGGCGGCACAATCACCGCCTTGTTTTTTGCAGATGGTACTGCTACACAGGTCCGAGGAGGATACTTAGATGCTGGAACCGTTCAGATTTACTCGAAAGTCGAATTAAACGCCGGCGCAGAGGCGGCGGTAACTGGGGTCATTCTGCCACCAACCATGACATCATTAGACAAGGTTTCTGTTTTTGGATGGAAGCAGGGAACTACCCCTGCTTTGGATTTCGGAATTGCCCTTTTGGCACATGACGAGGCAATGTATGGCACTGTTGAGTCAGACGAGGATGTTGCCGGATCTACGGTAGATGGTGGGGTTTCATCTTCTGGCTTCGGCGATCTGTATGAATATGAAATAACAGACTTGGCAACGGCATGGGCGGCAGGCGATACCATGTGGATAGAGGTTCATTACCCATCAGGATCCAGCGGTGCAGCAGACATTTTTATGGCGAGTGTAGAGTGGTCTTAATATGATTTACGTAGAAACAGAAAAAGAAATATCTCGCTCATTTAAGCATGAGCTTATTGCCGCTGGCGTACCGGTCGTCAGGGTTGGCTCATCAAAAAGGCGAGTAGGGTCAAATGGCCGAGCCATTTTAGAAGGTGGGAAGGTAAAGAAATTCCCACGCGCATTAACCGTGGTGGGTGCAGAGGAAAGCGACAGAAATACGGTTATGTCTGTTCTTGCTGCACACGTCTCTCACTTCGACCACGCAATCAGAAAGGTTCGCGAGATCAAGCTAGAAGCTGGACAGCGCATTGAGTCTATCGCCCCTGCGCACACTCGCGAAAACGCCAACGCTCTTTGGGTATCGTTACTCGAAATACGAATCAACGGCGACGCGTTGACCGCTTCTCAAAGGGCTTCGGCAAAACAGGCACGCGATCTAAGGATCGCAATAAAAGCCATTAGAGACGCTTCTGATGCGATTGAGTCTGAGGTTCTTGCTCTCTCCGATTTGGATGCTGGCAATTTTGATGTTGAAAACCACGCAGCCTGGCCTACCAATTAAAACGGATGTTGAGACAAAAAATGCAATACGTGCTGACTGCCGCGGCTCAAGAAATTACCTGAGCAACCCGGTACCTAGCACCACTTTACCCAACCACTTCCATAAAACGCTGAAATAGCATCCTGCACCGCAAAGAATTTATAAAGTGAATCAGCGACTACTCGATAGAACAGCTTGGATACTGCTAATCACAATAATGCTGTGCGTTTTTGCGGCGGCGTGCCGAGAAATTATCGTCGATTCCAAGTCCGACGAAGATGGGAAAGGAGGAGTCATACGCCCCGACTCTGTTTATCGCCCTGTTTTTCAAAAGATGAAATATGCCCAGAATCACGAATTAAACCCTGAATTATCATGCCTTACACTGAACGCGCCCGTATCAAAAGCACCCGTGCAAACGGCGTACCGACGAAACTCGGTCTGCACGAACGCTACACCGACCTCTTAACCGGCATCCGATATTACCGCAAGGGAAATCAGATTCTGCAGGATCACGACGTTCCTCGTATCGTCTCAGCGGCGTCTGCGGCCACGCCGACGCCGAATGCCGATACGACCGATGTATTTGTCATTACGGCCCAGGCAGCAGCAGCAGCTTTTGCAGCGCCCTCGGGATCGCCAACGGATGGCCAGCAGCTCATAGTCCGCGTTACCGACGATGCGACGGCCCGCGCTCTGACGTGGAACGCGATCTACCGCGCTTTCGGCGCCTCGCTTCCGGAATCAACCACCATTTCGAACACAATCTACCTGACGTTCATCTACAACGCAGCCGATACGAAGTGGGATTGTGTTGATGTTCGCACGGAAGGCGTCATCGCCGAAGCGATCGTGATCAAGGTAGGCGACGAAACCACGAATCTGAGCACGGGAACGACAAAACACACCTTCCGGATGCCCTACGCATTCCGCCTTTCGGGCGTGCGGGCCTCGGCGAACACCGCCCCAACGGATGCGACGGTGACCGTGGATATCAACGAAGGTGGCGCTACGATCCTGAGCACCAAGCTCACCATCGATTCTACGGAAAAAACGAGCACGACGGCCGCGACGCCTGCCGTCATTTCGGATGAAGTTTTTTCCGACGATGCCGAAATCACGATCGACATCGATCAGATCGGCTCCACCATCGCCGGAAAAGGACTCAAAGTGGTCTTCATCGGCAGCCGGATCTAAATCAATGGGCCTGACGGCCCCCAAAGACAAATGAAGTCTCAGCTGACACTCTACGCAATCATCATCACGCTCTCGATGGCCATCGGGGGCTACGCGGCGAACGAACTAGCTACGGCCCGCGTGGCCAGGCAGCTTGAGGCGGCCTACGAACTGAAAATTGAGCAAAAGGAGGCGACAGCCGATTCTTTGACCTCAATACTGAAAGTGCGAACCGATACGCTGAGGGTGGTGGCGCATCATCGGTTTCGTGCGGAACGTCGCGGCGACTCACTCGCGGTGATCGTTTCAGCGCTACAACTGGATTTATCACAAACCATTGAAAGAGGACCCACGCATGAAAATATTAGCGACTCTCTGCTTGCTGCTCGTCTTCGCAGTATGCTCTACGGCCCAGGCGGTAGACTTACCCGAGACCTCAACAACTGAAGATACCGTGGTCGTAATGGCCATCGACGGCAGTCCAGGAGTGTGGATGGAACGCGCAGCGGCGCTCGATTACATGTTCCTGGCTACTGATCTGCTTCCTAAATACGAATCGCTTCGCAACGCCCAGGTAGAATCCAAGGCGGCGTCGGATGCAGCGTATTCTCAAGCTCAGGTCGAAATCACCGTACTCCGAACGCTCATTAGCGATTGGGAGCACCTGGTAACGACGAAAGATGAGCAGCTATCGGCAGAATCGAAACTTCGAGGCGTACTGCAAGAGAACAATCAACGACTCAGGCGACATCGACTCATTGCCGGGGTTGGAGCCTTTGCGCTCGGAACGGTAGCGATACTCAAATAGATCGTAATTCGTGATCTGTTTCCAGTAACGCTAACGCATCCCCTCGAGCGCGATCGAGCGCGTAACAAGGACGCATCGTGCCGTCAGATCAGAAGTGGCCGCGCGCCCCGTAAGGCGCAGGTCGGCCACTGAGCTCGTGTTGCGCCCGCGTTACCGTTAACGAACCAGCTGAAAGAGGTTGTGAAGCGTTTTCGCATCATGGCCGCCAAAAATAAAAGCATGAAGGCCAAGAAATTAAACGGCTTACAGTTGGCCGAAGTCATCGATGTGGCGCCCTCAACACTCAGCTCGGCGCTCCAGCGCGGCTACAAAGCCGGCGGCCACAACATCAAGAAGTGGGCCGTTCGAAACAGCAGTGGAAGGGTGACGCACTACAACGTTCCTCGCCGCATAATCGCCGATTCCAGCGAATCGGATCCAAAGCGTGGAAATACGGTATTTTCTCTTCGCAACGTTGGCCTCGTGTTCGCACTTGGCCTGCTAGTGAAGTTGGCCCAATCACGGTCGTAGCTCTGCCCGCATAAAACGGGGGTTTTAGCGCATCTACTCAACGTGAAAAGCCATGTATACAAATAACTCACAGCTTGCGGCGGGCGTCATCAACGACGTCGCGGCCCAGAACGCCCTCCTGGTCTTACCCGGTAACATCCCCGCCATTCTTCTGAAAGCCTACGAGGCGATCCAGCAGAGCGGCCGCTGGACGAAGGATGCCTACGTGCTCGCGCTCTCGGCGAGCACCAAGACGACGCCCGCGAACTACATCATTGGGGCGCTCACCACGTACGTGCGCCTGCGCTATGGCATTACGGCGCCCGCGGTGCCGGCGCCGCCAAAAAAAGAGGTGGTGACGGTGCAAACGCTAAAGCTGGCAACACCCGAGCCCGTAAAAGTGCTACAACTAACGCCAGCGGCTCCACTGCAAAAGGCAAGCGCCGCCGCCGTAGTTAGAGCGCGCACGACGCGCTACGTCCAGAGCGTTGAGGCTTTCCGGGCGGTTCCGGCTGCCCGTCTTTTCACCAAGCAGGTAGTAAGCACGGCAGTCGATGCCGAGCCGGCGCCGGTAGAAAAGAAAAGTCTCGTCGGCCCCGCTCTCGCCGCAGCCGCAGCGATCGGTGGCTTTTTCTTCCTCAATAACTAGGACAACTATCACTTGTCCTGAAATTGGAGATCGAAGAAATGGAATTACCCTTTTCGCAACAAATCGTGCTCTTGGTGCTTACGCCGCTGCTCGCTGTGATCATACCTCTCGCGATTCGGCGTTGGATCAAGAGTAGAAGGCCCGGCCAGCAGAAGCAGCGCTACATGCTTTCAAAAGCAATACGTACGCACCTTCACGATCTGAGAGAGAGCACGGGCGTCTCGCGCGCATTCATTTATTCGCTGCATAATGGCACGGTATTAAAAATCGGCGAGTTGCACTGGGATAAGCTCTCGATGATCTATGAGAGCGTCGACTCGGTCGTAAAACCAATTCTTAACGATTCGCAAGGCCTGGTTGCCTTCTCGTGGGACTTCATCATTCACGAGCTCGCAAACGAGGGATACTACCGCCGGTCGATGCACATGGATGGAAATGACGAAGCCTCTCAATTTTACCTGGAGCAATACAAAATCCACGACGAGTACCTGGTGCCCGTATTGGATAGAGAGGGCCGCGTGGCGGGTATTGCCGGCTGTACGTTTCACTCCACTCAGCCAGCGTGGAGCGAGTCTAATTGGGACGAATTGAGGGATTTGGCTCGATATACGAGCGTGACCATGGAGTCAATGAAATAAACGTGGGCAATCAATTGAAATGCTATAAAGGGCCAGAACGTTCAAAAACCAAGGTTTTGACGCCTATATTTGGGGCCGGCGGCGGGTAGGTGCCGACCATTTTATTATTTTACCCGTGAGATGGGCCGATATTCAGTCTGAATAGGTGCGCGGTATCTTAAAGTGTTTCAAATTTGAAACACTTTACGAAAAATTACGTACCTTATCACTGAAATCAACCCCGCTTTATCTGTGCCTTTAGGCGCGATGAGCGGCCCCCCACGGGTTCCGATCCGTGGGTTTTTTTATATATGAGCCGCAGAGTCACATTCTTAATAGACGGGTTTAACCTCTATCACTCCCTGGATGATGCTCAGGATATAGATGGCTCGGGTGTGAAGTGGTTGGATCTTCGGGCGATGTGCCGCGCGCTTCTGATTAACATTGAGCCCAGTGGACAGCTCCACGAGGTGTACTATTTCACGGCTCCGGCCGATCACCGCGGACAGCATGCGCATGCGCGGCAGCGAATCTACCTACAAGCTCTCGAAGATAGTGGCGTCTTCATCATCCAAGGCAGATTTAAGTCCAAGAATATCACGTGCCGGCATTGTGATAAGAGCTGGCGCAGCCAAGAAGAGAAAAAGACAGACGTCGCGATCGCAGTCAAAGCATTGGAATTGTGCCAAAAAGGAGCTGTCGACACACTTGTTTTCGTTACCGGCGACACCGACCAAATACCGCCTCTCGAGTATATAAGGAACGAGTATCCGGACGTAACTCGGACTGTTGCCGTTCCTCGAAAACGTTCAAATCGAGACCTGCTTAACTATGTCGATAACGATGTGACGATGAGCTCCGACAATTACGCGGCGAACCAATTTCCGAACACGATAACGCTTTCAAGCGGAAAGTAGAGATGGTCCTATAAAACTGGACAGGGTCTTAGGTGGAATCTTGCGGATTGATTATGCTGCTTCTTGAAGCGGCTGGTGATTAAAAAATACGTGATCAGGGGTCTTTCTTCCATGTGAGCTGTGTCGCCTTTCGTTATTGAAGTAGTCGAAGTATACAGCAATGGATTTGCGGGCTTCAGCCACACTGTCATAGGCTTTAAGGTACACCTCTTCATATTTCAGGCTACGCCACAGACGTTCAACGAACACGTTGTCCATCCAGCGTCCTTTGCCATCCATAGAGATTTTGATGTCATGATTCTTCAGCACATCAGTAAAGGCCACGGATGTGAACTGGCTGCCCTGATCCGTATTGAAGATCTCTGGCGCTCCATACACGGCGATTGCTTCTTCGAGAGCTTCCACACAGAAGTCGGTGTCCATCGTATTGGAGATCCGGTGCGAGAGCACCTTGCGGCTGTACCAGTCGATGACGGCGACCAGGTAAACGAATCCCCTTTTCATCGGAATGAATGTGATGTCGCTTGCGTAAACCTGCCGGGGCCGCGTCACGTTGAGCTTACGCAAGAGATACGGATAAATCTTGTGACCTTTTCCCGGAATCGAGGTCCGTTTCTTAGGATAAATGGCAATAAGGCCCATCAGACGCATTAATCGCCGGATTCGATGGCGGCCCACAAAAATACCTCTGTCCTCGAGCGCATCCTTCATGGTGCGCGATCCTCGCGTGGGACGTTCGATGTAGAGCTCATCCAGTTTTTTCATCACGGCCAGGTTCTCTTTGCTCTCGCCCACCGGCTTGTAGTAGGCCGTTGAGCGATTCAGCTCCAGCAGATTGCACTGCCGTTTGATGGAGAGGTCGTGGATTGGGTCGATCATTTGGCGGCGCTCACCTACTGGGTGCGACCGAGCGCTTTGGATAAAAAATCCTTCTCCATCGAAAGCTCGCCAATCTTGGCGTGAAGCTCCTTGATCTGGCCCTCCTCGTTGTGCTTTCTGGAATACCCTTTTTCAAAGACCTCTTCAGCGTCCTGAATCAGCTTCTTTTTCCACGTCTGAATCTGGTTCGGATGCACCTGGAACTGGTCTGCCAACTCAGCCATTGTGCGATCTCCTTTGACCGCCGCCAGCGCTACTTTCGCTTTGAATGTGTTGCTGTGGTTTCTTCTTTTGCGACTCATCGTTTGTATCCTTTCTTGAGGGTGATAAGATCGCAAGACTCCACCTTATTTGTTGTTCAGACTGTCCGATGAATCAGGACCATCTCTCACAAAACCTCCATGTCAAAGCTTGAGACTATTTTCGAGTTCACGAAGGCGATCATTTGGCCGACCGTTAATGTCGGAGGGCTGGTGCCATACCAGCCCCCACTAGGAACGATTGCTGACGAATTGGCGGAGAAAATAAAAGATTGACGTCCTCAAAGAAGAGGCTGAGGTCACGCTGATTCTTTACAACTCAATCGGCAGGGTTGTAAACAATCAATTGCTCGAGCCTCGTCAACCATGTATTGAAATGTGGACATTCATTCCTGATTTCGCCAATTCCAATTTCTAGAGCAGCCAAAGTTCCGTACAACGGTTTCTGATACCCTGGGATAATATCTGAGATTCTCTTGGAGGGAGCCGTGAAAGGAGAGTCGTTTATCATTTCAGGCGTAGAAAACAGATCCCGGACCCTTTGCAGTTCACTCTCTTTTTCGGGGAGGGCGATTGCTTCTGCAAAGCGATTACAATTACTAAAAAGTAGAGCTTCGAATTCGTGCATGACCACGAATGGAATAAGTCTAGTTCTACATTCAGGTAATTCCGCACTAATATCATCTAGCATCGCTTCTTCAACCCTGCTCGCTTTTTGAGCAAATGGAAGTGAATCTGCTTCGAGTCTACCCGGCCACTCAGAATCTCCTGTTTTGGGCATTCCATAGAAGTCAACCATAGTGCTTAGCATAATGCTGGGGTCAGACTTAAGATGTCGAATAAAGTCTAATTTTACAGACGACCATGAACGAACGCCTCCGCGATGCCGCCTCAATCGAGCATTTCCCATCAAGCTCGCAGACACTTTGTCGTATCCAATTTCGTATAAATATGGAGCTAAGACGTTATAGACAAATTCTTCCTCAGTCTGGCCCTCCACTTCAACAAGCAGTCGGATCATCAGGTACCTCCCGAAGGTCGTCCGCCGATCTCGTTCTTCTCCCACAATTGGCCGATGCTGTAATCTTCAAGCCAATCTTCCAAAGAATTGGCACTGAGCCTGGTAAATCTGGTCGCCTCGTCAACCCGATCAGCCACTAACACTTGCTCTGGATTAAAGTGATCTAGTAGTAATGGCGATTGAGTCGAAATGATAACCTGCGTATTTTCAGATGCTTGTTCAACCAAGGATGCAAACAGTGTAATGGCGTAAGGATGAAGTCCCAGTTCGGGTTCGTCTACCAAAATAACGGAAGGCCGGTATTGACGGGGTTGCAGGAATAATGTAGTGAGGGCAATGAAGCGTAAGCTGCCGTCTGAAAGAGAGGATGCGTCGAAGAACGAATCAGCACCGCGATGAATCCATTCCAACCGAATTTTGTCATCATTTAGAGATGAAGGAGAGAGACTAAAATCTTCAAAAAACGGAGCGACCCTTTGGATCGTTTTCTTTATCATGCGAAATTCTGCTGGATGTTTTTCCTGAAGGAGATACAGGAATGCTGCCAGATTCGAGCCATCTGGCCTTAAGAACTTATTATCGTGAAGATCACTCGTCTTTCGCATAGGAGAGGACCTACTTGTATCATGCACATGATACCGTCTCCATTTCGACAAATGGCTTTTTACATATTGCGAAACCCGTGGTGAATTCTTTCCAAGACTGATTCCTGCTTCTTTTCCGTTTGATGTGACAGATTCTATATAAGGGTGCTCATAGCGTTCTTTATCCCAAAACGTGCACACTTCATGCGTGGGAATTAATTCATCAGCATCCGAGGGCTCGAGGGTGATGGCGTATTGATTAATTTCTCCATCAAAAGACACTCTGATATTAATTTTAGAGGTCTGTTTGGATCCGAAAAATAGAATTCGGTCCGCACCACCCGCTTTTCCTACATACTCCTGAAGACGACCTTCCCTTATTGCATGTAAGAATGAAAAAACTTCAATAAAATTCGACTTCCCGGCCCCATTAGCCCCGATAACAATATTGACGGGTGTAAGCTCAAGTTTGATACATTCCGAAATACTCCGAAATCCTTCAATCGTTACATAGTCGAGTACTGGCATGAAGATCTGTTTATCCGATCGCGGAAATTCTCACCAAACTAGCCCAACATCTTGGAAGAATTTTACTGGGTCCTGCTAGGTACCAGAATATATACTCCCGATTAAACTATTCCTCACGTTAGAGATGGTCCTACAAAACTGGACAGGGTCCTAGGTGGAGTCTTGCGGATTGATTATGCTGCTTCTTGAAGCGGCTGGTGATTAAAAAATACGTGATCAGGAGTCTGTCTGCCAAGCGAACTGTGGCGTCGTTCTCCGTTGAAGTAGCCAAAGTAATCGGCGATTGAGCGACGGGCCTCGGCTACACTCTCATATGCTCTGAGGTACACCTCTTCATATTTCAGGCTACGCCACAGACGTTCAACGAACACGTTGTCCATCCAGCGTCCTTTGCCATCCATAGAGATTTTGATGTCATGATTCTTCAGCACATCAGTGAAGGCCATCGATGTGAACTGGCTGCCCTGATCCGTATTGAAGATCTCTGGCGCTCCATACACGGCGATTGCTTCTTCGAGCGCTTCCACACAGAAGTCGGTGTCCATCGTATTGGAGATCCGGTGCGAGAGCACCTTGCGGCTGTACCAGTCAATGACGGCGACCAGGTAAACGAATCCCCTTTTCATCGGAATGAATGTGATGTCGCTTGCGTAAACCTGCCGGGGCCGCGTCACGTTGAGCTTACGCAAGAGATACGGATAAATCTTGTGACCTTTTCCCGGAATCGAGGTCCGTTTCTTAGGATAAATGGCAATAAGGCCCATCAGACGCATTAATCGCCGGATTCGATGGCGGCCCACAAAAATACCTCTGTCCTCGAGCGCATCCTTCATGGTGCGCGATCCTCGCGTGGGACGTTCGATGTAGAGCTCATCCAGTTTTTTCATCACGGCCAGGTTCTCTTTGCTCTCGCCCACCGACTTGTAGTAGGCCGTTGAGCGATTCAGCTCCAGCAGATTGCACTGATGTTTGATGATTCTTGGAAGTGATCTGATCACTCCGCGGTTGAGGGGCCTCGCCTCGCTTTAAAAAAGTCGATCACACTAAAAGAAATAGCAATAAGGCGAAACTACTATTTTGATTCAGGTTGGTGATTCTCAAAGGAGCACGACTTGAGAATGATGTCTAGGCGGTAAATGTGACCCACATCAGGGTGCACCTCGAACTTTGGAAGAAGTTGTAGACGAATTGGTTGAATACTTCCGTGTTCAGGCGGAGAAAAAGAAGCGGGAAGCGAAACGAAGTCCCTGAAGTCCCTGAAGTCCCTGAAGTCCCTGAAGTCCCTGAAGTCCCTGAAGTCCCTGAAGTCCCTGAAGTCCCCAATGTCCTAAATTCAACCGCCAACTAAATCGGGATTTCTTCATTGTTCGAAAGTAAAGGATTTATTCTAATTTCGATTTCACTGAGCTCAGGGGAGCTAATGACCAAGTGGACTATTCGGTCCAGTTTGGTGCAAACATCAGAATGAACAGTGCGATAGACCCTAGACACGATTTGGAGCCGTCGCATGAAGAGCGATGGTTGGATGGGCAAATTAGGATCGAAGCAGCAAGGTGGCGAAGTTGTAATTGCAAAAGCGGGATCACCTCTGCTCAAAGTGACCCCGCGATTGTGTCAACCACGCAACAATTAGCGCTGATACCCCTGCAATGCCAGATACTCTACTTTATTAGAGAATCCAGCACGCTCAATGAGGCTACGGTTTGAGCAAAAAAGATGTCGTTGGATGTATCGATTTGATTTTGCGCGTTTTTGCTCATTTTACTGCCGCCGCCCGCGACTGAACAATCCACACAGTCATAACGCTTCTCCAGAAATTTCTCAATGCCCGCTTTGGCAGTTTGCGCCGCATTTGAAAGCTCTTCTTCAGACCAGGTGGTCCTGAGCCGCGTTAGGGACTCTGCGATCACATTACCCTCTGGACTGTGATTATCCACCAGAAGTTTCGTGTAGTACGAAACCGCATCCATCGCCTCTGCCGGAAGCTCAGGATCGTTCAGGTGAATCTGCAGCATGAATAAAGCCGCGATTTGTTCTCTTTTGTGGTGCGGTACATCGGAATCTAATTCCAACTCTTTGACTACGCTTTCATGAGCTGTATTCCAATCTTCTGAGGTCGAAACAAGCTCAGAAAATAGGTACCTTGTTTCCATTGTTTGTCGCGCGCGCTCTCCCCTCATCGCACGAGTAACTGGAGTATCGCTCATTGCTTCAGGGCTACTCAAGTGAACCGGAATACTGAGGCCAGCAGGAACAATGGCCGGGTCCTCTGTCATTGATTGCGAGTCTTGGCATCCAGCCAATATTAACAAGAAAGCGGCTAGAGCGAGGAAAGTGGTGTGGTGTTTCATTGTGGTTAACGCTCAATTGGAAAAATTAATAAGGACGAAACGAGGTGGGAATTAATAGCCGCAAATGGCAGGAACTTCATTTCCTGTAATCATCCCCCCTGTCTCAAACCCGTCATCGCAAACGGTCACCCAAAAGGTGGTATTGTGGTAGGAATCGTAATTCCCATATGTCGAACACCCATCAATATCGCTATGACACATTTCTGGAGCCCTTGCAAACGACACTAGCATCGACATCGACGAGATTAAGAATAAGGCAATTACAAATATGGATTTTTTCATTTGAAACTGATGTTTGATGATTCTTGGAAGTGATCTGATCACTCCGCGGTTGAGGGGCCTCGCCTCGCTTTAAAAAAGTCGATCACACTAAAAGAAATAGCAATAAGGCGAAACTACTATTTTGATTCAGGTTGGTGATTCTCAAAGGAGCACGACTTGAGAATGATGTCTAGGCGGTAAATGTGACCCACATCAGGGTGCACCTCGAACTTTGGAAGAAGTTGTAGACGAATTGGTTGAATACTTCCGTGTTCAGGCGGAGAAAAAGAAGCGGGAAGCGAAACGAAGTCCCTGAAGTCCCTGAAGTCCCTGAAGTCCCTGAAGTCCCTGAAGTCCCTGAAGTCCCTGAAGTCCCTGAAGTCCCTGAAGTCCCTGAAGTCCCTGAAGTCCCTGAAGTCAGAGATGGTCCTACAAAACTGGACAGGGTCCTAGGTGGAGTCTTGCGGATTGATTATGCTGCTTCTTGAAGCGGCTGGTGATTAAAAAATACGTGATCAGGAGTCTGTCTGCCAAGCGAACTGTGGCGTCGTTCTCCGTTGAAGTAGCCAAAGTAATCGGCGATTGAGCGACGGGCCTCGGCTACACTCTCATATGCTCTGAGGTACACCTCTTCATATTTCAGGCTACGCCACAGACGTTCAACGAACACGTTGTCCATCCAGCGTCCTTTGCCATCCATAGAGATTTTGATGTCATGATTCTTCAGCACATCAGTGAAGGCCATCGATGTGAACTGGCTGCCCTGATCCGTATTGAAGATCTCTGGCGCTCCATACACGGCGATTGCTTCTTCGAGCGCTTCCACACAGAAGTCGGTGTCCATCGTATTGGAGATCCGGCGTGAGAGTACTTTTCGGCTGTACCAGTCAATGACGGCGACCAGGTAAACGAATCCCCTTTTCATCGGAATGAATGTGATGTCGCTTGCGTAAACCTGCCGGGGCCGCGTCACGTTGAGCTTACGCAAGAGATACGGATAAATCTTGTGACCTTTTCCCGGAATCGAGGTCCGTTTCTTAGGATAAATGGCAATAAGGCCCATCAGACGCATTAATCGCCGGATTCGATGGCGGCCCACAAAAATACCTCTGTCCTCGAGCGCATCCTTCATGGTGCGCGATCCTCGCGTGGGCCGCTCAAGGTAGAGCTCATCCAGTTTTTTCATCACGGCCAGGTTCTCTTTGCTCTCGTCCACCGACTTGTAGTAGGCCGTTGAGCGATTCAGCTCCAGCAGATTGCACTGCCGTTTGATGGAGAGGTCGTGGATTGGGTCGATCATTTGGCGGCGCTCACCTACTGGGTGCGACCGAGCGCTTTGGATAAAAAATCCTTCTCCATCGAAAGCTCGCCAATTTTGGCGTGAAGCTCCTTGATCTGGCCCTCCTCGTTGTGCTTTCTGGAATACCCTTTTTCAAAGACCTCTTCAGCGTCCTGAATCAGCTTCTTTTTCCACGTCTGAATCTGGTTCGGATGAACCTGGAACTGGTCTGCCAACTCAGCCATTGTGCGATCTCCTTTGACCGCCGCCAGCGCTACGTTCGCTTTGAATGTGTTGCTGTGGTTTCTTCTTTTGCGACTCATCGTTTGTATCCTTTCTTGAGGGTGATAAGATCGCAAGACTCCACCTTATTTGTTGTTCAGACTGTCCGATGAATCAGGACCATCTCTGACCTCTATCTAAATACCTGGCGTGTCCGGCTAAAAACTCCTTTACTCGCTCGATTTCCAACCAGTCTATTCCCTGCACAGCCTCCGGCGTATCGGCGGGATCATCTGCTAATATGTGCGATGTTAGCAGGTTATTAGCAGGTAATTTCCCTGTGCCATTACAGGTCTTACACGTCAGCACACCAATAGACCCATCGTCACAGTCAGGACAATCCCGGTCTTCGGCGCTATCCGCTTGGGGGAGGCGGCGGACTTTATTCGCGAAGTAACGCAGTTCGGCTTTGATATTGGCTGCCGAGTCATCCTTCGTCGTTATCATCACGGCTAGATTGTGGTGATATTGAGTAACCAGGCTCTCTAGCGCGTCGTTTTCATCGGTTCTATTCATCGTCATACTCGGGTTGGTAATCAGGCTGTCCTAGGTGCGAAGTGTTTTAGTGCTCTCGTCAGGCACATGGCTCTGGCCGACCTCCGCAGTGTGATGCGTCGTAACTCCAGAATTAATGCCGTGGGTGTTTTTCGGGCTGTTCATGCCGCCACCTCCATGCAGACCGGCATAAATATCTCGTCCACCTTTCCGTGCGTGAGAAACGTGTCTCTGGTAGCGATGTGAGTGCCTTTTCCGAGTGTTCTGAAAAGACCGCCCGCCTTCCAGTCACAGGTCCCAACCGTACAGTGATAGGGCTTTGATGAAACGCCATCGCACTTCGGGCATCGGAAGCCCTCGTTCGCATTGATGGCAGCGTTGAGTTCATCCATCGTGTCGAAGAAATGGACCTTTTCGAGCGCGGGGAAATTGGCGCGTTGGTAAAAGTTTACGGCCCAGTAGTTTCTGCGGGCCGCCATCGCCAGGAAGAGTTCTTCGATGCTGAACCCCGTCTTTTCGGCGTACTCAGCCAGCATCTCATCCAGAAATGTATCGAGGGTGTTGGCGCGGTCAACATCGTCCGGCCGGCTCTTTTCAATGGCAGAATTACGGACCGCCACACGAGCGTCCAGGTATTTTCCGCGCATATTTGCTTCGTTTTCGGTCATACAATGGCTCTCCAGAATGAATTGATGAACAGGCAAATGCGCTTTATGAGCCGGCTGCTTAGGCGGCGGATGGTATTTCGTCGGCGCCGCCTCACGGCATTGGTCTCAGGTTTTTCATAAGACGATCTAGGCCGTGGTAGATGCTGCGCCGGCGCCGGTGCCGCTCTTCATGTCGCAGCTGGCGAAGGTGCTCGCTGGCGCGCGCCTGGGCCTCACGGCAGGCGATGCTCTTGAGGCGGATTTCGTGATCACTCATTTCGCCGATTGGCTTGAGCGTGATCCGCTGCGGGGATGATTTAGGACCTGTAGTGCCCTTTTTGCGCCGCTTGCGGCCGGATCCTCGTTTTACCGGCGGCGGCGGATCGTACTCGCCGCGCATGAACATTCGGGCGAGGTCCTTGTGGTGTTCGAGCGCCAACTCTTCCGTTTCTTCAAAAATCCGGATGCTCACTTTCTGCCCATCATCACGGGTGAACTTGCTATAGTAATTGTCCGGCTTTATGACGTGAAACCGTGGTGGTTTTCTATCGAGAGGACTTTTACTCATCGTCGATCATGTTAATCGTGATCTTTGCGCGCTTGCCTTCTTCCACCAACATCACGGTCGTTTCAGTCTCCTCGTCGTTCATGAGGCGGGCGTATGACTTGCGAAAACCGGCGGTGAAAAGCTTGAACCGCCCCGTACGAAATAGCTTTTCGATAGCCCTCATTTTGCGGCGTTCTTTCCTCGTGGGCGGGGGAGCGAGTGGCAAGACGCCGATTTCTTCAGGGCTCAGGTTGTCGTCATTTTCTGCGTTATGCTGCCTAATGGTTCGCATCTGCTCTGCGCGCCTTTTGTTGGCGCGGACGTGACTCGAGACGTCGCCAGCCTTCATCGATTTGCGCCGCCACACGTGCTTTTTTGAATGCGCCAGCATCGCGTCGTAGCTGCCGCCGAACGAGTCGTAGAAATCCAGGCTCTCGCGCAGAATGCGCACATTGATGTCTGTGGCATCAGCGAGCGCCGCCATGAAGCCGTCGCCGTACCTCGAATACTTTTCAGCATTCGCGACGGAGAGGCCAAAGAAAAAACGCTGCTCCGCGTAGTCCATGGCGCGCCCCGCGAGCGCGCGGCCCATTGTAGTCACCATTCGCTGACTCCTATCCCAGCTGTTGGCTTGCTCAATGGCTTGGCGTGTCTCTGCCGAGCGCTGACTTATCGATGGAAGACTCATCGGCGATTATCCCTTTTTGTCAGGTGGATCGTTGCCGAACGAGTCGCGGTAGCGAAACCCCCCGGCCTTGTAGTGGACCACGAGCTCGCACTTGCGCTTTCTGGCGATTTTATGCCCAGCCTCGTCGGCCTCAGCACCCGTTGGGTACTCGCCGTGCTGATAAGCTCCTTTCTTGCGCCGCTCGAACATGAAGACCGAGCGGACCCGCCAGGTTTTGTTCACGTAGGTGACGTGGATCTGTTCGTAGTGCTCAGGCCCGAAATCAGCTAGAGTTAGTGGTTTCATTTTGCTACGCTTTTTCGCGGTATAGGTGAAGCCGATGATGAAAAGGACGATTAAGATGACCAGGAGCGATACTGGCAGGGCGGTCGGAGATCCGATCAACAGGAAGCAGCTCGCAAATCCCTGCATTACTGGTCTTGAGTCGCTCGTGGGCAGCCAGCACCGGTTATAGTGATATCCAGTGCCGGAGTAGCGCCGCGCACAGTCGCGCGAGACCATCTCGATGAGTCCGCGCCGCTCGAGAGCCTGAAGTGTACTCAGCCGGACGCTCGGAGCGGTCGTTACCCAGCAGTCAGTATCTGCGGCGTCGACTGTTGCTACGTCAACGATCGTGCGCCCGCCGCCATCTAATCGGTAGTGACGCGCGCAGACGAGAACCTTGCCTTCGCGGATCGTCCGCAGCGCCTGGCGCATCGGATGGGTCAGCCATGGAGCCGGAGGGCTTTTAATTTGATTGGGCATAAGGAAACACATCCTTCGTGATTAAAAATTCCACCAGCATCTGTTCGTCCTCGTCGAGTACTTCCGCCGCCAAGTACACATCTGGTAATGATTGCCAGCTCGGATCAGGAAACAGGAAACCAAGTAGTTCAAGACGCCTGATCATCATGGCTACACCCACTCTCTTAGCCTTCATAAAGGTGGTTATAGAGAATGCTTCAGAAGTGTCAGCCTGTAAATCCCGGCGCACGATCCGGACGGACACCGCCTTTTCAGGTATGAGCTTTTTGGCCGCCATGAAGGATTGCGGCGCACCTGATTCGCTATAGTTTCTTGCCTCCATTTGACTATGTGAGAGAGTTGACTTGAGTCTCGACGCGTTCGATGTACTCTCGCTCCGGATCGTCGGTGTGCATAACAGCGGGCTCCATTTCCTGATCATCCGCGTGCATGATCGCCTTCGGATACGTGGGCGTGAGCATGAACACCGGCGTGCTGTCGCCGCGAAAACAGATTAGAAGTTGGAATCCACGAGTGAGCTCAGGTGCGCGCGAGAGCGCAGCTGACGTGGCGCCGGTGAGTGATACCAGCGCGCTGAATCGTTTCCGAGGGAAGTAGAAACCATCGCCGCCTTCGGTCTCGGCCACAATGACTTCGGTGCGATCACTGTCCTGAACGAGGCGGCATTGTTCGTAGCTTGAGATGGCGCTATCCCAAAACTTTGAGGCCAGCTCCTGCGAGTGAAGCGGATATTCACCCAATGGCACGGACCCTCTAATCAGCGACAGGGCGCGCAGAAACGTTGTTGAGATTACGTCCTTACCAGACGTTGATTTGAACAGGAGACATCCATCACTCACGAAGGAAGAGTCCTGGCCGCCGTGCTCTACTTTGTTGCCCTTCCAATCATCCAACATGAAGTCAACTGAAAGCTCCTCTGGCCATAAAACATCCGTAAAAGTGTTCATAGCGCGACTTTTTTAAGGGGTGAGGGGTTGTAATTCGTGTAGCGTTTCTGCTCGGCAATGACATCCTTGAGGCATTTGTAGCTTTCCGACTGAAGAATGCGCCGCGCACGTACGAGCTTTTCGGCATGGTGGCCACTGTTGTCGATTTCGCTACGGAATGCGACCAGTGCGGCGGCGCAATGCGCCACATCGTGCGCGAAATACGATGCCACTTGATTGATGCTGAAACCCTGATCATCGATCAAAAACGAGACGACCAGGCCGTACGCCAGAAAGGCGATGTGTGGTCGTTTGGAAGCCTTCACGAAAGACTCAGGCTTAACGTCAAGCGCCTCACAAACGTGATTTATGATCACCGTGTTGTCGATCAATGAATCGCGGGGATAGCTATTCATAGCGCTACCTCCTGGGCCAGTACAAGCGCGTTGGCACGGGTCTTCACGAAAGCGCGCAGCAGGCCGGTGTCTATTCTGCCGCCTTTATTGGGCAAACTGACGAGGTGCTCCTGGGCAAAATCCACATAGATTTTATGCGTGGCCATGCTGATGCTCGCACCACCCTTGGTTTCGGTGCGCGTCTTGCCCGAGAAGTTTTGGACGGCGTCTTCAAGCTCAAGCTCGCGAACGAAATGCTCGACCAGGTTCATGGCCAGGTCAAGACACCCCTCATTCAGGGTGCCCCACGCGAAGCCGGCTGGTGTGTGGTGCATGACCAGATGTTCAATATTCGTGCTGCGGCGCCCGCCGTCGACGCGGTAGCACACAAAGGAGACGCTGAGCGGCTCGCAGTCGATGAAAAGATCGTCCCACTCGCAATGGGCCTCGATGTCCTGATCCTTGATCCCGAATATGAGCCGGCACATTTGCCCGAGACCGATGCGCTGCGAGTGAATGTCATGAATGGGCCGCCCGCAGTGGTGGCAGATTTTTGCGGCCGTGCCGCCGAAAAGATTACCCTGAAATATCATATTGCCTCTGCGGTCATGCCCTCGTGATGACGGCGAATGGAGATCCGAGTTTGAGGGCCTGCTCGCGGCGCATGGGCCCCTCCCAGCGCCCGCCGAAAGCGCTTTTGCTCGCCCTGGACACGGGGACGTACCAGCCCAACCGGTGAGAAATGGTTACGCTGATTTGCTCCAGGTCGTGAGCTGAAAGCAGAGGATCCGCTTCTCTTCTGGCGATCTCGGCGCCCAGAAGCTCGAGCACATCCTCGAGCAGCGCCTCGGGCTGATGATTGAGCGCAGCATTTACAGTCACGTGCCCCATTTTCAAGCGGTTATAGAGGATATTTGCGGTCATCTCGGTTAGGCCCTGCCGCCTGGCGGCGTGGGTGGAACGACGGTGACGGACTGAATAAATGCACGTAATTCGTTAAAATTTTTATGCCCACCGATGGTGTTAGCAGCCGCCCAGAAGCAGATTTGCGCCAGAAAAACACAGAGCGCCCAGTGCTGACCATCACTCTCCTCGGTCTCGGGCCCCCAGGACAAAAGATGTTGGATCTCAACAGCCCGAGCCGTCACGAGATCGTACATAAATTGGTCCTCAGATTCCGGAGGAATGCCCGATATAAAACTCCTCAATGCCTTCAACACGTCGCCCACAGACTCATCTGTTGCGGCGAGGTAGTCCTGCATGATTTCCTCCTGGGTTTTTGGAGCTTCGTAAGGGCGATTCGTGTTGGGATCGATGAGCGTCATGCGGTCAGTTCGAGTAATTGTGGTGATGAGGGATCCTGCTCATGCGCCGAGCCTGCGTCGATTATTTCAAGGACTCGAGGGAACTGGATATCAAAAATTGCGCGATAACCGCCCGCTTGAAGCGAATCTGGGAAGGCGCGTTGGACAGCGTCGTAGATGTCCTGGCCGTGATTGAACGCCTCGATGACTTTGCGCCGATCGATGTGATGCTCCTCTTCCAGCCGGTAGGAAAATTCTCGTATCAGGCCCATAACAAGCGTGGTGGCGGCCTCATCCACACCCACACGGAGCTCTCTCTCAAATATGTTGATCCACTGAACGGCCGTCATTTCGGATCCCCCGCCACAAGAGCATTTTCTGCAGCCGTGATCGGGAGCGTGCGCAGGTTTCGGCCTCCCATTTGAACACTCGCGCACATTTCGTGTATCCGATCCATCAGCCGGAGTCCGTACGAGTCGGTGAGGCGCTTCATGTCCATGTTCGAGGTGAAAATGGTCGGCAGCTCATCCATGTGGCGAGTGTTCACAATCTCCTCGAGCAGCTCTACATGATCCTTGCTGGAGCCGGTAGTCTCGTTGCCAATGTCATCGATGAGAAGTAGCGGAATCGATGAGAGCATGACTACCTGCCCTCTGCTACTTCCGTCCGAATAACCGCCCTGAATCTCCTTGACTCTGCTTGGCCAGTTGGCCCACCTCGCCGGCGCAATGTCGTCGTGATGCCCAGATATGAGCATATTTGCGAGCAGCTGCTTAAAAACAGCCGTGCTCAAATGCGTTTTACCGCAGCCGTAACTGCCTTGAACCAGGAGGCCATTTTTCACGCCGCGCCCAGTTTCAATTTCGCCGCCGCGAGCGTAGTGCGTTGCCAGGTCCAGAGCCTTGCTCTTGCCATCAATGTGAGCAAATACCTGGCAATTATTCGCCATATGAGCCGTCAAAAACGCTTTACGCACGTCGGCGCGCTCAAGAACCCGCGCCCAATGATCACGGTCGATCCTCTTTTTGAGCTCTGGTTCACGCGGCTCGGCGCGCTCAGGAGTGGTTTTGGGTGGTGGTATCGGCCAAGGGTAGTCTTCCATCTTCTCGCCCGTGTTGAGCCGCCATGTGCAGACGGCGATGTGGTGTGGCCCCTCGACAGTTCGGGTGGTTTTTACCAGAAAGAGGCCTGATTCAAGGTTGGTGATTGCGCGACGAACGGATGTGATCGGGGCGTTGCCCAGCGCGGGTAGTAGCGATTGGTGCACCTGGTGGGCGGCGTACGCCGTGCGTGGGTGGGCCTGAAAAAAGTCGAGGATCAGGCGCCCCTGCGTCGCAGCCTTCTCGCCAGCCACCTTTGCGCTCTCGGCGCTGAGGCCCGTGGTGTTGTAGTGGGTTGAGAGTGTAGCGGTAGTGGTGGTCATGCTTCGCCTCTGATGGGATTCCCGTGACCGTCCATAATCTGATCCTCTGGGTAGAGCTCATCCAGTTCCTGGTCGGTTTTGTTGTGACGTCTAACCGGATTTTCAGCAGTTCTAGAATTCACTGCTCGGTCACCATATTCGCCGCCGAAAACTTTTTCGGCCGTGTCCTCTTTTGTCCAAAGCCAGCGAAATGAGGCGCGCCATTTGTTCGTCGTTCCGGATCCTAACAGAAAGGTCGAGGCCGCAATTTTACCCAGGATGGCGTCGTAGCGCGGCACGATACTCTGGATATTTGCCCGAATCTTGGGCAGCCACGAGGGGGGAATGTTCGTTACTTCGGAGAGCCCATGCGTTCTGGCGAAGTCATTCCATTTCGGAACGATGGAGTTAAACTCCTCTTCAGTCAATCCGAGAAATTGATCTTCTCGGTCCACCACCTCTTCCGCTGGTCGCGCGCGCGCGGGTACGCTCGCGGGCGCACGCGCATGGGCGGTGGAGGAAGTCTCTAATACTTTAGTATTAGAGGTATATAAGGTGTCGTTTTCGGGATGTTGTTGTAACGACAACGTTTCGATGTTGTCGTCACGACCACGCTGTTGTTGTAACGACAACGTTTCGATGTTGTCGTCACGACCACGCTGTTGTTGTAACGACAACGTTAGATCGCCCTGTTTTGGCCCCAATTCACCAGGTATTTCAAGAAGTGGTCGAAGGACACTTCCTGGAAATTTTTTGATCGCTTTTTCGCGCAAAAGATCGTGCACGACTCGCGATGCAGCGTGACGATCCATGCCAACCAGGGCCCCCAGGCGAGCGTGGGAAAGGTCGCAATAGCCTCTTTCTCTATTTATCTGGCAAATCACCACAAATATGGAGGTTAATCTGTGAGAACGCTTGTTAGAGAGGTGATTTCGCAGCAACCGGATGTCCTGAAAGACGACTGCATCCACCGGGTGGTCTTCATCATGGCCTGGTGATATTGTTTGAGTTGAGCGTTGTTGTTCATCCATTAAAATTGGGCTCTACTCTCTCTGCCGTGGGCCTCGGCGCCCCAGTAGTGTTATGTGATTGCGCTGTACCAGATGGACAGTGAAGAGGAGCCCGTTTCGTTTCGTCTCTTCGTTCTCGCTTATGAAAGGCGAGTTGAACTGCAGCCGTCATTGCAGCCCGAGACGTAAAATTGAATTGATTTATGATATTTGAGGCCTCTTCTTTGCTCATTCCTGAGAAGAAAACCTCGCTGTGAAAGGCCCTTGACGCTGCCAGAAGCAATGCCGCCATTTTATCTATAGGCGACAGCTCAAATTGATCTAAGAGCCCATCGAGTAGGATTCGCGCCGCGTCCATCTCCACATTTCCCTCTTTCAAAGTTCGTGCAAAGATGTTCTTTTCGATCGAATCTGGCTCGGGAGAAGACTGCTGGAGGGGGACTTTGCGCTCTTGCACGGCAAATTTGAGGTTTAATATCAGGAGCCGGTGTTAGGTGACTTGAGCTGCGAGGCGGGAAGCCTTTTCATAATTCTGAATGGCTCGCTCCGTGATATAGATGACTTTGCCACTCCTATTTCGATCACCTGCCTCGAGTTTTCCGGAGTCGATCAATTTCTGAATGATGTGATAACTCCACCCCTTCACGCCTTTTTTGTAGAAGCCATACTTCAATCGTGCTCCAGCTTCGGCGACCGAGTATTTATGCATCGGATGGATCGGAGGACCAAATCTTTCTGACATGCCTTAGGCCTAGTTATTGCACATTATTTGGATGTTCACGTGAGGTATTCTTAAATTTACCAAATAAGCCTCAAGTGTTCTGAAGTGATCTGAATTTTTCAGTTTACTCGGATCTATTATAGTACAACTTACAACACTTTGTCAAGCAAAGGAGTCAATAATGCCCACAATTCAGAACAAACCGGAGGCAAATAAAGAATCATGAAAAAGAAAAGGAGGGTTAAAACGGCGGTAATTGACCTTTTAAAGGGAATCTGGCCCGAAGATGCTGACACCAAAGATATTTTAGATCAACTTGGATCATTAGGCTATAATCAGTCGAGTATTAGAGGCGCGCTACATTCTCTAAAGTCTTCTGACTTTATAAAATCGACGCAATATGGATCTTATGCATACTTGGTGCCTCCAGCTAGAGGCGGCGGGAGATCGAGACCCCTCCAGATCGACTTCCCATCGGCCATTTATAACCTTGCGTTCATTTCTGGAGTGAGCGAGAGCGATGACGACCAGGTTGGCACCATTGGTTTTGTCGATGTCGGAAACCAAAACCTTTTCTTTGTAATGGATTCCGGTGATTCCATGCGCGGTACCATTTCTCCCGGATCCCTAGTGAAGTGCCGCCGAATAGAATCACCCGAAGAGGCCCTCGAAAAGCCAACTCCAGGCATTTACCTTTTAAAACTGAACCAAAAAAACATCATTAGTCGGCTCGATTTTATTGATCACGATACTGTCGAGATTATTCCAGACAACAACGCCTACGAAAAGAAGACAATCAAAATTTCAGAGCAAGACGTGTTTACGCTTATGGCACACGTGGTGTTATGAGACTCTACGCAGCCAAAAAGGGACGAAACCACTACGTTATTTTTTACGATAAAGACCGCCAACCACAGCGAAAATGGGTCTCTCTACAAACCAAAAACACGACTGTAGCCCGCCAAAAAATAGCGAAATTTGAAAAGGACTTAGCTTTTGGAAGACTTTCAGACCCGTGGACTAGCAAGCTCCTAACAACATCTAATAAGGCGCTGGATTACTGGATTAGTAAATTCATTTCACGCAAGACTTACGCTGATTCAGCGCCCGTGCACGGCCGTTTGAAATCGTTTGCAAGAGAAGTGAGCGAAGACACCAGCGTCCTGTTGATCACGAAAGAGCACATACTGAGATCGATCAGTAGTTACGGAACGGCAGAAAGCAGGAACCAACAAAGACAAGTTTTACACGCGCTTTTCAAGTATCTGCTGGCAGAGAACGTCTTGGCTTACAATCCTGCTAGTAATATCGAAAGGGAGGCGGCTTCTTCCCCTAGATCTGCCTTGTGGCCCGACGAAATTATCGCTCTAAAAGAGGCATCTAGCGAAGAAATGCAGATGGTCATCGACTGCCTGGTTTGCAGCGGCCTGAGAATAGGCGAGTTCCTCTCACTGGAGCCTGAAGACATCGAGGTGGATGACCAAAAGTCTCAGTTGACAGTGCAGAATAAAAAGATCTATGGTGAGTCTAGCAGGACAGTTATTCTCTATCCGAGGGGCCGCGACTCATTCCGCACCTTCAGACATGAGACCATGCGAACGAAGTCCGCTGCTCATTACCAGCGGAAAATGGTTGAGGCCTCAATGTTTGCGTTGGGGGGGCGAAGAATAACACCACACTGGCTTCGCCACACCTACATTTCGTGGATGCTAAATGATCTTGGGTTGCCACTTCAAATAGTTTCCCCAATGGTAGGACACTTACATTATTCAACCACTCGTAAATACGCACACGCTACGGACGAGTCCATGAAACGAATGCTAATGAGAGCGGTGGGGATTTTTGATCCCTCCACGGTCTCACCCGTGGCCGATTACCTCTACCCCAACCGGCCGAAACACCCACTCTAAATAAATGAAGGCCAAGACCCAATCAGGCGCAAAGTTCTAAACATGTTCTAAAGAAATGTCCTAATACACCCCAATACCTCAGAACGTTTAAGAAAAGATAATGCCATTAAAGTGTTATAAACGCGGTATTTGCGCCATGGGGGCATATTAGCTAGCGATCCGCCATGGACAACGATCTCCATTCCATACAACAAGCCAGAACGCTTCTGCGCCGGGCGCGCAGTGCTTTCGACGCGTACCACGCGTTTTCTCAAGAAGCGGTTGACCGAATCGTTCGCGAGATGGTTCGAGCAGGGATCGATGCATCAGAACGCCTCGCGAAAATGGCCGTCGAAGAAACCGGATTTGGTCGAGTCGAAAGCAAGATTCAGAAAAATCTGTTTGCGACCCAAACGCTCCAGGAGCGAATGGTCGACATGAAGACGTGCGGTGTCATCAAGACAACCGAAAATGGATCTGTATGGGAAATCGCCTCCCCCATGGGAGTGGTAGCGGCACTCATACCGTCAACCAACCCGACATCCACCGCTTTGTACAAGGTGATCATCGCTGCGAAGGCCAGGTGCGCCATCGTGATCAGCCCCCATCCCCGAGCAAAAGCGTGTACGTTGGAGGCTGTCAATATTGTAGCGACTGCAGCATATCGGGCCGGCGCACCCGAGGGACTTTTCGGATGTATGTCAGAGGTGAGCCTGGAGGGAACTGACGCCCTGCTCGAAGACCCGGAAACCGATCTGATCCTTGCCACGGGCGGTTCAGCCATGGTGCGGGCCGCTTATTCCAAGGGAAAACCCGCTTACGGAGTGGGATCGGGAAACGTACCGGTCTATGTCGATCGTTCGGCCGACATCGGAAAGGCGGCGGATGATATTCTGTACGGCGTTTCCTTCGATTGGGGAACCCTGTGCTCTACCGAAAGGAGTATTGTCGCCGATACGCCTGTTCTGCCCCGATTGAAGGAAGCGCTTCGTAAGGGAGGGGGTTACTTTTTGAATGAGAAAGAGGCCGATCTGCTTCGAAAGATTGTCGCGCGCGGCGGAAGACTCAATGTTGATCAAGTCGGAAAATCTCCTGAAGTAATCGCTACCCTTGCGGGATTCAAAGTCCCCAAGAAGACCAGGGCGCTCATTGCTCAGGTATCCGAGGTCGGTAAAGGAGAAATCTTATCCATGGAAACGCTGTCTCCGATTCTAAGCCTGTTTGTGGAAGACGGATGGGAGGCCGGATGCGCACGTTGCAAAGAGATTCTGGCATTCGGAGGCCTTGGTCACACACTGGGAATCCACGCGACGAGTGAACGGATTATCGAGGCGTTCGCCCTTGAAAAACCAGCAATGAGAATCGTGGTCAACTCGGTTGCAGCTCTCGGGTCCGTAGGATATACAACATCTCTGTTCCCCGCCATGACGTTGGGGCCCGGAACCATTGGAGGCTCGATAACCGCAGACAACATTTCGCCGCTGCACCTGGTCAACATAAAACGCCTCGCGTTTGAGACCAGTCCTATTAACCCCGGTAAGAGTTCCGTATCAATGGCCCCATCCGGCTCGAAGCAAGCACACGACGGGCACAGATCACTTCGCAAAGATGGTCGGCCTACGAAACCCTGGATGGAGGAAATCGACGCTCGGCTCCGCGAGAGGGCCGGAAACCCGACCTTGCGAACCGGTGGGGGCGGAATCAAGAAAATCGCCCGATCGTCCGCACCTTCTCCGGTTGCACCGACAACCAAAAAAGCGGAAAATGGTCTATCTGAAGAAGACATCGACCGGATCGCTGCCCAGTTCCGCCAGTCTTGAGAATCCTATTCCCCAAGATCTTCGAACGGCATAATTGACTGCAAGACCGATCAAAAGCTATATTTGCCGTTCTGATGCTTTTTTCAATCTGAATTATGGGATGGTAGTGCCTGATGGCCGACACAAGTGATTTCAGGAACGGCTTTACGATGAATTGGAACAACGATATCTGGACGATTATCGAATTTCAGCACGTAAAACCGGGAAAAGGAGGCGCGTTCGTCAGAACGAAGCTGAGAAACGTCAGGAAGGGGAAAATTGTCGACAACACCTTCCGTGCCGGCGAAAAAGTGGAGCAAGTGCGAGTGGAGAGGCGTTCGCATCAGTTTCTTTATCAGGATGATCTCGGCCTGCATTTCATGAACACCTTGACGTATGAACAGACGTCTCTACCGACGGACGCCGTCGCGGGCAGGGAGTTCATCAAAGAAGGAGCTACCATTGACATCATCATGCACGCAGAAACAGACAAGGCATTGACGACAGAGATCCCAATGGCTGTCGAACTGACTGTGACTGAGTGCGAGCCTGGATTGAAAGGAGATACCGCTACCGGTGCAACGAAACCGGCCATTGTCGAGAGTGGCGCTACCGTGAATGTGCCCCTTTTCATCAATGAGGGAGACGTGATCAAAGTCAACACCGAGAAAGGTGATTACGTGACGCGCGTCAGTACAGTCTGATCACGTTTATTGCCACCCACTGAAGCAAGAGGAAATAACATGGATCTCAAACATCTGAGAGAAGTGCTTGAACTGGTTGCCGAATGCGACGTGTCCGAGGTTGAAATTGAGGAGGAAAATCTTCGCCTCGTCATTCGAAAACATGCGCCCGTTACGGCACCGCCTCAAATAGCCTACGCAACCGCGCCCCCGCCGGCAGCCGGACCACCGTTGGCCGCGGCAGCGCCTTCTGCTGAACCAATGCCTGTGGAGACTCCGTCGACAGGTGTTGAAGTTCGTGCGCCAATCGTTGGCACCTACTATTCCGCGTCTTCTCCCGATGCCGACACCTTTGTTTCGGTTGGACAAAAAGTCTCAACCGGCGATGTATTGTGCATCATCGAGGCGATGAAGCTGATGAATGAAATTGAATGCGAAGTAAGCGGAACCATCAGCGAAATATTGATTGAAAACGGAACTCCGGTTGAATTTGATCAGCCCCTGTTTATAATCGATCCGAGCTGATCGAGAACGAGGACGCTGCCCGTGATTAAAAAAATTCTGATCGCCAACCGTGGCGAAATTGCCCTTCGTATCATCCGAACCTGTCATGAGATGGGGATCGATACCGTCGCCGTCTACTCAACAGCGGATCGGGACTCTCTGCACGTTCGTTTTGCCGATGAAGCGGTCTGCATCGGACCACCAGCTGGCCGGGACTCCTATCTCCGATTCGACCGCGTTATTGCGGCGGCTGAAGTGACCGGAGCGGATGCTATCCATCCAGGCTACGGCTTTCTCGCTGAAAACCCGGACTTTTCCGCCATCTGCGAGGACCACGATATCAAATTTATTGGACCCCCACCGGAGACCATCCGGTTGATGGGTGATAAAAGTCTGGCGAAGGCGACGATGGCCAAGGCAGGCGTCCCCGTAGTTCCTGGCTCGGACGGTGAGGTCAAGGATGCTCGTGAAGGCGCAAAGGTGGCCAAAAAAATAGGTTACCCTGTAATGGTGAAGGCCAGCGCGGGAGGAGGCGGACGCGGAATGCGCCTCGTCTGGAACGCCGAAGATTTCGAGACGCTGTTTCAGACGGCAAGCTCGGAAGCTTTAGCGGCATTTGGGAATGGAGGCTGTTACATCGAAAAATTCGTAACCGGCCCCAGACATATTGAAATTCAGATATTGGGAGACGGAAAGGGAAACGTTATTCATTTTGGAGAGCGTGAATGCTCAATACAGCGCAGGCATCAGAAACTGCTGGAAGAATCTCCATCCCCCGTAGTGGACCGTGAGTTACGCGCACGCATGGGTGAGGCTGCCATAAAAGGTGCCAAAGCCGTGAATTATGAGGGCGCAGCCACCGTCGAATTTCTTGTCAACGATAAAGGCGAATTCTACTTCATGGAAATGAACACGCGAATTCAGGTCGAGCACCCCGTAACAGAAGAGGTTGCGGATTGTGATCTTGTCGAATATCAGATCCGCGTCGCCATGGGTGAGGAAATCAATGAACGTGATGTCATTCTGGATGGACACGCGATTGAGTGCCGGATAAATGCGGAAGACCCCTTCAATAATTTCTCTCCTTTTCCCGGAACAGTTCAGACCTTTCATCCTCCGGGTGGTCACGGCGTTCGGGTTGATACGCACGTCTACGCGGGCTACGTAATTCCGCCTTATTACGATTCGATGATCGCGAAACTGATCGTGCGCGCTCGAACGAGGAATCTGGCGATTCAAAAAATGCTTCGAGCACTTGACGAGTTCGTGATTGAGGGGGTGAAGACGACCATTCCATTCCATCAGCAGTTGCTGAAGGACGAACGATTTATCCAGGGCGATTTCGATACGCAGTTCCTGGAATCCTTTAAGCTTGAAAAACAAGAAGATGAACTTTCCTGAAGATCTGTATTTCACAAAAGACCATGAGTGGCTGAGAGTCGAGGGATCGATCGGGACCATTGGGGTCACCGATTTTGCCCAATCTGAGTTGGGAGATATCGTCTATGTCGAGATCGACACTCTGGACGAGTCAGTCGGCCGAGATGAAGTCTTCGGAACGGTGGAGGCTGTGAAAACGGTTTCTGAACTATTGATGCCCGTCAACGGAACGGTGACAGAATTCAACGAAGGACTGGAGGATACTCCCGAAGCCGTCAACAACGATCCCTACGGAGATGGGTGGTTGATAAAAATTACGATCGATGACGCCTCAGAGTTGGAAGATCTTCTCTCGAGATCAGATTATGCCGATATGGTTGGCCAATAGATAAGAAAAAGCGGTTATGCACGAACGCATCGTCATTCTGGACTTCGGTTCGCAGTTTACCCAGCTGATAGCGAGAAGAGTCCGGGAAGCAGGAGTTTACTCCGAAATTTTTCCTTTCTCGATTTCTGTCGAAGACGTTGCGGCGCAAAATCCAAGTGGAATCATCCTGTCCGGAGGGCCATCGTCGATCTATACAGAGGGCGCCCCAAAATTGGATCCAGCCTTCCTGAATCTGACCCGAGAAGACGGATCTACGGTGCCGGTGTTGGGAATCTGTTACGGTCTGTTTGCGATGGCACACGCAATGGGCGGCGAAGTGCAGGCTGCTGATAAACGGGAGTTTGGCCGAGCAGCCATCGAGATTGATTCGGATTCTCGTTTGTTACGTGATGTAGCCCAAGGCTCCCAGGTCTGGATGAGCCATGGAGACAAAATGACGCGGTTGCCAGATGGATACGAGGTAATTGCTCACACTTCTAACGCTCCCATAGCAGCTGTTCACTCAGCAGATCACCCCCACTATGGCGTTCAGTTCCATCCAGAAGTGCACCATACGGAATACGGAAAGCAGATCATCCAGAACTTTGCGATCCAGATATGTAAGTGCAAGGGAGACTGGTCGGCCGCCTCGTTCATCGAGGAAAAGAAAGCGGAGATACGTGAAGTGGTGGGAGATGACCACGTCATCCTTGGCCTGTCAGGGGGAGTAGACTCATCCGTCGCCGCGGTACTCCTACACGAAGCCATCGGGGATCAGCTGACCTGCATTTTCGTGAACAATGGCCTCCTTAGAAAGGGTGAGTGGGAGCAAGTCCAGGCAACGTTCAGGGATCACTACCAAATTCGGTTGAACGCTATTGATGCCAGTGACCTCTTCCTCAATCGATTGGAAGGCGTGGCTGACCCTGAGAAAAAACGCGTGATTATCGGCAACGCGTTCGTGGAAGTTTTTGACCAGGGCAAGATGGAGATAGCCTCGGATCTGGGCAGAAAACCAAAATTTCTGGCGCAGGGTACCCTTTACCCCGATGTCATTGAAAGCGTGTCATTCAAAGGTCCCTCCTCCACAATCAAAACCCACCATAACGTCGGGGGTCTTCCCGCGGAAATGGAATTGGAAGTGCTCGAACCCTTCCGAGAGCTGCTCAAGGACGAAGTTCGAGAGATCGGTCGTCTCCTGAACGTGCCCGAAGAAATCGTCGGCCGACACCCGTTTCCCGGTCCGGGATTGGGGATTCGGGTGCTCGGACTCGTGAATCGATCTGATGTGGAATTACTCAGGGAAGCCGATGACATTTTCATCAGCGAACTTCGCAAGTGGGATCTGTACGAAGACGTGTGGCAGGCATTTGCGGTTCTGCTGCCCGTCCACACCGTCGGCGTAATGGGAGATGAGCGGACCTACGAGAAGGTGTGCGCGCTGAGGGCTGTAACCAGTGTAGACGGAATGACGGCCGACTGGTCTCGGCTCCCGAACGATTTCCTGGCTCACGTGTCCAACAGGATTGTCAACGAGGTTCAGGGTATCAATCGAACCGTTTACGATATCAGCTCGAAACCGCCCGCCACCATTGAATGGGAATGATGCGACAATCGCGAATGGTGCTTTCAGCCTGCCTTCTGGCTACGCTAATTCTACTCACGCCTTCGGACGCTGTGTCGCAGCAACGTGTTGGAATTCCCACCGTGGTGAGGGCTGATTCCTCCCTCCAGAAGGGTGTCGATAATTTTGAAGCCGGCCAATTTGCCGAGGCTTTGACCATTTTCGAGCAATTACTGGCCGACCACCCGAACAATGCCTCTTCTTCTGCGGCAAGAATAATGGCGGCCAAGTCGGCCTACCGGATGGGTCGATTTACGCTCACGCTGTCGTTTCTATCAGATTTTTCGGCTGATTTTCCCTCAAGTGGCTATTTGGAGGAAGCCAGCCACCTCAGTGAACTCGCTTCGAGCGCACATCGCACCGCCTCCAACTCTCCTCAACTCGTCGGAATTCTTCTTTCTTTGTCCGAAGAGGATCGAGTGGCTTCGCAAGCGATTTTCAATGGCGTCCGCCTTGCCGTCGAGATGCATAATTCCGGCCGGAACGACCGAAAAATAAAAATGATTTATCGCGATGTGGATGGGGGACCTCCCGCAGCGCGCCGCGCCGTCAGGGAATTGAGCGATGAGGGAGTCACCCTCATCATCGGCACTCTCTACAGCGAGGAGGCGATAGCAGCCGCTGATCAAGCCGAAAGAGAGCGCATCGTTTTTATCGCTCCGCTTGCCACGGATGAACGCGTTTCCGATTCCAGGACTTTTTCATTCCAGGCAAATCCGTCAATGAGAGTTCGAGGAGAAGTGATGGCTCGCTTCGCGATCAACGGTTTGCGTCTGAATCGTCTTGGCGTTATTGCTGCTTCAGACAATAGAAAGGTAGGCGAACGGCTGAGTGATGGATTCATTGAAGAAGCCTCGCGCATGGGCGCGGATCTGGTCTTTATTGACATCCTCCCCGATGAATCCTACTGGTACCAGTTACCTGATCTAATCACGGCCGATACGCTGGATGGTATCGACGCCCTCTACGTTCCTCTTGCGACCCGCGACCCCGTTCCACTTGCCGGCGCCATACTTTCATCGTTTGATCGAGTCGGAAGAGTTCCACGTCTGCTCGGGAACGCCGCATGGCATGATCTCCCGCAGCGGGCGCATGCGTCGGTTTACACCACCACGTACTCGAACGATTTCCTGGTCGACGAAGAAAGCTTTGACTATCGAGCGTTCGCAGAGAAGTATTTCAACCTCTCGGGTACGACGCCGGATCGATTGGGAATCACCGGCTACGATGTAACCACGTTCGGTCTGCGGGCCCTCTCCCGTCGGGACTCTCGACAACTACATGATGTTATCCGAAATATGCCCGCGTTTGAAGGCCTTGGGATGCGGATACATTTCGAAGGCGGAAATGTCAATCGATACATGTTTTACCATCGTTACCGAAACGGTACCCTCGCACTAATACGCTAAAATTAGCCCTCAAGTGGCCAGGAACTGGCATCGTAGCCTTTCGTATGACCCGCCCGCTGAGCGCAGAAGTGCTTCTCAAGGACACCCAGGACATACGAATCGGCCTTAAGGATTCGTTTTCACGGGGCCAACCCTTCAATCGCTGAACATATCGTCCATGAATCGTCTGATGTCTTTGAAATATCCCTGGATGGCCCTCATCATTGCCATCACGCTTTCAGCCTGTGGCGGAAGCGGTCGTCTTCGATATGACACTCCGCAGGAAGCCTACGATAAAGGACTCGCACAATATGAAGATGGTGACTTCGAGAGAGCGGCCAGCTTCTTTCAAGGCGCTTTCGACTTTGGACGCACGCACCAGTGGGCTGCAGATTCTCAACTACTCCTGGCTCGATCTTATCGCAGCAACAGAGATTTCCTTCTTGCCGCGAATGAATTCACCCGTTTCACCCAGATTTACAGGAGTGATCCACGCGTACCGGATGCGGAATACGAACTGGCGATGACTTACTACGATCGCTCTCCTGAGTTTGAGCTGGATCAGACGGACACCGAACGCGCCATCGTTCAATTTCAACTTTTTATCTCGCGGTATCAAGATCATGAATTGACGGAAGATGCGCAGAACCGGATCATCGAGTTACGGGGCAAATTGGCCCAAAAGCAGTTCCACACTGCGCAACTTTATGAACGCCGGGAGCGCTGGAATGCGGCCGCTGTGTCCTATGAAGCGGTTTTTGACCGTTATTATGACACCGATATGGCAGATGATGCCCTTCTGGGAGCGCTGAAAACCTATCTGGAATATGCACGCTTGAGCATCCCGTCACGCAAGGCCGAACGCCTGCGTCTTGCCGAGACGAATTACGACCGCCTTATCCAGATCTTTCCCGACAGTCCGCTCGTGAAGGATGCTGAAGAGATCTACCGCCAGGTCCAGAACCTGTTGGGTGAATCTGACTCTACTTCCAGATCATGACTCGGCTGGGCGTATTCGGTGGCTCGTTCGACCCACCTCATCTCGGACATTTAAGGATTGCCAAGATTTCCTGCGACCACCTGGATCTCAGCAGCCTGTTGTGGATCCCGACAGGATCCCCACCGCACAAGCTCACTTCGGAGCTATCGGCTTCGTCCCATCGACAGGCGATGGTTCAGCTGATGGTCGAGGAAGATTCGCGATTCAAAATGGACCTTGTTGAGATAAATCGCGAGGGACCCTCATACACCGTCGACACCATTCGACTCATTAAATCGACGTTTCCTGAATCGGAGCTGTACCTGATTATTGGAGAGGATCAGCTGCGTATTTTCGATACATGGAAGGACCCGACGGCAATCAGAGATTCCGCCCACCTGACGTGCTACAAAAGGACTCAGCTAGCGGAAGGGGGGGAAGATCCTGAAGAACCCCCAATCTGGCTACCCGGAGCACCGATGGAATTTTCCAGTACCGCTATCCGGGACGGTATGCGCCGCGGCGAGCGTCAGTCGGTGAGCCTGCTTCCTGCAGTGGAGGCCTATATCAAGTCCCACGATTTGTATCTTGAGCGCTGACGCACCCATTGCAGTTAGTCTCACATGCTATCCCCTCCTGAAAGTCTGAGAGATCGCATTTCTCAGCTCATTTTCCCCGGGATAGGCTCATATATGAGTCCCTCCATATCCGTTGACGAGGATGCTGAACGCATTGAAAATCTGATGCGTGACTATCCCATCGGAGGCCTTTGTCTGTTCAACGGAGACCGAATCCGAACTCCACAGACACTCACACGATTACAGAGTCTCGCGCGCTTTCCACTTCTGATCGGTACCGATATGGAGCGCGGACTCGGGCAACAGCTGCGCGGCGCAACCCTCTTTCCACATGCAATGGCATTCCAGGCTATTGGAGACCTCGACGAAGAATTGCTCGAGGCCGCAGCTCGAGCAACGGCGCGTGAAGCGCTGGCCGCCGGCCTGCATATCAGCTTTTCACCGATTGCGGATGTCAGTTCAAACCCACTCAATCCAATCATCTCAACTCGAGCTTTTGGAACGTCTCCAGAGACGGTTGCCAGGCTTGTTTCGGCATACATCAGAGGGTGTAATGGCGAAGGGCTTCTTTCAACGGCCAAGCATTTCCCGGGTCACGGGGACACTGATGTCGATTCTCATGACAGTCGTCCGGTAGTTTCGAGGGATCGCAAAGAGCTTGGAAAACTTGAACTTATTCCGTTTCAGCGCGCCATTGAAAGCGGAGTTTCACTCGTCATGACCGCCCACGTGGCGTATCCAGGTCTGGACGAGACAGGAGTCGAGGCCACTCGTTCGCGACCGATCGTCACCGAGCTTCTCAGGAAGAGCATGAATTTTCGAGGCGCGGTCATCTCCGACAGCCTGATGATGGCTGGGGTCGAACGGGAGGATGAACATCCGGGAGCATTGGCTGCGGATGTCTTGAAAGCCGGAGTGGACATCTTGCTGGATGTGAAAGATGTCCCCGCTACGGTAGAGTATCTGACTACGGCAGTATTGAGCGGAGACCTACCTCGAGCTGTGGTCGACACCGCGTTTGAACGCGTCTGGGGCCTGAAAACCAGGTTGGCGGCCCGGTTCGGAAAAGGAATGTTTATCGATCCGTCTTTAGCCCAACCACTCTCGGTCATCGGTAAGGAAGAGCATCGTTTTCTGGCTGATCGCATCGCCTTCGAGTCGATACAGCTTGCCATTGGAGAAAAGGAGGAAATCGCGTTACAAACGCCTCGAATGGGCCAGAAAGGTCCCCTTTTCATTCTTATGGGACCGCGTCAGATCGGCCACGATTCAGGCGCAGAGCTCCTGGAAACGTCGTTCCTGTCTGCCTTTCCAGCCGGATCATTCTGCAATATTGGCCCGGATGCTGAAGAAGATGATCACGCTCCATTGATCGAGGCAGCAGGTCACCATTCAAACGTGATTGTGGCCATGGTGGTCAAGCCCTCTGCCTGGCAAACGTATGGCTTGCTGCCGTTTCAAAGACAGTTGGTTGATGATCTCGTATCGGCACATCCGGTCTATCTCGCCGCACTTGGGAGCCCAGTTGTGCTCGCAGATTTTCAAGATGTTCGCGCCAGTATTTGCGTCTACAGTGATGTTGAGCCGAGCATGAGGGCCCTGGTGGATTATCTTGTTGAGCTGAAAACGATGTCGGTGGCCAACCCTATCCCCTCAGAACCAGGGACTTCCATTACCCCCCTGGTTCATTCCACACCGAGAGGTGAATCGTGATCGATTGGATTAATAAGCTGCTGGGCCTGACCAAGGGCCCTGATCCGGGCGAGGCAAATGTAGATCTGGACCAGCTCGCACGGGTGCTCGGGTGCTCGATCACAAGCGAGAATCTGTTTATTCAGGCACTTCGACATCGGTCCCTTCTTCGGGGTAAGCCCGACTCGCACATGATTTCCAACGAGCGACTCGAATACCTGGGAGATTCGGTCGTGGGTTTTCTGGTGGCGGAGCATCTTTTCAACACGTACAACGACAGCGACGAGGGTTTCCTGACCCGTCTGCGCTCCAAGCTGGTAAATGGTCGCGCGCTCGCTGAGCGAGCGCGCGAAATCGACCTGGGAAGATTCATTCAAGTCAGCGACAGTCTCAATGAGGATCAGCGGGGTAGCAATAGTATCCTCGCCGATGCCTTTGAAGCCATCATTGGAGCCATATATCTCGACCAGGGTGTAGACGCCGCCAGGGCGTTCATTCACAGGACTGTACTTCACAGGGTCGATCTGGACCAGCTCGCGCGCACCAGAGATAATTACAAGAGTACCCTCCTTGAATACGTGCAGGGCAGAAGTCAAATTCAGCCCGAATACGAAGTCGTCGAAGAATCCGGGCCCAGCCACGACAAGCGTTTCGTAGTCGCAGTGATGCTCGATGGAGAGGAATACGGACGCGGAGAGGATCGGAGTAAGAAGAGCGCTGAACAGACGGCAGCCAAAAACGCAATTGAGACGCTGCAATCGACACAGGAGGGAACAGGATTCAAACAATCTTGAAACGTAGGTGCAGTATTTTTTCGAACTGCGGCGTTGACCTTGACGCCACGATACTCTTCACTCCGACGCTCTGACATTCATGCCCATTCGTCTGAGGTCTACCGACCGATTTTCACATCGCCACATCGGCCCTTCCGACAACGATCTATCGGAAATGCTGTCCCATATCAGCGCTGGTTCCCTCGACGAACTCGTTGATGAGACCATTCCGGCGGCGATTCGCATGAGTGGCGATTTGAACTTGCCAGCTGCCCTCACCGAATCCGATCTACTGGCACGCGCCTCAGAGCTGGCCGCCAAAAATAAACTTTTCCGGTCCTACATCGGGATGGGATATTCGCCAACCGTGACCCCACCTGCCATCCAGCGCGGCATCCTGGAAAATCCATCCTGGTATACCCAGTACACGCCTTATCAGGCGGAAATTTCTCAGGGCCGACTGGAAGCACTATTGAACTTTCAGACGATGGTCATCGACCTCACGGGAATGGAGATCGCCAACGCCAGTCTGCTCGACGAAGGAACGGCTGCGGCTGAGGCAATGATGATGCTTCACAGACAGACAAAGCGTAGCCATCGATCCGAATTTTTCGTCTCGGAGGAGTGTCACCCGCAAACAATCGCTGTCGTTCAGACTCGCGCCCTCCCGCTGGGAATTGAAGTCACCATCGGAGACCACAGAACATTCGACTTTGGAGACACCTGCTTCGGCGCACTGATTCAATATCCAGCCTCCGATGGAGCCGTGTATAACTACAGCGGGTTCTGCGACCGGGCACACGAAAATGATGCCTTTGTTGTTGCAGCGGCGGACCTGCTCAGTCTGACCCTGCTCAAATCGCCGGGGGCCTTTGGCGCAGACGTCGTGGTCGGCTCGACCCAGCGATTCGGCGTGCCAATTGGCTTCGGAGGACCCCACGCCGCCTACTTCGCAACTAGTATGGCGTTCAAGCGCCAGGTTCCGGGACGCATGATTGGCGTGAGCGTAGATGCTGACAACAACACCGCTTTGAGGATGGCCCTGCAGACCCGCGAGCAGCACATTCGGCGTGATAAGGCCACTTCCAACATCTGCACGGCCCAGGTATTGTTAGCCGTGATCGCCAGCATGTATGCCCTCTATCACGGTCCCAAAGGACTCGCCGCGATCGCGACGCGAATATTGGATGCGACCCGACTCTTATCCGCCGCTCTTGCAGAAATCAACGTTACCGTACGGCACACTGACTTTTTTGACACCCTTCATGTCGATGTTCCGGATGCAGAGGCGCTCAGGGAAAGAGCTGTCGCGGCGGGAATCAACTTGCGATATTTCGACGACGGCTCGGTTGGGATTTCTCTGGATGAGACTCTGAAGGAGAGTGATTTGAGCGATCTTCTGGGCATTTTTGGAGGTTCGGGTGACCCGGCACAGGTAAGTCGCCTGGCAGCTGACATGGAATCCGGGTACTTCGGCAGCATGGGGCGAGAAGACGATTTTTTATCGCATCCCGTGTTCGAACAGCATCAATCCGAGGCGGCTTTGACCCGGTACATGCACCATCTCTCTACAAAAGATCTCTCGCTGACGACTAGCATGATCGCTCTCGGTTCATGCACCATGAAGCTCAATGCGGTCGCCGAGCTGATTCCGATCACGATGCCGGGCTTCAACCAAATACACCCTTTCGCGCCCAGGGATCAGGTCGAAGGCTACCACGAAATGATGGATGAGTTGCGGACCTGGTTGTCAGAGATTACAGGATTTGCAACTACATCTCTGCAACCAAACGCGGGAGCCTCCGGCGAGTATGCAGGTCTGTTGGTTATCAAAGCGTACCACGAGAGTCTGGGAGAGATGCACCGCGACGTGTGTCTGATACCTTCTTCAGCGCATGGCACGAATCCCGCAAGTGCGGTAATGGCGGGAATGAAAGTGGTAGTGGTCGCCTGCGACAAACACGGAAACATCGACCTTGCTGACCTGAAGGCCAAAGCCTCTGAAGCAGGAGACCATCTATCCTCATTGATGATCACCTACCCTTCCACGCACGGTGTATTTGAGGAGTCGGTGATGGAAATCTGTGACTCGATCCACCGTCATGGTGGACAGGTGTACATGGATGGAGCAAATATGAATGCGCAGGTCGGATTGTGCCGGCCGGGAGACATCGGGGCCGATGTCTGTCACCTGAATTTGCACAAGACCTTTGCCATACCCCACGGTGGAGGCGGACCGGGAGTTGGGCCGATATGCGTGGCGTCCCATCTGGCCTCCTTCCTCCCGGGTCATCCCCTGGTTGAGGCCGGTGGATCGTTAGGACCGGTCGCAGCTGCACCCTTCGGAAGTGCTTCGATCTTACTCATCTCCTGGGCCTACATAGCCATGTTGGGTGCAGACGGTCTGAAGAAGTCGACTCAAGTCGCTATTTTGAACGCAAACTACATGGCTCGGAGGCTTCAGCCCTACTATGACGTCCTCTACACGGGAATAAGTGGTCGAGTCGCCCACGAATACATCCTCGATCTGCGCTCCCTGCGTCAAAACACGAAACTCACCGAAGTGGATGTAGCCAAACGACTTATAGACTATGGATTTCACGCTCCAACGATGTCATGGCCCGTGGTCGGAACCGTGATGGTCGAGCCCACGGAGAGCGAGAACAAGGCTGAATTGGATCGTTTCATCGAAGCCATGATCTCGATCAGAGCAGAAATTCAGGAAGTAGAATTGGGACTGGTTGAGAGTGAGATGAGTGCGCTGTCAAATGCACCCCACACAGCGTCAATGGTGATGGCGGACGAATGGAATCAAGTCTATTCACGTGAAAAGGCAGCCTATCCGGCATCATGGTCCAGAGAATTCAAATTCTGGCCATCGATCAGGCGAGTAAACGACGCTTATGGCGACAGGCATCTCATCTGCTCCTGCCTTCCACTCGAAGCCTATCAGGATTGAGAGACGCTCGGCTTCAGAAAGGGCGGCAACTATTCATCTCCATTTACTCCAGGAGAGTGTACAGTTTTCCAGATAGCTCTCGACCGAGGAAGTCGGACATCATTCTGGAGATTTGAGCTACCCTGGCCGGATCCACTCCAGTCTGTACACCCAGCTGATCCAGCGTGTAGCAGACATCTTCTGTCGCGACATTTCCGGTTGCTCCCGGAATGAAAAGGCATCCACCGAGGCCGCCCATCGAGGTATCGAATCGATCAACGCCAAGTTCGAGCGCAGCCACCATGTTGGCCAGTCCAAGTCCCCTGGTGTCGTGAAGGTGAAGGACGAGAGGAACGTCTGAAACGGCTCTCACAGCCCTGATTACTTTCTCGATCGACGCGGGATTCGCCATGCCGGTCGAATCGGCCAGCGAGAACGACTCGATATCGCTCGCTGCAAAACGCTCGGCCAGACTCACGATGGAGTCGAGCGGCGTATCGCCCGGAACTCTGTATCCCCACACGGTCTGCAACCCCAGCTGAACTTCAAGGCCCGCATCCCGTGCGATACGGATCATTGAAACCGCTTGAGACACTCCTTCATCTACAGACATATTTGCGTTGTCTGCGCCGTGCTGCTCGTTTGTAGCTATGGAAAGATCGACAGCGCGTATTCCGCTCCCAATGGCACGACGTACGCCCTTCTCATTGAGAACCAGGCCTGAAAGCCGCATGTTTTCAACCTTGGTGAACGTCTCGGCCAACTCTTCCGCATCCGACATCTGCGGCACCTTTTCCGGATGAACGAAAGACGTGATCTGAATCTGCGTGAGTCCAGCTTCCATCAACTCCTCGATCACACGCACCTTCATCGGAGTAGGAATAGGCTTGGATTCGAACTGAAAACCGTCTCTGGCTCCCACCTCACACAACGCTACTTTGAGCGGATATTTCAGTTGTTGGGACTCCAAACTTACCTTTTGTCTGTTTCCGTTCTCAATTTCAGGAGTGCGGCGACGGTGCCGGACGAATTGTGATTTTTATTCTGCACGTCCATGCGTACCTATTCTCCCCTTGATGCCGTTTACTTGGTTGATGATACTGACCGGAATGTAACATGCGAACCGTCATTTTTCTTCTCCTTTGTGTCCTGTCTGTCAGGCCAGCGAGTGCCCAATCCAGGACCACCTCACTCACACCGCTCAGCGAGCGCCTCGTCTCCTACACCATGAACGTGACGCTGGATCCGGACTCTAAAACCATATCAGGCATCCAGAGGCTGACCTGGAAAAATCCAGGTAACGTGGCTGTGAAGGAATTGCAGTTTCACCTCTATCTGAACGCGTTCAAAGACAACAACTCCACGTTTATGAGGGAAAGTGGTGGTGCGCATCGTGGCTTCGTCGCGGGGAACGATGACCCCTGGGGCGGGATCGAGATTACGAGCATGCGTATTGCGACCGACGAGGACGATATTAATCCCCGAATCCCGAGCCCGGGCGAAGGCGACGGCGATCTTACTTCGTCCATGCGATTCATCCAGCCGGATAACGCCAACACGCAGGATCAGACAGTGATGGCGGTTGCCTTGCCAACGGCCGTGGATCCCGGTGAAACGATCGCGCTCGATATCATCTTCGAAAGTCGAATGCCGGAGATCGTGGCCCGCACCGGGTGGAAAGAGAGTGAGTCTGGAAATCCGTTCTTCATGGTGGCCCAGTGGTTTCCAAAAATTGCAGTGTATGAGCTGCCGGGGCAGCGATATGTGCCCGAGGACGCACAAGAGGGGGTCTGGAACGCGCACCAGTTTCATGAAGCCAGCGAGTTCTACGCTGATTTTGGCACATACGACGTTACCATCGAGGTTCCGGAGGATTTCATCGTCGGCGCGACGGGCGTACGCGTTGAGGAATCGACCGAGGGTGGTTTCAAGCGGCTCAGATACCTCGCAGACGATGTCCACGATTTCGCCTGGACGGCCAGCCAGGAGTATCTGACAATCGATGACCAGTGGAGACACGTTTCAATCCGACTCTTGCTTCAACCCGTTCACGAGGCGCAGGCCCAGCGCCATCTGGATGCAACGAAGGTCGCGCTGGAGTACTACGATAAATGGATCGGTGAGTATCCCTACACAACACTGACCGTTGTGGACGGTCTCGGCGGCAGCAATGGAATGGAGTATCCAACGCTGATCACGGCCGGCACGGTATATGGCCTTCCCGAGTGGATTCGACCGTTGGAGCTCGTCATCATTCACGAATTTGGTCATCAATATTTTTACGGCTTGATTGCCAGCAATGAATTCGAAGAAGCCTGGCTCGACGAAGGAATGAATTCCTACATCGAAACGAAAATCATGGACGACGAGTACGGATCCGGTTCTGTTCTCGAACTGCTCGGCATCAAAATTGGAGATATTCAGGGGCAGAGGCTGGGCTACACGCTTAATCGGCCGGCTACCGGTGCCCTGCTCACAGATTCCTGGAAATACCGTAGAGGAGATTATAGCAAGGCGTCGTATTCCAAGCCAGCCACCGTCATGAATACCCTGGAACGGCACCTGGGGTGGGACCGAATGCAGGATTTTCTTCAGTTGTACTATCAGGAGTGGCGCTTCCGACATCCGTCCACAAGAGATCTTCAGCGCGTTGCCGAGGAATCATCCCAGGAAAACCTCAGTTGGTTTTTTGACCAGTATGTATACGGCACCGCGGTTCTGGACAATTCGGTTGAATCGATTTCCAACCGGAAACAGGAGGACGGTACGTTCCTGTCCACCGTCACACTCCGACGCAATGACGACGGTGTTTTTCCAATGTCTCTACAGATCCGAAGGGCCGATGAGTCCCTGGAAAGGGTAGACTGGTCGGGAGAGGAGGAATGGATCGAGGTGAAATTCCAGGGCGATTCCGAAGTAGTCGAAGCCTACCTGGATCCGGAATTCAATGTTCTGCTCGACATCAACAGGATTAACAACAGGCTGGTTATTTCGAGCGAATCAGACGGCTCATTCGCGAGAAAAGCTCAGTTGCGATCTGTAGTACTTTTTCAAAAACTGTTCTATTTCCTTCACGGTGTGCTTTGATAGTGCACCGGTCCGGGACCGATACGTCAATCAGCACTCAGCAACCCGCATCCCGCAACCAGCTTAGAACTTGCTCCATATGTCTGTTCACTATCTGAAATCAGGAATTGACTCAACTCGAGCCCGCCCAGGCCTGATAGTACTCCTTTACTTCGCCAACCTGGCTATGGGACTGATCCTTTCCATACCAATCCTCATTGCGTTCTCGAGTGTTCTTTCGTCCTCAGGATTCTCTCCAGAGCTTGCAGAAGATTTTGATCTCAGTCTATGGGCCGACCTGTTGAAAGAATCGGGGCCGGTATTACAAACCGTATTTGCTCAAATACTCTGGTTGATACCGGTGATCTACATCTGGAAAATCGTTTTATCAGTCGGCCTTATCGAAGCACACGTGAACGGTGGAGGTGGTTCCTTCTGGAAAGGGGTAGGTCGAGACACCGGGCGGGCCACAATTCTTGGGCTGGTATACCTGGTCATTTTTGTAGCGGCCGTGATAGGCGTACTCATCGTTGCGATCCTCCTATCCACCGTCTTGTCCGGCGAAAGGGGCACTCTATGGGTTTGGTTCATCTTCACACCACTGGCCATCTTTATGACGATGGCCCTGATTGACATGATGCACGATTTTGGTCGACTCGAGCTTGTCGTTTCGGGAAAGGGAATCCTGGAGAGTTGGCTCGCGGGCATGAAATGGCCCTTCACTTCGGCAAATGCGAACTCCATTTATCTGGGGTGGATGGTGCTCGGCCTGGTGACCCTGTTCATCCCGCTCCTGCTCGATCTGCGCATGGGGGGATTATTCCTCGCTTTCCTCGTCCAGCAGCTGTTCTTGTTCCTCCGAGCCGGTGTTACAGTTGGTTGGATAGCGAGTGAAGTTCACTTTTTCGAGGACGAGCGCGTGGCCATGGAGCCGGCAATCGCGTCCGATGCAACGACAGAAGAGAGCACCTTCTGAGAGACGCGAGCGGACGCTCGTCTCTGAGTGAGCGGTAATTCCCTACAGGCCGGAAACAGAAAGCGCGGGTCGAGCAATGCTCGACCCGCGCATACGCTGAAGACCGGTGACCCTGCCCCACCCACCAAAATAAAACGGGGCCACACAAGCTGGAGGAGGTAGCTTTAAATCTTCAGGTTCAGTATCAGTCTGTTGTTCATTCGGATAGTGATTGTGGCACCTTACGATGCACGGATTTCCGAAAGAATGCCGGTCATTTCATCTCCAACAGGAATATTCAAGGATGACTGCTCACGCTCAGCGAGCATTTCACTCATGAATCGAGCGTAAGCCATACGCTCCCGAGACGTTACTCCTTCTGCATCAAAAACCCTCATCAACTTGGTCCAGACTGCTTCTCCGATCTGACCTTGCATATACCGTGCAAGAAGAACGGAAAACGACGTTCCAAATGCTGCTGAAGACAATAAATGAGCGGAAGTCTGCATCTCGATAATCCTCCATTTTCGACCGTATGGGTCTAATTGGTTTGTTGGCGACGCGATGTCCGATGAACTGTACTGATTCATTACAAATACCGCGCCCGTTTTGGAAGTAGACACGGCAACCGACTCGATCATAACCCGCTGAACAGCACAATCTGGCAGGAATTGCCAGTTTTGGTGAATGGTCGTTCACGCTTACTACACACAATCGACGAATAATAACCAACTGTTATTTTTGTACTTACCGGCACATTTGCCGGTATTGAGCCCTCAGCGCTGTAGGATGACGATTTGCCCCAAATCAAACGGAATTATCTACCTGCGATGCTCTTTTTTTCCTCTGAGGTGACTTCGAATCAGGACATCGACCACCAGAATGGACACCAAAACTCCTCGTTTGTGACGATAAACACGTGGCTGTCCGGATTCGCATACCGGATCGACATCGGTATCGGAATGATCCTGGCGGCTGGTACGGTTTCCCTGCTGTGTGCGCTGGGTACGGTGAGTTTTCAAGCATTCAAGGCCGCGCGACTCGACCCGGTGAAAAGTCTGCGTTACGAATAAAATCCTGCGCTAGGGCAAGACGATTTCCTTCCGCAGTCTGGCGACCGGGATGCCAAGTTGTTCGCGGTACTTGGTCACCGTTCGACGTGCAATCTGAAATCCTTTCCCTTCCAGCATGGTTGCGATGCGTTGATCCGATAGAGGCTTGTTCTTGTCTTCCTCGCCAATTATTCGTTCAATGAGAGCCTTGACCTCCTTGTTTGATACCTCTTCTCCCGACTCGGTCAATAGTCCCTCTGAAAAGAAGTACTTCAGTTCATAGACGCCGAATTCGGTCTGAACGTACTTTCCGTTGACAACGCGAGATATTGTGGATATGTCCATCCGGATAATCTCCGCGATGTCCTTCAGAATCATGGGTTTCAGGTTTCCCTCCCCCTGTCTGAAAAAATCGGCCTGCTGCTCGACAATCGCGTTCATCACCGCCAGCATGGTCTGACGTCTTTGATTGATCGAATTGATGAACCAGCGGGCCGACTCAAACTTCGACTTCAAAAAATTCCGAGTCTCCGCATCATAGGTCTGTCGACCCTTTTTCTTGTCCGTGACGACCTGTTCGAGCATCTGGCGATACTGTTGGGAGACGCGAAGTTCGGGAGCATTTCCCGAATTCAGTGAAATGAAAAACTCTCCGTCCTCCTGACGAACGGTGAAATCCGGAGTGATGTAGTTTTCGGTAGCCGAAAATTCGCCTTCGCCCGGCTTTGGGTTCAGGTGACGTATCAGCTCAAACGCAGCCTTCAGTTCATGACCTTCAATTCCGAGTCGGCGCATGATCTGGTCGTAGTGCTTCATCGTGAACGCCTTGTAGGAGTGAGTCAGCATCTCCATAGCCACGTCACGGCCGGACAGTTCTTCCGGAAGCATCTCCAGCTGGATCAACAGGCACTCCTTAAGATCGCGCGATGCCACACCCACAGGCTCGAGGCGTTGAACACGAAAAAGCACTTCCTCAACATCTTCCTCAGATAACAGGACGCCCTGGTTGAAAGCCACGTCGTCAACAATCGACTCGAGGGGCCTTCTCAAATATCCATCCTCATCGATAGATCCGATGATCTGATCCGCGATGAGCGCATCTTCCTCGTTCAGATTCAAAAAAGAGAGTTGGTCGAAGAGGTGCTCGGTCATGCTGCTCATGGCAACCATGGGCATCTCTCTGCGATCTTCGTCGTCACTGTGATCTACGGTGGCTTTGTATCCATAAAGGTCATCGCCGGTGTCCATCAACTCCTCCCAATCGTAATCATCATCGGAAGCCTCATCCTCATTCACAACGTCGTCATAGTCTCCTTCTTCTGTCTGCTCATCCAGAACATCTTCGAGAACTTCCTCACCCTCTTCAAGCAGCGGATTAATTTCCAGCTCTTGCTTGATCCGCTGCTCGAGCGCTAGCGTGGGCAGCTGGAGCAGTTTGATGTACTGGATTTGCTGCGGAGAAAGCCGCTGCTGGAGAGATTGTCGTTGTTGCAGATGCAGCATGGCTTCCCCTAGGTACTCCGGTTGGGGGACTCAGGTGACTCATCGGTCGCCAGAAACTCTCGACGTTCCCGCACCATCACCATAAACTCGCGATACCATTCCGATCCGTATTTTCGCACGAGCGGTATTTCGAGATACTCAGCCAGGTGGGTAGCCGTGCTCTGACCGTGTGTGATGGCCGGTTTACAGATGTCGATCTGCTCATAGTTCAGCGATTCATACTCCCCGAGTTGTTCAGCCCTGAGCGGGAAGAGATGGCACGAAATGGGCTTTTCGAAGGATATCTTTCCTTCCTGATAAGCTTCCTGAATCGCGCACTTGGCGATGAGACCATCGTATCGAACGAAGACACATTCGGAACCGCCCACACAAGTTGTGGCATAATATCCGGGTGTGATTTCCTCCCAGACACCGTCCTTTTCTATTACAGCGAGAGCTTCATCGCGAAGACGATCCTTGATCTGTGGAAGAATGGCCTCTACCTCAGCGAGCTCACTTTCTTCAAGCGGCGCACCTGATTCCCCCACTACGCAGCATGCGCCTCTGCACGCGCCCAGGCTGCAGCAAAAAGCAGCCTGAACGACGTCGTCAGAGATAAGTACTTGGTCTACCACAAACATGATGCCGTATTCTATCGCTCACCAATTCAATAATCAATATTGAAGGTATCGGATGTGTCCGTTCCAAGTAAACTTCGAATACAATTCTCAGGCTAAGGGAATGCCCCGCACCAGTTTTGGGCTTTTTTGTTTTGAGAAAATAACTATTTATATCTGGGATGGACTTTTTTTACCCGAGGATGTCCAGTTTCAATGCTTCGCGAATATCGCGTGCTCACCCCCTTCAACGTTAAATTTCAATCCGGGAGGGCAGGGATTGATCTACCGCCCGGTATAGTCGGCAAGATTTAAATGAGCGACCCCCTTTTGGATCGGTGAGCGTGCTTTCAGATTGTGTTATCGGACCCTAACTTACACCTTGCCCGTGACCACCAGGACCCCATCAATTCGATTGATGCCGATGATTGAACGATCAGGAGAAATGTCAGGTCAGACATCCTCACCAGAGGAGGATTTCGAGAAAGCCCTGCGCCCTAAATCACTGGACGAGTTCATCGGCCAGGAGCAGATCAAGAAGAATCTCCAGGTATTCATGACTGCTGCTCAGCGCCGCAACGAATGCCTGGATCACGTGCTGCTGTCCGGTCCACCCGGACTCGGTAAAACTACTCTCGCGTACATCATAGGGGCCGAGATGGGAGCGCAGGTAAAGACAACCTCGGGCCCTGTTCTCGACAAGCCTGCTTCCATTGCCGGTTTGTTGACAAATCTCGATGAGGGGGATATCCTTTTCATCGACGAGATCCATCGGTTGGCACCGATCGTGGAAGAGTACTTGTACGCCGCCATGGAGGACTACCACATCGATATTCTCATCGACTCCGGCCCGAGCGCGAGAAGCGTCAAGATTACGCTCCCGCCCTTTACTCTGATCGGTGCAACGACGCGTAAGGGATTGCTCACGGCTCCTCTTCGCGCGCGATTTGGTATCGACTTTCGCTACGACTATTACTCCGCCGCACAACTCACTGAAATAGTGGATCGATCGGCTCGACTACTCGCGGTTGAGATGACTGCGGATGGCTCGAGAGAAATTGCGCGGCGTTCCCGCGGAACGCCGCGCGTTGCGAACCGCCTGCTGAGAAGGACGAGGGACTATGCAGAGGTCGATGGGGACGGCAGAATCACTCGCGAACTTGCAGACCATGCGTTGAATTCGCTGAAAGTCGATGTCGAAGGCCTCGACGATATGGATACCCGTATTTTGATGACCCTCATTGAGAAATTCGGCGGCGGTCCAACTGGATTGACCAATCTGGCCGTGTCAGTGGGCGAGGACTCTGGAACGATCGAAGAGGTGTATGAGCCCTATCTCATTCAGGAAGGATACATCGAACGCACGCCTCGGGGCCGCATGGCAACCCCGGCTGCGTACCGCCATTTCGGACTTGAGCCCACAGGACGAAATGTGGATCTGTTCGAAAAATAGGCCATTCATCGATAAGAGGGCCATAGATAGAAGGACCATAAACCGGAAGGCAATCGTGTTTTTATGAAGCTTCTGTCCTCCCGAGTCACTTTCTGGCTGATTGTAACTGGAACGCTGACCGCTCTCGCGATTGGCACTTATGCCTATTCTCTCCCTGAGAAGTACTCGGGCGTTAAGCAGGCCGTTGAGGAGGATTGGTATCCAGAAATCCTTCGAGAAGGTGCAGACGATTTTTTGCCGGATTTCTCATTCGCCGGATATCTCTGGGGCGAAACCGAACCCCCTCATTTCGAAGTCAATTATCTCGTGACCGATTTGGGGGCCATCCCCAATGACGGTATTGATGACACCGATGCGATAAAACGTGCGCTTTTCGCCGCGCACATCGACACTGCGGCCGTCGTTGTTGGCTTTCCACCAGGCCGATTCATTGTTACAGACATCCTGTTCCTGGAACGAAGCAACATTGTCATCCAGGGCGCGGGTAGCGGGGGAAGTGTAGGCGGCGTAGGAAGTGGAACCGTTCTCTTCGTCCCAGAACCATTAAACGTCATCGCGAACAAACAGGCGGAAGGAATTCTGTCCGATTTGCAACAGTATCTGATCGACAACGGACTACGAAATCTATGGCGTCCCTATTCGAAATACGCCTGGTCGGATGGCATTATCTGGACACGGAGTCCAGACGAGCAAGGGGCTGGCGCTCTACTTGTCCGCGCCAGCGAGGGGCTCCGAGGTCAGTTTGACATTCAGCTTTCGCCGAAGACCAGCATCCGCGCAGGCGACGTGGTCGAGATTGCCTGGTTCAACACCGAAGGCGAACGCAGCTCATTGCTTAGCCACGTGCTGGGAGAGTACGACCTACCAATCGGAGACCGCCTTTTTGAGACTCCTGAAAAAGCCCTGATCGTGCAGCCAGTGACTGTGTTGTCGGTCGAGGAAGGACGCATCAGGATCAAGGAACCCCTCTTGCACGACATACGGCCTGACTGGATGGTCACATTGCGATCCACGGCATTTCTAGAACAGATTGGCATCGAGCATCTCAGCATTGAGTTTCCCCCGACCCCCTATGCCGGGCATCATCTTGACGATGGCTACAACGGGATCTACCTCAGTGGTTCGGCTCATTCCTGGGTACGAGATGTCCGTGTGCACCACGCAGATACAGCCATTCTGACCTCGAAATCCAAAAACATCACCATCAAGGCTCTGACCATATCAGGACGGAAGGGACATCACAGCGTGTATGTCAGCAATTCTTATGGATTTCTGACTCGTGATTTTGTCATCGAGTCTGAGGCCCTACACAACCCCAGCTTCAATACTGGAAGCACGCTCAGTGTCTTCACCCATGGACGGATAGATCACGCCGTTCTGGATCAGCACGGGGGCCTGAATCATCAAAATCTTTACGATGACATAGTAACCCAACACACGCGACACCTGATGGATCACGGAGGGGCCAGGTACTGGTTTCCCACTGCCGGTCGGTTCAACACGTTCTGGAATATTGTCGCCGAAGTCGGAGGTGACTATACGGGCGTTACCCGATACGCTCCCGACGCGCGGATTGTCGGACTACGGGGACCAGAACCAGAGCTTTCCATCAGATACGGCCCATCACCCTATATAGAGGGATTAAACCAGACAGGCCTTCTTGTACCGTCACTTTACGAGTACCAATTGAATCGCAGGACTCACCGCTAGACTACCCGACTCTGGGCATCAACGAAGATCGTCTCCACCACTTCATCTCCCTCCACAACATACATTTGTCTCTGGGTATTGACGACCACGCAAGCATGGTTTGGGACAATCTGAACCCGATCATTCACGTTCAATGTGGATCCACCGGGCACTCGAACCCAGCCATGTTCTTCCGAGACCGCATGGATGACCGCGTGGGGCATGGGTACCATTTCACGCGCATCGTAAAGGATCTGCCCGAATCCTTCTGAACTACCTGCACGATCGGAGGTCAGCACTTTTTTGCCAGAATCGAGAAACAGCCGTTCACTTCCGTCGGCGTCGCGATGCTTCGAAATCACCGATGCATAAACCGTCAGCGCACACCGATCGAGCGGGTGCACGCCAAGCTGAACCTGTATCATATCGAGGAATACATAGTTTCCGGGGCGGATCTCGGTAATAGAAAAACCCTGATACGTACGATTGGAGAAGTAGCGCATGGAGGGCGTCGAGCCGATACTGATTTCCAGCGCACCGTTCTCGCCAGCAGTGACGCCGGCATCACGCAGAAGCACCGCAAAATCCAGCATCCTATCGCGTTCGCTGTCGGAAACACGTCTGAGGGCCTCCTCGCTAGACTCAGATTCACTCGAAGGGCCGTGGTAGGAGTGGCCCGCATGCGTGAGGATGCCGACCAGGCGCAGGCCCGGCAATTCATCCACCCACTTTCCGAATTTCGCACTCTTCGCTAAATCATAGCGTACTCCACACCGACCGTACCCGACGTCCGTTTCAATCAGGACATCCATGGTCTGCTCTCTTGATGCGAAAAATTCAGATGCAGCCCTGGCTCCTTCAACGGTATCTACGCAAAACGACACCTGACAGCGCTCGCTCAGCGACGCTAGTCGCTCGTACTTGTCGTCACCGACGAGTGTGTACGCGAGACGGATGTTTTCAATACCAGCCTCAGCATAGATTTCTGCCTCGCCCAACTTCGCCACCGTCAGTCCGCTCGCGCCCATTTCTCGCTGCAGCGAAGCGATGGCGACAGATTTGTGCGTTTTGGTGTGAGGCCGGAGCCGAACATTGTTCTCCGTGGCGCGATCCTGCATCTCCTGCAGATTACGCGTCAGTCGCGATCGATCAATCAGAATTGACGGGGTGGGTAGGTCGGTGATCAGCATGCTGCACGAAGTTGCGGATCGTCTGGCCGTTATCTAGCCGGCCAGATAATCTTTAGCGAGGACATCTGAACGCTCATAATATCAGCATCTCCATCCTTATGGGACGTAAAATATAAGGTCCAGCCGTCCCGACTCACGTACGATCCGTACTCATAGTCGCTGCTGTTCACCACATCGCCCAGATTTTGAGGTTCGTCCCACTCGGACCCCTCCAGAAAACTTATCCAGAGATCGTCGCCCCCGAAACCATTTGGATCGTCGGTTCGGGAAAAAATCATGTACTTCTCCTCAGGATCAACGAATACGTCTGCCTCTGAATACTCGGTATTGACGGCTCCGACCAATGCTTCAATCTCATAACCGGTTGCGCGCAATACAGCCCGATAAACATCAGATCTTCCCTTCCCTCCTTCACGGCTCGATGAGAAATAGATGCTTCCGGTCGCAGTAACACTTCCGTGAAAATCGTTCGCATCAGAGTTGAGGGCGTCGAGCGGCTGTGGTTCGAGCCACTCCTCACCATCGTGAGTTGCAACCCAGAGATTGAAATCCCTCGCCTCACCGGCTCCATCGGATGGTCTATCCGAAGAAAACAGGAGGGCGTCCAGCGCGGGATAGAATCGAGCCGCACGATCGTTGAATGTGCCGGAAAACGGTAGAACTTGAGGATCGCTCCAGCCCGATGGCGTCCGAACCGACTCCAACATCACGTGGTTCGACCAGCCCTCAGTGGTGTGACGGCCAAATACCATCCTGTCACCATCGCCATTGACGGAGATCCAGCCCTCACCCTCTTCCGTTGTGACGGGCGGGTAGGCTTCGCCTAAGAAACCGCTGTCCGAATCAATCTTTTCTTCGGCACAGCCGACTACAGCCACCGAGACGAGCACAAACCAGGTGGCGATACGAATTGATGTCATGAGATCAGAAAATTGTGATTAACTGGATTGGTCACGAAATCCTCTACGGCGAATCCGTGAAGATTGTTCGGTGATAGAGCACGTGTGATGGCCGGAAAGTAGGTGGAGTCCCACAAAGACGAAATGCAGTTCGCAGGTGTCTAGTCTGCGTTCCATCAACGCTACGTTCCGACCGAACCCATGGAAATACGCAGCCGGTTTCGAGCCCGATCGAGAGCTCCCGTCAAACCCTTTTTCGAGCTCGAATTTTCTGAGGATGCGAGCGCATCTACAGCGCGCTTTTCCGCGGCCTTGGCTCGTTCGAGATCAATATCTGAGGCCAGTTCCGCCGTTTCGGCCAAGACAATCACCCCGTCCCTTCTTACTTCCACAAATCCACCGCTGGTAGCAAACGTGATTGCAGAACCCCCAGAGTCCGTGATCACGATCGATCCGATCTCAATGGCCGCGATCATGGGTGCGTGATTCTGAAGAACTTCAAAAGAGCCTTGTACACCAGGTGCTTTGACGCCCTGAGCGTCACCGCTGAAAACCCGGCCTGTAGGTGAAACGATCTCGACGTGCATATCCGTCTGAAGGATTGAGTGTCAGATGGGTGCGATTGATTCTAAGCTTCGGCGAGCAGCTTCTCTCCCGCCTCAATGACCTCTTCGATCACCCCTTTGTAGGCAAAAGCGCTCTCGGGGAGGTGATCCAGTTCGCCATCCAAAATCATGCGAAACCCGCGGATTGTGTCATCAATTTTGACATACTTGCCGGGGTTGCCCGTAAACTGCTCAGCAACGAAGAATGGCTGGGACATGAAACGTTGTGCTCGACGCGCGCGACCCACCACGAGTTTATCCTCATCGCTGAGCTCATCCATTCCCAGAATGGCGATAATGTCCTGCAACTCCTTGTAACGCTGGAGCAGGTTTTTTACGTCCTGCGCCGTGTCGTAGTGCTCATCGCCAAGAATATGCGGATCCAGAATCCGGCTTGTGGAATCCAGTGGGTCAATCGCCGGGTAAAGGCCCAGTGACGCGATTTGTCGGGACAGTACCGTTGTAGCGTCCAGGTGGGCAAATGTTGTTGCTGGCGCGGGATCGGTAAGGTCATCCGCTGGCACATACACGGCCTGTACGGAGGTGATGGATCCCTTCTTGGTCGAGGTAATGCGCTCCTGCATCTCGCCCATCTCCGTGGACAGTGTAGGCTGATAACCCACAGCAGACGGCATACGACCCAGAAGAGCAGATACCTCTGAGCCTGCCTGCGTAAACCTGAAAATGTTGTCGATGAAGAACAGAACGTCTTTCCCACCCTGATCGCGGAAGTACTCGGCTACTGTCAGACCCGATAAAGCCACACGAGCGCGGGCTCCTGGAGGCTCGTTCATCTGTCCAAATACGAGAGCCAGGCTGGAGTTCTTCAGGGCATCCATGTCTACCTTCGAAAGGTCCCAGTCGCCCTCTTCCATCGACTCCAGAAAATCCTTGCCATAATCAACTACTCCTGATTCAAGCATCTCACGCAGCAAGTCGTTTCCTTCGCGAGTACGCTCACCCACTCCGGCAAACACCGAAAGACCGTCGTGACCTTTCGCGATGTTGTTGATGAGCTCCATGATCAGGACCGTTTTCCCGACACCGGCACCGCCGAAGAGTCCAATCTTTCCCCCTCGAGCATAGGGCTCGAGAAGATCGACCACCTTGATACCCGTCTCCAGCATTTCAACGGCGGTAGAAAGCTCGTCGAACGGTGGTGGCTGGGCATGAATTGGACGGCGGTCCTCAGATTTTGGCTGCTCTATTCCATCGATGGCTTCTCCGACCACGTTGAAAAGACGGCCGAGAATATCCTCACCGACCGGCATGGAAATGGCCTGGCCAGTGTTGTGAACGATTGCGCCCCGTGCCAGGCCATCCGTCGCATCCATGGCGATCGTGCGCACACGATTTTCGCCGAGGTGTTGCTGAACTTCGAGAACGAGTTTTGAACCGTCATCGCGGTCGATCGTCAAGGCGTGGAGAATATCAGGAACGGCGTGAGCCGGAAACTGAGCATCGATAACGGGACCGACAATTTGAACGACTTCGCCTGTTGAGCTCTTAGCTTCCATCAATTTTAGAAATCTAGGTTATTGCTGAATCTCGCATAGCCTCTTCTGGCGCCGCCACCGGGCCGTCTGCTGCTGGGGTCCGGTAGAGTTCCGTTTCCGCTCATCTCGCGAGGGTCCCAAAAATAGGTCCGGTTGGGTCTAGATGCGCCATATTCGTGGGTCAGAAACGGCAAAGAAACGGGGAATTTGCGTCTTCAAGGTATGTTCATGTACCCAAACAAAGTGCTGCGCGCCGCCTATATTCCAACCGCTTTCGCAATCCCAATCTCTGCTGACATGCGACGAAATCTACTCCTCCTCATTTCCCTTCTCCTTCTGCCTGCGCTTTCCGCGAAGAGCCAGAACTTGCCCACCATCGAGTCCAAAACGGAGGGGATGGAAAAACTGGAAGGATTTTTTGACATCTACTGGGATGAGGAGGGTGGCAAGCTCTGGTTGGAAGTTGCTCGCTTCAACGAGGAGTTTCTGTATCAGGTATCACTGGCAGCAGGACTCGGCTCCAACGATATAGGACTGGATCGAAATCAGCTGGGACCACGCTGGCTCGTGCATTTTGAGAAGCGAGGTCCAAAGGTGCTCCTGGTTGCTCCAAACATGTCCTACATGGCAACATCCGAAAATGAAGCGGAGCGAAAATCGGTTGCTGATGCCTTCGCTTCCGGGGTGGTATTCGGATTTGAAGCCGCTGCCCAGACGGATGCGAGAGTACTCGTTGATGCGACATCGTTTGTTGTCAGGGATGCGCACGGCGCGATCGGCAGACTTCGTCGCAATAATCAGGGTTCGTTCCGCGTGGAGGGCTCTCGCTCCGCAACCTTTCGGGAAAACACTAAAAGCTTCCCTAAGAACACAGAAATGGAAGCTTTGCTGACTTTTGTTTCGGATAGTCCTGGGGAAATAGTCCGAAGCGTCTCCTCTGTCGCGGGATCGTTTACGCTTCGTGAACGCCATTCCTTCATCGAGCTGCCGCCTCCGGGCTACACGCCCCGTGCCCATGACCCTCGCGCCGGCTACGGTGGACGAAGCTTCCTGGACTACTCCTCCCCGATCGGATCGGACATGAGAACCCGTTACATCTCCAGACATCGACTGGAAAAAGTAGATCCGACTGCTGCCGTTTCAGATGCAGTCGAGCCAATTATCTATTACCTCGACGCGGGCACTCCAGAACCGGTCCGAAGCGCGCTCCTCGAGGGCGCTCGCTGGTGGAATGAGGCGTTTGAAGCGGCCGGTTACCGCAATGCATTTCAGGTCGAGATGATGCCCGAGGATGGCGATCCACTCGATGTCCGGTATAACGTGATCAACTGGGTTCACCGATCCACACGCGGCTGGAGTTACGGATCGAGTATTTCCGACCCGAGAACTGGAGAAATCATCAAAGGACACGTCCTTCTCGGATCACTCCGGGTACGTCAAGACTATCTCATTGCGGAGGGACTGCTCACGCCCTACGACCCTCGAGCAGTGCCCGATTCTAGCGACGCAGACCCCATGCTGGAAATGGCGCTCGCCCGAATCAGACAACTCTCGGCTCATGAAGTCGGACATACCCTAGGCATTCAGCACAATTTCGCGGCTTCCGTGGACGAGAGAGCTTCCGTGATGGATTATCCCGCGCCCCTCGCGGAGATCTGGAATGGTCGTGTCACATTGAATCGGGCCTATGACAGCGGCATTGGCGAGTGGGATAAAATTGTAATTCGCTATGGATACTCGGATTTTGCGGACGGCACAGACGAAGAGACTGCACTTCGAGCAATCCTCAACGAATATATTCGCGATGGCTGGCACTTTATTACAGATACCGATGCACGCCCCTCGGGCGGTGCCCACCCCTTGGCACACCTGTGGGATAACGGAACAGACATTGTAGACGTCCTGGACAAGGAAATGACGGTCCGTGAGCGCGCACTTGATCGCTTTGGATCGGGCAATATCAAGCCGAATGAGCCCATGGCAAAGCTCGAAGAGGTGCTCGTGCCGCTGTATTTGAGGCATCGGTATCAGATTGATGCCGTCGCGAAATTGATTGGAGGGGTCAGCTATTCCTATAAAGTCCGAGGGGATCGGCAGGATTTGCCAGAACCTGTCGGAAGCCGAGACCAGACGAAGGCGATCGATGCCCTGCTCAAGACGGTCCTTCCCGACGCCCTGGAGCTGCCTCGCCAGATCAGAACCCTGATTCCGCCCCGGCCACCAGGATATGGCGAGCATCGAGAATTGTTTGACGGACATACGGGTCTCATTTTTGATCCATATTCACCAGCCGCGGTCGTGGCCCAGCAAGTTTTTGGCCTGCTGATGAACCCGGCCCGCACCGCTCGCCTGACCTATCAAAAAGATTTCGACCGCGGCCTACCCGGTCTTCAGGACATGATGTCGCGTGTGACCAATAAGATCTGGCTCCAGGACGTTCCAAAGGACTCCTATCATTCCGAATTGCAGCGACTCTCCCAGCAGGTCTGGACTGATCAACTGTTGGAGGCCGCCTCATCCAACAGGCAGGCTTCGGCAGCCCGATCGAGAATTACGTTCCATCTCAGAGACATACACGCGTGGCTTACCGAAAATGCGGACCGAGTCGATGACGAGACGCGGGCCCACCGATTTGCCATTCTGGATGAGATTGACCGGTACCTCTTCAGGCCCTATCAGCCGCAGGAAGAAATCCGCCCCATAACGGCTCCACCAGGCTCACCCATCGGTCAGGATGTACCCGCGTGGATCACGCGGAACGAGACTCGTCAGGCCTGGCTGGATAACTGGAATGAAGCGACCATGATCTGCTCGTATGACCAGGGGTTCTAAACCTTTTCCCTGCGCCATACCTCCCGGCAGGTTCACTCGACGGAGCGATTGCCTTCTGATCCCACGGTCGAGACCGCGAATTGACCTAGCGGTTGGAATTATCCATATCGGCTGAAATGTACCATCGGCCGTCGGATAACTTCCTGAGCGTCAGAATAAACTTGCCGCCGTCAGGATCGCCCTTGTTGCTTCCATAGCCCCCAATTATATAACCGACGGAGTCGGCTTGAGAGAATTCGAGGGCTCGTAATGCAAGTGCGCCTCCAGAATTTCGATACGCCCTTGCAATGGCCTCACGTCCCCGCACTGGCGCGTGTCTGGGTCTCAGTATAAATCCGTCGGGGGTGAACAGCTCGGCAAGGGCGTCGGAATCGCGACTCCGCCAACCCGCTTCGTAGTCCCGAAGCACCCGCTCCAGTTCTGGTGGCAGCGCGACCGTGGCGTGGCTCTGTTCGAGGCTCGGCGGTGGTGGTGGTAGTAAATCCTGTGCGCTGACGAGGGAAGCCAGGCAGGTCAACAACACTATCAGGGAGCAGAGAAAACGCATCGAATTCAATTGAGATCACCGGTGTGTGCCCGTATAGACCCCCTCCGCATACTAAGGTTGCCGACCTGGGACATGGTTGTTGTCGCCTCACCCGGCCTCGGCATCCGGATGTATTCAGTCGTCGTCGACCGAAAAATTGAACTCGGGCGACTCCGCTCCGGGATCAAAATGCTCGTACCCGGTCGGATGAAGCGGCATCAAGCCGGTTTCCGGACTCATGGCCCGTACTCCCTTGGGCGACTCCTCGATATTGCCAATGACCGAGCATCCCTCGAGTGCATCCACTTTGTCAACGTCTCCGGGGCTGACCGTGAAGAGCAGCTCGTAGTCCTCACCTCCGAACAACGCATAGGCATCGATTTCGTCCAGATATTGATCGGCTACAGCGCGCGTTTCGGGGTCGAACGGTAATGCGGGAATTCGAACGGTGGCTCCCACTCCACTTCGTCTCGCAATATGATTTACTTCGGAGGCTAAGCCGTCGGATACATCTATCATCGAAGTTGGCTTTAGCCCGGCACTGCGAAACGCCTCTACCATATCGACTCGAGCCGTAGGACGAAGCTGGCGCCTGATAACATACTGGTGTGCATCGAGTTCTGGTTCATACTGATCGCCGAGTTCGATCTGAGCCTTGCGCTGATCAAGCAAAACCTTCAACCCCGCGTAGGCGCCTCCGACGTCCCCCGTCACACACAGATAGTCGCCTACACTCGCGCCACGCCGGAACACAACATCACGTTCATGGACCTGGCCGACAATGCTTATTGAGATATAAAGAGCGTGCGACGTGGAGGAATCACCACCGACCAGTTCCATATTGTACATCTTGCACGCCTGCGCCATCCCGTCGTACAGACCGTCGAGCATTTCGACCGATAGATTTCGCGGCATTCCAATCGAAACCGTGGCGTAGAGCGGAGTGGCATTCATCGCCGCGACATCACTCACGTTCACAGAGATCGATTTGAATCCCAGAAACTGCATCGGGATGAACGACCGATCAAAATGTACCCCTTCGATAAGGGCATCCGTGGTGAGAACGTGCAGCATGTCGCCGCCGGCGCGGTAGACTGCGGCGTCATCGCCGATACCTTCGATGAGATCTTCCGATCTGGGCACGTCAGCCAGCCGCTCGACCATTCGATCAATGAGACCGAACTCTCCGATAGAAGCGATGGGGGTGAATTGTTCACTCATGATCTGCGAGATCTGATGATGAAAAAGCAAAATACGTCATGGATTGCCTGTCATGGGGCGATTCTTGCCCGGGCGAAGCGCAGAACGCCGACATGCATTCTTATGTCCCTGCATAACAGATCTTTCCCAAAAACGCACGTCCCCTCGCTCCCGTGACCGACGGCATTCCCGTTGACACGCCGTTGAGGGCCTCGTGGGCGAGAAGCGCAAAGCAGATGGCCTCCTTCGCATCGGGGTCCATCCCGTACGCGGCAAGCGATTGAACGAGCACGGAGGGTAACTGCGCTTCGAGCCCCCTCATGATCGCCTGGTTATGCAGACCCCCACCCGACACGATCAATTTGTCGGGAAACCCTCCAAGAAAGTTCTGAAGGGCACGGGCAATCGAAAAAGACGTCAGTAGAGCCGCGGTTGCCATCTTTGAATCGTCGTCCAGGTGGCTCGTTTCACCCAGAAAGGACTCGATGTAGGCGACACCAAACAGCTCTCGTCCGGTAGACTTCGGAGGTGCCTGTCTAAAAAAGGGATGTTCCATCAATTTCGACACGACATCTCTATCCGGTGACCCTCTGAGAGCGATGAGACCACCCTCATCATAGTTGCGACCAAAGAGTAGAGTTGCGAGTCCATCCAATACCATGTTTGCGGGACCCGTATCGAACGCTACCACGTCGTCGCGTTCACAGCCAGCTGGAAGTGACGTAAGATTTGCAATTCCTCCGAGATTGAGCAGCACCCGATCTTCCTCTCGAGAAGAAAACAGCGCCCAATCGAGATATGGGACAAGAGGTGCACCCTGTCCTCCCAGCGCAACGTCGGCCTGTCGAAAATCTCCGACTACTGTTTTTCCCAACAGTTGAGCCAGGATGGCTGGGTCCCCGATCTGCAAGGTCGACCCGCTGGCCGGGTCATGGTGAATGGTCTGCCCGTGAGATCCAACTGCGTCGATATCATGGACTGGGATGTCATGGTCGCTGCATACGAGTCGGATCGCATCATTGTACGTGCTCGCGAGGCGTGCATTCAGCTCGGCAACACTCGAAATGGATGAACCGCTTGCCTCACTCAGATTGAGCAGATCGGCCCTCAGCTCATCTGAAAAGGCAATAGTCGAAAAGACTTCGCTGGATGCACGAAGATTTGAAGCGGTGCCCGAACAACGGACCACAGCGACATCCACACCATCCAGACTGGTTCCGGACATCAGACCAATGACCGTTCTCGCGTCGGTGTGCTGCATGCAGGAGAGCCTGGGTTGTCAGGAAGACTTTTGGTTCAGTTCAGCAGCCCTCTTCAGAAACTCCTCGGCCCGGTCCGGTTTCTGTTTTGCGAGCTTCTTGTAGACCGCCGATGCCTCTTGGTAATAACTTTGATTGGCATAGATACGTGCGAGCGTCTCCGAAACGACATCCTCCAGGTCCTGCTCCAGATCCTCGTCCGTGAGCATGGGAATATCTGGATTTGGCACAATTGAAGCCGACTCGAGCTCCTGAATCAGCTTATCCAGATCCTGGAATTCAGGTATAGCCTCCTTCTCGTCCTCCGCCCCTTCCGTCGTCTTGGAAGGCTCTGAGGGAGCTACCCAAATCGCGGAGGGTAGCGGCGGCTCAAGCGGAGATACCCTGACCGCAACACCTAGTGGTTCAGACTGGGAATCTTCGTCCGAGTCCCATTTCGGAATGACAATCGCGACCTGCCGCCCGAATTGTTTGTTCAGGATTGCTTCCCTGAGACCTTTTTCTATCACGATATTTCCTGGACACAGAAAAGCCGCTTGTTTCCAGATTGTCAGCGCGGCATCGTCATCGCCCTCGGCTTCATTCAGGCGTGCCAGCAGCACCCGCGCCGAGAGATGACTCGGCACCTGATGCAACAAATTTTGCAGCATCATCCGAGCATCGACCAGTTGCCCCGATCTGAGCAGATCTGCAGCTTGCTGTATGTCAGGAATGGACATTATTGGATATTAGGGTCTTGAATCTGGGTCAAGATACGTCCAACTACCAGTTTGAGGTAGCAGCAGTGAACACATCGTCCGCGATTTTTTCTAGTGCGGCGAATGCGGCGATTTCCTCCTGGCTGGGATCGAACGGATCGTATTCCTCATAGGCCGAGAATGTCCGGCTGAAAAGCTCCTGAGTCATGGCTTGATCCGTGTACACAACGCGCGCGCCAATGGTCACACGATTTCGGGTCGCCTGCTCGTTTCCCGATACAGAAGTAGGCTGGTTTGAATACCTCGTTATCACCACCATCAGCAGGGCATCTGCAGATGTTTCGCTCTGATCGAGGGAAAGCCTGGTCTGGCGCACAAACCGATCGATGAGAAGCTGTGTCATCTCAGCGTCCATACCACTTACCGTGGAGACGGTGTTGTCCTCGACTAGAGGAATGGCCACTGTTGCCAGGTGTTCAGGAATACTCGCACCCGTAAAGCTGTAGTAGGCACATCCCGACACAAGAATCGAAATGACAAGTATCACAAAAGATGATCGCAGGTCAGTCAAGGGACTCAGAAGCCTCAATTTCTTTCAGCTTACGATACAGCGTTCGCTCGCTTATGCCAAGTGCTTCCGCCGTCTGGCGCCTGTTATTTTCAAACCGTTTGAGTGCGCTCAAAATGAGCGTTCGCTCCGCATCCTCGAGTGTGGGCATCTTCGAGTCCGGCTCTTCCTCTGCGGGTGTATAATCAGCACTCGGTTCGAACTCGTAGGGGGCATCTTCGATGAACGATCCGCCGTTTCCGGTCTCCTCGTGCATCACCAGAAGCCTGCTTGGATCCTGCACCGATGGCATCCCCGTTCTGGTGGCCGCCACAAGGGCTGCGATCTGCTCTTTGAGTTCCTTCACCTCTCCCCGCATTTCGAGCAGGGCGCGATAGATCAGCTCCCTCTCTCTGGCGCCGGCAGGTTCTTCGGTGGAGCCGCCGCCACCTGCCAGCGGGACCAGTCCCACTCCGCTACCGGCTGCCGAAACACCGCGGAGGTTTGGGCGAAGATCCTCCGAAGATATCGAGTCTCTCTGGAGCAGGACTACCGTCTGTTCGGCCACGTTCCGAAGTTCACGAATATTGCCGGGCCAGCGGTACCGCAGCAGCAATTCCCGCGCACTTAAATCGAGTCTGGGGGCGGATGAATTGTATTGCTGGGCGAATCGATGCTGAAAATGCTCGAATATCGGCAAGATATCTTCCTTTCGGTCGCGCAGGGGTGGAACGTGCAATACGACCGTGCTCAATCGATAATAGAGATCTTCCCGGAATCTACCCGTCTCGACCTGACGAGCGAGATCCTTGTTGGTTGCTGCAATGATTCGGACATTGGTTTTCTGACTACGCGTAGATCCTACGCGACGAAATTCACCCGTTTCCAGGACGCGAAGCAGCCTGACCTGGGCACTCAACGGCATCTCTCCGATCTCATCGAGAACGATCGTGCCGCCATCCGCATCTTCGAAATATCCGGTCCGACGCTCCACTGCTCCGGTGTAAGCCCCCTTTTCTGCGCCGAACAGTTCGGACTCGATCAAACCCTCCGGTATCGCGCCACAGTTCATGATCAGCATGGACTTGTGTCGACGAGAACTGGTTTCGTGGATTGCCTGGGCGAACAATTCCTTTCCGACACCGCTTTCTCCCTCAATGAGCACCGTAATATCGGTTCCCGCTATCTGCCTGACTCGGTCGAGGGCCTGCCGCACAGCGGATGAGTTTCCGATGATGCCGAATCGTTCCTGCATGGATTGTCTGTCCATAGTGCCGCCCTCTACGCCCGACCGATAGGCTCAGCGATCAGAGTGGCTGAGGTACAGTCTGTTATTCGAACCCGTACGTAATCACCCTTAGCATAATCGCGTCGATCAAAAACTGTCATCTTATTCGTGTCAGTCCGACCCGATAGTTGATCCTCTCTTCTTCGACTGGTCCCTTCGACGAGAACGATGTGTTCACTCCCGATTTCCGCCTCGTTGAGCTCAAGAGAAATGTCGGACTGAAGTCGAATGATATCCTGGAGACGTCTTTTCTTAACATCTTCCTCCACATTGTCCGTGAACTTGCGAGCGGCGTAAGTATCGGGTCGCTCGGAATACATGAACATGTAGGCATGATCATAGCGCACCAATTTCATCAGAGAAAGTGTGTCCCGATGCTCGTCCTCGGTTTCATCGCAGAATCCCGCGATCAGATCCGTAGAAAGTGAGACGCCCGGCACAATCTTTCTGGCTCGCTCGATGAGGGCGAGGTAATGCTCGCGCGAGTACGTGCGTTTCATGCGCTGGAGCATCTCAGTATTCCCGTGTTGAACGGGAAGGTGGATGTAATTGCACACGTTGGTTTGTTCGGCGTGGACCTGTAGAAGCTCGTCTGAGCAGTCTTTGGGATGTGAGGTGGAATACCGGATACGCAGATCGGGCGAAACCTGACTGATGCGGTACATCAGTTCAGCAAAATCGACGCTCGTACCATTATGGCCATCCCGATACGAATTGACGTTTTGCCCGAGGACCGTGACTTCTTTAAAGCCTTCCTGAACAAGCTGCTCGCACTCAGAAATAATGCTGAATACTCCGCGGCTTCTCTCCCTTCCACGGGTAAACGGCACAACGCAAAAAGAGCACATGTTGTCGCACCCCCGCATGATGGACACGTATGCGGTCACTCCGTTGGAAGCATACCGAACCGGCGCAATGTCATCGTAGGTCTCTTCTCTGGAGAGCTGCACGTTCACCGCAGCCTGCCCCGTATCGGCCGCGGTGGAAAGTAGATTGGGTAAATCTCGATACGCGTCTGGACCGACGACCAGGTCAACCAGCTGTTCTTCTTCAAGCAATTTGTGTCGCAGACGCTCGGCCATACAACCCATCACACCGAGCTTCAGATTCGGATTGACTCGGGTTTTGTGCGCGCGTAATTCAGCTAGGCGGCGACGCACTTTCTGCTCAGCGTTCTCGCGGATAGCGCAGGTATTGATCAGAACAATGTCTGCTTCTTCTATGTCGCGAGTGAGTCCGTATCCACTCTCCCGAAGAACCGCTGCTATGATCTCTGAGTCGGAAACGTTCATCTGACAACCATAGGTCTCCAGATAGACTTGCTGACTGCCCTTCGATGTCACCGAAACCTGTTTGGGTGCATCCAGATCATCCAGGATCGGTATGTCCGAAATCGGCTGCAAAATAATAGTTAGCGGATGGGTGGAGGTGCACTAGGATAGTGCCTTTTTGTCGCTTTTTGGTTTTCCAGAGCCGTGCAACCCCTGAAAACGACCATTGTTCACGGTATCATGATGAAATACCCGACAAAATGTCAGGTTCCTCCCACTATACACCAGACCGACCAAAAATTCGAACCGCCACCTCAACGACGGCGTATACCGTACCCGTTCGGTCACCACCAAAGAAGTCCAAATCATGTCAGGCCACAGTAAGTGGTCAAAAATAAAACGCCAAAAGGCGGTTACGGACGCCCGTCGTTCGAAGAGCTGGGCGCGCGTCACTCGAGATATCATGGTGGCTGCCCGGGAAGGCGGAGGTGACTCCAGCATGAATCCCAGGCTTGCCCTTTCGATAGAAAAGGCAAAGTCCGAGAACATGCCCAAGGACAATATTGTACGCGCCATCAAGCGCGGTACGGGTGAAATACAGGGTTCCGATTATGTTGAGATGGCCTATGAAGGCTACGGCCCACATGGCATTGCGATTTTTATCGATGCCCTCACTGACAATACCAATCGAACCGTTGCCGATGTGCGGCATCTGTTCGGCAAGTACGGCGGGAGTCTGGGTCAGAATGGGACGGTAGCATTCCTGTTCGAGCGAAAAGGAGTCTTCGAGATCCCGGCTGCCGAAAATGACGAGATGACGCTGTTCGAACTGGTGGTGGATGCCGGTGCAGAAGATCTGACTCAGGACGACGACGTCTTTCTCGTCACCACGCCGGTTGAAGCATTCGGCTCTGTGCAGGCAGTACTGGAAGGCGCGTCCATCGAAATCAACGAAGCTTCTCTCGCGCGTTTTCCAACAACAACAACAAAACTGGATCCTTCAGCTGCCCGGTCGGTGGGAAAGCTACTGGAACTGCTCGATGAGCACCAGGATGTGCAGGCCGTATATTCTACATTGGAAATGGACGATTTGACCATCGAAGCACTCTCCTGATCGGGAACGCATATCAATAACTGGAAAAGATGATCATTCTTGGTATTGATCCCGGGTCAAACATCACCGGCTTCGGCGTGGTTCGAGTCGAGGGCCGCGATGAGATACTCCTCGACTGCGGGGTGATACGAGTACAGGGAAAAGGCGACCACTCGTTGAAGCTGAAGCAGATTTACGAGTCGGTCTGCGAACTGATCGCCATCCACCATCCAGACTATTGCGCAATTGAGATGCCCGTCTACGGTAACAATCCTCAGTCCATGCTCAAGCTTGGACGCGCCCAAGCAAGTGCGATGCTCGCTGCGTTGAATCATCAAATTCCGGTTACCGAGTACACCCCGAAAGAGGTCAAAAAGGCCGTGACTGGAAACGGAAACGCCTCGAAGGAACAGGTTCGCTACATGATCGAGACGATTTTGAAAATGTCACCCGAACAATCACCCAAGATGGATGCCTCGGATGCCCTGGCGGTTGCCCTGTGTCACATCCATCGGGGTGCCGCTGACAGCAAAGGCTCCTACAGGAACTGGGATGCGTTCACGCGTGCAAATCCAGAACGTCTCCGATAATCCTCGCCAGATTTGGCCGCTAAACGGTAAGGGCTATCAGGCATCTCCCTAGTCGTCGTCTTTCTCCTCGTCCTGGTGCTCGGCTTTCTCCTCATCTTTCTCCTCATCCTTGTCCTCGTCTTTCTCCTCGTCCTTGTCCCCATCTCCATCATCATCCTGATCCTTTTCGCGATCCTTGTCCCCATCTCCATCACTATCCTGATCCTGGTCCTCATCCTTGTCCTCATCCTTGGCCTCATCCTTGGCCTGAACCTTGGCCCGATCCTTGTCACGATCCTTGAGATGATTCGTAAATCCGCGCTCCTCGTCGCGAAGCATCACGATTTCTGCGATCTCGTCCTGAGGGACTGCCCCATGGCTCATATGAAATATCAGATGGGCGATCTGCTTGTCCTTGTTCGGCGCCTGATTCCACTCGGGATGCGCCTGTTCGATGATTGAAATCAAGATTCTGATGTATGGATAACGCTCATCGGGCGTTGGCATTTCACCAATTTTTGCGGCGAACAGGTCGGCATTGCGTCCTACTTGACGGTCCACAACTTTTTGTTCGTATTTCATGACTGCTATGATATTGGAGCTGAATGTGGAGCAAAGACGCCGAATTCTGATACGTAGACGGCAGAGGGGACCTGTAAACTATGCAACAAAGGGGCCCTAACCAAGCATCCGTATACTTGGAACAGGCCCAGAACCCAACGCCCAATTATCGCGTTGAAGCGCCCAAATTTATTCTGATGAGAAACCTTCAGATTCCATATCGCCTCGAACTGCTTCCGCTGATTCCAGCGTTCCATCGACGCGCGCGGCAGACACAGGATTTTGCCGAGGGCCAACTGGTGTACTACGGGCCCATGCCGTGCTACTATGGAATCGGTGAGGTTCAGGACACCGTCGAAGGATTCATTGCCGTGGACTTCAGGGGAACTGGTCAGTTTGGTGTCCACCAGGATATGTTTCGGCCCGAGTACCTGATCCCGATCCCAGGTCGAACCATGGGTATTCTCTAAGGTCATGCGATATCTGATTCTGTGTTTTTTGGTCTCGGGAGCTGTGGGATGTGGCCCTCAAACAGAAAACATTCCCATGATCGACGGTAGGATCGACAATTTCGAAGATGGAGATGTGTACAATAATCTCGGCTTCACATGGGAGAATGTATCTGGTGGACCAGAAACCAATGCCACAGTTTTTGTCGAATCGGGCGGTGTTTCTCGGTCCCGATACCAGATGACGGTGGGCGGCATGCGCCCGTTTGGGTCCAGCGGAGACAAGGTTTCTGGAGCGCGCGTGAGGTTGGGACAATTCCTGGATGACCGCATTTCCGAAGTCACGGACGCCACGGCGTACGACGGGCTTGAAATCAGGATGAAAGGCACACGGGGTTCATTTATTGTCCAGATAGGAACCCTGGCAGTGACGGACTTTGATTATTACAACTCCTACATCGAAGTGTCGACGGAGTGGAATCTGTTCCGCATTCCATTCGCCCTGTTCAAACAGGAAGGCTTTGGTCGATCTCGAAAATGGAGCGGCGATGATCTGACTCATATCGCGATTTATTCAAATATCTTCGGCCCATACACCATCGCGGTAGACTATATTGGGTTTTATTCTGATTCAGCTACCGATACCCCCTAGAACATGCCCACCCTGAAGGTGCAGGGCGTAACCAAGCGTTACGATAAGGTCCTGGCCGTGAACAACGTGTCCTTTGAGGCACAGCCCGGTAGAATTCTAGGCCTCCTTGGTCCCAACGGCGCGGGAAAAAGTTCGACAATCCGGATGATGGCTTACATCACCATTCCGGATTCGGGCGACATTCTGTTCGGGAACGAAAAAGTTGGTCCTACCTCGCAAGAACGCATGGGGTATCTGCCCGAGGAACGCGGCCTGTATAAAAAAATGAAGGTCGGCGATCAGCTGCTCTATTTCGCTGAACTGAAAGGTCTCTCCAGATCACTTGCAAAAGAACGTCTCAAGTATTGGCTGGATCGGATGGGAGCGCTCGACTGGGTTGGGAAGGCAACAAATGAACTTTCGAAAGGGATGCAGCAGAAGATCCAGTTCATCGCCACGATTCTGCATGATCCCTCACTGCTCATCCTGGATGAACCGTTCGGAGGGCTGGATCCCATTAATTCCGACCTCCTTCAGGATATCATTCACGAGCTCAAGGATGTGGGTCGCACCATCGTTTTCGCCTCCCATCGCATGGAACAGGTCGAACAGCTCTGCGACGACATCTGTCTCATTTCCCGAGGCGAAATTGTTGTAAAAGGAGCCCTCAGCGACATTAAACGTCAATTCGGCAAAAATGTCGTAATGATCGATTTCGAAGGTTCGGACGCGTTTCTGGATGGATTGGAGGCCAATGGGTCCGTCCGCATTAACGCCCGAAGCCTGAGACACGCCGAAATCCGACTGTTGAACGGCACACCTTCGAAAACAGTGCTCAAGGCCGCGTTGGAGAGCGTTCGAGACATCACCAGATTTGAACTGATCGAGCCTCCCATGAGGGAGATATTTGTCACGGCTGTGACCGAGCAACAGGGCAGTCTTGAAGATGAAGAAGAGGCTTAGCGAGAAGTAATATGACTTCAAATAAAACTTTCATCGTCGCGAAGAATGAGTTCTTGAAACGGGTCAAGACTCGTTGGTTCATCATTACTACGCTGCTCGGACCCCTCATTTTGATCGGGTTTATTACCGTCATTGGATTCCTTTCGATTTCCGCAGTCCAAGAAGGTCAGGAGGATGAAAAGACCGTTCTGGTTCTGGATCACACCGGCCGGCTTGGAGCAGAGCTCGAAGACCCGGACGGCCACGTGGTGTTTGTGGAGAGCGAGGGACCCGAAGAAGTTCTGCGTGACAGCGTATTGAGCGGAGGCGCGGATGGATACCTCGTGTTACCGGAGGACGTGATTTCGGGAGAGGCGATCACGAGATTCTATTCAATGGAAGCTGACGGCCTCGGTGGTTTCAACTTCGATCTCCGCTCCATCGTGCGAACTGCAGTCCGGGGCAAACGGCTGGAGGATCAGTCTGTATCAGCTGAAGTTTTCGCCATAATCGATGCACGCATTTCGGTCGAGTCGATTAGACTTTCGAGTGAAGGGGAAGAACAGGGAAGCAGCGCCGCTTACGCTGTCGTCGGCGGCATAATGGGATTTCTGATCTACCTGACGATGATCATATATGGATCTGTGGTCATGCAGGGAGTGATCGAGGAAAAAATGAGCCGGGTGGTCGAGATCATCGTGTCTTCGGTACGGCCCTGTCAACTGCTTATGGGAAAGGTCCTGGGAATTGGAGCCATGGGTCTGGTACAGATGACTTTCTGGGCGATGTTGATCGCAGGAGGCACCATTTTTTCGGGATCGGTAATGAGCTTGTTCATGAATCCAGCCGAATTTGACCTTCCAGAAACAGCCACGAAGACGGAGATGATGGAAGCAGCCGGCATCAACTTACCGGACCTCGGCCCCGAAGTGTTCATTTTTTTCGTGATTTATTTCCTCCTTGGATACTTGCTCTATGCCACGCTGTTCGCGGGTATCGGGTCTGCGGTTGAGCAGCAACAGGATGCGCAAAGTCTGATGTTACCGGTAATGATGCCCATCATCATGTCGATCATGTTTTTATCTGTCGTCATCGAGGCCCCCAATTCCACCCTCTCGGTATTCCTTTCCCTGTTCCCGTTTACAGCACCCATCCCCATGGTCGTCCGCATAGCTATGATTGACGTACCGTGGTGGCAAATTGTGGCGTCAGTTACGCTTTTGCTCTCCACGTTCGTTGGAGCCGTCTGGGTCAGCTCCCGGATCTATCGTGTAGGAATCCTGAGTTATGGTAAGAAGCCGTCGCTGAAAGAAATGATCAAGTGGATCAAATACGCATGAAACGGGGCCGCTCAGCTGCCGTGCACCTGCACGTGCCCTGCTAATTGCCCGGCGTATTCAGGAACCGCGTGAGTCAGGACGCCTTAACACCCTCGGACGGTTGTTTTTCGGTCCTCGAGATTTTCCCACTTTTAGTGTCAATCCTGCGCCGCATCCTCCACATAGCTTGCATTGGAGTTCTTTTTTCGGCCCTCATGGGACTGAATAAAGTGCAAGCTCAGTACTTTCGATTTGGAAAGAACAAGGTTCACTATGAGGATCAGGACTGGTCCTACGTCCAGAGTGAACACTTCACCGTCTACTATTACGACGATGGGGCCTACCTGGCCGATTTTACCGCCCGGGCGGCGGAAGAAGCCTTTGACCCTGTGGCAAGACTCTTTGAGCTGGACCTGGAAAGGCGAATCTCCCTGATCGTTTTCAAGAATCACACTGAGTTCGCCGTCACCAACGCCGTCGATCTTCCGACCTACTCGGATTATATCGGTGGCCTAACGGAGCTTTTCAAAAACAGGATCGCCATTCCGTTTGTGGGTGACTATCGAGACTTTCGGCGTGTCATTCACCACGAGCTCGTGCATGCCGTGGTCAACGAGGTGTATTACGGCGGCTCCATCCAATCGCTGATCCAGGCCGGGCAAAAAATGCGCATTCCTCCTTGGTTCAGCGAGGGTCTCGCCGAGTACCTGGCTCTCGGTTGGGATACCCGATCCGACATGTACATGCGGGAGGCTGTTCTGGAAGACCAACTCCCTTCGATAAAGAATTTGAGTGGGTTTTATGCCTATCGAGGAGGGCAAAGCGTCTGGGATTACATTGCAGAGCAGTACGGTCAGGAGAAAATCGGGGAGATTCTACAGCGACTTCGAAGCGCTCGGTCTGTGGAACAGGCCATTGTGCGCTCGATCGGCCTGAACCTGGATGAACTGAGTGAGCGCTGGAAACGAACATTGAGGGAGGTGCACTTCCCCGAGGTTACCGCGCGCGAATCGCTGGAAGAGATCGCAAAGCCCATAATCACCAGCGAACATGGATTCTACAATACGAGTCCCGCACTCTCCCCTCTCGGCGACAAGATCGCCTATGTATCGACCACAAGCGGATTATTTGACGTATTCATCGCAGATGCAAACGACGGAACGATCGAGAAAAGGCTTATTCAAGGGCAGATATCTCGAGATTTTGAGTCACTGAGCGTTCTCACACCAGGCTTGACCTGGAATCCTGAAGGCACGCAACTTGCAGTCGCCGTTAGAAGCGGAAGATCACATGCGGTTGCCATTGTCGATGTACTCACCGAGCGGACGAGACTGATTCACGCCGTCGAGATCGAGCAGATTCTGTCGCTTTCGTGGAGCCCCGACGGTGGGAAGATCGCTCTGGGCGCTACCAACGGAGTTCAGAGTGATATCTGGATACTAGATATCGAGAAGGAGAAATTTGAAAACCTGACTGATGACGTTTTCAGCGACTACGAACCCGCCTGGAGTCCTGATGGGTTGTCGCTGGTATTCCACTCCGATCGAGCTGATCGAACCGAATTGAAGCGCTACACGACCCAAGAGACTCGCATCTTCGAGGAAAACTTCAACCAGTTGGATCTGTTCTTTCTGGCGCTGAACGCTCGCTTAGCCAGCAGGTTGACGACCAACACCACGTGGGACGACCGAAGCGCCCGATTCGGAGCTGATCCAGACCGAATCGTCTTCGTATCTGACCGCAATGGCATCAATAATCTCTACGAAAAACATCTGGTTTCGGGACGGGTGCGGCCACTCACGGATCTTGACATCGGAGTGATGCAAGTAAATGTGGCCGCAGGTACCGACCTGGCGGCAATCGTGAGTCTCCGAAAAGGAATACCCTCGATTTACTCGCTGCGACTGCCATTTAATCGATCGCTGCCCAGAGAACCCCTCATTCCGAACGTCTGGGCGCAACGCGTGGACGAGAGTGAATTCAGACAGGCGCCAGCCTTGACCGTGGCTGGTCGGAGTCGGGTTGACGCGAATCCTTTCCTCCGAGACGCGATGGACGGGGAAGCATACCCACGCGGCCGCGAGCGGCTGGCCCCCCGTCCTGTCAGATTTGCCTCTCCTCCGGATTCCCTGATTGACCTCTTCATTAGTCCGGGATTGGAAGCCTTGCTCGCTCTCAGTGATCGAGACCCCATCGACCTTCCTGTGGACTCGTTTGCGCGTGGGATCACGCTCGATTTCCAATCGCTGGTTGATCATGACGTCACGCGGGCCGAAGAGCCCTACAAAGCCTTCCTATCTCCGGCTTCGGGACCGCTGGTGGATGAGGATGGTGAATTCATTGCACAGCCTTACAAACTTCGTTTTTCTCCTGACATCGTGTATGGAGCAGCGGGATATGATGCGCTTTACGGAGTCCAGGGTGTGACTCAATTAATGTTCAGCGATATGCTGGGAGATCATCGATTTCTGATTGCAACGAATTTGTTGTTGGACCTGCGAAATTCAGATTACCGGCTCGGCTATTTTTATCTGCCTGATCGAGTAGACTGGTCTGTATCCATCTTTCATCTGTCAAGGCTTCTGGCCGACTTCGCAGATGTGGATCCAACGTACTACAGATATCGGCAGTACGGAGCAAGCATCCAGGCCAGTTATCCGTTCGACAAATTTCACCGCATTGACGTCGAACTCGGCATCGTAGGCGTAAATCAGGCCGATGTAACGGACGTGACACGTCCTTCAGTCTCGCGTACGCTGCTGGCCCCGCGCATTACGTACACAAAGGACAGCACAACGCCGGGTTACTTGTTTCCAGTAGATGGGTCCCGTCTCGCGGTTTCACTTTCGGGAGCGCCGACGAGCTTTACGGACAAATCCATCCGGTTCGGAACGATCCTTTTCGACGCACGCACATACAGTTCTTTCGCGAAGGGTCGGTACACCTTTGCCACACGACTTTCGGCGGGAACGTCATTTGGTCCTCATCAGCAGGTGTTCTATTCCTCGGGAGTACAGAATTGGCTCAACCGCAATTTTGATGATTTGAATGGATTTCCCATCGAAGATGTATCTGATTTCGTTTTTGCGACGCCGGTAATGCCGATGCGTGGGTTCGACATCAACGCTGCAAACGGCTCCAATTTCGCGCTGATCAACGCGGAATTCCGATTTCCCCTGGTGGCCGCCTTGCTTCCCGGACCCGTTCCGTTAATACCTTTTTACAATATCGAGGGGCAGGTTTTCGCCGATGTGGGCAATATCTGGGGCGGCCGCTCCACGAGCGGCCGCGATGCGAACGCTCTTCCTGGAGAGTCGGTCGGCGAACCGCGCCGTGCCGAAGAACTCATGGTTGGAACGGGCTTTGGGATACGCACACTGTTTCTTGGATACCCTGTTCGTCTGGACTTCGCGTGGCCATTCGACGGCCGCAGATTTGGCGATAGACACACCTATATCAGCGTCGGTCTCGATTTTTAAGATCTCGCCTGTTATCCTTCTTTGTGAAAAGCTGCCGAAACAGGCTGAATGACGCCTGTGGTATCGAACCACGCTGGCGCTTTTCAGTTACCCGTCTGCTCTACCGGATTTCGCGCTCACTTTGGAAGCGCATTTCATCGGGCAGACCCACCCATTCGAGACCCGCCCTACAATGCAGACTGAAATCAAGAAGATTTCCGAAGTCGAGTTCGAACTCGAGATCAATGCGGAAGCAGCCGATCTAGCCAAAGAATTTGAAGATGCGGTACGAACGCAGCGTGCCCGTACTTCAATGAAAGGATTTCGCCCAGGAAAGGTACCTTCCTCGGTGGTCAAAAAAGTGTACGGCAAAGCCCTGGCTTACGGCGTAGCTGAAGAAGCTGTACAGCAGACATTTCGGACAACCATTCTCGACGGCAAAGACTACGATGTGATGGGCCAACCAACCATCACGGATCTGGAATACGAATACGAAGGAGATCTGAAAGCGGTCGTACGCTTCGGAGTTCGCCCAACCATCAAGCTGAAGAACATCGCGAGGATCAAGATTTCAAAGCTCGTCCACCAGGTAGGCGAGGACGATGTTGAGAAGGAAATAGACCATCTGCTTTCAGAACACGCAGATCTCACTCCGGCCGAGGGTCCGGCGAAGACAGATTCCTACGTGCTCGTGGATATGCAGCGGCTCGAATTAAAGGGTGGAAAACCCGTTGAGGGAGACATGCAGGAAGGCGTTCCGTTTCTCCTGAGTGACGAGAACCTGGTTCCGGAATTGAAAAAAGTGCTGACGGGGATGAAGGTCGGTGCCACCAAGAAAGTCAAGTTTGCAGGACCTGAGGCCGAGGAGAAACGCCATTACGAGGTTACCCTCCGCGAAGTAAAAATTCGCAAGTTACCCGAACTCGACGACGACATGGTCAAAAAGGTGACCCATGATCGGGTTGAAAACGCCGAAACGTTGCGCGAACAGATCAGAGAGCAACTCATCAGTGGCTGGGAACAGCGCAGCAAAGATAATTTTCAGTCAGATGTGATCGAAAAAATGATCGATCTGCATGCGTTCGAAGTACCCTCAGCGGTCATCGAAATGTATCTGAATGCGTACATCAGCGAAATCAAATCCAAGAGCAAGGACAAGGAGCTGCCCGACGGTTTTGACGAACCTGCCTTCCGGGAAACCAAAAAAACGGACGCGGAAAACCAGGCGCGATGGATGTTCATTCGAGACGCCCTCATCGATGAACATCGATTTTCGGTATCAGAGAAAGACAGAACCGAACATTTCGAAAAAATGGCTGCACAGGGAGGATTCAAGGCAGATATGATGAGATCATACTATGAATCGATGCCCGAACTGATGGATCAGCTGGATCAAGCTGTACTCTCACAAAAGATATTCGCCCTGCTCGAGGAGACGATGAAGGTCACCGAGAAAGAGAAGAAGGCGTACGAGAAGGAGATGAAGAAGGGCTGAGGTCCAAACGGCGGATATCGCCCCAAAACATTCTCCTTCGAAAGTGACCTCTTTGCTGACTCCAGCTCCGTCATTTCTCTCCTTAGCCTTTCGTGGAACCAGCCGATAACAGCACTGGTTCGACAACTTATTATCGCCTCCGGCACCCCCGAAACTTCAATCCAGCGTATCGATGGTCGACGATTTTTTAAAGTTCTCCAAAAGCCTCAGCAGCACCACGCTACCTAGCAGCATCCACAGTGCGCCGTTTCAGGACGCTCCGATGGCGCAACTCGTACCCATGGTGGTCGAGCAGTCGAGCCGCGGTGAGCGTGCATACGACATTTTCAGCAGGCTGCTGAAGGAACGCATCATCATGCTGGGTACGCCCATCAATGATGCCGTGGCTAACCTCATGGTCGCCCAATTGCTCTACCTCGCTTCGGACGACCCTGAGAGGGATATAAATATTTATGTCAATTCTCCGGGTGGATCCATAGACAGTGGTCTGGCCATTTACGACACCATGCAGTACATCACTTGTGATGTGTCCACAATTTGTGTGGGACTCGCAGCGTCCATGGGCGCCGTTTTGTTGGCAGCCGGATCGAAGGAAAAACGCGCCGCCCTTCCGAACTCGCGGATTATGGTGCACCAGCCTATGGGCGGCGCCCAGGGCCAAGCATCGGATATCGAAATTCAGGCACGCGAGATCATGAAAATGAAGAACAGCCTGTACAGTATTCTCGCGAAGCACACGGGTCAAAAGGCAGATAAGATCCAATCAGATGGAGACCGCGACTATTGGATGAGTGCGACTGAGGCCAAGGATTATGGTCTCATTGATAACGTGCTCATCCGCGCCACTTCCACCAAGAAGAAGAAGTCGGACTAAGTCCCTTTTTTGCGGGCTCGGGCTCAGGCTCGGGCTCGGGAATGGGAACGACAAAGAACGCCGGCGAAAGCACTACTCTAGAACGGGAGGCCGATTATGAATTCGGTTCTTCCAGGCTCAGATTTGACCTCGATTTTTCCGGAATGCTGTTGGGTCACGATGCGGTGGACAATTTCAAGCCCGACGCCGGTACCCTCGCCCACATCTTTGGTCGTAAAGAAGGGTTCAAATATTCGCGGAAGCACGTCATCGGAAATACCTGATCCATCATCAATGATGCGAATCACCAGACTTTTTCCTTCCACATTTACGGCTACTTCCAGCTGACCGCCCTCAGGAGCAGCATCGATAGCATTGTCGAGTACGTTGGTCCAGACCTGGTTCAATTCACCCGTGTACGCTGATATTGCCAGGAGGTCTGGTGCAAATCGACGCTCCACGGAAAGGTTTTTCTGTTTGATCTTGTGACCCAGCATAGTGAGGGTTGATTCAAGTCCTTTCACAACATCCGTCGCTTGCCTCTCGGTAGACTTGTCCATGTGGGAATAGGACTTCACTGAAGCAATCAGTCCGGAAATGCGCTCTGCAGAGGTCTGAATTTCCTCCACAAGTTGTTGTGCCGCAATGTGATTAGTTACCCAGAAAAGCGCATCTGGGATAGCTGTATCCTGCATATCCATCGTCAAGATATCGAGATCGGCGGGGCCCATACCCGCTTCAACCAATGCAGGTCCCATCTCCAAGGACTTTTCGATTCCGCGCTCTTCCAACCACTCAATGACTGCATCCTCCTGCTCCGCCTGCCGGACTGTCGAGAGACTCGCGGTCGAGGAATCATCAGATGATGAAACGACAAGCTTTCCCGGAGTCACACCGTGTCGATTCAGATTATCCACCAATTGGGGAATCTGATCCAGCCTTTCCTGCAGCGCTTCCGCAGATCGTTTTACGGCTGCCGCAGGATTGTTCAGTTCGTGTGTGAGTCCGGCGGACAATTTCCCGAGGGCGAGCATCTTCTCCCGCTCCTGATCGGTTCGTGCCGCGGATCGGACCCTGTCAGACATCAGCCCAATCAGTCGCTGTCCCAGCTGCGGAATTTGGTAGAGCATTTCTCGAAAGTGGGACTTGTGCACGAGACCGACACGAGTGGGCTCGATCACATCAAATTTTCCTGTGACGTGAGTCATCCTCGAATACGGAAGCACACCCAGGATTCTGCCCTTGCGCCAGGTATCAAAAAGTCGCAGTTGACCCGCCTGACGAATGTGAAACTGAACGGCCCCTGAGAAAACAATAAACATGTCCTCAATGGGCTCTCCTTCCTGCCAAAATGCGTCGCCGGGCTCCATTATCTGCTCGCTGCAGTGTTCACGGAGCCACTCGAGATCCTTCGTTTCGAGATCGGAAAGCTCGGGGATTGCTTGAAGATCGGCTATCGTAATCATCGGAAGCCGTCAGAGGGTGGCCAGGTGTCGATGCACGAAATGGACTGAGACCGATCCTTCCCCAACGGCAGATGCGACGCGCTTAATGGATTCGTGTCGAACGTCTCCTGATGCGAATATTCCCGGTACGCTCGTCTCCAGAAGGTAGGGAGCTCGCTCCAGGGGCCAGCCCTTCAGGTGCTCCTCTTTCAGATCTGTGCCGGTCAGAATAAATCCGTGATCGTCACATGCAATCTGACCATCCAGCCACTCAGTGTGTGGCGCCGCCCCGATAAAAATGAACACGCGATTAGCATCCGCACGCTCTACACTCTTGTCCGTGACGTTTCGGAGATCGATTTCTTCAAGCCTTTCCTCTCCATGACATTCGGAAATCTCGGTGTGAAGCTTCACTTCGATGTTTTCTGTGGCGTTGATGCGATCGACAAGATATTGTGACATTTTGGCCTCGATAGACGAGCCCCGCACCAGCATTACCACCGATGCGGCATATTGTGCGAAGTAGATGGCCGCCTGACCGGCCGAGTTTCCAGCTCCGACGGTGTACACGACATCACCTACACAACGCTGCGCTTCTGTCAGTGCGGCACCATAATAGATACCGCGATCTTGAAGCTTCTCAGCTCCATCTGCGGGAGGCTTCCTCCATTCGACCCCCATGGACAGCATCAGCGAATGACAGCTTATTACCGAGCCGTCCCCCATATCCAGATGTCGGTACGGCCCCTCCACCCTCAATGCTGTCACAGCCTGTGGGCTCAGAATCTCAACTTCGAACTTTCGCGCCTGGGTGACCGCGCGACGAGCCAGATCCGCTCCGGACAAACCAGCAGGAAATCCGAGATAATTTTCGATTCGACTTGATGTCCCAGCCTGCCCACCCGGGGCTTCCTTTTCGATCAAAATGGTTGCCAGCCCTTCCGATCCGCTGTAGACGGCGGTGGCAAGACCGGCTGGTCCTGCCCCGACGATGGCCAGATCGTAAAATGGTCGATCAGCTTTCGTCTGGAGGCCCATTTTTTCGGCCACTTCCGCGAGGGTCGGTTTGAACATGCGCTCTCCTCCGGGGAGAATCACAAGCGGAAGATCCCACGCTCCATCACCCGCTCCAATCAACTCGCCCGCTTCGTCTGAGGTCTCCACATCCAGAAAAGTGTACGGAATGTGGCTTCTTGCTAGAAAGTCCCGAAGCTGATGCCCGAGGGCTGACCATCTATCGCCGACAATCCGGACCCCCTCAAAACCTGGTCGAAAACTTGCCTGCCAGTCTTCAAGTAGATCCGTGAGCACCGGGTACAGTTTTTCTTCGGGTGGATCCCACGGTTTGAGTAAATAATAGTCTATGTGAGATTCGTTGATTGCGGCGATGGCCGCGTCGATGTCGCTGTAGGCCGTGAGTAATGCGCGCTTTGCGCTCGGATAACGGGATATCGTCTCGTGCAGCACGCGCGTACCGTCCATTCCCGGCATCCTCTGATCAGAGAGCACCATGGCCACGTGTTCACCCCGCACCTTCAGTTCATCCAACGCCTCCAGAGCCGAAGGACCATCTGTGGATTGAAGAATTCGGTATTCCCGTCCGTAGTGACGCCTTAAATCACGCACAACAGCCTTCAGGACTTGAGGGTCGTCGTCAACCGACAGAATAACAGGTTTAGCCATCTAGGAACGCCAACAACAAGGTGAGGTGGGACCTCTACAACATAGCGCTCCTCCATTTTCTTCGCACGATCTGGAGCCGGACTTTTTTGGGAAGAAAAGGAAGCGCAAGCGAGCGCACCGAATCTGGGTAAATGGGAGAATCAATCGACACGAATAGCCTTCACTGGATCCAGCCGAGAGGCCCTCCATGCCTGAGCACCGGTCGCTGCGATTGCCAGACCCATCGCCATAAGCGAGCCGAGCCCCAGCGTGAGCACATCAATCCCACCGGCGTAGGTATAGGATTCGAGCCAGTCAGTGCCAAAATAGAGGGCAGCTGGGATGGCGATTACGAGTGCGATGCTGACAAGCGTGGCTGTTTCTTTCGTGAGTAACATGATGATGCCCATCTCGGAAGCTCCCAAAACCTTGCGAACTCCGATTTCGGCCTTCCGTCGCTCCGCCGTAAATGCGGCCAGCCCAAAGAGACCCAGGCAGGCAATCATTATTGCCAGGAACGTAAAGACGTTGAGGAGCTCTTCGGTCCTTCGATCTTCCGAATAGAGCGTGTCCAGCATCTGGTCCATGAAAGAATAAGAGAACGTGTTGTTCACGTCGTAGCGCTCATAAATTGCTCCCAGGGCCTCTATGGTCTCGTCCATGTTGGCCGGATTGATCCGAACGTTGAGGCGGGAATACCATTCGTCCGGTGCCATGAAAAGAATAAGCGGAGCAATGGATTCGTGAAGTGATCGATAGTGAAAATTCTGAAGCACTCCTATCACTTCGAATTCTCGCCCGATAGCCGGCATGGTGATCTGTTTTCCAATAGGATCATCCCAATTGAGCATTCGGGCCATCTCTTCATTGATCAGCAATCCCGTCTCTTTGTCTGCAGGCCGGTCTACCTCGAAGTCACGGCCTGAAGCCATTTCCATCCGGTAGACCCCCACAAAACCCAAATCAGCTACCAGCATCCTGGCCGATGGTGTTTCGGCGCGGGTGAGGCCTGGTATCTCAATGGGAATTCCGTAATCGCTTCCTCCGGGTCGATTCGCCGATATCGCAATACTTTCAACACCGGGCACGCGAGCCATCTCATCCCGTATGGCATAGTAGTTCGGCTGCAAGCCGTTGTCCTGGAAAGGAATTCCAAGAATGTTGTCGCGATCAAAGCCGAGCGGCCGCTCCTGGATGTATTCAAGCTGATCTGACACGATGCCAGTTCCAAGTATGAGCGCGGCAGAAATGACGAATTGCAGTGCTACCAATCCCTTTCTAAATCCCACAGCGCCTCTCGCGGTCACCGCACCCTTGATTACTCTGGCCGGGCTGAAGGACGAGAGGACAAAAGCTGGATAGATCCCTGCGATCAAACCCACGCTCACGAGCGTCGTGAACGTCCAAAAAACCACTGAAGGGGTAAACAGTGCCGAAAGAGTAAAGGACTTACCAGCCATCTCGTTGAATGGCGTCATAAAAAGAACGACCAGTCCAAGACCGATAATAGAAGCCATAAATACAGTGACTATCGACTCGGATAGAAACTGGCCAATCAACTTGCCGCGCCGCGCACCCAGACTTTTTCGTACGCCAACCTCTCGCGCCCGCAGTGATGAACGAGCCGTGGACAGATTGATAAAATTAACTGCGGCAATCAGAAGTATGAAGATGGCCATCAACATGAAGACCGTAACCGTTCTCTGATTGCCCAAGGAAGAGATTTCTCTAAACATGTTCGAGCGCAGATAAATATCCTTCAGCGGTTGTAATCCTACCTCGCCGAAGATCATGGCCTGTTCTGCGCTCATGTTTTCCGCGAGCATTTTCGTGCTCGCGTCCGCCGTCGCCTCAACATCTGAATTCGGATGCAACTTCAGATACGTGTAGTACTGATTCCGCGTCACCCAATCGTCGTGTCGATCTCCCGTATAGCCAGACATGGAGGCTAGAAAATTAAAATCGAAGTGAGAATTGAGCGGCACGTCTTCCATCACTGCCGTGACCGTGTATTCGTCCTGACCATCGATCAGAATATGTCGACCGCGCGGATCCTCATCTCCAAACCACGACTCTGCTAAACTCTTTGTCAGGACGAGCGATCGTGGTTCTATCAGTGCCGTAGCCGGATCTCCCACGAGTACGTCCCACGAAAAGACGTCGAACGTGGTGGAATCTGCGTACAATCCACCGTAAACGTATTCTTTCCTGTCATCAATCTGAAATCGGGCCTGGCCAAAAAACATGAATCGAGCGACCGCCTCAATAGAAGGAATTTGCTCGGCGGCGTTGACACCCCAGGCTCCGTTAACCTTTGCTATACCGTCATATTCGCCCGAATTTGCCCCGACCATGCGATAGATCTGGCCCGCATCAGCATGATAGAGATCATAATGATGTTCGTCTGCGACGAACATCATTATTAAGAATGTGCAGCCGAGACCAACCGCCAGGCCCACCAGATTGATGGCCGAGTACGATTTTTGCTTCCGTAAGGAACGCATAGCAACGGTGATATAATTTTTCCACATGACACTCCCTCTGGTCGTTGCCTGATCTCTGCGACGAATCGTGTGAGATCGAATGAATAAGATGACTTCTGCCCAGTACGATAGGCGAGCTTTTACTGCACCACGCCGCTTGACATCGGCGAAATACGCTTCCTCAAGATCTCCTCGTACTTCCTCGTCGAGCTCGGATCTGCAGAACCACTCTAAAAAGCGGTTCGCCGCGCGGGGTGATATGCGATGCTCTCGACTCACTAAATGCTGCTCGGCCGCAGTGACTGTGGCATCAGCGCCCATACCCGTTCCCGGGCTGTGCGAGTGGCTCGAATCGATTCCAAGCCTACATTTGTTAGTCTGAACATGCGCTTGCGGCGGCCACCTCGTTTTTCAGTGGCTCCTTCCATTTCTGAATCGAGCATACCCTTGTCCTGCAGTCGATAAAGGGTCGCATGAATCGCACCAAGCGCGACTTTGCGGCCTGTTTGCTCGAAGAGAAAATTTCGAACGACGAGACCATACCCTTCTCCGTCCAAGACAGCGACTGCCATAAGGACCAGTTCTTCGAATTCTCCTATGTGTGCTCCGCGCATTGACAGCCTTTTCGATGGTCAGACGGCAGAAGTCTTCCGCGAGAACCGTCTGTGAAAATCTTTATATGCAAAATATAAAGATATGTTACGGCCTTGTTGAATATTGTATCGGTCGCCCCGAATAATGGGTGTAGATTTGTTAGATTGCCGCTCGAATTGCACCGTCATCGGATTATGATTGAAGCGCTGGTAAATAGATCAAATTATCCCATTCTGGAGTCCATGGTCTACCTCAACCAGGCCTCCATCGGGCTCATCGGGCAGCCGGCGGTCGAGGCAATGCATGCCTTCCTGGATGATTCGGCGAGGCACGGAAACATTCATATGATGGATGTCGACGAGGTTGAGTTTTTTGAATCCCTCCGCTCCGAGGCTGCAACGCTGTTCAATTGCTCGACGGAAAGTGTCGCCATTACAGCTGGAGCCAGTGAAGTACTTGGACAGCTCCCCTTCTTAATGGGCGATAAATCCGCTCGGAACGTGGTAATGGTTTCGAGCGATTTCCCTGCTCTGACCAGACCGTGGGTTCTGGCTACGCGGGAAGGGAAGGGTACCATAAGCTGGGTTTCTGACTTGCCAGATGACGATCTGACGGGAGCCCTCATCGATAGCATCACCAAAGACACTTCCGTTGTGGCTGTGAGCCACGTTCAGTTTTCGACCGGCACCCTCCTTGACATACCGCGTTTGCGGGCAGCTTCCTCCCGCGTCGGCGCGGCACTCATCGTGGATGTGACGCAGTCCGCCGGTACATACGCCGCGGATTCGGCTTCCTGGGGCGCAGACGTCATCGTCTGCAGTGGATATAAATGGCTCGGTGGACACGGGGGCGTCGCCGTATCGTATGTGGCCGAACATCTGTATTCCGAAACACCTGCTTTGGCCGGGTGGATGGGCAGCCCCCATCCCTTTCAATTTGACGCCACCACGAGCGAATTTTCTCAATCGGCTCGTCGATTTACTCTCTCCACCATGTCCTACGTCTCCCTTGTAGGACTGACGACATCGCTCAGGGATTTGGGACAGTTTTCGACACAGGAGAAGACATCTCATGCTCTCGAGCTTGCAAATTATCTCGTCGATTCTTTGGTGAGCTCCGATTGGAGTGCGTTTCGTTCTCTGGATGACCCTGGCGCCTCGGCACATATTGTCCCGCTGATACATCCCTCGAGAGCGGCCGATGCTGTAGTCAATCACCTCAGGCAAGAGGGAATCTGCTGTAGCCCCCGAAACGGCCGCGTGCGAATATCCCTTGCTCCCTACAACAACAGCGAAGACGTGGACCGACTGGTCCACGTTCTGACGTCCGGTTAGAAACAATCACTTCCATCGGAAATACAGCTACCCTGCCCTTTCTCGTCACAAAATGATCCCCATGCCATGCTGAACCCCGTGACATTGGAGGGCGATTACGTTCGTCTTGAGCCGCTCACTCCAGATCATCTGGACGCATTTTGCGAGGTTGGACTGGATCCCTCCTTGTGGACCTGGATCACGCACCCTGTTCGAAATCGAGAAGACTTCGCTGCCTATATAGCGGCCGCGCTAGAGGGCCAAGAACGGGGTGACCTGCTTCCGTTTGCCACCATTGAGCAGTCCTCTGGAACGGTTGTCGGCAGCACGCGATACGGTGCCATCAATATGTCACACAAGAGGATAGAGATTGGATGGACGTGGATAGCTCCCCCCTGGCAGCGCACCGCCCTGAACACGGAAGCCAAGATTCTCATGCTGCGCCACGCCTTTGATACCCTTGGGTGCAATCGAGTGGAATGGAAAACGGATGCCCTGAACGAGCGCTCTCGAATCGCTATCCTCAGGCTCGGTGCGAAAGCTGAAGGAATTCATCGGAGTCATATGCAGGCAGAGGATGGTCGGCTCAGGGACACGGCCTATTTCAGCATGATTCGAAGCGAGTGGCCAGAAGCAGAAAAACGTCTTTTGGCAAAGTTGTCGCAGTAGCGGTCATCGTGATCTTCCCGTGAGGCAAATCAGTACTAACGATCCCTATCTTGGAGTCTTGAACAAAAGGGAGCAGCTCATGTCCAGAATCATTTCGTTTTTTTTAGTGCTTTGCCTGGCCGTCACTGGATGCAGCGACGAATCCATGATGTCCGCACCTGAGCTGGACTCTGACTCGGGTGACGTTGAAAATACGGCCACTTTTCGGCGAGGCTCATTCGAAGCCACGCCGGGAATCGGCAAAACCGCAACAGGAATGGCGACACTGAATACTTTGGAAAGCGGCGAATTACGTGTAGAGTTTTCGACCGACTTTTCAGTCACTGATGGTCCGGGCCTCTTCGTCCTTCTTTCGAATGCTGAATTTCCGACTGATGACGCGGTAAACCTGGGTTCTTTCGTCAGTCCCGCGGGCGCGCAGTTCTATGATGTGCCCGACTCAATATCGCTGGATGACTTCGAATTCGTCCTTGTTCACTGCGTGCCGTTTCAGGTTACTTTCGCCTACGCGGAACTGAAGTAAAGCAACTTTCGATCTTTCTTGGCGTCACCGGGTTCCCGACGTCAAAATCGTGACTTTGAGCCCATAAACCAGACTTGCCACCTCTGTATGCTTGTTTCGACTCTCGCTCACGGTCGAAATGCGCTACAAATTCATCCTGACATCGTGCTTTCTGTCCGCACTTTCTGCGCCCGCCTTTTCTCAGATCAATCCCGATCTGGTTGGATCCTGCGAAATCGGAAGCTCAGAAGCCTATCTGGAGCTTAAGCATGTCCGAGCGCGACTTTTCAATTCAGGTACACTCTTCTGGGGTGGTCACCCATCTGTCTATGAGGTTCCCCGCGGCTCGGGCAAGAATGCAATCTTCAACGATAACTTTGTGATCGGGGGGATGGTCGACGGTACGCTGAGAACCGCTGGTTCAACCTATGGTCCATATGAGTTCTGGCCTGGCCCGATCCCCAAATCTGGAGACCCTCCCACGGATTGCTCTGCCTATGATCGATTCTGGCAGGTCGATCGATTGGCGGATCTCAGGAAGGTAACCGCCACACATCCTGCTTCTGACGCTGTCAGGGACTGGCCAGCTCATCTGGGCGCCCCGTTCGTGAATGTTGACGGAATTGAAGGATACCGGCCGGAAGCTGGAGATCGACCCTACATGTTGGGAGATCGCATGGTATGGTGGATAATGAACGACCTTGGCAATGAGCACAACCGATTGGAAACCGATCCACTTGGAATTGAAGCTCGTGTAACCGCATTTGGATTCGATGTCGATAACGAGCTGGGTTATACCACTTTCTACCGCTATGAGGTGACGAATCGAAATTCCTCGCCCATCTACGATGTGATCGTGGGTCGAGTCGTAGACGTGGATCTTGGATACTTAGGTGACGATCGGCTTGGCTCAGACACCACGCTTAGCATGTTCTATTTTTACAATGGTGATGACTTCGATGACGGCGAAACGGGCTACGGGGTCGCGCCGCCGGCTATCGGGATGGTATTTCTAGAGGCCTCCCACTCGAATAAAACACTACCGACTGACATCGGCTCCGGATCAAGCAGTTTCATGACCAGCTCGGCTCTCTACTGGCGTAACCACTATGTCAATGGCGACATATCCAATGGAGCCGATCTATACAATTATATGCAGGGGAACTGGCGGGACGGGAGTCCGAGAACTGAAGGTAGCACCGGCCTCCGTTTCAGCGACGATCCCTCTCCGATCTGGATGCCTGGCGATCCTGTAAGTGGCTCCTTTTGGTCGGAGCTGAATCCCGATGGCTCGGGGAGGAGCTGGAAACCGTCAGATAGACAAGGGATCGCATCATTCGGTCCTTTCAATCTCGATCCTGGAGAATCGGCGACCTTTACATTCGCCTATGTTTGGGCACGAGGCACCGACAATCTGGATTCGATCACACAATTGCGGTGAGTTGCTTCGGAAATCCATGAGATATCAGATGAAATACTCACTCCCCGGGGGCCAGTCGGACCGGAAATAATCGACGCAAATCCTCCAGAAAAGCCGGGGTACGCATTTTGGCTCAGCCCTCCATGGCCAAATCCATCATCGGGACAGACTACGATGGAGTACAGCATTTCCCAGGATGGACCCGTTTCTATCGACCTGTATGACTCGCTTTCCCGCTATGTCGCCAACATTGAGTCAACGAGTGTTGAAGCGGGCCGGTACTTAGCGAACTTCAACACCGACGATCTGGCACCCGGCGTATATACAATTAGACTCGTATCGCTTCATCACGTCGAGTCGATCAGATTGGTCGTGCTCTAGGTGTAACGTAGACCCACACCCGGGATACTCATCGGTCCAACAATCGATGAATACCATGTCAGACCTTTCAAATCCCGCTATCAAATCCTTAACCCAACGTAGAAAGGATAGCCCCAGTGGCGCTGGGCACTATCACGTCGCGGATCGTTTTGGTCAAAGAATGTCCGTGACCATTGCCGGTCGTGAGGTTGCCTCATCTGACCGGGTAATTATTCTCAAGGAAGTGGGCGCATCTGTCTACAATCCGGTTTTTTACTTTCCTCGCAAAGACGTGCGCATGGACTTGTTCGAAAAAGTGTCGGACTACACAACCCATTGCCCCATAAAGGGAGATGCGTCGTACTGGAGCTTCGTCGCTGATGGGCAATCCATCGAGAACGCAGCGTGGAGTTACGAAAATCCGATCCCGTATTCCGATATGATCGCTGGACACATCGGATTTGATAAACGATTCGCCTCTGTGTGCACAATGTCGCCAGAAAACGTAGACCAGGACCTCAGATAGGTCAACCCACTTCAGTGGTATTTCGTACCACGACGGCGCGAAACAAGCCCAAACACCCCGTTTCTGCGTAACACCTTTAAGAAGGCCGATGTCAATAGGGCGTAGCTCTTTCATGTGCTTTTTTTCTAGCAGTTCGATTCAAAGGCTGTTCTGCGTGGCGCCCGCTTCGTATCGATTCGAATAACCACATCTAGTGGCAACCAAACACCTTTTCGGTCCCATCATTCCTATTGAATGATTGCTCTCGTGAGCCGTCCCAGATACGATCCTGGTTAGAACGCTGAGCTTCCCAATCAAGCGCATGGATCTGTCGGACAGATCCGGTTATGCATCGGGGCTTGCCCTGCGAGGCCACGAGGAGAGCTTGGAGCGTTCCAATCTCATTCCTTTGAATAGTTGGTTATACGGCTTATCCGTCTGGAGCACGAAGTAAACGGACCTTGCGATTTCTTTGGCCACGAGCGCACGGGCAATGGGCGCTCCTTTCTTTCTGGCCATGCGGTGATAATACTTTTTCACGATGGGGTAGTACTGGATGGCCCGCGTGGCCGCGTGCGAGAAAGCAATCTTGAGATACTTGTTGCCCTCTTTCGAGGATCGGTGGCGCGTTTTGCCGCCTGAGTTATGCGCTCCCGGAACGAGGCGGCAGTAGGAATAGAAGTTCTTCACGCTCGCAAAGCGTTCGATGCCATCGACCTCGAGATAGATCGTAAATGCGTTCAGCCTTCCAATACCCGGAATCCAGAGCAGTCGCTGAATGTCTTCACTATCAAGAAGAAGGGCATTTAGCGCCCGGTCGATCATCTTGATCTGCTCGTTGATCAATGCCACTCGTTCGGAGTGAAGGCCAGCCTGAAGACGAAAGAGTTCAGGCAAATCATCAACTGAATCTGTGTTGAACTTCTCGAGCACCCGGTGCACCGAGTTTTGTGCCGATACTCGTTTCTCGACCAGGTGCAGACGAGTGCGAAGCGTGTCTCGGACATCGCGCATCTCCGATGATATTTTGTGGGCTTCCGGGATCAATCCCACCCTGAGCAGCTGAGCCAGTGTGTGCGCATCGACCTTGTCGGTTTTGACCTTCGCGTAGGATATCGCCTTGACAAACTTGGCGTGGGCCAGGCTGAGATCAACTCCTTCTCGTTCGAGCAGATCGTTCATCCAGTACCAGCCCGTTGTCGTTTCAACGGTTGCGTGGTGCTCTCCTGGAAGGGTTCGGAAGTAGGCCCGAATCGAATCCGGATTGTTTTTGAGTTTTACGGAGCGTACGATATCTCCGTCTGAATCGAGTGTGGTCAGAAAGCTTGTTCGCTTATGCTGATCGATACCCGTGAAATAGACTGTTTCCATGAGGTGCCTCTGTTTTTGAGTTAGATCTATGCACTCCTAATGTCGGAGGCAGGGGCCTTCTTGGAAATATCAAGCGCATTCCACCTCCGTAATTGCTCTCTCTCGCAGGGTACCGGCGTGATCCGTCACGTCTCAATACAATTTAAACTCGATTAGTCGAGCGGCATTCCCTCCCATCTGGGCCGCGTCGACTGACAAGATCCAGAATCTGCATGTTTCGGAATTATCTCCGCATTGCTTTTCGCAATGTTTATAAGCACAAAGCCCATTCATTCATCAACGTGTTCGGGCTGGCTATTGGTCTTGCGTCGTTTGTAATCATCTTCCTCTACGTCCAGGACGAGATTTCGTACGACGGATACCACGAGAAATCCGAGCGCACGTACCGAGTCAATTCTGACGTGAAAGGAGCAGAATATTCGGCGAGCATGGCGTTTCCTGTCGGCGTGACCCTTATGGCGGACTATCCCAATTTTGTGGAGTCGCAGGTCCGTCTGTTCAATTTTCAGGCACCAACGGTGGCTATGTCCTACGAGCGCGAATCGGGCGACAGAATCCGGTTCAACGAGCCCAATTTCTTCCTGGCTGATTCGAGTCTTTTCGAGGTATTCGATTTTGAATTGATCGTAGGAGACAAGAAAACGGCACTCGCGAGGCCAAATACGATTCTTCTTACCGAACGAATGGTGTCAAAATATTTCGGAGAAGAAGATCCGATCGGCAAGAATATCACGCTGGAAACCCAGGGGTCTCTGAATTTTGAGGTCGTTGGAATACTGGCCAATGCGAAAACAAATTCGCATTTCGATTACGATTTCTTCGCCTCGATGGTCACGCTCAACGCGTTTCAAAACGGTCAACCCTTCCAGCAGAACAACTGGTATTGGAATCCAGCGTGGACCTACATCGTAACGCCCGCCAATGTGGATCTGGATACGTTCAAATCGTTTTTCCCGGATTTCGTCGAGAGATATTGGCCGCCGCAAGTGAAGGACATGTCGGAGATGTACCTGCAACCTCTCACAGACATTCACCTGACTTCGAGGTTGGATTTCGAAATCGGGCCTAATAGCGACATTGCCTACGTATACATTTTTTCTGCAATCGCGCTGTTCATTCTGCTGATAGCCTGTATCAATTTCATGAACCTGACCACAGCTCGGTCAGGGCAACGGGCACAGGAAGTAGGGCTTCGAAAGGTCATGGGAGCCGTGCGGCCACAACTCGTCCAACAGTTTTTGAGCGAGTCGACATTGTTGGTTTTTCTGTCGCTCCTTGTGGCGCTTCCGATCATTTATCTCGGTCTGCCGGTTATAAACACCTTCGCAGCCAAGAGCCTGGTATTCAGTCCCGTTTCCAATCCGATGCTGTTTCTCGGACTGATCGGAATCGTGTTTGTTGTTGGTGGCGCATCGGGGCTCTACCCAGCTTTCTTTCTCTCGTCTTTCCAGCCAGTACAGGTTCTCAAAAACATGCTGACTGTTGGTGGCCGTGATGTGTCGGGGATGCTGAGGAAGGGCCTGGTGGTTACTCAGTTCAGTATTTCGATCATGTTGATAGTTGGAACCTTCGTTGCCTACAGTCAGCTTGAATTTATGCAGTCAAAAAATCTGGGCTTCGAAAAGGAGCAGGTCATTATGATTCCGTTTTTGGGCACTCCCTTGACCGCTCAGTACACGACGTTCAGAGATCAAATACTGCAGAACGACCGGATCCTGAATGTCACTGCGCTTGAGGATATTCCAGGGAGCAAGTATCAAACAGACAGCTATCAGTTTGCCGGACAGGCAGATGCCCAGCAATATCCCAGATTGACCGTGCATGATGATTTCGTCGAGACACTGGGGATGAATTTGATCTCCGGAAGGGGATATTCGGTGGATTTTCCAGCCGATTCAGCGGCTTCAATCATGATCAATGAATCAATGTTGGCGACGCTGGGCATCGCTTCTGCGGACGAAGCTCTTGGAACCCAGATCAATCTGCGAGGCCAACAGAAGGAGATCATCGGTGTCCTGGAAGATTTCCACTACGCCTCGCTTCACAACCCCATTGGACCATTCGTAGTTGAGCGATTCTTTGGTCCTGGTATTTTCAGATTCTTCGGTCGCTACGTTGCCGTTAGGGTCATTCCCGCAGACATCGGCGGAACGCTGGCTTTTCTGCAAGATCAATGGACTCAATTTGTACCGGATCGGCCGTTCGAGTACCTCTTCCTGGATGACGAACTCGATGAGCTGTACACCGCAGAGCAGACCCTTGGTCAGGTGGCCACGATATTCTCCATAATGGCCATATTTGTGGCTTGCCTGGGACTGTTCGGCATGGCATCCTTCACCGCAGAGCGGAGAACCAAGGAAATCGGTGTCCGGAAAGTGCTTGGCGCCTCCGTGTTCGCAATAATAGGTCTGTTGTCGAAGGAGTCGGCCAAGTTGGTATTGATTGCATTCGCAGTCTCAACACCGATTGCCTACTACGCGATAAGCCAATGGCTGCAGACCTTCACCTACAGCACGTCTATCAGCTGGATGCCATTTGCGGCGGCGGGAGTAATTGTCATGACCATTGCGCTGCTGACGGTCGCCTCGCAGTCGGTTCGCTCGGCGACCGCCAACCCCGTAGAGAGCCTGCATTACGAATAGCGATCAACACAGATAGTCGTCAGCGTCTGGTTTTCGGCGCTGGCGACCCTCGCTTGTGGGCAACCATCCGCGCGGGACGGTCCTCTCGCATGTTGAAGCTTTCGGAATGGAGCAGCGCGGACTGAAGTCGCTTGATATCTTGTCGACTTGGCCAATCTCTGATTCGGGATCGGGATCTCGATGCTTGCGGGCGATTTCCGAATCGCGAAATCAGCACAATTGCGGTCACAAGAACGACGACTGCGAGCAGTATGCGTGGACCTACGATCTCATCGGCCAACCACCATCCCAGCAACAGGGCCACCATCGGATTTACGTAGGCGTAGGTAGCTACGGATCCAGCGGAGGCGTGCTTCAACAGATAGACATAAGAACTGAAGGCGACGATAGATCCGGCGATAACCAGATACCACCAGGCGGACCAGGCCTGAGTTGAAACCGCAAGTACATCGATTCGAGATGCTTCGCCGCTGACAAAGCTCCACAGGATCAGAGACGCTCCTCCCATAATCATCAACGCCGCGGTGGACATGAACGGATTGTCCGGAAGTTTAATATCCCGACCAAGGATTGATCCGAAAGACCAGCTCAGAGAGGCAACGAGAATTGCCAGTGCTGCCAATCCCCCAGATGACATGGAAGCAATCAACTCTGCGGGGTCAACGAGCAGGACGATTCCAAAAAAACCGAATATGAGTCCGGTGACAACATAGCCGTTGGGCCGAGGACCCTTTTTCCACAGCCACTCGAGGAGCACCATGTACAGCGGAACCGAGGTCACGAGAAGCGCAGCTACTCCAGATGATATCCATTGCTCTGCCCACGCGACCATTCCTGTTCCCAGGCCAAGCGAGAGCGGTCCAACGATCGCTGCATTGCGCCACATTTCACGTGTGGCTGTTTCTGTCCTCGCATCGACAACCAGCCGTACATCACCAGACCCGCCACCGCATAGCGCGTGCCAATCATGATAAACGGAGGCATTGACTCGAGAGCGAATCGAATGGCGAGATAGGTGGAGCCCCACACGAAATAAATCGCGAGAAAGGCTACCAAAAGCGTCCATGTAGGTACGGCTGTGTAGTTTTTCTGCATGATCTGAAGTCACAACGGTTATGCGGTCTTTTCCAGCCAGACCGCCATGTTTGAATACATGGGATCATATGGTGTGACTTCAAATAAGATTCATTAATAATATTGATGTACTCTATAATATTTTATTATATATTAGATGATCATAATAGATACTCTCTCCACCGAGCAACTTCGGACTCTCGTAACCATCGCTGAAACCGGCAGCTACACCCGTGCCGCCGAAAAATTATTCAGATCCCAGCCTGCTCTCAGCCTCCAGATCAAGCGGCTCGAAGAGCAGGTCGGAGCTCAGTTGTTTGATCGGGATGGGCGAGATTCGGTGCTTACTGAAGCAGGAAGATTGCTTCACGGATATGCCGAGCGCATACTGAACCTGAACACGGAAGCCCTCGGTAAGCTTTCGGTCGTCGACGCTCAGGGAATCGTCCGAATCGGTGTTCTTGAGGAAGTGATTCACGGTCAGCTGTTCGATCTCTTGACCCGCTTCGGGAAGCTGGCTACGGGCATCAATTTGGAACTGGAAGTTTCGACGAGTTGGGAGCTGGTCCGTAAAATCGAGCGAAACGAACTGTGCTTGGCGATTGCCAACAACGCGTATTCTCTCCTACCAAGTACACCACTTTGGTCAGAGCAATACCACTGGACGACCAATCTGGATTTCGACTTCGATGCTCTGGAGGTTCTCCCGCTCATCGTCGATCCAATCGACTCGCCATGTGACGGACTTCGAGACGCTCTCCTGGGACTTGACGCGGCGGGAAGGCGCTGGGAAGTGGTGTTCGCGAGTCATAGCCTTGCGGCTACACAAGCAGCTGTGCTTGCGGGCCTCGGAATAGGAATGATCTCGGAGTCCTCGCTTACGGACGACATGGTAATTCTGGGAGCATCCGAAGACATGCCGCATATTCCTGACGCGAACATTTCACTTTATCGCGGAAGTGAAGCAATAGGACCGGCGGCGTCAAGCCTGGCGAAATTTTTAATTTCAAATTTGGCGGAGTCCCGGCGGTCGTAACAGGCTCTCTGCCTGAGAGTCGCCTCAGTACCCACCCGAGATGTAATTGCCGAGCTGCTCTATGGTAGACTCCTGATTCAGGATAATCTGTTTGACAACGTCACCCATCGTGACCAGACCGACCACTTTGTCGTTCTTCGTGACCGGTAAGTGGCGGATGCGTTTCGTCGTCATGAGCGCCATACATTTATCGAAAGTCGTGGCAGGTTCGACTGTGATTACCTCACGCGTCATCAATTCTTCCACGTTCGTAGCCTTCGACCCCTTGCCTTTCAAAATCAGCTTCCGGGCGTAATCGCGTTCCGAAAATATTCCAGCGAGACGATCATCCTCGATGACCAGCAGCGCACCAATATCTTTCTCGGACATGAGCTGAAGAGCTTTGTAGACGGTCGTATTGGGCTCTACAGACCAGATTTCATGGCCTTTCGTTTTTAGGAGTTGGTTGACTGTGTTCATGGCTGATTTCCTCTTCCTTTAGGGTTGCGCGTACGGCCTTCGCAACGATCGAGCACTTCAAAAATCCATTTTTCTCTCTAAAACGATTTTCGCGCAAGTCGGCTTAGTCCAAACATTATTACATCAATTATGGTGAATAGCGACAACAATCCCAAAAACACGGCTTGGTCACTCAAAAACCTTCATCGGTTGCACCCTGTCGCGATGGACCCGTTTCCATTCGTCCTATCGTTTGGCCTGGTGATCGTAACCGCGGTACTTACGATCGCGACGCAAGTCCACAATTTTGTATACGCGAATCCAGCAGAAGTGCTGAGAAACGAATAGTCTCCGGCCTGGGCCTCTCGACCTTCACGCCAAAAAGTGGCCTCCCAATACTTGCAGATCGTACAAATCCGGCTGCGCCATCAACGATCATGGTGCTTGCACAACCTGCAGGCAGCGACACCCGAAACGTTTCGCGTGCCCGGGCTACAGAAAGACCGCACCCTAAAACCATCGCTATCCTATGTCCGACACTTTGAAATTTGACCACATCATCGTCGGTACCGGTCAGGCAACCGGGACACTTCTGTCAAAATTGATTTCTACTGGAGATTCGATAGCGGTTATTGAAGGAGGAGCGGTAGGAGGTACCTGTGTAAATGTTGGCTGCACGCCCACGAAGGCGCTCGTTGCCAGTGCAAAGGTGGCTCACGTGGTTCGGCGCGCGTCCGAATACGGTGTGCAGACCCCATCTCCTACGATCGATTTTGACGTGGTGCGAGAACGGATGAACAGAATCCGTCACAACAGCCGCGACGGGTTGACTGGTTTTATCGAAGACGCTGAAAATGTGACCTTGATTCGGGGCTGGGCTTCGTTCGAAAGCAATCATGTTGTCAACGTCGACGGCCAGCGGCTGGAAGGAGAGAAAATCTACATCAATGTGGGTACCCGATCGGTGGCGCCGCCGATCAGCGGTCTAGAGGGGGTCGATTGGCTCGACAATGAACGCCTGCTCGATCTGAAGACGCTCCCGGAACACCTTGTTATCGTTGGCGGAGGCTACATCGGGATCGAATTTGCACAGATTTTTAGGCGATTTGGGTCAGAAGTAACGATTCTTCAGCGCTCGGCCCAACTTATGCCGCGTGAAGATGCAGACGTTGCCGTCGCGCTGCAGGAAATATTAGAAGATGAAGGCATCCAAATAGTACTCAGTGCCGACGTTCGTGGTGTGAGTCGGGAAAATGACGGTATTTCCGTTTTGGTTTTTCGGGACGGAGAAGAGGCCCTCATTGCCGGCTCACATCTGTTTGTCGCAACCGGTCGGCGGCCAAACAGCGACTCCCTCGCGCTCGAAAACACGGACATTGATGTCAATAAGTTCGGCTATATCCAGGTTGACGATGTATCCCAGACGAGTGCGCCGGGCGTCTTCGCACTCGGCGATGTCAATGGACACGGTGCATTCACCCATACATCGGTGAATGACGCAGAAATCGTCCTGGATCACCTTTTCGGGTCCCGTGACGGCGTTGGCATCCGAAAAATTTCAGATCGCGTTCCGACCTATGCACTGTTCTCCGATCCCCCTCTTGGTCGCGTCGGCATGACCGAGAAGGAAGCCCTGGCTGGGGGCTACAAGATCATGAAGGCGACGCGCGCGATGTCAATGATCGGGCGAGCAAAAGAGATGGGCGAAACCCGAGGCTTCGCAAAATTGATCGTTGATTCCGAGACGGATCTGATCCTGGGAGGTTCAATCCTTGGCGTCGGGGGCGATGAGATAATAAACATGTTCGCCGCGATCATGTTCAGTCAGATCCCGTGCAAAAATTACAGGAAAGTTGTACTGGTGCACCCCATGGTTTCAGAACTTATGCCATGGATACTTGACAGCCTCGAGGCGGTCAACTAGGTCAGAGACCCTTCAGGACGAATCGCGAACGCTTTGGTCGCTAGTTCACTAATTGCTTGTACATGACGTGCGCGTCCACATAACCCAGACGGGAATGCTTGAATGCACCCTGAAGCGTTCCAACTATCTCAAATCCGTGCTTTTGCCAGAGCCGGACCGCCCCCTCATTCGCTGCAACAACCATGTTGTACTGCATGGCGCGAAACCCGAGGGCTACCGCCTGTTGCTGTGAGTGCTCACACATTTCTGACGCAATCCCCTGGCCCCGAGCAGCTTCTGAGACGATGTAGCCGCAATTGCAGACGTGGGATCCCAGCCCATCGCGGTTAGGCTTGATGAAGTACGTACCTAGGATTTCGCCACTCTCGCTTTGCGCCACAAACGTATTCAGGGGTGAGTCAATCCACTGTTCATGGGATTCTTCTTCTGAGATGTCAGGTAGGAAGGTATAGCTGTCCCCGGCTCGAAACACCGGCTCAAGAATTCGCCAGGTCGCATCCCAATCCCGCTCTTCAAATTGCCTGATGACGATCATACTTCGGTTCCTTTCGGTCCAGGCTTTACCTCAAATCCAGACATCATTCTGAGCTGTGAGTTCTCCGCCAGATCCTCCGGTATTGACGACTCCCTTCGGCTCAACCAGCAATAAATGGCATTCCTGCCTAGCTACCGGTCGGTGTTCAACACCTTTTGGAACCACAAACATTTCACCGGTATTCAACGTCACTTTCCCGTCTCGAAATTCGATGTCCAGCGAGCCCTCCAAAATAATAAAGACTTCATCGGTCTCGGGGTGATCATGCCAGACGAATTCACCCTTGGTTTTCACGAGCTTGAACTGGTAGTCATTCATTTCCGCGATCACGCGGGGAGAATAATGCTCGTCGAACATTGACAGTTTGTCGCGAAGATTGATGGAGTTGTATCGATCTGTCATGAGCTCTCCTCAAAAAAATCTACAGCTCCCGTTTCGAGTGAATACTCTGCACCGATGACCTCAAGTCCTTCCTCCCGAATACCTTTGCTCAAGACGGGCGAAGTATGCCGCAATTGATCTGTGGCCGCTCGCACGTTCGCTTGAACGACGTGTCGTACCGATTCCCTGTTGTCCTTAGCTCTTTCGGACTCGGGCAGGGAAGTTACCAGGGGGCGTAGAGGATCGATGATCGAACTCAGGCCGGGTGATAGATCGTTGATTTCGCGTTCAATCACATCGAAGGTAGTCCGAATGGCTCCACATTCTGTGTGCCCAAGAACCACGACCAGTCTGGCATCAAAGCGTTGTACTGCAAACTCGATGGTTCCAATCTGGGAAATCCCAGCAATATTTCCCGCGACCCTTACGACAAAAAGATCGCCGAGGCTCTGGTCGAAGATGATTTCGGGAGGTACGCGAGAATCCGAGCATCCCAAAATGACCGCAAATGGACTTTGGTCAAATCGAGTCTTACGTCTGCGTCGTCGGACAGACAGCGCGCTGCGAAAACGCATCCCGGAGACATACCGATTATTTCCTTTTTTCAGTAGCTCCAGTGCTTCCTGCGCTGATACCATATCGATTTTGTCCAAGACAGCGTGACTTACTCTCCGGACGAAGATAGCGCACAACCACCACTCTCTACGAACGGCGTAGTTCTATTCGTTGCGCATGATATCGGCAGGCCGTGCGCGGTTGATGCTCACCACTTGAGTCGAAACGGTCAAGAGGGTCATCGCCACAATTACGGCGTAGGTAATCAAGAAAGGCACAGCTGTCAGGTCCATTCGAAAGTCATAGATATCGCTCAGCAAGGCATCCAGACCGTAAAAGCCAAATGGCACGCTCAACACAGCGCCAATCGTTAATATCACGAAAAACTTACGATTAACAAGCTGCGCGATACCAGCTGAAGAGCCGCCCAGTACCTTCCTGACGCCAATTTCTTTGAGTCGGTTGACCACGTTCTGAGAAGAGAGCGCGTAAATACTCAGACACGAAATCAGCAGTGCCAGCGTCGCGATAAAAGAGAAAATTGCCGAAATACCCATGCTTTCCTCGAAGAAGCTCTCAAATAATTCGTCTTGAAAAAGGTAGGTCGCTTCCCTGCCAGCAAATACGGATTTGAATTCGTCGTTGATGAACTCAGCCGTAGCCACACCGGCACCCGGCTGTACCCTCATGGTCAGGTATCTGTAGTCAGATGCCGGGACCTCGTGAAATACCGCTGGCTCAATTCCTGAGAAGAAATCCTCGTAGTGAAAATCGGTGAAGACGCCAACGATGGCATAATCCGTCGAATCGACGTTGATAAACGTGCCCAGAGGGTTTTCCAGACCCGCTTGCTCGACAAACGTCTGATTTACCACCACGCTTTCCATTCCAACCCTGTTCTCCTCATCGCTAAGCATCTGGCCTTGCACGAGACCGACACCCATGAAGTCCAGATACGAACGGGAGCCGCCAAACAGGATTGCCTCGAATTCACGATCGTTTACGCGGGCCTGCACCTCGTTTTCGGAGTAGCCTATCGCCGAGCGGGAAGCTGTTTTTTCGATTACACCCGGCGCCTGATCAGCCATTGTCTCTATGAGATTGAACTCGGCCGAATCAGTCGTATGAAATACGAGAATGTGTTCCCCGTCATAGCCCCAATCTTTGTTCTTCAGGTAACTCCCGTTCATGACAAATACGATCCCGGAAAGCATCGTCAAGAAGGCCAGCATAAACTGAAAGGTCAGAAACGATTGGGTCAGGGGACGTCGACCACCAAGGCGTTCGCGCCCCTGAAAGATTACTGTAGGTCTAAAACCCGAGATATATACTGCGGGATAGGCACCAGAGATGATTCCCGTCCCTAGAATCATCACAACCAGGAATCCCCAGAGGCGGTAGTTCTTCAGCAGTCCGATTTCGAAGTTCACACCCGCGATTGCGCTGAATCCTGGCAACGTGAATTGCCAAGTCATGAACAGTCCCAGGACGAGCGCAACCGAACAGAGCTCGATATTTTCGGCCAAAAACTGGAAAACCAGCTGTGACCGGCTTCCACCCATGACTTTTCGAACGCCAATTTCCTTCAGCCTCCGACTGGAGGTAGCAATCGTGACGTTCATGTAATTGAAACAAGAAAGCAGGAGTAGCAGGATGGAGATCGATGAGAGCACAATTACCGGGGCTATCGAGATGCCTCCTGAGACCGTTCGATTCACATCGTCGCGGTGCCTTGGAAGCATCTTCAAATTATCGAGCTCGAAGCCGGTGATCTGCCATTCTTGTGACATGGCGTTCACCCTTTCGGTGTAGGCGTTCAGTTGCTGGGTCACCAGCGGGGCATCATCAGCGTTTTTCAGTTGGAGAAACGTTGCTGCCGTAAAAGTGGACCAATCGTCCGCAACCGTCCCTCCGAGGATCTCAAATACCTCGTAGCTCATCAGCATGTTGAACTGAATGTTTGCTCCCGCAGGAAATTCGTTCGTGACACCCGTCACAGTGAATTCAACGGCATCTCGATTTTCAATTCTGATCGAGAGGACCTCTCCTATAGGATCTGTTTCGCCGAAAAACCGAATGCTTGTGCTTTCACTGAGCAGGACCTGATCATTGCTTCGAAGAGCTTCGTCCGTTCCTGCAAGGAGAGGAAAACTGAACATCTCCAGAAATTCGGGATCTACGAATCGCGCAAAACTTCGAAGATTTTCGTCGCCATAAATGATGTTGACTTGAGACTGGGCGATTCTTACGGCCTGTTCGATCTGTGGCGACGACTCCGCCATCGCAGGTCCAAGCGGCCGTGGAGAATGACCCCATAACTGCGGGCCATCTTCTTCGATCGTTCGCTGATGAACGAGAAAAATCTCGTCGGCATTATCGTGGAAATAGTCTTCGGTGAACACCGTGGAGACGAACAGAAAAGCAACGAGACACACGCTGATGGAGAGCGAGAGTCCGAACATATTTATGAGCGAACTGACCTTGTTCTTTTTCAGATTTCTGTAGGCTACGCGGAAATAGCTGCCCAACATGGCAGCGAAAAATTTAATCTCTTGCAAGACTTCCCTCCGGTCTCTGGTTTTCATCCACGCCACTCCGCGATAATCGGATTCTGTCGTCTGGTAGCTGCCCAACTCAGCGACCGTGAGGCGAAATGCTTCTTCTTCCGGCTTTCCGGAGGACACTAAAAAAGCTACCTGGTCCCTGATGTGCTGCTCCAGCTCATCGAGATCGCGTCCCTTGAAGGCGCGACTGTATTTGTATTGGTGGCGCCACGTGGATATGGCTGTTTCGAGTTTAAACATGTTATATCCCGGTTCTATCCTTTGTCCCAGGCGACTTCAGATCCCCAGAGCTCGCTCCACATGGCATTGACCATCTTCCATTCTTTCTGAACGGACTCCAACACACCAACACCCACGGGAGTGATGCGGTAGTATTTTCGATCAGGCCCGGACGATGATTTTTGCCAGTATGACTCTATCCACTCATCGTGCTCCATGCGGTGCAGAAGCGGATAAAGCTTGCTGTTCGACCACGGTACTTGCCCGTCGTAGAGTTGGCGCGCCCGATAAACCAGCTGAAAACCGTATTTGGGACCGTCCCTCAACATGGACAGGACAAGTGGTTTGAGCGTGGCGCTTGCTAAGGATTTTGACAGCATGCTAGAGTGAGCTATAACTCGTTTTGATATAGACTATAACAAAAGACGTTATAGCAGATAGATAGTTACGTTGACCCGAAAATTTGTGAGAGACCGTCCGTGAGTTCGCGGTTAAGAAAGAACATTACTGCAGGTTTGGACTAAACCCGCCGCCCGCTTAATCTTTCATCCATTCGAACGGTTCGCCCACCCACCTCATGAGCGATCAGAAAATCATTTTTTCGATGGTCGGTGTAGGCAAGATCTACAAGACGACCAAAAAACAGGTCCTTAAGGACATCTACCTGTCATTCTACTACGGCGCCAAAATCGGCGTTCTGGGTCTGAATGGCTCTGGAAAAAGCACGTTGCTACGCATCATCGCGGGCCTCGATAACGACTACCTCGGAGAAATCCAGCGACAAAAAGGTATCTCGTTTGGCTACCTGTCCCAGGAGCCCGAATTGAATCAGGAGGCAACCGTCCGGGAAGTGATTGAAGAAGGTGCGGGAGAATCTGTTCGCATCATGAAGGCCTATAACGAGGTCAGCGAGAAGTTTGCAGAGCCGGATGCGGATTATGAGGCACTCATGGAAGAGCAGGCCAAGCTCCAGGATCGCATTGATGCACTCAATGCCTGGGACCTGGAGAGTAAGCTCGACATGGCCATGGACTCGCTTCGATGTCCTCCAGGAGATATGAAGATCGGCATTCTCTCCGGAGGTGAGAAGCGCAGAGTGGCGTTGACTCAACTTCTGATGAAGGAGCCGGATGTCCTGTTGCTCGATGAACCAACCAACCACCTCGATGCCGAGAGTGTAGCCTGGCTCGAACAGCACCTGGCCCGATATCCCGGAACTGTTATCGCGGTAACGCACGATCGATACTTTCTCGATAACGTCGCCGGGTGGATTCTGGAATTGGATCGAGGTCAGGGAATACCCTTTGAAGGAAATTACTCTTCGTGGCTGGATCAGAAAAGGAAACGCCTTCATCAGGAAGAGAAGAAAGAGTCAAAGCGGCAGAAAGCGCTGGCATCAGAACTGGAGTGGGTCCGCCTGTCCCCGAAAGGCCGGCGCGCCAAGAACAAGGCTCGAATCACAGCCTACGAGAAGATGGTCGCCGAACAGTCGGAGAACCGACAGGATGAAGTTCAGATTCCAATTCAACCTGGTCCCCGATTGGGACAGCAGGTCATTATCGCCGACAACGTGGCCAAGGGCTACGACGACAAGCTCCTCTACGACAATCTGAGCTTTTCACTGCCTCCAGGGGGCATAATCGGCATAGTTGGTCCAAACGGTGCTGGAAAAACGACACTATTCCGGATGATCACCGGTCAGGAGACTGCCGACAGCGGCTCTTTCATCGTGGGCGAGACAGCCAAGCTGGGATACATAGATCAAGATCGACCCCTCGACCCTACCAAAACGGTCTGGCAGGTAATCTCTGATGAATCCGATTTCGTCACCATCGGAAAACGGGAGGTCAACTCTAGAGCATACGTTGGCCAATTCAATTTCAGCGGTAGCGACCAGCAGAAACTCGTTTCCGAACTCTCAGGCGGTGAACGAAACCGGGTCCACCTTGCCAAAATGTTGAAGGAAGGCGCGAATGTTCTCCTGTTGGATGAGCCCACCAACGACCTGGACGTCACAACCCTGCGGGCACTCGAAGAGGCGCTCCTGAATTTTGTTGGATGTGCCGTTGTCATTTCGCACGATCGCTGGTTTCTCGATAGAATTGCCACGCACATCCTGGCCTTCGAGGGAAACAGTGAAGTGGTGTGGTTTGACGGTAATTACAGCGACTACGAGGAGAGCCGGAAGGAGCGGCTCGGTATCGAAGCCGACCAGCCCCACCGAATCAAGTATCGTCAGCTGACCCGCTAGGTCTGCTCCGGTAAGTCGGACGTTGGTCTGGATTGTATGTTGTCGATGGGCCAACCGCCCGTGGTAACTCTCACCTGTACGAGTGAACACGATGGAAGCAGAGCCAAAGAAAACCAAGAAGCCTTATAAATCAGGGACTATGGTAGGACTGGGAATCGCTCTCGGGGTAGCCTTTGGTGCGGCGTTCGACAATGTTGGTCTGGGTATCGCTCTCGGAGTAGTATTTGGTGCCGCGATGGAAAAGCGCAAGAAAGACGCTCCAAACGACGACGATTCAGCCGAGTGAGGTCTCCAATCGTCCAATGAAAAACCTGCTTAGACTAGAAGAAGTGGCCATTTTCGGCCTTTCCTTATTCATGTACACCCAGCTGCCCTATGGCTGGGGAATGTATGCACTCCTCATCCTGGCTCCGGACATTGCCATGATTGGCTACCTAGCAGGTCCGGCGGTGGGAGCGCTGATTTACAATATTGCACACCACCGCGGATTGGCGCTCGTTCTATGGGGTGCGGGATACTACTTCGGAATTTCTCCGCTGATGTTAGCGGGCGTGATTCTATTCTCTCACGCGTCGTTGGACCGCATTTTCGGGTACGGATTTAAGTATTCTGATCTGTTCAAACACACGCATCTCCAGGAAATTCCTCCAGGCGTGTCCTCCGATTAGGAGTCCGCCAGAAAATCCTCCAGGAAGATTCGGGCTCGTTCAATACTTCCTTCCAGGGTGAACGGATTGTGTTCACCACCCTCGTAAAGGAAGGCCTGAAACGTATCGTCTGTATGGCCGGCAGCCTGCATGGCTGAAATCATTCGTTCGGCTTGAGATACTGGAACCGTTTGATCTGCGGTGCCGTGGTGAATCTGCAATTTGGAAATCCGATTGGCAAACAGGGTGGGCGAACGCCGCACCAGTTCCAATCGGATGTCTTCAAGACTCAGGCTGCCCTGCTGATACGGAACGGTGAACTCCGCCGTCAGGTAGTCTATTCCTGGAAGATCTCTCAGATTTCCTTCGAGCGATTCAGAGACGACTTCCTGCACAAACGGCCCAAAAAAGTCTGTCGGACCGAAAAAATCGAGCACGGCATCGATGGATTGAGATCGTGAAGCCATCAACATACCGACTCCGGCCCCCCGGCTGAATCCGAGTACTGCGATGCGATTCGAATTGGCACCCGGTTCAATCTGAAAAGCAACTTCAACAAGCGACATCGCGTCATCGACATCCCAGTCCCATGGACTTGCCGGCCCTTCAGATTGCCATACGTTTCCGGCGTATGCCAGGGGCTCATCTCTGAATGACGGAATAACAAAAACAAACTTATCCGAAAGGTCTGCAAACACAGAGATGAGGAGCAAAAACTCGTTGTCGACGCTCACGCCCGAGTCTCCGCCGTGAGCATAAACCAGAATTGGCGCAGAATCAGGATCCAGATTGTCAGCGGACACTACTGCGCCGAAGTGTTTCACGCCCTGGACGGTATGCGAAACGATGCGAACCGTGGATGGCATTCCGTTGAGAAAGATCGCTCGTGTCATCTCAACGACGACATCCTCGGCTCGTGGTTGGCGGCCCGACCATTCCGCCAGAACGGATTGAATTTCCGAGTTGGTCGGCTCAGCAAAAAGTTCGGTCAGATTTACGCCGCCGACAACATTGTCCTCGTCCAGAGTCGAAGAGAGTTCGCACCCTGAAAGAACAATTATGAGTAGGAGCGTGGAGGCAAGAGTGTATTTCACAGGCGACTCGGATACGGAAATGAGTGAGAGCACCCCTTACGACAGAAATGTCGCACGGGTTCTGGTTGGATTGAGGTACAGAATCTCGCGAACCCATCGCCCTCGCAAGAGTTTGAGTCACCTCAATACTCATAGATCCACACGGTCCATCAGTCGCAATGACCCGCCCTATATATTTTGATTCAAATGCCACCACTCCGGTGGAGCAAGAAGTTCTAGACCGGATGATTCCGTATTTCTGCTCGGAGTTCGGAAATCCGTCCAACACGTCACATGTCTATGGATGGACAGCCGATGAGGCGGTGACCGTGGCTCGTGAGCAGGTTGCCTCCCTGCTGGGTGCCGATCCAGCCGGAATCATCTTCACCAGTGGAGCCACCGAGGCCGTCAATACGGTCATCAAAGGCCTCGCCCGGGGACGCCGCGGTGGGCATATTATCACGGTCGAAACCGAACATAAAGCGGTCCTCGAGGCGTGTGAATGTCTGGAAGATGAGGGAATCGAAACCACCTGTCTCGAGGTGGACGAAAACGGCCTCATCACGGCTGACCAGGTCGCGGACGCACTCCGGCCAGAGACGTGTTTGGTCTCGGTAATGTGGGCGAACAATGAGTCTGGAGTAGTGATGCCCATCAGGGAGGTAGCTGAGGTCGTCGCTTCCCACACCGCCTTCTTCTTTACCGATGCGACTCAAGCCATCGGAAAGGTGCCTGTATCGGTCGATGGGATAGACATCCTCGCCTGTTCGGCACACAAATTTTACGGTCCGAAAGGGGTCGGGGCCATCTACGTCAGGGGTGGAAGACCATCCATTCGAATACCGCAACTCTTACACGGCGGAGCCCAGGAGTCTGGTCGACGGGCGTCCACGTTGAATGTACCCGGAATCGTCGGAATGGGTGCGGCCGCCCAGATGGCTGAGCGCCTTCAGGCATCCGACCACGAGAGTATGTCGACGCGGCGTGACCGATTTGAAGAAGCCCTGGCGGCCGCATTTCCGAGTGTGAGATTTAATGGTGCGAATACCGAGCGCCTCCCTCAGACATCAAACACCACATTCGTCGGCATTCGCGCAGCAGATATGATGTCCGAAATCGGACGAATTGCAGTGTCCATGGGAAGTGCCTGCACCAGTGGGTCCGGGAAACCGAGCCACGTCCTTTCGGCGATGGGACTTACCGAGGAAGAGGCGCAGGGCACCGTTCGATTCAGCATGGGCCGCCATACGAGCGATGCACAAGTCGATGAAGCCATCATGCTTCTCGCAGAATATGCGGAATCCCATCAGCTGACTCCGGCGTAAAATCACGATGGAAGTTATTCAGAACAAGGTGGCTGAAAGCGGCATCCTGGTATTCAATCTTGAAGATTTATTGCCAGATGCACCGGTAAAGGAAATCGACCTCGCTGGTTTTCTTTCCGGAGGATTTATTCTCAAAGAGAAGCAATTCCGTAAGGATGTGGCCGATTTTGATTTCGCTCCCTTCGAAGGTGCGCATGTTGGTGTGATCTGTTCATCTGACGCCATCATTCCGACCTGGGCCTTCATGCTGATTGCCTCAAGACTCAACGGTGTGGCAGCCTCGGTAACTTCCGTTGATCGCGCGTCGCTGAAGACACAACTCTTCTCCCGGGCACTGGAAACGTTCGACTGGTCATCCTACCAGGATAAGATCGTAGTCATCAAGGGATGCGGGTCTGGAGACGTTCCCGCAAGCGCCTATGTGGAAGCTACCGCCCATCTTCAGCGCTTCGCGAGCAAAATCATGTATGGTGAACCCTGTTCATCTGTACCGATCTGGCGTCGACCTGCCTCAAAATGAGCATACGCGGATTTTCTGAACGAAATCTGAAAGTTGCTGGAGCTACCTACAGGAAGAACGAACGAATCCTCGGGCTCGTTTTTTTCTTTTCTGGAATCCTGTGGGACGCGCTTACGCTGCGCCGGATAGACAATCTGGTTGATAATGTTATCCTGATTGGATATCTCCTGCTTCTGACAAGTGTTCTCATTGTCGATATCCGTTTCAAGGGTTCAGATGCCCCGTCCGCTCGCCTGAAACGGGCCGGATCCTGGGTTCGGCCAGCCATTCAGTTTCTTCTCGGCGCACTTCTTTCTGCCTTCCTCATCTTCTACTCCCGAAGTATCACCTGGACCTCTCACTTCGGCTTCTTGTTCGTGCTTGTCGTCGGACTCGTGTTTAACGAATTCCTGAATCGCCGCATCTCGTCTTTCCCTGCCCAACTTACCCTTCTATTCTTCTGCTCCGCGTCCTTGTTCGCGTTTCTATTTCCGGTAGCGGCTAAATTCATGTCTCCGTGGCTGTTTCGCGCCGCTCTAGTGGCAAGTCTCGCACTCTGCATGACGGTTTTCACTATTGGAAAACGAGCGGGACGCGTCAAGCATCGACGTTTCGGCCCCCTCGAGATATGGATCCTGGTATTCGCCACGCTGACGATGGACTTTGCCTACCAGAACAACTGGATTCCACCCGTACCGCTCTCCGTCGAAGAAGGCGGCGTGTACAATCTGGTTTCCAGGAATGGGGATTCGTTCCAACTGGAGTGGGACACTCAGCACCGAGGCCTGTTCGCGCCCGAGTACGCGCGCACCTTTTTATACAACGAAGGCGATCCCGTCTACTGTTTCACGTCTGTTTTTGCGCCGACGCAGCTCAAGGAACGGCTGTTTCACGTGTGGCAACGATATGATTCGAGTGCCCGGGAGTGGATCTCGACAGATCGAATCGGCTTCGACATGCGGGGCGGCCGCAGCGAGGGATATCGCGGAATGACGCTGAAACGAAAAGTTGGGGTCGGCGAGTGGAGAGTGCTCGTCGAGACGGGTGAAGGAAAGATATTGACGAGGATCCCTTTCACCATTGTGGGTCGAACTGCCGGACTGGTTGTGGAGCGGCGAACGCTCACGCGATAATTCAAGACGCGATAAATCAAGACGCGGTTCGTCAAGATGCCTCCTGCTCATCCAATCCGTGAGAGCCGCAGCCCTTTTTCCAGCACGAAGGTCTCGAAAAAAGCCTCCATCGGTCTGTTTTCGTCTTTATTTGGGTCGAAATCATCTTCTACGAGCGAAAAAGCGGCTTTTCGAGCCTCGACCAGAATCTGCTGATCGTAGAGCAGATCGGCAAGGCGGAAAGCAGGCAATCCACTCTGCTTGGTCCCGAAAAAGTCGCCCACTCCGCGCAACCTCATGTCGATCTCACTGATTTGAAATCCGTCTTCGGTATTCTCCATTGCTTTCAATCGCTCGCGAGATTCTTCCGTTTGCCGGTATTCCGCCATCAGAATACACGTACTCGCATGACTGCCCCTTCCTATACGTCCCCGTAGCTGGTGAAGCTGGCTAAGGCCGAAGCGCTCCGCGTGCTCCACAAGCATGAACGTAGCGTTCGGTACATCGACTCCGACTTCGATGACGGTAGTCGAAACAAGAATGCTCGATTTCCCGGAGACGAACCGGGCCATCACTTCCTCTTTTTCCACCGACTTCATGCGACCGTGAACCAGGTCCACACTCACACCTTGAAATATTTCTTGAAGAAGCTCGTGGCCCGAAACGGCATCTTTCAGATCCAGTTTTTCGCTTTCGGCGACCAGCGGATAAACGACATAACATTGTCTGCCCGCCTGAATTTCCGACAGCATGTCAGCGTAGACCGATTTCCTCGCTTTCTCGCGGACCATCTTCGTATGAACCGGTTGCCGACCCGGAGGACGCTCCTTCATTATGCTCACATCTAGATCCCCGTATAACGTCAGTGCGAGCGAGCGCGGAATGGGAGTCGCCGTCATCAGCAACATGTGTGGATTGTTGCCCTTGTCAAACAGTGAAGCCCTCTGGAGGACCCCGAAGCGATGCTGTTCATCCACGACGCAGAATCCAAGATTGTTGAAGGAGACACCCTTCTGAATCACAGCGTGTGTTCCGACAACGAATTTCAATTTTCCCGAAGCCAGATCTTCCAGAATTTCTCGTTTTTTGGCTGCTGGAGTCGATCCCAGCAGCAATGCCACTCGAATTCCGAGCGGCTCAAGGAGACCGGACAGTGAGCGGTAGTGCTGCTCCGACAAGATCTCCGTCGGCGCCATGACCACAACCTGGTGTCCGGCATCAATGGCCTTGAGCGCAATCGTAGCAGCGACGACTGTTTTACCACTTCCCACGTCACCTTGCAGCAGGCGATTCATCTGTCGACCGGACTGCAGGTCTGATCCGATCTCTGAAAGAGCATTTTTCTGCGCAGAAGTAAGCGTAAAAGGGAGGATTTCGGACAAAAAGCGTTCTTCGAGTGGCCCCCCACCCGCGATTGGAATCCCTGGGACTTCCGCTCTGTCCGACCGCGTCCTGGCGAGCATCATTTGAAAGAAGAACAGCTCCTCAAATTTCAGTCGCCGCTCAGCCTCCTTCAGCTCATCCTGGTTTCGCGGAAAATGAATGGCCCTGCGGGCAACTCTCCCCTCCATGAGCTTGTGGGCGTCTACGATCTGAGGAGGTAAATTTTCGCCGAGCTCCTCGCCGCGCTCTTTCAACAATGTAAAAATGATTTTTCGAAACGAACGGCTGGTCAGGCCACTTTTTTGGAGAGAAGCAGAGCCTGGATACAGCGCGATTATTCTCCCCGTATCGATAGCTGGGCCGTCTTCATCGAGTCGATCGAACTCCGGGTGGGAAAACGAAATCATCCCCCCGTATCGACTGGGTTTGCCGTGTAGCGCCAGGTGGTGGCCAACTTCGATGGACCGGGCGATCCATTGGACTCCCTGAAACCACACGCACTTGATCCGGTGGCCCGGCTCGTCCTCCACCACGACTTCGAATCTTCGGCCGCGTCTGTTCGGAATGACATCCGCAGTAATCACGGTACCGATTATGGTAACAGGTTCCGATGAGAGGACTATATCTCGGATCGAGGTGATTGATGTCCGGTCCAGGTAGCGCCGCGGATAGTACGACAGCAGGTCATGAATGCAAATGACGCCTGCCTCGAGAAGGGCCTCGCTTCTCTTTGGTCCCACTCCCTTGAGGAACTGAACTGGGCTCTGCAGAAAATGAAGGGACATGAATCTGCCTGACTGATCCAAATTCTGAATGGCCGTCAATATAGGGCGGGGCGATCGGGGCGATGTCTGTCGCTACATCCCTTCTTTGGGAGGCGTCCATCGATAACGCTCTATCCTCGGCTGGGGTTTGGTCACAGCCACAGCAAGTTCAAACTCGTCCGATCCCCACCTTTTGACAGCAATGTCTGTCGGATAAAAGTCGGGTGAAAAAGAGGGATTGGGCTGCGTGAGAATATATTGAAGTCGCCCTTCCAGGTTGTATACATCAATATTGAGCCACCCGGGTCGCATATTCAGGACGAACATGAATTCATCTGCTATGGACGCAGAAGCCATCAGGAGAGGGGGCTGATTGGTCGTTCCCCGCATGAATTGGAGACTCCTTGCGAGCATGGGCGAATCATAACCGATCAGAGTCAGGGAATCCAGTAACCCACCGCGAAGCCGGTCCACGACGGGCCGATAACCCGCAAGGCTGTACACCACGCCAGTGGACTCGCGAAGTAATCCAGCATATCGCCACGCTGGACCCTCCAAAGGCACCCGCTCAAGAAGAGCCCCCCCGGAATTGTGGACACCCAGATACCCATCGAATTCGTTCGCGATCACCTTCGATACAAAGCCGGATGGTGTTCTGACCAGGTAGGACAAGGCTGCTGCTTCCGGAAAGTCGCCCTCCAGCTCGATCGGGCCCGTTATTCCCGTGCTATTTCGCAGATACACTGAATGGTCGAGGGGACTGTAGACGTAAACGGAATTTCCCATAAACCCGGCCAGGTAAGGGATGCTTCCCTGGAGGGTATCTGCGCTGACAAGCTCACCTCGAACGCCAAACGAAAGAAGCGTGTGGTTTCCGGTATCGGTTACCCACAACACTCCCGATGGGTCATATCCAAGAGTGCGCGGATGAGCCAGAAGAATCTCTTCGGGTGCGATGACATCGAATATCGTGAGAGTATCCGGTGTCATGACCTGAGCAATGGCTCTTGACAGAGAATCAGCCTCCGTAATGTCTCGCGATTCTACACGAGTACAGGAAGAGGGTAGACAACCAGATACTGTGAATGCCAGCAGGATCCAGTAAAAGCCATATTGATTTGAAAGGCGCATGCATGAGATGAATTTGAGCCCTGTACCACCCCTGCCGCATCGGGTTTCCGTCGGTTATTCGAAGGATCCGCCGAGAGAAGATCTCGTATCTTCAAACGTTTCCCACCACCGCAAATCCGGTACCCGCGTGCAAATTGCCCGCATCGCTCTGCCCCTGCCCGTCGACCAGCTGTATTCGTACAGGATACCTGATCATTTCAGCCGCTGGATTCGGCCGGGAAGGCGCGTCGTGGTTCCATTTGGTCGACGCAAGCTGGCCGGCGTCGTCGTAGAAGAAGGCACCGAAGCTGATCTGGCATCTTACCAAGCTAGGGATATTCTGGATGTCGATGTCGAGCTGCCGCCCCTGTCGGACGAGCTTCTCGGACTGACCCGATGGATCGCGACGTACTACATGTGCTCCTGGGGAGAAGCGGTTCGTGCGGCGCTGCCCCCAGGCAGCGCCGCAGCAACCGCCCGATCGCGAGTGCGCACGATCGCCATGGTCGGATTGTCTCCCGAAGCTCCGGACGAACCGCCTCGCGGGAGCAAACAGCGGGAGATTATCGAACAACTCCGCATCTGGGAAGCGGCCGAGGAATCTCCGGTGCCCCAGACACGCCTACTCAGTGAGTGCGGGGGCTCTGCAGCCACGATTCGGAGACTCGTCGAAATGGGCTACCTGGAGATTGAGGTGCAGGAAATGGATCGGTCGAGACTAGCGGCCGACGATTTCGACTCTTCAGAAAAAAAAATTGTGCTCCATTCTGCCCAGATCCAGGCTATTGAGGCCATCACGGGGCAGATCCGGGCCAAATCATTTGGATGCTTCCTCTTGCACGGTGTCACGGGGTCAGGCAAGACCGAAGTCTACTTGCAAGCCCTTCAACATATGCGTGCGGAAGGAGGAACAGCCATTGTTCTCGTTCCGGAGATCTCGTTGACTCCTCAGACTGTTCAAAGATTTCGAGCTCGATTCGGGGATGAAGTGGCCGTACTGCACTCCAGAATGAGACCAGGCGAACGCTACGATGCCTGGCGAGGAATCGGAGAGGGTCGGTATCCAATCGTCATTGGCCCCAGATCGGCGGTTCTGGCTCCCCTCAAAAATCCAGGACTCATCATCGTGGATGAGGAGCATGAGTCGTCCTACAAACAGTTCGATCCAGCACCTCGATATCACGCCCGCGATGTTGCCGTTGTGCGGGCAATGAAGAGCGGCGCGACCTGCATTCTTGGCTCCGCCACTCCAAGTCTGGATTCCCTGGCCAATGCTCGTTCTGGCAAATACACCCTGCTCGAAATGCCCGAGCGGGTTCCGATCAATGGCCATCCGGCACGGCTGCCAAAGGTTCGCGTGATTGATCTCCGAAATGAAAAATCACTCCGGCAAACGCAGGGTGTACTCGCACCCCAACTGATCGAAGCCATCGGGGAGAGAGTGGATCGAAAGGAGCAGACCATTCTTCTGTTGAACCGAAGAGGATTCGCGCCCGTTATGGAGTGTGCTTCTTGTGGATGGGTACCCGAGTGTCGTGACTGTTCAGTCAGCATGGTGTATCACAAACCCTTGGATCACCTCCGCTGTCACTACTGCGGCATTACCGAGCGCATCCCATCGGAATGTGGATCCTGCAAGAACCAAGAGCTGGCCTTTATGGGCACTGGCACGCAACGTCTGGAAGAGGAACTGGCCGAAAAAATTCCAGGAATCAGTTTGCTCAGAATGGATCTCGATACTACGACCGGACGCGGAAGCCATCACCGAATTCTGGCCCAGTTCGGCCGCGGAGAGGCAGACGTTCTGCTTGGGACCCAGATGGTAGCCAAAGGACTGGATTTTGAGAGAGTCACGCTGGTTGGAATCATACAGGCTGAAGCCGGCTTGCAGTTTCCGGACATCCGCGCGGAAGAGCGATCATTTCAACTACTCACGCAGGTAGCCGGTAGGGCGGGACGTGCGGAACTCGAGGGGGAAGTCTTTCTGCAAGCGCGCCAACCTGGTCATCCGGTAATCCAGTTCGCTCTTCGCCACGACTATGTTGGTTTTGCGGAATACGCTCTCGAGGCTCGAGAAGAACTGAACTATCCTCCGAAGGGAAAACTGGTTTCGATTCTGTTCTCAGGCCCTGATGACCGCGAAACACGCAACCTCGCCGATCGGTGGCGGAAGCTGATCGATCAAAACCTGCCCGAGGTCGACCGCCTGGGACCCTCGCCCGCATTCATCCACAAGCTCAAAAATCGATATCGCCACCAGCTTCTGCTCAAGATTCCTGACACCGTACCGTCGAGTCATGTGCGGGATGCCATTTCACGGAGCGCTCGAGCAATGGGACATCTACGGTCGGGCTTTCGCATGACCATTGACATTGATCCGGTAGGAATCGTGTGAATCGTCCAAATCGAACGCGCCCGATAATGCTCGCTCAACCTTCGTGCAGAGATTCTCGAACCAGGCGACTCCTGTTTTCAATGGACGATCTGAAATCGTAGGCGCCTTTGACCCTTCCCAGGTCCTTCAGCATGCGAAGCGCCTTCGCAGTCTCGCCCATCTCCGAATAAATTTCAGCCTTATGCAACATGGAGAATGGTCTCCACTTCGACAGTGGATCTGAACGGGCATCGATGGCTTTCTGATACCAGTTCAACGCTTCTTCCCCCCTCTTACTTTCGTGGAAGATTCTCGCCATACCGTAAGAAGCCTGGGCGTGGAACGTCGGATTCAAGTTCTCTCGCTCGAGGACCTCTGCATACAATAAGAGCGCCTGTTCATCGAGGCGGGCATTGAAAAGGTGGGTCGCCCGCAAGAGATCCTTTTCAACTTCCGTCATGGGGTGAGCTACCAGATGTCTCGCCCCTCGGACAGCCGCGCCCTCTTCAGCGAATCCGCGAGACTCTGTAATGCGCTCGTACCAGGCTACTGCGCCGACTCGGTCACCCGCCATTTCTCGGCACTGTCCGAGCATGAGGGCCGCTGCGAGTTTGAGAGAGGGGCCATCGTGGCCGTCATAATATGCTTTCAGCGATTCACCCGCTTCAGCACATCGATTGAGTCGAAAAAAGGCCTCTCCTTCGTAGTAATCCAGATAGTCGACCCACGTCACGTCGGGTAACTCTGCATGAGTTTTACTTTCGCGGGTGATTTCAAGCGCACGTCCCGGTTGGCGGTCTCGAATCAGTGCATCCGCAAAGAGCGAACCGATGAATGGGCTCCCGGAGTGACGTTCCCAGAGGTCTTCGTAGATGGGAATGGCTTTGAGCGTAGACGGAAATCCGTATTTGTCCACCGTCGCAAGCACTATCAGGGCTTCTTCCTGATTCCATGTACTTCGGCGGGCGGCCCTTGCCAGCTCATCCAATCCTTCTTCCAGCGAGCCCCGATACCCGAAAAATCTGAGTAGACGGCGAAAACGATTGGGAAGGGTTCCGATGGCCAGGTTCATGAGACCCACCCCTTTGTATGTCTCCTCCCTGCGAGCACTTTCGAGTTCAGAACCGCTTTCAGAGTCGCGTTTAGAACCGCCTTCAGAATGGGCCGAATGGAACCGGTGATATGCGGCGTTCGCAGCGAGCCCGGCCCGAAGATATTCTCCTCTTTTCGCCCAGACCAGAGAGCGTTGAAGTTCTACCTCTCCCGACAACCATTGGAACCAGGGAATATCCGGCGCATCGCGGAGCAAGTCGCGTGCGAAGTCTGAACGCTCAAAAAACTGATCTGTGTTTTTCTGTCCGTCGGCCAGTAACACACCTATAAGGGGGATATAGGATCGGTGATACGCAACGAGAGCCTGCTCATCCAGACTCAAGCCGGGCGCCGCCAACAAAGAATCGGCAGTACTAAGTCTCATCTCCATGAGAGCCGTGCGTGCTGAAAACACTCTTTCCTCCACTTCAGGAGAAAGTTGGGCCATCGCACGGGGAACGAGAGCCGTCAATGCGAACAGCAAGAGGCCGGCTCCGACCCTCGCCCACCTGGTACGTACATCGGATGGTCTCATTCCGTCCGACCTCCCCACACTCGCGGGCGCACAATAAAACCAGCAACTGGTAAGATTGCCATACTTAGAGCATTCAGAAATGCCAGCAGCGGCAGAGCGATTAGTGGAAATCTCGATTTCAACTCGCGCCGAGCTCTGGCCATGAAAAGAGCCTGAAAAGCCAGAACGATCACAATCATGATTAAGCCGGGTAGGCCTATCACAATCGGCGCCGACCACATCAGGATCTGAGGCCCGTGATACAGGATCAGGGACAGTTTTACGTCCGGGACAAAATATCGACCGGCGGATGTATGACGTCTTTTCTGCTTGAACCAACCCGTTAGCGTGATTTTACCATCGCTCTCAACGGCTGCGTCAGACTTCGACAGCCAGTAAATTTCAGCATTTGTTCGAGTCCGAAAATCCTGCAGTAGAATATCGTCATCTCCCGATAGGCTCTCCAGATGACGATCAAAGCCACCAACAACCTCAAAAAGAGCTTTCGTATAGCTGAAATTTCGGCCTGTAGCCATATAGGCTCTCCTGGAGCCTATCGCTGCGCCAGAAAAAATCGCGTTGATTTCTGTCTCATAACGCTGATACAGTCCAAGCAGGGAGCGAGGAGTTTGAAGCGGAGCATAACCGACAACCACCCGAGCTATTTCTGAGCGGTGCAGACTGCCGTGGCGAGCGAGCCAGGAGGGCCCGGGTCGACAATCTGCGTCCGTAAACACACACACCTCGTATCGTGCAGCATTGATTCCGCTCGCCACGGCGGCCTTTTTCCCTCTTCCATCCGACGGAATGAGCCTGACCCGATCATCGGTCGCCGCGAATTTCAGAACTTCCCGGGTCGTATCGTCGGCGGAGTTATCGTCAACGACGATGACCTCGAATAGGTGATACTCTTGAGCACGGAGAGCCGCGAGGAGGTCTCCGATGGTTGATTCTTCATTTCGGGCTGCCACGATCACCGTAAGCGCAGGCATCGGACCGTCGCGGTCCATCTCGACGCAGGCGTTTTTTTGAGCCAGGGCGAAGGACCTATAAACGTTCCACCACCAGGCAACCTGCATCCCCATTACAGCGGCCATCAAGTATTCTGGAAGGTTCAATTTGGTAGACCTTTGACGTGATACCCCATCTCCAACAATCCATCCAGGAGAGGAGGCAGCTCGTTTTCAATCGCATTCCATGCTCGACCCTCTTCATGTAATAGAACTACAGCGCCGGGAAAGATGTCCTGAATAACATCCTGTACTACCCTGGATGGCCTGCGATTTTCTCTGTAGTCTCGAGAATTCAGATCCCACAGCACCACTCTAAGTTCTTCCCTACTCGCCCAAGCGTTCGTCCACGGGGTGACTCTTCCGAACGCCGGACGATACCACGTGACCTCCTCCCCGCCAGCATTTCGAAGCACCCCTAGACCCTTGGAAAGATCTCCAAGTATCCGCGAGGGCGGGACCATCCAGGCATCCAGGTGATCGAATCCGTGAAAGCCAATGGTATGACCGGCTTCGCGAAGCTCCTGCACACGAGCGGGATGCTCGATGACTTTCCTCCCGAGGAGAAAAAACGAGGCGGTCATTCTCCTTTCGCTCAGCATTTGTGAAACGATCAGGGAAGCTGCGGAAGGGCCGTCATCGAATGTTAGATAGGCCACTTTGCCCGATTCACGGTTAAACTTGGACGAGAAGAGTCCCGGAAACCGTCCTATCATGCGCGACAACAATCCGGGCCCACGATTGGAGTGATGGATCGAAGAGGCCAGAGTATCGACTTGGTCGGGACCGTTTCCGGAAAATGTCATCTAACAAGTTTTCTCGATTTCCATTCCAAATTACCCCTCGCGCCAGCAACACCAGCCCACAGAATGTAGGCGATCTGAAATGGCTGAGCCGGAAGAAAAAACCGCATCAAATGCTTCATTTTGTAGAAATGTGCACTCTGAGCCAGGAGAGCTATTTCTGGAATCACTTTTATTGTCAGAGCGATGGCCAACGGAATTCGAACGGAGGTGACCCAGATGCTGGTTGCGAGGCCAACTGGAACGGCCAGAAAGAAAATCCAGAACCCGATGTTCATCGCGACCAGCCATTTTCGGTTGTAAAGTGCTCCTTTTGAAGCCCACCTGCGACGTTGTGCCAGAAATTCGGCGGCAGAACCCGGAGCTGCAGTCTCGACAACAGCCCGGGGTGAAGAACAAAAACGGACTTTCCAGTTTGTCTCGTCAGCGATTCGCTGCATGAGCAACTCGTCATCTCCGGATGAAAATTGATCGAGGCCCTCATACCCTCCCACTTCTTCGAACACGCTTTTTCGGTACGCGATATTGGCGCCGCTACACAATATAGGAGTGCCCAGTCCGACGGCCCCGGCGGCGATTCCCATAAACCCAATCCATTCAAGGGATATCATGTGACTCGCCCAATTTCCAGGCTTCGAAAAGACAACGGGGCCGACAACAAAACCCGTCTCCTCGTCGAAACTTGCTCTCATTTCCCTGGCCCAACCCACTGGAAGGTGGCAATCCGCGTCTGTCACAAGAATAATCTCGCTCTTGCTCGCTTCGACTCCCTGAAGAAGTGCCGCCTTCTTTCCGACACCCCTCTCGTTTTTCAGCAAAACAATCCGCCCTGAGGAATGATCGATCATAGTTGAAACGATCTCCTAGGTAGCATCGGTCGAGTGGTCATCGATCACCACTATTTCACCCACCTCCTCCTGTCTGAGTATAGACAGAAGGCAATCCCTGATGCCCGATGCTTCGTTCCTGGCCGCGATGATCACCGAGAGTGTGAGATCGGGCGATTCCCATAGATTCGTGCGTCGAAGAGCGCGATAGTGGCCGAACGCAAAAGCCGCGATCGGGAGGCCATAAAGCAGTGACAGGACCACGAAAACCCAGGCCATCAGCAGCGCCAGATTGAATTATTGTGAACAGTCAAATGGGACGTGCAAGTTAGGAGATAACGACGGAACAAGGGTACCGGCGCGGGGTTGAGAGGCAGCCAAAGGGCAAGTCCCGTACGGACAGCTCCCTCTGAACTCCGTCAGGGCCGGAAGGCAGCAGCGGTAGGAGGTTGTAGCGTCGCGATACGGTAAGCTTGCCCTTTTTTATTGCTCGAACTCTGGGATGTCGGAATCGGAGACGAAAGGTGTGCTATCTTTCGACTCAGCCATCAGTAATCACCCAGGCCACATGTACGACGTCATTGTTGTGGGAGCCGGACCAGGCGGAGCAACGACTGCCACGCTCATGTCCCGCAAAGGACTACGAGTGCTGATGCTGGACAAAGAATCCTTCCCGCGAGATAAGATCTGTGGCGACGCGATCAGTGGAAAGAGTGTGGATGCGCTGAAAGAATTAGGGCTCATTGATCACTTTCAACGGGACGACTGCCTCGGTTCTTGGGGAGTGACTTTCAGCAGCCCCGCGGGCGATGAAGTCGCGATTCCGTTCACGAAAGCTCTTGATCGACCCATCGCTCCCGGCTTTGTCTGCGCACGCGAAACGTTCGATGATATTCTGGTAAACCTGGCTCGTGCCGAAGGTGTGGAATTCCGCGAACGAGTGACCGTCACGGCGCTGCTTCGGGATGGTGATAAAGTGACCGGGGTGACTATCACCGAATCCGATGGGACTTCCCGAAAGATCTATGCGCCGCTGGTCATCGGAGCCGACGGCGCGTACTCCATTGTCGTTCGCGAACTGGGTCTCGATCAACTCGATGAAGACCATTACGTAGCCGGAATCCGAGCCTACTACGAGGGTGTGACCGGATTTCATGAACGTAATCACATTGAAATCCACTTTGTCGAAGAATCCATACCGGGCTACTTCTGGATTTTTCCGATGGCGGATGGAATCTCCAACATTGGCGTTGGAATGCTCTCAAAGGCCATCAAAAAGAAGGGCGTCAAGTTGAAGCCGCTACTCGACCTGTTGGTGGCGCATCCTCGTTTCCAGGACCGATTCAAGCACGCTACAAAACTGGGCAGCACAAAAGGATGGGGACTTCCCCTCGGGTCCAAACCGAGACAAATGGCTGGAGACGGCTGGATGCTTCTCGGAGATGCGGCTTCGCTGATCGACCCATTTACCGGAGAGGGAATCGGGAATGCCATGGTCAGCGGTATGCATGCCGCGAAGTGGGCTCATCAGGCTCATGAAAATCAATCGTTTGACAGAAGCTTCCTCAAAACCTATGAACGCGAGGTCAGTGAACTGCTCAAAGGTGAATTCAGACTCAGTCACGCCATGCAGCGGCTTGGAAACTGGAAGTGGCTGCTCAATACCGTCGTCAGAAAAGCGGCACGGTCGGTCGAGGTTGCGGATGCGATAAGCTGCATGTTTGACGACCTCGACGAACGCGAGAAATTGGTCTCCCCGCTTTTCTATCTTAGGCTCCTGTTCGCCTGAGATCTACCGGGGTCCTGCGCAAGTCAGACTGTCGCTGTATATTTGGGCACTTTTGCCCCAGCATTTCCATTTTCCCGCACGTACATGTCGCCCTACACCTACTTCCTTCTAGGCGCCCCAGGTGGTGAAACGGCCAATCCGCTGGCCGTATTTTTTCCTCTGATCCTGATTTTTCTCGTCTTTTATTTCTTGATCATCAGACCTCAAAAGAAAAAGGAAGACACACGGAAGCAAATGGTTGAAGCGGTCAAGAAGAATGATCGTGTCGTTACCATCGGAGGACTTCATGGAACCGTTACGCAGGTTGATGAATCGTCTGTTCTCGTTCAGGTCGACAATAACACCAAACTTCGAATTGAGAAAAGTGCACTGTCTTCCGTGACGGGAAAGGAGTAGCTAGGCTATTGGGTCCGATGGCACCGATTCTTGACCTGATCTCGAGCCCTGATCCGAGTAGCGATCCAGCAGTAGTTCAAGCGTTGGAGACTTGACGGGTTTAGCCGCATAGTCGTCCATGCCCGCCTCGATGCAACTGTGCCGGTCATTGGTCGATGCGTTAGCCGTCAACGCGATGATGAAGGGGCGCCTGTTCACTGACTCAAGCTCTCGGATTTTGCGCGTTGCCTCAAGTCCATCCATTCCCGGCATCTGAATGTCCATGAAGATGAAGGAATACGCTCCATTTCGTACGGCTTCGATTGCTTCTTCTCCGCTGGCAACAACATCTACTTCACAGTTCAGTTTTTCCAGCATTCGAACGCCCACCTTCTGATTCACCAGATTGTCTTCAACCAGAAGAACCGATTGTCTCAACCTTGGGATCGCCGCGCGATCACCCTCGTGCTGCAGCTCCGGATGTCCTTCTCGTGTACCGGTTTTGGCCTCAGGATCTTGGATGTTTTCCAGTGGCTCGATTTTGTCGCTGACACGCGCCAGCGTTGCATGTAATGAGGATTGACGAATAGGTTTCAGCAGACACTCGACGGACTCCACTTTGAAGTTTTGGTCGATGTGACGCAGCAACACGACCGGGAGGCTAGGAGCGATTTTTCGCAAATTACCGGCGACCGTCTCTCCCTCTACACTATTAAACCCACTCGTGCCTTCATTGACGAAGACCGCCAGAAAGTCCTCGGTAGCGATCAGTTTGGACGCCTCAGCCTGATTGTCCACGCTTGTCACGCTGATCCCCACCTGCGCCAGTGAAGCTCGCAGTGCAGTTCCAAACAGGTATGTTTTGTTCAAGACCAGCACGCGCCCGTTTTCGTCGAGCGATTTGACGTCGGGGAATGATGCATTCTCCGTGACGCTGAACGGTATCTCGAAATGAAAGGTGCTTCCAGCTCCGAAATGACTGTCGACCCAAACAGATCCTCCCATCAATCCCGCTAAGCCTTGACTGATCGATAGCCCAAGGCCGGTACCACCGAATTTATTAGACGTGGCGGTCTCCGCCTGCGTAAATGGATCAAAAAGCCACGCAAGTTTATGGTCTTCTATCCCGATTCCTGTATCCTGGACAGAGAAAAGAATCTGAAGCGAGGTCGAAGTGTGTTCTCCCAGGTTGAGCCGGACATGCACCTCACCCTTCTCGGTGAACTTGACAGCATTGCCCAATAGGTTGACCAGAATCTGTTTAATTCTTGATCTGTCACCGATGATCTCAGCGGGAATCTGAGGGTCGAACTGACAAGACAGGTCCAGTCCCTTATCCGCAGCCTGGCGGGTCACCATTCCGAGGGCATCCTCTACACAGCTCCGTACACTGAACGGCTCTTCTTCCAGCGAGACGCCTCCAGCATCTATCTTGGAAAAATCAAGCACATGATTCACAATGCCCAGCAGCGACTCACCGCTGGTTCGAATGACGTCTACGATTTCCCGCTGATCGGCGTTCATGTCGTGCGTGGACAGCAGGCTCGCCATTCCAATGATGCCATTCATGGGCGTTCGAAGCTCATGGCTCATGCTGGCCAGATTTTCGGCATTTTTCTTGGCAGACCTTTCGGCACCCTCTCGAGTCAACCCAATTTGCTTCCGGGCGTCCTGCAGCTGCTTCGTTCGGTTTTTGAGTTCTTCTTGGGACTGTTGGAGCTGTTTCACGGCTGCTTGGAGCTCATCTCCTGCCGTCCGTCGAACGCTGACCAGGCTGGCCACGTCACGGAACGAGTTTACCAACTCACTGATCTCACCCGGATTGTCACTATAGGACTCCCAGTGATCCTCTGAGATTTCTCCTCCTCCACCGATCTTTTTGACGAAGGAGTTTAAATGTTCGAGAGGCCGCAGAACGGTTCGAGTCACATACATGGAGTACACGATGCCAAACACAAATGCCGTGAGCATCAGGCCCAAAGCCGACCACAAAAACCTGCGAGCACGTGCCTGTTCGACGCTGATGACGCGTCGAAGAGTTGCTCCAATCGCTGTCTGGAAATAATCCAACTCGTCACGAATCCATTCTCCCTGCTGCACGAGCGAGACCAACTGATCGAAGTCGTGTTGGTAACCGGTGACAGTAGCGAATGAGGCTTCGTCTATGGACGCCGCTAGATCTCTTCGTGCGAGTTCATCCAATAGTCTGTCGACGCCATCGTGCACACCATCAACGAATTGTTGATCGCCACTCAGGAGATAATTTTTTTCTTGCCTCCGGATCGCCGAGAGTGCCACCAGAGCCCGGTTTGCATTTTGGGCGATAAGGTTTTCTTCGATACCACTGAGAGAGATGGTCCTGATTCATCGGACAGTCTGAACAACAAATAAGGTGGAGTCTTGCGATCATATCACCCTCAAGAAAGGCTACAAACGATGAGTCGCAAAAGAAGAAACCACAGCAACACATTCAAAGCGAAAGTAGCGCTGGCGGCGGTCAAAGGAGATCGCACAATGGCTGAGTTGGCAGACCAGTTCCAGGTTCATCCGAACCAGATTCAGACGTGGAAAAAGAAGCTGATTCAGGACGCTGAAGAGGTGGTTGAAAAAGGGTATTCCAGAAAGCACAACGAGGAGGGCCAGATCAAGGAGCTTCACGCCAAAATTGGCGAGCTTTCGATGGAGAAGGATTTTTTATCCAAAGCGCTCGGTCGCACCCAGTAGGTGAGCGCCGCCAAATGATCGACCCAATCCACGACCTCTCCATCAAACGGCAGTGCAATCTGCTGGAGCTGAATCGCTCAACGGCCTACTACAAGCCGGTGGGCGAGAGCAAAGAGAACCTGGCCGTGATGAAAAAACTGGATGAGCTCTACCTTGAGCGGCCCACGCGAGGATCGCGCACCATGAAGGATGCGCTCGAGGACAGAGGTATTTTTGTGGGCCGCCATCGAATCCGGCGATTAATGCGTCTGATGGGCCTTATTGCCATTTATCCTAAGAAACGGACCTCGATTCCGGGAAAGGGTCACAAGATTTATCCGTATCTCTTGCGTAAGCTCAACGTGACGCGGCCCCGGCAGGTTTACGCAAGCGACATCACATTCATTCCGATGAAAAGGGGATTCGTTTACCTGGTCGCCGTCATCGACTGGTACAGCCGAAAAGTACTCTCACGCCGGATCTCCAATACGATGGACACCGACTTCTGTGTGGAAGCGCTCGAAGAAGCAATCGCCGTGTATGGAGCGCCAGAGATCTTCAATACGGATCAGGGCAGCCAGTTCACATCCGTGGCCTTTACTGATGTGCTGAAGAATCATGACATCAAAATCTCTATGGATGGCAAAGGACGCTGGATGGACAACGTGTTCGTTGAACGTCTGTGGCGTAGCCTGAAATATGAAGAGGTGTACCTTAAAGCCTATGACAGTGTGGCTGAAGCCCGCAAATCCATTGCTGTATACTTCGACTACTTCAATAACGAAAGGCGACACAGCTCACATGGAAGAAAGACCCCTGATCACGTATTTTTTAATCACCAGCCGCTTCAAGAAGCAGCATAATCAATCCGCAAGATTCCACCTAAGACCCTGTCCAGTTTTATAGGACCATCTCTGAGTCTTCGTCGAATCCTTCCTTCGAGACCATCATCCCCACTGAATCCCCGTTCCTGATATACATCTATAAGGTTACCGATCACATGCAGGTAGAGAAGAACTTCGTTCTGCAATTGTTGAAAGTTGTCGGCGCGCACGCCTTCAGCCACCCGCGAACTGGCGCGACCAAGGATAAATTCGGTCTCCTTCGCGTAGGTCGGATCTCGTGTGATGATAAAATCACGAACCTGGGAATTTGCAAGTAGAATGGAGTGCTCCAGATCTCGAACACGATCTCTCTCCTCCATAGCCGTCAGAGAGAGAAAAGCCAGGGCTAACACGCTGAACGAAACGACAAAAACGATGACGATCAGGCTGACCGTTTTGCCGTACAACGAAAGAATCTTGTTCATATCAACGAGGAAATAAATGAGTATTTTCACACTCTGTTCACCCCGTAGATCGGCGAATAATAGCGATTGTTAAGTGTTTAGGGTCAACTTTTGGGGATGCCACTCAGGCCCTTGAGAGCACCTGTTCGATCTCTTCAATCACCCGGTCGGTCAGTTCAATATTCGCGCCTCCAATCGTGCCCTCAAGTTGGTCTGGGCGCCTCGCCCCCACAATTGCAGAGGTAACTGCTGGATCACGCAACGTCCAGGCAATGGCAAGCTCAGCGAGCGAGGCGCCCAGTGCATTGGCCAGAGGCGTTAGCAGCTCTACAGTCTCCAAATGACGTGAAAAGGCCGGTTGTTGAAAGTATTCACTCTTATGACGCCAGTCTCCTGAGGGAAGAGAAGCCAATCTTTCTGTCGAAAATGCACCAGTCAACAGTCCAGCCTGCATAGGGCTGTACGGGATTACACCCACATTATTGTCCCGGCACCAGGCCAGTTCGGCGTTCTCAAATTCTCTTCTAAGCATGCTGTAGGGAGGTTGAAGCGACGCAATTTGGTGGATTTTGGACGCCCTTTTCATCTGGGAAACGCTGAAATTCGACACTCCGATGTATCTCACCAGGCCTTCTTCCTTTATTCGAGTCATTTCTTCCCATGCTTCTTCAACATCTTCGTCGGGATTGGGCCAGTGCATCTGATACAGGTCGATTTGATCGATATTGAGACGCTTCAAGCTGGCCTCGACCTCACGGCGTACACTGTCCCTTTTTAGACGGGAAAACACCGTTTTGCTCGATGAATCGTCCCATGGAAGACCGCATTTGGTAGCGATATACACCTCTTTCCGAATGCCTTCGATGGCTCGACCCACCACGTGCTCAGAATGGCCCAAACCGTAGCACGGAGCCGTGTCGATCCAGTTCACCCCTTTTTCGACGGCATCATTGATGGTTCCTATCGAAGCCTCATCGTCCTGCGGGCCCCAACCCCAGTCCCACGGGCCCCCAATGGCCCACGTGCCGAGACCCACTCTGGTAAAATGCAAATCAGTCGATCCAAGCAATCTTGTTTTCATGGGATTCAGTATTGTGCTGGACTTTTGGGCGTAAACGCTTCGAAATACCCCTTCAGGGTCCGAATATCGTGTTCAACGTCCTCTGTAGGGAAGAACATCGTACCGAAATCGATAATTTCAATCATCCGAGCTCGGAAGTTTGCCAGCCAACACCCTCTCCCAGACTTTGTCAACCTTGCGTTCCAGTTCATCCAGAGATCCATCATTCTCAATCAGAATGTCTGCCACGGCTTCGAACTCCTGGTCACTCGCCTGCGCAGCTGCCCTCTTTTTAATTTGGCTGACTGATGTCTCGTCCCGCTCTTCAGCTCTTCGTACACGCTCGTCCAGTCTCGTCTTCACCACGATCATGATGTCCAGTTTATTCCTCAATTCTGGTGGTGGCAGAATGGCGGCCTCTCTTACGATGGCCACTGCGCCAGCTTTCTCCGCCTCTTCGGCGGCACGGGCAAACCTCTTGAACACTTCGGGATGGACCAGGGCATCGATCCGATGACGAAGCTCCTCACTGGAGAAAATCAGACCGGAGATAAAGGGTCGATTCAACGAACCATCTTCCAGGTAAGCTCGCTCTCCCAGGACTTCAATCAGTTTGGATTTTAGAGAGGCATCCTGTGTCATGAGTTGCCGGGCCTCTCGGTCGGCGTCAAATATGGTGGCACCTCTGCGCTCGAGAAAATCCCGAACGGTGGACTTTCCGCTACCGATGCCTCCAGTAATACCGATTCGAATCATGGAATCAACCTCTCTTACCACATCCAACGCATGGAGACTGCCAGGTTCGGAATGACGGTTCGCTTACCGCGAGAGGCCGCTCGTCGGATTACCCCTTCAAATCCTTCCGGTAAATCTCCATACAGACGATGGGACACCCTCTGGAGTGTCGCCCAACCGTCGAGTCTAAGATAGGCGCCTGATGCGAAGGGCCACATAATGGCAGACGTTGGCCCGATCTGGTCGATACGTTTTCTCCCGGGCCGGGATATGGACACGTCGGTTCCCGTTTCGGTGTTATGATACCGGACGGTGGCGGATCTGTCGAAATCGGTTCGAATGAACAGTCGAACACCAAGCTCCGCTTGAATCTTGCCGCCAGTCTGGATCCGGACCCAGCTGCTGTACGTCCGCAGAGTATCGAATGGGATTTCAGCGAACTTGTCCTCCAAAAAGCGACCAAGTTGAAGATCGGATGCACTGGCGTCCACCAGTACACGTAATCCCTCCCCAAAATCGCGATCGCCTTCAAATTGAAATCGCATTTCTCTTGCAGATTGATCTGTAGGCCGCCTTCCCGGAAGAATAAAATCGCTGACCGTATAGGTCGCCCGGACTTCACTCGAAAACCTGAGTCGTGTCCGTGGATCAGGATTCCATTGGACGCTCGGCCGATACCTGAGCGAGCTCTGCACGGAGTTTTCGGCGGATCGGGACGACTTGATGTACACTGTGTGAAACCACGATCCCAGCACTTGAATTGTCAGGTGGAGCCCTTCTCGAAGTCGAAATCGAGTTCCGATCAATCCGTTATACAATAGTTCATCCCGATCATCCGGATTAACATCCGGTGTATCGTGTCGAAGAATATTGGCAGACCCATCAAATTGAAGATCCCACCACCGAGCCGGGGAGACATTCATCGTGGTTTGCACAGTGAAAAATCCCCTGTCATTGTCGGCCTGGCGCAACAAATTCAGTTTCTGGACAGCTTGAGCAGGAGGAAGATCGTCGGCATTGTCCAGCTTGCGGCGCTCGACTTCCGCTCCAACGACGAGGGCAAGTCGCAAGCGAGTCGAACCCTTTTCATATCGACCCGCAACCGAGACGTCAACGGTTCGGCGTGAGAAATCAGAGTCGAAAAACAATGCGGTTTCGGGAGCCCGGAGGGTTTGGACCCGCCGTGAATTGGCCATGACATCGAGTGATGCGCTGAGCCAGTAGGAGCTTGCAATCTGTGAATCAATATCCAGACCCACATTCAGCGTATCGCTTCGAGTTGATTCAACCGTTTCGTCCCGCCTGGCCACAGCTTCATCTCGATTCAGAAAGGAGGCCGCTTGATAGGCATCGCGGCGGACCGTTGCGCCGCTCAATCGCACCCTCACGGTCGTTCGTTCATAGGTCCGCCGACCATTTGCCCGGGAGCGCAGGGCGCTACTGACCCGGGGATTGGTTCGCTCCACTAGAGCCATGCCTGAAGCGTCGAGGAGGTAGTCCTTTACATTCGTCATGGGTAGGCCAAAAAGCACGCCGTACCCAGGCCCATAATCCGTTCGAACAGGAGGAGATGCCACGCTTCCCCCGAAGCCAGGGCGAGCGTCTATCGCCAGGCCCAGTATAGGCTCGAACCAGAACGATCCCCGCGGGCGGACCTTGACGCCCACCCATGTTTTTTGTTGAAACACACGGCTGAGGCTGAACCAATCGGCCGTTCCAAATATTTCCACATGGGAGATGGATGACGTCTTGAGAGGGCGCGCCACGCGAAACGTAGATTTATTTTCGTCCTGAAAACTCAGCTGGTCGTCAAAAAGGAGGAAGGCATCGGATCGAAACTGATTGGTCAGGTTCACGGTCCACTTCCCCCAATCTGACCGTGAATAAACGCCGGCGGTCCAGCGATATCGATTTACATCCCTTTCGAAGCCGGCTTCAACACGATTTTGCGCAAAAACAGTGTTGGAGACCAAGAGCGCCATCCCGAATACCATTCCGCTTGCAACGATCATGGCTGATGACAAGCGTTGGGGGAATGATGATATCTGGGCTGTTTGACGCACCGGTACTACAAGCAACTTTCCATCGATGTCATCCTGGAGGCCAGGTCAACTTTCTGCCGCCGAGCAAGTGGAGGTGAATGTGAGGAACCGTCTGCATGGCATCTTCGCCACAATTGAACACCGTTCGATACCCACTGGTGAGACCTTCTTGCTGGGCGATCTGTTTTGCCGCAAGAAATAAGTGTCCAACCAGGATTTCATCCTCCGGCTCAAGGTCGTCGAGAGATGGGATGGGCTTTCGCGGAACGACCAGAATGTGGACGGGTGCTTGAGAATTGATGTCCCTGAACGCGAAGCAGGTGTCGTCTTCGAAAACGATATTGGCCGGAATCTCTCGATCCGCGATTTTTTCAAAGAGAGTTTTTTCGGCCATTTGGAGTCTTATCGTTCTTGGGCCTCTTATCATTCTAAATCAGCCACAATATAACGCCTTCGTTCAGCCAAACCCGTTCAGATCAGGTAATGATCTGAACATCGGGGACACTGAATGGAACGACGAATGGTCGCAGCCTGTTGTATCGCGATTCCTGATTGGAAATGATCCAACCGTTGGCGGGTGTTGAATACCAGATACCCTCGCCTTCACTGCCTGAATAAAGAGTCCATCATGCCGACGGTCTACATAACACGAAAAGCGCATTTCAATGCGGCGCACCGCCTCCACAATCCACAGATGTCTGATGAGTGGAATCGTGAGACCTTCGGCAAGTGCAACTCACCGAACTGGCACGGCCACAATTATCAGATAGAAGTCACCGTCGCCGGCTCTCCGGATCCGGAAACCGGGTACGTCCTCGACCTCGGTGACCTGAATCGGATCATGCATGAACACGTGATTGATCCTTGCGATCACTCCAATCTTAATCTGGACGTGAAATTCCTGAGCGGCATAATTCCCTCTTCAGAAAATCTGGTCGTGGCATTCTGGAATCAGATACAACCTCATATTCGCGGAGGAGAATTGGTATCCATTCGCCTCGTCGAGACGGAAAATAACTCCGTCGAATATCGCGGCGAGTAGTCCAAAATTTTTAGACTCAATCTTCGTTCCCATCATGGAAGAAAGAAAATTATTTAGCCAGGAGCTCAAGTACGACAAGAGGGCCGTCTCGTCCATTGCTGAGGGTGTTGTCTCGACGCTGGAAGCCATTGGCGAAGACGCAAAACGGGAAGGGCTGCAAAAGACGCCTAAACGCGTTGCAAAGGCGATGTTATTCCTGACCCAGGGGTATGCTCAGGACGCAGCGGATATTCTGAAAAGTGCGGTATTCCAGGAATCCTACGACGAGATGATTCTGGTGAAAGATATAGAGCTCTACAGTCTGTGCGAGCATCATATGGTACCCTTTTTCGGGAAGGCTCACGTGGCCTATATCCCAAACGGCAAAATTGTGGGTCTCTCGAAAATTGCGCGTGTGGTAGACGTTTTTGCGCGTCGGCTTCAGGTTCAGGAACGACTGACCATTCAAATTCGGGAGGCGATCGAAGAAGCGCTTGATCCACAGGGAGTTGCCGTGATCATTGAAGCGACCCATCTCTGCATGGTGATGCGCGGTGTTCAGAAACAGAACTCAGTCACAACCACCAGTTCCATGTCTGGTCCATTTCTCGAGAAGACCCACACACGTGCTGAATTTTTAAGGTTGATCACCCCAGGCTAACGAGGGTGGAGCGACGGAATATCAACTCACAGTCAGTTGAGACTGGGGTATTCAGGGAAGTTTGCCAGAATCGCAAATGTCCCGCCCATCGAGCGGAGTGTCTGACCCCAGACGGCAGTTTCTGCAGTGTCGAAGACCGCGTCCTCGTTTGAGTTCGTCAATATCCAACCGCCGTTGTCGACTTCTTCAGCCAGTTGACCGGACGACCATCCCGAATATCCGAGAAAAAATCGGATGTCGTCGGGGTGGATGGTGCCCTCACGAATGCCGTCCTTTACGACGTCGAAATCGCCACCCCAATAGATGCCGGGGCACAATTCTTCGCCACCAGAGATCAGGTTTGGCAGGCGATGAATGAAATGAAGGGTTTCGGGCTGTACCGGGCCTCCCCAGCTTATCTCTTCGTCAAATCCTGGGAGATCGTCAAAGACCTGTTCCATCACGAGTGTGAGGGATCGGTTCAAGATGAGGCCGAAACTTCCCTCATCCGAATGCTCGCAAATCAACACGACAGCGCGTCGGAAATTGGGGTCCCACTGCATCGGAGGAGCCACGAGAAGTGCTCCGGCTTTGAGTGATGTGTGATCCTTAATCAAGGCGGAAATCCTTATTGCAAATCGGTCGTTGCCGTTTTCTCGAACTGCTTGACCAGGGCTCTCCGAGCCCCCACCCACCAGTCCGGTCCGCGAGTAATTGTTGTTATAGTAACATCCGCGAAGTAGGGGATCAAGGAGATCAATTCAGTTGCTATCAATTGCCACTGCTCATCGACAATAAGTCGGGTTATTTCATCCGATTTTTTGGTCGTCCACAGCCACTTGTGCCGAAGGGCCTCTGCCTTTTTCCAATAATTTCTATCGTCCCAAGCGAGAGCGCTTTGCTCGATAGTTTCACCGATGCCACGGAGACTCAGAACCAGAAAGGCCACCATGTCGCCCCACTCGTCATCGATGACCTGACGCTCGGCAAGGAGTCGGATGACCTCGGCACAGGAGCGTCGATGTGCATTCCTCCTCTTGGCGGGCGTATCGCCTGTTCTGATAATTCGTCCCATTCAAAACCAGATTGAGTGCCGATCAGCGAATACGTACGACAGATCTTGTCACAGAAAAAGATTCGCCTTCTATCCGCACAAAATATACGCCCGGCGTCCAACGGGAGCCATCGAGCCGGACTGTCCGAGAAACGCCCGCGGGAAGGAATTCATCTGCAAGTCGGACAAGTTGACGTCCTAGAATGTCGTAAATATCAACGCGTATCCGCTCACTGACGGCGGTTCGGAGTTCGAATTGTGCACCCGACTGGAATGGATTTGGATAGACTGGAGATAGTTCGACGTAGGCCGGGATCGACTCATCTCCATCCTCTACGAACACCGTGATTGCATCAACCTGCCACAATTCGCTTCCGACCACACCGTTATTTCCTCGAAAAAACAGAAACGGACTGTCAAAACCGAGTAAGGAAGCTCCCGAGCCCTGCTCTCCAGGAAATAGATCGGTAACAAGGAATGTGCCGCCGGAGGATCCGTCGCTCGTCCAAAGCTCTCTGCCACTCACACCGTCCTCTGCCGTAAAAAACAATCGATTTGCTGCGAAGACAAGATTTTCCGGATCTGATCCGGCGGACGGATGAATGTCGGCGACCTGAACGGTTCCTCCCGGGGTTCCGTCGGATACCCACAGCTCACGCTCATCACTGGATCCGGAAGCCACAAAAAATACCTGACCGTTTCCGGCCGTAATCCACGGAATTTGCTCGGTCGAAGTGGAGGATATTTGGGAGAGTCCCATCGTTCCAGCCTCGGTGCCATCGGACACCCAGAGCTCAGGGCCGACGCCTCCAAACTCAGCCTGGAAAAAAATCAGATTTCCGAGCGCGGTAAACCAAGACAGATCTGAGCTTTGCCGACCGGAAGATAAATTGGCGACCATCACGGTGCCCTCCGTCGTCCCGTCACTCACATGAAGTTCGAAACCGTTGTTGCCGTCGTTCGCTCCAAAAAAGATCTGGCCTCCCGCTTCCGTGAGCCACGCCAGTTCCGAACTCAACGCGCCCGCGCGAATATCTTTTACCTGGATGGTCCCCGCGTCCGTTCCGTCGGTTCTCCACAGCTCCATCGACTGGAACGTCTCTTCGGCCGCAAAATATAGGGTGCCGTTTAGCACGACCAGTCCGCTCGGATTGGAGCCAAGGAGGAATGCCGGATTGATATCCTTCACCAGCCGGGTGCCTGACTCCGAAGCGTCGCTGACCCAGAGTTCACGACCATGCTCCCCATCGTCCGCGACGAAATAAAGTTTGTCGCTTGTTGCTGTCATCCACAGAATTTCTGAAGGCGCAAGCCCCGGGCGAATGTCCTTGACTCGAATGGTCCCCTCTGGGGTTCCGTCACTTCTCCAGAGTTCGTGTCCCGTGATGTCGTCTGTTGCAAGAAATAACACCTTGTCTTCGAACACCATCAGATTGGTCGGATTCGAGCCAGTTGCTCCCGGAAATATATCCAGCATCAGGCGTGTGCCGGGCTCCGATCCGTCACTCACCCAGAGCTCCGCCCCAGAAACACCGTCATTTGCCGCAAAAAGGGCCAGGTCGTCGAGAATCACGAACGAAGAAGGCGACGCACTGTCGGTACCCAGCCTCACGTCGTGAACAAGGAAGGTTCCGGATGCCGTACCGTCTGATCTCCAGATCTCACCCCCTGAGATCGGATCACTCGCTCGGAAATACAACTCTCCATCCCAGATGGAGAGGCCCTCCGGATTGGAGCCCGACGCACCAGCGTTCAGGTCCGTAACCATGTTCGTGCCACCCCCAGTCCCATCACTCGCCCATAGTTCGGCGCCACTGATTCCGTCATCTGCCTGGAAATAGACGCCCCCGGCAAAGACCGTAAGATCATTTGGATTGGAACCACCGATCGGTCGAATGTCGCTTACCATGAAGGTCCCTCCGGCCGAGCCATCACTCATCCACACTTCACGGCCGTGGGTGGAATCATCGACTGTGTAGAAGATATCTCCCCCATATCCCACCAATTCACGGGGAAACGACCCGCCCTGCGGTCTGGCATCAACGACCATGCGCGTTCCAGCCTCAGTGCCATCTGTGACCCACAGTTCGTCTCCCGTCCCGTCCCCATCGGCCACGAAGAAGAGGACGTTATCGCCCGCCACCAACGCAGAAGGGCTTGAAGCAACACTACCTACTCGGATGTCCTTCACCCTCCACGTTCCGGCGCTGGTCCCGTCACTTCGAAACAACTCCGGTCCGGAATCCACAGAGTTCGCGGCAAAAAACAGCGTGTCTCCCCACACGGCAAGATTGTTGACGTCCGACCCGAGAGGGCCCGCGTGCACGTCCTGGACTAAAAATGTGCCCGTCGACGTTCCGTTCGACCTCCACAACTCGGGCCCGGTGACGCCATCGTTTGCCCGGAAATACAAGGTGTCCGCCATCATGGTCAACTTTGTAGGAAACGAACCCAGTGATCCAGGCCGAATTTCGAGAACCATGGATGTCCCAGAATCCGTCCCGTCGGATCTCCAGAGCTCAGGTCCTCTCACATCGTCATCGGCGACAAACATCAATGTGTCTCCGAATGCGACCAGATTTGCCGGTTCTGACGTGCCAATTCCTCCGAGTATATCCTTGACCAGGCGTGTCCCGCCCTCGCTGCCATCGCTGACCCACAGCTCCCGACCTCTCAGGCCGTCGTCGGCTGTAAAAAACAGTTGTGAACCCACCCAGACGAGCTCGGCGGGATTGGATCCGATGTGACCCGTTCGGATGTCTCTGACGAGACGCGTGCCCGAAGTGCTTCCGTCGCTGATCCACAATTCTCGCCCTGACGTGACTGGATCGTCAGCGACAAAAAAGAAATGTGCTCCGGCAGGTGTAATCGAGCCTGGAGTGGAGCTCAATCCCTTACGATTGATGTCTTTGACCAACACCTGTCCCCGTGCTGCAAACGGTCCCCGTGCTGCAAACGGCAGGCTGACTGCCAACGTTAAAAAAAGGAACCGTGCAAGCATTAATCAAACAATTCCATTTGGTGAAGCGCACAAGTTAGGTCAAGAAAAAAGGGAATCAGAGGTCAATTCAGAGCCCTCCGGCCCTGTTCTCCGCCTTTCCGATTCAAATGAAACAAAACCCCCAGTATTTACGTGAAGTATTCGGCTCGAACCGCTACATCTTCTCCAATTTACTTTCATGACCACAGAACCATCTACGGGGCAAAGAAGCTCCATTGAGACGCTAATGGCGCCGCGTGGCGCCACTGGCGCGGGCAGCCCCCCGTCAGGCAGCCAGAGCAGGGGTGGCGGTGAAGGAATGGACCGCCAGCTCGAGAAAAAGACCTGGACTCCGAAACGCATCGGAATGATTGTCGGCGGCATCGGCTTCATTGCGCTACTCGCCTGGGGCTGGTCAGGAACCACCGGCGGCAGAAAACTCAACGTCGAACTCGAACGACTGACTCTTTCCGAAGCAACCTTTGAGCCATTCCAGGAAATGATCCCTGGAACTGGAAATGTAGAACCTCGGACTACTGTGTTTCTGGATGCCGTAGAGGGAGGGCGAATCGAAGAAATCTTTGTTCTGGAAGGAGAGACGGTCACTGAGGGTCAACCAATATTGCGCCTCTCAAACCCACAGCTCCAGTTGAGCATCCTGGACACTGAAACGAGACGCATCGAACAGAATAACAGGTTGGAAGACACGCGATTCCGTGTCGAGCAGAACAACCTGAATATGCAGCAGCAGCTCACTGATATGGACTACAATATCAGACGGCTGGACCGCGATAATACTAGGAATACAGCTCTTTTTGAGCGTCAGCTAATTTCTGCTGCCGAATTTGAGCGTACGCGCGACGAGTATGATTACTGGATACGCCGACGCGACCTCACCCTCAGGGGTTACCGGGCCGATAGTGTCCGCCAGCGAATTCAAATTGATCAGATGGAAGACGCCGTCCGCCGGATGGATGAGAACTTTGTTTTCGTCGACCAGCGGTTGGAGAACCTGACACTCCGCGCACCGGTGACGGGGCAACTTTCACAGCTGAACGCAGAGCTGGGTGAGCTGAAAAGTTCTGGCTTCCGATTCGGACAGATTGACGTCCTGGATGGCGTAAAAGTGAATGCCGCAATTGACGAGTTCCATATCACTCGCGTAAAAAGCGGCCAACGGGTCATCACCAACAATATTGGCGGACAGGAATACGAAATGATCGTCCGCCGCGTTTATCCAGAAGTTATCGCCAGTCGATTTGAAATTGATCTGGATTTCGTTGGATCCGAACCACCGTCCATTCGACGTGGGCAGACCGTTCGATTCAGACTTGAGATGAGTGATCCTTCGGATGCCATTGTCGTTCCTCAGGGTGGATTTTTCCAGACGACGGGCGGCAACTGGATATACGTCGTAGATGGGTCGGGAGAGTTTGCTGAGAAACGAGCCATTCGCCTGGGTCGAAAAAATCCCGAGGTTTACGAGGTGCTCGAAGGCCTAGAGCCTGGAGAAACCGTCGTAACCTCGTCCTACGATACATTCAACGAAGCCGATCGCCTCGTATTTAAATAATTTTGCCAACCATGTAACAGTTTCAGGTGTCTATTCGATATACATTCGATCGATTGTCCTTGTTGGGCCAGATTCGGGTGTCGACGCCTTATCTCTGAAAACCGACTGACAGACAGTCAGCACCAACCTACAGAAGTTACTCAGATCCCGACCGAGGGAGACACGAACTATGATCAAATCACAGAACCTAAGTAAATCATACGTGACCGAGGATGTCGAGACGACAGCTCTCAACAAGGTCAACATTGAAATCAAAGAAGGAGAATTCGTCTCCATCATGGGCCCATCGGGTTGCGGAAAATCGACCCTGCTCAACATCATGGGACTCCTCGACAATCCCACCGGTGGTGAGTATTGGTTCCTTGATACGGAAGTATCGAATTTGAGCGAGCGTCAGCGAGCTCAACTCAGAAAAGGAAACATCGGATTTGTCTTTCAGAGCTTCAATCTGATCGATGAACTCACGGTTTATGAAAATGTAGAGCTGCCCCTTCTGTACCTCGGAATGCCATCTGAGGAACGTAAGGAGCGAGTGAATGCAGCCCTCGATTCCATGCAGATCCTGCATCGGCAAGGTCACTTTCCACAGCAGCTTTCGGGTGGACAGCAGCAGCGCGTAGCTATTGCACGTGCCGTTGTCGCTGGTCCCAAACTCATTCTCGCGGATGAGCCCACGGGTAATCTCGACTCCACACACGGTGAGGAAGTGATGAACCTTCTGACGTCGCTGAACGAAGCGGGCACGACCATCATCATGGTTACGCACTCGCCTGCAGATGCAGAATACAGTCACCGCATCATCCATCTCTTTGATGGTCACGTGGTTACGGAAAACGTCATTGGACACAAATACGATCACACCGAAGTCGAAGCCTAGTTCAGCAGCAACCCTCCCTTTGCCATGAATGAGATCTGTATCCATGTTCCGTCACTGCGGGAAAACCAGACGGTCGACGTCGAGGTAACCGTAAACGGTAAGAAGCAGATAATGAGCTACCGGGTTGAGTCTTTTGACTGGACGATCGGCGGTCGTGAGCTGACGGGACGCATTGAACGACTTCGATCCCTTATCGAGGGCTACGATGAAGGCTGGGAACTCGTACAGATTGGGGTACCGGACGGCGATCTGGTCCCCGTGATGTTCAGAAAGCGTGAATCCGTCCTGAATTAAGCGACAAGGTGGTGAATATTTGAGCGGGGGTCTGCGGATGCAGACCCCCGCTCTCGTATTTTGTAGGACCACTCTTTTTCTTCCTACCAATGCCTTTCTCAAACAAAATTGTCTGGATCACTGGCGCGTCCTCTGGTATCGGCGAGGCTCTAGCCAAGGAACTCTCACGAAAGGGAGCGACGTTAGTCCTTTCCGCCCGGCGTGTGAACCGCCTCGAACGCGTCCTACGTCACTGTGACGGCGATGACCACATGGTCTTGCCACTCGACGTCACCCACTCTGATTCACACCAGGCTGCATTCGACGCCATTCTGGATCGCTTCGGGAGACTGGACATACTGATCATCAACGCTGGAATCGGCCAACGCGGATCAATTCGAGAGAGCGGCCTGGAGATCGAGCGCCGCGTCATGGAGGTGAATTTTTTCGGATGCACATCCCTGACACACGTGACCCTTCCGCACTTCCTTGAACGAGGATCCGGGCACTATGTGGTAATGAGCAGCGTGATGGGAAAGATCTCGACCCCGCGACGGGCGACCTATTCTGCATCGAAGCACGCTCTCCACGGATATTATGAAGGACTGCGTGCTGAGCTGCACGAAACAGACATTGCCATCACGCTGCTTTGCCCTGGGTATGTCAAAACAGAAATCAGCAGACACTCGTTGATCCCATCGGGCATTGAGCACGGAAAGATGGATGCTCAGCACATTGAAGCGATGACAGCGGCTGTATTTGCTAAAAAAGCGATCCGGGTTATCGCTCGTAAAAAAGCCATCGCGTTCATCGGTGGCGCCGAACGATTTGGACCGCTGGTAGAAAGGATTTTTCCAGGACTGTATCGATTTCTCATTCCACGCGTAATGAAGCGCGAGTAGAGACCGGATCTCGAAAAAGTTTTTACCTCGGCATGCCAACCATTGGAATATCGGGTGGGTCTAAGGGGTACTAACGAAATGATCACCTACCATTTGGCTTCATCAGCCCTTCTGACGCTGCAACCTACATGAAATCAGTTACACGAATCTTTTATACGCTCGCCATCGTGGCCTTTATGGCTTCCACGGCAAGCGCGCAGGACGTCCATCGTACGTTCGATGCCTCGTCTGGCGGGAAGTTAATTCTTGACCTCGAAACGGGCGGATCCATCGTCATCACCGGTTGGAACCGCAATGAGGTTGAAGTATCCGTCAGCATCGACGGTCGAGATGCGGATGATGTGATTCTCGAGTTTGATGAGTCGTCTCGAGCCATAGAAATTTTTACGGAATTCGAGTCACGCCGCTCTAGAGCAGACGTTGATTTCGAGATCAATGTGCCTTCCGAATTTAATCTTGAGATATCCACGAGCGGCGGCGATGTCGAAATAGAGGGCGTGTCTGGCAGCATCGAGGGGTCCAGCATGGGCGGTGATCTGGAGCTGCGCAACCTCTCAGGCAACATCGACATGTCGACAATGGGGGGAGATATCTGGCTCTCTGACTCTGAAATTGATGGATCGCTGCACACGATGGGCGGTGATGTCGACATCAATGACGTGGTGGGCAATATTGACGGCACCACGATGGGCGGGGACGTCACTTACAACAATGTAAAATCAGTCCGCGGCGGCGCTAGAAACAAAGTTACCATCAGCACGATGGGTGGCGACGTCGACGTCGACGAAGCCCTTTACGGCGCCGACATTCACACCATGGGTGGTGATATCAGTGTCGAATCTGCCGGAGAATTTGTGAGCGCGACCACCATGGGTGGAGACATAACGATCGAGGAAATCGACGGCTGGATAGAAGCCAATACCATGGGTGGTGACATTGAAGTCACCATGATCGGTGGAACGGAGGGTGATCGGCATGTTGAACTGGAATCGATGGGCGGCACCATTGAACTCACGTTGCCGCGCGGACTGTCCATGGATATCGAAATCGAAATCACTCTTTCCCGAGATGCTGACGACGACGACTACGAAATCGACTCTGATTTCGACCTGAACGTGGAAGTGACTCAGAGAGGCTCCGAGCGCCGCTGGAGATCTTCCCGAAAAATCGTTGCAACGGGTCAGGTCGGCGGGGGTCGCAATAAAATCATTATTCGAACTGTCAATGGCGACGTTATCATTCGGGAGGGTCGATAACGTCACAGAACAGACTGGAAGATGAATTCAGGCCGCCCGGTCTGGCCTATCTTCCACTCTGTTCGGCCATTCACGAATTGCTCTAGCTTTGGAAAGGGGCGGCGGGCTGAAGCCCGCCGCCCCTTCATCTTTTCCCTACTGATACTGAATCGGGAATATTTCGAACGAGTTCTGCCTCTTTCGAATCACGGAGTTAGGCCGTCGGGCCATTCCGATTCAAATCCGTAGATGTGTACGGCTTTCGAGAACTCCTGGCTCTCGCCAATTTGAATCATGCCCAATTTCTCAATGATGCGGACAGATCCGACGTTTTCGGGATAGGATTGGGACGTAATGTGCGTCAATGAAAATGTATTCTGGGCCACCCAGAGAGCTGCAGCACACGCTTCATAACCGTACCCCACGCCCCAGAATCGCTTCGCCAGTCGCCAGCCAAAGTCGATCCTGCCAATTTTGTCATCCAGTCCAGAAAAACCCATCAGATCGCCGGATTTGACGTGCTCGACGGCAAACCTCGTCCAACCCCTGGTAGACTGATGCTCGAGAACGCGCTGGAGGAAATCCTCAGCACTCGATCTCGGCCGAGCCTTCCCGTCCCCGATGTGCATCATCACCTCCGGATCAGAAATAATTTCTGCGAAAGCGTCCAGGTCAGAGGCATCCCATTCTCGCAAAATGAGCCGCTCGGTACGCGCGTGGATCTTCATGGACGTGGAATTCTCCGCCGAAAGTTCTGGCATACACTGCGGAGGATTTTATTAGTTTCGAAAGCGTTCGCGTGTTGTTCGCAACAGTTTTTATTGAATCCAACCATTCATCGGCGTGGCCCCCTCCGATAACCCCTCCCCATCAGAATCCGAGATTCGCGAAAGCCGGAATTTTCTTCAGCAGATTGTTGATGATGACCGGGCAATCGGTCGTGTCAAAGGCGAAATCATAACCCGATTTCCGCCTGAACCGAACGGGTATCCGCACATCGGGCACGCCAAGGCCATCTGCCTCAATTTTGGCATCGCGAAAGAGTACGGCGGTCGTTGCCATCTCCGATTTGACGATACCAATCCTGAAACGGAGGACATGGAGTATGTGCGCGCCATGAAACGCGACATCAAGTGGCTGGGATTTGATTGGGGCGAGCACGAGTACTTTACCTCAGATTACTTCGTGCAGTTGTATGACCTGGCCATTCGTCTCATCCAAGCCGAAAAAGCGTACGTCGATAGTCTAAGCGGAGAGGAAATCCGCGGGACGCGCGGCACTGTCACCGAGGTTGGATCCAACAGCCCCTTTCGGCAGCGAACTGTCGAAGAGAATCTGGACCTATTCAGTCGAATGCGCGAGGGTGAGTTCGACGACGGTGCCCATGTTCTTCGGGCAAAGATTGACATGGCTTCACCGAACATGTTGATGCGAGATCCGGTCCTGTACCGCATCAAAAAAGCGCCCCACTATCGGCGTGGAACCGACTGGCTCATTTTTCCGCTCTATGACTTCGCACACCCGCTTTCAGACGCCATAGAGGGAATCACTCATTCTTTGTGCACCCTCGAGTTCGATGTACACAGACCGCTCTATGATTGGTTGGTAGATGCGCTGTTCGACGAGCCTCGCCCGCATCAGTACGAGTCCGCCCGCCTGAATCTCGAATACACCATCATGAGCAAGCGAAAGCTGCTCCAGCTGGTGAACGAAGGGTTGGTAACAGGCTGGGACGACCCCCGCATGCCGACCCTCTCCGGCATGCGCCGCCGCGGATACACACCCGAAGCGCTTCGACGATTCTGCGATCTGATTGGAGTGGCAAAGGCCAATAATCGCGTGGACTACGCGATGCTGGAGTATGTCGTACGTGACGACCTGAACACACGGGCGCCTCGTGTAATGTGTGTGCTGGATCCGTTGAAGGTGACGCTCACCAATTTCGCTGAAGATCAAACTGAGAACCTGGAGGCCCCTTACTGGCCACACGACATTCCTCAGGATGGATCCCGCATGGTCCCACTCACCCGAGAGATCTTCATCGAGAAAGACGATTTCATGGAGGAGCCACCGAAAAAATTCCACCGGCTGAGCCCAGGTCAGGAGGTTCGACTGCGTTACGGATATATCATCCGATGCGATGAAGTGGTAAAGAATGAGGAAGGTGAAGTCGTCGAGCTTCGATGCTCCTACGATCCGGAAACACGATCTGGTGGTTCCGAATCTCGCCGCGTAAAAGGAACGATACACTGGGTTTCGGCCTCGGAAGGCTTAGAGGTCGACGTCAGGCTATATGACCGTCTGTTCAAGGTCTCAAATCCCGATGACACCGCAGAGTGGGGCACCTTCCTGGACGTTCTGAATCCAGACTCGATGAACTTGGTCAGCGCGGTCATCGAGCCCAGCACGGCGAACGACGGCCCCGAAACCAGGTATCAGTTCGAACGACAGGGATATTTCTATCTCGATCCGGTCGACTTTGAAAACGGATCACGAGTCTGGAATCGGACCATCACGCTCCGGGACACGTGGGGTAAACAAACCGATTCGCGCGCCGCCAAGGAGATCAAGAAAGTCGAAGCTCCTCAGCAAGAGAGTGCTCGCCGTGACCCTCTCGAGGGACTCGATGAAAACACGCTCAAGCGAGCCCATGAACTGGAATCACGTTATGGACTCAGCCTGGAAGATGCCTCGTTCCTCGCTCAAAGGGATCGAGTGGCAGCGTTTTTCGAACAAGCTGCCGACTCCGACCAGGATGCCGTGGCCGTCGCAAACTGGCTGATTCACGAACTGCGCCCTCTCCTTCCCGAGGAAGGTCTCTCGGCAATTTCATTTTCTCCCCAAGATTTTGCCGACCTGGTGGGCCTACATGCATCCGAAACGCTCTCCAGCGGGATGGCTCGCGAAGTGCTGGAAGAAATGGTCCGTTCAGGAAAATCTCCTGGCGAAATCGTTGAAGAACGCGGGCTCAAACAGATTTCAGAACCTTCAGAACTGGAATCAGTAGTCAGTGAAGTGCTTGCAGCCCACGGAGATCGGGTTGAAGCCTACCGAGCGGGAAAGAAAGGATTGATCGGCTTTTTTATGGGGCAGGTAATGCAGCGCACCGGCGGCGCCGCCAATCCTCAGACCGTTAAATCGATCCTGGAAAACGCCTTGCGCTAGCTATTAGTTGATGCTTTTGAGCGCGTGCACCCCCCCTCTTTCCAGTCGGGTCGCGAATTTCGCACCTTCTCCTACGCCAAAAACGTGGCTACGGCCGTTCGTCTCGGTGATGAGTAGGGTGTCTCCGTCTATCCACGAGGTGAACATTCCTCTGGAATCGTCAATGGCGAAGGGTACCACGTGGGTGAACTGATCACCCGTAGTTCGAAACATCAAATCGATTCGCCCCGAAGGCATCGTGCCCACGAACAGGACATGTTGGCCATTCGGCGAGAATAAGGGCCTGGTGCGAGAGGGGGAACTGTCGGCTGGTGCTACGAGATAGGAAGACTGTTTCGATTCCAACAAATAGATGGAGATCGTTCGTCGTCCGGTGCCGTCCTGAAGTTCAACGTCATAGGCCAGCTCTTCCGAATCTGGTGACCACTTCATGTTTCTCGGCTGATACTTGTCACCGACGATTTTCAACGGCTCTGACCCTTCGGTCTGCTCCAGATAGAGCGTGGAATCTGCTTCGTACTGACTCGTATCCCTGTTGAACACAAGGTCCCGGAGGACATATGCAAGATGTTGTCCGTCGGGAGACACGGTCACATGGTGCATTTTGCGGGCATCCACGGTTCTCATTGTGGCACACCCGTCCGCCGCGACCTGATAGATATTATCCGAGTTTCGCACCAGCAATGATCCATCTGCCATCGTATTCAGCACTGCGCGGGAAGCTGAGCATCCCACTGTGGACACGAGTTCATCGCTCGGATCATAACCACGGACATCGCCATCTCCCATTCTATTGCCAGCGGGTCGATAAAATCCGAAATAGAATCTGGACCCGTCGTCATTCCAATCTCCCGTGTAGACCAGATCCGGTGCGCCGCCATGGATCTTGTTCGCAGTTCCAGCGACGCGATCAAATACATAAAATGAAGACTCGTCTACCCCCACAACGGCAATCGCCACGAATACATCACCGGGTGAATTGGAGACAAAAGTCTTTCTGCCTCCACGTCCGGCTACTATTTCGCGACCAGTGCGGCTGGTCGTCATGACCAGCAGATCGTTCTGATTTTCGAAGAGGTCATAGTCCGAGATCGGACTGGCTTCTGTTGTCGGTGATTCGTCCACCGCATTTACGGCGGAATCGGTGCTGGAACACGCGCTCACGAACAAAAACATCATTAAGAAGCCAATCGAAAGCAATCGATTCATGGATCGAAGAGGTCTAAAATGAGTTACGGGGAAGAGCCAGGGAGTAAAACGTAACCTCGGATGCTCGGTCTACGTTACACTCCCGTCAACGACGCACCGTCTACTTGCCGCATTAGCATATGTTCAGAAATTACCTCTCCATCGCGCTCAGAAATGTGCAACGCAAGCCAGGATACGCGTTCATCAACATTTTTGGTCTGGCCGTGGGAATGGCCGCGTTTTTTGTGATTTCGCTTTACATCTCGGACGAACTCTCCTACGACAGTCATCATGTGAATGCGGACGACCTGTACCGCATGGTTCTCACCGGTGAATTCAGAACAGGCCCGGTAAATTCGGCGATGACGTCGCCGACATGGGGGCCCGCTGCAGAGGAGGAGATTCCAGAAATCAGGCAATCCGTCCGCTTACGTCCACCCAATCAAATGTGGCTCGTGGCAAGGGACGACCTGAAGTTTCTAGAGAAAGGATTCGTATTCATCGATTCGACGGCTTTCGACGTCTTCTCCTTTGACCTCGTCAGGGGCGCCCCCGACCAGGCGCTCGCGGTGCCATTTTCAGTGGTCCTCACCGAAACGATGGCGGACAAATACTTTTCTGGTGAGGATGCGATCGGACAACAACTCAGACTCGATAACGCTTTCGATTTCACTGTCACGGGAATCATGAAAGATGTGCCCGAGCAGTCTCATTTCAAGGCAGATTTTCTGGCCTCCCTGTCCACGCTGCGCACGCCCATTTATGGGCCACAGTTTCTCGAGCAGGACCTTAATCCAAGCATCTATACATACATCGTCCTGAATCCCGGTGCAGATCCGGACGTGGTCAATTCCAAAATTGATCAGATGGTAGACCGGCGCGTCGGACCCCAGCTCGAAGCCATCGGCGCCGAGATTGCGATGCAGCTCCAACCGATCGAGTCAATCCACCTGGATTCACATCTGGACAACGAAATACTGCCGAATGGAAGCAGGGGTACAGTCGTCTCCTTAAGCGCGATTGCGCTTTTTATTCTTCTGATCGCCTGCATCAATTACATGAATCTCGCTACTGCGAGGTCGGCCGCCCGATCTCGGGAGGTCGGGATTCGTAAAACGATGGGCGCCGAGCGAGGGCAGCTAATCCGTCAATTCCTGGGCGAGTCTGTTATCGTCTCCGGAATTGCTATGGTTCTGGCCATCGGTCTGGTATTCTTCCTGTTGCCCACGTTCAACACGGCTGCCGGAAAAAATCTTTCAATCCTTTCGAGTGGAATGCTCTCCGCTGCGAGCATTTTCATCGGGATTACGCTGATCTGTGGCATTGTTGCCGGTAGTTACCCGGCGCTTTTTCTCTCGCGTTTTCAGCCCGCCGAGGTGCTGAAAGGATCGCCCATGTCTGCTGCTTCGGGTGGTGGATTACGCCAGACGCTGGTTGTTTTCCAGTTCGCGATCTCCATCATATTGATGGTCGCGACCGTTGTCGTATTTCGACAGCTAAACTTTACGCGTGATATGGATCTTGGGTTTGACCGCGAGCAGGTTTTAGTGGTTCAACTGACAGATCCTCTGATTCGGAACGAGTACAAGAATTTCAGAGACAGGGTTAAAGAGCTGCCGTCGGTCGTTTCGATGACCGGCTCATCCTCGGCTCCAGGATTTTTCGTCGGGAATCAGCCGATTGCTCCCGACGATGGCGCTCCGGACGATCAGTTTATGCTTCAAGCGTTCACGAGTGACTTCGACTTCATTGAAACGCTGGGAGTTGAGATGGTGGCGGGTCGCTCGCCGTCCGTCGATCACCCATCTGATACGTTGGGGGCGTTCATCATCAATGAGGCAGCCGTATCGGCATTTGGCTGGGAGTCCCCCGAAGATGCTCTTCAGCACCGAGTCGCATTCGGCAGTGGTCCATTTGGTGGGGAGGTAATCGGCGTCTTCAAGGATTTCCACTCAGAATCGCTCCACGAACCTATCAAACCCGCAATTGTCCTCGTTCTAAATGAGCAGACCTATTTTTATGCCCTCATCCGCATGCGCGCAGGGATGACCCGGGAGGCTATAAATGACATAGGTGAGATCTGGCGCAACCTCTATCCTGCCTACATCTATCAGTATTCCTTCCTGGAAGACGATGTCGACGCGCTGTACGCGTCAGACCTGACTCTGGGCAGGTTGTTTGGTGGCTTTTCGTTCTTGACTATCCTCATCGCCTGTATGGGCCTCTTCGGACTGGCCTCCTTCATGGCGGAGCGCAGAACAAAGGAAATCGGCGTCCGGAAAGTGATGGGTGCGAGTATGGGTGTCATCATGATGCTGCTCGCAAAAGACTTCACAAAATTTGTCTTGATCGCCTTCGTGGTCGGCAGCCCGATAGCCTGCATCGGAATGAATCGCTGGCTTGACTCGTTCCAGTATCGCGTTTCGTTTGGAATGGGCAGCTTGCTGCTGGTCGGATTGTCGGTCTTGGTAATATCGCTGCTTACAGTAGCCTACCAAACCGTCAAAGCCTCGCTCGCCAACCCTGTTGACGCTCTGAAGTACGAGTAGTACACTTCTGCCCCAACTAATTCTACGTTTATGATCCGTTTAGAGAAAATTACCAAGTCGTATCTGCACGGCTTCAATCGATCCTTCGTACTGAGAAACATCAATTTCGAAATCAATGAAGGAGAGTTTGTATCCATTATGGGGCCATCGGGTTCTGGAAAATCGACCATCCTGCATATTCTGGGGATGTTGGATGAACCATCCACGGGGGAATATTTCTTCTTCGATCAACCGGTTCACAAGATCAGCGAACGCAAACGCACAGATCTCCACCGCCAGTACATCGGATTTGTATTCCAGGCCTACCACTTGATTGATGATCTGACGGTGTACGAAAATCTCGAAACACCGCTGCTCTACAAAAAAATCAAGTCCAGCGAACGAAAAAGCATGGTTGCAGAAATGCTTGATCGTTTCAGCATGGTGGCCAAAGCCGATCTGTTTCCGAGCCAGTTATCGGGTGGTCAGCAGCAACTGGTTGGTGTTGCCCGCGCGCTCATCATGCAGCCCAAACTCATTTTGGCCGATGAGCCGACCGGTAACCTGCACACCGGTCAGGGCGAAGTCGTCATGGACTGGTTCCGTCGGCTGAACAAGGAGGAGGGTGTTACCATCATTCAGGTGACCCACTCCGATCACTGGGCCTCATACGGAGACAGGATAATAGAGTTGGTAGACGGGCGAGTCGAACACGATGTACTCAATGCCGGTGAAGCCGTTACCTAGGATAGTCTTCGTGGCGGCCTGTAAGTACCAGTTTTTCCTAACAACGGAATTCCCCTTTCGCATGCGCTATCTGTACGTCCTTCTTGCGCTCGTATTCATCACCCAGTCTGTAAATGCCCAAGACGAGTTCGGTCTCGGCATCATTGTCGGTGAACCAACGGGCATAAGTGCCAAAAAGTGGCTTACCCGTGAACACGCTGTCGACCTTGGTGTTGCGTGGTCTTTTTCTCACGATACCTCTGTCCAGTTGCACGCAGACTACCTGTACCATCGGGTCTATTTCTTTGATGCGGATGACTATGAAGGAGTGATTCCCGTTTATTTCGGCATCGGTGGTAGAACTGTGATGAGCGATGATCCACGAGTCGGAATCCGATTCCCCGTGGGAATAGGTTGTACGCTGAAGGAGTATCCGGTGGAGCTTTTCCTCGAAATCGTTCCCATTCTGGATATCGCGCCGGATTCTGAATTCGACATCAATGGTGCCATCGGCGTCCGCTACTACTTCAATCAATAGCCGCCCGATGATGCGGTGCCAGAGCGCTAGCATCGGCGTAGCATGTATCTCGAAGGAGCCTGCTCAAATTTTCGTGTGGTTTGTCGATCAAAACTTGTTATATTGTTACATTGGTAACAGCAAATTGTACGGCTGGATGGAAAAACGGAAGATCGAGCGCACTCAAACGGGCTTTCGCATGGAATCTGACATGCTCAAAGTGCTGAAAGGCCTCGCGGAGTACCTCGACATTACGCTCGGTGACCTGATGGAAGGCATCGTCTTGCACGTTTTCGAGGGAAAAGCTCCCTTTTCTGAAGAGACTCTCTCCAGGATCGATATGCTCAAGAAGGTCTTCGACCTCGAACTGACGGCTGAGGACAGCCATAAACTCGTCGAGGCGAAATGAGCGATTCTCAATTTCGAGCAGCCTTCGAAGATGGAACGCTACCGGAAGATTTGCTCAGCCACGAAGGGCACGTTCGTATGGCGTGGATATATGTTCGAGCGCATCCGCTCGTCGAGGCCATCGATCACTTTTGCAGAGACCTCAAGTCCTACGTCCAAAACGCAGGCGCAGCGGACAAGTACCACGAGACCATCACTTGGGCCTTCCTGATCATCGTCAACGAGCGGGCAGCAGACACCGATCAGAGCTGGGAAGAGTTCAAAACAGCCAACCGTGATCTTTTCGATCGAAAGAATAAAATCCTGATGCGGTTCTATCAGCCGGATACCATCGCCTCCGGCCGCGCCCGCAAGACCTTCGTTTTTCCCGACTTGATGGCGCCTCTTCCATGAGATCAAGGCGAGAGATAGAGTTTACTCGCTCCGCATCACGTCGACGGGATTTGCGTTTGCGGCTTTAACCGTCTGCGTTCCAATCGTAAGAATGGCAAGCAGCAGCACGGGGACGATGCCAAGGAGCACATGCCACACTTCCAGCTCAATACGATTGACGAAAGCAGATAGCATGAGCGAATTGATCATGTAAGCCGCTGGGGCTGCGAGTACAACCGCGATGACGATGAGTCGAACGTATTCACTCGAGAGCAGACGAATCAGCTTCCAGGTATCCGCACCGAGAGTTTTTCGAATGCCCACTTCTTTCAATCGTATTTCAGCGGAAAACATGGCCATCCCCAGTAGCCCGAGGCTGGCAATAATCACGATCAGCATAGCAAACAGGCTCAGCATGCCAACGGCCTCGGTCAAAAAGCTCATCCTGGCCTGAATAACGTCATCCAAAAACTGGTAGTCAGCAGGCAGCCCCGGAGCGTGTGCATCCCAGACGTCTTCAATTCTTCGAAGAACCGGCCGTGGATCACCTGTTGCAACCCTGATCGATGCGAAGCCATACATTTCCGGGCGGAATGCCAGAGAGGTTGGTTGATATCCCTTTTCAAAACCACGAGAGTAAAAGTCAGAGAAGACGCCGATTACGGTGACCCGCTCATCATAGCTGTATGTGTCATACATGAGCTCCTTCCCGAGTGCTTCCTCAGGTGTACCGAGGCCGAGAAACGACAACGCAGATTGCGATAAAAGGATAGCCGAGGTTTTATCGGTCTCCAGTTGCGAAGAGTAATTCCTACCTGCAATCAGGTCAATGTTGTACTGATCCAAAAATCGATCGTCGACTGCGAATTTCTGAATGAGGACGTTTTCATCCATTTCTGGCGTTTTCACTCCGACAGAGGTACTTGACCCCGCAGAAGGAGGATACGACGTTGCGGCGACCTGCAGAACGCCCGGAATTTGTCGAAGCTCTGAAGCAAGTTGGTCGTAGTCGGTTCCGGCCAGGTCGAGGTGCAGTAGCTGCGGGGCATCGAAGCCTATGTCGGCGCTCATCAGGTAATCAGCCTGTCGAAAGAGAACGAGAACAGTCACGATCGCGATCATCGAGGTGCCGAACTGGAATACCACGAGAGCCTTTCGTCCCAGAAACCTGATTCCACTGACGGTAGATGTGGCTCCGCGGAATGCCACAACAGGAGACAACCGGGATATTTTAAGTGCGGGAATTATGCCCGCGACCGCGCCGAGAACGAAGGCGAATAGCACGAACTTCAGAAGCAGTATGGGGTCAAGCGTCGACATAGATATCGTCATGCCCTCGTCTGCGAAGACACCCATTCGATTGAATCTCGCGACGAGCCACTGTAAAAAGACGAGAGCCAGTACCAATGAGAGTAGACTTGTGACGACTGCCTCGGCAACAAACTGTTGAATCAGCTGGCGGCGATGCGCACCTACAACTTTTCGGACGCCAATTTCGCCCGTGCGCCTCAGGGCTCGAGACACCGTCAAATTGACGTAATTAAATGCTGCAGTACCGATCAGCAACAGCGCGAAAATGGACAACACCCACACAATCACGCCAGGAACGACCTCACCGATCTGGTTTGAGAGATCGGGTCCAAGATTGATATCTCCGAGCGCCTGCAACGCGTAGGTGGCCGGTCGTTGATCGGGATCTGTATGATGTTCCAATCCCATTCGATTGGCCACCTGCTCAATGGTTGTGACGGAAGCCCCATCTTTCAGAAGCAGGTAATTGTAAAACTGCGAATTGTTGTTCCAGCGATCCAAAGGATTGACTTCTTCGCCCGCATAAAACGTGGAAAGCGTGGCGTGCGAAATCAACACGTCGAATGCAAGGTGTGTACGAGCTTCTGGCAAAGCCACCACACCTGATATCTCGTAGGTTCCGTTTTCTCGATCTACCAGCTGCCCAAGGGGATCCCGGTCTGGAAACAACCGAGCCGCCAACTCTTGGGTAACAACCATTTTGAACGGTACGTCCAATACGTGAGCTGGATTTCCTTGCACGAGTTCAAAATCGAACAAATCGAAAAAGGTGTTCTGAGCGTACAGACCGGCGAATGTCGCCATCCGCCCATCGTCTCGAGTTAATTTTCCGCTCGTTCGCTTCATCTGAACAAGCGCTTCGACATCATCCAATTCGCGCAGGAGCTCGAGGCCCATCATCGCGGCCGAAGTTGCCATGTCGAAGGTGCCCCAGTATTCCTCAACATTCGTCGTTACGCGGTATATGCGATCGCCCTTGGTATGAAAGCTGTCATCTGAACGAAAATCCTGGATCATCGTCAGGATCAGGAGGCACACCGACATGCTGAGCGCCAATCCGAGCACATTGATGGCAGAAAAACTCTTGTACTTCCTGAACTGGCGAAGAGCAACGATCAGATAATTCTTGAGCATGGTATGTTGCCAGAGTAGATCCCGAACAAACAATCGGGGGATAAGTGAGAAAACTGCCCACCAGAGCCAGAGGACGGCTACAAACGGGCCTCTCTCTTCAGAACGAGAGTGATAGGACCATTCGATGTCGCCGATCAGACAGTGATGGTCCTCGCTCAGGATGCACTCAGCTGCGCGTATTATGAAGGGTGTGGAGCGACTCATCCGTGCAAAAGGTCTACGGCGGACGAAGTCGCCCAGCCTTCCCAGGCTTTTTTCTGAAGCGAGTCAATCGTCGCCAATGCAGCCTGCCCTTTAGCGGTCACTTCGTAAAATCGCTTGCGACGACCACCTCGCTTTTCCGTCGGCGCGGCTTCTCGGGTTTTCAGAAGGCCCCGTTTTGCGAGACGCTCGAGCGGGATATAAACCGCGCCAATAGAGACTGACTTGTCGAGCAGTTCCGCCATGGCGTCCTGAACCGACAGACTGTAAGCATCCTCCTGCAATTTCCAGACAGTCAGAAGAAGTAACTCTTCCGTTCGAGTGAGCAGTTTCATTGGGCTGGAGACGAACTTCAATGTTTTTTGAACGATTTCTTTTATCGTATAAAACAAAAGGAAGTTGCGGGCCTCTTAAAGAATAGTGCGAATGGCACCAGTGGCACTCAGATCGGCCATAAATTCCTAAATAACACCCAAATGGCGCTTCAGGATGTCACCTGCATGCTTCACGGACCTCGAATAGAAATCTGCCCTGAGGCGCATTAGCTCGCTATCGGACAGATCGCCCGCTTCCCCGAACGCTTCGATCCTGGCGGAGTACGCGGCGTGCAGCGCCATGGCTGCGGCTACGGAAATGTTATAGCTCTGTACAAATCCCGGTGACGGAATAACACAGGTAAGGTCGGCTTCGGCCAGCATTGCCTGACTGATTCCTGCCTTCTCGTTGCCAAACACCAGGGCAGTCTTTTTTGTGAAGTCAATTTCGGCGAGTGGAAGGGCCTCCTCGCTCAAATGGGTGACCACGATCTGATAGCCATCGTGCCGCAGAGAGGAAACGCATTCCGCAGGGGATTTCCACACCGAGACATCCAACCACTTCTGCGCACCCTGCGTGGTTCGCTTCGAATATTTTAGTGTCAGGTCTCCCGTCACGATGTGGAAGGTCTGAAACCCCAGACCCTCGGCTGTGCGCATGACCGCACTCACATTGCCTGTGTTTGTGAGTCCTTCGACGACAGGCGCGATTGCGTAGGTTCGCTCACCAAGCACCACCTCAATGCGATCCTTCCTGTTTTCTTCCAGGTGCGGGGCCAGGATTTCGACAACCTTTTCAGGTCCAATAACCTGATCCTGAAAGTGGAATCCTGTGAAGCGCACTCCACTGGATTCAAGTAGACTCGTCATTTCTTGTTCGGGGTTCTCCATCACTCAATCGAAAGCTGCTCCAAATTGGCACTCATTGGCCGAAAGATCAACCGTGCCGGTCCACTGAATCGTCGTCAGCTATGGTATTGCCCTACAATCCGGGAACCGGCTTGAGTGCCCCGCATCGAAGGAAGGCTCTCTTCTATGTACCGCCGTAAACTTGAATGAACTTACACGGAAAGATCGTAGTGATCACGGGGACCAGCGCGGGACTGGGCGCCCACTTCTCCCAGTCCCTGATCGAACAAGGAGCACGGGTTTATGGTCTTGCTCGCCGGAAGAAAAAATTGGACAAGCTGGAAAAAAATCTCGGCCATAGCTTCGTCGGGATCGAGTGTGACATTACCCTTGAAAAAAAAGTAAGCGCAGCCTTCGAACACATTCTCGAGATCGAAGGCCGGATTGACGTATTGGTGAACAACGCAGGGATTGGAAAATTTGGACCTGCTGACGAAGTATCCGTCGCAGACTGGGATCTTCAGATGAACGTCAATCTCAGGGGAGTGTTTTTGTGTACGCGTGCCGTCCTCCCAACGATGAAAGCGCAGAATGAAAAATCAGGGTTTGGCGGCCATATCATTAACATTTCGTCCGTTGCAGGCCTGTTGGGCAATCCCAATATCAGCACGTACAACGTGACCAAGTTCGGAATGAAGGGATACAGTGATGCGCTCTTCAAAGAGGTGCGTCAGGATGGAATCAAGGTCAGCTGCTTCTTTCCTGGATCGATACAGACCGAATTTTTTGACGTTGCGGGCATCCCGATATCCGCTAACCCCATGACGCCCGAGCAGATCAGTTCGACGCTGATCCATGTTCTCGAAACTCCAGACAACTACCTCATCACTGAGGTCGTCATGCGGCCTTTGAGACCGAAGGGATAGAACACGATATTGATCTCTCAATGACCCCATGAAATTCTGATCCTGTATGAAACGTCGCCAGTTTGTTCGAAAAGCTTCTTTGGCCGCAGCCGGCGGCGCCGTCATCTCAGGATGCTCCGGCGGCGAGTCCGAAGGAGGAGCCGCAGCCATCCAGACGCGGCCGCGGGTCAATTGGCGATTGACATCCAGTTTCCCACGCTCTCTGGATACCATCTTTGGAGCTGCTGAAGTGCTGGCGAATCGAGTTTCTGAGGTTACGGGGGGTCGATTTACAATTCGTGTGTTTCCCGGCGGCGAGCTGGTACCCGCCACCCAAGTGCTGGAGACCGTTCAGAAAGGAACAGTCCAGATGGGCCATACTGCCAGTTACTACTTCACGGGCCTGAACCCCGCTCTGGCATTCGACTGCACAGTTCCCTTCGGCCTGAATGCACGTCAATTTGCAGCCTGGATGTATTACGGAGAAGGACTCGAGCTTACTCGGGGCCTGTTTGCAGACTTCAATATCATCAATCTTCAGGGTGGGAATACGGGAGTGCAGATGGGGGGCTGGTTTCGTCATCAAGTCGAAACGCTCGCGGATTTCCGCGGATTGAAGATGCGCATCCCGGGGTTCGGCGGTCAGGTGATGGCCGAGCTGGGAGCCAATGTACAGATGTTGGCTGGCGGTGAAATATATCCTGCTTTAGAACGTGGAGTGATCGACGCAGCAGAATGGTCTGGGCCCTACGACGACGAAAAGCTCGGCTTCTATCAGATTGCCAAGAACTACTACTATCCGGGTTGGTGGGAGCCGGGACCGGGGCTGAGTTTCTATATCAATCGAGATGATTGGGCCAAGCTGCCCTCCGACTATCAAGCCGCCCTCGAATCTGCCGCTGCGGAAGCGAATCTTGGAATGATGGCTAATTATGACGCCAAGAATCCGCCGGCTCTGGCTCGACTTCTCGACAGTGAAGGGGTGACTCTGAGACCGTTTTCTGAGGAAGTCATGCGAAGGGCACAGGAGATTACATTCGACATCCTGGCCAGTGAAGCTGCCTCCGATGCGAGCTATCGGGCGGTCTATGACAGCTATAATTCCTGGCGAATCTCTTCAAATCGTTGGTTGGACACGGCAGAGAACACTTACGCCACGTTTGCCTTCCAAGGAGGAGGATAATCAGATGGCTTCCTATCGCTCAGTCACAGTGTATTGCTCGTCGAGCAACAAAATCGATGACGTCTTCACGGATGCAGCCAAGCAACTCGGTCAAATCTTTTCCGATAATCACGTTCAACTTGTCAATGGCGGGGGACGCGTCGGTCTCATGGGCGTCATGGCAAGATCCGTACACGAACACGGTGGGCGCGTCGTTGGGGTTATTCCCCACGCCCTCAAGAATCTGGAAGGCATCGCGTATTCCGAATCCGACGAGCTGATTCTGACCGACACGATGCGCGAACGCAAACGAATCATGTTCGAGCGGAGCGACGGATACGTCGCGATGGCAGGTGGTTATGGAACGCTCGAAGAATTTCTGGAAGTCCTGACCCTGAGAAAGCTGGGATATCACAACAAGAACATTGTGCTATTGAACACCGCAGGCTTCTATGACGAGTTGATCGTCTTCTTCAGGAAAATGACCGATGCTGGCTTCGCGAAGGATCCCGCAGAAAAGTATTTCCAGATGGTTGATAAAGCTGAAGACGTTTTGCCTGCACTCGACCTGGGAAACTAGTGATACAGGTCAACCGGTTCGTCACCCCGAAAACTTCGCGATTTGCTCAGATCGGAGATCTTTCGTCCGCCACAGAGGAGTTGGTCTTCGCACTGCACGGGTACGGACAACTTGCCTCCGACTTCGCCAAGGTAGTGAGCCCCATCGCATCTGAAGGGCGGGTTATCATCTGCCCGGAAGCGCTGTCCCGCTTTTACACCCATCACCGAAGTCGAACGGTCGGCGCAACCTGGATGACATCTGAGGATCGTGAGTACGAAATCATGGACTATGTGACCTATCTCGGCGGCCTTGCCTCGGCGCTGGTCGATGAGGCGTCTGAGGACGTCTCAGTCACGATTTTGGGGTTCTCACAGGGATGCCCAACCGCGAGTCGGTGGGTCGGAAATGGCCTTTTAAAGCCCGATAAGGTCATATTATGGGGTTCCGGCCTCGCTCACGACCTGTCGGACGAAGAGTGGGACGCCCTGGCCGATGTGCCGGACATCCTGCTGGTAGCGGGTACGAACGACCAATTTCTTCCCGAAGATCGGTTGATCAGTGCGGAAGAAGATCTGAGAGACCACCAATGCACCTTCCGGACCTTGCGCTACGACGGTGGTCATGAGATCAACTCAGAACTGTTCACAACGCTGTTTGATTGACCTCCGAGAGCACATAAAATGATAGAGCGGGGCCGCTTGCGCGGCCCCGCTCTATCATTGTTTAACCTTTTTAGGCGACGCTACTTCATGAGCATCATCATCTTCGTGAACTCGCCCTGTGGAGTCGTCAGGCGGTAGATGTATCCACCACCTGGCAAGTGACCAGCGTCGAATCGCGCCTGATGCGTTCCCGCTTCCAGAACGCCATTCACGAGCATGGCCACTTCCCTACCCAACATATCGTAGACCGCCAGGTGTACCTCTGCCGATTCCGGCATCGTAAAGCTGATGGTCGTCTGTGGGTTGAACGGATTCGGGTAAGCCGCCAGGAGGTCGAACTCTGTTGGGAGCTGGCCTGCGTTGAGTTCGAACTCATCGTCAAAGGAAGCATTCAGCGTTGCTTGAGAGGCAACCTTGTTTCCCTGGCCATTTACGAAGGCTACCCAGTCGGCCATCGCGCTGTTTGAACAACCATGCTTGACGTGGCCCTTTCCGAGATCAAGCTCGACGATGATCTGCTCGCAGGTACAGCCTGCCGTATCAGCCATGGTGTAACTGCCACCTGAACCACCTTTTCCTTTCTTCGTCTTGCCCTGCTCGAACGTAAAGTTGTCCGCAGAGTCGACGCGCCAGTGATTTGGGTTCAGCTTGCTCGTTCCGACATTGTCGGGGAAGGAGGTAGCAACACACATGTCTGCGTCATCGCTAACACCGTCATTGTCTGTATCGAGTTGCGAAGCACCGCATCCGTCGCCATTGACCGGGTCTCCGGCGGGTGTGCCAGGACACAGATCATCAGCATCCGAAACCCCATCGTTGTCCGCGTCAAGTTGCGAAGCACCACATCCATCGCCATCGACCGGCTCTCCGGAGGGTGTGCCAGGACATAGATCATCGCCATCATCAACGCCGTCACCGTCAGTGTCTACCGTACCACCCGGAGGAGGTCTTCGGAACGTGATCGATGTTGGACCACTGAATCCAGTTGCGAAGGTACCCAGAAATGCTCCGGATACAGGATCGTGTTTCGTAACGTTTGCATTGACGTATTTGGAAATGTAAAGGTTACCGTCTCCTCCATATTCCATTGCAAACGGATTATTTAAGCCAGGCGAAGGAATGAACACACCCACAAACGCACCCGTCGTACCATCGTAACGCAAAACATTGTGGGATCCCCTGCTTACAACCAGCAGGTCTCCTCCTGCCATGTGTTGAACTTGCTCGGGAATGCTTAATCCGCCCGACCCGGCTGAGATGAAAACATCTACAAACACCCCTGTGGTCCCATCAAATCTAACAACCTCGTGGGTGCCGCGACTGGAGACATACAGGAATCCGTCCGATGCGAAGTAGAAGAAGTCAGGAGTAACATATGACCCACCGGACGTGAACTGTCCCAGGTAGGCTCCAGTGGTCGCATCATATTCATGTATGGCATTCGGACCTCGGGTAGTGACAAAAAGATTTCCATTGGGGCCGAATTGAAGGCCAACAGGAGTGCTACCGTGTACAAACGGAACAAAAATGTCCTTGAAGGCACCGGTGGTACCATCGTATCGGTGAACTTTTCTACTTGCATAGCCGACTACATACAGATCTCCGTCCGCACCAAAGGAGCTATGCCCAAAAGTTGTGTATGGAAGGTTTAGGCAGCGTGTCGTTCTGATGTAATTCCGTCGGTGAATTTGATTCCTTTTTTTACAAGTTGCAATAGGTGCGGTGCATTCAGTTTCCTCCACTTCTTCTGAGCCTCTTTACATAGACGGAAGGCCATTGCAAGAGCTGTTTCTCGGCTCAGACATCCCCTCGTTTTGGCGGTCCTGAGGCGCACGGTCGCGAACGTAGATTCGATCGGATTTGTGCTCCGAAGATGGATCCAGTGTTCTGCCGGAAAGTCATAAAAAGCGAGCAGTTCTTCTCGGTCTTTCACCAGAATCTCTGCTGCTTTCGGATACTTTTGCTGGTAGGCTTTGATGAAAAACAGAAGGGCGCTCTCTGCCTGCTTTTTTGTTTCTGCTGTATAGATCTGCGTGAGGTGACCTTTTGCCTTCTTCTGAACGGACTTGGGCAGGCGGTTGAGCACATTTGCTGTCTTGTGCACCCAACAGCGTGCGGCTCGCGTCTCGGGATAAACTTCTGCGAGAGCACTCCAGAATCCCATGGCTCCATCGGCAACAGCCAGCTTCGGTCCTTGATCCAGCCCGCGGTGCCTCAGCTCCAGGAGCAACTCTCGCCACGACTGCTTGCTCTCGCGAAAGCCGTCCTCGAGTGCTATAAGCTCCTTCCTTCCATCGGCCGTAGCGCCGATCACGACCAGCAGACACAGTTTCTGTTTATCCATGCGTACGTTTACGTGAATACCGTCGGCCCAGAAATAGACGTAGTGCTTCTCCTTCAGGCTCCGCTTTTGCCAGTCTTCGTGCTCCCTTGTCCAAAGCGTCTTCAGGCGCGCAATCGTCGAGGAGGTCAGCCCTGGGGCATCAGGACCAACAAGGGCCGAGAGCGCTGCCTCAAAGCCGCCCGTTGAAACTCCCTTCAGGTACAACCATGGAATGAGAGCCTCAAGCGAGCGGCTCTTGCGGAGGTAGGCTGGTAGTATCGAACTGCGGAAACCGATTCTATCCTCACCCCGACCCGTACGGTCGCGTATGCGGGGCATCTTTACAGCGACCTCCCCGATACCAGTCAAAATCTTCCTCTCTGGCAGATATCCATTGCGAACGATGCGGTGGCGATTCTCTTCGTCGCGCAGGAACTGGTAGCGCTGGCAGAAAGCTTCAACCTCGGCCTCAACGGCTGTGGCCAGCATCTTTGCGGCCCCTGTTCGCAATACTTCTGTCAACACATCCTCTGTGCTATTGTAGTTCTCGTTCTCGTGTGCGTTATTCGTCTTCATGGGCGGTGTATCCTCCAATCTTCGGATTGACAATGACGTAATCATCATCAGGATACGCCGCCTATACCTTTTTCACCCGTACACAACTTTCGGGGTTAACTCGCACCAAAGTCGAGTCCCTCGGTGCCGGACAGACCACCCCCGGAGGCGAAAACACCTAGATTTGCACCTGATACGCCATCGACTCTGGATACAGTATTGTTGCTCTCGTTACTGACGAACAGATCCTGCGCTGATGCCTCAGTCAGCAGACCTCCAATCAGTAAAAGGGTCAGAATTACTGGGAAGATGGACAGGCGAAAAAAGTGATTGGTAGATCTTGTCATGGTTTATGTCCTCCGCTCTTCAGATAACACAATGGGCCGAATCAGGCACCATCAGATCGTCTGGAGTGTTATTGGTTCTGCAAATCTGTTGAGGTAAGAATGAAATGATTGTGGTTGTGTCTGGTAAAAACCCCATAGGGCGGGGCCGCTGCGCGGCCCCGCCCTTCATCATTTTGATGTGTGATGCAGATCTACTTCATAAGCATCATCATCTTAGTAAACTCGCCCTGCGGCGTCGTCAAGCGGTAGATGTACCCACCACTTGGCAACTCACCTGCGTCGAATCGCGCCTGATGCGTGCCTGCTTCCAGTACGCCATTCACGAGCATGGCCACTTCCCTACCCAGCAGGTCGTATACCGCCAAGTGAACTTCTGCCGATTCAGGCATCGTAAAGCTGATGGTCGTCTGTGGGTTGAACGGATTCGGGTAAGCCGCCAGGAGGTCGAACTCTGTTGGGAGCTGGCCTGCGTTGAGTTCGAACTCATCGTCAAAGGAAGCATTCAGCGTTGCTTGAGAAGCAACCTTGTTTCCGTGGCCATTTACGAAGGCTACCCAGTCGGCCATCGCGCTGTTTGAACAACCATGCTTGACGTGGCCCTTTCCGAGATCGAGTTCTACAATGATCTGCTCGCAGGTACAGCCTGCCGTATCAGCCATGGTGTAACTGCCACCTGAACCACCTTTTCCTTTCTTCGTCTTGCCCTGCTCGAACGTAAAGTTGTCCGCAGAGTCGACGCGCCAGTGATTTGGGTTCAGCTTGCTCGTTCCGACATTGTCGGGGAAGGAGGTTGCTGCGCACATGTCACTGTTGTCTCCAACACCGTCCGTATCCCCGTCAGAACTTTCATTCGGATCGTTCGGGAAGGCATCGCCGTTGTCGCCAACACCGTCTCCATCTGAATCCGTGTCTTCGTTGGGATCATCAGGGAAGGCGTCGTCATCGTTGTCCGTGCCATCGCCGTCGCGATCATCATCGCAAACGTCCCCGGTTCCATCGTTATCAAGGTCTTCCTGACCTGGGTTGGCAATCTGCGGGCAGTTGTCGACGTCGTCGTTATAGCCGTCGCCGTCGGTGTCTGCCGGGCCAGGGACAACTTCGTTTGCTAACGGAAGAAAATCAGTGGCGTTTGGACCAACTCCGACGTAGGCGTTGTTGCAAAAGGCGTCAGCGTCGGGGTTGCTACATGGATGCGAATCATACCAATTGCCTCCATCGGGTGCCGGCAGATTCAGGAAGTTTGCCCCCCCTCCATTATTCTGGATATGACGGCCGTTGTTGTTTTTGTAGTTGTTGTGGGAGAACGTGTTGTTGGCACTTCCGCCAGTGATGTAGAGGGCCCCCCATCTCCGTCCAGCGTCTTGGATGTTGTTATCCGTAAACGTGTTATTCGACGACCCGCCATCGAGCCACAACGCGATGTAATGGGCGGTGAACGTGTTTTCTGTAAACGTGTTGTTGCTGCTGTTATATAGCCAAAAGCCGTTGGAGAGGAACGGACCACTGAAGGTATTGTTGGTGAACGTCCCATTTGTGAGGCTGAACACACGGTTCATCACACTAGCACCGGCCGATTCGAATGTATTGCCAGACCAATTATGCCCATCACCGCCGAAGATGTAAAGGGCTTTGTTCCTTGACGAAAAGTTGTTGTTCGTGAGAGTCAGCCTGTCACCTCCACCATGTTGAAGCCCGAAGGTATTGGACAATGGATCGGGAATCGTGACATCTTCAATAGTCACGTCATGCGCGTTTTGCGTGAGAAGCGGATTTCGGGAGCCCTCGAGCACGATGTTTCTAACCGTGACATTGTTGATTGGAGTTCCGCCCGGCTTGATGATGAAGACACCAGTTCCACCTCGGTAAATACCCTTGATCGTGTTACCACCGCCATCCAGCGTGACTCCGTCCGCCGCGATAGTGAGGATAGCGCCAGAGTGAGTACCGGCAGAACAGTCCAGGGTCCCGGTCAACGTAACATCACTGGTAATGGTGTCGCCGCAACTTACCTGCGCGTGGGCCGTCGATGCCCCGAAGCTGAGGACAAACAACACTGCGACCAGCAATGGTGGCTTTGAAGCCATGCCGATGTGTGCTGTCGGAACGAATGTCATCGCGGACACATTTTCTTTCAATCGCCTCAGAAAATTGAATCGAGTCGAACTAGTGTTGAATTGTAACGGACGTCCGGACATAGTTATTTTTCTCCGCTAACTCGCCTACCGAAGCCACGTTGATCATCTGGGCCGTTAAACGAGCTAACTCTATTGTGGAAACAGAGTGATGCCTTCCGATGGCTCAAAGAACGTCTTTGAATCTGTGGCGGTGAGGCTTCATCATCCCTGCAACTGGGTGAATTGCACCTGACGGTTTGTCGGCGCACTCTAGCATTTCAGGTTTATGTAGACGATTTAAACCGCGGTTTCAAGACTTGAAAGCTAGATTGGCCCGTTCGTCCTAGAATTTGGCACATATGTCCTATCCGGCGGGCGCGCGAAAGTAAAAAATGAGCGTTAGTAGAACTACGTATGGTTCGAGAAGCCTTCTATGGTACCCCTTCGCCGCGACACCACTATCAAATACTGTCTTGTTTTCCTATTCTGAGCCCGCCCACTCGGCAATCCCACCATTTTGCTTTTCCGTCTGGACATATCGAAGCGTAGTTCGCCACCTGGAATCTGGACCGTTCTTTTTCTAGGCTTGCTGAGCCTGTCGAATATTTCGTCAGGTCAGGCCCTATCAACGGACAACCTGGGTTCTTTAACCTTTCAGACCCTGGGGGTCCAGGATGGTCTCCCGGGCAATGTGGTTACAGCTATTCAACAGGACCGAGCCGGATTCATTTGGATAGCGACGTTGGATGGATTGGCCAGATATGATGGCAGAGGAATTCAAACGTATCGACACGATCCCTTGGATTCCTCTTCCTTAATAAGTGACAAGGTAGCGGCGCTTCTCGTCGACTCATCAGGTACACTCTGGGTAGGCTCTGAGGGAGTCCAGCGCTATGATCCATCACTCAATTCCTTCGTAACGATTGAATTCGAATACAGAGTCGATCCTTTTCATTCGGATGTGATCGAAATATTCGAAGACTCTCGTGGATTTATCTGGGTCGGGCTATGGAGGAATGGCGCAGTCCGCATCGACCCACGAACGAACACGTTCACCTACTTCAATCCGAGTGAACCCACGAACTTTGCGATCACAGATATTTCTGTGAGGAGTATTGTGGAAGATGCTTCTGGAAGGATTTGGTTCGGTACACAGGCGGGCCTGGATGTGTTCGACTACGATACCGGTTCGGTGTGGCATATGCCTTCGTCGGCTGACCAGCTTGAGAATTCAATCGTTCAATCGCTCCAACTGGACGCAAGAGGGAATGTATGGGCTGGCACATCCAGCGGGCTCTTTGCACTCGACATTTCGAAGCAAGACGGTATCAGTACTCAATCAATGGGTGTACCCACTTATATCCAATCCCTTTTCAAGGATCAAGAGGGACGATTTTGGGCTGGCTCTGAATCTCGTTTGGACGTCCTGGGAACGCGTAGTTCGGCGTTGGAAGTAGAAAAAATCCATTCGTTCGAACCACCTTTAATTCCTACCGGCTTCGTGACGGCTCTTTTTCAGGACCGGAGTGGAATCATATGGATAGGTACCGATCGTGATGGCGTCGCCTGGTCGGATCCAAATTCGCTCCGGTTCACCCAATCGGACGTCCCTTTTCCCACTTCAGGTACGCGTGATACAGGCTACGTGACCTCCATTCTCGAAGATGGCAGGGGCTGGACGTGGATTGGAAGCGAAAACGGGTTGGCTGTTCGGAAGGCGGAAAATGAAGCCTTTGAAATGCTGACACCAAGGACACACGGCCTTCCGGGTTCAGACATCCTGAGCATCTATCAGGACCATCTGGACACTATCTGGGTCGGAACTTTGCGGAATGGATTTGCTCGCTTCGACGAGGAATCGAACTCTTTTACCTCTTATTCGTCGCCCTGGTCGGGTCAGAATGACGTTTACAGTATGCACCGGCTGGATGATGGACGACTTCTCGTTGGGACTTTTGGAGGGCTTTTATCCTTCGACCCCGTCTCCGAACGGTTCTTGTCCAGCTGGAGTCCTGTCGAAGACGATCCGGGCAGCATGCGCGATCCCTGGATCATCGCCATACATGAGGACAAGGAGGGTCGAGTCTGGCTTGGTCACGATTCCGGTCTTGAGCTGTTCGATCCCGATACTGGACGCTTTGCCCACTTTGCTCACGATCCAAAAGACGGATCAGGAATATCGAGTGGTACAGTAATGGCCCTGGCAAGTGATCTCGCGGGAAGATTGCTCATCAGCGTTCTGACAAGTGGATTGGATAGATATGACCCGGAAAGTGATACGTTTGAACACTTCACGAGAGCCAACAGTGGATTGAGCAGCAACTATGTCCACGGAATGATTGGGAAAGAAAATGGCATGGTTTGGATAGGATCGGGTCAGGGCGTGAATCGATTGGATACGCGAACTAGAGAGACCCGCTTCTGCCTGATAGACCAGGCAGGTCAAAATTCTGCGATAAGCGTCGGCGCATACCACCAAGGCCCCAGTGGACGGATCTATTTTGGCCGCCTGGGTGGGTTCTTTTCCTTTAATCCCGCAGATTTGCATGACGACTCAACCCCTCCTCTGATAGCCGTCAGCGGTATTCATGTCGATAATCGAGGTGATGATGCATCATTCTCCAATCGACATTACTACAATGTCCAAAGCGGGTCTGAGATCGAACTATCCTTCGAGGAGCGTAGCTTTTCCTTGGACTACGCGGTACTTCATTATCGAAATTCTGAAGCCAATTCAATTGAGTACCGCCTGTCTGGATATGATGATACATGGATTCGGGGGCCATCCGCCTCAGACATCACCTTTACGAGTCTCGATCCGGGAGAGTATGTCCTCGAACTGCGTGGGATGAACAGCGATTTCGTTTCTTCTAACGCAGACTTCCTCGTCCACGTCCACGTCCTTCCTCCCTGGTGGAAAACGCTTGGGTTCCGGATTATGGCAGTCGTCGCATTGATGGGGATGGTGTTCAGCGGTCACCATTATCGACTTCGCCACATGCGGCTGATCAACAATCGTCTGAGGAGACTGGTAAAGAAATCGACATCGCAGGTCGAGGCTCAGCGTGCTGCGCTCGAAGTTCAGGCCGTGAAGCTGATGGAACTCGACGAGATGAAATCGCGATTCTTCTCCAACATCAGTCACGAGTTGAGAACACCGCTCACGCTAATTCGTGGCCGCATCGAGGATATTCGCAGTGAGCGCCATGGAAGGGTAACGAGGGCGACGCTGAAACAACTCGATACCTCATTGGCCCAAACCCACCGACTTCAACAGTTGATCGAACAGCTTCTGGACCTGTCCCGCTTCCAGGAGCAGGAGACCGTTTTGAAAGCATCTGAAGGTGATATATCTCGATTTGTTCGCAGGGTGGCTCACCTTTTCGATTCGCTGGCCGTGGTGGAGGAGGTGACTCTGAAAGTAGATACACCTCCGGATATCAGGCTATATTTTGATCCAGACAAGCTGGAAAAAATCCTCACAAATCTTGTCGGAAACGCCATCAAGTTTACGCCCACTGGTGGATCGGTTCATGTCTCGCTGGAGTCGCCCGTGACCGAAAAAGGCGAATCAGATCTTGGACGGTTTGTCAAGATCATAGTCCGGGACTCGGGTCGTGGCATTTCTGAAGACGCGATTCCGCTTATTTTTGACCGTTTTTACCAGGAAGATCAATCCTCCACTCGATCCTACGAGGGGATGGGAGTCGGTCTTGCCCTCGTCAAGGAATTAGTTGAACTACATGGTGGAGACATTCTGGTTGACAGCGAATCGGGAGTAGGTTCTTGTTTCACCGTTCTACTACCAACTGGTAGTGACCACCTCACTGAGGAAGAAAGAGTCGACAAACGCGGAATCGTCGCCTCGAACGGAAGTCCAGAGCCAGACTCAATGACAGTTGAGGAGGACGTGACACAATCCACGCCTACTTCTAATGGTTTAGAAAAGCCTGTCATCCTGGTAGTGGAAGACAACCCCGAATTGCGCGATTATCTGGCAGACCACTTGCGCATTTCCTATTCCGTCGTCGGAGCGGCAGACGGGGTGGAAGGTCTAGAAAAAGCCGAAGAAATCAGGCCCGACCTGATTGTAAGTGATGTGATGATGCCTCGAATGGATGGTTTACAGTTGCTGGAGAGCGTCAAAATGAACGATGACCTGGCAGCAATTCCTGTTATCCTTCTGACGGCGCGCACTTCTACCGATGACAAAATTCGAGGCCTGAAGGCGCTCGCAGACGACTATGTGAGCAAACCATTTCGAATCAATGAGCTGAAAGCGCGAATACATAATCTGATTGCTAATCGAGCCTCGGTGAAGACACTCCTTGAAAACACCCTGACGGCAACCCTTCCCGACTTGGAAGAACTCACCTCGGCTCAAGAAATCTTTCTTGCGGAAGCGCACCATGTTGTTCTCGAACACCTAACGGATGAAGGATTCGGTAGAAGCCTTCTAGCATCCGAGTTGAATGTCAGTGAAAGGACATTGGGAAGGCGGTTATCGGAGGCTGCTAGTGTGTCGCCGCTTGAATTCATACGATCGATCCGGATGCAACAAGCAGAAGCCCTTCTTCAGGCCAACACCTACGACACGGTAGCTGAAGTTTCGTACGCCGTTGGATTCAAGACCGCGTCGTATTTCACCCGCATGTATCGTCAGACGTACGGCAAGCTGCCGGGCAATGTGATCTCCGAAAGATCCTAGTGGGAATGCTCCGAGCCTAGTTACCGCGCGATCTGAACAAGCGCCACTTGTTGCGCGGACGCTCAATCTTGTTCTTGTCGTGCCGCGGAAGAAGCACTTCATTCCCACCGTGGTCACGCGTGATGATATATGATTTTTTTACCAGAGTTCGCACTTTCTGGAGTGACATTCCAGTCATGGTTGCAATGGTTGTCGTCCGAAACCCCTTGCGCACCATGGCAATCACTCGCTCACGGTTTTGCACCTCTTGATCCACCTTGGACGCCTTTTCTTCCGACTTGGACGCGATGCCTGCTCGTTCCAGGCGAGCGTGAACAGCTTCGAGACCCATCCCGAACGCCTCCGAAATCTCGATCGCACTCAGACCTTCTTCGAAGGCGGCGATTATCTGTTCGGTTCTGTCTTCAGGAGTTGGCATCCGCTAAAAATAAGGAATGCCTTCGGGGAAGCCTCGGCGCGAACACAAACTTCACCTCACCGGGCCTCTGAACAGGTGCGGTTGCTCCAGGGCGAATCATGACGGTTGGAATCGGAGAAGCTAATTACCAATTTGGAAGCCCCTGAACAAATCGGAATTATCATGCCCCACAATCTCTCCTGGAATCTGCAATTAACCATTCACGAAGGCAAAACGGATGAGTTCAGGGCCTTGGCGACTGAAATGGCAGCATCAGTAGAGACTGAGCCTGGCACTCTTCAGTACGAGTGGTTCATGGGGGAAGACGGGCATACCTGCCATATCAACGAGCGATATGTGGACTCCGAAGCCGCAATAACTCATATTGCCCACTTCGGAGCCAATTACGCCGAACGCATGATGGCCATCATCACGCCAACTCAGTTTTCTGTATATGGTGATCCCAGCGTGGCGGTCCGCGAAGCCCTGATTGGATTCGGAGCAGTTCACCTGAAATACCTGACAGGCTTCAGGCGGTAGTTCTCAGGGCAGATATAAACTGGCCACTGACTCCGCAAGTTCGCAGGCGTTCGCCGTTGCATTCGAAAGCACAATTACACTCAGATTGAGATCAGGAAATCGTAGAAAATGCGTTCGAAATCCCAACCAATCTCCTCCGTGATGAATGGCCGGGTACCCAAGTCGATCCCGCAGGCTCCATCCAAATCCATACTCTGAAATAGATCCATCGTTGAGGACAGTAGGCGCGAAAGCATCTTCCAGTGTTTCCAAGCGGATAATCCAACCAGTGTATAGCGCCTGATCCCAGTGATAGAAGTCATTTACAGAGGCATATACACCGCCGGCCCCAACGAGGCCATTTCCCCAATGATCATCATCGATCACCCAGCCCCCGTTTTCATCCCTGCTGTATCCGACTGCTGATTCTGAGATTCGATAGTCGCGGCGATCGCGAACATCTGCCGTGCTCATCCCCAGCGGCTGGAATATCTCATCCCGTATGAACGCCTTTGCAGACTGGCCCGATATCCGCTCGATAATGAGCGCAATCATTTCGTAGGCCGAATTGCTGTATTCGTACCGCTCGCCGGGTTGAAAGACAAACTCACCCCACGTTTCGAACGCAAGAGCGGCCTCTGGATTGGTGATCAACGGATCGTCGTCAATCTGAGGATTCAGCGATTCGAGCAAGTCGTCCTCCCAGTAATCCGGAAGTCCAGACGTGTGATTCATCAGATGACGCACCGTAATTCCCGGGAAGCGATGCAATTCCGGGATCCAATTCGTCACCGGATCATCGTACTCAAGGCTGTCTCTCTCGGCCAGAATCATGATTCCCATTGTCATGAACGCTTTGCTGACCGATGCGAGTCGAACAGGCGTGTCCGGCGTCAGTAGCGCACCGGATTCCAGATCTGCCAGGCCATATCCAGCGGCGTGGAGAATCTCACCGTCTCTGATGACCATCACTGAGGCGCCGGGTGATCCTTCTGTCGTGAAATGAGCGAAGAGGGAGTCGACTCGCGCGTCCGATCGTGCTTCCTGCTGAGAAGGATCCGTGCAGGCCGAAGCAAGGAGAGCAATCAATCCCGCGATCAGCCATCTGGACTCGGGCAGTGTGACAAGCCGAAAATGTGAGCGAACGAAACCGATCACTGCGGCTCGCGGGTTTGTTCGTCCAGGAGCGCTTCAATCCGGGCGCGCGCAGCGGCAACACGGGGTTGAAGTATCGGGTCGGCATCCTTCCACTGATTTACCATCAGGCTGTAGTAGCGAACGGCGTCGTCGGTATTGCCGAGTCGCTCGTGAATCTGGGCGGCCTTTTCCCATCCGGCTGGAGCATACTCGGTATTCCCAACAACTGCAGTGTACCACTCAAGCGCAAGATCGAACTGACCATTCAGTTCATACAGCTGAGCCAGATACCAGATTGGTTGAAATCGACTGGCCAATATGTCGTTGCTGGTGCCCAGAAAATAAATTCCATCTACTTGAGCATTTTTCATATCCACGATCGCCGAGCGGATATCTCCATCCAGCCAGTGCCTGAGCCCCGCCAATTCATTTCTTACGGACTGCCAAGCCGGATACTCCGCAGAATCGGGCCCGATAGAATTGAAACGGAGCACGTCCGCATCGAACGCCTCACTGTCCGCAGCTCGGAACGCCAATTGAGACTTGAAATACGCCTTAAGAAGCTCCCCATCATCCAAATATCGAGGAAATGGCAGAGTACTGAAGTCCCAGTCATCAATGAGGTGCCACAGTTTTTGAAGTGAATCGGGTGAAACCTCAAAGGCAGATGACGAGGCCTGCAGAACAGTGCGCCCGAAGTGCCACGACTGAAAGCCGGGATCCACAATGTTCACATTTGCAGCACCTCTAGATTGACCTCTGGCTCTTAAAATCGCTGGAAGTAGCCAGTCTTGGTCATCGTCCAGGCCACGCACAGATGCTTCGGCCTCGTCTACAAAACCGTACAGAAGGCTTTTCCACGGCACTACTATCCCATGCTCCATAGTAAAGGAAGCAATACTGTCTTCTTCCGAGCCCGTGTACCGGGCGTACATGACCAGGTCCGCACGGGTCTCGGAATTCATCTTATCGAGGGCAAGCGACCAATCCAGTGATTGGCCACGTACAGGAATTTCTATCCCTGCGTACACGGCAGCGAGCGAGTCCAGGCCGTAGAAATCACCCGTCAACAATCCACGATGAGCCAACAAATCGGAATGATGAAACGCAAACTGCTGGCTGCCAGGAGTAAGCTCATTCACTTTCTGGAATAATGCCAGCGCGGTAGTGTGATCAACTTCGCGACTGGAATAGTGCACGTAAACCTCCGCCAACCCTCCCGTGGCTTCGATATCGTCGGGATAATCCTGCATGATCGACTGGTACATGCGAGCCGCATCCTGAGCTCGTCCTTCATTGAACGCCATCTCCGCATCCAGCAGGCGCCGAGCCCGACCTGACAGTTGATCTGCGTACTTGTGAGCCATTATTACGTCTGCATGGCTGGTTCCGCCGGAAATATCTATCCATCCTTGGGTCTCTGCGCGGAGATACCATGCCAAGGCAAATGTGGAATCCAACAGAAGAGCCTGTTGAAGTTCATCGTCCGCCTCCTGATGCCGGCCACCTCGGACAAGTTTCTCGGCAGTGAGATAGCGCTTGAGCGCCTCGAAAGAACTCGTTGTCCCCGCCGCGAGCGAACTTAAATCCTGATCCGGGTTCGTGAGCAATCCGCCAACTAATCCTGCAGAAAGGACGTCAATGGCCATCATGAGGTCGTCGTCGCTCGTATACGTGGAGACTGATTCTTCTTCCGGTGTTCCGTCAGCTCTATACAACTGCGCGCTGATTCGATTTTCGCTCCCAGCTTTGACGATACTTCCCAGAATGAAGCGTGCCGCTCCAAAATGATTCGCAAAGTCTCGCCCCACTGATGGGCCGATACCACCTTCGTTTTCTGAGGGAATACGCTCCAGGACTGCAGCGTCATCTACTACTTTTACGGTCCCCGCCCCATCCAGAAGGTTGCCCAGAATGGTCACCATGCTCTCCGAAAGGTACTCCATGTCAGAGCTGCCTCGGATGTCGAAGGGGAGCACGACAATCAAATTCTCGTCGACTGTTCTCGCCACGCTTTCTCCAGACTCTGACCCGCCACCAAACTCGACCCACAAAGCGATCAATATGACCAAAATACTAGCCGGAATGGCCCATTTATTCCGACTGGAGACGGACGAAACGGGCCCAGGTGCGATCATCCGGGACACACCAGATGCGTACGGATCAAGCGCCGTAAGAACAGCATCGGCCGAAGCCATCCGATCTGCTGGATTCTTCTTCAGGAGATTGTCGACAACGGAAGAGAGACCGGGATCTACCCCTTCCAGTGGTGCGGGGGCTTCATTCAGGACGGAATAGAGCACAGCCTGATCATATCCTCCACCGAAGGCTCGCTTGCCAGAGAGCATTTCGTGCAAAATGACCCCCAATGACCAGATATCCGTGCGTCCGTCGACATCCTTGCCGCTGGACTGTTCGGGGCTCATATAGGCAGTGGTTCCGACTGTCGATCCTTCTTTTGTTAGATCGATGCCCTGGCCGAGCTTCGCGAGGCCAAAATCCAGAATCTTGACCAACCCATCATCGGTGACCATGATGTTGGCTGGTTTGATATCCCCGTGGACGATACCGGCCGCGTGGGCTTTGCGGAGACCCTCTGCCATCTGGGAGGCGATATTGGCTGCCTTTCCAGCTTGGAACGCACCACCTTCAAGCAGATACTTCAGCGTCTGCCCGTCATAAAAGGACATCACAATGAACAGCTTTCCATCGTCCGCTTCACCGATCTCATGGATCGTACAGATATTGGGATGATCGAGCGCTGAAGCTGCTTTTGCTTCCTGGACGAAACGGGATTTGGCCTCCTTGTTCGCTGACAGTTCGGGCGGAAGAAATTTCAGCGCGACGTCTCTGTCCAGCTTCGTATCCCGGGCACGATACACGATCCCCATGCCCCCCCGCCCGAGCTGCTCCTCAATTAAGTAGTGGGATACTTGTTGGCCTATCACGACTCAGTTTCAGTCGGAAGCGATTTCGCTCTTTCCGAGATAGTTTGGCGGAAACGTGTGGAGGAATACCGTTCGAATCTCGGCAGTTTGCGTCGGAATTCCTATTTTCATCGAGGCGTGAATAATGACACGTCGACCCGCTTCGATTATCACTCGAAAGCAGCCATCCAATTCTCCACGAAAGTTATGCGCGGAGGCGCAGGCACTTGAATCGGTTGCGTCGCTGCTATTCGACCGGTGATCGGTCCGATGTCGTACGGAATCCAGTACGGGCTGGGACCCGTTCCCGTAAATTGAAAAAGGTATTCAGGCTCGCCAATCGGCGATCGCGCCGATGGATTAAAATTAACCCTCCACAAGGTGTTATCGGCCTTCATGTAATAAATACTTTCACCCGATGGATGCCACCTCGGCCTGTATCCACCATCGACCGTAATCTGCCACAAATTGTCATCTGAATCTGGAAACGAGCGGACTTCTATTTGATACGTTCCAGAATTGTTTATCTGGTAGAGCAGATAGTCACCGCTCGGATGAATATCGGGCACCGATTCATCAGCATTCGTGGTCCTGAAAGGCTTCCAGTCACTTTCTACAATTACACTATCAGCCGTAACGCTTATCTCAACGTAGTAGATGTCTCGCTGCGTTTCCTGAGCTATGCCCAAAAGTTGTGTATGGAAGGTTTAGGCAGCGTGTCGTTCTGATGTAATTCCGTCGGTGAATTTGATTCCTTTTTTTACAAGTTGCAATAGGTGCGGTGCATTCAGTTTCCTCCACTTCTTCTGAGCCTCTTTACATAGACGGAAGGCCATTGCAAGAGCTGTTTCTCGGCTCAGACATCCCCTCGTTTTGGCGGTCCTGAGGCGCACGGTCGCGAACGTAGATTCGATCGGATTTGTGCTCCGAAGATGGATCCAGTGTTCTGCCGGAAAGTCATAAAAAGCGAGCAGTTCTTCTCGGTCTTTCACCAGAATCTCTGCTGCTTTCGGATACTTTTGCTGGTAGGCTTTGATGAAAAACAGAAGGGCGCTCTCTGCCTGCTTTTTTGTTTCTGCTGTATAGATCTGCGTGAGGTGACCTTTTGCCTTCTTCTGAACGGACTTGGGCAGGCGGTTGAGCACATTTGCTGTCTTGTGCACCCAACAGCGTGCGGCTCGCGTCTCGGGATAAACTTCTGCGAGAGCACTCCAGAATCCCATGGCTCCATCGGCAACAGCCAGCTTCGGTCCTTGATCCAGCCCGCGGTGCCTCAGCTCCAGGAGCAACTCTCGCCACGACTGCTTGCTCTCGCGAAAGCCGTCCTCGAGTGCTATAAGCTCCTTCCTTCCATCGGCCGTAGCGCCGATCACGACCAGCAGACACAGTTTCTGTTTATCCATGCGTACGTTTACGTGAATACCGTCGGCCCAGAAATAGACGTAGTGCTTCTCCTTCAGGCTCCGCTTTTGCCAGTCTTCGTGCTCCCTTGTCCAAAGCGTCTTCAGGCGCGCAATCGTCGAGGAGGTCAGCCCTGGGGCATCAGGACCAACAAGGGCCGAGAGCGCTGCCTCAAAGCCGCCCGTTGAAACTCCCTTCAGGTACAACCATGGAATGAGAGCCTCAAGCGAGCGGCTCTTGCGGAGGTAGGCTGGTAGTATCGAACTGCGGAAACCGATTCTATCCTCACCCCGACCCGTACGGTCGCGTATGCGGGGCATCTTTACAGCGACCTCCCCGATACCAGTCAAAATCTTCCTCTCTGGCAGATATCCATTGCGAACGATGCGGTGGCGATTCTCTTCGTCGCGCAGGAACTGGTAGCGCTGGCAGAAAGCTTCAACCTCGGCCTCAACGGCTGTGGCCAGCATCTTTGCGGCCCCTGTTCGCAATACTTCTGTCAACACATCCTCTGTGCTATTGTAGTTCTCGTTCTCGTGTGCGTTATTCGTCTTCATGGGCGGTGTATCCTCCAATCTTCGGATTGACAATGACGTAATCATCATCAGGATACGCCGCCTATACCTTTTTCACCCGTACACAACTTTCGGGGTTAACTCGCGTTTCCTCAGATACCATCTAGAACGCTAAAAACTTATTATCTGCCGATACACTGGAGGCCCATAGAGGACTCTCATCGTGTAGAACGATCTCAGGCGGCTGGTTCCCGAAAGCATCGATTACGTAAATATCTCCACCGCCGGTTCGGAATGACGAAAACAATAGCCTCTGCCCGTCACGCAGCCAATCGTTCGCCATATCAGTCCGATCATACTCGGTGGGCAGGGGGCTTTCAGATCCTCTGTTGGTAAGCATCCACATGCTGTTCTGATTGGCATCTGATACCAGACGATCCTCAGATGGATGAACCAAGAGGCCGCCCGCACTGATTGAGGGCTGTCCAAAAGACTCTCCGGGCTCGCCGCTATCTGATATCCATCCCGATTGGAATGGAACTGGATCAAGCTGCACATAAGAAAACGTGCCATCTTCAGCTACACTGGGATCTATTGCCCCCGGTGGAGCAACACGAACAGGATTTCCCACCAAACTGCGATGATCTTTCGCAAGTTCATAACGCCAGATTCCTGTTCGGTGCGTGACCAGTAAAAACCCTTCTGGAGTGACATGTACTCCAGTGATGAATAGAGATCGGTCATGTAGCAGGAGAATATTGTTGTTATCAGCCAGCAGCCAGATATCCGCAATTTGCTCGTCATTGATCACGAGCGCAATAATTTTTTCAGTCCCGGGAATATGACTCAGCCTGAGAAAACTTTTGCCACCTTCAATATCATCGGGGCCCATATATATCTCGAATGGCCCGCCGGTAGAAGGTACTTTTCGGATCTCGCCATAAGCTGTACCCGCCAGAACTGAGAGATAGATGTCTTCTGACTCCATCCAGGTGGCTCCTGTAATTCTCATCAATCCAAAATCGGTGAGCCGGACCGCTTCACCTCCGGTGCTGGACACTATCCAGGCGTCCGGTCCGGACAAGAACAGAATTTCAGAATCATCGGGCGACCATAAACCCCCGCTTGAAGCCTCTGTCGAAATGACCTGAGGTGTTAGCGAGTTCAGGTTGCGCACAAATAGCGAGTCGTTCTGCGTGTATACAACCCGATCCCCCGCGTGAGAAATTCTGGAGGTGGCAAGTCCGGCGAAGGACTGCTCAAATTTGCGAACGACCGGCTCGGGAGCCGGAATTAGAAGAATCGTGCCCAGGACTCCCACGATGAGTGCAAGCGCTCCGACCATCGCAGCCGTTTCCCATGAAATCGTCCTTTCCTGCATGCTCTCAGAATCCTGAATCGGCATCGCAGAGACAGATCCGGTTGATACTCGTGACATGCCGCCTGTTGGCGACAGGTCAACAGTGCGGAGGTCCACCAACAGATCTTCTGCTCTTTGGTACCGATCAGCGGCATTTTTTGCAAGACACTTGCCGATGATCCATTCGAGGCCCATCGGGAATCCAGTACGGATTCCCGTGAGCGGCGGTGGGTCTTCATTCAGTATGCCGTAAACAACCGCCTGTTCATAGTCTCCACCGAATGGATTTCGCCCTGAGCACATTTCGTAGAGCACGACGCCGAGCGCCCAGATATCGGTACGGCTATCGACTTCTTCACCTCTGGCTTGCTCGGGGCTCATGTAGGCCACTGTACCAAGCGTAGAACCCATTCGAGTGAGCTTGGTCGACTGAGCAGTTTTGGCAAGACCAAAGTCGAGCACCTTCGCTACGCCTTTGCTGGTGAGCATCACATTTGCGCTCTTCACGTCGCGGTGTACGATGTCTTTCTCGTGGGCTTCCTCGAGAGCGCCTCCTATCTCGGACGCAATTCTTATTGCCTCCTCCAACTTCATGGGACCCTTCTTGATATGGTCGTCCAGCGTCTCGCCTTCGATGAACTCCATCGCGATGAACGGGCTCGGTTGCGTGCCGTGTGGAGCATCGCTGGGGACGGCTTCATCAATCTCGAAAATCGTCGCGATGTTGGGGTGATGGAGCTGCGCGGCGGCCTGGGCCTCGCGGTAAAACCGGGCCCGATCATCTTCGGTGGCAAGAGCAGCCGATGGGAGGATTTTCAGCGCCACTTCACGATTCAGCTTCGTGTCCTGGGCCCGGTACACGATGCCCATACCGCCGCGCCCGAGTTCGGCGTCGATGCGGTAATGTGAGAGGGTGGAGCCGATCATTGATCTTTCACGAGAGATGTCACGTTCGTTATCAGTTCGAGAGAAGTGACGGGCTGCGGATCTTTCTCTCCCTTTAGCATCAGCACTCGACCATCGACCGGTGAGACGTCTATGGAGTACCCTCCTACATTTTCGAACGGTTCGGCATAAACCAGCTTGGGTATTCCAAATGAAGGTCGCTCTGGACCATACTCTACTTCTGTGGTGAACAGCTGATCACCATATCGATAGTAGATGGTTTGATCGCCATTGGCCCAAACGGGCTCTTCACCTCCGCCAACAGAAACGGGCCAGACTCTGCCATCTGGAGGAAAGGGTTGAACATAGATCTCGTAGTTACCGGTTTGGCTGGAGGTATAGGCAACAAAATTACCGGCGGCAGATATGTTTGACAGGCCTTCGGTAGCCCCTGAATTTGTGGCGATGGGAAATAACCTGGTCGAATCATCAACATCGAAGAAATACAGGTCAAAGGAATCTTCTCCATCTTTGAACACCACGCCCACATGTTGCCCGTCAGGAGAGATGAATTCAGGATGGAGTAGTTGCGTTGTCATCGTGTCCGGTAGAGAGAGGCCGTCAACATCCTGCTTTAGGAGCGAGGACCGACTCGATACTCGATTCTGATAGATGACTGACTTACCGTCGCTTGTCCAAAGTGGAAGGGAATTTCTGCCCTCGTTTGTGAGACGTGTTGTAGATCCCCGTTCCAGATCATAAATCAAGATATCCGATCCTTCGACACCATATACCTCGACCGCAAGAGAGCGGCCATCAGGAGAGATTTCGAACTTTCCGTAATCGTCTTCAGGAAAAGGCAGCGCGGTTAAAGAGCCGTCTTGGTTCAACCAATTAAAACGAGTTCGACTCAGGTTAGGGCCTCGAGCTCCCACGAAAATTCCGCTGTTGGAGACTGCAAATTGCGCGATATAGCGGAAATAGAGACTGTCCATCAGAGATACGGGAGTACCTCTCGATAGGCCGCTCTCTGTATCCGCAGCACTGATGGCAACACCCTTTCCGTCAACTGCAACCGCATACCCTGAGGAAATGAACTGCGGTGAGGATTTCTGTAGTGTGATTTGTACTGCCTGATCGTTTTCAAGATCAATTCGATAACTGGCATTCAGTGACCAACTATCGGCCAACACGCTACCGTTGGGAAGCAGTCCAGTGGGCTGAAAGATTTCTCCCATCAAGATCTGCGAATCGACGTTTGCCGCGATATTCAGCTTTCTCACAGTCCGTTCTGACACATTGATGATCTTTAGCGATACACCCTCATCATCGTTAATAAGAAGTGATTCGTCGTTCAACCACAACAATCCATACGGCAGAGCCACTCTGGCGATCTCCCTTGGTGAACCACCCGATACAGGACTTACAGACAGTCGGTCGCGAACATAAAAAGCTATCTGTTCGCCATCTGGAGAAAAGGCCACTGCGTACGCTCCTTCCGTACCGGCCAAGCGTCGGAATGCATTTTCGGAGAGAAGGCGCACGTAGATGGCGCTGGTTTCTTCGAAGGATCCAACGATTGCCAACGTCGACCCATCCTGAGACAACGCAATGGCCTGGCGGTCGATGCCAAGAGGCGCCATCAAGCGTGGGGCCAGGACAACTCCTTCTGGTAAGTTGATTTGAGAGCGCACTGGTTCGTGTTGGAGTTGGGTTGAGCCACCAACAACAAACTGCATGAATGCAAGGCCAATGACCAAACCCGCAAGCGCCCAGGCCCATGATGGCCTTCCAATATTTCTTGTCTGCCCTCCGACAGGTGAAACAGTGATATTTGAGTGACTGTGCGATGACGTAGAAACACGCGAGCTGGCCTGATCTAAATTTCGAAGATCAACCAGCAGGTCATCGGCGGATTGAAATCGATTATTGGCGGTCTTCGCTAAAAGCTTTGACACGATCCGCTCCATTTCCATGGGCACACCTGTGCGAATGGATGTAAGCGGCTCCGGATCTGAGTTCAGAATAGAGTACACGACCGCCTGCTCATATTCTCCTCCGAAGGGACTGACTCCCGCCATCATTTCATAGATCACAACTCCGAGGGCCCAAAGATCGGTGCGATGGTCAACATCCTCGCCGCGGGCCTGCTCGGGACTCATGTAGCCGACGGTGCCAAGCGTCGAGCCCATCCTCGTCAGTTGAGTTGATTGAGCAGTCTTCGCGAGGCCGAAATCTAGCACTTTGGCTGAACCCTCGGTGGTCAACATCACATTGGCACTCTTTACGTCACGGTGGACGATATTTTTCGCATGTGCTGCTTTGAGTGCCTCTGCAATTTCCGAAGCGAGTCGAATAACGTCGCTCAGCTTCAATGGACCTTTTTTAATACGAGCGTCAAGGGTTTCTCCCTCGATGTATTCCATCGCGATGAATGGGCTCGGCTGCGTGCCGTGTGGTGCATCGCTCGGAACCGCCTCATCGATTTCAAAGATCGTCGCGATGTTGGGGAGATGCAGCTGCGCGGCGGCCTGGGCCTCGCGGTAAAACCGGGCCCGATCATCTTCGGTGGCGAGGGCAGCGCTCGGCAACACTTTCACCGCCACCTCGCGGTTTAGCTTAGTGTCTTGGGCCCGGTACACGATGCCCATGCCGCCGCGCCCGAGTTCGGCGTCGATGCGATAGTGTGAGAGGGTGGAGCCAATCATTGATCAATGGGTGGAGAAGGCTCATAATCGGTAGCCACGATCGAATTAGCAACGATTATTTCCCACTGGGAAGTCCACCCACTTCACATGCGCTACAATTCGATAATCTGCAGAAGATCGGTGAGCATCCACCAGATGCCGACCATGACGATGGCAACTGGAATGACGTATCGAATCCAGATGTATAGCAGCCACGTGAATCCTTTTGAGTCACTTTGCTCGCTTGAGCCGGTAATCTGCTTCAACACTTCCCCGCGGTTTAACGCCCACCCGACGGTTAGGACGGCCAGTAAGGCACCTAGCGTCTGCATTCCCGAGCCAAAGGCCAAGTCCCACGGGACGAATATAGACATGTTGATCATGGTCGGGATGGCGAGCAACAAGACGACCATAGAGCACCCTAAAACTGCGCGTCGGCGCGAAAGTGTAGTCTTGTCAGTCAGTCCAGCGATCAACACTTCGAAGGCCGCGATGTCCGACAGCCAGGCGGCACCCGCGAGGCCGACAAAGAAGAGGAGCCCGAAAAAAGCACCTGCCGGAATTCCATCGAATACCGCCGGAAGGGTAGAAAATAATAGTCCAGGACCCGCTGCTGGCTCAAGTCCAAGTGCAAATACGGCTGGAAAGATGGCAAAACCGGCAAGAAGTCCTGCGGTAAGGTCGCCGGCCGCTGTCCAGGCCGCCCCGGACAAAATGGATTCACCCTCTCGAAGGTATGAGCCGTACACCACCATGTAGGTTCCGCCGAGTGAGAGGCTGAAAATAGCCTGGCCCAGGGCGGCCATCATGACGGATCCCGTGAGAGCCGAAGCATCGAACTTGAGTATGAACCAGTCTATTCCGGCTCCAGCCCCCGGCAACGTCACCCCACGCACGATCAATATGAGCAGGATCACGAACAGCGTCGGTAGCACAAATCGGGAAATTCGCTCGATGCCCTTCTTCAGGCCCGTAACCAACACAATCGCACAGGCCCCGATTACTACGCCCGTGGAAGCCAATTGCAAGCCAAACGACGTGCCGTCGAATCCGGTCTCAGGGGGGAGAATGCGGCTGGGATCCAGAGAAACTCCCACCAATGCCAGGATTTCAGCGACAGCGTGATACAACACCCACCCGACGGCGTTCGTATAGTATGCCGTGGCTGCGAGCACGATCAGAAAAAATGCCCACCCAATGAACCGGCCTCCGGGGACGCCACTCGCTTGGAAGGCACCCATCGGACCGCGCTGCGTTGAGCGCCCGAGCGTCCATTCGGCCATCAGCGCAGGCACGCCGATCAGAAGGGTCATCAGGACATAGAACAAAACGAATGGGGCGCCGCCGAACTCGCCGACCATATACGGAAATCGCCAGACGTTTCCCAGACCCACCGCCACTCCGATCATCGTGACAAGCAGGCCAAATCGAGATGAAAAAGTCTCGCGGCTCATGGACTCCTCAGAACATCAGCGAGTATGTCGACGGCCGAGTCAACCTCATCCAGGGTGTTGTAGAAATGTGGCGCCAGGCGAATTACAGGACCGCGCGCCGACGTCAGTACTCCTCGGTTTTTGAGCGCGATTTCGACATCGTGAGAATTTTTCGTTCCGCACCGAATGGCTGTCGAAGGTGTACGCATCTGAGGAGTTTCGGGGCCGTGAATCTCCAATCCGAGTTCGCGCGCGCGATCCACGATCCTTCCCGACAATTGCAGTGTCCATTCCCTGATCGCTCGTGGTCCGAGTTCTCGAATGGTATCGATGCCCACCCGCGCGATGTATGCGTTGATAATGGGTGGCGTACCTGTGTCAAATCGCCTGGCCGACGGCGCCCAGTCGAGCAGCTTTTCATCGAACGCAAACGGATCTTGACGTCCGAACCAGCCTGTGACAGTCGGATGTACTTTTTCCGCAACTTCTTGTCTAACATACATGAAGGCGATCCCCGGAATACCCAACAAGTACTTTAAAGCGCCGACTGCGAGAAAATCTACGTTCATTTTTTTCACGTCGATCGGAACGACGCCAGCCGTCTGGTAGGCGTCTACATAAACGAGGGTGCCATTCTCGTGAGCCAGCCTCGAGATTTCTTCAATGTCCTGCAGCGATCCGTTCTGATACCACGCGTGTGTCGCTGAAACGATGGCCGTCCTTTCATCCAGGTGCTCTGCATAGTCAGCCGAAAACATTTGTTCATCACGAACAGGCACCCAATCAACCTCTGCCCCCAATCGCTCCTGCGCCTTCCATACGTGCCCCACTGTCGGGAATTCAGCTCCTGAAGCCACGACTTTCCTGCGCTCACCTCGAAAATCAAGCGAGGAAGCTACTGCCGCGGTTGCCGCCGATACCGAGGTCGTGATTGCAATCTCATGCGGCTCCGCCCCTATGAGACCCGCAAATGCCGCGCGACACTTCTCGATCTCCGCCATCCACGAGTCCCAATCCATACCGAGCCGATTCCACTCTCTCAAGTACTCTTCTGCAGCCTCCGACGTCCGTCTCATCTGTGGCGCATGCGAGCAATTATTCAGGGGAATAAATCGGTCCAGAAGCGGGATTTCTTTGCGCCAGGCAATCAGGTCGTAAGACGGCACCACGGATAAATTTTCATCTGAAGAGATCATCTACAATCACCAGATTGTAAGAGTGTTGAACCGTCCAGAGCAGGAGTGCCATGGTTAGCGGTGGTTACTCATCCAACAGTCGTATCCAGTTTTGAACCAGTATCGTCAACTCCGAAGACTCGGACGTCTTGAAATTCATCAGGAAACGCTCATTGTTCGGACCAATTGCGAACACCCGTGTATCGTGCAGATCCAAACCGCCCACTTCGAACAATGCAGTCGGCGAACCAAGGACGCCCGACAGGTCGTCAGGTACGGTCCATTGCATCATGCTTCCTCCGGAGCGCCAGTAGAGCCGTCTGCCATCTGGGCTCCAACGCTGTGCAGTGCCCACTGCCAGTCTACGCGCCGGAATCGACAGATCACGATAGTCCTGGACCATCACCGAACTCGTGGCCGGATCGTTGATGTCGCCAATCGACAGATATGACAATACCATTCCATCCGGCGAAACCCTTCCGTTTGCAAGGTATGATGGAGAAGTGATCAGAGACCGAGATGTCGAATCGGGATGAGGGTCTCGAATCCAGAGATCACCCGATCCGGATTCTGAATTGACATAAATAATCTTTCCGTCGGCTGTCCAGATCGGATTCGTAAGCGCGGCTCCGGACGTTTCCAACGGTTCGAAGCCCGTCCCGTCCACTTCGAGCAGCCAGATATCCCAATCATAGCTGAGTGCGATCTGCTGGTCGTCAGGCGAGAGACTGAAACCGACTATCGTTCCTCTCTTTTCGGTTAAAATCTGCTCGGTTCCCTCCGCTATTCTGTGAATGAACAACTGTGCGTTGGTTATTTCTGCTGATGAGACATCGCTCACAGCGGGCCTTGCCATGAACAGGTAAAAAGATCCATCTGAAGACATTCGGGGTAGGACACTTAGGGCCCGGCTACCTCCACTTTCGGATAATTTCCTCCCCTCGAAGTCAACCCAGCCAAATTGAGAACTGCCAGGATTGATTCGGGTGTACACCAACGAGCCGTTCTCGGAGACAGAACCCGAATTGACGTCTCGTATCACCAATACTGGTTCGCCCGTAGGTTGCGCATTTTCCTTATCGTACGGTACCGTCCACATGTGTGCATCGTTGCCACCGTAGAGCAAATATCCTTCGGAATCCAACTGCATGCCATACATGTAGTGCTCCCGCGAAACCAGCGTGACATCATCTCCAGACAGTCGATAGGTTCCGAATGTGGTGATGTCGTCCTCACTCAGCCACGTAAACAGGATATCGCCTGTTCCTCGTATGGCCTCCGGTAACAGTAGAGCGCCTGATTGCAACGTGGTGTCAGAAGGGATTACCTTGACGGCGACTCCTCCCCGATCGGGTATTCTGTGTAATTCTCCTCTTCCAGGACCTCTCGCTATGTTGGCATAAATGATGCCCTCTTCAGTCCACGTCCCGGCCCACGGAAAACCAGCCGGCAACACGGCCAGTTGCTGAGGCAGCCCACCGCTGATATCAATTTTCCAGATGGAGCCTTCTCGATGGAACCCAAGAAACCTGCTGTCGGGAGACCAGAAAAAGGCCTGTCCGCCCTCCGTACCGGGTATTGGGCGAATTTGCTCCGAGGACAGCTGTCGAAGATAAATCTGATTATTGAGTGGAAGTGCAACCACCTCGCCATTTGGGGCAATTCGAGGAAAGCTTAAATCAAATCCTTGGGGTATCGGCCGTTCGCTGATCACGAATTCGGTGAGAGGAGCTTCCGGCCGGGGTGATGTCAGCCGTCCCAACAGCGCCGCGCTGACTGCAGTTTTTGCCAGTGCGGCTGCCCAGATCCATGCGGACCCACTCGAGATTTTTGGATGAATCTCCGACGGAGCCACCGAAATCGCGCTCGCTCGCACTCCTGTTCGGGATGTGGAACCACTTCCCGATTTAACAGCTTCCAGGTCTGCAATCACGCCTGCGGCTGACTGATACCGATGCTTGGCATCCTTTCTCAGACACTTTTCAACTATGCTCTCAACCGCCAGAGGTACGCCGGTTCGCAACGCGGTCAGTGGTTCCGGTTCTTCATTCAGTATGGAGTAGACAACGGCCTGTTCACAGTCGCCAGCGAAGGGATGTTTGCCAGTCACCATCTCCTAGAGAACCACACCCAGCGCCCAGATGTCTGCGTGATGATCGACTTCTTCGGCCCGCGCCTGTTCGGGACTCATGTACGCGATCGTTCCCAGCGTGGAGCCGAGACGCGTGAGCTGGGTCGATTGAGACGTCTTCGCCAGGCCAAAATCGAGTACTTTCGCCCGGCCTTCACCGTCGAGCATGATATTAGCGCTCTTGATATCGCGGTGTACGATGTCTTTCGAGTGCGCCATTTTGAGCGCCTGGGCGATCTCAGTCGCCACGCGAACGGCTTCTGAGATTTTCAGTGGGGCTTTCTGAATATGATCGTAGAGCGTTTCCCCCTCAACGAACTCCATCGCAATGAACGGGCTCGGCTGGGTGCCGTGCGGTGCGTCGCTTGGAACGGCCTCGTCGATCTCGAAGATGGTTGCAATGTTGGGGTGGTGAAGCTGCGCGGCGGCCTGGGCCTCGCGGTAGAGGCGGGCCCGGTCATCTTCGGTGGCGAGGGCGGCGCTCGGAAGCACTTTCAGCGCCACTTCGCGGTTCAGCTTAGTGTCGTGGGCCCGGTAAACGATGCCCATGCCGCCGCGCCCAAGCTCTGCGTCGATGCGATAGTGTGATAACGTGGTGCCAATCATGACCTTGCTCAGGGTGGATCAGCTCAATAATCGCCTATTGTCGGGTGAATGACAAGGACTGGAATACACGTTTTCCTGGTCTCGATCTTGAGTCAGCAGTCGGTGAAGAGAAGCTCTCCGTCTCTATAGATCCTGCACGTGGCTGCGAAACCATGCCACTTTGTGCCGATCGCTACGGTGTACTCAACGGTTGCTCCGTCTTCTTCTGCTTCAAAGACGTGGGTGGCACCGAGAATTGATCGCTTTCGCGAAACGACTTGGCCGTCGTAACGCACGATTTCCAGTCCGGTGATGTGTGATCCCGGCGCTTCGATGCTGTGCCCATTATGGATTATGGTCTTCATACTGATGGTATCGGCTATTTCGAGTTGAATTGAAAGCTGATGACTAATTTGACCAAAATCCAGAAATCAGAAGACCGCGATGAATTACAATTTCATCCGACCCATGCCGGGCCGGAACTTGTCGGAAGGCCATCGCGCCTCGACGGCCCTGGAACTGTTCTTCGATCTCGTTTCTGTTATTGCAGTGGCCGCAGCTGCGAATGGCCTTCATCACGCCATCAGCGAGCATCACTTCGCCGAAGGGCTGATCAAGTATTTCATCTCATTCTTTGCCATCTGGTGGGCCTGGATGAACTTCACTTGGTTTGCTTCGGCCTACGACAATGACGACGTACCCTACAGGATCGCAGTAATGATCATGATGGTCGGAGCACTGATCATCGCGTCTGGAATCCCTCCGATTTTTGAAAATCTCGATATGTCAGTCGCAGTCTTCGGATACGTTGTAATGCGACTGGCTCTGGTCTCGCTCTGGCTGCGAGCGGCAAAAAACGATTCCGGGCGAAGAAAAACATCGCAACGGTATGCAGCTGGTATAACCATCTGCCAGACATTTTGGGTATTTGGTTACTTTTTCGTGCCTGATTCCTGGTTCCTTTCGTTCGTTGGGTTCGCAATTATCTGTGAGCTGATGGTACCGTACGTGGCGGAGAAGTCGGCGACGACTACCTGGCACCGCGACCACATCATCGAACGGTACGGACTGTTCACCATCATCGTGCTTGGTGAGTCGCTGCTGGCGCTCTCAAACGCGCTGGGCTCTGTGACGGGTATATCCCTTCTGGATTCACAGCTGGATATGCTCATTGGCGGTGGTTTATTGATCGTTTTCACGATGTGGTGGCTCTATTTCAGTGAACTGGGTCACAAGGCGTTGGACGGAACACAGAACGGATTTGTCTGGGGATACGGTCATCTGTTCATCTTCGCATCCATCGCCGCGGTGGGCGCTGGCCTCGCGATTCAGATTGACTATCTGAGCGGTCATTCTGAGATCAGTGCGATTTCGGCAAATGCCGCCCTGTCAATCCCGGCGGCGATCTTTGTATTCAGCCTGTGGATAGTCCACGAACAGTTTCACAAGAGCGATCGCGCAGACAGAAACTTGCTACCAGCAACGGCACTTGTCGTTTTGACCTGCACTTACCTCGACTTCGCCCCGCTGGCAATTGGAGTAGTACTGGCCATATGTCTTGCGGTCAGGCTTCGGATTCAGGCAAGAAGATCCGTAGCCACCAACGAAATTGAAGCGAACTAGCGACTTCGAGCAGCGGTGATAGCTTCCTCGACCATCGAGGCCATCACGTGATACCCTTCCTCGGTTGCATGAACGCCGTCTGTCGTGTAGACCTCGATCAGTCCGTTGTTACCGTCTGTCATTGCGCGGAAGTAGTCCAGGTAGACGAATCCCTCTTCCGTAGAGTAGGCCTCCAACAGCTCGTTAAGTGCCGGTATTTTTGTGTCCGGACTGAGCCCCGGGCTCCACGGGTAGTCGAAAGCTGGCAGCACTGAGGAAATGACGACGGCAATGCCATTCGCGCGCGCAAGCTCGGCCATAGAGGCGATGTTGCCGGCGATAGCTTTAAGAGTTGTTGGGCCTGTATTCCCTGCGATGTCGTTGGTGCCGGCCAGAATCACGACAACGGCAGGATCGAGGTCGATCACGTCGGCGCGAAACCGGACGAGCATCTGAGGAGTGGTCTGTCCGCTGATTCCCCTATTGATATAGGGCCTGCCCTCAAAGAACGACGGCATAAGTTCGCTCCAGGCCTCCGTGATGGAGTCACCCATGAACACAACGCGGCTCTCCCCTTCCTCGGGCGCCCCGATCCGCGCGTTGTCGGCTTCAAAGCGTCCGAAATTTGCCCAATCCTGGGCCGAGATATTCGAACTCATCATAAATACCGTCAACAAGAGGGTGATATATCGCATTGGACTTCGGGGAGGAGTTTTGCCGTGGATCCCGATAATACGATCAAGGAATGCCAATCCTTAATCGTAACTAATGCTGAAGGATGCACGTCACGCTAAAGAACCAGCCGCACGTCCCTCAACACGCCAGGTCGCGAATCCCAAATGCTCAAAAACTATCTGGTCACTTCGCTTAGAAGTTTGCGCCGCAACCCCGGTTTTTCATTCATCAATGTTTCGGGACTGGCCGTAGGGCTGGCCTGCTGTATTCTAATTGTACTCTTCGTTCGGGACGAATTGAGCTACGATCGCTATCACGAGAATGCTCAGCAGATCGCGCGACTGGTGCGTGACCAAAGCGCGATGACCGCAGGTCCGATGGCGCCTGCTCTGGCCGCAGAAATTTCCGGCGTGTCTCACGCAACGCGACTCGATTTCGAAAACGATCTCATCCTCAGCTCTGAAGATGACCAGCAGTTCACCGAGCGCGTTTTCTTCGCGGACTCGTCCTTCTTCGACATCTTCAAATTTCGTTTTGTCCAGGGTGACCCGGCGACGGCGCTCCTCCGTCAGGACGGCCTGGTCTTGAGCGAATCGGCGGCTCTCAGGATGTTCGGTGACAACGATCCGATGGAGCAGACGCTTACGGCGACAGTCTTCGGAGGACCCACCTCGATGACGGTCACAGGGATCGTCGAAGACATTCCCACGCGATCGCATTTTCACTTCGATGTGATGGCGTCGTTTCAGATAATCGATTCCAGATCGCAGAGAATGGAAAATTGGAGCACGAATTGGCTCTATACGTATCTCCTTATGACCGAAAATACCGGCGCTGCTGGTGTTCAGGCGCAGCTCCCCGCATTTTTCGAGGCACACACCGCTGAGGCCTGGGATCACTTTCGCATCCAGCCTCTACTGAACATCCATCTCCGGTCGACCTACAGATTCGAGATCGAACCGCAGGGCAGCATCACGTTCGTCTACATTTTTTCTGCCATAGCGTTGCTGTTGTTGCTCATCGCCTGTATCAACTTCATGAACCTGACCACGGCCCGATCCGGTCGCAGAGCGCGCGAAGTCGGAATGCGCAAGGTGCTGGGCGCTCAACGTGGCCAGCTGATAAACCAGTTTATCGGTGAAGCAGTCGTTCTGGCTCTTATGGCGACTACTCTGGCGTGGCTGCTTTCGGCTGCCCTCCTGCCCTTGTTCAGTCAAATGGCTCAGAAGGAGTTTAGCTTGGCCGTCCTGATCAACTGGAAATTTATCGCCGCGCTGTTTGGCTCCGCCCTGCTACTCGGACTGGTATCGGGTGGATATCCCGCATTTATTCTTTCGGCGTTTCAGCCCATCAACACTCTGAAGGGGGAGACGAGCAAAGGCGGTGGTCATGGTTGGCTGCGTAAAGGCCTGGTCGTGTTCCAGTTCGCGGTTTCGTGCATTCTCATCGTGGGTACGCTCGTCGTTCTGCAGCAACTTCAGTATGTGCAGGACAAAGATTTGGGATTCGAGAAGGAGCAGATTGTAGTTCTCGAGCTCGACGGAAATTCAATGGCTGGTAAGTACGAACTTATGAAGAGCCAGCTGATGCAGTCGCCCAACGTTGTGAGCGTTTCGGCGAGTAATGATGTTCCGGGCCGGGGAGTGAGCGACTTTTTGTATCGACCTGAAGGCGTCGAAGAAGGTGATGATGACCTGGAGGGATGGAATACGTATTTCGTGGACCCCGATTTCGTCGAAACACTACAGCTGGAAATTGTTGATGGTCGAGCGCTCGATTCCGAGAGGGCCGGCGACGAAAATGGCTTCCTGATCAATGAATCTGTTGTGGCCACCATGCAGGACCGTCTGGGTGAAGCCTGGGACACACCGATTGGAAAACAGCTCGATTTCTACGTTCCAGGACAGAACGGGTGGGAGGTGCTAAAAACTGGACCGATCGTCGGCGTGATCAAAGACTTTCACTACCGGTCGCTGCGAGAAGAGATCACTCCGCTCGTGCTCCAAAGCGCGCCGTTTAACTTCGGCCGGATGTTCGTAAAAATCAGCACGGCCGAGGTCACGAGTACTCTTTCATATATCGAAGAGACACATAGCGCATTCGTGGCGGATGCGCCCTTCGATTTTTTCTTTCTCGACTCGTTTTTCGACAGCCTCTACGAGAGTGAGGTCCGGGCCGGCAGGCTCATAGGGATATTCGCGATCATTGCGATCGCCATCGCCGGTTTGGGACTCTTTGGCCTTGCGACGTTCATGACAGAGCTTCGAATCAAGGAAATAGGCGTCCGGAAAGTGGTAGGGGCGTCCGTGCCAGGTATTGTGGCCTTGCTTACGAAAGAATTTGCCGGTCTCGTGCTCCTTGGTACTGTGCTCGCTGTGCCCGTTGCCTACATCGGCATAAGCAGGTGGCTGGAGGCCTTTTCGTACCGAATTGAAATTGGCCCGACCGTCTTCATCCTTGCGGCCGGACTCTCCCTGTTTATCGCGATCACCACTGTGAGCTATCAGTCAGTACGGGCCGCAATGGCCAATCCGGTGGACAGCCTACGGTCTGAGTAGCAACTCAACCACTGCCCATGCTTACCTATCGAACTCTCGCTTGAGGTGGTCTGACCAGTTCTGCAGCCAGATGATCTTCGCTACATACGTGTCGCTGCCTATTAGTCCAATTGATGAGGACGACGCGATGAGCTTGGTTTGATCACTGTTGATGTCGAATCCGCAAAAACCACACAACGAGGCAATCGTCTCTGATTCTCCAAGAACATTGAATGTGGGTTGCGTTTGAACCGGAATCCGGCGTAGTTCAGTAGCAGTGGCGTAATACAAGTAGGTGTTGTCTTGTGACCAGGATGGATAGTTTCCACTTATTCCCGGCAATTCATAACTCTCCTCCCCGTCAATCGATCGTACGATAATCTGAGCACCTTGACCTGGGAAATTGTCTTGATAAGCTATGTATTTATTGTCCCACGAGAAGTCGGCCAGCAAAGGAAAGGACGAGGTGCTATCGATCGTTGTGGCTGCGCCCGTTTCCCGATCAACCAAGAAAAGTGTCACTCCTCCTTGCACGGCTACGCTGGTGGTGGCCAGCCATTTGCCATCTGGCGAAATTCCGTGGCCAAGGCCATTGATAACTACGTTTTCCTTCCGGCCGGAATTGTCGGCCGGAAGTCGGACGATTTCGCCAGTCGTGGCTCCCGTTAAATTTGAAAAGTACACATACTTGCCGTCTGGGCTCAATTTGGGCCCGAAGTGTTCTCCGTCAAACGTAAATTGAAACTGACTCTCAGTGACGAAGTCGTACCGGTAGATCTGCCCAGCCGTCCCACCAGGCTCCCCCGATGCGAATACGATGGATTCATCGTCAGGCGCGAATGATGGATTCATGGGAGATAACCCCGTGGGTACCGTAACCTTGATTTGATCCATTTCTCCAGTAAGAAGATCAACCAGCCAGAGCTGGATGTCTCCGTCAGCCGATCCAGATCGTTCTATGAAAAGCAAATCCCCGCTGTCGGATATACCATATTCCGCCCATCTGGCAGATGACCCATCCGGGAACACGTCTATCGGCTGTCCTGAAAACTTACCGGTTTTCGCATTTATTGGCCTTACAAGGAGGCGTCCAGTGTCATTCTGAAGCTGATACGTCAAGAATCCACCCTTGACATATTCAGGATTGATCGCATTTGATTCGATCAATTCCAAGTTACCAGATTTTGTCTCAAGCGTGAATACGTTGGGAGACACTGACGGATCGACAGTTCCTTGGGGAATCCGAGCCAGCTGATGACCAAAGGCGCGCTGTAATCCCGGAATTTTGGTTTTAAGAATATTTCCTGCGCCCCCTTCAAGTTGAGGATCCTCAATCTCTATTTTTACCGGGTCTGAACCGTCCAACGCTACTCGATACATGTCGCCGCCGCCTGTTGTGTCATGGGATAAAACGATGGTCTCGTTATCCTCCCAGTAGGAAAAGCGACCGGAATCGGTGATCTGCCGGGGAATTCCCGCCGGAATTACTGCAACATATAGACCCTGGCTGGTCAGCGCATTGTACGCGATCCGGGATCCGTCGGGTGAAAATCCGAATTCCATGATTCCAATCGATTCGCTTCCTTCAATAAATCGGATATCGCCGGTTGACATCTCGCGAAGGAACAGTCCGATGTTTCCAAGATTATCGCTGGCTCGGACCGCCAGATACTCCTCTGTTGGGGAGAGGAGGGGAACACAACAGTCACGTGGTCTCACAGGGTTTTCGTCGGATTTAAGCTAGATTCAAGCATATCTAGGATGATAACGAGTGATACCAATCTATATATATTGACTTCAGCGATAAAAATCGTCACCTTACACGTCACCTATTTAGTCATTGGACTCATCTTTTCTATAGAACTTCTGGCATATGGCCAAGATAAGTATTGTGCCCTGGAGAGGGAAGAAAACGCGTGACGGCACTGTTCCTCTTTATCTCGTTATCCATCATAGAAGTAAGCGCTCGACGATTGCTCTTCCCGTTCGAATCAAGGAAAAGGATTGGAATCCGCTGCAGAAGGAAATCAGAAAATCGAATCGGCACCACGCCAGACTAAATCCATACCTGAAGTCCATCGTGATGAAGGCAGAGGATGCAATTCTTGATGCCGTAGTCGAAGGGAAGGATTTTTCGGCCGCTGCGATCAAGCGCGCCGTTCAGGGCACTGCCGATACTGAAACACACGACTTCCTCGTTGATTTTCAGAATCGGATCCAGGAGTTCCGTGATCGAGGTCAGCACGGATCAGTGGATGCCTACACGCCCGTGCTTGCAAAGCTTAAAGACTACACTCTGCTAGCAAATAGAAGTACCGTACTACACTACGACGATCTCACCGTCTCTTTCTTGCGCGGCTTCGATACGTTTCTGGTAAAGACTCATGGTAATGGCATCAATACCGTTACCAAAAACCTGGGCTACATCCGCTCTGTGCTTTACATAGCCATTCGTGAAGGCAGATTTGCGCAGGATCGCAATCCATTTTTCAACATTTCGCTCAAATCACAGAAAGCAGAAAAAGCGAAACTGACTATCGAAGAGATCTGGCAGCTCGAAGATGCAGACCTCGGCACGGGTCTGTTAAGTGATGCCCGTAATTACTTCGTATTTGCTTTCTATGCCGCGGGCATGCGCGTATCGGACGTCATCTTCCTCACGGGAGGTGACATTGAGCGAGTCGGTAGCGACTGGCGCCTTGGCTACACCATGATCAAGACGGGGAAGGCATCGTATCCGATGGTCTTGGTGCCGGTGGCGCAAGAGATTTTGCGTAGATACGGCTGGCCCGACAAACGGGCGGACGAGTACATCTTTCCCATCATGCCGGCCGAAGTCGAAAGCGACACGAGAGAAGGCTTCGTCTTGCGCAAGCGCGCTACGGCTACGCTAAACCGAGCGCTGAAAGAAGTGGGGAAGAGAAGTGGAGTCTCGACACCTATCACGACGCACATGGCTCGGCACTCCTGGACCTATCACCTCGACCGCAATAATGTCCCTGTTCAGCGCATTTCGGATACGCTCTCGCACGGCGACCTCAAGACGACTCAAGCTTACGTAAAGAAGATTCGCTCGGGAGAGGTCGACGAGCAACTGGCGGGCATTCTCGCTCGAACAAGGACACTTGACGCAATTGAGTAGCGCCATGACGTTGATTTAGGTGCCTTGGGGCGAGGATGGTGATTTTATCGGTCCTCTCGCTAAATCCAATGAGCCCAATTTGCCAATCCATAAGATCGGCCAGGTAGATAAACCACTTGCGGCCATTCTTGTAGGCTGGTAGTCCTCGATACTTGATGTAATCAATCACCGTTTCTGGCTCGACTTCATCATCAAAAAAGAGCGGTGCGATCTTGTGGGTGATGACAGGCCTGCTTTGCCTGAGAAGGTCGCGCAGTTCTTGCACCTCGCGCGCGAGCGGGCCAAGCTTTGCCGACATAGCGCGTTCGACGACGCGCTCAACGTCGCATAGCTTCACCTCTGTTATGAGTAGTCCGTCCATCATCGACAGCGATTCTAGGCGCCACCAGGAGGCTTGAGGTTGCTGATGAAATACCCTACTCCAAGGACAGCCATGCCCAGAAGAAGAGTATTTCTAAGACTGTTATCTGGAGCCATTTCCTCTTCTTCATCAGTTTCCTCGAACTCATCGCGTCGCAGGGTTGGATACAGGTTCTGGGGCTCCTCTTCAAATACAGCTCTTGCTTCTGCTTTCACATGCTCACGCTGCGCGTGCACATCAATCATTTCCAGTGGCGGGATGATTGGTGCGTTCAGATCCTCATCTTTGCCCTGTATTTGCGCTTCAGGGCTGGTAACAGCCTCAAGAGGCTCAATCTTTTGAACCTCGCTGTCGCGAGCGAGGGGAAGATCAGAAGCGTCATATACCGGAATTTTGGCGGGCTGCAGCTTCACATCTGCATGGGTAGGCTCCGGAGCGGTCCCCTCTTTCGCAGAGGCTTCTTCAAACAATCTACGTGCGGCTTCATCTGGAATATCATAGCCGGTAATCCGGCCAGATGGAGAGCGCACCGCCCAATTAAAAACGGGCTCTCCCGCAGAGTAATGTCCGGCGTTTGCGGCCCGGCTCAGAGCTGAGGGCGAGACCCCGAGTAGCGCGGCGGCGTCTTCGCCTTTAAGGTTTTTTAATTCCATGCTAGTCATCCTCCTTTATTTGTAGTCCTTTTGCGATGAAGTACGTGACTCCACCAATGAGCAGCGCTTTGGCAATTACCGAAAGCGCCTCGCTTGACTTTTGCGGCGTCGGCATCGCAGCACTCGCTGCACTCTGATTTTTAGCGTCAGGATCGAAAACCTCCTTCCACAGGCCGTGAAAAACACCAAGTGTCATGGGATCAGGTTCATACTGACCAGACTCCCAGCGCGAAATGGTCGCAGTGTCCTTTGAAAGAAACCGGGCCATCTTTGCCTGGCTCCATCCAAGAGACTCGCGCAAATGGCGAATTTCACCGGGAGTGAGCGGCTTAATGGGATGGTATTCGTGGTACTTGATAATTGACATATCTGACCTTGCATGATACAATGATATGAGCCAATACTGGAAGCGGCGATCTCATGTTCCCGCAATGATAATCAAATACTGGAGAGGGACCTTAGTATGAAAAGGAGCTATCAATCAGGAGCTCTCTTGCACAGGCTCAGTGGGATGGGGCAACACCCTTCACTCGCGGCGGAGTGGAAGCACGGAAAATATGCTCATGTGAATCAATTTCATGAGATTAATAGGCTCAATAAGCTTAATGCAGTTAGTTGAGCCCGTTTCTGTTCGGAGCCGAGAGACTAGCGATTTGGCAATATGATTGAACTTCTGAGAGCAGAATGTCTCTTGCAAAGGGAGCATGCCGGAGGTCAACGTCTCTGTTCGAGTACATTTATAGCCCGATTCAGAGCGTGATGTCTGAATTGGATCTTGAGGAAGTTTATCTTGACCTTTAGTAGGAAAACAGAGATAGCGGCTCATGACCATTCTAGTTTCATCTCGGCTTTTTAGGCTAGTTCGCACGATGGCCATTTTAATAATGTTCGCGTCTTGTTCTTCCATGCAGCCTGAAACCGGAGACCTCGAAATACGAACAGTGAAGGACAGCTATGAGATACTTCTTCCAGGATCAACTTTCCGACAGACGTTCCAAGTGGAAATTAAAAATCAGGATAGTGGCACGGTCCATTTCGCTGCGTGCGGAAATGATCGTCTGATTGTCAGTCTTTAGGTCTTGGAGGAGTCCGTATGGGAGTTTGTAGATGGTGTAAACTGTTTCCCAGAGTCTGGTATCAACGTCGAGAGCGGAGAGTCGAAATCGGTCCGGGTAGAAATTGCGTCAAGTCGCCAGTTCGACGAGCGCACAAATTCCATGCGAGGCATCGGTGGTGATGAAGATTTCAGTGGAGTCTATCGCCTAGAATTCCGTGCAAGTCGGGGTCGAAGAGATAATGCTGAGACAGATGAATCGGCTCCTTTGGATTGGGCCATGTCCAATAGCTTCTCGCTGATCGATCTTCGCCAACAATAGTATGGTTCTATCCCGGTGGGTTTGGTTGGAAGTTCTTGTCACTGTGATCGGCGCTCATATTAAAATATTGGAAGAGACCTCACGACTACCGGATCCATGAGTGACTTCATATCCATCGCATAGATGCGATTGTTGCGAATCTGGATCGAGACGATCTCAATTACCCAAAAGTGCAGGTTTTATCCAGAGATGGTCCTATAAAACTGGACAGGGTCTTAGGTGGAATCTTGCGGATTGATTATGCTGCTTCTTGAAGCGGCTGGTGATTAAAAAATACGTGATCAGTGACCTTACTCCGGTTTTCTGGACAGTTGATTAAGCCTACACTGCGGTGGTTTGTTGGTTAATATAGTGTTGTTCAAATTCCATCGGCGTCTGGTATCCAAGGGTTGAGTGTCGACGTTGGCGATTGTAGAAAACCTCGATATATTCGAAGAGTCCTCGTTTTGCTTCAGCATGTGAATTGAATGGATCTCCTCGAAGGTGCATCTCCGTTTTGAGTGTCCCGAAGAAGCTCTCGGTTGGAGCATTGTCGTGACAGGATCCGCTCCTGCTCATCGAGATGGTGATCCCTTCGCGCCGCAGCATTCGTTGGTACTCATAGCTCGTGTACTGGCTACCTCGATCCGAATGATGAATTAGCCCTGCCCGTGGCCGCTGATGCTCAATCGCGTTCTGAAGCGCGTTGGTGGCAAGTTCTTTTGCGAGAGAGGGACGTACTGACCATCCAACGACTCGGCGTGAGTACAAATCCAGCACGACAGCCATCGGCGATAGAAAATCGCCGAAGCCATCCTTCAGCCGTCGGTAAATATGTAATGTCGGCTGTCCACACGGCGCCTGGCCTGTCAGGCATGAATTGACGATCCAGCACGTTGGCCTTGATAGCCTCAAGAGGAGCGGATGGAGCCTGTACACGCCTCTTGCGGCGCCTGAGCGCCTTAATCCCGTTCTGCTGCATCAGACGAGCCACGCGACGACGCCCTACCGCGACGCCTTGAGCGCGAAGCTCGGCATGCACTCGCGGAGCGCCATACGTACCCCTGCTGGCCCGGTGAATCGTTTGAATCTGAATCAACAGTCCACGGTTTTCATGCTCTCGAATACTCAGTGCGCGTCCCCTCCATGCGTAATACCCGCTCGGCGATAGCCGCATAAACGTACACGCTCGCACGACTGGCACCAACCCTCTTACTTCGTCCACAACCCGGTATCTCATCGAAGGTCTCTGCTGAAAATACCGGCGGCTTTTTTTAGAACGATGTTCTCCTCTTTGACCCGTCTGAGCTCTTTGCGGAGTTTGACGAGTTCCTCATCACGAGGAGTACCGTGCCCGGGAAACGCTCGTTTACCATCCTCTTCGAATCGCTGCTTCCAACGCCTGATCAATCCGGCATTGATGCCCAATTCCCTGGCCGTCTGACTCGTGTTGCCACTGATCTCAGCTAACTGGACGGCTTCCAGTTTGAACTCTTTGGAATACTTCCTTCTCGTTCCCATTGCGTACCTCTGTATTGATGCAAAGTACGCTTAACTACCTGTCCACTTTATGGGAGTAAGGTCAGGAAAAAGAAGCTGATTCAGGACGCTGAAGAGGTGGTTGACAAAGGGCATTCCAGAAAGCACAACGAGGAGGGCCAGATCAAGGAGCTTCACGCCAAGATTGGCGAGCTTTCGATGGAGAAGGATTTTTTATCCAAAGCGCTCGGTCGCACCCAGTAGGTGAGCGCCGCCAAATGATCGACCCAATCCACGACCTCTCCATCAAACGGCAGTGCAATCTGCTGGAGCCGAACCGCTCGACGGCCTACTACAAGCCGGTGGACGAGAGCAAAGAGAACCTGGCCGTGATGAAAAAACTGGATGAGCTCTACATCGAACGTCCCACGCGAGGATCGCGCACCATGAAGGATGCGCTCGAGGACAGAGGTATTTTTGTGGGCCGCCATCGAATCCGGCGATTAATGCGTCTGATGGGCCTTATTGCCATTTATCCTAAGAAACGGACCTCGATTCCGGGAAAAGGTCACAAGATTTATCCGTATCTCTTGCGTAAGCTCAACGTGACGCGGCCCCGGCAGGTTTACGCAAGCGACATCACATTCATTCCGATGAAAAGGGGATTCGTTTACCTGGTCGCCGTCATCGACTGGTACAGCCGAAAAGTACTCTCACGCCGGATCTCCAATACGATGGACACCGACTTCTGTGTGGAAGCGCTCGAAGAAGCAATCGCCGTGTATGGAGCGCCAGAGATCTTCAATACGGATCAGGGCAGCCAGTTCACATCGATGGCCTTCACTGATGTGCTGAAGAATCATGACATCAAAATCTCTATGGATGGCAAAGGACGCTGGATGGACAACGTGTTCGTTGAACGTCTGTGGCGTAGCCTGAAGTACGAGGAGGTATACTTGAAAGCCTACGAAAGTGTGGCTGATGCGTGTCGCTCAATCGCCGATTACTTTGACTACTTCAACGGAGAACGGCGCCACAGCTCGCTTGGAAGACGAACTCCGGATCACGTATTTTTTAATCACCAGCCGCTTCAAGAAGCAGCATAATCAATCCGCAAGATTCCACCTAAGACCCTGTCCAGTTTTATAGGACCATCTCTGAAGCAGTTTATAATTATCGTTAGTAGGACGGATGACAATGGTAAGATGGTACCCTTTACTTTTGTCATTATTTCCTACTACTCGACTGACCATCTTTTATCGGGGGTCCATCTAATACGGTTTCAGATGATCCTGCCTCATAATGCATATTTTCTAATCTGAACTGCTCAGATATCGGCGACTTTCTGTTCGTGGGCTAGTCAGATCACATTTATGGGTATCCTTCCTAACTCTTCCGGGAATCTGAGAAACTATTTGAACAAGGTGACTAGTCTCGCAGGAAACCGTGCTCTGGAACAGAGATCAGGACATTGTCAATCCTGCCCTTAGGATTGTGAGCAACATAAGTAGCTTAGTAGCTTAGTATTTTCGCATGTGCGGAGCCGTTAACAGGCAACTAATCGAAATATTACCGATCTGGTTCGTGGACATTCGCCCGCTATCGACCGTGCCTTAGTTGCGGAACGAAAGAACCTCCTCATGTACCTCCTCGAGAAGCTGGCCCGTCCACACATTCGCTACGATACCATGTGCATCTACATACATGACCGAAGGTACGCCTTTTATCCCCCAGGATGATAAAGGGCTTGCGATTAGTGTGTCTACATTGACTTTACTTCTTGCTAATATATCCCGTTGCATTTCAAACATTTTAGCATTTAGTGAAATATCAACTAATGCTACAAATCCCACATATTCTTCACCCACTGTTTTTTGAGATAATTTCTTATACAGAGAGATGGTCCCGTTTGACTGGACAGCCTGGCTCTGATTATAGGTGGAATCTTGCGATCTTATCACCCTCAAGAAAGGATACAAACGATGAGTCGCAAAAGAAGAAATCACAGCAATGCCTTCAAAGCAAAAGTAGCACTGGCGGCGGTTAAGGGAGACCGCACGATGGCCGAGTTGGCAGACCAATTCCAGGTGCACCCGAATCAGATTCAGACCTGGAAGAAGAAATTGATTCAGGACGCTGAAGAGGTGGTTGAAAAAGGGCATTCCGGAAAGCACAACGAGGAGGGCCAGATCAAGGAGCTTCGCGCCAAGATTGGCGAGCTTTCGATGGAGAAGGATTTTTTATCCAAAGCGCTCGGTCGCACCCAGTAGGTGAGCGCCGCCAAATGATCGACCGAAACCATAATCTTTCCATCAAACAGCAGTGCAATCTGCTGGAGCTGAACCGCTCAACGGCCTACTACAAGCCGGTGGACGAGAGCAAAGAGAACCTGGCCGTGATGAAAAAACTGGATGAGCTCTACATCGAACGTCCCACGCGAGGATCGCGCACCATGAAGGATGCGCTCGAGGACAGAGGTATTTTTGTGGGCCGCCATCGAATCCGGCGATTAATGCGTCTGATGGGCCTTATTGCCATTTATCCTAAGAAACGGACCTCGATTCCGGGAAAAGGTCACAAGATTTATCCGTATCTCTTGCGTAAGCTCAACGTGACGCGGCCCCGGCAGGTTTACGCAAGCGACATCACATTCATTCCGATGAAAAGGGGATTCGTTTACCTGGTCGCCGTCATTGACTGGTACAGCCGAAAAGTACTCTCACGCCGGATCTCCAATACGATGGACACCGACTTCTGTGTGGAAGCGCTCGAAGAAGCAATCGCCGTGTATGGAGCGCCAGAGATCTTCAATACGGATCAGGGCAGCCAGTTCACATCGATGGCCTTCACTGATGTTCTGAAGAATCATGACATCAAAATCTCTATGGATGGCAAAGGACGCTGGATGGACAACGTGTTCGTTGAACGTCTGTGGCGTAGCCTGAAATATGAAGAGGTGTACCTTAAAGCCTATGACAGTGTGGCTGAAGCCCGCAAATCCATTGCTGTATACTTCGACTACTTCAATAACGAAAGGCGACACAGCTCGCTTGGAAGACGAACCCCTGATCACGTATTTTTTAATCACCAGCCGCTTCAAGAAGCAGCATAATCAATCCGCAAGATTCCACCTAAGACCCTGTCCAGTTTTATAGGACCATCTCTCAGTGGCATACTTTCATAGCAATACGGACAGGTCGGAGATAACGCAACGAGATAAGTTGGATATCGAGCTATGCCCAAAAGTTGTGTATGGAAGGTTTAGGCAGCGTGTCGTTCTGATGTAATTCCGTCGGTGAATTTGATTCCTTTTTTTACAAGTTGCAATAGGTGCGGTGCATTCAGTTTCCTCCACTTCTTCTGAGCCTCTTTACATAGACGGAAGGCCATTGCAAGAGCTGTTTCTCGGCTCAGACATCCCCTCGTTTTGGCGGTCCTGAGGCGCACGGTCGCGAACGTAGATTCGATCGGATTTGTGCTCCGAAGATGGATCCAGTGTTCTGCCGGAAAGTCATAAAAAGCGAGCAGTTCTTCTCGGTCTTTCACCAGAATCTCTGCTGCTTTCGGATACTTTTGCTGGTAGGCTTTGATGAAAAACAGAAGGGCGCTCTCTGCCTGCTTTTTTGTTTCTGCTGTATAGATCTGCGTGAGGTGACCTTTTGCCTTCTTCTGAACGGACTTGGGCAGGCGGTTGAGCACATTTGCTGTCTTGTGCACCCAACAGCGTGCGGCTCGCGTCTCGGGATAAACTTCTGCGAGAGCACTCCAGAATCCCATGGCTCCATCGGCAACAGCCAGCTTCGGTCCTTGATCCAGCCCGCGGTGCCTCAGCTCCAGGAGCAACTCTCGCCACGACTGCTTGCTCTCGCGAAAGCCGTCCTCGAGTGCTATAAGCTCCTTCCTTCCATCGGCCGTAGCGCCGATCACGACCAGCAGACACAGTTTCTGTTTATCCATGCGTACGTTTACGTGAATACCGTCGGCCCAGAAATAGACGTAGTGCTTCTCCTTCAGGCTCCGCTTTTGCCAGTCTTCGTGCTCCCTTGTCCAAAGCGTCTTCAGGCGCGCAATCGTCGAGGAGGTCAGCCCTGGGGCATCAGGACCAACAAGGGCCGAGAGCGCTGCCTCAAAGCCGCCCGTTGAAACTCCCTTCAGGTACAACCATGGAATGAGAGCCTCAAGCGAGCGGCTCTTGCGGAGGTAGGCTGGTAGTATCGAACTGCGGAAACCGATTCTATCCTCACCCCGACCCGTACGGTCGCGTATGCGGGGCATCTTTACAGCGACCTCCCCGATACCAGTCAAAATCTTCCTCTCTGGCAGATATCCATTGCGAACGATGCGGTGGCGATTCTCTTCGTCGCGCAGGAACTGGTAGCGCTGGCAGAAAGCTTCAACCTCGGCCTCAACGGCTGTGGCCAGCATCTTTGCGGCCCCTGTTCGCAATACTTCTGTCAACACATCCTCTGTGCTATTGTAGTTCTCGTTCTCGTGTGCGTTATTCGTCTTCATGGGCGGTGTATCCTCCAATCTTCGGATTGACAATGACGTAATCATCATCAGGATACGCCGCCTATACCTTTTTCACCCGTACACAACTTTCGGGGTTAACTCTAACTCGATATCGGATACCCACTCCCTCTAATACATCTTCGGCGTTAATGCCCACTGTGTTTATGACATTATCATTAGACGCGATTGTTTTGTTGTACATGACCAACAAACTCAATACCGTCAACACGATGACTGTGTGAAATGTTATTTCAGTCCTTTTAGTCATCGTTCTACGGAATGGATATCGGCAGACATTATTTTATAAACAGTTACAGTAGTATCCGTTGGCTGACTTGCAAGTATATGACCCTTAATAACCGAATGGTTACTCGGATGGTTAATTATTTTAGTATGCAAATAATCCAGACTAATTATATCGTATACGTCAAAATACGTCTCCGAAGTAGAATCCCCGTAATTCCTCAATTGTATATAGATATTCTCGTCGTCTACGCTGATTGGCCCATTAATATATGAGCCTCTAGACATTACTGATCCCATTAGTGGCAGTTGAGGTAATTTGTAACTTCCGTCGTAATGGTGAGGCGTTGTTCTCACCGTCACAATTTCACCACTCATATCGAAGATATGATTATTGGTAGATGAGCTGCTACATATACAAATCCATTCGGAGTCGACTTGATCCATTAAGGAGGATACTTGTTTGTAATCCCGAATTATTAGTAAAGTCGTAGGGAAAAATCAAACCATTTTCATATCCAAATAACGAGTATTTCGAAGAAAATGTAAGAAAGTGATACCTTGTGGAATTCGCATTATGAGCAGGTAGGAGGCGCTGAGTCGGAGTTAACCCCGAAAGTTGTGTACGGGTGAAAAAGGTATAGGCGGCGTATCCTGATGATGATTACGTCATTGTCAATCCGAAGATTGGAGGATACACCGCCCATGAAGACGAATAACGCACACGAGAACGAGAACTACAATAGCACAGAGGATGTGTTGACAGAAGTATTGCGAACAGGGGCCGCAAAGATGCACAATTTCACCACTCATATCGAAGATGATGATTATTGGTAGATGAGCTGCTACATATACAAATCCATTCGGAGTCGACTTGATATTTCCATTAAGGAGGATACTTGTTTGTAATCCCGAATTATTAGTAAAGTCCGAGTAGGGAAAAATCAAACCATTTTCATATCCAAATAACGAGTATTTCGAAGAAAATGTAAGAAAGTGATACCTTGTGGAATTCGCATTATGAGCAAATCTAAACAAGGTAGGAGGCGCTGAGTTGATAGATACAGTACTAATGTACTGTCCGGTTTTATCAAACACGGTTACTCTACTCTGACGAGAATCCAAGACATGTAGTGAATGGTTCTGACCAACAGCTGCGTCAATCGGATTATAAAACTCTCCTGGTCCGTTTCCGAATCCATTTCCGTAGGTAGTTACTTTCTGCCCGGACACCGAGTAACGCTTGAGCAGAAAATCACCATAATCGAATACAATTAAATCAGAGTCCGCAAAAACTATTTGCCCAGGTTTGAAAAGCTTAGATTCATCCTCCAGACCAATGGTGTGTATGCGTTCAACTTCTTCCTCATAAATATGCCGCTCTCTTCTATCCTGATGTTGAATACGTTCGTATATATTAGATATTAACTCGGTGACCTCAGTATTAGACTGTGAGGATGAAGAGGTGGTGCGACTCTCGGAGTTGCATCCAGCGACGATTAGCATCGATAGTAATAATCCAACAACTACACGGCTATCTACAGAACGATCAGAATCAATGGACGTCAGTATCATTAATAGTTGCTAATATTATGAACTCTAATAATTAGGTACACACCTACACGACATAAGGTCGATTTTATTGTATAACTATCTTATATCCATATAAGAGTACTTGAGCAGATATACATGTTGTCGTCAGGATTTCCTGTTCCCCCGTCGCAATAAACAAAACCACATGTGTCTGCACCACCGATACAGCCAACGGCGACGCAATAACCGTATGCATCGTCGCAGTCGGGGATAACGTCCCTCGCGATAACACTATTGCTATGGAAGGTAATAAATGCGGTTAAGCCGATCACCAACGTTAATACTAATCTGAGATATGGCATTGATTCACAACCTGGTTAATTTGTTATTAAGTTTTCCCCAAAGTCCTCCTTCACTGCCAAGTATCGGTGCAGCCAACAAGAGTTGTGCTTGGTGACTCTAAAGTGCACGGAATATCTTCAGAATCACAGTAGTAAATTAGGGCACAGAGATATGGCCCGTTGTTGCAGTCAAAATCGTTGCAATCAAATTGGCAGACTGGCACACCAGCTGTCGCAGTACTTGTGAGGCCAAATATTAAAAAGAGTGCGGCGGCGAATAAGGATATGACACTTCCTGTAAGACGAGCTGTCTGCATTGGCGAGGAAAAGCTCATGACAATTCTTTGTTGGTGATTGACTCCAAAATAACATCCGGCACAATTCTCGATCATCAGAGAAAAGATGTCAATGAGTCTATTTTACCAATTCTATAGTCATTTGTCAACGCCGGGTTACTCGAATACAGCGGTTCCTGAGGCAGTCACGGCTTCCACAAGAGAAGGCAATGGAGAGCTTTGATCGCGCCCGCTTGCCGCTCAAGGTCAACCAGCAAGTGGGAGTGCTCATGGAGGGATGCTTCCTTGATCGTTGCGAGAACGTCTTGGCCTTCGGAAATCCTGGAAGCGGAAAGACGCATCTCCTGGCAGCCATCGGTCATGAACTCATCCAGCAAGGACACCGAGTGCTGTTCCGTCCCTGCAGCCTGCTGGTTCAGGAGCTACTCATCGCAAAGCGAGACCTTGAACTACCACGCATCCTGAAACGCCTCGCACAATACGAGGCCATCATCATCGATGACATCGGATACGTTCAGCAGAGCCGGGAAGAAATGGAAGTACTCTTTACGCTGCTGGCAGATAGATATGAACGCGGCACGCTCATGTTGAGCAGCAATCTTGCGTTCTCAAAATGGGAGCAACTCTTTAAAGATCCAATGACAACAGCAGCTGCCATTGACCGCCTCGTTCATCACAGCATCATCCTTGAACTCAACCTAACGAGCTACCGACTGGAGGCTTCACAAACCAAGATTGACACTGAAGAAGAAACTCCTTCTAAATCAAAAACTACTAACAAAGATGGTTGACCTGCTGAAAAGTATCTAAACGGGAGAAATGAGTGTCGCCAGCCGGTAATAACCCTTGACGTTGATCAAAAGGACGCTGGATTGACAACGTGTTCGTTGAACGTCTGTGGCGTAGCCTGAAATATGAAGAGGTGTAGAGTTAACCCCGAAAGTTGTGTACGGGTGAAAAAGGTATAGGCGGCGTATCCTGATGATGATTACGTCATTGTCAATCCGAAGATTGGAGGATACACCGCCCATGAAGACGAATAACGCACACGAGAACGAGAACTACAATAGCACAGAGGATGTGTTGACAGAAGTATTGCGGGGGCCGCAAAGATGCTGGCCACAGCCGTTGAGGCCGAGGTTGAAGCTTTCTGCCAGCGCTACCAGTTCCTGCGCGACGAAGAGAATCGCCACCGCATCGTTCGCAATGGATATCTGCCAGAGAGGAAGATTTTGACTGGTATCGGGGAGGTCGCTGTAAAGATGCCCCGCATACGCGACCGTACGGGTCGGGGTGAGGATAGAATCGGTTTCCGCAGTTCGATACTACCAGCCTACCTCCGCAAGAGCCGCTCGCTTGAGGCTCTCATTCCATGGTTGTACCTGAAGGGAGTTTCAACGGGCGGCTTTGAGGCAGCGCTCTCGGCCCTTGTTGGTCCTGATGCCCCAGGGCTGACCTCCTCGACGATTGCGCGCCTGAAGACGCTTTGGACAAGGGAGCACGAAGACTGGCAAAAGCGGAGCCTGCAGGAGAAGCACTACGTCTATTTCTGGGCCGACGGTATTCACGTAAACGTACGCATGGATAAACAGAAACTGTGTCTGCTGGTCGTGATCGGCGCTACGGCCGATGGAAGGAAGGAGCTTATAGCACTCGAGGACGGCTTTCGCGAGAGCAAGCAGTCGTGGCGAGAGTTGCTCCTGGAGCTGAGGCACCGCGGGCTGGATCAAGGACCGAAGCTGGCTGTTGCCGATGGAGCCATGGGATTCTGGAGTGCTCTCGCAGAAGTTTATCCCGAGACGCGAGCCGCACGCTGTTGGGTGCACAAGACAGCAAATGTGCTCAACCGCCTGCCCAAGTCCGTTCAGAAGAAGGCAAAAGGTCACCTCACGCAGATCTATACAGCAGAAACAAAAAAGCAGGCAGAGAGCGCCCTTCTGTTTTTCATCAAAGCCTACCAGCAAAAGTATCCGAAAGCAGCAGAGATTCTGGTGAAAGACCGAGAAGAACTGCTCGCTTTTTATGACTTTCCGGCAGAACACTGGATCCATCTTCGGAGCACAAATCCGATCGAATCTACGTTCGCGACCGTGCGCCTCAGGACCGCCAAAACGAGGGGATGTCTGAGCCGAGAAACAGCTCTTGCAATGGCCTTCCGTCTATGTAAAGAGGCTCAGAAGAAGTGGAGGAAACTGAATGCACCGCACCTATTGCAACTTGTAAAAAAAGGAATCAAATTCACCGACGGAATTACATCAGAACGACACGCTGCCTAAACCTTCCATACACAACTTTTGGGCATAGCTCAGAGGTGTACCTTAAAGCCTATGACAGTGTGGCTGAAGCCCGCAAATCCATTGCTGTATACTTCGACTACTTCAATAACGAACGGCGACACAGCTCACATGGAAGAAAGACCCCTGATCACGTATTTTTTAATCACCAGCCGCTTCAAGAAGCAGCATAATCAATCCGCAAGATTCCACCTAAGACCCTGTCCAGTTTTATAGGACCATCTCTCTTGTAACCTGATATGGAGTATGCGATGTCGACCTACATATTTTCAAAACACCTAGTTTCACTGGCCATCGGCGCTTGCTTTTTCATTGCTAGCGTTGATATTTCTAGCGCTCAGGAGGGAGAAACGGAGGCACGTTACATTTGGGTGGGAAAAACAGAACTAGCCGCGCATGTCGACCTCATTACTGGTGTAGCCCGACGGGTGATTGACACTGATTCTTTGGATTTTGGACTGGGAGAAAAAGTCTTCCTCAACTCGGAAGGGCAAGTGATCAATCAAGCTGCTCGGTTTTTGCGCGACGTGGACGACGATCTCGGATTCGACTTCGAATCATTTTCTCGACCAGAGATAGGTCGAACTAGAACAGGCTGGCACCTCGCTTATCACCAGCGCTATCGAGAACTTTCGGTGATCGGCTCGGTGATCGGACTAAACGTATCGGATGTTGGTAGAGTACAGTCCCTAACGATACAAGCATACGATTCTATAAACCTCAGCGTTTCGCCCTTCATCGGTGCACAAAGCATTTCCGGACTCGTCAGAGCGGCCAGGGCAATCAACCAAGATTTAAGAGTCATAAAATCTGAGCTTTCGGTACTAGCTGAACGCACCCAAAACGAAATCACCTTCCGCTTAATCTGGAATTCAGCCGTCGAAACTGAAGATAAGAGAGATGGCTGGAATGCTATCATCGATGCTAATACCGGCGACATCGTTTCAATCCGCGAGAGAGTCATCCATAGCGATGAGGCTGACTCGCCTGGTCCTCTCTTTCTGAATGCTTATAATTTTGATTTTACGAGTGATCAACCAGCGCGTGTGGTCCCGAACCCTTCTGCGGAAAGTGGTAGCAAAGACACGTACACGGTTTCTGGAAATATCAAGCTCAACCACTTTACAACGCCAGAGGTGTACACGGGTGGTACGACCTTAGAGCGCGACACAAACATCGCCTTCAAATATGCGCGCGTTGATCTGGACACAACGACAGGGTATGCTGTTGTCGACGGAGATTATTCTTTTTCTGGTGTTTCTAGTGGTTCGCACACCTTAACATTTTACATCGAAACCGAACATGCTTATGTGTCGACAGAGATGGTCCTAGAGATGGTCCTGATTCATCGGACAGTCTGAACAACAAATAAGGTGGAGTCTTGCGATCTTATCACCCTCAAGAAAGGATACAAACGATTAAACAGTATATCAATTTTAAAGAAGAGACGAGTCCAAGACTTCTCGATCATGTTTAAAAATATGAAGTACTTACCTCTTCTAATGGTTTTAGTAGTTGGTGGTATACTCACTGCGAGTTAACCCCGAAAGTTGTGTACGGGTGAAAAAGGTATAGGCGGCGTATCCTGATGATGATTACGTCATTGTCAATCCGAAGATTGGAGGATACACCGCCCATGAAGACGAATAACGCACACGAGAACGAGAACTACAATAGCACAGAGGATGTGTTGACAGAAGTATTGCGAACAGGGGCCGCAAAGATGCTGGCCACAGCCGTTGAGGCCGAGGTTGAAGCTTTCTGCCAGCGCTACCAGTTCCTGCGCGACGAAGAGAATCGCCACCGCATCGTTCGCAATGGATATCTGCCAGAGAGGAAGATTTTGACTGGTATCGGGGAGGTCGCTGTAAAGATGCCCCGCATACGCGACCGTACGGGTCGGGGTGAGGATAGAATCGGTTTCCGCAGTTCGATACTACCAGCCTACCTCCGCAAGAGCCGCTCGCTTGAGGCTCTCATTCCATGGTTGTACCTGAAGGGAGTTTCAACGGGCGGCTTTGAGGCAGCGCTCTCGGCCCTTGTTGGTCCTGATGCCCCAGGGCTGACCTCCTCGACGATTGCGCGCCTGAAGACGCTTTGGACAAGGGAGCACGAAGACTGGCAAAAGCGGAGCCTGAAGGAGAAGCACTACGTCTATTTCTGGGCCGACGGTATTCACGTAAACGTACGCATGGATAAACAGAAACTGTGTCTGCTGGTCGTGATCGGCGCTACGGCCGATGGAAGGAAGGAGCTTATAGCACTCGAGGACGGCTTTCGCGAGAGCAAGCAGTCGTGGCGAGAGTTGCTCCTGGAGCTGAGGCACCGCGGGCTGGATCAAGGACCGAAGCTGGCTGTTGCCGATGGAGCCATGGGATTCTGGAGTGCTCTCGCAGAAGTTTATCCCGAGACGCGAGCCGCACGCTGTTGGGTGCACAAGACAGCAAATGTGCTCAACCGCCTGCCCAAGTCCGTTCAGAAGAAGGCAAAAGGTCACCTCACGCAGATCTATACAGCAGAAACAAAAAAGCAGGCAGAGAGCGCCCTTCTGTTTTTCATCAAAGCCTACCAGCAAAAGTATCCGAAAGCAGCAGAGATTCTGGTGAAAGACCGAGAAGAACTGCTCGCTTTTTATGACTTTCCGGCAGAACACTGGATCCATCTTCGGAGCACAAATCCGATCGAATCTACGTTCGCGACCGTGCGCCTCAGGACCGCCAAAACGAGGGGATGTCTGAGCCGAGAAACAGCTCTTGCAATGGCCTTCCGTCTATGTAAAGAGGCTCAGAAGAAGTGGAGGAAACTGAATGCACCGCACCTATTGCAACTTGTAAAAAAAGGAATCAAATTCACCGACGGAATTACATCAGAACGACACGCTGCCTAAACCTTCCATACACAACTTTTGGGCATAGCTCAAGCATGAGGGAATTCAAGTATGTAGGTCCAAAGTCACATATCCAACCGAGAAACATAACATTTACTCTACGGATTGGAGATTTAGGAATTCTCCAAATTGAGTTTGATTAGTAGAGGATTAAGTGTAACCACTACAAGAGTTTAGAGCAATAGGCAATATTGCTCGATCTGGCTTGAGGTGCGTTTCTCCAATCCACATATCATCCATCGGCATATCAGCGATCCGCATATCATCTTCTTGATATTTGCGTACCTCGGCATTTAATTACTGCCTAGGATTCAATGACCGATAGCGCCAAAACCTCATTGGGAGGAAAGCTGACAAAACGTCACCAATTACGTCACCTTATAAATACAAGAATCCCTATATCATTGTATGACAACAACATAGGGATTCCACGTGCGGAGAGGGAGGGATTCGAACCCCCGGTACACGATAAAGCGTACGCTGGTTTAGCAAACCAGTGGTTTCAGCCACTCACCCACCTCTCCGGATTCGGACTGCCTGCCCGTAAGCAGGGCGCCAAAGTTACGCTGACTGAAGTTTCTCGTCAACGAAGACCGCGTCAAATTCTAACAACCCACCATTTCAATGCGCAGTAATGGCGATTAACGGACATCAGCAGCCCTTTCTTTATTCGGAACTATTCAGAGGGCGACTTTCAGAGTTCTATTGATGCAGCTTTTGGATTTCTTCGAGCATTTCTTCTGATTCGGGAGTTGTCAATATCGAGCCCAGCACCATTCCCGCCGTGCTCGCAAGAAGCGCCACCACAATGGGAGCAACGCCCAGGTCGATCGGGCCCAGCAAGACCACGCTGTACACGATCGATCCTGCAAGGATTGAAGCAATTCCACCCGTACGATTGGCCCTCTTCCACCAGAGCCCGGCAATTGTCGGGACAAAAAGACTCGAACTCAACAGGCCCACGCCAGCAGTGTAAAATTGGCTTATCAATTCGGGTGGAGAGAATGCCCAGAGAAGCGCAATTATGCCGATCACCCACGTCGACGCGATGCGCACAAAACTTAGCGTTCTTTCACTTGCTTGGCCTCCCGACAGCTGCCCAAAGATGTCATGAGCAATTGCGGAGCTGCATGCCAGCAGTAGTGCATCGGTCGTAGACATGACGGCGGCGAGGACGGCGGCTACCGCAATGCCTCGAATTACCGGAGGGAATTCCGCCTCCATGACCCGAAGAAAGAGCTGATCGGCATCTTGCAGCGCCGGGAAATCAATTTTGCCAACAGGCACAATAGCGAGCACGGCAGCCAGGATGATCGTGCTGTAGGCAATCATAGCCAAATTCAGCGATTTTCTCGCGCTTGCAGCGTCTTTGGCCGTGTAAACGCGCATTACGATATGCGGAATTACAGGAATCGCCGTGGCCCAGATGACAAAAAATCCGAGATAGCTAGACAATGGGCGATTCGCCACCTGTCCCAATTCAGGGGCGACGGCAGTGGCTTGAGACACTATCTCAAGAGGAGAACCGACCTTCCATATAAATACTCCGGCGGTTCCGACGACTACAACCAGCATCAAAAAGCCCTGGATGACATCCGTCCAGGTGATCGCAATCATTCCTCCGAAGGAGACATAGGTGACAAAAACCACGGTAGAGAGGACGAGCGCGGTATCGTAAGGAATCCCCAGTAGGGCGGTCGCCGTTATTCCGGCGGCTTTCAACTGGGCTACGATATAGATCAGAAATGCGATCACGATAAACGTCGGCACGAGATATCTAACCCACGCGCTCGGATATCGATATCCCAAAAAATCCGTAATGGTGTACCGGCCGAAGTTCCGCAAGGGTCGTGCAACCAGAAGGGAGGCGATTGGAAACCCAAGGATGGATCCGGCAAACAGGGCAAGTGTTGCCGGCATTCCCTGCGAATAAGCCAACCCCATAACTCCAATAATCGATCCACCACTTGCCAACGCCGCCATGATGGCCATCGCATTCACGGTGGTCCCTATACGTCGACCAGCAACCCAGAACTCGTCTTTGGATCCAAAAACCTTTCTGGATGCTGCTATACCGATTCCTATGCATCCCAGCAGGTAGACGACCACCAGAATCCGTTCGATGATCATTCGTTCGAACCGGTCATCGATTTCCCTTCCACCCGTTTACCTTTTTCGCTTCGGTCAGACTTCCGAAACACGAGAAGCGTCAACGTCGGTGATATGACCATTAGCGACGCCATGAGCCAGCCAAAGACCACCATTCCTCCAACTTCGATTGTCCTCCAAACAGGCAAGAAGGCTATCACAGCCCACGAAAGTAAAAAAACGAGTGTAGCAGCCTCGCTCTTTCGCATGGGGAAAAAATGCTTCATCGAATCATCGTCTAGTGCGGATAGATAGTGTACCTGAAGGCTTTAATCCAAGTCTGAACCGAGCCAGCCCATGACATTCAGTAGAAAACGGGCATTGTGAGGGGCTTCGGGATTGTTCATGCCAAAAGGATAAGGCCCATCTGCCCTTTCCTGAATCTGGGCAGAAAACATAGCAGCCTCGCCAAAAACAGCCACTCTTCCAGCACCGTGCTCTACGAGAGCGCCCTGCAGCAGACCAGCCCCGGGAATACGTGCAACGTTTTGATCAAATCCGGCTGCGTACTTCGGAAGAAGCAGGAACGAGTCATCCGCGAACGAAATCAATGGTGAGTACTGCACACCGGAAAGCATGCGAAAGCCCTGGCCGGTAAACGTGACCACGAATGGTACGTCTCCGCCTCCCTCCTTCGATGTCACTACATGATCAGCGAGAAGGCCGCTTTCCTTTGAAAAAACGAGCTGACTCTCATGATTGTCCCAGCTGCTCGGGCTGTAGGCAAAGGCATCGTAGAAGACGATACCGAAGGCCATTGCAAGGTTTTCTGCGGCACCCGGAAAAGGCATGTGATCTGCGATCAACATCAGCTTTCCGCCCTCCCCAACCCAGTTTTCGATTGCGGCGACTTCGGCAGCGGAAAATGCTGAAGGTGTCGGGAGGCTCCAGTCAAACTGTTTTTCCTCAGACAGAGCGTTCGAAATTACCAGCACGTCAACGCCGACCAGGGATTCCGCTGAGAGCAATTCCTTAAATCGTTCCACCCGATATCCGTCGTTTCGCAGCAGATTGGCGAAAGAACGGTACTTGTCATCGGCGGTGTGGTAGTTGAAATGGGCCTCATCAATTCCAACTACAGGACCCTGCGTCTGCTCGTAACGGGATTCGCCGCCATCGGGCACGACGAATGAGTCATCGGGGTACTGAGTTGTACCATCGGTGCTATCGACATCGGCGCATGCGCCCAGCAGGCCCAGAGCCAGGATCAGAAGTCCCGATATTCTCACGTATCCCCCCGCGACATGCGTTTCGCAAGCCACTTGTTTCCGAAATAAAAGGAGCCCAGGATTATGGTCCACTGCGCCAGCACCGTCATCAGGCTGCCCGTTTCGAACGGATCATACCACGTGTCTGTGACCGACTGTGACAGCCACCAAATTAGGAGGACGACGGCGGCAGTTGGGATGAAGTACTTGACCACATAGACCCACCACTTTCCGACCGACCAGTCGTACGAATTGCCGACCAGATTTTCATCCCTCATTTTCGATACACCGTTCTTGATGACGATGAATGCGACGAAAGCTCCGGAGATCATCAGAGCGACTCCCCAGACAAAGTCCTGATTGCTGAGAATATCCAGGCTGAGGGCAGATGGGATTCCGAGCAAATAACTCACACCGACAACCATTCCAATTGCCTTGGGACGATTGAATCCTGCATCGATGAATACGCGGGTTGGAAGCTCGAGCTGTGCGATGAGCGAGGAAAATCCTGCAAACGTCAAGCCCAGAAAGAAGAGGACTGCGAGCGGATTCCCGAGAAACATCCTCTGAAACAGTTGCGGCGTCCAGATGAATGTCAGACCTGTAGACGCTGGTCCACTGGTTTTCATGACCTCAAGAACTTCCACTTGGCTCATGCCCATTTCAGTCTGAAGGATTGCAAACACGGTTCCGAAAACCATCAATGCAGCCATCAGAGAAACGATGTTATTCCCGATGGCCGTTGCAACGGCGCTCTTCACAACGCCTTGTTTGACGCTCATGTAGGCCGCGTAGGTTAGGAAGAGACCCCAACCAGCTCCCGTATCCCAGGCATTTTGAGTTAGGGCCTCTATCCAGATCTTTGGATGGGCGAGTTGGCTCCACTCCGGCGTAAACAGGTAGGCTACACCATCCCAAGCACCTGGCAGTGTGAGCGCGCGAACAACGCAAATCAACACGATGATGAGCAGCGTCGGCACCAGCACTTTATTGACGCGCTCGATTGAGGTCACTCCCTTCCATATCGCCAGGGCGCCGAGGCCCATGGCCATAGCATGAAACAGCAGCGGCCAGCCACCGCTTTGATAGTCGTTCCACGTAGCCATCGCCGCTTCGGTCGTCTGGGGAAGAGGCGAAACGATTGTCTGAATCAGATAATAGATACACCATCCGACGACCACGGAATAGAAGAATGTGATCGCGGTGGCTACAAAAGCGACAAACGCTCCCATCCAGGCGAACTTCTTGCCACCCTCCTTGATAAACGTCGCGACAACACCCGATCGGTGTTTGCGACCCCACACGTACTCGACCATGATGAGGGGAATGCTCCAGGCGAAGAGGAATACCAACCACGCGACCAAAAATGCTCCGCCGCCATCGTCTCCTCCATTTTGCGCCACGATGCGTGGAAATCTCCAGATATTACCTGTTCCGACGGCAATTCCGAGAACGCTGAGGAAGAATCCCCACTGGGATGTAAATCGTTGGCCCGCATTTCCACTATTTTCTATTTCCATGATCGCTTTTTAGATGTGTGTGGCAGCACTCAAAATAGACGATTGCCATCGAGCGCTGCAACAGAAGCGCTCAACGAAATACCCACCTCCGGACAAGACTTTGAATCCTCTGAATCTGAAAATTCCTCGCATCGTCGTCTTGCTCGCTACGAGCATTGGAATGTGGCTGATATCAAAATACACTCCTTCCTCGGAGATGGCTTTCGGAGACGGATTCGTAGCGATTCTGTTTGCAGCTGGCTTAGTCGTGGCGGTGTCAGGATCGATCTCATTTCGGAGATCTGACACAACCGTCGATCCGAGAGTGCCGGAAAATGCATCCTCACTGGTGAACTCCGGTATGTACAAGATTACCCGGAATCCGATGTATCTGGGTATGGTGATCGTGATGATCGCGTGGGGATTGTATTTAACAAATGTATTCTCGATTGCTTTTGTGGCCTCTTTTGTGCTGTACATGACACGATTTCAGATCAAGCCAGAAGAAGCTGCTCTCGAAAAACTCTTCGGAGAGGACTACACCATCTATAAGAGCCGCGTACGTCGGTGGCTGTAGGGTTCTGTGGCTTTTCGCACCACTCAGTTGCTTGGGGGACTTTCACATGAGTTCATCGTCCGTTAAACACGCCTTCGAAAAGACACTGGGATTGATTCTCATTCTGAGCGTGGGTTGCTCGACACCTGACCATCTTCAGGAGCGTGAAATGGCAGGGGATGACACGCTCAGGATTCTCGCCTATAACATTCATCACGCAGAGGGCATGGATGAGATCGTGGATCTTGATCGCATCGCCGCGCTCATTCGCGAATACAATCCTGACCTGGTTGCCATCCAGGAAGTCGACAGCGTCACAAATCGAACGGGAATGGTAAATCAGGCTCGGGAGTTAGCTCGGATGACGGAGATGGAGGCTCGATTCGGTCGGTTCATGGAGTATCAGGGCGGCGCGTATGGAATGGCTGTCCTGTCGAAGCTTCCGATAACTGAGACCAGAAACTACATCCTTCCGGAGGGACCAGAACCGCGGACCGCACTCTCCATTGTGGTTCAGCTGCAGGGCTCAGGGGAGATGCTCAGGTTTATCGGAATACACTTTTACAGAACCAAAGAAGAGCGACTTTCTCAAGCAAACAGGCTTGAGGAATATCTGGCCCATGAACCGAATCTGCCCACCATCCTTGCGGGGGATTTCAACTCGACACCGGGATCGGAAGTGATGGAGCACCTGGGTCTCTCATGGGACATTGTTGAGAAAGGGACCGATCATCTTACGTTTCCTTCCTACGGACCAGAGCGCGAAATCGATTTTTTCCTCCTGAAGCCTGCCGGTCAATTCGAAATCTTGAGTCAGCAACTGATCGACGAACCCGTAATGTCCGATCATCGACCTCTCTTCATCGAGCTGATAGTGGAAAGCGGTTAAAAGCAGCTCGACGCTGAAGAAGTCGATCTTCCATAAAAATAGGTCCGCAGAGAAGCTGCGGAGCTCAATAACTCAGCCGCGCTTAATCAGCCGGCGGCCAGGGCGTCTGCGCCCGAGGTGATCTCGATGAGCTCGCGGGTTATCGCGTCCTGACGCGCTCTGTTGTACTTCAGCTTCAAGTCTCCAAGCAGTTCTTCGGCATTTGTAGTTGCACTGTCCATGGCGACCATGCGTGCACCCTGTTCGGCAGCATTTGACTCGAGTAGTGCCCGCCAGATCTGATAGTTCAAGAATCTAGGTATCAGGCTGTCAAGAACCTGATGGACTCCCGGCTCATAGATGGGGTCATTCGTGCCATCATCACCGGCTGTCTCACCGTCCGACTCCATGACCGGCGTCAGAAACCGCTCCGCCGGAATGGGGATGAACGGTTCCACAATTCTGTTCTGTGAGATGGTGTTCTTGAACTCGTTGTAGAGCACGAAGACCTCATCCCACTTGCCTTCCATGAAACCATCTTCAGCGACAGAGGCGATCTTGTCTGCTGTCAGGAAAGACAGCTTGTCGAAGGCACCTCGAAAATCTCCTACCAGCTTGTAATTTCGCCTGGAGAAGTGTTCGTGGCCTTTCTTGCCGACACATGCGAGAAACAGTCGACCTTCCGCGCGATGTTTTTCGTATCTCTCCTTGATTGTCTGCTCGGCGAGCTTGATCAGGTTGGCATTAAATCCACCGGCGAGGCCTCGGTCCGCCGTTACGATGACCAGTAGGATGTTTTCGACCGATTCACGATGTACGAAAAGCGGGTGATCCGTTGGATCGAGCTGCGCCTGTAACCTCGTGATTATTTCCGACAGCTTGTTTGCATACGGACGCGCCTGAAAAATACCCTCCTGTGCGCGACGCAGCTTCGCAGCCGCCACCATTTTCATAGCTCGCGTGACCTGCTGGGTACTGCTGACCGACCCGATTCGGGTGCGTATGTCTCTTAGACTTGCCATGACTGTAAGCGGAAGGAGGCGTTAATCGGTTGCTGTGTAGAGTTCGACCATGTCGTTGGCCACTTTCGTGAGCGTCTCAGCCACTTCGTCCGAAACTGATCCTGTTGAGACGATTGACTCCAAAGTATCAGAATGACTCAACTTCAACTTATCGATGTACTGCTTCTCAAATTCCTTCACCCGCGCGCCTGGCAATGTGTCGATGAGTCCGTTTCCAGCCGCAAAAATGATGGCCACCTGTTCTTCAACAGGCACCGGTACATACTGTCCCTGTTTGAGGACCTCGACAAGTTTTTCACCACGCGTCAAATGGCGTTGAGTAGCGGCGTCCAGATCGGATCCAAATTTTGAAAATGCTTCGAGCTCACGGTACTGGGCCAGATCCAATCGGAGCGTTCCAGCGACCTTTTTCATCGCCTTGATCTGCGCATTCCCACCCACACGTGATACAGAAATACCCACGTTGATTGCGGGGCGTACGCCAGCATTGAACAGATTCGATTCCAGGTAGATCTGTCCGTCAGTGATCGAAATCACGTTCGTCGGAATGTACGCTGACACGTCACCAGCCTGGGTTTCGATTACCGGTAGCGCGGTTAGAGAGCCGCCTCCTTTCACTTCATCCTTCAGACAGTCCGGCAGATCGTTCATGTTCTCTGCCACTGCGTCTGAAGCGGTGATCTTGGCCGCGCGCTCCAGGAGCCGCGAGTGAAGGTAGAATACGTCTCCAGGATAGGCTTCACGTCCGGGAGGGCGACGAAGCAGCAGAGATACCTGTCGATACGAAACGGCCTGTTTGGACAGATCGTCGTAAATAATGAGTGCGTGTCGGCCCGTATCCCGAAATAGCTCTCCGATGCAGGCCCCTGCAAAGGGAGCGATATACTGGAGCGGCGCAGGAGTTGAAGCACCGGCGTTGACGATAACGGTGTACTCGAGGGCACCGTTTTCCTCGAGCGTACGCATTACCTGCGCTACGGTCGAGTTCTTTTGGCCAATGGCTACGTAAATACAATAGACGGGCTTGTCGGTCTGATGGGTAGACTTCTGATTGATAATCGTATCGATCAGTACTGCCGTCTTTCCTGTCTGCCGATCTCCAATTACGAGCTCACGCTGGCCCCGGCCTATCGGAATCATCGAATCGATTGCCTTGATACCCGTTTGAAGGGGCTCGGTCACTGGCTCTCGGAAGATGACCGAAGGAGCTTTTCTCTCCAGAGGCATCTCATACTGTTTGCCGGTGAATGGTCCCTTGCCGTCAATCGGATTTCCGAGGGGATCGATTACGCGACCGAGCATGTCCTCGCTGACATTGATCGATGCGATGCGACTGGTACGCCGAACCTCATCCCCTTCGCGGACCTGGTCCACCTCTCCGAAGAGCACAGCGCCTACGTTGTCCTCTTCGAGGTTGAGAACCATTCCCGTGACGCCGCTCGAAGGAAATTCGATCAGCTCACCGGCCTGTACTTTCGAGAGGCCGTAAATGCGGGCGATTCCATCACCCACCTGGAGGACGGTTCCAACTTCGTATATGTCAGTCTTTGCCTCGAAGCCGCCTAATTCGCGCTTCAAGACAGCGGTGACTTCATCCGGTCTGATTGCCGTTGCCATCGTTTATTTTGTCTAGTCTAATTGGATGGACACGAAGTCCATCGTTCGTTCAGTTCTGAATTAAACATGCGACCCTGATTCAAGCCGCTCGCGAAGCGTAGCCAATTGATTGACCACGCTTCCGTCGTAAACCGTATCTCCCACACGAACCACCATGCCGCCGACGATCGATTCGTCAACACTCATGCTCAGTCGCACCTTTTTTCCGGTCAACTGCTCAAGTGATCCGAGGAGGGTTTCCCTTTCTTCGTCCGAGAGTGAATGCGCAACTCGCGCAGTCACACTCGTCATGCCCGATTGTTCGTCCCGAAGTTCACGGTAACTCGTTGCAATGCTTGAGAAAATGACTTCTCTTCGCTTCTCGACCAGCAGGTCCAGAAACTTCATTGTTACCGGATCGACAGACTCCCCAAAAAGAGATGTGATCACACTGGATTTCTTCTCCCGGGAGATGATCGGGCTTTCAAAGAAATTTTCCAGCTCACGTGAGTCCGTCAGACCCTCGCTTATCAAAGCGATGTCTTCGTCGACACGTTCCATTACGTCGGCTTGCGCTGCCTGCTCATTCAAGGCCTGAGCATACCTGCGGGCTATCGTGATGTCACTCATTTCGAGCTTGCGTTGAAGTGGATCATCGGGCGGTTAGTTCTTCGGCAAATCTTTCAGAAAATCGCCAACGATTTTCTTCTGTCGATCCGCGTCCAGATTTTCGCGTAGAATTTTTTCCGCTGCGGAAATGGCCAGGTCGGCGACTTCTTCACGGAGACTATTGAGCGCACTCTGCTTTTCCCGCTCGATCTCTGATTGAGCGGCATCCTGCATCTGCTGGATTTGAGATCGCGTCTTGTCCACTTCTACCGTGCGAAGGCGCTCAGCCTCGTCTCGGGCCTCTCGGAGAACACCCTGTGCCTGCGCTTCCGCTTCTCTGCGAGCCTTGGTATTGTCGGCCTGAAGCTGGCGAGCTTCGGTGAGCGCTTTTTCTGCTTGCTCCAGAGACTCGCTGATGTTCTGTTCGCGAGTCGTGAGAGCCTTAGTAATCGGTCCCCACGCGAACTTTTTCAGGAGAAAAAGAAACGCGAGGAAGGTAATTCCAATCCAGACGATCAATCCGAGATCTGGCTCGAGAAGACTCTGCGCTAATACAATCTGCGCTATTAAAATTTGAGCTAATACAATCTGTGCTAAAACCATCATCGTATCGTGTACCGGCTTTGACCCGAGCTACAGAATGGTCTGCGCATACCAGGCCTGTTCAAGACATTTCTGAATCCGAAATGTCCTGACGAGAAAGAGCGGCAATGCCGCCTGTGCTTACTTGGTTGCCAGAATGATGCAGATAACCAGGCCGAAGAGAGCAACACCTTCAATAAGGGCAGCTGCAATAATCATCGACGTACGGATATCACCAGTTGCTTCTGGCTGACGGGCTGTGGCTTCCATTGCCGGGCCAGCCAACTTACCGATTCCGAGACCGGCTCCAAGAGCAACGAGACCTGCACCGAGACCTGCACCGAGAAATGCGAGAGCTGATGGATCCATTTGAGTTCCTACTGTTGTTTTGTTGTTAGGGAGTGAGTTAAAAAATCAATTTGCGAAGACCGGTTCGGCCTCCGGCGAAGCCGAGGCTTCAATTTGTTGCTCCTGATGTGCATCATCGTGTGCGTGATGCTCTTCGATAGCCATTCCAATAAACAGTGCCGAGAGCATCGTAAAAACGTAGGCCTGTATGAAGGATACCAGGAGTTCCAGGAAATAGATGAATAGAGCAAAAGCGACGCTCACTGGAGCCACACCGTAGCCTGCTCCCGAACCAAAAATGTTGGTAAAGGAAAAGATGAGGCCTATGAGACTCAGTATAACCAGGTGCCCGGCAGTCATATTGGCAAAGAGCCGGATGGCCAGGGCGATGGGCTTCGTCAGAATTCCCAAAACCTCGACGGGCATGAGGATGGGCTTGACAAACGTTGGAATTCCAGGAGGCCAGAATATGTGCGTCCAGTAGGTTTTGGTACCACCCAACTGGGTGAATATGAAGGTGAACGTGGCCAGTACGACCGTAACCATCAGATTGGACGTGGCAGTAGCACCGAATGGCACGAGGCCGAGAAGGTTGGCCGTAAGAATGAAGAAAAATGCGGTGAGCAGGTACGGCAGGTATTTATCGGTCTTGTCACCCAGGTTTGGTTTGACGATGTCGTCGCGGATGAAAACAACCATCCCTTCGAACATATTCTGGAAGAGACCTCTCGGAGCCGTCTCGCGGCCGATTCCTTTCTTGTACATGCCCGCGAGTCGCGTCATGATCAGCAGCACGATCCCCATCGCCATCCAGGCGAAAAAAAGATGCCTGGAAATAGAAAGATCCAGGACGACGTGGGATCCGGCGGGTGGAACGAGATGGCCTTCGAGCTGGGCCGTTGTTATTTCACCTATAAGTTCACCAGGCGTTTCGGCGTGAGAGTCACCCTCCACTTCGTGATCATCGCCTTCCTCTTCCGCACCATGGCCCGCATCGATTTCAGAGACGTAATGACCATTCAGGATGGCTGAGCTCGTTGACCTGAATAGATTTAATCCGTAGCTGCCGTCCTCATATCGAACGATGAAAATACGCGGCAACTCGATCGGATCGAGGGGTGCAATGTCGAGATAATATGCGTTCGCGCTGTGATGAAGGGCATCAAACTTCTCCTGATCATCGCCTGAAGCCACGACATCTCGCGGTAGCGCAAGCAGGGAGAGCTGCGCCAGGAGAACAAATATTGATGCTCTTTTGATCATCAGTTTTTCTCGGCCGAAAGGTCGAAAGTTGATGTTGATTCGGATGATATGTCATGCGCATCGGGCGCATCAGGCGCATCGGGCGCATCAGGCGCATCGGGCGCATCAGGCGCATCGGGCGCATCAGGCGCATCGGGCGCATCAGGCGCATCGGGCGCATCAGGCGCATCGGGCGCATCAGGCGCATCGGGCGCATCAGGCGCATCGGGCGCATCAGGCGCATCGGGCGCATCAGGCGCATCGGGCGCATCAGGCGCATCGGGCGCATCAGGCGCATCGGGCGCATCAGGCGCATCGGGCGCATCAGGCGCATCGGGCGCATCAGGCGCATTAGAAACTGCCTTCTGACTCCGATGCAGCGTCACTACTTCTACCGTCAGTCCAATGACAAAGACAACGAAAAATCCCATCAGGAACGCCATCTGGTCCACCGGAGCAAACAACAGGATGAGGGTCAGGATGATGAGAGCCACGAAGATTCGTGCAACCATCCCACCCATCACAATCATCATGAATGTCCGTCCAGGCGATTTCATCGCAACACGCCCCAACACGATAGCCGATACGCTGTACACGACAGCCATTCCGGCCCCGAAAAGAGAACTGAACCAGATGCTTTCACTCATTCGGATTCACCGCGATTGTGTGTATTGTCTGGACGAACAATTCTGGGCTGTAAAACTAAGGATTCAATAAAAAGCCAAGAACTGGAACGGGTGAATTATGAATGAACCGACCCCCTCAGGCCATGAAATTCGGGTGAACTGCGCTCAGGAGGTAGATTTTGGGTCTTTGTCGCTCCACTTCGTTGCCCCGGAGCCGGTAGATGAAAGGCGTTTTACAACCCGGATCAACTGGATGAAAAATGCAATCATCCCGACCACGCCACCCACTATCAGGAAAGTGGGCTCTGTCTGCTGCCAACGATCAATCAGATACCCAAGCCCGACGTAGAACACCATCGTTCCGGCCAGCTGGATTCCTATCGTCAGATAGGGAGATGCGTCGTGAAGTCCGGACTGCCAGGATTTCTTGTCATTCACCGGACATCAACGAAAACGTACCCTGTGGCTTGGTCTCGGGAACTGCCTGAGGTTTCGGAACAGGGGTAATGTTACCAGACTTGAGAACTTCTGCCCGGGACTTGTCGAGTTGACCCATTTCGCAGCTTCCATCGATTACGGCACCTTCTTCGACGATGAGCCGCGTCGTGCGCACTGTGCCCTGGACTTTAGCAGATCCCTTCAGGACGAGCCTACCCTTGATGTTGATTTCGCCAACCAACTTACCCGCTACGTCTGCGTCTGTAGCAAACACATCGCCCTCTACAACTCCCTCCTGGGCAATTATCGCCTTTCCTTCTACACGAAGGGTGCCCTTCAATTTTCCGCTTATTCGAATGTCATCCTTGGTCGTGAGGGTACCTTCGAGCGTGGTGCCAGAGGCGATAAGATTGATTTGCGAAGGGTTAGGAGCGGAGTTGGTGTTCTTTGCCATGAGATAAGGTGTTTTTCTATGTCCTACCAGCCCAGAACGTATGCTCTGGGATCTTGTGCGAGGCCGTCGAGCCAGAGTTCAAAATGCGCGTGCGGTCCAGAAGTAATCTCTCCCGAGTTTCCACTGAATGCGATTACTTCCCGGTCACGGACTCGATCTCCAATCTGTTTCAGAAGGCTGCTGTTGTGCTTGAATACCGAAATATAACCGACCGCGTGTGCAATCGCGATCACCTGGCCGCCATCATTTACCCAATCAGCAAAAATTACGTAGCCGTCACCAATACTCCTGATCGCACTCCCGGTCTCCGCGGCAACATCGACGGCGTAATGACTGGTCTGTGCATCGAATCCCCGCGTAATAATTCCTGAGACGGGCGGCAAAATTGGAAACGAGAGGGCGGACAGGAAGCTCGGGCCGGAAAGAGGTAATTGAGCAGTAGGTTCGCTCAGCGTCGAGAGCCTGCCGATCGCTATGGCCGGCTGCTGATGGTCTTCCCAATTTCCGGACAGGGAGGGGAGGGGCAACTCCAGTAGACTGGATCCTGCAGAAAATGCGGGTGCGGCTGCGGCCGGCCGATCTCCATCGGGTGGCATCGCATCGACATTGCCCAGAAAAATATCGCGGAGGCTCGAAACGTATTCGGCCTGAAGGGCAAGCGAATCCGCCATGGACTCGATGCGCATCATATTTTCGCGCGCCTCAATACGCATATCCATCGTTCCATAACCAGGCAGATAGTACCTCAGCGGCGTGAGCAGCAGCGTAGCTATCAAAGCAACGAAAAGCGTCAAAAAGGATGCTCCCAGAATCAGAAGCATCTGGCCTGGTCTCACGAGATGAGTGCGTTCATCCTCCCTGTGTTCAGGATCCATCACGATAACCATGATGGAGTGACCGATATTTCTTATGAATTCAGAAAGAAGTGCGAACATCTGAAAAAAACTGGCCTATTTACCATGCAGAAGGCGAAACACACGGTGAATCGGACGGTTCCGGATTGGTCAGAACAATTGACTGAAACGATGGACCAGCGTATATTTGTAGGCTATAAAGTTTTTCTTCCGATCCAAGTAAGTATACGGCAACCAAATGCCTCAGCATAAGTCAGCAGCTAAGAGAGTCCGTCAGTCAGAAACGCGCCGCGCGCGAAACAGAGTGCACAGAAGTAAAATGCGCACGATGATTAAAAAACTCCGCGCGAGTGAAGATTCAGCGGCGGCTTCCGCTCTTCTGATCGATGTGAAGGCCTATCTGGATCGCATGTCTGCAAAAGGCATCATCCACAAAAACAAGGCTGCCAATTACAAAAGCGAACTCGAAAAGCACGTAAATACCCTCGCCTAGATTTGTGAAGTGGTATTGCCCGATTTAAAGAGTTCAGCCTGTTTCCACATTGGAGACAGGCTATTCTTTTTCAGCTTCTCTTTTTCACCGTCGCCTGAATCGAGTTCATTTTTTGAATCTGATAAGAACTAAGGCAATAAAAACACACTTCCGGACCGTTTATAGATTTTTGACCCTATATTCCGTGATGCCGGACGCACTCTCTGGATAACCGAAAACACATTCTCTTCCTGACATGGCCAGAAAACTATTTTCAAACAGCTTCATGCTTTTCATCATTGCCGGCGGAATTCTGCTGACAGGGTGTAAGAGCGTTCCCGTCGACATTCTTTCGATGACGGCGCCGGACAGTCTGCAGACTAACCAGAATGGAAATTTTGCAGTAGCCACCAATGACGATGCCAAAATGCCAGTTTCAGTGAGCTGGGACTTCGGCGACAGCGGCTCCGCCTCGGGCGCAGCGAACAATCATTCCTTTCAGAATGCCGGCACGTACACCGTTACCGCTACGGCTTCAAACCGTAAAGGAAAGTCAACGGACATGAGCTCTGCAACGGTAGTCGTTGTAAACCCTCCTGTCCCTGCGCAGATTGTGAGTATCCGGGCAAACAATAATTCGCCTGATACGGAAACGTCTGTCATGTTCACCGCATCAGTGAACGGCGATATGCCCGTCTCTTACGCCTGGAGTTTTGGTGATGGCGGAACGAGCAGTCAAGCCTCTCCCTCGTACACGTTCGCTACAGCCGGGACCTACACGGTTCAGCTGAACGCATCGAACCGCGCAGGCTCCGATTCTCGCTCGATGACACTTACGGTTGACATGTACGAAGCCGCTATCTGTCGTGAAGTCACGGAATTGGGCGGCGCGTTTTTTGACCGCAACTCTTCCGAACTGAATGATGAGGCAATGGCGGCGCTGACGGACAACCTGGAAATACTCTCCGAGTGCCCGAACATGAACGTTCGTGTGGAAGGAGTGTCTGCTCCGGGAGAACGCCGTTCGCAGGAGCTCTCCGAAGATCGCGCTCGCGCGGTTGAGCAGTACTACGCCGAGAACGGTGTTTCGTCGACGCGCATGGTCACGATCGGCAATGGCCGCGCAGAAGATCTGACGAGCAAGAAAGATGGTCTGGCACAGTATCGTCGCGTTGATACGATCATCGTGCGATAGAGGATCTCAGAACCAACGGTTCTTGAAAGGGGCCGCCCGCAGGGCGGCCCCTTTTTTATTTCGCCAAAAATCCGATACAGAGCCTGATTCAGCTGTAAAAAGGGTTTCAGGATGGCAGATAGCGGACGATACCTCAATCTGGCAGCTCCGGGTCTTTACCGGCGCTTTTCCACCTCATTTGGGGAAATACCGTATCGTAATAATGACTATTCGCCGTATTTTGGCCATCCTGATGCTGATTGTGACCACCCAGCTGGTGTCGCAAGCACAAAGCAATCAGTTCAGAGACTCCCGCGCCCATCTGGGTGTCGGTATCGGTTTATTTACGTATCACGGCCCCATTGACCTGCTTCAACCCCGTAGCCGGGCGAATTTTGTCCGCGAACACGACCCCGCGCTCGTCTTTTTAGGCTCCTTTCCCATTGTGCGGGATCTCTTTTTCTTCAGGGGAATGGTCCTGTTTACCAATTTCAGCACCAAGGACGGTCGAAAATTGGTCGGATCAGGTATCAACGAGTTCCTCACCAAGCCGCTCTTTCTGTTTGAGCCAGAGATCGTGATGACTCTTCGGCCTGGTTCCAAAAGCCGTGTACTCCCGTACGTTTTTACTGGGTTTGGCGCGACCGTGGCTGATGCCTTTCGAGGCCGATCCAAAGGTGGCATTGACCTTCCCGGTCGCGGTGTGCCCGGTCCCGAACGATCGGTTTATCATTTGCCGCTCGGTTTTGGAATCGACGTAGCCTTCAACGGATGCTGGTCAGCATTCGGCGAGGCCAGTTATCGTTGGGACCTCAATTACGTGTGGCGAAATGAGCGGGATTATGATCCTCACAACACATCACTCATCGCTCTTGGATTGAGGGGATGTCTGCGGCGTTCAAAAAGAGTCGGCCCTCCGCCAGCTCCCATTCCTCCGCCACTTACCGTGCCTGGATACGATCCTCCCCTGCCCCTCGTACCGCGAGTGTGTATGCTCATTGAGCTGAACAGCGTGTACTTCGCGTCCAACACGATTGACCTCAGTACGGCTTCTCGCGAAGCTCTCGACGAGAACATCGAGGCACTGCGGCTGAATCCGACTTGTTGTGTGAACATCATCGGCTATTCGAGCTCCCATGATACTGACATTTACGCCCTCCAGGTTGCCCAGGAACGAGCGGAGACCATCCTGAACTATTACGTGGGCTCGGGATTGTCCGCAGGCCGATTTACCCTCGATACCGAGGTCGGTAAAGTCGTATGTCCAAAGGGCAAGGATGGCAAGGGTTGTGTAGAAGAACACCAGGTAGCTACCGTTCCTTTCGACTGTTCGCTGCTCTACCGCTAGAACTCGGCCCGCCTTTGTCGGTTTGAGCATTAGTTCGCCAGGCCGTACCGATGCCCTCAAACTCCCGTCAGACCCAAATACTGTCACAATCCATCAAGCACAAGGCTCTCGAGTTGGGCCTGGATGCCTGTGGTATTTCCCGTGCGGAGGCCCTGGACGTTGAAGCCGCTCGATTGAAAAGTTGGCTCTCCAGGGGCAATCACGCCTCGATGAGCTGGATGGAGAAGCATCTGGAAAAGCGAACCGATCCAACGAAACTGGTGGACGGCGCCCGAAGTGTGGTTTCAGTGTTGCAAAGTTACTTCTATCCCGATGAGCCATCAGACGAACCGGATGTAGGCCGAATCAGCCGATATGCCTGGGGAGATGACTACCACCTCGTGTTGAAGGAACGTCTTGCCAGCCTATATGAATGGCTACAGGGAGAGGTGGGAGATGTAAGTGGCAGGATGTTCGTCGACAGTGCACCCATAATGGACAAAGCATGGGCGGCGAGGGCTGGACTGGGTTGGATTGGAAAACACACCAATCTGATTTCTCCACAACATGGAAGCTGGTTTTTTATCGGAGAGCTCGTCCTCGATATCGAGCTCAGTCCGGACGAACCGATTCTGGATCAGTGTGGCTCTTGTACAGCGTGTCTCAACGCCTGCCCCACGGCGGCCATCACGGAGCCGTATGTAGTCGATGCCAACCTCTGTATTTCCTACACAACAATCGAACACCGCGAGGACGATGTGGATCGGTCCATCCGCGACAATCATGGAAACTGGATCTTTGGCTGTGACATCTGCCAGGAGGTCTGTCCCTGGAATAAATTCCGGACGGAATCGTCCGAGGCTCGATACGCGCCTCGTCCCGGAATACTTGAGACTCCGATTGCCGCGTGGGCTGAATTGGATCAAGAATCATTCAGCTCGAGATTTCGCAAGAGTGCGATAAAACGGACGAAGATCTCCGGATTTGAGAGAAACGTCAGATACGCGATGGATAACGCGCTGCGTCAGGACGGGAGTCGCGGGTAAGCGCCGGTAGGCTTACGTGAAATGTTGAGCCAGAACCCTTCTCGCTCTCAACCTCAACGGCGCCCCCCATCAGTCCGAGAAGCCGTCTAACGAGCGACAGTCCAAGCCCCGTTCCTTCGAATCGGCGATTTCGCCAATCTTCTTCCTGGGAGAAGGAATCGAAAAGATGTTCTTGATAGTCGGCCGATATCCCGATACCGGTATCGGTTACCTCGATTCTTATTTCGCCTGCCATTCGACGCATATCCACGTGAATGGAACCGAATTCTGTAAACTTGGCGGCGTTCGATAAAAGATTGTCGAACACCTGTGACAGGCGTTTTGCATCTCCACTCACATTGAGGTCACTGTCGTGTACGGACAACTCCAGACTCAGGCCTTTGCGTTCGATTCCGGGCCTTGCCTTTTCAACGGATGCCCGGACGATAGAGGACAGCTCGACGGATATTTGCTCGAGCGACGCTTTTCCCATCTCAAGATTTGAGAGTTCAAATAGATCGTGGACGAGATTCAGCAGTTTATGCGAGCGTTCAGAAATAGCACTCACAAATTCGTGAACTTGATCCGGCAGATCCCCCGGCAACTCTTCTTCAAATTCTTCAAGCTCCTTCTGAAGTAGTTGCGCGTAGCCACTCACGCTACCCAACGGTGTTCGGATTTCATGACTAAGCGTAGCAATAAATGCTGTCTTCGAACGGTCGGATGCCTCCGCTTCTTTTTTAGCCTGCAGCAGAACAAGTTCTGCAGCCTTCTGCTCCGACACATCCGATAGAATGCCATTGACGGCCGTCATTCCGGTCGAATCTGTTCTAGGTGTGGCGTGCTCCCTAAGCCATCGAATCGATCCATCACGATGATGGATGCGATAGGTCACCCGGCTTTCGTTTCCTTCCAGAAGTGTTTTGTTGTGAACACGGACCAGCGCTGCGTCTTCTTCATGTACTACGTCCTGGACCCAGTCCACTTTGAGGTCCCCGTCGTCGAGCAACTCGGCGGAACGATAACCTGTCAGCATTTCGAACTGATCGGTGGCAAAATGATATCGCCGGCCGTCATCGGGCAAAAAACTGAAACCAAACAGGGCGTCATCGATGGATGCGACGGTTGTGCGATATCGGGCGCCGAGCTGAATCCACGAGTAGAGTGATTCGAAGAGCCGGACCCAGTCGTTGAGCCTCGTTGAGGTGGCCCAGGTTGCTTCTGGATCGTCGTTATTCCAGGCGAACACGAGATAACCTGCAAATTTTCCATTATCTCTAACGGGATCGATCCAACAAACGCCGGCATCGTACCGCTTACAGATGATGGCGTCCTCGCCCTCGGCCGCCCCCACGAAACAGCCTTCATCCCAGGATTCGATCCCGGCCAGCTTATCACGGGAAATGGATTCGGGACTAATCGTATCGGATCCTCTTTCCCACGAGGAGATCTGCACCAGACGGTCCTTCCCTATCGATAGTGCAAGAAGACCTGTCCTGTCGGCACCGGAGGCTGCACCCAGTATTGCGATGGCTTGATCCCGGAATGTTGCCGGGTTAGGATTTGTGGTAGCCAGTTCTCGAAGCGCGAGTTCGAGCTGGTCGCTTCGACTGATAAAGTCGAGTTCCTCCTGCTGTGCGACAACCTCAGTTCGATCTTCAATGAGCAACGCCACCCCGATGATATTGCCGTCCAAATGACGGATAGCGGAGGCGTGAATTTGAATGTAATGACTCGCATTGCCATGAACCGGATCGATCAGATCGGTCATCAGAGTGCTTGCCTGTCCCGAAGTGCAGACTGCCAGCAACTCCTCCGCAGCTGCGGGTGGAAGCGCCGCGATCTCACTCAATTCCATGCCCAACCAGGAAGCATGGGGACCAACCCCGACGAGTGTACGAAAATAGTGGTTTTCGAACGTCACACTCCCCGTGGCATCGAGATACAGGACTCCAATAGGGCCCTGCTCCAGAAACGATTGATAAAATGATTCCTGTATGTGGGAGCCATCGACAAAATTGTCTGTCTCCGTTACAGACAGAATTACCGCCTGAAACTCATCTTCCACGGAGTGTACGAGGTGGAGAATTCCAATTTGGGGTGCTCTGCCGAAGCGAACGGATGCGTGGGATGAACCATCCTTGGCAGCAAGCTCAATAAGATCTGCCAGTTTCCATCGGTCTTCCGCATGGATGAGCTGCGCCAGTACCGGCTGACCAATCAGATTTTCGACATCGTCATCCAGCTCTCGCGCCGCAGACTCATTGACGTACCGGGCCAAACCCGAGGTGTTGAAACAGAGGGCCGGCTGTGGAATCTGATCCATCAAGGCCCGAAAGGTGTGTTGTTCGCCGCTCGAAACCTTCGCTCCGGACTCGTATCCGATGATGAACCAGCCTTCCTGGTCCCTGCGCAGCAATCCGCGCATGTGCAATCCACCGATCATAAGCGGCAGTCCGATCGGATCGTCGCCCTCCACGCATTCCAACGCCATCAGGATATCGGCTTTCAGTTTCGTGCCGACTCGCCAACCCCAGGCCAGGCGGCCAAACGGATTGATACTGGTTATCTTTCCTTCGGGGGAAACCTCGGCAAACGCCAGATCGGAATCTGCATTCGTCTCCGTTTCTGTTGAGGAAATGAAGTGTAAAAAGGAGTCCAGCGACATAATTGGATGCTCGGGGGAGATATGTCCCACTCTCACACCAATTCAGTGCCATTTTTCAGGATTTAGGGATGTTTCCCGAAAGAAAATCTCTTTTTTCGGCTGGAACGACAAAAAACAGCCAAATTAGGCCGGAAATGACTGATATAAATCCAAACAAACTGACGGTCCCAGAAAGCGATAACAGTCCCATTTCAAGAACGAGACTCGCAGCGAGAATGGATAGAGACTCCATTCCCATCACAAGAAGCCATTCTGTTGCAAATATTCGGCCTCTAAACTGGTCTACGACGCGTTGTTGGAGCATTACGGTAGAAAAAACCCAGTTTACTCCTCCGGCAGCGTGTGCAAACAGAATGGGGATCGCGATTGCGAAGGTCAGACCTATCCAACCAGCTACGAGATACCCTCCTCCAGTGAGCGATATACAGATTCCCAGGATGAGAGGCCAGTGGCGCTCATTCTTGAACCAAGCCCGGACTATTATCGGCCCGATACCCGTACCCAGGCCTCGTACTGCAAAGAGAACTCCAATCGATATCGAAACGCTCTCTGGATAGACCGCCTCAGCCAGAAGGGTTATCAGGAAAACCAGCCCGCCGCCACCCATTGCCCAGACGGATTTGGTCGTCGCCATCCGAGCGATAGTAGGATGCTTCTTGAGATGACGGAGCCCTTCCATCACCTCACGAGCCGCAGTTCGAATTACCGAACCTCGTTTCCGGGGGCTCGTCGTTTGGGGTATTACGGCGCGATAGATAAAAAATGCGGAGAAGATATAGCTGGCACTGTCGAGCAGGAACACCGCTTTCAACCCAAGCCACTCGGCGGCAAAACCTCCCGCCGCCGCTCCAAGGGCCAGAAGAACCGACCAGGTCGCGGCCATGATAGTATTGGCCGTAACCAGATTTTCTCTCTTGGTTATGTTCGGAATTGACGCACTCTGAGCGGGGTGGAATACCGATCCAACGATAACCTGGGCTGCCGTAAGCACATAGATCAGGTACACCTCTCCAGGCTCGTCTATGAACAAAAACCCCAGTACCACGACAGCCCGGAGAATGTCGGAAATGATCATCACCTTTCGACGATCAAATCGATCAACAATCACGCCGGCTATAGGGGAAACGAACGCCCACGGCAGCATTTTTGTGATGAAGACCGCTCCCAACGCAAACTCTGATCCAGACAGGTTCAGGATCAGGCTGTACAGTGCAATGGTGTTGAACCAGTCGCCAAAAAGGGAAATGACGTTGCCAACCCACAAGCGGCGAAACGAAGTGTTACCCCTGATCAGTTCGAGGTAACTCGCCGGCCGGGCGAGATCAGTCATCCGAATCTCCTGCTTCCTCATCCACTTCCGCTTCCGGACGAAGGAGTGGGAACAGGATCACATCCCGAATGGAAGAGGAATTGGTCATCAGCATGGCAAGACGATCGACACCTATGCCCAGACCCGCCGTGGGGGGCATTCCATATTCGAGGGCTCTCAGATAATCTTCATCGAGCTGCATTGCTTCGTCGTCTCCGCGCATTCCGAGAAGGACTTGCTCTTCAAAACGTGCCCGCTGGTCGTCCGGGTCATTGAGTTCAGAAAACGCGTTGCAAAGCTCTTTTCCGTTACAGATCGCCTCGAAACGCTCAACGAGACCCTCTTTTGACCGATGTCGCTTTGCGAGCGGGCTCAATTCGACGGGATAGTCCGTGATGAATGTAGGCTGGATCAAAGACGGTTCCACAAATTCACCAAACAGCTCGTCGATGATTTTTCCACTTCCCATCGAGTCGTCCACCTCGATATTCAACTTCGCAGCTATGCCGGCCATCTCATCCCTCGATTTCCCGGACAGATTGTGGCTGGTCTTTTCTTCAATCGCTTCCAGGAGGGGGATTCGTTTCCACGGACGTTCGAAGGAAATCGTGTTTTCGCCGACCTGAAGTTCCGTCGATCCGTGCAATTCGATTGCAACCGCTTCGACAATCTCTTCCACGAAGCCCATCATCCAATCATAGTCCTTGTAGGCAACGTAGAGTTCCATCATCGTGAACTCCGGGTTGTGAAATCGGCTTAGACCTTCATTACGGAAATCTTTTGAGATCTCGTATACCCCGTCGAATCCACCTACGATCAGTCGCTTGAGATATAACTCATCCGCAATGCGCAGATAGAGCTTCATATCCAGAGCGTTGTGGTGCGTCGTGAAGGGTCGGGCAGCGGCGCCGCCGTAAAGGGGCTGCAGCACGGGCGTTTCTACCTCGACATATCCGCGATCATCCATAAACCGCCGCATGGTGGTGATCATGCGAGCGCGCTGACGGAAGACTTCTCGAACCTCAGGATTCACAACCAGATCTACGTACCGCTGCCTGTATCGAAATTCCTTATCTGTCACCTCATTGAACACGTGTCCATCCTGTTCTTTGACGATTGGAAACGGCCTCAACGATTTGGACAGAACCTCCAGTTTTTGCACGTGGATCGAAATCTCTCCGGTGCGGGTTCGAAATGCATATCCCTCAACGCCGATCAGATCGCCGATGTCGAGCATCTTCTTGAACACCGAATTATAAAATCCCTCCGGAAGGTCGTCGCGGGTGACGTAGATCTGAATCCGACCGGAATCATCCTGGAGATGGGAAAAAGACGCCTTGCCCATGATTCTGCGCGACATAATTCGCCCAGCAATCGACACTTTGAATTCCTCCAAAGGAGCAGATCCATCTACACCTTGATGTTTCGCGTCGTCGAAGGCTTCCAAAATATCCTTTGCGCGGTGGCTGACCTCCCAGGAATAGCCGTACGGATTTACACCCGCTTCTTCGAGACGGGCGCGTGCTTCGCGGCGGACTGATTCCTGTTCGGTAAACTCTCTGGACATCCTGGGGCCTGTTAACACATTTGGAAAACGCGATGGCGCCTACTATTTGGAGGGTGTGTAATCGGGAAGATACGTGACAGTCATCTCGATCTTTTCCAGTGGCATGTCTCGCAGGGCGCGGTCACCCTCTCCGGTCGTTCCCGGGGTAGGGACCGCAGAAATGGCATCCAGGACGTCGAATCCTTCAACCAACTCACCGAAAACGCTGTACTGCATATCCAGCCAGGGAGCGCCGCCGGCTGTTCTGTAGGTTTCTCGCTGGGCTTCGGTATACACAAATTCGCTACCGATATTCTGAGTGATCTGTTTTTCGGTTTGATCCAGCATATCATCCGTCAAGGGTCGGCCCTGAACGATGTAGAACTGAGATCCAGAAGAGCGGCGTTCGGGATTCACATTGTCGCCCTGCCTGGCGGCCACGAGCGCCCCCCTACGGTTGATCAACGCTGCTGTTATTTCTGCTTCGGTGGTATAGCCAGGGCCACCCATCCCGTCATTGTACAGATCGTCGTCCTTGGAATTCGGGTCGCCACCCTGAATCATGAACCCGGCGATCACGCGGTGAAACGTCGTGCCATCGTAGAACTGTTCGTTGGCCAATTTTTTAAAATTGTTGCGATGCAACGGGGTCTCGTCGTATAGACCAATCACGAGGCGTCCCATCGATGTATCAATCGCGTAGTAGGTATCCATGGATTTAACGGGTGCACAACCCAGGCCGATCGGGCCGAGGAGTGTGGCGGTTAGAATGATGTAAAAAATATTTTTCATATATGCAGAATAGCTCTGGCTTTGGTTCAGAATGGGCAGTATGGCTGTCATAGAATGCTGTTCCTGCCTTCGGACAGAAATGACTATCAATTCACGCAGTCTATCCATCCATCCAGCGCGCAGCTTCACCCAGGTACACGTTGTAGTGCTCCCTCATGAGTCGGATGATCTGGGCTGTCAGATCACGCACTGCGGACCCCTTGGTCTGCTTCGATACCAGGACTGAAAGTTGCTCGATGCTTTCGTCGAGAACGTGGGTTGCTTCTGAAAGGGCAAACCACCAGGACGGCTCCTCTTCCGCATCTACTTGTTCGAGCGAGATGCGCTCGGGTAGTACCTATCCGAGAGTCTCGATCATTTCTGAGGTCTGTTTCCTCATGTGCTGTAACTGATCACGTTGCCCCAACGATATCGCCGCCATTTCTACCGTTTTCTCAGCCGACAAGACGCGCCTGAGCACTCCGCCCAGAACGGTAGCGACAGAAACAAACGTGGCATCATTGGCGGCGACCGATCCTACTATCTCGACGATGCGCTCAAGGGCTTCCTTTCCTTGCTCGTTCATTCTACTGTTTTCGGATTCAGGTGAGCTTCGATGATATCGAGGAGCCCTACTGCCGCGAGCGCGGACAACCGGCCAGATCGTACCGCGAGATGAACGGTTTCTGTGGCAATCGCGCCGTAGAGAGACAGAAGATGCGGGGTAAAACGTGAAACAGCATCGAGATGCAGCTTCAGGGTCCCCTCCTCTCCGCGGACAATCGGACCCGTCAGGGCTGTGTCAGGCCCCATATTGATGGCGTTGGAGATGCTGCGCTCGGCCAGCGGCCCCATGGCATCTGAGAATGATTGCTTGCTGCCCACTGCCTGCTCCCAAACTTCCTCGGCGGCTGCCAACATCGCAATTGCATGATTTCCAGTCATGACCGCCGCAGCATGATAGAGGGCCTTCTTGCTCGATTCAATGATCACGGGCTGCGCGAGAAGCACATTTGCAATGTGTCGAGCGGTAGTAACTGCTTGCTGCGAACCCTCAATCCCAATCGTCACATTCTTGAATGCACTGCCGCTCTCGTCCCCGAGGTAAGTCTGCAGCGGATGAAAAGAGCCCGTATATGCGCCCATATCCATCAGTGGAGCCAATACTTCATGGTTTCTTGCTCCCGACGTGTGAAGCACGACGGTATCAGTCCACGATGAACGTTGGGCTAGTTCCTGAGCCACTGTCGACAAGGCATCGTCGGAGACTGTTATCAAGACCAGTGCCGCGCCTGTAAAATCTGCCTCGTTCAACGACGCGGAGCCCGCAGCAGAAAATTCGTCTCTGAAATCCCGCGCCCGATCTGCCGTTCTCGACACCGTCAGTTCACATCTGACTCCAATTTCTGTGAGCGCACGGGACAATACTCTTCCCAACGATCCAAAACCGACAATCGAGAAGGTATCGATCGAAACCGCCTCTTCCTGCGGCTGACTGTTTATCTGAGAGCCGGGGGCCATCTCAATAGCGTCCTATCAACGCACCAGCAAATCCCTGGCGCCCATTAAGGGCTGAGTTCATCTCGGTAATCTTCACTACGTCAGCGCGACGTTGGGTAGCGGCGATCATAGCAACGAGCACGGGTCCCTTTCCTTGGACCTTGATTTCAGATTCTTGATTCAGAAGCACCATCATAGCGGTAATATCGAGATTCATGAGGTGGCTTCTAAATAAATCCATTCCTTTTTCGCTGGCTTCGACGACGTCTACACAGGCCAGAACCAGCGTATTGCGATTGGACATGATCTCGCCAATGGCGCTTCCGAGTTCTTTGCAGAAATCTACCGTCTCGGCGCCCATGACCAGCGGCACAACGCTGAAGTCGTTTAGTGTCTTCTGGAGGAACGGCAGTTGCGTGTCCATTCCTGTACCACTGAAATGCCCTCGGTCATCCAGGAAAATATCGTCGTCTTCGTCACAGAGCTCGTTTCGAACCAAATCGTCTATTTGTACTTCTCCCAGTGCAGAGTTGTAGACATCCATACTGCACGCCTTAAGGGGCATGACAGTTTCAAGGTTGTCATGCCCCTTGCCATTTCTATCATTTTGGGCCAGATTGGGCGAAAACAAGGTGATGGCAGGGTTGACCTCTGTGGTTCGACACATGTCATCTTCAAATATCAGCTTTCCCGGAAAAATCGAACCTGCTATCTTTCTCTTGGTCTCTAAATTGGCTTCCCGGTAGTAATCCGGAAGATTTGTAAGAAGAGAAAAGCCAAAACGCATGTATTCGGTAAACTGACTGTCAACGCTCGCCAGGGTGTCAATTCGACCCTCTATGCTAGCGCGCTGCTGGGTATATCGCTGGCGAGTGGTTTGATATGCTTCGTCCGAGAGTTTTTCGTCCACAAATAGATCATCAATTTTAATCAGACGCTCGTCCATGCAGACTAGATTATCCTGCAATCGAGTAACTTGTGCTGATCGATCGTGTTCGTTTTCCTTAAAGACATCCTCAATGGCCATTTTATACAAATCGCAAATCTTTTTGGGGATTTGAATCTGTTGCAAAAGAGCATCAAACGCCTTATCAAGCTTAGCAGCACCAATTCTTTCCTTGCAACCATTTCGGCAATGGTAATACCAGTAGTCTCCACCATTCCCTCTTGAGCGACCTCCGGTCAGATTGCCACTACAGCGACGACACTGCAAGTGACCGCGAAGCGGAATCGAGGCATGTGTTCGTGTTGGTTTACCACGCCTCTTGCTTTTGAGCTCACGGAGCCTTTCCTGGACGCGTTGAAACTCGGTCCAAGGAATAATCGGTTCGTGAATTGCATCGACAAGTTCTTCTGGTTCGTCACGGTATTCTTGAAGATGAATCTTACCCCCGTAGACAGGATTGCGAAGCATTTTCGACATCTGATTGCGACTGATCTGCATTCCATGACGGCGAAGATAGTTTCGAATTTCTTCTAGTTGGTACATACCCTTTGCTGCCATCTGATATGCTTTCCGAACCAGTGGTGCGTCCTGATTAAGAACGAGACTAGGTTTTTCGCCGCCCCTGCGAAACATCGAATAACCTTTCGGCGGTTTTGCGACAAACCGCCCTTCTCGCTTGGCTTGTCGCATGCCGCGAATTACGGCAAGTGACCTGCGCTCGTTTTCCACCTCTGGTGAAGCCAAAAAAACAGCGAGCATGATCTTGTTTTCTGGGACGGAATGGTCAATTAGCTGGTCGATAGCATTGGCTTCGACACCCAATGACTCCAATTTCGACATCATGGCAAACGATTCAGTGAGATTACGCGAGAAGCGGTCCCACTTGACAAACAAAAGCAAGTCCACGGTCCGGCGATTCTGTTTTACGAATGAAAGCAGCTCATTGAACCCTTTTCGATCAAAAGTTTTTGCAGACGCGTCTTCCGCAATATGCTTGGCGATATGGATGTTTTCACGCTGACAATGCGCGCGAAGACGTCGCTCCTGAGAGCGAAGACTATAACCGTGGTTTGCCTGTTCTTCCGTTGACACGCGCGTGTAGAGCACCGCCGTTTTTTTTCCACTGGATGAATTGCGCATAGTCTGCTTCTGCAAGTTGGTGTAGGAGATCACTAATAAGCGCCGCCTCCTCGAGGGAGTACTTGCGCCGACCTTTGTTTAAAGCTTTCTGACATTTACGTGCCGTTAACATTGAGATACCACATGAACACGATGTAGGTATTTCCTATCTGCGTGTCTGTCGCGAGTATTGCCGGTGATTCCGGTCAGTGGCGTTTAAGTCCAATCTTTTGATAGATGTAATCTTTCCTGCCTTTATATTTTTTAATGGTGACATCTTGGTAATCAGAATCTTGCAATATGTCCTTGATTCTACGGCCATCATTAATGCTTCTTTCTACGAAGATGTGAGTGAGACGTTTGTCTTTCAGTCGCACTGTTACGGAGTGCGTTTCACTCCCTGCTGCGCGCAATTCTTTTATTACCCAGCGCTCATCTTCGCTCACGCGCATATACATGGATGTGCGAGACAAATCAGTTACTCTGAGTCAAGTTTGGAGAGCAGGTAAAAGAAGACGCCTCCCACCACAAGCGTCCCAACGAACTCCTTCCACCCATCTGGAAGGTTGCGAGGAGGACGGAGCTGACCTGAGTCGAGACCCGTTTGACCTAGCTGCTGGTGTACGTCATTCCACAGCAAGAGGAGTGTCGCAGTGGAAGCGGGATCAGCCCTATACTGTCCGTTTTCCCAACGAAAAATGGCCGCAGCATCTCGCCCAAAAAAGTTGCCGAATTCAGCCTGAGTGAATCCCATCGCTCGCCGCAGCCAACGGATTTCATATGGTTCGAGTTTGTCTTTGCGCATAAATACAACGATACAACAAAATAATGCACGGTGTAATATATGTTAATATGTATGTAATATATGTTAATATGTATCATGTGCCATGAAATGCTCATCGTGGTCGATCCTTCAACTCAATTTTTGATATAATCTCCAATAAATAGATCCGAAAAGTGTCCACTCGCCAGATGTCTCGATATCACTAAGACCCTGTCCAGTTTTATAGGACCATCTCTCTATTCACTCTCGATAATTCTTTCGTAAACAGCTAACATTAATCCCATATATCGAACGAATGATAAGCTTTCGAAACATTTCTTTTTTTTCGATATTTATATCATTAATCTCGCTAAGCTGTGAGCTAAGTGAGAGGCCTGAAGAAGCATCGCAGCAGATAGTTTCTGAAGAGAGTGTTGCCGCACGGGCAAAAGTTATTGATGAAAATCGAAAAATACAGGATGAGCACTTTTCTGAATTTGGCACCATGCTGGACTCGCTTGTGACCTTCAGGGATATTGCTTTCGGAACCGCAGCCCCAATTTCGGACACACTGCAGAGTATTCCAGAGCGCAGGTCACAGTCTTTAACTTACAAAGATAGCGAGTCCAGAACCTTTTTAAGTTTGTGGACGGACAGCACTTTTTACCCATATTTAAGATCTGCCGTCTCTGGGGACATGCTCCGGCACTCTAAAATGCTCGGAGGATCAGATTCTCTGAACGTATTCTATTTGGAACACGCTGTGAAAGGCTTCACTCCAGACATTGATTTAATTATCCAGACGCTTAATTCTATAAGGCGACCGACACCGCAAGTAGTTGTCATCGCAGAGGAGGCCCTACTCAATTTATTCGCGTATGAGTTTCTGTTGACAGCATGGCAAGAAAGCTACCCAGAACTATCAGACGCAGTTGTTTTCACGTCCTCAGATAGAGTTACAACAGCTGCTTTTCTCGAAGAAGTTGAAGACAACGCCAACAGCATAGTTATATTTTTGGCATCCTATTAACGAAGCCTTCCTACACCATTTTATTCGGCCGTTAGACTACTAGTGAATAATCCACTTCAATCAATTTTAACATCTAGTATTAGCGTTAATCATAATACGCTTCTTCTCCTTGGACTTTATGTTGCTTTTACGGGAGCAACGCTTCTGTTAGTTTTTGCTGTTTTTGAAGGTAGTTACGATACTTTGTACGAAAAAGCTGATACCTCGTATAGAATAACAACACCTATTGAACGAGCCGATGAGACTTACGATTGGGCTATCACAAGTGGCGCTCTTCGCCCTCTATTACTATCTAGTGTATCCGGAATTGAAGACGTCACAAAATTACTAATAACACAAAGCATTTTTACTTTTTCCGTGAACGATAACTCCCACGTTATTAAAAGTAGAACCGGTTTTTTTGCAGATACTTCGTTCTTTAATATTTTTTCTTCGGAATCTAACAGAGGATTCGACAACCGCGCACTTTCACCTCCCAATTCTATAGAGATGGTCCTATAAAACTGGACAGGGTCTTAGGTGGAATCTTGCGGATTGATTATGCTGCTTCTTGAAGCGGCTGGTGATTAAAAAATACGTGATCAGGGGTCTTTCTTCCGTGTGAGCTGTGTCGCCTTTCGTTATTGAAGTAGTCGAAGTATACAACAATGGATTTGCGGGCTTCAGCCACACTGTCATAGGCTTTAAGGTACACCTCTTCATATTTCAGGCTACGCCACAGACGTTCAACGAACACGTTGTCCATCCAGCGTCCTTTGCCATCCATAGAGATTTTGATGTCATGATTCTTCAGCACATCAGTGAAGGCCATCGATGTGAACTGGCTGCCCTGATCCGTATTGAAGATCTCTGGCGCTCCATACACGGCGATTGCTTCTTCGAGCGCTTCCACACAGAAGTCGGTGTCCATCGTATTGGAGATCCGGTGCGAGAGCACCTTGCGGCTGTACCAGTCAATGACGGCGACCAGGTAAACGAATCCCCTTTTCATCGGAATGAATGTGATGTCGCTTGCGTAAACCTGCCGGGGCCGCGTCACGTTGAGCTTACGCAAGAGATACGGATAAATCTTGTGACCTTTTCCCGGAATCGAGGTCCGTTTCTTAGGATAAATGGCAATAAGGCCCATCAGACGCATTAATCGCCGGATTCGATGGCGGCCCACAAAAATACCTCTGTCCTCGAGCGCATCCTTCATGGTGCGCGATCCTCGCGTGGGACGTTCGATGTAGAGCTCATCCAGTTTTTTCATCACGGCCAGGTTCTCTTTGCTCTCGCCCACCGGCTTGTAGTAGGCCGTTGAGCGATTCAGCTCCAGCAGATTGCACTGCCGTTTGATGGAGAGGTCGTGGATTGGGTCGATCATTTGGCGGCGCTCACCTACTGGGTGCGACCGAGCGCTTTGGATAAAAAATCCTTCTCCATCGAAAGCTCGCCAATTTTGGCGTGAAGCTCCTTGATCTGGCCCTCCTCGTTGTGCTTTCTGGAATACCCTTTTTCAAAGACCTCTTCAGCGTCCTGAATCAGCTTCTTTTTCCACGTCTGAATCTGGTTCGGATGAACCTGGAACTGGTCTGCCAACTCAGCCATTGTGCGATCTCCTTTGACCGCCGCCAGCGCTACTTTCGCTTTGAATGTGTTGCTGTGGTTTCTCCTTTTGCGACTCATCGTTTGTATCCTTTCTTAAGGGTGATAAGATCGCAAGACTCCACCTTATTTGTTGTTCAGACTGTCCGATGAATCAGGACCATCTCTAATCGCATTTACATCAACCGCGACGAATACGACAGAGAGAAGGAGAAAGAGGCTGCCAGAGAGCGTGTGATCGCGTTAGACGGACGTGCTCGGAAGAAGGCGGCAGACCACGAAGCGAAGGAAATGAAGCGGCTCAAGAAGCGAGAAGGAGCACCAAGGCATCACTCACCTCGCAAGACATACAAGCGTGGGTGGGATGGAAGTTAACTAATCGGGCTCATTAGTGTCCAGCCTGATTACCCAGCAAAAATGATCCTCTTTCTGGTTCTGGGCGTATTTCTGGGCGTATTCCGAAATCACTTTAATGTCATACAAGATTATTCGAACGATCACAAATGCGAGAAGAACTAGACGGGCGTCCCAATGGCGGGAAAGGGCTAGGGAGTCGTAATAAATGGAGGAGCAAGTCTTTCACGGTCTCGTGAGATCGCTGCCAGAGCATCGTTGTGGTCTTCTAAAGAAGCGCTCTCTCACCGCCGGACTTGTCCCAGGGACCGAACTGAACGCCTTAAAGTTTCTAGCGAACCATCTACGCGATAGCTTTTTCTGTCAAAAACCCTGACTAAATCCGCATGAGTACTGGAATAAATGTCAAATGCCGTCTTTAGAAGACTCAAACGTCGTTCGTACACAATTAGCTCGTTCTTAAGTGCTGTCCACTCGTCTAAAATCTTGTTCCGCTCTTCGGCTTGTTCCGATCCCACCGCTTCATACTTCATGCTCAGACGCGTATTAATCGAAGCACCGTGCTGACGCAATATCATGGAGAGACCGACGTGTTCGCCATGTGTGGTGTCTGATCGAGCATGGTCGCCCAGTGAGCTAGCGGCAATGTTCAGAAATGGCTGTGTTTGGGTCGTCAGATATTCGAATTGATTTCTTGTCTTCCCAGAAAGGAGTAATGTGCCCTTCAGGAGTTGAACGAATCTGGATTCACTCTGCAAAACACTCGCAGAAGCCCTCGATGATTCAGATGCCACTGGATAACAGTTCGAAGGTGTAACGGTAGGTGAAGGAGATATAGAAACGTTGTTAATTCCATCTCCGCGGGCAATGTTTTTGAGCACTCCTGCGTAAAGAGTCAGATTGCTCATTAGGTCACCACATACCGAAACGGATCTTCGATATTGGTCGAGCGATAGGTTGTCTCGAAGAGATGCAGTTCGATTGGAAACGAGTTCCTCCTGAAAATCTCTTTCAGCCAGGCTCATTATGTCATGCTGGAGATTTGTGAAATGAACTGCAAGGGAATCAGATTGTGCGCTGAACTGATCAACTCTTCGAATCGCACTTTCGGAGGCGCAGCCTGACAGGCACACAAAACCGATCAACAGCAGATGGGGGAAGCGCACTCTCATTGAACCACCACTACTTGATATCGTTTTGCAGAGCCATTGAATTCTGCCACTACTGAGTACAATCCGGGAACGAGCTTGGATATGTCGATCGAATTGATACCTTCCGAAGCTTTATAGTTGCTCACGGCACGACCCAGGATATCATAAACCTTCACGCTTACTTGAGCGCCCGCAGACCCCCTCACCTCAAATGAGACGCGATCGCGGGCTGGCATGGGATAGAAGGAGCCAATTTCGAGGTCGGACGGTGGTACAGCGTCTTCGGTATCTGTAGAAAGGCCGAAGAGTCTGTTTGGCAGGGAAGAATCGAGCAAGAATGGATTGATGTTGCCCTGATATCCGCCTATCTCTCCGCTTCTATGAATCTCCCGTCCTGAGGTAGGATCCAACTCATTCCATTCTCCAAGTGTCGCTGACTGGAGATTAAAAAATGACTGATCAGCTTCACTGTTGTAAATCGCGTTAAAGTAGAATACTGCTCGAGCAACGTTACCCTTAACCGACTCCCTCGGCTCGAATCGGCCGGACGCAAATTCGCTGTATTCGTCGATGCGAGATGAGGGAATCGAAGTGAGAATCTCCGAGTCTCTAAACCAGGACGTGGTTTGCACGTCAGGTATTTCTGCGTAAGGATGGTTGCTTCTTGTTGAGTTTACGTTGTCTTTTGCCGGAAAAAGGAAGTGCATGTCGCTTCGCTGTGGTTCGCTTGCCGCACCCATAGACTGGGGCCAAGTATGCTCGGCGTTGATGCCTCCTGCAAACATGTTTGCGCTGGGATCGCCTCCTGTGTATTCAACGCCGAAATCGGTGTAGATGCCTCGCACAAATCCATCAAAATCTAGATCCACCTTGGCATACATCGTGTCCCTTGCGGTGTCGTAGCCTAGGGTCTGGCTGGAGTTAACCCCGAAAGTTGTGTACGGGTGAAAAAGGTATAGGCGGCGTATCCTGATGATGATTACGTCATTGTCAATCCGAAGATTGGAGGATACACCGCCCATGAAGACGAATAACGCACACGAGAACGAGAACTACAATAGCACAGAGGATGTGTTGACAGAAGTATTGCGAACAGGGGCCGCAAAGATGCTGGCCACAGCCGTTGAGGCCGAGGTTGAAGCTTTCTGCCAGCGCTACCAGTTCCTGCGCGACGAAGAGAATCGCCACCGCATCGTTCGCAATGGATATCTGCCAGAGAGGAAGATTTTGACTGGTATCGGGGAGGTCGCTGTAAAGATGCCCCGCATACGCGACCGTACGGGTCGGGGTGAGGATAGAATCGGTTTCCGCAGTTCGATACTACCAGCCTACCTCCGCAAGAGCCGCTCGCTTGAGGCTCTCATTCCATGGTTGTACCTGAAGGGAGTTTCAACGGGCGGCTTTGAGGCAGCGCTCTCGGCCCTTGTTGGTCCTGATGCCCCAGGGCTGACCTCCTCGACGATTGCGCGCCTGAAGACGCTTTGGACAAGGGAGCACGAAGACTGGCAAAAGCGGAGCCTGAAGGAGAAGCACTACGTCTATTTCTGGGCCGACGGTATTCACGTAAACGTACGCATGGATAAACAGAAACTGTGTCTGCTGGTCGTGATCGGCGCTACGGCCGATGGAAGGAAGGAGCTTATAGCACTCGAGGACGGCTTTCGCGAGAGCAAGCAGTCGTGGCGAGAGTTGCTCCTGGAGCTGAGGCACCGCGGGCTGGATCAAGGACCGAAGCTGGCTGTTGCCGATGGAGCCATGGGATTCTGGAGTGCTCTCGCAGAAGTTTATCCCGAGACGCGAGCCGCACGCTGTTGGGTGCACAAGACAGCAAATGTGCTCAACCGCCTGCCCAAGTCCGTTCAGAAGAAGGCAAAAGGTCACCTCACGCAGATCTATACAGCAGAAACAAAAAAGCAGGCAGAGAGCGCCCTTCTGTTTTTCATCAAAGCCTACCAGCAAAAGTATCCGAAAGCAGCAGAGATTCTGGTGAAAGACCGAGAAGAACTGCTCGCTTTTTATGACTTTCCGGCAGAACACTGGATCCATCTTCGGAGCACAAATCCGATCGAATCTACGTTCGCGACCGTGCGCCTCAGGACCGCCAAAACGAGGGGATGTCTGAGCCGAGAAACAGCTCTTGCAATGGCCTTCCGTCTATGTAAAGAGGCCCAGAAGAAGTGGAGGAAACTGAATGCACCGCACCTATTGCAACTTGTAAAAAAAGGAATCAAATTCACCGACGGAATTACATCAGAACGACACGCTGCCTAAACCTTCCATACACAACTTTTGGGCATAGCTCGTCTGGCTGGGGCTGTAAGCACCCTGCAAGCTTGCAAGGAGCGTAGAGCCAGACTCGCCCTCGAACAGCACACCCGAGCTTCCTATATACTCCACGACCGTGACCGAAAGCTGCTCGTCGTCAGTCACTGTCACTGCAAATCGCTGGACACCCGGCTCAACGGGAGTAGTCCATTCGAGGACTTGAATAGAACCCAAGAACGGAGCCGTGCTTTCGAAGACGGTCGCGCCCAAATTGTTGGGCTCGACGCTGTAAGTGAGAGGCCCATTCTCTGGATCGTCGACTCTAAATATCGCCAGAACCTGGTCTCCCCCAGGAACGATCACTCCAATAGGCGGAACCACAACCATCGGCCTTCTAGCTTCGATGGCCGAAATGACCGTAATGGTGACAGAGATAGAGGCGGTATCCATGCCATCACTGGCGGTGATTGTGAAGGTATTCGCTCCCAAATTAGACTCCTGAGTTGTCCATTCGAATGCCCCTGTCGAGGCGTGTATTGTAGCCCCGCCAGGGAGGCCTATTGCGCCATACGCGATGGGATCAGAGTCGGCGTCCGTCGCTGAATACTGAATCGAAACTTGGTCACCTACAGCGACCTGCAGAGCAAGTGTGGGTGATACAAATTCAGGAGCGCTGTTGCTTCCAGAATCAGTCACTGTGAACGATGTGGGGAAGGTCAGTCTGGTGCCGTTATCACATATCCAGTTCGCCTTGTCGCCTATGAGAGAGAGCAGCTCAGATCGAGTGCCTGCCGTGGAGCTATTGTAGGCGATGTTATCACATTCATCTACAGCCACCGCTGTTGAGCCGTTCACCAAGCCGGTCGGCAACGCAGAAGTGTTGGATGACGTGGCGTCAGCTTGCCATACTCCGGCCCCTTCGAAGTTCACAGCATAGATCATGGTGGGTGAGTCAACTGCGCCCTGGAAGGCAATGAGTTGATCGCCAGAGCTTGAAAAACGCGGAGAACCGTCCGTGTCAGCAACCTGAACTACCGTGCCCCTACCGATTGCGCTGGGGGCCGTGTAAAAATATTCATCTTCGTTCGTTCGGAACGATCCGCTGGCTTGCCATCCGTGGTCTACAAAGCCGATTTGAGTACCAGCAGGGAGATCGACTAGAGCGACGAATCCGAAAAGATCCGGGTTGTCAGAATTGACCCCGATTATTGCAATATCACCCGGACTTAGCGTTTGGGCTGATGAAGAGGGTACGGCGAGAAATAGAACACATACAGCTAAGACTATGCACTTCATAACTTTCCATTTGGGTGTTCACTAGATTTAACAAAAATGAAGCGCAGAGTCAATGGGTGAAATACCGCATTGCGGCTGCAAACTAAGGGCTCCGCCTTGCAAATGACCTGTTTGCTTACGACGTTACACGTCCCACTAGAAGAATCGCTCTGTTCCCCCGTTCAATACGATGACCGTCATGAAGAAACTGATACCAATACTCGTTCTCGTCCTGCTAATCCCCGCCACTGTTTTTGCTCAAACTGTCCTCATCAACGAGGTTGACGCCGATCAAGTGCAGACTGATGACGCCGAGTTCGTTGAGTTGTACGACGGAGGTGTTGGCAACACCGACCTTTCCGGGCTCGTTCTAGTGTTCTTTAATGGCAGCGATGATGCATCTTATGAGGCATTCGGCCTGGATGGCATGTCCACCGATGCAAATGGCTATTTCGTCCTGTGCGGTGATGCGGCAAACACGCCGAACTGTACACTCGATGTAGACAAGGACACCAATCTGATTCAAAACGGCGCAGACGCAGTAGCCCTGATTATGGGAGATGCTGTCGACTTCCCGGAAGACACGCCCGTAACGACAACAAACCTGCTCGACGCCATCGTCTACGACACAGATGATGATGACGCGGTCGGGCTCCTCGGGTTGCTAAACGCGGGACAGCCACAAGTGAATGAGCGTGATGGCGGTGATGGCACGGCGCACTCTAACCAAAGATCTCCCAATGGATCTGGAGGAGCTCGCAATACGGACACTTACGCTCAAGACCTTCCCACTCCTGGCGCTGTAAATGTTGGAACACCTGCTGTCGTTCTGATAAATGAGGTAGACTCAGACCAAACCAGTACGGATGATGCCGAGTTTGTTGAGCTGTATGACGGGGGTGTGGGAAATACTGATCTCACGGGTATGTCACTAGTGTTTGTCAACGGCAGCGATGATGCCACCTATGAAGCCTTCGATCTGGATGGCTTATCTACAGATGCAAACGGCTATTTCGTTCTCTGTGGGGATTCAGCAAACACACCGAACTGCACACTCGACGTCGACAAAGACACTAACCTGATCCAGAACGGAGCAGACGGCATTGCACTCATAACGGGAGATGCGATTGATTTTCCTGTGGATACCCCAGTTGCAAATGTGATCCCTCTGCTCGTTGACGCAGTTGTTTACGATACAAACGACGATGATGATGCCGGGATTGCCGGTCTCATCAACGCTGGACAGGCGCAGATTAACGAAGGTGGTGCGGGTGATAAGGACATTCACTCCATTCAGCGATCACCTAACGGTGCTGGAGGATTAAGGGATACGGACACCTATACTTGGGGACTTCCTACACCGGGTGCGGAAAATATAGCTAGCGGAGTAGCAAACGAGTCTGATGACTCATTGCCGTCGAGCGTGAGGCTGGAGCAGAACTATCCAAATCCGTTCAACCCTGTCACGCTGATTTCATATTCGTTACCTCAGTCTCAAGATGTTCGTCTGAGTGTAATTGATTTACTCGGTCGCGAGATTGCACAATTGGTGAATCGAGTCCAAGCGGCCGGAGAGCATCAGATTACATTTAATGCGGTTGATCTTCCGAGCGGCATATACATTTATCGTCTGGAGGCCGAAGGAGCATCGGTGACAAGAAAGATGATTCTGCTCAAGTAAAGGACACGGAGCAATTTGAAAAGATTAATGCTGGCGCGTACCTCTGTCAGCGTTAGTGTTAAAGGTAGGAGGCTGGTCAACACTGGCTTCCTATCCTTTTGTCAGCTATGATTTCCTAAGTGCTGAGTCAGAGATGGTCCTGATTCATCGGACAGTCTGAACAACAAACACACTTAGGGCAAAAAAACTAGGGCCTGCGAAGAAGACTGCACAATTCCGACCTCAATCACGAGAGTCGCTCTTGGCGCTACAAGACGCAGAATGCGTCCTTGCTCTCATTCTGTATCAAGCGATAGAATGTCTGAGAGCTGAGGGAAAAGAGGAGGAGGCCGATTCCCTTTTGATTGTTGGGGCCGAAATATCCCTTCGCGTCAATAATGTGGTCAGGGGTCATGTATGAAGCATGAACATCTGATAGAAGAAGTAAGATTAACTCAAACTCTTCTCTCCGCAGCGATAAAAGCGTGCTAGTCAATACTCACTCAAGATCCAACTAAAATGAAAATGGTCGGAGGGTTAGGAATTATTTACGCAGAAGCTTACACGGCTATGAACGAACTTCTTGAGGCGCTCGAAGAAGTGATTGACGACATTCATTAACGGATCACACCGACACTCATTTTTACCGTTTGACTCATAATAAATATTACCCTGATCCGGTTGTTTTGTCATGTCGGATTCAACGGGAATATTTTGATGGTCACCGATCAGCAGGTTCGGCTTCTCTTTAAGCTTATGCAAACTGAACCTACCCTTACCACAGCCGCCGCAAAGGCTGGCATGAATGAAAAGACCGCCCGTAAATATCGTCGTTTTGGAAAGCTGCCAAGCGCGATTAAAAGTCCTCATGATTGGTCTGGGCATGAAGATGCCTTCGCCGACGTGTGGCCAGGAATCGAAAAGATGCTCAAAAAAAGTCCTGGGCTCGAAGCCAAGACGTTATTCAATTACCTGAAACGATGCTTTCCGGATCGTTATTCGAATGGACAGCAGAGATGGTCCTGATTCATCGGACAGTCTGAACAACAAATAAGGTGGAGTCTTGCGATCTTATCACCCTCAAGAAAGGATACAAACGATGAGTCGCAAAAGGAGAAACCACAGCAACACATTCAAAGCGAAAGTAGCGCTGGCGGCGGTCAAAGGAGATCGCACAATGGCTGAGTTGGCAGACCAGTTCCAGGTTCATCCGAACCAGATTCAGACGTGGAAAAAGAAGCTGATTCAGGACGCTGAAGAGGTCTTTGAAAAAGGGCATTCCAGAAAGCACAACGAGGAGGGCCAGATCAAGGAGCTTCACGCCAAAATTGGCGAGCTTTCGATGGAGAAGGATTTTTTATCCAAAGCGCTCGGTCGCACCCAGTAGGTGAGCGCCGCCAAATGATCGACCCAATCCACGACCTCTCCATCAAACGGCAGTGCAATCTGCTGGAGCTGAATCGCTCAACGGCCTACTACAAGCCGGTGGGCGAGAGCAAAGAGAACCTGGCCGTGATGAAAAAACTGGATGAGCTCTACCTTGAGCGGCCCACGCGAGGATCGCGCACCATGAAGGATGCGCTCGAGGACAGAGGTATTTTTGTGGGCCGCCATCGAATCCGGCGATTAATGCGTCTGATGGGCCTTATTGCCATTTATCCTAAGAAACGGACCTCGATTCCGGGAAAAGGTCACAAGATTTATCCGTATCTCTTGCGTAAGCTCAACGTGACGCGGCCCCGGCAGGTTTACGCAAGCGACATCACATTCATTCCGATGAAAAGGGGATTCGTTTACCTGGTCGCCGTCATCGACTGGTACAGCCGAAAAGTACTCTCACGCCGGATCTCCAATACGATGGACACCGACTTCTGTGTGGAAGCGCTCGAAGAAGCAATCGCCGTGTATGGAGCGCCAGAGATCTTCAATACGGATCAGGGCAGCCAGTTCACATCGATGGCCTTCACTGATGTGCTGAAGAATCATGACATCAAAATCTCTATGGATGGCAAAAGACGCTGGATGGACAATGTCTTCATCGAGAGACTCTGGAGAAGCCTGAAATATGAAGAGGTGTACCTTAAAGCCTATGACAGTGTGGCTGAAGCCCGCAAATCCATTGCTGTATACTTCGACTACTTCAATAACGAAAGGCGACACAGCTCACACGGAAGAAAGACCCCTGATCACGTATTTTTTAATCACCAGCCGCTTCAAGAAGCAGCATAATCAATCCGCAAGATTCCACCTAAGACCCTGTCCAGTTTTATAGGACCATCTCTAGCTTCGCACGCTGCAGCGCCGGGTGAAAACATGGCGCGCAACGAAAGGCCCGGCAAAAGAGGTCTTCTTTAGCCAGAAATACCGCCCCGGTGAACGTTCTCAGAGCGATTTTACACGGATGGGCTCGCTCGGCATCACGATTGCTAACCAGCGTTTTGATCATCTCATATATCACTTTACGCTTGCTTACTCGAATTGGGAAACAGGAAGCATCTGTTTTAGCGAAAGCTTTGAGTCGCTATCTGAAGGGCTGCAGAATGCGCTTTATGAACTGGGCGGCGTGCCACGTGTGCACCAGAGGGACTCTCTGTCAGCAGCAGTTCGTCAGATGAAGAACAAGGAGCGTTTTACGGATCGCTACGCTGGCCTGCTGCGCCACCTGGGCCTCGATGGCATACACACCACTCCGAGGAGTCCGAACGAGAATGGTGATATTGAGCAGCGTAATCGCCGCTTTAAAGATGCCGTTGGCCAGTCCCTTCTGCTTCGTGGTAGCAGTAACGTTGAGAGCAGGCAGGCATATGGAATTTTTCTTGATGAGCTTTTTGTGGAGCTCAATCGCCCGCGGCGAAAGAGATTCCTCGAAGAAATGGCCCTTCTGCGATCACTACCATCCAAACGCATCGCTGCTTGTCAGCGCCTTGAGGTTCGGGTTCGCCAGGGATCAACGATCAGTGTGGCCAAGAACATCTACTCCGTTCACTCGAGGCTGGTGGGCGAAAAAGTTGACGTGCGGCTCTATCACGACCACATCGCGGTGTATTACGCGCAGCGAAAGGTAGAAGAAATGCCCCGGCTCAGGGGCTCGGGCCGGCACCGGGTTGCTTATCGTCACGTGATCGATACGCTCGTCCGAAAGCCTGGAGCCTTTGCCGATTACATCTACAAAGCCGATCTCTTCCCGACTCACCTCTTCCGGATGGCCTACGACGTGATCCACCGAGGGGCACACAGCGAAAGGAGTGCCTCGCGGCGCTATCTTGAAATCCTGCATCTTGCGGCCACGGAGAATCAAGCTGCTGTTGAGGGCGCTCTGAGTGTTCTAATCAGGCAACAAGCACCACTGAACGTAGCATCTGTGCGTAATCTTGTTGAGGCCGGATACGAGAAGCCGCTCGACATTGAGATAGCTGGTGTAGAACTGGCCGGATATGATGCGTTGCTCTCGCAACCTGATATGGCTAGGGGCGGGGTAGCGATATGAAAGCTGCTCTGCATACAGAATTGACGTCTGCGCTCAAGCTGCTGCGCATGCCAACGATCACGTCGTGTTACAAGGAAGAAGCGGCCACGGCCCGCCAGGAAGACCTGACGCATGAGCGCTATCTGCTCGAAGTCATCCGGCGAGAAAGCGAGCAACGCCGGGTTACTCGAATACAGCGGTTCCTGAGGCAGTCACGGCTTCCACAAGAGAAGGCAATGGAGAGCTTTGATCGCGCCCGCTTGCCGCTCAAGGTCAACCAGCAAGTGGGAGTGCTCATGGAGGGATGCTTCCTTGATCGTTGCGAGAACGTCTTGGCCTTCGGAAATCCTGGAAGCGGAAAGACGCATCTCCTGGCAGCCATCGGTCATGAACTCATCCAGCAAGGACACCGAGTGCTGTTCCGTCCCTGCAGCCTGCTGGTTCAGGAGCTACTCATCGCAAAGCGAGACCTTGAACTACCACGCATCCTGAAACGCCTCGCACAATACGAGGCCATCATCATCGATGACATCGGATACGTTCAGCAGAGCCGGGAAGAAATGGAAGTACTCTTTACGCTGCTGGCAGATAGATATGAACGCGGCACGCTCATGTTGAGCAGCAATCTTGCGTTCTCAAAATGGGAGCAACTCTTTAAAGATCCAATGACAACAGCAGCTACCATTGACCGCCTCGTTCATCACAGCATCATCCTTGAACTCAACCTAACGAGCTACCGACTGGAGGCTTCACAAACCAAGATTGACACTGAAGAAGAAACTCCTTCTAAATCAAAAACTACTAACAAAGATGGTTGACCTGCTGAAAAGTATCTAAACGGGAGAAATGAGTGTCGCCAGCCGGTAATAACCCTTGACGTTGATCAAAAGGACGCTGGATTGACAACGTGTTCGTTGAACGTCTGTGGCGTAGCCTGAAATATGAAGAGGTGTACCTTAAAGCCTATGACAGTGTGGCTGAAGCCCGCAAATCCATTGCTGTATACTTCGACTACTTCAATAACGAACGGCGACACAGCTCACATGGAAGAAAGACCCCTGATCACGTATTTTTTAATCACCAGCCGCTTCAAGAAGCAGCATAATCAATCCGCAAGATTCCACCTAAGACCCTGTCCAGTTTTATAGGACCATCTCTCTTGTAACCTGATATGGAGTATGCGATGTCGACCTACATATTTTCAAAACACCTAGTTTCACTGGCCATCGGCGCTTGCTTTTTCATTGCTAGCGTTGATATTTCTAGCGCTCAGGAGGGAGAAACGGAGGCACGTTACATTTGGGTGGGAAAAACAGAACTAGCCGCGCATGTCGACCTCATTACTGGTGTAGCCCGACGGGTGATTGACACTGATTCTTTGGATTTTGGACTGGGAGAAAAAGTCTTCCTCAACTCGGAAGGGCAAGTGATCAATCAAGCTGCTCGGTTTTTGCGCGACGTGGACGACGATCTCGGATTCGACTTCGAATCATTTTCTCGACCAGAGATAGGTCGAACTAGAACAGGCTGGCACCTCGCTTATCACCAGCGCTATCGAGAACTTTCGGTGATCGGCTCGGTGATCGGACTAAACGTATCGGATGTTGGTAGAGTACAGTCCCTAACGATACAAGCATACGATTCTATAAACCTCAGCGTTTCGCCCTTCATCGGTGCACAAAGCATTTCCGGACTCGTCAGAGCGGCCAGGGCAATCAACCAAGATTTAAGAGTCATAAAATCTGAGCTTTCGGTACTAGCTGAACGCACCCAAAACGAAATCACCTTCCGCTTAATCTGGAATTCAGCCGTCGAAACTGAAGATAAGAGAGATGGCTGGAATGCTATCATCGATGCTAATACCGGCGACATCGTTTCAATCCGCGAGAGAGTCATCCATAGCGATGAGGCTGACTCGCCTGGTCCTCTCTTTCTGAATGCTTATAATTTTGATTTTACGAGTGATCAACCAGCGCGTGTGGTCCCGAACCCTTCTGCGGAAAGTGGTAGCAAAGACACGTACACGGTTTCTGGAAATATCAAGCTCAACCACTTTACAACGCCAGAGGTGTACACGGGTGGTACGACCTTAGAGCGCGACACAAACATCGCCTTCAAATATGCGCGCGTTGATCTGGACACAACGACAGGGTATGCTGATGTAGACGGAGATTATTCTTTTTCTGGTGTTTCTAGTGGTTCGCACACCTTAACATTTTACATCGAAACCGAACATGCTTATGTGTCGACGACAGGATACAACAGCTCTACGTTCGAGAAAGAGGTAGAGATAGACGTGACCGCAAATACGGTTGAGGACTTTGACTGGAATTGGGGTGATGATGGAGATGAGTACAACGATTTCACGTCCATGGCATTAAATACCCTTTTTCAAGTCGAGACGTTTAGAGATCACTGGATCGACGATATTGATGTGTCAGCACTTTCGTCCAAGGATGATTGGAAAATCAACTTGACTTCATATTCAACGCCGGGCTCTTTCACTTGCGGTTCGACGTTTACATCGGGGTCTAATGGTTTTTATATCACGATGCAAGGATTTTGCGCGCAGACCTCCGAAATCGTACATCATGAATTCTCGCACGATGGAATTTACACGTTGTACGGAAATCATTGGATCCAAAGCACGTGGTCCGGCGATGACCCTGATTATGATTTTGACGAAGCTGAAGCGATGGACGAGGCGTTTCCCGATTATGTCACCGCGGCATTCAGCGATCACTACGCTTTTGGTGGCCCGTATTACACAAGCTCGGAGGCTGCGTTTCACGCGACTTATACCAGCCGCCCTCCCATTCGATTGTTGTTCAACTCACTGACAATGGACGACAGAGATGGTCCTGATTCATCGGACAGTCTGAACAACAAATAAGGTGGAGTCTTGCGATCTTATCACCCTCAAGAAAGGATACAAACGATGAGTCGCAAAAGAAGAAATCACAGCAATGCCTTCAAAGCAAAAGTAGCGCTGGCGGCGGTCAAAGGAGATCGCACAATGGCTGAGTTGGCAGACCAGTTCCAGGTGCACCCGAATCAGATTCAGACCTGGAAGAAGAAATTGATTCAGGACGCTGAAGAGGTCTTTGACAAAGGGCATTTCGGAAAACGCAATGAAGAGGGCCAGATCAAGGAGCTTCACGCCAAAATTGGCGAGCTTTCGATGGAGAAGGATTTTTTATCCAAAGCGCTCGGTCGCACCCAGTAGGTGAGCGCCGCCAAATGATCGACCCAATCCACGACCTCTCCATCAAACGGCAGTGCAATCTGCTGGAGCTGAATCGCTCAACGGCCTACTACAAGCCGGTGGGCGAGAGCAAAGAGAACCTGGCCGTGATGAAAAAACTGGATGAGCTCTACCTTGAGCGGCCCACGCGAGGATCGCGCACCATGAAGGATGCGCTCGAGGACAGAGGTATTTTTGTGGGCCGCCATCGAATCCGGCGATTAATGCGTCTGATGGGCCTTATTGCCATTTATCCTAAGAAACGGACCTCGATTCCGGGAAAAGGTCACAAGATTTATCCGTATCTCTTGCGTAAGCTCAACGTGACGCGGCCCCGGCAGGTTTACGCAAGCGACATCACATTCATTCCGATGAAAAGGGGATTCGTTTACCTGGTCGCCGTCATCGACGAGCTATGCCCAAAAGTTGTGTATGGAAGGTTTAGGCAGCGTGTCGTTCTGATGTAATTCCGTCGGTGAATTTGATTCCTTTTTTTACAAGTTGCAATAGGTGCGGTGCATTCAGTTTCCTCCACTTCTTCTGAGCCTCTTTACATAGACGGAAGGCCATTGCAAGAGCTGTTTCTCGGCTCAGACATCCCCTCGTTTTGGCGGTCCTGAGGCGCACGGTCGCGAACGTAGATTCGATCGGATTTGTGCTCCGAAGATGGATCCAGTGTTCTGCCGGAAAGTCATAAAAAGCGAGCAGTTCTTCTCGGTCTTTCACCAGAATCTCTGCTGCTTTCGGATACTTTTGCTGGTAGGCTTTGATGAAAAACAGAAGGGCGCTCTCTGCCTGCTTTTTTGTTTCTGCTGTATAGATCTGCGTGAGGTGACCTTTTGCCTTCTTCTGAACGGACTTGGGCAGGCGGTTGAGCACATTTGCTGTCTTGTGCACCCAACAGCGTGCGGCTCGCGTCTCGGGATAAACTTCTGCGAGAGCACTCCAGAATCCCATGGCTCCATCGGCAACAGCCAGCTTCGGTCCTTGATCCAGCCCGCGGTGCCTCAGCTCCAGGAGCAACTCTCGCCACGACTGCTTGCTCTCGCGAAAGCCGTCCTCGAGTGCTATAAGCTCCTTCCTTCCATCGGCCGTAGCGCCGATCACGACCAGCAGACACAGTTTCTGTTTATCCATGCGTACGTTTACGTGAATACCGTCGGCCCAGAAATAGACGTAGTGCTTCTCCTTCAGGCTCCGCTTTTGCCAGTCTTCGTGCTCCCTTGTCCAAAGCGTCTTCAGGCGCGCAATCGTCGAGGAGGTCAGCCCTGGGGCATCAGGACCAACAAGGGCCGAGAGCGCTGCCTCAAAGCCGCCCGTTGAAACTCCCTTCAGGTACAACCATGGAATGAGAGCCTCAAGCGAGCGGCTCTTGCGGAGGTAGGCTGGTAGTATCGAACTGCGGAAACCGATTCTATCCTCACCCCGACCCGTACGGTCGCGTATGCGGGGCATCTTTACAGCGACCTCCCCGATACCAGTCAAAATCTTCCTCTCTGGCAGATATCCATTGCGAACGATGCGGTGGCGATTCTCTTCGTCGCGCAGGAACTGGTAGCGCTGGCAGAAAGCTTCAACCTCGGCCTCAACGGCTGTGGCCAGCATCTTTGCGGCCCCTGTTCGCAATACTTCTGTCAACACATCCTCTGTGCTATTGTAGTTCTCGTTCTCGTGTGCGTTATTCGTCTTCATGGGCGGTGTATCCTCCAATCTTCGGATTGACAATGACGTAATCATCATCAGGATACGCCGCCTATACCTTTTTCACCCGTACACAACTTTCGGGGTTAACTCCCGAGCGATTCAAATAAGAAAATGGCAAGGGAACTTGAATCCGTTCTTATTAGACCCGAATTTGCATATCCGCCTTTTTGGACTTTCGGAGGTACTTGGAAACGAGAGTGACGAATTTCCACTTCGCAGCGGGCTCGAAGCAGAAGTTTTTCCGAATCCATCCTCAGGTCGGTTTACCGTTAAGTACAGCGCCATGCAGCCGAACGAGCCATTCGAAATAAGTGTATTCGACCTTCTTGGACGGCGAGTCTTTTTTGAGCGAGCCTTTGCATCAGCCGGGACCCATGTAGAAAAAGGAATTGAACTACCCGGGCTTTCAAATGGCGTCTACTTCGTCAGTATTGCGGCGTCTTCCGGAAACGATACCATTCCCTTAATCATCTCGAATTAGCCGGCTTTGTTTTCAGTTTCGGGAGTGGAGTTGGAGTTGCCCCGCTCTAGTGGATAGTTTCGGACTTGGTGATTTGAGCAGCCTTGTTATCAGATGTTCAAGTTTAGCAGTTTTGATACCATCATGAACCTTTTTGACTGTCGTTCTACTCACTAACAATGGTAAAAACAATTTGTCAATTGATTCCTCAAAACCTCCTAATCCCCAAAGAGTCGCACCAGCGGCTAATGACGTCGCAATCGTCGCGGTTGTTGTTACGGCTTCTGCGATTTTGTCGCTCTTTTCTACCCATTCCTTATAGTCTGCTGCTTTGGTGCGAATTTCGGTTTTGAACGACTCTATTTCATCGATCGTCAAGTCAGACACGGTAGTGCGCATATTTGACAGCACCGGACGAACTCCTGAATCAAGCATTTCTGTATAGTCCCGATATGTAGGCGTTTTAAGCAAAGAGATGGAAACATCAAAAATGTCTTGATTTATCTCCCTGAGTCCAAAATAATCAGAGCTATCGGAAACAAATTTTTTCCACTGTTTTGATCCGATCGACACCGTACCATTTGTCAATAACGTGTGGCTTATCGGGTGGTCCGTAAGAATATGAAAGGTTGTCAGAAACTTAAGTGAGGACCTGGGTGGTAAGTCATTAAGTGCTGCATCAACTAATTCCTGCCCAAGAAATGTACAAGCGTTCACATATTTGAAGGAAAAGGATTCTTTCAAATAATCTTTTTCCCACTGGTCTGGTTTTGCATCAATCTTTTCCTGATGCTGAGGCTCCCACGTACTTCTGTATTTATACGCGTCACGGATTGTTTTATTTTCTCTGGCCTTCCGGTGGTATTCAACGAGTGGACCCGACATAATCGTCGTCCCAATGTCTTCAAAATTCTCATCTCCGCCTGCGATGATCGAATACACCATATTTCCCCTCCAAAAATAGCTTGGAGGGCGATGTTTTATTATTAGTTCTGCCAATACTGGAATATCTCGATAGGCGTCTGAATTTTGAACCAGCGGAATCACAGAGAGGGTCCTATAAAACTGGACAGGGTCTTAGGTGGAATCTTGCGGATTGATTATGCTGCTTCTTGAAGCGGCTGGTGATTAAAAAATACGTGATCAGGGGTCTTTCTTCCGTGTGAGCTGTGTCGCCTTTCGTTATTGAAGTAGTCGAAGTATACAACAATGGATTTGCGGGCTTCAGCCACACTGTCATAGGCTTTAAGGTACACCTCTTCATATTTCAGGCTACGCCACAGACGTTCAACGAACACGTTGTCCATCCAGCGTCCTTTGCCATCCATAGAGATTTTGATGTCATGATTCTTCAGAACATCGGTGAAGGCCATCGATGTGAACTGGCTGCCCTGATCCGTATTGAAGATCTCTGGCGCTCCATACACGGCGATTGCTTCTTCGAGAGCTTCCACACAGAAGTCGGTGTCCATCGTATTGGAGATCCGGCGCGAGAGCACCTTGCGGCTGTACCAGTCAATGACGGCAACCAGGTAGAGAAAGCCCTTTTTCATCGGGATGAACGTAATGTCGCTTGCGTAAATCTGCCGGGGCCGCGTCACGTTGAGCTTACGCAAGAGATACGGATAAATCTTGTGACCTTTTCCCGGAATCGAGGTCCGTTTCTTAGGATAAATGGCAATAAGGCCCATCAGACGCATTAATCGCCGGATTCGATGGCGGCCCACAAAAATACCTCTGTCCTCGAGCGCATCCTTCATGGTGCGCGATCCTCGCGTGGGACGTTCGATGTAGAGCTCATCCAGTTTTTTCATCACGGCCAGGTTCTCTTTGCTCTCGTCCACCGGCTTGTAGTAGGCCGTCGAGCGGTTCAGCTCCAGCAGATTGCACTGCCGTTTGATGGAGAGGTCGTGGATTGGGTCGATCATTTGGCGGCGCTCACCTACTGGGTGCGACCGAGCGCTTTGGATAAAAAATCCTTCTCCATCGAAAGCTCGCCAATCTTGGCGTGAAGCTCCTTGATCTGGCCCTCCTCGTTGTGCTTTCCGGAATACCCTTTTTCAAAGACCTCTTCAGCGTCCTGAATCAGCTTCTTTTTCCACGTCTGAATCTGGTTCGGATGAACCTGGAACTGGTCTGCCAACTCAGCCATTGTGCGATCTCCTTTGACCGCCGCCAGCGCTACTTTCGCTTTGAATGTGTTGCTGTGGTTTCTTCTTTTGCGACTCATCGTTTGTATCCTTTCTTGAGGGTGATAAGATCGCAAGACTCCACCTTATTTGTTGTTCAGACTGTCCGATGAATCAGGACCATCTCTCAATTATCGGTACCCTTGAATACAATGAGTGTAATTACCAGGTCGACTACGGAAGTGGGCCAACAACCGCTTCCTTTTATGGTGCTGCGACAGGGGGTACGTACGAATACGGACTTGTGTGGTCCAACGCTCTCTGGGATCTGAGGTCGAAGGGGACTTCGTCTCACGCGATAGACCTCATTCTTGACAGCATCGATGCCTATATCGGTGAAGGAGCTCCTGGAAGTTTTGAGGATGCTGCGCAGTGGATTCTCGATAGAAAGAAGGCAGCTCCCAGTACCTACTCGTCCATCACGTATTCAGAGATTCTGAATGCCTTTTATGGTCGCGGGATTCAGCCAACAGAAATTGAGCTTGATTGGACCATCCCTTCTGGTACTTCGATCACAATCGATGGCGTGACTCTCGATATTTCTACCGGCGTACAGATTGACGTGGATGGAACTTTGACCGTCAAAAACTCTACTCTCAATCATGTCAGCACTGGAACGTGGGATGGAGTACTCGTTGATGGAACCCTGAATTTGGACGGAGCGACGATTGAAGATGTAAGCACAACAACCGGGTCCGGCTCAGTCACATGCTCGAGTTGTACGCTGGAGAGTTAACCCCGAAAGTTGTGTACGGGTGAAAAAGGTATAGGCGGCGTATCCTGATGATGATTACGTCATTGTCAATCCGAAGATTGGAGGATACACCGCCCATGAAGACGAATAACGCACACGAGAACGAGAACTACAATAGCACAGAGGATGTGTTGACAGAAGTATTGCGAACAGGGGCCGCAAAGATGCTGGCCACAGCCGTTGAGGCCGAGGTTGAAGCTTTCTGCCAGCGCTACCAGTTCCTGCGCGACGAAGAGAATCGCCACCGCATCGTTCGCAATGGATATCTGCCAGAGAGGAAGATTTTGACTGGTATCGGGGAGGTCGCTGTAAAGATGCCCCGCATACGCGACCGTACGGGTCGGGGTGAGGATAGAATCGGTTTCCGCAGTTCGATACTACCAGCCTACCTCCGCAAGAGCCGCTCGCTTGAGGCTCTCATTCCATGGTTGTACCTGAAGGGAGTTTCAACGGGCGGCTTTGAGGCAGCGCTCTCGGCCCTTGTTGGTCCTGATGCCCCAGGGCTGACCTCCTCGACGATTGCGCGCCTGAAGACGCTTTGGACAAGGGAGCACGAAGACTGGCAAAAGCGGAGCCTGAAGGAGAAGCACTACGTCTATTTCTGGGCCGACGGTATTCACGTAAACGTACGCATGGATAAACAGAAACTGTGTCTGCTGGTCGTGATCGGCGCTACGGCCGATGGAAGGAAGGAGCTTATAGCACTCGAGGACGGCTTTCGCGAGAGCAAGCAGTCGTGGCGAGAGTTGCTCCTGGAGCTGAGGCACCGCGGGCTGGATCAAGGACCGAAGCTGGCTGTTGCCGATGGAGCCATGGGATTCTGGAGTGCTCTCGCAGAAGTTTATCCCGAGACGCGAGCCGCACGCTGTTGGGTGCACAAGACAGCAAATGTGCTCAACCGCCTGCCCAAGTCCGTTCAGAAGAAGGCAAAAGGTCACCTCACGCAGATCTATACAGCAGAAACAAAAAAGCAGGCAGAGAGCGCCCTTCTGTTTTTCATCAAAGCCTACCAGCAAAAGTATCCGAAAGCAGCAGAGATTCTGGTGAAAGACCGAGAAGAACTGCTCGCTTTTTATGACTTTCCGGCAGAACACTGGATCCATCTTCGGAGCACAAATCCGATCGAATCTACGTTCGCGACCGTGCGCCTCAGGACCGCCAAAACGAGGGGATGTCTGAGCCGAGAAACAGCTCTTGCAATGGCCTTCCGTCTATGTAAAGAGGCTCAGAAGAAGTGGAGGAAACTGAATGCACCGCACCTATTGCAACTTGTAAAAAAAGGAATCAAATTCACCGACGGAATTACATCAGAACGACACGCTGCCTAAACCTTCCATACACAACTTTTGGGCATAGCTCTACGCTGGACGTGAAGAATTCGAATATCACGGTTCCGGCGAGCACTAACAACTACGCTATCTCGTCGACAGGAACCGTTACTATTGATGGCGGCGAATTAAGGAGCGATGACTACGCGGGGTTAAAATCGACAGGAAGCAGTTCCTCAATTTCCTCTAAGAACGCAGAAATAGTTGCCGACAATGACGATTATGTCATCAACGCACAAACATCCACGGATGTCAATCTGTATCCCCAGGGTGACGGAGGCAACACCCTAAAAGGATTGGGTCTGAATGCCGAAGGAGGCTCTTCAATTGCCGCCGGTAATGACATAGCAGGTGTAGGAGAGCAGCATTTTTGCAGACAAACGGGAACCGTCAAACTTCGAGCTTCTGGGTCCGGTAGCGAGATATATGGGGAGTTCAGTTACTATACGAGCGGAAACGATCCAACCGAGGTTGCGATAAGTGGCGGGACGATTTTTTACAGCGGAAATGAGGGTTCATCTACCTGCTCCTATCCAAAACGAGGAGGAGATACCAGCCTGATTGTGAAGGCCGGCGGTGCTCTATCTCTACCACAACTGATTAGGAGGGTAGTCCAATCAAACGACACCGACGGAATCCTAAATCTGCTCGACGATGCTGAGGTTCCGACTCTAAGCTCGGAATCAGCCGCGGTGATGTCTGAGTTGAGAAATGCTTTCAAGGTGATTAAAGGATCAGCTTTTAGAAGCTCTCTTAAAACTTTGGCACCGAAATTTGCTACAGTTTCATATCCGAATGATCTGCTAACCGCGCAGTTCAAATTGATTAAAGGGTCAGCCCTCGAAGCGGCGAACGGTTTTGTGGAATTGGCTGGTAACTACAAGGGGTCGGAAATCGGCAATCAAGCGCTGACGGAGCTGGCAATATTGTCAATGCGAAACGGCAACTACATGGACGCCACATATTTTAACGACCAAATAACAATTTTGTCCAACTCTGATCTCGAAAACAAATTGTCTATAGGCTCAATGATTCTAAAGGGGCAAAGATCATCGTCGTCCACAAATTTGAGCAAATCATCCCCGTTACGACAGCAGTATGAATTGGCTGGTACCAAAACAAGCGACGTAATAAGAGATCTCTCAGCGTACCCTAACCCGTTCAATCCGCAAACGGCGATACAATTCAGATTGAAATATGAAGGAGACGTATCAGTGCACGTCGTTGACCTGCTGGGAAGAGTGGTGGAGACGCTGATAAACCAACGGCTCCAAGCAGGGTATCACAGAGTTACTTTCAGCGCCGATGATCGGGCCAGTGGAATCTATTTCGTCAGAGTTACGACTCAAAAGAAAGTGATATCGCTACCCATTGTGTTTATGAAATAATTTTCTACAATCGTAGACAATCTTGGGCGAATCGTAGAGACTCTGGCCGATGGACCAATGGTATCTGGCCAGCATCAGTTCAGGTTCAATGCGCGATTGCAGACGAGCGGACTTTACTTCGTGAGGGTGGGGAATGATGGCAGATATAACCCACTGCCAATAGTCTTTCTCAAATAGTATTGAGGTGAATCCGCTATGGTGTTGAAGAAGGGGTCAATCTACTTCTAGATTGACCCCTTCCTGTTGGCCCACTTGGACTGTCAATGAAGAAGTTGAGATGTTGTGTCAACAAAGTAAGGATGCAATAGGCCACAGACGGATGTTGCAGTTAGCGAAATAGGACGTTTTTGACCTTATTCGGGCGGTTGATTGCGCCTACACCGCAGTTGGTCGATCAAGTTGTGGACATTCAATTTCCGCGTCCGTCATGGGGCGCTGTCGTTCTGGGTTGTCGAAAACTGATTTATTCGCTGAGTGCGTGGATAGCTACACGGTGCGATTTACACGGATCTGCTTCAGAGTGTGAGTTCCGCTCCGTTTGTGGCTAAAAATCGATGGGATGGAGCATTGTCATGACACGACCAACTCTGACTCATGGAAATAGCGATTCGTCCGCAGCGTGGCCAAAGTGAAAAAAATAGCTCGGATCACGTGTGGCGAGCGATTTAAGGGACTGCATATCGCTGAAGAACTTGATCGCGACAGGTACTAGGTTGCAGCCGTATTCAGTCAAGTGGCGCAGTTGTACGCCCTTGACAAAATGTGGCCCACATCGAGGTGCATCTCGAGCTTTAGAGGATGTTGTGGACGAACTAGTCGCCTACTTCAAAGCTCAAGAAGATAAATGGAAGAGGGATGCAAAACGCGGTCCCCAACGTCCCCGAAGTCCCGGACTGACCTTACTCCGGTTTTCTGGACAGTTGATTAAGCCTACACTGAACCGCCGCGGGAATATCGGATACTGATTTAGGTGGGTACCGCACCCAGAGTGTGACCCTGTTTGCGACGACGATGGACTTCTTCGTACTCATCCGGTGGAATATCGCCGATGGGTTCAAGAAGCCATTTACGATTGGACCATCACACCCATTCGAGCGTGGCACGTTCGACCTGTTCGAGGCTTTTCCAGGGCCCTTTTTGGTTGATCAGTTCCGTTTTGTAGAGACCAATGATCGTCATGTGCTTACAAGACAATAAAGGATTTTATCACACGTGTATTCTTTAATTGGACAACGACGAAGTATAGACCAGATCGAAGAATTGAGACATCAAGGTCCAGCGTTTGTGTAGCGAAACCTGGTGTGTCAATTTGCATGACTTTTTTCCCAACAGAATTGAATATTAAAATCTGTGTTACTGCATTTTCTTGTTCGAATAAAACCGATATGCGATCCAATGTCGGATTGGGAAAAACGCTGAAGAGGTCCGCAAATTCATTATGATATCCAGTGGAGGTTGGTTCAAGCGAGCTAATTCTGTCGACATATCCTTGGCCACTGATATACAATATGTCGTCAGAGGCCGCGTACAGCAAGTCTGATTCCGTCGAGGGAATACCAAGCGATAGCCATGAAAGTCCGCCATCTTTCGAGCGGTGAACCTGACCGCCAATTGTAAGAAAGATTGTATTGCTTCCTTGTGTGAAATTGCGACCGATGTCCGACCATGTCACAGACAAGTTGTCAGCGGGGTTTTTTCTGATAAAGTCAATCACTGACAATCGAAAAAGCACAAGTTCGTTTGTCAGTGATCCAGCCCAAAAAATGGGTCCACCATCATTCACAATGTGACTGGAATCTGCCCACGTTCGTCCATCGTCAAACGAATATAAGATGCTACCACAGCAACCTCTTTCCAGCCCATATTCCGCGCCCGCGATTATCAGTGAATCAAGGGGACCGGCCAGGCTTAAACCATCCGGTCTCTGGGGATATCCTCCTGATGCTCGCTGCCAAGAGACGCCGCGGTTTTCAGAGAGATAAATGCCTCCCAGGGTATTTGCGACCAGGACACCTTGGTTGGATACAACTATTTTCCCAGGCGCATCGATTGCCGATTGAGCTGGTGACCACGTATTTCCGCTATCAATAGAAATGTTTATACCTGCGTTGGGAAATAAGTATGCAAATAGCGTGTCAGAGTTGAGGGCGTATACAAACGTGACATTTCTTCCTGGAAAAGAACTCTCGAATTCAGTTTCAATCCATTCTTGGTTGTTGTGTCTCACGTGAATTGAATTTCCCAATGCGACCGCAATGATACCTTCGGTTCCATGAATCGAATTGGCTACAGGGCCAGAGTATTCAAGGATTCTTTCAACCGTTTGAGCTCTTGAAGAAACAGGAATCAGAACGCAAAGAATAAAAAACGCTTGTATCTGACGCGTGCACATTTAATTCGACCCCACGTGGTCTAAACCGAAGAATAACATGTCTGAGGTAACACATTCTTCGAAAATATTAAAGTCCCTTTTTTGCGGTATCTCAAATTGGTTAATGTCAACTAGCAGAAGGGTGTTTATAGTCCATCTCTTAACAAAGCCAATAAGATTCCCATTGCGGCTTTGATGCGGCGCTTCTATGCTGTGACAGACTGAACCGCCCCGGGAATATCGGAGACTTATTTATGTGAGTGACGCATCGAGAGCGTGACTCTGTTTGCGTCTGTGAAAGGCTTCTTCAAACTCCGCCGGTGGAATATAACCGATGGGTTCGAGAAGCCGTTTTTGATTGAACCACCACACCCATGCGAGCGTCGCCAGTTCGACCTGTTCAAGGCTTTTCCACGGCCCCTTTTTGTTGATCAGTTCTGTCTTGTAGAGACCGATGATCGTCTCGGCCAGTGCGTTGTCATAGGAGTCCCCTCGGCTTCCCACCGAGGGCTCTATGCCAGCTTCTGCCAGTCGCTCTGTGTAGCGGATCGAGAGATACTGCACGCCCCGATCGCTGTGGTGAACCAACTGCTCGTGCTGCTCTTGATCCCGCTCCCAAAGGGCCTGCTCCAGGGCATCGAGCGCCAGATCGCTTCTGAGCGAGTTTGATACGCGCCAGCCTAAAATCCGGCGACTGAAGACATCGATGACGAAGGCGATGTAAACGAATCCTCTCCAGGTGGCTAGTAGAGTAAGAGACAGGGCGTAGTCGAACTATTTCCCTGTCTCTCCTCTCCGAACCGTACGTGCACCTCTCAGCGCATACGGCTCTCCATTCAGGCATGACCCATGGCCATGGCAACGTCTCTATATCGCGAGGTGACAACGCTCTCGCCAAGATTCCCAACGATGTAGGGATTCCCAGCTGGATTGCGCCATCTGAACTGACATTTGCGACTACCAACCATACGTCTGAGCGATATTCCACGGTGTCGATCTCGTCCGTTATGACCAAACAGAAGCCACGTTTTGGCCTGGCCCTCTACAGGACGCCTGAACCACTGTCGCATAAGCGACTTGATTGACGTCTTGTATTTGCGGGCAAGCCAGTGACCCAGTTTCCAGAACAGGACGGAATCTATTCTCATGTAATACCGCGCCGTATAGTCCGTGTATTGATAAAAGGCCGTCCATCCCGCTATTTTGCGGTTCAGACGCTCTATCATGTCAATTGTATTCACGCTGTAATTGCCGCTCAGTTCTTTGACAAGTTCGCACGAGAAGTTTCTGAACTTCTCCCTCGGTATCGTGGTCACGGGACGCATCGTACCACGCGGACCTCGTTTGCGAATGATTCGATGTCCAAGAAAGACAATGCCCTCGTTGATATGCGTAATACGGGTTTTCTCCATATTGAGCTTCAACTTCAGCGTGCCTTCCAAGAAGCATCGGCACCGTTCGCGGATCGCTTCTGCCTGTGACTTGTTTCCTTTTACAATCACGACAAAATCATCCGCAAACCGGCAGTAGGAGACCGCAGCCTTCCAGCGCCGGTCTTCTCGAATGGCTATCGGACGTTTTCGTTTGATTGTGTCATTGAAGCTCCAGCGATCACCTCGTGCTTTTGAGTTCAGGTACTCTTTGTCCATCCACTGATCAAATTCGTTGAGTACGATATTTGATAGTAATGGAGAGAGAACGCCCCCTTGGGGGACGCCTTCGCTCGCGGCGCAGAACAGGCCCTTATCAATATGGCCTGCCTTCATGATTTGCCAGAGAACTGTCAGGAAACGCTTGTCACAGATGCGCTTGCGCACACTTTTCATCAACACCTTATGGTGAACCGTGTCGAAGTAACTGGCAAGATCGCCCTCTATCACCCAGCGTCCTTTGGCGACAGAGCCGTCTTGCACTTGAAACTTCACGGTTCTAATGGCATGATGAACGCTACGCCCGATGCGGAATCCGTAGGATAGTCGATGAAAATCGCTCTCCCAGATGGGATCCATCACCATAAGCATAGCGCGTTGCAGAATCCGGTCTCGAAGCGTTGGTATACCTAGAGGCCTCAGTTTGCCGTTTGCTTTTGGAATATAGATGCGCCGCGCTGGTTGTGGCTCGTACGTTCCAGCCAGCAACTCTTCGCGCAGTGACATCAGCTGAGCATCCAGCCCAGCCATCATCATCACTCCCGTTATTCCATCTACTCCCGCCGTTCTGGCTCCTTTCGAAGACAGTGTGATACGGGCGGCTTCACGAAGCCAAGATCTGTTAGCAATTATTCTCAAGAGTCGGTCAAAGCGGCGGCTTTCGTCCGCCGTTGACCATGTTGCCAGTTTGCCCTGCATTTCGCTGATTATCAAAGGTCTTCACCTCTCTAAGGTCAGTTAGTCGTTCAGACAAACATCCTAAACTGTTCCCCTTCGCCGTGTGCAGATTTCTCGGCACATGTGGCAGGCTTTCCCCGCCTCAGACTACTACAGGAACTCCGCCAACCTCTCTGGCATCGGGGAGCGCACTCCCTTGGCATCCAGAAAAGCCTTCCCCAGTTCACATGCTGGACTCTTTCTATGGGTTAGGCTGCCGATCGCAGTCTTTAACCTTGCTTTTCACAAGTCGAAACAGATCCCCGCAGTTTAGTTACGCACTTCTGTAGGGCCCTCCGGAACCGACCTACATGTACAGTTCGGATTCGAGAGCATGGCACATTTTGATTACCTGCTCTATCCGTTTCCCACCTATTAAACCGTGTAGGTGAGGGCGACATTTCAGCCCACAGATGCGGGTTAATCGGTTCGTGTTCCTCAACCTTCCCATAGTCAGCCTAGAGACTCATCTTGGCGTAACGGTTTCGCCTCAAGCCCCATTTTCCACGGGCTGCGTCACGTTGCCAGTGCTCGGCAACTCACCGCCGCTTAGGCTCTCGCTCCCCCGCAACGGGGAGCGGTCACTCCAATCCCGGAATCAGAGTACATTCCAGACATGCTGTGCTTTGTCAGCCGTACCCGGATGGTTGACAAAGCTTGGGCACACCATAGGTCAGATCCGAGACCCACAGCCGGTTTGGCTCACCTGCCTTAAAGTCTCGCTCGACCAGATCCAGCGGACGAGCAGCCTGCTCATCAGGAATCGTTGTTCTATGCTTTTTGCCCCGTACGACGCCGTGAAGGCCCATATCGCGCATGAGACGCTCCACGGTGCAGCGTGCCACCTCGAGGCCTTCGCGGCCCAGTTGACGCCACACCTTGCGAACCCCGTAGACCTGGAAGTTTTCTTCCCAGACTCGACGGATTTCTACGCTCAGGTACTCATCATTCTTTGCCCGGGCAGATCGGCGTTCAGGATCAACCTGCAGGATTTTGCAGGCATAGTAGGTCGACGGAGCAATCGGCAATACTCTGCAGATCGGCTCGACTCCGTAAACACTGCGATGATCGTCGATGAAAGTCACCATTATTTGGGTCGGCGGCCGAGCTCCGCCTGTGCAAAATACGCCGATGCCTTGCGTAGGATCTCATTCGTCTGACGAAGCTCCTTGACCTCACGTTCAAGCACTTTGATGCGATCCTTCTCCACCGTCGTCAGCCCAGGCCTGCGACCCGTATCGTGTTCGCTCTGTCGAACCCAGCGGCGAAGCGTCTCCTTCGTACAACCGATCTTCTCAGCAATCGATTCGATGGCTGCCCATTGTGATGAATACTCGCGTTCGTGCTCCAACACCATGCGTACTGCTCGCTCCCTGACTTCAGGTGCGTATCTCTTTCCTTTTTTCATAACTCCAAGTTCTCAAACTTTGGAGTCTCCGGCAAACCCGGGGCGGTTCAGGCAGCGGATAAAGACCTTGCTTGAGTCGTCCGTAAAATCCTTTGCGGGTTTCCTCCCGAAGATTACGGATGAAGTCAGCGGCGACTACAGCCTGTATATCCGCTGACAGACGCCCGCCGCGTGACGCCAAGTCCAGGCTTTCATTTGCAAAATGGACTTCAACTCCCGCATCGATCAATTCACCAAGGTCCGCCCAATCTTTTAGGTTTCTTGCACTTCGATCAATCTTGTGAATTACCACGCCGACGGCATCGCCCTTACCGAGTCGTCCTAGCATTTTTGAGAAAAGTGGACGCCCTCTCTTCGCGGCTGTTTCTAATTCTTCAAACCACTCATTAAGGATGAGGTTGTTGCGATCACAGTAGCGATTGATTGAGTCTTTTTGTTCTTGTAGCGACACACCTTTGTGCCCTTGTTTGGCAGTCGAGACTCGGATATAAGCGAAGTACTGTTTTCGATGATTCATAGTTGGCTTGGCCGAAAAGATTGCCTCTAATCAATCTTCTCAGCTTTCTCTGTTAATTGTATATCAGACCTTGAATCGGAAGTCAAACGGCTCAGGTCACTTCCATCTTCGCGCGACAAAATGCGATGTACGATGGAGGAGAAGTGGTCTAAAAAATCATCTAAGAGAAGCGCGTCTTCCGAACTCAGTTCCGGGTGATTAGTGCGAATTGAATTGAAAATTCTTTCTTTTTCGATCGACGATTTCATCTATAGAGTCTAATTCATATCCGATCAATTTGAAGACTGAGACCCATGCCGATGCCGGTGAATGAATCCCTCTGTTTTTCGAATCGAAGATCAATTACAATTTGATCGATGTCAGCTAGGGATATGAAAAACCAAACAGAAAAAGAGAAAAAATCTAAACGAAGACCCATTCTATCTTCCCGGCTTGGAAATGGAAACATGTTGGAGACAATCCTAAAACGAGGAAACACTTTTTTGTGTCTCTTTCAAAACGAGTCCTGGATTCTCGAACAAGAACACGATGCGGGAAATGTGACCTTAGTGCCCTATGCGGCATCAAACAATCTGTTGAGACATAACGTCGTACTCTTGCCCGGAGAGCCGAAGGAGTACCACTCGAAAGGCAAGCTAATCGGTGCCCTCAAAGCGTTCATTCACCGATATGTTGATCTGTCATCAGAATTTGAAGAAATTGCGGCTCACTACGTCTTGTTGTCCTGGATATATGATACGTTCAAAGAGCTGCCATATTTACGCTTCAAAGGTGATTATGGAAGTGGGAAAACCAGAGCTCTCTTGACCATCGGTTCCGTATGTTACAAACCCATTTTCGCGAGTGGGGCGTCCACCGTCTCACCTCTATTTCGAATGATAGATGCGATTCAGGGCACGCTACTCATCGATGAGGCAGACTTTCGGTTCAGCGACGAGCAAGCTGAAATCATTAAAATTTTGAACAATGGTAATGCGCGAGGATTCCCAATTCTCAGAAGCGAGGTCAATCAAAGGGGAGAGTTTAATCCGAGAGCCTTCGAGGTGTACGGTCCAAAGATCGTAGCAAGTCGCAAGGCATTCGATGATCAGGCACTCGAGAGCCGATGTATAACCGAAGAACTTGGAACGCGTCGGCTAAGAAAGGACATTCCAATAAATGTACCTGATTCTCTTGAACAGGAAGCCGAAAAACTCCGCTCTCAATTGTTGTTATTCAGATTCCGAAACCGCTCCAACAAGATTGATAGTGCGGCACTTAAAGAATTCGAGCCCCGACTCCAGCAGGTGTTTAATCCCCTCTATTCCATCATGGAAGACGCGACTTCGCGTCGGACCTTAATATCCTTTCTCCGAAAAAGGCAGGACCGGCTGAGCTTCGATCGCTTCGCAGGAGTCGAAGCTCAGGTGCTTGAAATAATATTTGAGCTATCCAAAAGGAGTGAGCAAATCGGTATCAAAGAATTAACAAATAGATTTTCAGAGCGATTCCCCGATATGTATGGTGCCACGATTACTCCACGATGGATTGGGCATATCGTACGAAATTCGCTTTCGCTTGACACGAAAAAAAGCGGCGGCCGATACGTTATTCCACGATCTCAACTTCCGAAAATGCAGTGGTTATTTGACAAGTATAGGCTTTCATAACCATCTCGAAAACGTCTTTCGGCATGAGAGAAATTACACTCGAAGCCTGGCCTGCAGAAGTCCCCATTATCCCTCTGGTCCTAAAAAATATTCTGTGATAGTGTTTGACTATTCACACGAAAGCCGGTCTGAGGCAAGATGTCCATTACCTGGGCAATTATATCAAGACTGCCCCATCGCGAGATGGCGATACTGAAGAATTGTCTGTTCCTCCTGATGATCACCTGATTCTGAAAACGGCTTGCCCGCGTCGGCAACATCCTCCTTCTTCGATTATTGCCCCACCTGACTAAACTTTTGTATAGGGAATCTTCCTCACAACTAGACATATATGTCCCAACGATTACCAAATTATCTTCGCATGCATCGTAAGCGAATCGGATTTTCTCAGAGAGAAATCGCGCTTTTATTGAACTGCCGACACGGGGCTGCAATTTCACGATACGAACGTCGCTCACGGAGACCATCTCTGGAAACCGCATTCGCTCTTGAAATCATCTATCGCACTCCGATCCGCGAACTCTACGCGGGAGTGTACGACGACGTATCCGAACGAGTGATAGAACGCCTGCTCGAATTTCAGAATACGATGCAAAATAATGAGGAATCGAAACGGACCGAACATCACATCATCGTCTTAAAGGAAATCTTGTCTTCAATCCAATCGTAGTTACTAGTTCATCGCTTTTATGAATACCAATGACCGCATCGTTTCCATAAATCCAACAAGTCACGGCTTCGGCTTTGCAGTTTTTGAAGACGAAGCTACGCTTGTAGATTGGGGACATGCACATGTCCGGCCGGCAGCACATTCAAAATGCATGGAACGAATGGCCGAGTTACTTTCATGGTACTCACCCCAAGTACTAATCGTTGAAGACACTCAGGATAAGCTATCTCGGCGTGGTGAGAGAGTGAAGGCGCTGATCCAAGATATCGCTTCGTTTGCCGATCGGTCACGACTGAAAGTGGTTCAGATTCCCACTACTCTGGTTAACACTACTTTCTCTCTCAGCGGATATATCAACAAGATGGACATCGCACAGATTATCGCGACCCACTATCCAGAACTAAAGTTTCAAGTTCCTCCTCCTCGAAGACTCTGGATGAGTGAGGACGAGCGCATGAGTATCTTCTCAGCTGTTGCATTGGCGCTCTCACTTATTCATGGTCCATCATGCCTGGACGATATAAATCTATCTGTTGAGTGAGACTCGTTCATGTCGCAGAGCTGATGGGCCCTTAAGAAAAATACTTGATATCGCTTACTCAAAAATCATTCTGAGCTCATCGTCCGCGACCCCGCCTCGGAGCATCTTCAGGTAGTTTTCCGTCGTCGTAATATTTGAGTGCCCCAACAGGGCGCTCGTCTTGCGTACAGACACTCCCTTTTCATCAATGATGTTGGAGAACGTATGGCGGGCTATGTGCGTGGAGAGCCGAACAGGAAGCCCTAGGCGATTAGTGATCTTAACCAGGTACTTGTTAGATAATGCTGTTTTTGACGAGATGAGCCTGAACATCTCCTGGGAGTTATCCTCAACTGAGGAAGGAATCACATTGAATATTCTCTCTTTCGGGTCTCGGTCTGGCCAGCCTGTTTTCCGAAGTATTTTTTCAGCTCTTGGAAGCAACGTCATAAAAACAGGCTTGTTGGTTTTGCGTTGCATGTACGCAAAGCGCCACTCACCTCTGATCTGTTTGATATCCTCAACTCGGATCAGGAATATATCTGATATTCGCATCCCTCCGGCGTAGACCGCAAATATAAACCGGTCTCTCACTTCGGAGATGAGTCCAGCAGGAAGGTCCGCTATTTCCAGACTTTTAAACTCTTCGAGCGAAAGTGATGGTTTTGCCGATCGCTCCTTACGCAGTTTGATATGATAGAATGGATTCTTCTCCTGCGGAAAGAGCCCTTCTTTTATGGCTTCCACTAAGATCGCCTGGATGGCAGTCATATTCTTATGAACGGTGTTCACTTTGTTTTTGTGAACCGAAACCAGCTCCGTCTGAAAGCCTCTCAATAAATCCAAATCGATCCTTGGAAAGGGCAATCGCTTCCTTCCCAACACCCCGTGAACATAAACTTCGAACTTGTTAACTGCCGTCTTGTACGCTCCGAAGGTTGCGTACTGGCCACGCTTTTCTAATTCACTCAGCCTTTCGCGGGCGTACTGAATAAAACAGGCATCTCCGCTCTCCCGATTTCTTATTGCTGCTCTCACACGCCTGAGATCAACGGCTCCTGCAAATTCTTCATTTTGCATGGCGCTTTTGGCCTTTTCGAGCGTCTCAGCCAGAAAGACATTTATTTTGCCGTAGCCCTTGAGTGTCTTGCGGACTTCACCCTTCTTATTCCAATATCGAGGGTGGATTCTTACCGGGAGGGTGTGACGCACGCGGTCGCCCTTGTGCCTCAGAATTAAACAGAGTGGGGCGTGACCATTGAGGTCTTTTTTGTCAAGTCGGATGGTAATTGATACTTTTGCCAATGCTTCGACTTTGGGTGGCGGTTGAAAATGGGGGCCGTCAGAGGGGCCGTTTTTTATACATGTTCTAAAGGTAAAAGGCTGGGACTCAATTTCAAATAGCCGTTTTTTTGTTTTCAAGAGCGAAACCCCTCCCAAACCCCAGTCAAACCAAGCAAGGTTCGACTCCCGGCATCTCCACCATATAACTCCCTGGCTTTATGTTCGCCATAGAGTCAGGGATTTTTTTGTACTGGCTACAAACATCAGGCTGAACGTTGTTGCTACATCGACGGGTCATTCTCCAGGTCGTAAATGGTGTTCTGCACCACCCCGTCAAACGTCGTTCCATCCCTGGCCTCAAGCGAATACTTGATCTCCATAATCCACGTGGGTTCGATATTGGGCAGGTGAATCAGAACGGTTTTTCCGTCATCGGACAGGGTAACACGATCGATGGCCAGCTCCTGGGTATTGTATCGGTCAGAGCCGTAGTTGCGGGTTCTCTTAAGGTCCCACATCGAAATGGTGTAATTGCCACGATCCTGAGCGACATCCTCGTCCAAACCCGTCGCGAAGGTCAACTGTATCCCCGTCGTTAGTGCCTTCAATTCCACCGGTAAGTGCAGGTCATTGCCGGTGTATCGAACTCGGTAGAGGCCACCCACCTGGATGACCTGATTGGTGGCCCATGCGGACATGCCGAGTACGTAGAGCTGACCATCATCGGGATTCATTCGTGCTCGAATGATGCCGGTTGGAAAGTCTGGAACCGGCAGCTCAACGATGCCGCCTTGCTTGGTGTCTCCTATGAATTGGGGCAAAACGATGTAAATGATGCCATAACCATAGGACAGGCTCAGCAGATGTCCATTCAGCGGACCCCACTGATCACTCTGGGCCCATACCAATTCCGCCGGGGAGCGATCATATTTCCGATCAATCCACAGTAACGGCGGAGTCATAGCAGCGTCAGAAGAATCGGCCGGCGCACCGTAACCGTACATATTTCCGTAAAATTTACCTTCTTCCACCCAGTTGACGCGGTTCATCGGGTTCCAGTGACCTTCCTGGTCGGTGACTATGAACGAGCCATCCGGGTTCACGGCTACGCCGTTGGCGGCTCGAAATCCCGTTGCAATTATTTTCGATGAGCTTCCATCTGGGCTCACTTTGATCAGCGTGCCATGCTGGGGGACGAGTGGGGTTCGTGCATGGCGGGCACTCTTGGCGTAGTAAAAATTTCCATCTGGATCGGTCTGCAGCCCCATCGCGAACTCGTGAAAGTGCTCTGTCACCTGATGATCGCTGTTGAAGCTCTCGTAGAAATCTGTCTCACCGTCGCCATTCAAATCGCGCAGAATCACAATCTGATCCCGGCACCCCACGTAGATATTGCCCTCGTGATACTTGATTCCGAGGGGCTGAAACAAGCCGGTCGCTATTCTCCGCCAGGTCATCATGCCCTGGCGCCCCGTAAGCCCGTCCACCTTCCACACCTCTCCATCGATGGTGCTTACAACCGCCTGATCTCCCCCTTCGAGAAAATCGATCCCGGTTGGACGCATCCGACTTTTCCAGGGGTTTTCCTGCGGAAGGCTCAGCACATCGACCGCGTAGGCCCCATCGGAATTGCCCTCCAGGATCGGCGTTGTGAGAATTTCAGGATAGTGCGTTGGTCCGCCCTGGGTATACTGATTCAGATCGGCTGGCGGGTCGCCCTGGGCCGATTTCAGCTCCAAATCCACATTTTTGCTCGCCGACATCCACAATTTCGCTTTCACCGAGGTATTCGCCGGGACCGTCAAGACGTTGAAGCCATTCTCTTTCACCAGCCCCACATCCGCTCCGACCAGGTGGACGGCGACGTCGGCTGGAGCGATCCGCATCCGGAGGGAGGTGGATGCAGCCGTGATGTTCAACGTTCTGCTGATAACCGGAGAGGCACCTTCGCTTTCCAGATCGTAGGATTCCAGGACTTCGGCATCGGCCGCGATATACTTCAGGACCACCCGATTGCCGTGGTGGTAGAGTCCCTTATAATGCGCCCATGCTTTTGGTAGCGGCCCGAAGGGACGGCCGTCCACAGCCACAAACCGAGGATCTTCAAAATCACCGGTCTCCGGATTGGCCCATCCTGGGGTAATGGGGTTTTCAAACTCAATGGTTCCAACCGTGCGGGGGAAGATGTTATGACGGTCATTGAGCAGAATATCCTGATAATCGATGAATCCTTCACCCGTCCAGAAGCCCGTGAAGCGCAGCAGATCATGATCGAAGAGAACGAAGGCATTACCCGCGGCAACACCACCCTCGCCCTCATTTAATCGGATGGCAATGCCCTTGTAGGCAAAATTTACGTCCCGAAAATCTTCATTAGGTAGAGGGCTGGGTCCTCCTGAGATCCCTCTCGGAGGGTCGTCGGAGTTCGCCAGCTCATAGGTGCGGATTAAGAAATCGCCATAATCCATCTCTGCCCAGGGCCGGTACGGCTGGGGATCGGGGCCGAGCGTATCGCCCCCGGGAAGGCTTCCGAGCCAATCATCCGTGATATCGAAATACTGATCTGGATTGTGCCCTTTCGTAAACTTCGTCCGAATAAAATGGAGTACGTCATATTTTTCTCGAGGCGTCAATCTGACTTGTGGCGGCATAAGTCCAAAACCGCGCGTCAGCGTCTGGTATTGGGCAAAGGGATCAGAGCCGTTCTTGAACGTTTCTCTCCAAAACTTCCTGGAAGTGGGTATTGACCCTGGGTGTCCAACATCTCCATGACAACTATAGCAAGTCGTTCGGTAGATCACCATCCCTTTGTCATACGAACCCCGGCTCGAGTCCGCTATCAATCCGGCGTGGTCAAGCCGGTGCTCGTAGTCTGGAAGATCCGATTCCGCAAGAAGGAAGGACGCAGGAGGCGCAGTCGGAGCCTGACAGGCAGATAGCGTCATGATGGCCATGCAGGCCAGCGTGAAGGGTGCTTTTTTCATGCGTCAAGAAAGGGCTTTAGTTCAAGGACGTGAAGTGTTGTCTCCTGTCCAGAGGCCATCGGTACAGAAGGTAGACGTTGACGGCGCCCGAAAAAAGGACGATTATCGGCGGCGCAAGAAGTTGAAGGCAGAAAATGGTATTCTTTAGCGCTTCCCGTAGCTATTGGACGTTTGTAAAGCGAAAATGGCAGGAGATCGCACCCACCTGGCTATGACCACACATGCCCGTTTCGACTCAAAACTCCGAACTGATTTATGATGCGCTCAAGGGCGCGGGAGTGCGATTGGTTTCGGCACTGCCTGAAACATGGCTCGTTCATCTCGTTGGTCTGGCGGATGATGACCCGGAAATGATTCTTGTCCGTCTCGCAAAGGAGGAGGAAGGGATCGGGATCTCGGCGGGGGCTCATCTTGCTGGTGTGAGTTCGGCAATGTTGATGCAAAATCACGGTTTTCTTGCGAGTGTAAACAGCATTGTTTCTCTAGCGCAGCTCTATCGGATTCCACTTTTGATGTTGATCAGCTTTCGCGGTGAGTTCGGCGAAACCGATCCATGGCAGACCGAGGGTGGGGGTGTTACGATACCTGTACTCGATGCGCTTGGAATTCCATGGAAAAGACTGGATTCGCCTTCGGTGGTTGAAAAATCAATCCAGGATGCGATGACACTTTCCTCCGCGAATTTGAGGCCGGTAGCACTGCTGTTGTGCCGCGATCTGATGTGGGAGGACGCCAATTAGCGAGTCATGAAGCGAATTGATGCCATACGGACTATTTACCCAGCGATTGCTGATCACGCCGTCGTGACGATCATGGGTGCTACAGCAGCTGAACTCTTTGCGTGCGGCCACCGCACCAATTTCTTCTACCTCGAACACGCGATGGGATTAGCCTCCTCGATGGGATTAGCCTCCTCGATGGGCCTTGGGATAGCATTGGCGCGGCCCGATTTGAAAGTGATTGTGCTCGACGGCGATGGATCTGTGTTGATGAATTTGGGTGGACTAAGCACCATGGCCCGATCCGGGCCTCCTAACCTGGTCCAAATCGTCTTTGACAACGAAGTCCTGCTCTCAGTCGGCGTCAGTTTTACCACAGCAACAGCAGACGTTGCAAATATTGAAGGAATTGCACGCGAGTCGGGTGTGCCCCGAACTGCAACTTGCAGGACCGTCGAAGAATTGCGTGAGTGCGTTGATGTGGCCCTCGCGTCAAATGAACTCAGCACAATCGTAGCAAAAGTAGAGCCAGTCGGGCCGAAGAGTTTTTTCATCGATCCCCATATGCTGGAAAACAGATTCGAATTCGAACGCGCATTACGCCAGATGGGCGATTCAAAACCTATTGGAGATGTCAATGAGTAGTCTACTAGCACAACTTGTTTCTGCGTTGAACGATGGCTCGCTCAAGATCGTCGACCTCACACAGCCTCTCGGGCCCGACACACCGGTGATCAGTCTGCCTCCCCCGTTTGCCAACTCACCAGGAGTAACAATCGAAACTATTTCCCGATTTGATGATGGCGGCCCAGCGTGGCACTGGAACGCGCTCTCGTTTGGCGAACACACTGGAACGCATTTTGACGCTCCTGGACACTGGATCTCCGGTCGTGACCTTCCCGACAACAAGTGCGACTCCATTCCACCGGGACGATTTGTCGGCCCCGCCTGCGTCATTGATGTCTCAGCGGAAGTCAGCGTAAATCCAGATTTTCTTCTGACCCCCGCGGGGATTGAAGAATGGGAATCGGAATTCGGACGTATCCCTGCGGGCGCGTGGGTCCTTCTGCGAACCGATTGGAGTCATCGGAGTGGTGCCGACGAATTTTTGAATGTCGATGCTGACGGTCCCCACAGTCCTGGGTTCAGCCCGGAAGCCAGCAGTCTACTTGCCCACGATAGAGATGTGACCGGTGTGGGTGTCGAAACGGTCGGCACCGATGCAGGACAGGCCGGTGGTTTTGACCCTCCGTTCTCCAATCATAACATCATGCACGGAGCAGGCAAACTGGGACTCGCGAGCTTGTGCAACCTCGATCAGCTCCCACCTGTCGGGGCTGTGGTTTTCGCCGCACCCCTGAAGATCGTGGATGGGAGTGGTAGCCCCCTCCGCGTTCTGGCTATCGTCGAAGAGTAGCCTATGTTCTTTCCCCATGTAAGAGGGCTCTCTCGCTAATGCGGGAGAGCCCTCTCGAGAAGTGTTCCGGGTGTGAAAGCTCACACACTGGTTTAGTTGAAGATGTACCGTACGCCGAGTTGCATTTGCCAGCGCGAAAACAGGCTCACGTTGTCAACATACGTGTCTTTCACTCCGGTGAAGTTGAACACAGGTTCTCCCGAACTGTTGAAGTGGTCAAGAATCAGCGGTGAAGTAGCTCGCGGATCGGCGACCTTACGCACGCCCCACTCGCTGTTGATCAAATTTCCAACATTCTGGATGTCCAGGCTGATCTGAATTCTCTGAGGTTTGCCGTTCGCTGTGAATCCGATATCCTGCATGATGCGAAGATCAATGTCGGTAAACCACGGGTTGACGGCTCCAAATCGTTCAGCAATTTCTCCGCGATGTTCACTCAGATAGTCATCCTGATCGATGAACGAATCAAAAGCAGCCCCATCTGAAGCGTTGACGAAGTTGATGTCACCCGCTCCCGTCGGAATGTAGATCAGGTCATTTCCGCCCCATCCGTCTCCGTTTACGTCACCCGAGTAGGTAAACGAGTAGCGATTTCCACCACCACCGAGGAACGTGTTGCCTTCCGCCACTTCAGCAAATACACCGATGTGAGTCGCATATCGGCCTTTCCACTGGCGCGTATACGTTCCGCCAAATATGATGCGGTGTCTATTGCCAAATTCGGAGTTGGATACCCGTGGGTTGTTCGGGTCACCTTCGTTTGGGCTCTCGGCCCAGAGGACGGACGCAATTTCAGTGGACTTGAAAAGGTTTTTCGCCTCCATGAAGGTATAGGCAGCGGATGCGTTAAATCCGTTATCGAATTGTTTGCGAGCCTGGGCGGTGATGCTGTAATTGTAACCCTTTGATTGGTTGTCGATCACAAACACGCCGGCGCCCTCGAATGGGAACGCTTCATTCAACTCATTGAATCCAAATCCACCGTAGTATGGACGACCGTCAGAAAGCGTCCGGCTCGGAGTCTTGAGGTCTGCATTACGGACGTAGATAGAGTTGATGTCTTTTCCGTAAACAAATTCCAGTGTGCCGAGAATCCCCCTGGGTAATTCTGCGTCCACAGCGAGGTTCACGGTCAGCGTCTGTGGCCATTTGAAATCGTCCACCATCGCGTTCAGGTCGAAGGAACCCTGTAAAACGGTGTTGGCTTCCTGGCCACCATTGATATTTGTGGGGTCTTCTGATTCTCCTTCACGCGTGACCGTGGTGCCGTCGATATTTGGATTGAATCCGGGATTCGATATCACGTTGCCGATCCATACGAAAGGAACACGTCCGGTGAATACCCCGACACCGCCACGCAATTGTACCGAGCGATCCCCGTGAACATCGTAGTTGAATCCGATGCGGGGAGAGAATAACGGACTCGCCCCAGCCAGTTCGGCTTGATCAATCGACCCCGAACTATCGTTCTTGTCCAGCAGCGTGAGACCGGTCGAGTAGGGATTGGCGACGGGATCGGTGAAATACATCGGAATATCCACCCGAAGTCCATAGGTCAGGTTAAGCTGCTCATTCACCAACCACTCGTCCTGGGCGTAGAATGAGATCTGCCCGAGATCGATTTCTTCACCCTTGAATGACCCAGAGCTCCTCATTCCATTCAAGTCAAGGAAATTCGGGCTGGCTGTATCTGTGACATCCCAGAACTGATCCAATGAGAAGAGGGTTGTCGCGGCGAAAGGCAGACCGAAGAGCCCATGGCGGAAGATGTTAAACGAGTTGAAGAAGCTGAATGTCTCGAAATTCACGCCAACGGTATAAACGTGCCGACCTTTGAAGTAGCTCAGATTGTTGGTCAGCTGCAGCACGTCCTGATCCAGAATATTGTGGATCGAAAAGGGCTCATGCCCGATGGTCGTGTATGTCGCTCCGCCTTCACCAAGCTCTATCGTCGGGAAATCAACCGAGAACGGATCGCGGTGATCGCGATGCCGATTGTAACTCGCGAAGAACCTGTTTGACCAGGAGCTTCCACGACTGTTCACCTCCAGTGCCAGTGAGTGCATCACGTTATTGATGCGATATCCAGAATTCTGGAAGGGTAAGCTCGTCTCGTTCGGACCCCGACCTGTACCGTTAAAGCTCAGCGCGAAAGGGTGCGGACCCTGCTCGCTGGAAGCATTCAGATAGTTGTATCGTAAAGAAAGATTGTGGCTTTCATTCACATTCCAGTTTATTTTCGCCAGCAATTTTTCATTTTGAGTGTCGTGCGTATATCCTTGAAATGCACCTGTGTCGTAACCGTACGATGACATCATGCGGTCGCTGATAGCTTGCATAGTCGCAGCGTCAATACGACTCTCGGCGGCACCAAAATTTGTGCCCGGGTCTTCCCGTCTTTCGATTTCGCCGTTAATGAAAAAGAAGAGTTTGTTTTCCATTATCGGTCCACCGAGGGACGCGCCATACTGAGTAAACGAGAGATCCGGATTGGCGAATAATTCGTCTCCGCGAATTTTATTGCCGACCATGTTTTCGTTTCGGGTGAACATGTAGGCCGATCCTTTGAACTCATTCGTTCCGGATTTCGTGACCTGATTTATTCCCGCACCAGTGAAGCCGCCTTCCCGGACATCAAACGGCGCCACGGAAATCTGAACCTGTTCAATTGCGTCATACGGGACCGGTTGGGCATTTGACTGTCCTCCCGGCTCCGGTGCATCCAGTCCGAACGGATTGTTGAAGTATGATCCATCCAGAGAAATGTTGTTATAGAGCCAGTTGCGGCCTCCAAAACTCAAATTTCCGTCGCTTCGTGGATCGAGCCTCGTAAGATCGCGTGTTGAACGCTTGATCGACGGCATGAGCGCGACCTGCTCGACGCTGATCGTCGTGGCGGCGCCCGTTCGATCAGCATTCATGACATCGTCGAGTTCGGCGGTCACCACAATCTCTCCGCCGACCACAACTTGATCCGTCATGGAAAAATTGAGTTGCAGATTCTGCGCGAGATTCAGATAAACGTCTGAGTCTACCCGAGTCTCAAATCCAATGAAGGAGACCGTGATTGTGTATGGACCACCTACCCGCATATTAGGGATGTTATAGGTACCCCCGGTCCGAGTCGCGGTACCGTACTGAGTGCCGGTCGGTTCGTGAACGGCGAGCACGTTTGCTCCCGGAAGCGGTCCGCCTCCAGAGTCTGTGACCAGTCCGCTGATCGCTGCGGTTGTTACCCCCTGGGCAAACAATGAGTGATTGGGTAGAGCGAGACAGACAGCCAACATCAGCATGGCTCCCAAAAACAGAGATGAACCAGTTCTCATGACTATAACTTCCCCTGATGGGTTTGGGGCAGTCGAACCCGGAACGCATCATGGGAGGTGCGTAAACGACAACGGTGGATCAATAAATCAATGGGTAATTCATTGTAACGCATCCCTTCATCTTATGCAATCGGCCAGGCAACCGAATGCAGCTTTGGGTGCGCCTGGAGGACGTAATTCCATTTGGGAGGGTGTGGCGAATGGGGATTTCGCGTAGAGAGTGCGGGCATGGATCGAACTCAAGGGTTCTCCGGTGCAGGTCGCGCGTCATTCCTGTAAACAATCCAATCCCCGATGCACGCCATACTTCTTGCTACTACCCTTCTTTTTCAACAGGCCGCTCCCAACAGTGGAACCTCCAATCAAATCGATGTAATTATTCCGCGGATCGAGGCGGTGGCCGAGGTAGACGGAGTGTTGACGGACGCGGTGTGGTCCCAGGCCGCTCGTTTGACCGATTTTTCGCAGTATCAGCCTGTAGATGGTCGTCCCGCGTCGGATCCAACCGAAGTCCTGGTCTGGTACTCTGCGGAAGCTATTTATTTCGGAGTTCGGGCGACAGAGTTACATGGCGATGTGGTCAGAGCTACGCAGGCCAATCGCGATAATATTGCCAGTGAGGACCAGATTCAGATCCTTCTCGACACGAACAACGACAACCAGATTGGATATCTGTTCGGTGTCAATCCGCTGGGAGTTCAGGCAGATGGTACACGCGCGGATCAGTTCGGTGGAGGTGCCGGCGGCAGATCCGCGACGGGTGGCGGCTCGAGCACTCTCAATTTTCTCGATGGAAATGTTGACTTGAATCCTGACTACAGATTTGAATCGGCGGGCCGCCTAACCCCAACTGGATATGAGGTGGAAGTTCGCATTCCTTTCAAGAGTCTGCGTTATCAGGACGCGAGCATTCAGGACTGGGGACTTCACGTCCTGCGGAAGATTCAGCATTCCGGATTTCAGGATTCCTGGGCGCCTACAGTCAGGGGGAGATCCAGTTTTCTGGCCCAATCCGGAAAACTGGTTGGTCTGCATGACATGAGAAGGGGACTGGTTCTCGATGTAACCCCCACGGTGACAAGTTCGCTGAACGGATCTGAGGCTGACAACGGTGACTGGGAATATGCTGATGACACGCAGTTCGGGGCGGACGTCAAATGGGGCATTCGCCAGAACCTGACCTTGAATGGAACGATCAATCCAGATTTCTCGCAGGTGGAGGCCGATGTGGGGCAGGTCGTATTGAACGAACGGTTTGCGCTCTTTTTTCCTGAAAAACGACCGTTCTTTCTGGAAGGGCTCGAGCTTTTTGATACTCCTGGTCAGATGATCTACACACGAAGGATCGTGGCGCCTGTGGTCGGGGCCAAACTCGCCGGAAAGTTTGGAAAGCTGAATGTGGCGACTATCGTGGCCGCCGACGATGAGAAGTATTCTAAATCGGGGACCGACACTCCGTTATTTGCGGTAACCCGACTTCGAAGGGATCTGAGCGGAAATAATACGCTGGGCGGAGTCGTGACGATTCGCGAGGAGGGCTCCAACTACTCAAGACTCGCTGGCCTGGACACACGGTTTTATCATCATGATAAATACTACGTTGAAGCTCAGGCCGTAGGCTCCTGGACAGAAAATGGAGGCGATGCCGTATCGGGTTCATTTACGAGTCTCAGCTGGGATAGAACGGGTCGCAGTTGGGGCTTCAATATGGGAGCCGATGCCATCGCGCCCGATTTCGAAGCAGCGGCCGGATTTGTGAACCGGACTGGAATCATCAATCTGAATGCGTTCAATCGGATTTCGTTTTACGGTGAAGAAGGCGCCCTGGTTGAGACCTGGGGCGGTTTTGGAGGCGTCAGTCGAATATGGGACTATGACGACACTTCGCGCGGAGCTATCGAAGGGGGAGAATCCTGGTTTCCGTCAGCGACTCTGAGAGGTGGATGGCGCCTGAACGGAACCATTACACGCAGTTTCTTTTCGTACGAAGCCAACAACTATGCTGGCTACACGGTCCCCGGCGGCATCGTACCCGAAGGCCAGATCCCGCTTCAATTTCCAAACAAGGAATCCAATCAGTTTCGCGGTTCGATTGGATTCACGACACCCACGTTTCAGATGTTTACGCTTTCCGTCTCCACTTCCCGCGGACAGACGCCGCTGTTCGCTGAAGCGTCAGAAGGAAGGAGTCGAGGATATAATCTCGTACTCGATGCTCGGCCGACGTCCTCGATCAGGGCCTCCTTTCAAATGGCGCATTTCACGCTCGAACGGAAGCTCGACGATTCACAGTTTTCAAAGGAGATCATTCCACGTCTGAAGCTGGAGTATCAGCTCAACGCTGACATTTTCTTCCGGGTGATCGGGCAGTATGCTGCGCGCGAGCAATCAGCGCTGAGAGATCGGGAAGGAAGCCCGATAAGGATCGATGGTGAGCTGACTGAAGACTCGGAGAGCAACGAACTCAGAATGGATTGGCTTTTCAGCTACCGACCGAATCCTGGGACGCTTGTATACCTTGGATACGGATCCACCCTAGACGATGTCGGCCAGAAACGATTTAAAGATTTTCGCAGAAACGCAGACGGATTCTTTCTGAAGGTGAGTTACCTGTTTCACGTCTGAACGAAAAATGGGCGCGCGGCATTCGCCGCGCGGCCTTTTGAACGTCGAGAACCAAAATCCCTACTCGTCGCGGAGTGTATCTGATGGATTGGTATGCGCAGCTCTGATTGAATGGACACTCACGGTGGCGACCGCAATGAAGAGTGCTCCGAGCGCCGCAACAACGAAAATTCCAGGGCCAATTTCAATCTGGAAGGCGAACGTCTCCAGCCATTTACCCATTCCCCAGTACGCAAAGGGAGCAGCGATCACACTCGCGACCACCACGAGGAAAGCGAATTCTTTCGAAAGAAGGGTGGCGATTCCACTTACAGACGCACCCATCACCTTCCGGATACCGATTTCCTTGGTGCGACGGCTTACCGTGATCAATGCCAGGCCAAATAAACCCATGCAGGCGATGACGATAGCAAGAATCGCCGAATAGGTAAGAATGGTTTGCCAGCGTTGCTCAGATACGTACTGAGCCTCGATGTCACTGTCCAGGAACGAGAAATTGTAGGGTTGACCCGGTCTAATTTCGTGCCATGTGGCCTCAATCAATTCCAGTGCAGCCGCGATATTGCTCGGCTGCACACGTACCAGGATGGCACCCATGTAGTTGTAATAGCCAGGATGCATGTTCATGACCGCCGGAGAGACCGCTTGGTGGAGATCCTGATAGTGGAAATTCTCGACCACACCAATGATCGTGGGATCTTCCTCGTAGATGAAACTGAGCCATCCTGTAAGTTTCTGACCTACTGGATCTTCCATTTCGAACTCATCTACAAGGGCCTGATTGACAACGATCGAGCCCCTCAGATCGGCTTGAAAATCCTCTGAAAAAAATCGGCCTTCCGCCATCTTCATACCCATCAAATCCAGGTAGGCGAAATCGACGCCGAAATTATAGGCGGTCCTCTGCGTTCCGGACGCATCCGCCCAACTATTGCGATCGGTGCCCCGCGTGAAGGAACTGCCCGCTCTTGACACGTGAGAGATCTGTGGATAGGGAAGTAATTTTGTTTTGAAGAAGTCAGCGACTCCATCTGCGTCTGCGCGGCTGACGCCATTGGCCCCCACGGCGATGACGAACTCCCGGTCGTACCCGAGATCTTTGTCAAACATGAATTGCAATTGCTGAGTCATCAGGCCCGTTGCAACGATGAGCCCAATTGATATTGTGTACTGCAGCACAACAAGGGTTTGTGTCAATCTGTTTTTTCGCGAGGTGACGGTATTTCCCTTGAGCACACTGGCGGGTTGGAATCGGGAAAGGATGACCGCGGGATATCCTCCCGCGACGATGCCGACGACCAGAACGAGACCAAAGAGAGCGGCCCCGATCAGAAGCGGAGATACCTGACCAAACGAAAGCTGTGCACCCGCCAGCGACGCAAACCAGGGAAGAGCAAGTACGGTCAGCCCCGCGCCAAGACCCAACGATAGTGCTGCCAGAATGGTTGATTCGCCAAAATACTGCTTCATCAACTGACCGCGATGTGCTCCCAGAACCTTGCGCACACCCACCTCTCTAGCCCGACCTGCAGACTGACCGACCGAAAGCGTCATAAAATTGATACAGGCAATCAGCAGAATAAGAAAACCGATTCCAATCAGGATGTACGAATACAGGGGATTATGTATTCCGACCTCGTAGGGTACCCAAATGTTGGGAGTCACGTGCATTTCCGTAAGCGGCTGGAGGTGCATCGCATAGGCGCCTTCTCCTTCGGCGAGCCTTCCCGATCCGCTCAACGCAGTGATGTATTGGCCAAAGTTCTGATCTACAAATTCAGATGATGCGGCTTCAATGGTTGCGCCCGTGGCGCCGCCTACGAGCTGTACGTAGGTCGATACGCGGCCACCCCAATTATTTCCTCCGAGCTGGAGCGTTCCGTAGTTTTCAAAAGAAATCGCAGCATCAAATCGGATGGAAGATGTTGCAGAAACATTTGCAGCCACGCCCGTCACTGTGAAATCATAGGTATTCGCCGCTCGAGTGATCGAGATTACCTTTCCAAGAACGTCGTCATAGTGGCCCTCTTCGATACCGAAAAGACCGATCGCCGCTCTCTCTGAGATTACCATTTCGTCAGGAGCCAGAAGCACGGTGGCCTTATCGCCGACAAGAAGAGGAAAGGAAAACTGGTTAAAAAAGTCGTTGTGAACCTCAGCGAGCCGGAATCGGGTGACCTCATCCCCAACTTCCAGGTTCTGGAATGCCGTCACGTATGGGGTTGCTCGCTCAATCTGGGGAAATGATTCTCGAAGGATTTCGGTGAACTCCGGCGTCATCATGGCTTGAAGCCCTTGATCACCTTCGGGGCTGAAATACTCGAAGTAGGTCCTGTAAATCTGGTCCGCGTTCTCGTGGAAGCGATCGTAGCTCCACTGGTGGTACACGAGCATCGCGATGAGTGCAAACGCGGTAGTACCAAGGGCAAGCCCCGTGATATTTACAACGGTGTAGGTCGTGTTGCGACGGAGTGTCCGTAGAGCAACGGTCAGATAGTTTTTCAGCATTGCGATTATCTCGTGGTGATTTGGGCCCAGTTTCCCAATTGTTTTGACCGTGATTGCGCCCCTTTGGTTTGCACAGATTGTGACGGAGGTCGAATTAGTTGGTTGCGGATGAAGGAGTGGCGGTCTCTGTTGGATAGATGAACAGAACACTTCTCACATATCTGGTCGTCTTGGTTCTAACGATGCTGCTTCCGGCCGCTGCCAGGGCTCAGGCAGGGAAGTCCGGAAAAAGCTGGATAGGCGTAAAATGCATGTTTGAAATGCGCCCTGGACGCGAGATTACGCTGGGTCCTGGAACGCGAATCAGGGGCGTCCGACAGGTCGTATTCATGGATAATGAGCGATTCTTGGCTTCGGCGAGAACGGGGCCGGGTGTCGACGTGTTTTCAGGAGATGGAAGTTATTTGTGGTCGGTGGGAAGGTCGATCGTGGGTCCAATCGACATTAAATGGCCGGGCCCGATGACAAAAGTCGATTATGCTGTTCATGTTCTCGATCTGGTGGCAGGAAAGTCGCGGGCTCTGGATTACGATGGCGACCTGATGAATGAGATCTCCGTAGATGCGCAGAACTGGTCTGGATTTATTCCGTGGCACGATGGAGTTCTTGGGTTTAGATCACGTCCGAGCTTGCAGGGGGTGCTCGAAGCGAGTGTTGAAGGAAGAAGCAGGCCGATTCCGATGGTTCGTGCGGATGCCCATTCACTGGCCATTCTACTGGAGGAGCCAAGGTTATCCCTTCTTACGGGTACGCGGGATCGATACTATTTTGCCCTGCCGGGGGCTACTGTGATCTACCTGGCCCATGATGGACGGGTGCGAAGAAGAAATCGTGTTCCTGATTCTGATTTTCAAGTTCCTCTAGATCCATATCGATCATTTTTTGCCGTTGAGCTCGACCGAGCGATGGGGAAACTGCATGATTATTTGACGTCGGTCAGCCGAATCGTGGCTGTCTATGAATTGTCGGATGTCCTGATTGTCGTGATTTCACATGATTGGCAACTGACGGATCGCGAGATGGCGGTCGCCATTTTCTCCAAGGGGCTCAGATTTATCGACCTGATCCGATTTACAGTTGGGGCGAACGAACGCGCCCAGCGAGTACCCATAGGATACAGTGGAAACAGCCTTTTCTTCCTGCAAGGTGGAGGAACGACCAGCAGCTCCGCTGCCGGAACTCGGCTTAGAGAATTCGTGATCTCTCGCTCGCCAGAGACGGATCACAATTGCTCTCAGGCACCATCAGCGACCCAGGAGCGACCGGACCGACTGGAAGACGGGAATCTTCAGAATCCTCGCAGCCAGTAGCGCGAATGCAGAAACCATCAGCAGTTCGATCCACCAGGTCTGAAGCTCTTGGATATAGTACCAGGTAAAAAAGAAAACGGCAGTGGTCACACAAGCAGGTATGATGCGATTCCACCTATAGTCGATCGGATAGTGTCGACGAATCAAGAACAAAAGGGTGAGAGCCATTGCGGTGTAGGCCGCTGACGTAGCGAGCGCTGCGGCCCACATGCCGTAATCGGGTACCAGGAACGCGTTCAATAAAACCGCGACCGCGCTGCCTACCAGTGTCGCATGAAGAAAATACCGGGACCGATCGCGCAGATAGGCGCCGGCTGAGAAATGGTAGTACCAGCCCTGAAAGACATAGCCGACCAGAGCAATTGGAATAATGCTCAGACCCATCCAATAGCCTGAGGCAATCAGCGTGCGGTTACCGGGTAATGGAATGCTGACGAGATCGTCGGCCAGAAACGCAATGCCCAGGAAGGCGCTCAAAAGAACGAGTGTCAGAACGCCAAAAACCTTGCTGTACAGGTCAGGAGCATCCGCGTCGTGCTGCCTTTGAAGAAAAAACGGCTGCCAGGCATACCTGAACATTTGAACGAAAAGAGCCATCAGGACAGCCAGCTTAATCATGCCGCCGTACGTGCCTACGATATGCTGGGTGTAGACTCCCATTCCCTGACTGACCGCTCGTTCGTGCAGTTCAGGATGAGTCACCGCATCCATTCCATAGAGGCGCTGAACGGTTTCCGGATCCATTCTTTCGAGGAAAAAGATATTCACGCGCTCCGTGATCGCATATCCGAGGCCACCAGGTACGAATGGCATTCCGAAACGGATCATCTTCTTCCAGAGTCCGGAATCGAACGAAGAAAAACGCGGCCACGAAACGGGCAGAAGTAACACGACGCTCGTGGCCGAAGCGATCACATTGGCGATCAAGATGGCTTCGATTCCCAGCTCAAAAACAAAAATTAAAATGATGTTGAGGGTTACGTTGACCACGATATTAGCAACCCGGATGCCGGCGAAGAGCCAGGGTCGGTTTCGGAGTCGGAGGTCAGCAAATGGAACCACTGCCACGGCGTCCAAGAGCAGGATCAGCGCAGCGTATGAAAACAGATTCTGATAGTCAGGACTCAACCCTACGATGCTTCCAACTCCTCCCCGTGCAAACCAGACCACCAGTGAAAGCAGGATAGCTAGAATCACCAGCGAGATCAGCGCGGTCGAAAAAGCCCGACTTCTTCCCTTAAGTTCATCCCGATCCGTCGCGAACTTCAGGTAAGACGATTCCATCCCGTGTTGATACAGGATGTTCAGAAAGATGAATGCGGCATACAAGACGATGATTGGCTCGTAAACGTCCGGCGGAAAGACCTGCGAATAGAGTGGAAACAGCAGGAAGTTGATGAGGCGACCGACGATGGAAGACACGCCATAGACGGCGGTCTCCGAGGCGAGACGTTTGATGCGGGCCTGGGCACTCATTCAGATGAATCGGACCGATTTGCCCGCGAAAGAAAATACTCGACGGCCAGATGATACCCTTTGACGCCGAGTCCGGCTATCGAACCCACACATTCCGCAGCGGTTATCGAATGGTGTCTGAACTCCTCACGGGCCGCGATATTGGATATGTGCACCTCCACTACCGGCGTGTCGATTGAGGCGATGGCGTCGCGCAAAGCCACCGATGTATGTGTGAATCCCGCACCGTTCAATACGATGCCGTCCGTGCTCGCCTTCTGAAGGGCATCTATCAATTCGCCCTCGTGATTGCTCTGATAAAAGGTAAACGTGACATCTTCGAACGAACTCACCAGACCAAATTGAAGGTCTTCGAGCGTCGTACTCCCATAGAGTTCGGGTTCACGAGTCCCCAGCAGGTTGAGGTTTGGTCCATTGACGACGAGAATCCGCATATGATCGAGGATAGAGAAGCCGATTGAGTACGGCCATAAAGTACTTCCACTTACCGCCGTTGGCAATTTTCGTCTTTTCCGAGAATCGAAGCAGACTTGCACCAGACACTCCACTATAACTCAAATTGTGAGCAATCCTCATATCTGGAATGATGATAATTAGAATAAACCTGATCATTATTTATTGGAAGCCGGCAAAATTGGCTATTTTGGCTGTCTGCCGCGTTTATAGCACCCTAAATGTAAGCAAAACTATACATCTGCAGTGGTTTCGAGTCGTACAGTCCAACGTGATATCTGATGGCCGACGAATTTTACTCTCTGAAGACAGCCGCCCAGAAACTGGGCGTTCACCCGGTGACACTTCGACGATGGGCGGAAAGTGGAAAAATTGAGACCGTCCGGACACCAGGTGGGCATCGAAGGTTTTCAGCTTCGGAGATCTCTCGCATAACTGCACCACCACATGCTTCTGAAACTGAGGCTTTCAGTGTGCAACTGAGTGAGCGAGCCCTGACCAGTACCCGGGAAGACCTGCAGGACCTTCATGCGGGCTGGATCGATGGCATCGAAGAGCGCGATAAAGAGGAAAAGAGACTTCTTGGACGCCGATTGATGGGGCTGTTGATGCAATATGTGGCGACGGACAATGGAGAGGAACAGGAAATTCTGGAGGAGGCTAGGGTTGTTGCCCGAATCTATGCGAAAAGCATTGTCATGAGCGGGATATCGCTTCAGGAAGCTCTTCGGGCCACGAATTTCTTCAGGGATCACATTCTGGAATCTGCCGTCGTTCTGCCCGATTCTGCACGCCGTCGGCCGGAGGCCAACCAAAAGATGTTTCGGAAGTTGAATTTGTTTTTGAACGAGGTGCAGATAGTAATAGCGGAGTGCTACGAGGTCATTGGGTCCACGGGACTCCAACAGGAAAATGTGAACGAAGAATGAGTAGGAACGGAAAGGTTTTAGTGGCGATGAGCGGCGGAGTGGACTCCTCCGTGGCCGCTGTTCTCTTGAAAGAACAGGGCTACGAGGTCGTGGGAATAACTATGAAAACATGGGATTACTCTGGAAGCGGGGGGAAAACAGGAAAAGAAATTGGATGCTGCACGTTGGAGTCGATGAACGACGCCCGGGCCATCGGAATCAAATACGATTTCAAACATTTTATTGTGGATATCCGCCAGGAGTTCGGTGATTGGGTCATTGATCGTTTCACCGATGAGTACATGGCCGGGCGTACACCCAATCCGTGTGTCCTTTGCAACACGCATATCAAATGGGAATCTCTGATGCGCCGCGCACACTCGCTCGGCTGCGAGTTTATCGCCACGGGTCATTACGCGCGACTTCGAAAGGATGAGGAGAGCCAGCGATTCGTGCTGATGAAAGGGCTGGATCACAACAAAGACCAGAGTTACGCACTGTGGGGTGTTTCTCAGGAGAATCTTTCCCGTACAATTTTTCCTCTCGGTGATTTGACCAAGCCTGAGATTCGAAAAATGGCAGCGGATTTCGGACTGGATGAAGTCGCAAACAAGCCGGATTCGTACGAAATCTGTTTCGTGCCTGACAATAACTATCGCAGGTTCTTGCGCGATCGTGTCCCTGACATGGATGAGCGCGTGGGGAAGGGCGACTATGTGCTCTCAGATGGCACCAAAGTCGGACAGCATGAAGGGTACCCGTTCTATACTATCGGGCAGCGTCATCATCTTGGACTGGCTACCGGAGAACCCATTTATGTCTCACACATCGACGTAAAAACCAATACGATAACAGTGGGACCCCGCGACGAATTGATGGGCGATGATCTGACAGCCAACCAGATCAACTTCGTCAAACACAGTGATATAGGCACGGAGCGACCCGCTGTTGGAAAGATTCGCTACAAGGATGAAGGAGCTCCCTGTGTCATCTGGCAGGAGGATGATCTGCTGAGGGTCCGATTTGCCGAACCGAGAAGAGCGATTACACCCGGTCAAGCGATCGTCCTGTATGAAGGAGAAGAAGTGCTCGCTGGCGCCTGGATCACGCACGTAGGGCAGCCTGAGCCTGTTATTTGACCCGGATTCTCTCAAATTCAGACCGTTCTGAGATCACGAGGTTGTAACCGAATCCAAGGGAGACGTGGGTCGATTCATTCCCCCTCGAGAAAGGCCGCCAAAACGTTAAGAAGTACATCATCCAGCCGATCAGATTAAAGACTGAAATGGCAAATAATGATTACCTCCGGACTTTCTATAGCTTGGCCGTATTTCATCGCGAGTATTGTCTCTCTCGAGCTCGCGATTCACGCGTGGACAAAGCCTAAGAATGCCACGTCGTCCTACTTCGTCCTGGTGATGCTGACGGCCGCCTTTTGGTCACTGTTGTCGGGTCTTCATCTGGTCGTCTCAGACGTTGAAACCAAGATACTCTTAACCGACCTCAAGTTCGTATTTGTCACGTCCTTGCCGGTCCTGTGGGTACTTCTGGCTACCTCATACTCAGGAAAGCCTCTACGGCGGAAGACAATCGTCTGTCTCTTCGTCTTTCCGGCGATCGTTGTCGGCCTGATCGCGACCAATCCCCTGCACCACCTCGTATTTTTGAGCACCAAACCGCTCGTGACCGAATTTTTTGTTACTGTCAGTAGAGAATACGGGCCCGTGTTCTGGGTGTTAACCGTCTATTCCTACATACTGACCACATTTGGGGTGGTGTTGTTCATCCATCGGATGGTAAACTCGAAAGGGTATTTGAGGATTCAGGCGATAATAATGACCGCCGGTGCGCTGGTCCCATTCGCGTTCAATGCGCTCTATCTGAGCAACCCGGAAGCATACTTCCACCTCGATTATACTCCAGTCTCGTTTTCCGTCTCTGGACTGCTCTTTTTTATCGGCCTATTTCGATATCGGATGCTTGACCTCAAGCCCATCGCCCGGGAAGAGATCATGCGCTCGATGGCCGACGGAGTTATTGTTACCGATCCCGACGGGTATATCGTTGAAATCAACGAATCAGTCGCAATGCTGCGGACGGATACTTCGAAGAGCGAGGTCGGCAGATGCGTCTCCGACGAGTTTCCGTTCCTTGCAGATCTGTGGGAGTCCGTAAAAAGCGGTGATCGGTTCAAGAACGAATTTGAGCTCACTGGATTTGGAGATGACCGCTGGTATGTCCTGTCATCAAAAATGGTGATTGTGAACGGGAACGATCACCAAGGTTACCTGATTGTTCTGCGCGACGTCACCGAGCGCAAACTCGCAGAGCTCCAATTGTTGGAGGCCAAAAGGGGCTCCGATGAACTTTCGCGGCTTAAATCTGAATTTCTTGCGAGCATGAGCCACGATGTTCGCACGCCTCTGTCCGGAATCGTTGGATTGGCGGATATCCTTGTGGAGGAGTGTTCGGGTGAACAGCAGCAGTTCGCCGACATGATTCGCGTTAGTAGTGATCGTCTTCTGAAATTGTTGAATTCAATCCTTTCCGTGGCCCACCTCTCTTCTGGAACTCTCGATGAGAACACAGAACTGACGGACGTTGCCCTTATTTCCCAGAACGTTCTGGCCGAATACGCGACAGAAGCGGAGGAAAAGAATATTGATCTTTTAATTTCGGTCCCCGAACAGAAGATCGAGAGTGAGCTTGATCGCAATCACCTTGGCCATGCTCTTTCACATCTTCTCGATCACGCCATGAGCTTGACCAAGAAGGGTGAGATCTTGTTCGATCTTCGACAAGATCAGGGGCAGTTAATCTTTCGGATAAGCGACACCGGCGGTGGAATGGACCCCAAATTTGTCGAGTCGATCAGTCAGTCGCTCGACGCAATAAAACAGGATGAGTTCGGGCTGAAGAATGATTCGGGACTGGGGCTACGCGTTGCTCACAGACTCATCGAACAAATGGGCGGAAAACTTGATATTATCTCGGCAATTGGATCGGGATCCACCTATTGTGTCACTCTCCCGATTGTAGACCCAAGTTCAAAAGCGAGCGAACGCCCGCCTGTTCGTCTCTCAGGGCCCTCCGAGAAGGTTAGCCTCGGAGAAACTCGGGAATCGTAGTCCACCCGAGGCCGAGTCCACTGGCAGGTTTCAATTCTCCGTTCCTGCATTCGACTAGGGATTCAAAAGGGTCCTCGACGAGATCCAGATGTCCATCCAGATCATAATAGCGCACATTGCTGTGTGTGGACCCAAAGTGGAGCGCCGCTGCGACTGAAAGGGCCGACTCATCCATGCATCCGAGCATCGTCGGCATTCCCGCGTCCCTCGCAATGGCATCGATTTCGCGAGCGACCTGCAGTCCACCTACCTTCTGAACCTTGATGTTGATGAGCTTCGCGGCGCTCATTTTAGCGATTATCCGAGCATCCTCTGGAGTCTGAATAGATTCATCGGCCATCACAGGGATTGAGGAGTTGACCGTCGCCTTTGCCATCAGGTTGAGGTCCGCCTTTGGAGTGGGTTGCTCCAAATATTCGAGTTTGAGATTCGAGGCTTCCCTGTCCAATTTATTAACGTCCTCCAGCGAATAGCCCTGATTGGCGTCAAGCGCAATGCGGACAGCCGGTTCCAACTGAAAGCGCAGTTCCTGCAATCGCTCGATGTCCAGCGCAACATCGTGGCCACCTTTGATTTTTAAAAAGGAAAACCCAGCCGACACAAATGATGACGCCCTCTCAAGCGTAGCCTCTACATCCATAATGCCGACGGTTATGCTCGTGATTTGGCCCATCTCAATGGCCTTCGCGGATCCATACAAGCCGGCGATATTCGTATTCCGAGCTCTGGCTCTCAAATCGTTCAGTGCGAGGTCGACAGCCGCACGAGCGGAAGGACGACTGGAGGCAACTTCTGGGAAGGAATCGGTGGAGTGGCCGCGAACTTCGACACAAAACTGATTCAGTGCTTCCAGGGATGCGGACTCACTCTCCCCGGTAACCTCCGGAGCAGGTGCTGCGCATCCGATGCCGCTCAATCCACTATCCGCTTCAAGTACCAGGAAGTGATTCACCACATCCGTGATAGTTTCGTACGCGATCGTATAGGGCTCGGCGAGCGCCGAGCTGACGGTGCGGACATGGGCGCCGGTAATGATCATGCAATCGGATTTCTTGTGCGAAGATGAGGCTCGATCAGATCGATAAGTCGCTCGCAGCCTTCTCGGAAAACATCTACCGCGGGACGTTCAAACTCGTCTTCAAACTGTTGACAGATTGATTTCGCATCTTCGGCCGAAAGCCCCGTGGGATTTATCGTGAGAGCCGCCACCGGTGACGCGGACAGAAATTCGAGGGCTTTGATCTGACGAGACATGGGAGGCATGGGTAAGTCATCGAATCCGTCAAAGGCTTTCCTGGCCGGCACATCCTGAAGGAGCAGCACATCGGGCCTGACGGACGCAACCAGTTCCAGGCCGCCTGGATAGGCGGGATGCAGGAGGGCACCCTGACCTTCCACGATCACAACATCCGGTTTTGCCTCCAACCAGGCACTGCGGACTACGTGCTCGATTTCTCCTGCGACGAAATCATTTACGAGTGAATCCAGGCGAATACTGAATCGGGCTCCTTGCATCCAGGCGGTTTGGCCCGTTCCAATCATCTCTGCCTTGTAGCCCTTCTCGATTAGTGCGTTTCTGAGAACCCAGGCCGTGGTGCGCTTTCCTGACCCGGAATCTGTCCCCAGAATGAGTACCCTGACGGCGTGTACTTCCTCGATTCGGCCCTCATAAAAGTGCAACTCCGATCGATGCGGAGGAAGCCGAACATCGGTCAATGTGACACCGTACTGATCAGCCAGGCTCGAAAAATCCGGATCCTCGCTTAAAAATACGTGAAGGCCCGAAAAGATATTCAAGCCGTGCGTGATAGCCTTGGCGACCGCAACTCGAGCGTGGTCAGGCAGTACGCCTCCGTCCGTTGCTAGCCCCAGGACGAAGGATCCTCCCTCTTGCGGCATTTTGTCTAATGCTTCGCTCAGTGTCGATACAATCGGAATGCCATTGGGCGCTCCGTCCAGAAACTCACCAGCGTCCCGGCCGGAAAAAACCGGGTCAATGACCGCACGAACGTCAAATCGCTCGGTAAAACGGATCAATCCGTGGGCCGTTTTTCCACGGGTAGAATCCATACAATGGGCGCAGTAGACAATGGCAGGAGATGGGTTCATGGCCGAAGCAATCAGGTCGAAGAATCTCTCATGGACCGACACTTCCTGACGATCGAGAAAGCAAGTTCCAACGCCTGCTCTGCATTCAATCGGGGATCCACTTGACTCTGATAGGCTCGTCCGAGATCCCCCTCTTCGATCCCACGCGCGCCCCCGACACATTCGGTAACATCCTCTCCCGTCAGCTCAAGGTGTACGCCTCCCAGAATCGATCCACACCTTTCATGAATATCAAACGCCAACTCCAGTTCAGCGAGGATATTGTCGAATCTTCTGGTTTTGACGCCACTTTCGAGGACTTCCGTGTTGCCGTGCATGGGATCGCAGGACCACAATACAGCTCGTTTGGTCTGTTGGACGGCATTGATCAGTCCCGGCAGTGCCGATTCAATGTTGCTTGAGCCAAATCGCGTGATCAGCGTGATTCTCCCCGGTGTATGGCCGGGATCCAGCACCTCAAGCAGGTCCAGTAAGTCGCCAGCCGCGAGGCCGGGGCCTACCTTGAGTCCTATGGGATTTCTGATGCCGCGGCTGTATTCGATATGGGCGCCATCGATGTCATTCGTCCTCTTTCCCACCCATGGAAAATGGGTCGACAAATTGTAGAATCGCCCATCCGACTCCCGGGTCAGGGCCTCTTCATACGGCAGTAAGAGGGCCTCATGACTCGTGAAAAATGATACCCGGTCCACGTCACCAATTGGGTTCGGGGAGACAGCCTCCATAAAGCGCAGGGCCTCCAGAATAGAATCCACGATCTCCTGATACTCGCGCCGAAGGCGACTTGAGGTGACGAAACCCAGGTCCCAGTATTCAGGGTGGTGGAGATCTGCGAATCCACCTTCACCGAGAGCCCTGATGTAATTGAGCGTCATCGCAGAATGTTCATAGGCAGTCACCATCCGGCGGGGAGCAGGGCGACGGGCATTTCTTCCGAATTCGGGAGCATTTACCATGTCACCCCGATATGAGGGCAATTCTTCGCCGTTTCGCCCTTCCAAATCCGACGAGCGCGGCTTCGCATACTGTCCTGCGAATCTGCCCACGCGAATGACGGGCATCCGAAGGCCATAGATGAGGACAAGACTCATCTGAAGTAGCACTTTCAGACGGTTGGCTATGATATCGGCCCTGCACTCATCAAAACGTTCGGCGCAATCTCCTCCCTGGAGTAAAAATCGTTTTCCTACCGTTGCATCTGCCAGCTGCAGGTTTAATCGCTCAACTTCCCAGGGAGTCACAAGAGGTGGACGTTGCTTGAGCTCCTCTATCACTTCGGCCAGCTCGTTCTCGTCATCGAAGGCTGGCTGCTGTTCAGCGACGTGGTCACGCCATGATGAGGCGTTCCAGGTCGAGCGAGAAGCGGATGATGAAGTATTTTTCAGTTCAGAACTCATTAGGCGGTTAAACAGAGCACTTGGAAGGGCCTAATGTAGCGCCAAAACGCCAGATCAAGAATCCAAGGTTCGAGGGCACTTCTGAGTACCGGGATCACGGTCCGAGAACCGTTAGACGCTGGAACCGTTGATTGGGCAGAATTGACAAGTGCTGAAATCAATGCCCAGACAAATGAAGCGTTTTCCTGGATCTGTTCTGTTTCTCTCCACTCTGCTGCTGTTTGTTGCAGCGTGCGACAGTGGTGGGAGTGACCCGTTGGTTGCCCCCAAAATCCAGCTACAATTTGATGTCACGGGACTGACTCCCTTACAGGATGGATACCACTACCAGGGATGGGCGAAGGTCGGGTTTGAGTTCATCCACGGGGAGTCTTTCAACATCACGGAATCTGGATCGTTTACGAATACGGCCGGTCAGCTCATTCAAAAATCGTTCATTTTACCGGTTGATCTGACCGAGGCCACAATCGTTTTTATCACCATTGAAGATAAGCGTGATGCCGATGATGATCCGTCGGACACGGTCGTACTGGCCGGAGATGTCACCGGATTCGGTGCAACTCTCACGACTTCCCATTCGATGGCCATTGGGTCCACCTTTGCAGGCGAAACGGGCGAGTTTTCCCTATTTACGCTCTCCGATGGAACCAACTTGGACGAAACCAGCGGTGTCTGGTTTGCCACAGGTCCCACTGGTAATCTGGTGCCAGGATTGACCCTGATGACTCTGCCCGATGGGTGGACGTACGAGGGGTGGGTTGATACGGGTTCAGCACTGCTGTCAACTGGCGCGTTCATTTCCAATTCCGACGTAGATCTCGGCAGACTCTATTCCTTTCCCGATGTCCCTGCATTTCCCGGAGAAGACTTTCTGATAAACGCACCGGACGGTGAATCTTTTCCAGCGGATTTAAGCGACGCGCAAGTCTATATCACTATTGAGCCCTTTCCAGACGATACCAGTGATCCATTCGGCATCAGAATCCTGGAAGGACAACTTCCCGGATCGCCCCAAACAGGCACGACCTATTCCCTGAGCTCGGTCAGCGTTGGTCCCTCTGGCACCGCTTCGATTTTTTAATCGAAGGATCCGATCTCGTCATCAAAAAGGTTTTCTGTTCTCGCTCGTCTGCGTCTGTCTCGGATCGCGCGTCGTGATTTTCGGAGCTGGCGCTCGGCTGAGGTGAAGGCATCCTGAATCGCTGAGGGGATTGACTTCGATTTGTGTGACCCAACAATGTGGTCTGGCTTGTGGTACAGGGTCAGTTTAGCCTCATAGGTGTTGACCGTGGGTTTGCCGGACATTTGTTTGACGGATAAATGTGCACCTGATATGTCGTGATGGCCCTCTTCGAATTGATCCAGTTTGTTGGAAATCCAGATCTGTGTGTCGGATGATATTTTCAGATGATCGAGATGAAGATCGACGTTAATAGCCATAAGGTTGTTCGTCTGGGAGTAGTCAGAAAGAACAGTGGTACCTGTACTATCTCAAAAATCATACAGATCTCCAAATTTTTTGCGCACATAATTCAACCACGGCTCAGCAGAGAGACCAGAACCGGTTGCGTTCAGGAGTATTTCGTCGGCTGATTGACGCCTGCCCCACTGGTGAACGTGCAACCGGAGCCATGATAGAAGCTCTTCAAAACGACCATCTGAAGTCATTTCGTCCAGATTTGGGAGCGTCTCGGATGCAGCGTTGAAGAGCTGCACGGACATTAGATTTCCGAGGGCATAGGTCGGGAAATATCCGATTGCGCCAAGCGACCAATGGATATCCTGAAGGACGCCTTCCGCATCGTTTTCGGGGCGAATTCCCAGCCAGGCCTCCATCCGGTCGTTCCACTCTTGTGGTAGGTCCTTCGTCGCAATCCTACCCGCGATCATGTCCTGCTCCAGCTCGAAGCGGAGCATGATGTGCAAATTATAGGTCACCTCATCGGCCTCCACCCGAATGGGTGAGGGTGCGACGGCATTGATCGAGCGGAAGAATGATTCGAAATCAACGCCGCCGAAGGCGGCGGGAAAGACTTCTTGTGCCTGAGGATAGTAGTGCTGCCAGAAGGGGCGATTCCTTCCGATCAAATTCTCCCAGAGCCGAGACTGCGACTCGTGCATGCCAAGTGATGTGCCGTCCGCGAGAGACGAGCCCTCCAGGTCGCGATCGATTCCCTGTTCATACAGCGCATGGCCCGCCTCGTGGAGCGTTCCGAAAAAACCTGGATTGAAGAATTCTGGGTCAATGCGGGTGGTAATCCTGACATCAGTAATCGAGAACGCGGTCGAGAACGGATGAGCCGAAATGTCCTGTCTGCCATGATTGAGATCGTATCCTATCTGTTGGACCACCTCCAACCCGAAGTTCCACTGTGACGCTTTCGGAAAATGCCCATGAACGATCGAGTCACTGAGGGGAGCACACCTGGCAATCGTCTTGACGATGGGCACCAGCTCATCTTTCAGTTCAGAAAAAACCGACTTAACCTGAGCGGTAGTCATGCCCTCTTCGTATTGATCGAGAAGTGCATCGTATGGAGTCTCATCGTATCCGAGAGCCTCAGCGTGACGCACGGCCAGTTCGACGATCTTGGTCAGATGTGGCGCAAAAACGCCAAAATCATTGGTCTGACGTGCTTTCTGCCATGCGCCCTTTGAAAGACCGGCAGCCACGGCCATCTCTGCAATGAGCGTTGAGGGGACCCGCGTTGCCTTCTCGACGTCCTTTCTGACCACACGGATGAGGTCGGCGTCGATATCGGAATCGGGTGCGGCAGACTCCAATAGCTTTGCGGTTTCGTCAGCCGTCAAGAGTTCATGGGCCAACGAGCGGAGGGTGGCCACCTGTCTGGCGCGGCTTTCAGCCGCGCCAGATGGCATGTAGGTTTCTTGATCCCATTCCAGCAGGGCAGCGGCGTGATTCAGATCCGTGATTCGAGAAAGTCGGGAGCGGAGATCGCGCATATCATCCTGATCGGGTTATCGGGGCTTGGGCACTTCAATGGGCCTCATGAGATACCTAAACTAGCGCATACAGCACTGACGTAAGAATCGGTTTCTGAGCGCTCCTTAAGCGCGGGTTCTCGGGTCTTCGATTAACCATTTATTGACGGACCGAGATGATCGAGTGCGCGATGGAAAGTCGTATATTTGCGCTCTTCGCCGCGCGCGAGCGCAGGATGTCGCCAATGTAGCTCAGCTGGTAGAGCAGCTCATTCGTAATGAGCAGGTCAGCGGTTCGAGTCCGCTCATTGGCTCCGAGCTTTGAAATAGAAAACGCCTCTTTCGATTTCGAAAGGGGCGTTTTGGTATGTGGTGCTCGACGTGGACGTGTTGCTTCGAGGAGCGAAAGATTCACATTCGGTGTTCGGTGACCTCCGTTCTCGATTCCGCAATGCTCCGCGTGACTGCTCGTACTCGTGAATTTCGATGTCCTTGAAGTTGGCGATCGTGGCGCCGTGAAGTTCCATTGCGATAAAGCCTTCAGCGCGACCGGCCGGAGTGTCGGGCTCGTGATCATAGTCGGTCAGCTGCACTCCATTCAGGATGACATTGACGTTCGAACCTCGAAGCCGCACTTCTATCTGATTGAACTCATCGATTTTGTAAGCACTGGCCAGAAGCGCGGGGTCCACCATCGTCAGGTAATCTTTATTTACGTAATCACCGTCTATTGTCCTGGTGTCGTAGATCTGTCCGGTTGTTTCTCCAGTATCCAGATCGACCTCAGGTGAATCAAGAGCTTCGGCTCCAATAATGCTCCGATAGGTGAATCCCGAATTTCCCGCGTCAATGCGGAACTTGAAGCGAAGGATAAAATCAGAGTACGTTTTGTCGGACACCAACCAGGTATTGACCGGCCTCTGGACTCCTTTGCCATCCGGCTCATATTCGAAGTAGTTCAAGAACCGACCGCGGATGACTCCATTCTCGACGGTCCATCGCTCTGAGCTTTCGATATAGGAGGTGCCCTCGTTGATTCTCCATCCATCGAGAGACTCCCCGTCAAAGAGGCTTACGAAAACTGGATCTCCTTCCGGTGGGCCCTCGGTCGTAGGTTCCGAACACGCCGTAGGCAGAACAAGAAGCACAGCAATCATTCCCGTCACTCCGATCAGCGATTTCTTCAGCGATTTCATTGAGGAGGAAGTTTGTATCGAATGGAAAGGTCGACAATAGCTCCGCGATTCAACACCGTGCGACCGTTCACAGAGGAATTTTTTACGTGCAATACGTTACTGATCGCCGTCGAAACATCCAGCCTCAAAAAGAAGCTTCCAGCTATGCGGCTCTCACCTGAAATTCCGACTCGGGCCAAGGTATGGCGAATGGAAATGCAGCAGAGATTATTCGAGCTATACGGCGTGGAGCGATAGCTGGCGTGCAATCCGTACCGGGAGGAGCCAGTCCCAGAGTGACGCCACAAATTGAGTCGCGATGGGAGCAGAGCCTCTAGCCGTAGTGTCGGTGTCAAATCCCTCTCGTAGCCAACCAACGGTATGACGGACTGTGGGACTCCAGTTCGATACGCAATACCCAATCGGATCAGATCTCCATTGGTTCGCGAACGATCGGCAATCAGGGCAATTTGCGAAAACAGCTGGCGGCCTCCTGATTCTGTCAGAAACTCTTTGGTAAACCGCTCAGAAGCCCCGATCGCAAGACTCCATTGAGAGGAGAGTTCTCTCGAAAGCAATACGTCCAAATTGAAAGTATCGTACGGAGAATCACTCCAGAAATTGAGCTTCTGTTGAAATGAAATGTGATGGAAGCCCAACGATCCCTGTAAGCGCGTTTTTGGGCCGATCTTCCAGACCGGAAGCGGGAGTCGAAGTTGAAACTCCAAAAGTTCGGTTTCGCCCGAGTCGTCACTCCGCACCGGTGTTCCATATCGGAAGGAAACGAGTTGGAAGTCTTGGGCGACGCCAGTTGGGACGCTCCAGATAGCGAGGACTATAAGAATGAGGAGTTTCATGGTATTTCAAAGCTAGTGATGCTTCAATACACGCAAATTTTGTCCAGCGGAGATCAAAGTCATAAACGGGACGCCAACAAGCAACAAGTTAGGATTTTGGTCTATACACTTGCGGATTGTTCAGTCGTGTCGTAGTTCGTGACTCCTTTCGCGACCAATCCCAATATTCGATGGCCAACGAACATTTTTACCCCGAAATCGAACCCTTCAAGACGGGTGAGCTGAAGGTTGACGACCTCCACGCGATTTACTGGGAGCAGTGCGGAAATCCAGACGGCGAACCCATTGTGTTTCTGCATGGCGGTCCTGGGGCTGGCAGTACGGTTACGGATCGCCGTTTTTTTGACCCAGGTCATTTTTGCATCACGCTCTTCGATCAGAGAGGGGCAGGGCGCTCCAAACCAGCGGGTGAACTGCGTTCAAACTCGATCAACGACCTGGTTGGTGATATTGAGATGCTGCGCGAGTATCTTGGGGTAGAAACCTGGCATGTCTTTGGCGGATCGTGGGGAAGCACGGTTGCACTGTATTACGCTCAGGAGAGATCCGGGAGTTGTAGAACCCTCACCATTCGCGGAATCTGGCTGCTGAGAGACGAGGAGATCAGGTGGTGGCTGTACGGAATGCGTCTGGTGCAGCCTGAGCGCTGGAAGGTCTTTTCTGAACACCTTCCAGAGGCAGACCGCGGGGATTTACTTGAGGGCTACTGGAAAAAGTTCAACAGTGACGACCGCGCTGAAGCCCTGGCCGCCGCTCTTGTCTGGAGTGTTTACGAAGGAGCATCCTGCACGATGCTGGCCAACCCGGAATTCGAAGCATTCTTTCACGACGAGAACAAGGCATGGTGCGTCGCTCGACTTGAGGCACACTATTTCCGGAACGTCCGGCTGGATCCCGACGATTTACTTTTGAAGCGAGTCGATTCGATTCGTGACATTCCGACCTTCATGGTCCACGGCAGATACGATATCGTTTGCCCGGTCGCCAGTGCAGTCGATCTCCACGAGCTATGGCCGGAATCGAGTCTGGTTATTGTGCCGGATGCGGGACATTCGTCGCACGAACCGGGGATCACCAAAGAGCTTGTAGCAGCCACTAATCGGATACGTGACAGGGGCTCACCCACGCTCTAGGAGCACGCAATCAGTCCGAAAATCCTTCCAGAAACACGATTCCGCCCCCGTCCCTCATCGAGCAATAGAGATTAACCTGCTCACCTAGCGGTCGCTGGGAAACCTCTCCAGTGAGGCAACCAGGGTCGAGAAGCCGTTTATTTCGAAGTGTTCGATGCGGATTTCATGGTTTCCGCCGAGTTGGAGGCTGATGTCGACCTGTTTCGGTGCATGATAGGTCCAGTCATCATGAACCAGAGAACCATCGACCCACACGCGAACACCGTCATCGCTGGTCAAATTCAACAGGTACAGCCCGCCTGGTACGTTCAGATGGCCAATCGCAACCGTTGCAAAATGATCTGCTTCGATTGCCGCCGCCGGGCTGCGATACCATTGGTAGGCAAGATCAAAAGTGGTTTCGACGAAGCCCGGAGTTGCAGCGATCAAATCCCGAAAGGCATGGTAGTTTTCCCTGGGATCTGATTCCTCGGAGTAGTTGAACCAGGATACGCTCCACTCGATGGGGACGAAGAAAAACTCATACCCGAACAAGAAGGCTTGGCCGGCCCGGGTAATGTGCCCGAATCGATCAGTGACCTGTTCGCCCACGAACTCGAGAGAGATATTCAAATCAACGACATCATCTTGCGAACGCCAGATGGTGACATATCCGGGCACCGAGCCCGATTCAACGGAAAGTGAATCCACGCCGGTCACAGTGAGCAACCGCCAGGAGCCGTTTGGCCCCACAAGTTCAAACTCCTGTTTGAGTTGCCTGCGAGGCGAGCGTGGCCATAGGACGGGAGAGCGAAAATCGACGGGTCCCCACTCATCAACCAAAATGTATTCCCTGGTTTGGGGGTGATCTGCAGGCAGCTCAACCGACTGTCGGTCGGGAAGCGGTAGCGGCGTTCGGGACGGCAGGACTGAATATCTTGCCGCGGGAATTTGCCCCAGGAGGCTGCCGGACCAGTCACCCTGCGAGCCTTCGATTGGGATTTCGTGGATAGAATCATAGTCCAGGAAGCCGTTTCCCGCGATCTCGATCCCACCTGATTCGCTTATTTCAAATGATGTGATACCGGTAAAAGCGTTTCCCAGGATCTGCATGGCCCGTGTGTTGCGCACCTGAAGAGGTCGTTCTACGCTGTCGAACTGGTTGCCTTCAATGTGAAAGTTCTGGCTGTCAACATCCCGGTTCTGGGAATATCCCCAGTCGGCTGGCTGGGATGAGCGCTCCCACGCGAACAGCCCGAGACGTCCACCCACAAACTGGTTGGCTCGAATGCCAATATTCTGACCGTGCTCAATGGCGATATGCTCTTCATTGTCGGCGAAGTAGTTGCCAATGATTTCTGTGTCGAATGAATACCCTCCCCAGATGCCGTGCCAGCACCCATCGATCCGATTTCGCTCGATCCGATTCCGACTGAACGTCACCTCAATGCCATTGGTCGGCGCATAGGAGAAGTCGTTGGCATAGATAAGATTGTCGTTACAGCCGCCAAGGCCAGTGTCCATCGTCGACTGGCCACCCCATAGAAACAGGCCGTCACCCGAATGGGTGGCTGAGTTGTATGCAATTATATTTTCGCTGGACTGCTCGTACATCAGGATGCCTGCAGAATCCTGGCCGCGATTGTACACGCCGTGGCTGTATCCACGGACGCTCCAGTCTAATCTGTTGTGCTGCACACGATTACGACTGCTTCGATACATTCCAATGCCCACTCCCGAGTTGAACGTGATTTCGTTGTTATAGAACAGGCCGTCGTCTACCTGAGTCAACATGATGCCGTTCTGGCCCCCCGTTACACGTATGTGATCCACCTGCGCGCCGGGCGTTTTTCGCAGATACACTGCGGCACCGTACCCAAGCCATTCGTCATTCTCATTGTTGTGGAAGCTCATCCAGTCATCGATATGCTCGCGCTCAATGATGCTCCTGAGTCGTTTCCGATAATTGTAGCTGAAATCACTCTCAGTGATTCGAATAGCGGGCGTATCGGTAGCCATCAGCCCGACTTTGTAGCCCCGAACGACGGCATTTTTAATTACGATGTTGGCGCCTCCCTCAATCCGAATGCCGACCCCGGCAAATGCGTCTGGTGACTGGCCCGTTCGGGCGCCGTCAAGGACGGCGCCCGAAAAGTCAATCGTAATATTATCTCCCCGGATGATGACAGCGCCCGTACTGTCTGACGGAATTCGATAGTGATCGGCTTCGATGGAAGCGGATCGATCAATGATCACTCCGGGCACCAGACGAATCTTTGCCTGCGCCCACGCGTGGGACGAACCTGCCAAGAAGAGGACGCACACCGTTACCAATATTCGTGAGGTCATGACCTGAGGAACTGCTCATTTCGGGAACTCTCGCATAGTAAGAATCGCCTCGAGCAATGCCCAACCAGTCGGCGCGCTATCGGCGAGGTGACAACGGAACCATCACTCAGTCGTGGCTTTCCAGGACCGCGTATTCCGGAAGAACAGGGCGTTCGACTTTGACTTCTTCACCGCTTGTGCTTTCGAGGAACGCGATGAGCTGACGTTTTTCATCCTCTGTCAAGCCAAGAGGTCGCAGCAGAGGCGTGCGGGTCCGCATACCCGCAAGATGTTCGACCTGGTCCGAGCCGCCGCCTTGATTGTAGAAGTCCACCACCTCTTCGAGGGTAAAAAATGCACCATTATGCATGTACGGTGGCGTGTATTTCAGGTAGCGAAGAGGGGCTGTTCGAAATTTTCCCATGTCCTCTGGATTCAGCGTCTCGAGATAGATGCCGAGATCCGTTTTTACTTTTCGATAGATCTCTTCGGGTACGCCTCTCATGTACTGCTGGAATCGAAACGTTATCTGGACCAACGGGTCGGTTGCAAACAGCGGATTATCGGGAACGCCGATGTTGTGGAATTTCTGGTCTGACAGCAGCGGTCCGGTGTGGCACTGAATGCACGCCGCCTTACCCGTAAAAAGCTCCATTCCAGCGATAGCGTCTGCAGAGAGTGCCAGTTCGTCACCCCGCATATAATTGTCAAACGGTGTATCCGGCTGAATGATGGTTCTCTCAAAGGCTGCGATAGCGCGCCAGATGTCTTCCTTCTCAGGCCACTGCGTTCCAAACACGTCCGTGAAGCGGGCCACGTAGTCTGGAATCTGGCGAAGACGCTCTTCCATCATCTCCTGATTCCCATGGCCTTCAACAGCACTGGTCGCTGCCCCGAGAGCCTGATTTTCCAGGCGATCGGAGCGACTATCCCAGAACAACCTGTCGAGATAGGCTGCATTCATGACCGTCGGGCAATTTCGCCAATTTCCAGTGCCTTGGTACGCGAGGCATAGATCTTGTCCATCAGACCAGCCGAACTGGTCACTGTGACAATCCGCGCAGCTGACGCTTGCATCGCCCGACAGGCGATTTTCGAAATAGAGCATTTTTCCGAGCTCCACTTTCGGATCGTCCGAAAGGGGGAACCCATCTTCGTCAACAGACTGGGGGTTGTCTGCCGGTATGGGAGGAGGTCCAAGCGCCGACAAGGCGTCGAAAACCGGTTCAAGCGCCCCCGAAAACGCAGTAATACTGACCGCGAAGAGACCGATGAAGACCGGAGCGAACGGAATATTCAGGAATCGACGCATCTTAATTATTGACCTCCAACCACTCGGCATCCACCTGGTAGCCGGGGCTTGGCATGTCGGCTACTTCAGGTAAAGAACCGGAAAGGCTACCGAGAAAGGATACTACGTCCGTCACTTCAGACGGGGTCAAGCTCAGTCCTTCTCCCCGTTCATTATAAAAGCTGACGACGTCCTCTAACGATGAAAATACGCCATTGTGCATGAAGGGAGCCGTATCAGCAACCTGGCGAAGATCCGGCGTGATGAACGCTCCCCTATCCCCTTCATTTTTGGTAACGGCGAATCGGCCGACATCCTCTCCAATCGTCATATAGTCTTCGACCTCATGCTCCTTCAGATAAACCCGGTACGCAGTGTGCCTCAGAGGATTCTGAAAGATGGCTGGATTTTCAGGGACTCCGGTCGAATGAGCTACGGCATCCGTCATTCGCACGCCCGTGTGACAGCTGCTGCACTGGGCCTTACCGCTGAACAATTCCCTTCCCCGTTCAGCCGACGAATTCTCAACGGACTGAGGCGCTTCGCCCGTAGTCAACGTGGATTGAAACGCCACCAAGGACTTAATTACACCATCGAAAGATGGTTCGGCCCCAAGAGCTCGATCAAACAAAGAAACGTACTCAGGTACCTGCTTCAATCTCTCGGTGAGCAGATAGTCGTGCATGTTCAAAAAGAGCTTACCCGTTATCATTTCTTCGGTAGGCTCAGACGGATCTGATCCCGAATACGCCCCGTCCCAGTAAAAGACAGACCTGGACGAGACGTTTAGCAGCGATTTGGAATTTCTAAATCCATCTGATGCCGGATAGGTCTGGGAAAGTGGGGAGCCATCGGCCCATCCGTGATTAGGGTCGTGACAGGTGGCGCAACTGATACTTCCATCTCCGGATAGGCGTTGATCGAAAAAGAGATAGTTTCCGAGCTCGATCAGGGCCTGCTGATCACGCATCGCATTTTCGTTGCAACCGTTCAGGGCCAACACTGATACGGGAATCAGGAGCAGGGCAATCGCCCAGCGGCCTGTCACACGATGGTTAGTTGAGAACAAAATCAAAGTGGGCTTCGGCGCCTTCCGGGCCGCCTATGGTTATCTCTCTGGACTGAACGCCAAGCTTAGGATGCCATACGGAAACAACATACGTTCCGGTAGGCACTTGGGAGAGTTCGAAATTGCCTGAGTCGTCGACAACCACTGAATAGGGATTGTCAGCAACAAAAACCCACCCTTGCATGAAATCATGCGAGTCACACTCGAGGCTTACGTGGTTTCCGCTCCGGGGATGCATTAATTGAGGAATAGCTCCCATCTCCGGTTGACTGATGTTGAACAACGATCGTCGAGCTCGCCCCAGTAATTCGTAGGCATGGATATTATGCAGCGTGGAGTCGCTATTGATGATTTCGATGTTGAAGCCGCGACGCATGACCTGGATGTGGGGTTGAAAACGACAGATTTCCTGGTTGATAAAGTCACCCGTCGGAGCACTTTCCCATGCTTTTCCTTCTGCAATTTCCTCGATGAAGACGACTGTATTTCTCAGTCCACCGGTCTCGTCCACGTCGACCTCCTTTCGTTCCCGGTAGCCCAATCCGCAGATCTCGACATCCTTTGTGATCAGCAGCTGCAAGGGAGCCGGTGCATCTCCACTCACGGTTACCCTCCCCACTATGGATGCCCCATTTTCGACGCTGACGACATCGTAATCCTGGGCACTGGCGCTTGCAGAAAGGGCGAGCGCAGTGAATGCGGTCAATATGGAAGTTTTGAAGGTCATCTAATTGCGATTCACCGCCGCTCCCATTCCGGAAGCGTACTCTTCGGTTTCAATGACCTTGACGATCTCGTGCGTGCGGGTGTCGAGGACCAGAACCGTTCCCACATGGGCATTGTCGCCCAGATCGTAGCGGGGATGATAGACGTGATCCTGTTTGCTGTGGCCTTCCGGCATGGCAAGATTTCTGTTGGATATATACATGTAGAGTCCGTCAGGAGATGCGGCGCTCCCATGCGGTTGGGCGAGTCCATGTCCCTCAATCACCTTTGCAATCTGAAGTTTCTCCATGTCAAGAACGGTGATCGTGTTCGTCCAGTTATTTCCGAAATAGACCCATTTACCATCTGCGCTGTAGATCGGATGCCAAGGGGCCCTCAATACACCGATAGTGTCGGTGAGGGTGACCCCATCGCCCGCGGTCAGATCGAATACAAACGCATTTGAGGTGACCTCCGAGGTTCCAACCATCGTCGTCCCATCAGGCGAAATGGTGAATCCGATAAAAACGTGTGGACGGTCTCCGTCAACGTCATCAAAGACCACGTCACCCGTTTCGTCTATATAGGTGGCGACCCTGTTCTGCGCCAGACTTGATACGTAGGTAGACGATCCGTCGTGACTGACTGCAAGCGCATGTGGCCGTTGCATCAACACGCCGATTTCTTCCACATCCATTTCATCGCGGTCAATCTGGACTATGCTCTCAGGGGGCGACACGGACATCATGGAACGTCCCGCATACAGCCAGGGACTGACCGGGTCCAGGGCTACCAAGCCCGGACGTGTGGCGTCGACCTGCCCGACCAACTCATTGTCCCTCGTGAACTTCAGAATCTTATCGGCCATAATCAGCGAGACATACCAGAAGGATCCGTCGGGTTCCACTGCTATGTGGTGGGGCATCGAGAACTGATTGAATCCGAGATCCATCAGATTGACCATGCGCACCACTTGATTGGTGTTGATATCGATTACAGCGACCATTCCCGCGCCCTGATTGGCGACGTACAGGCGTGGATTGTCTGGATTGCTGAACGGAATTTCACCATCAGCCGAAGGTGCCCCTGCATCTATCCACTCGCTGATCGTCTGAATTTCTTCGTCGGTGAGTGCCTCGTCTCCCAACTCACCCGGGTGAGACCCCTTCGTGTACTTGGTGGCAAGCTCGATGAGCAAGCTGTTTTCGGAGTCATATGCGATGACTGCTTCGCCATGATCGGAGCCTTCGAAAAGATTTTGCCACGAGTCCAACCTCAATCCCTCTGCTGCCTGCTCACCTGCATGACATGAAGTACACTTGTTCTGGAAAATGACGTCAATTTCAGTCCACCCGATGGGTGTGGTCCGTTCTGTGAATGACGTCCACCCTGCAATGAGGATCAACAGAAAAGCCAGTATTGAAGTTGACCGTACCATGAAATGGGTTCAAAAGCGTAATTGGTGACCGATTCTAACGCATGACGACGATAGACGGGGGAGGTGGGCCTCGAGTTTCACTGGCACTGAATATGGCCATAATACCCGTGCGTGAACCCCGTCACGTCGCCAGTAGTTTCGGAATACAATATTCGTGCCGACACATCGAAATCCGTAGATTCTCCTGCTGAGAGTTTGGCTGCAGGGTTGTGATCCGTATGCTTCTCCCAGGTCAATATTGCCCGACCAACTCTTGCGACCTCGATCTTGTCAGTTCCCACCAACCCGTTCCGACCCTCATGACCGTTTCAACTTCAACTACCATCGCCGCAGTCGGTCTGATTACCGCCGCGATGCTCGTTGGATTTTCCTCGACTCCCACTCCAGTTTCTGCCGTATTCCAGGACCTTAGTGACCCACCTACGTGCTGGGTACGGGGTGACCGAGCTGACCTCGAGCTGCGCATAAGCCCGTTCGATTCGACGAGTACAACTGTGGATGGTCACACGCTCAAAGTCTGCTACAGCAGACCCCGCGCCCTCGGGCGGCCAATCATGGGCCGCCTGGTTCCGTTTGGAATGCCGTGGCGCCTGGGTGCCAACGAGGCAACGGTGCTGCACACACCCGTGTCAATCATGCTTGGCGATCTACATGTTTCGGCAGGATCCTATTCTCTTCATGCGATGCCCGATAGCGCGGAGTGGGGTATGACGGTCAATAGCATTGTTCAGAGGTGGGGAGTTCCGATCAGCCCAGAAGTATTGGAGGCAGACCTGGGCTTCGCGGTGGCTCCTGTCGAGCGACTCGCCGAACCCGTGGAGTTTTTTACCCTTCGCCTGGAGCAAAATGACTCGAATGTAGATCTGGTGATAGAATGGGAACTGACCCGAATTCGATTTCCAATCCGACTCGATATGCCATAGGAGCGCAGTGCTCAGTCCAACGACCAATCTGGATTAGGGCGCGGCATATTGGCTTCGACCTCCAGGCGCCATTCCTGCATCATTGTCAGGAGGGAATCCGCGATAGCGGGTAGTGCAGCCGCGAGATCGGACAGCTCTCCCTCGTCTCGCGCCAGATCATAGAGTTCTACGTCTCCCGTTTCAAACCACTCGATGAGCTTGAATCGGCCTGCGATAACGGCTCCTGATGGTCGATTCCCCGAACCGTGATAGTGCGGAAAATGGAAAAACAGAGGTCGCTCGGATTGGCCATCTCCCCCCGCTGAATCAGCAAGAAGGCTCTGCCCGTCAAGCTCAGGCATACCCAGTCCGGCGAGATCGAGCAGCGTGGGAACGACATCAATCGTGGAAGCCAACTGGGTGCGGATACCGACATCTTTCGAAGTGGGATCTTTAATGATGAATGGGATGCGGATGCCGCCTTCATACAGATATCCTTTTCCTGCTCTCAAGGGTCGGTTGGAAGTCGGCGCATTTTCCCGACCTCTTCGCAGTGTGCTGAGGCCGCCGTTGTCCGAGACGAACACGATGGCTGTTTGCTCTTCGAGATGTAGCCGTTCGAGAGCATCTAGGAGCGCACCGACGCTCTCATCAGTGCTCTCAACCATTGCTGCGTAGGTCGGATCGTTCTGACAGGTGCGCGTGGTTGACCAGATGGGATCATCCTCGAATACTTCCGCCGGGCAGGATGTCTCTTGCTCCAAGCGATCTTGGACATCTTCGACCATGTCGTTCTTGGCTTGAATGGGAGTATGAACTGCATAATGAGCCAGTACGAGGAAGAATGGCTGGTCCGCGTTGTTCTCGACAAAGGCAATGGCCTCCGTCGTCAAGCGGTCCGTGAGGTACTCGCCTTCGGTACCCTCCTTCAGATCTGGCACGTCCCAGCGGGAACCGCCTTCCCGACTGTACGGCCAGAAATACGACGCGGGTTGTCCGGCATCGTGTCCGCCAACATTCAAATCGAACCCCTGGTCTTGGGGGTGGAATCCGTCACCACCGAGATGCCACTTTCCAATAAACCCCGTCCGGTAGCCCGCACTACGAAATCGTTCGGCCACAGTGACTTCTTCCAGTGGAAGCTGATGTTCGTATTCAGCTCCGATGAGTTGGCCTTTCTGAGATCCGCCAATCCAGTTGGTGATGTGAAGCCGCGCGGGGTGTTTACCCGTCATGAGTGCTGAGCGAGTCGGCGAACACACCGGGCTGTCAGAATAGAACCGATCGAACCGAATTCCCTCGCTCGCCAACGCGTCGATACGAGGGGTCTGATACAATTCACTTCCGGTTACCGAGAGGTCCTTCCACCCAAGGTCATCTACGATGATCAACACAACATTGGTAGGCTCCGGCGCGGTGCATGAGCAGAGGAGAAAGGCCAGCCAGATCAAGACTTTGCTCATCGAGCATCCTTCGGGATGAGGCGGCCATTTTCAATTCGATATCCGTTTCGGATATCAGCATTTGACATCCCCTTCTCGACGAGACCCGCCAGATCTGCCCGCACGGTCGCCGCATGAGTCAGATCCTGAAGTGTCACCCTGTCCAGCTCTACGACGGAAGCGGTGTGAAGCTCTCGTCGTTGCGCTTCGATCGCCGATAGAATGGCACCGGGCAGATGGCTTTTACCCTCTCTGACGGGAAGGTCGTGCGCGTCAAAGGTGAGATCATATTCCACAATGTCGGCGATTTGGCCCAGCGAAGTTTCGGCTGGGTTCGCGCCAAGTGAGACTCCCCCGCCCGCTCCGCGACGCGCCGACACCAATCCCGCCTTGGCCAGATCGCTGACCAGTCGTCTGATCACGACGGGATTCGTCCCGAGTTGTTCGGCGATGGAAGCTGAGGTGTGGTGAGCGTCCCTGTCTGCCGAAAGCAAAACGAGAATGTGTAGAGCGGTGGAGTATCTGGTATTGGCCATGAGCTAAAAGTAACAAAAACTGTTACATTTCAAACCGCCAGAGAGGCGTTTTGAAGGTCTTTGGAGGAGTTTCGACGTTTCCAGGGCTGTTTTAAGGCGTTTCTACGGCAGCTCTGGGGCGTTTCCAGGGCGCTTCGCTACGCCTCAACGGTGCCTCAACGCTACGTCAATTGCTGAACAAGCGCGGAGAATCGTCCTCAATCACCTCAAGGTCCTGAATCGCGAACCACGATTCTCCTTCCATACCGGCACTGTTGGTATACGGATGCTCGGCGTCACCAGTATCGATGTCGACGATAAAGGCCAGGTCTTTTTTCATTCCCTTGGCGACTTCAACCGCCTCTGCCACGTCGGCGACGCGGCCAGTAACAGTGCCCACGGCGATGCCCTCTCTGCTATAGAGATGAACTCTGACCTGTTTGCCAATCAAGTGGTACACAAATTTCCGGTTCTGTGGAGATGGGTTGTCGCTTCAACCGTTAGCCGATCTGGTTGATTCAACGTATAAATCACAATACCTGCCTCCGAGAAACGTTCCAGTTGTCAGTCTCGCGTAAGTACATTTCGTTTGCAGCTCTTGCGGCCGCCTAGCATCTGAAAACCTTCGACAGATTTGATTTCAGGGTTGAAAAAGATCACGCGTGAAGTTCGCGATTGGAAGTGGATTCCGATCGTGATGCTGTCATTTTTCATCCTGGCTCAGTCGGCTGTGGCTCAAGTTAGAGTTCGAGGTCTGATCGTCGACGAATCGACGGGAGAGGCCCTGCCCCACGCTACGGTTCAGATTGCATCAACGACCCGGGGTACCATTTCGAATGCTTCGGGGCAATTTGTGATCACCATCTCTCAGTACCCGACGACCCTGGAGATCAGATACATCGGATACCTGAGCGAAAGGGTAGAGGTCACTGCACAGAACGCTGCCAACCTGGTCATCCGTTTGTCATCCGCAATCGTCACGTTGGACGAAGTCGTCATAACAGGCGAAAATCCGGCAGATCAAATCATTCGACAGGTCCTGGCTGCGAAGGAGCGCATGTTCCGAAATGTGCGCTCATTCTATGCGCACACCTACACCCGATTTATGCTCTATTCAGAGTTCGATCTGGTGCAAATGAATGAGAGTGTGAGAGCGTGGTGGTGGACGCCATCTTCGGGAGGGAGGGAGCTCGTCCGTGCCGACAGATCGCAGCCAGCCTGGAGCGGCACGTTCGCATTTGCCTCGCCTCACCATGTCGTCAACTTTTATGATGATGATATTGACGTGCTCGGAACCAGATATGCGGGCCCCCTTCATCCCGATGCGCTCGATCTGTACGTTTTCACGCTTGGTCCTGGCCGTAGAATGGACGGCCAGAGGGTATACGATATCTATTTCACACCACGCAGTCCCACTCGCCCGTCGTTCTCAGGGCACCTGGCTGTCCTGGATTCTGTCTTTGCCGTCTTGCAGATAAGTGCCCAGCCTCATCCCGGAACCGATGTCACACCGCCGATCGAAAGTCACGATGTGTACATGGAGCAACGGTTTTTTTCAATCGGCGATTCAGTATGGGTCCCTCTGGACCTCGTCGCGAGAGGCAGTGTGAGGTTTGGCCGAGCCGGTGTTTCCTACCCGACTGCTCGGTACGAGCAGGTCTCCGGCCTGTCGCTCCACGTCGTCGATCCTCCCGTTCCGGACTCCATGGCAGTACCAGGCCCGGGTCAGCTCAGACATCCACTGGCTGGAATCAGTGACGAACTGTTCGCTCGAAATCCTTCCTTCATTCCACTGACGCCGAGGCAGGTTGAACAGTTGGTGACGCTCGATCCTCGAATGACTCTGGAACGCGCCTTTCCTCCCCTTGGGCCGCTGTCGGGATATGCCGCAGTGTCTGTCCGGGAGCAGTCTGACCAGGACGTTAACCCGAAACTCGAACTTGCCAATCGGATTGTTGGCGGCGATTGGCTGTGGTACAATCGGGTCGATGGGTGGCACCCAGGTCTTGGATATGGCCGTGAAAGTACGACAGGCCTTTCGTGGCGAACATCGGTCGGCTATTCTACCGAAAGGAAGCGCCTGTCCCATCGGAGTGAGGTCAGCATTCCCTGGCAGATTGGTTCTCTCAGAGGCAGGGCTGGCGTCTCGGGTTTGGATGCCACCTCGGTTGTAGCGGATGTGGAAGGTCTCGGTCGCTTCGTTCCAGGTATGGCAACCTATCTCGGGTGGGACGACCTCTACGATTACTATGAGCAGCGACGCGGCTCTGTCTTTGTTGAGTTCGTTCCGAGCTATGCCCAAAAGTTGTGTATGGAAGGTTTAGGCAGCGTGTCGTTCTGATGTAATTCCGTCGGTGAATTTGATTCCTTTTTTTACAAGTTGCAATAGGTGCGGTGCATTCAGTTTCCTCCACTTCTTCTGAGCCTCTTTACATAGACGGAAGGCCATTGCAAGAGCTGTTTCTCGGCTCAGACATCCCCTCGTTTTGGCGGTCCTGAGGCGCACGGTCGCGAACGTAGATTCGATCGGATTTGTGCTCCGAAGATGGATCCAGTGTTCTGCCGGAAAGTCATAAAAAGCGAGCAGTTCTTCTCGGTCTTTCACCAGAATCTCTGCTGCTTTCGGATACTTTTGCTGGTAGGCTTTGATGAAAAACAGAAGGGCGCTCTCTGCCTGCTTTTTTGTTTCTGCTGTATAGATCTGCGTGAGGTGACCTTTTGCCTTCTTCTGAACGGACTTGGGCAGGCGGTTGAGCACATTTGCTGTCTTGTGCACCCAACAGCGTGCGGCTCGCGTCTCGGGATAAACTTCTGCGAGAGCACTCCAGAATCCCATGGCTCCATCGGCAACAGCCAGCTTCGGTCCTTGATCCAGCCCGCGGTGCCTCAGCTCCAGGAGCAACTCTCGCCACGACTGCTTGCTCTCGCGAAAGCCGTCCTCGAGTGCTATAAGCTCCTTCCTTCCATCGGCCGTAGCGCCGATCACGACCAGCAGACACAGTTTCTGTTTATCCATGCGTACGTTTACGTGAATACCGTCGGCCCAGAAATAGACGTAGTGCTTCTCCTTCAGGCTCCGCTTTTGCCAGTCTTCGTGCTCCCTTGTCCAAAGCGTCTTCAGGCGCGCAATCGTCGAGGAGGTCAGCCCTGGGGCATCAGGACCAACAAGGGCCGAGAGCGCTGCCTCAAAGCCGCCCGTTGAAACTCCCTTCAGGTACAACCATGGAATGAGAGCCTCAAGCGAGCGGCTCTTGCGGAGGTAGGCTGGTAGTATCGAACTGCGGAAACCGATTCTATCCTCACCCCGACCCGTACGGTCGCGTATGCGGGGCATCTTTACAGCGACCTCCCCGATACCAGTCAAAATCTTCCTCTCTGGCAGATATCCATTGCGAACGATGCGGTGGCGATTCTCTTCGTCGCGCAGGAACTGGTAGCGCTGGCAGAAAGCTTCAACCTCGGCCTCAACGGCTGTGGCCAGCATCTTTGCGGCCCCTGTTCGCAATACTTCTGTCAACACATCCTCTGTGCTATTGTAGTTCTCGTTCTCGTGTGCGTTATTCGTCTTCATGGGCGGTGTATCCTCCAATCTTCGGATTGACAATGACGTAATCATCATCAGGATACGCCGCCTATACCTTTTTCACCCGTACACAACTTTCGGGGTTAACTCTTCAACCAGCACGGGCTTGGCTTTAGAAAGACCTACAGCTTTCCTCCCCGGAAACACCACTCATACCTCGGCAACTAGCTCGCTCGATCTTGATTTTTCGTTGAGTCCGACTCAAATGTCTTTAGGTAGTACCGAAACGATTTACGCACTCCCTCCAAATAGGCATGGACTCTACAGCTACGAGTGGGAATACAAACTTTTTTACGATCCATTTCGAAACTCATCATGGACCAGTCTTACTCAAGACAGAGGAGGTTGGGTCGCCGACTTCGCCATGCCAAACGATTCGGATATTGAATATGTGAAATTCAAAGTAACCCTGGATGAACTGTCATATGCTCATGTAGACAGTGTGATTTCCGGATACAATAATTACGTTGAGTACCACACTGTTTGGAACGATGCGTTGCCGAAAACAAGCGTTTCAATCGAATCAAATCCAGGCGAACTTCCCCTAGAATTCAGTTTGGAAGAAAACTATCCCAATCCGTTTAATCCTTCCACTGAAATCCAATTCAGCGTTCCTCAGAGCACACACGTAAGGTTGATCGTGGTCGATGTTTCTGGAAGAATCGTGGCAACCCTGGTCGATCAACAATTGGGCGCGGGCGAATATCGACAAGCGTGGGACGCGACGTCATCGCCTAGCGGAATTTATCTATACAGGATGGAAACTCCTGAATTTTCGTCAACCAAAAAGATGATTCTATTGAAATAATATCTTAATCTCAGAATGACGCGGAGAGTGACGTATGGATGGGAAGAAGAAATCGTGCGTCACTCTCCCATCATTTTTAATCGTGGCCGAAGGCTGTCAATGGTTAGTCCACACTAGCTTTTCTATATAATTGAGCATATCAACTACCAAAACCAGTTTAGCGTCAGGATATTCCGGGCGGGATGATTACGATAAAAAGTTCGTTGAAAATATTAACCGACAAGCGAGCTGGCTTGCTGCCGGTGCTTCTCACAAAGCTGAGTCGATAAAGCTACTCGTCGAGAAAAACAATATTCAGCTAGATAGTTTACTAGAGCTCGGATGCGGAACAGGTGCAGTGCTTCAAGAGGCTGAAAAACTAAATCTGTCTGAATCCTTCTATGGATTGGACTTTTCCGAAGAGGCAATAAACTATCTTTCGTCGACGACCGAGACCATTCACACTGCAGTTGGTGACATTACTCTCCCGATTACACAGTTTTCAGTCTCCAGGTTTGATCTCGTTGTAATTAGTCACACTCTCGAACATTTGGAAGAGCCTCAAATCGCTCTTCGCGCAATCAAATCTTTAGATTTTGAATATCTGGTCGCTGAGGTGCCTCTCGAAAACCTGCTTGGTGGAAAGTTCAAATCGCTGTTCGTGGATAGGTCAAGTAATTCAGCTGGACACGTTCAGTTTTACGATAGAGGAACGTTTCGAAAATTACTGGAATCGTGTGGATACAAAATTGTAGATGATCGACTCTATGCCCCTGTTCTATCTCGACAGCATATTAGAACATTTTACGCGCAACAAGGCCGATTTAAGTATGGAAGGAAATTTCTTACTGAACATCTTCTTCCCCGCATCAGCATGCCATTCTGGAAAAGACTCTATCACGCTCATTATGCCCTTTTGTGCGTGAAGGAATAGTTTTCTTTCTGTTCCCGGTCTTCGCTCCCTCCTCTCGCTTTAAGAATAACCTCTCGAGATCCAGTCTCTGATCCTTATTGAATTCCCAGGTGCATTTGAATGGTGGAGGTGCTGTTTCTTTCTTTTGAGGACTCCCCTCAATTTCTTTGTCTCGAAAGTATTTGACCAACTTGTCGACTGTTTCATTCAGCCTCTTCTCATACTCCTCTGGTGTGAGGTTTGAATGGTCGCACATATATGATTGATGAGCTGATAATGAAAGTGCTCATCCGCCCGACAGGATACTCCAGGTACAAAATGGTGCCAAATGACTATATGACACTCCCCGCTAAATACTTATCGTTTATAGATTGTGGCACAAGCACTTCGTTTGGATGAGCGAAACACGAAGACCATCTAACAAACTCCGAATCAAACATGACAGTTTGGTATTGAGGAGTTACAATAAATGCACGAACAGCGACTGATGCTTGCCAGTATTTAGCTGTTATTAGTAGCGTAAATGAACTGAAAGTATGGGATACGAAATAGACTTTTTAGCCGTTGGGGAAGAATCTCAAAGCGGTGATGCAATCGTAATGAGATTCGGAAACTTATTTGGAGGTCGGGATGAACAACAAGTCGTCGTTATCGACGGAGGTTTTACTGACACGGGTGATGATATTGTTGAACATATAAATCAGTTTTACGGCACCAATCGAGTTGATCTCGTCATATCATCACATCCCGACCTCGACCACACAGCCGGGCTAGTCACGGTTTTGGAAGACATGGAAGTGGCTGAATTCTGGATACACAAACCATGGGATCATGTAGAGGAAATCTCACACCTCTTTACAGACGGACGCGTTACAGATAATAGTATTAGAGAAAGACTTAGAAATGCCTTAAACAAAGCTCGCGAGCTTGTTGAATTAGCAGAATCTAAAAATATCCCGATTGTAGAGCCGTTCCACGGTATTTCAAACTCAACTCAACAACTCTCAGTCCTCGGCCCTAGTAGAGATTACTACCAACAACTACTGCCGCTATTTTTAGAACCAGAGGTAAGAATTGATGCACAAGGAGGCATCGTACAGCGTGCCATTAGGGCGGTAGAAGAGCTTGTAACCACTGTTGCTGAAAGGTGGGACTTCGAAACCTTAGAGTTAACCCCGAAAGTTGTGTACGGGTGAAAAAGGTATAGGCGGCGTATCCTGATGATGATTACGTCATTGTCAATCCGAAGATTGGAGGATACACCGCCCATGAAGACGAATAACGCACACGAGAACGAGAACTACAATAGCACAGAGGATGTGTTGACAGAAGTATTGCGAACAGGGGCCGCAAAGATGCTGGCCACAGCCGTTGAGGCCGAGGTTGAAGCTTTCTGCCAGCGCTACCAGTTCCTGCGCGACGAAGAGAATCGCCACCGCATCGTTCGCAATGGATATCTGCCAGAGAGGAAGATTTTGACTGGTATCGGGGAGGTCGCTGTAAAGATGCCCCGCATACGCGACCGTACGGGTCGGGGTGAGGATAGAATCGGTTTCCGCAGTTCGATACTACCAGCCTACCTCCGCAAGAGCCGCTCGCTTGAGGCTCTCATTCCATGGTTGTACCTGAAGGGAGTTTCAACGGGCGGCTTTGAGGCAGCGCTCTCGGCCCTTGTTGGTCCTGATGCCCCAGGGCTGACCTCCTCGACGATTGCGCGCCTGAAGACGCTTTGGACAAGGGAGCACGAAGACTGGCAAAAGCGGAGCCTGAAGGAGAAGCACTACGTCTATTTCTGGGCCGACGGTATTCACGTAAACGTACGCATGGATAAACAGAAACTGTGTCTGCTGGTCGTGATCGGCGCTACGGCCGATGGAAGGAAGGAGCTTATAGCACTCGAGGACGGCTTTCGCGAGAGCAAGCAGTCGTGGCGAGAGTTGCTCCTGGAGCTGAGGCACCGCGGGCTGGATCAAGGACCGAAGCTGGCTGTTGCCGATGGAGCCATGGGATTCTGGAGTGCTCTCGCAGAAGTTTATCCCGAGACGCGAGCCGCACGCTGTTGGGTGCACAAGACAGCAAATGTGCTCAACCGCCTGCCCAAGTCCGTTCAGAAGAAGGCAAAAGGTCACCTCACGCAGATCTATACAGCAGAAACAAAAAAGCAGGCAGAGAGCGCCCTTCTGTTTTTCATCAAAGCCTACCAGCAAAAGTATCCGAAAGCAGCAGAGATTCTGGTGAAAGACCGAGAAGAACTGCTCGCTTTTTATGACTTTCCGGCAGAACACTGGATCCATCTTCGGAGCACAAATCCGATCGAATCTACGTTCGCGACCGTGCGCCTCAGGACCGCCAAAACGAGGGGATGTCTGAGCCGAGAAACAGCTCTTGCAATGGCCTTCCGTCTATGTAAAGAGGCTCAGAAGAAGTGGAGGAAACTGAATGCACCGCACCTATTGCAACTTGTAAAAAAAGGAATCAAATTCACCGACGGAATTACATCAGAACGACACGCTGCCTAAACCTTCCATACACAACTTTTGGGCATAGCTCCAAACCTTAACCAACGAAGGAGAAACCAGTCCAAGAAATAATACAAGTACCGTTTTGTTACTGACTGTAGATGGTCACAGGTCACTTTTTACAGCAGATGCGGGAATACCAGCATTAACGCAAGTTATTGAGCTATGTGACAATGCTGGAATCGATCTCTCTCAAACACATTTCATACAAGTCCCTCATCATGGAAGTAAGCGAAACATTGGCCCTGCAATTCTAGATCGAATTGTTGGACCGAGACTCAACACGGATGAAAGAATTAAAACAGCCCTAGTATCCGTAGCTGTTAATGGCGAACCAAAACATCCATCAAAAAAAGTCACCAACGCTTTTCGACGTCGAGGTGCCCGTCCTTTTGCCACAAAAGGTGGGAACAGATTGCACAGTCATAATGCGCCCGGTCGAAATTGGCCAGGCGCCACACCCATACCTTTCTACAATCAGGTGGAAGAATAACTTGACCAATTATGCAATCATGGAAAATGATGAAGTTTGATACGTACACAATAAAGGCTCGTTTGCTTCCTGTTTTGATTGTGATGCTTCCAGCAATTTTAGCTTCAATATCATGGTTCCCAGAGCTTGAAACGACTGGGGAAAATCTTTGGAGTCTCGCAGTATCAGCAGGAATACCCGCTCTTTTAGCGCAACTCGGCCGTGATCGTGGTAAGAAAAAACAAGCTGGCTTATTTCAGTCCTGGGGTGGTGCGCCTTCAGTAGTTAATCTCAGGTATTCAGCTAGTTCTAACGAACACTACATCAAGCGATTGCACTCCAAACTACAAACGCTACTTGGAGACTCTCCAAAGCTCCCAACTCCTGAAGAAGAGGCTGCGGATCCAGACTCGGCTGATGAGATTTATGAAACATGCAGTAGAATGCTCAGAGACCGCACAAGAGACAAAGACCGATTTTATTTATTGTTTTCCGAGAATTGTAATTTTGGATTCAGACGAAATCTATGGGGTCTGAAGCCACTCGGTTTGGTCATTTTATCTATGTCAATTTTGGCTACTGCGCTTCTCGCTAGTACGTATGTCAGTCAGGGTTTAGTCTTGCCTGTATCTATTTATTTCGTTTTCGCAATACAGCTGTTTTTGTTGGTGCTTTGGATTTTTGTAATTAAGCCCGCGTGGATCCGCGTGGCGGCAGATGGATGTGTATTCCGACGTATTCGGCCACTGATTCCGGCGCAAACCGGCCACCCAATCCGATTCTAATCGGCCGGGTCGGAGCGTAGCGACGCGGGTGTTATTGTTCGGTTATTTGAGTCGGTTTGTGTTTGACTGTAGAGCGTTTCTTTCTCATTGAATCTCCCTCAAGTTCGATCCGGTGGCCGTCGTGTACAAGTCTATCAAGAATGGCGTCAGCGATCGTTGCCTCTCCGATGGCTGTGTGCCAGGCGTCAACGGGTAATTGGCTCGTTACAATGGTCGATCGATTCCCATGTCGGTCATCAAGAATCTCAAGTAAAATGGGCCGCACATGATCTGCGATCGGTGCCAGACCCCAGTCGTCGAGAATAATCAGATCGTTCTTTGCCAGATCCCGAATGATCTTTGGATACCGACCGTCCACCTTTGCTATCTCAAGATCGGCAAGGAGATTCGATAGTCGATAGTATCCAGCCGTAAATCCTTCGAGACAGGCTTTATGAGCGAGCGCACAAGCCAGGTAGGTCTTTCCCGTTCCGGTGGGACCGACGATGAGGATGTTCTGATGCTCACGGATGTAGTGGCAGCGGGCAAGCGAACGGATGAGTGACTTGTCGAAGCCCCGGGCAGCAGTGTAATCGATGTCTTCGATCGAGGCCGATTGCCGAAGGCGAGCGCGGCGCAGCCGATTCGTGAGGCGCCGGTTTTCTCTCTCGGCGGCCTCTCGGTCAACGAGCAGGCCGAATCGCTCATCAAATGTGAGCGCTTCTATATCTGTTTGTTCACTCTGTTCGGCATACGCATCGGCCATGCCGTGCAGTCGAATGGAGCGTAGGCGCTCGAGTGTGGGGTTTGGTAGCATGTTCTTTTTCTGGTTTGGTTATCGGATTAGCTGTAATACTCAGATCCACGGATATTGGCGTGAGTGATGGGCGCTCTGGGATTGATCTTTTCTGGCAGCGGCGCCTGGTCAAGATTGTTCTTCAGGATGGACTTGACACTTTTGTAGCGGCACGTTCCAATGGAGAGCGCGCGTTGGCACGCAGCCTCAAGGCGGTCGTCTCCGTAGGTTTTGGCCAGACGCATGATGCCGAGTCCTGCCCGGTAGCCGTGTTCGGGATGAGGGTAGGAGTCGAGAAGATTTTCCATCAGGAGAGCCGTCGATTCTCCAGACTTTGAAGCCCAGCGAATCAAGCGGCTCGGCGACCATTCGGCATACTGACGGTGGCTTTTGGGCATGTGCTCGGTAAGCGTCGTGAACATACCCTGGCGCGCGGAACGGCGATGACTGGCAATCCGCTCCTCCTTGTAGAAGACCTCAACGGTGCGCTCACTCACGCATACATCGAGCTCTTTCTTGATGTAGATAAACGGGACGCTGTAGTAATGCTTTTTGACGGCGATGTGGTAATCGATTCCCGCGCGTGCTTTTTTCCATTCGCAGTAGAGGTAGGGCGAGACCGGTAGAGGAGCGAGCGCTGAGCGCTCGATCTCTTCAAAGAGTGAGCGGCGACTACCTGAGAGCTTCTGGAACGGACGATTGTTTAGATCCTCGAGGAGTTCGCGGATTGCCAGGTTCAACTCATGCAGCGAGAAGAATCTCCGATTCCGAAGTCGTGCCAAAATGCGAGATTCTACGATTTTGACAGCAATCTCCACCTTAGCTTTATCTTGCGGATGGCGAACCCGGGCAGGCAGTACAGCTACGCCGTAATGCGCGGCCATCCGGGCGTAGGTTTCGTTGATACTCGGTTCGTAGTAATTGGCGTCCGTTACTCCGCTCTTCAGGTTATCGGGGATTAATAATCTGGGAACCCCTCCTATAAATTCCAGTGCCCGTACGTGAGCGCCAATCCAGTCCGGTAGCGACTGCGTCCATGTGGCCTCGGCGTAGGTGTAATTACTGGCGCCCAGTGTGGCGACAAACACTTCGGCCCGTCTCTCTTCATTTGTCTCTGGATCGATGACTGCAACGGTCTGCCCACTGTAATCGACAAAGAGTTTGTCGCCTGCCTTGTGCTCGATTCGCATAACCGGATCAATGGTCCCTTTCCAGATACGATAGAGATCAAAAAAACGTGATCGGCTGTATCCGTCCGGATGCTTTTCACGGTATTCCTCGAACAGGAGCTGCATCGTGACGCCGTCCCTGGTCAGTTCCTTTCTGTGCGTTTCCCAGTCCGGAAGGGGACGCCGAGATTTCTGGTGAGGACGAGCTGGGAAGAGAAGCTCTTCGAGCGCATCCTCGGTCACGTCATCGGGTAGTGGCCACGTCAGAGCGGCTTCCCTCGCCCGATTCAAATAATCGGCAACCGTGCTTCTGGCGATCGCACAACTGGTGGCAATCTTTCGTTCTGAGAGGCCGCACTCAAAACGCAAACGTAGTATCTCTCTGGTCTTCTTCACGGATAATCGCTTCTTCGGCATCGATGCCCTCTTTGATCACTGGTTGGTGAAAAAAGAAGGGCGAACGAACCGGGTTACTGAATTATCCCGCGTCTACCTACACTCCTGATTCCCCGCATGTGGGGTGGCCGATTAGAATCGGATTGGGTGGCCGGAATCAATCGGATTAGGTGGCCGATTTAAATTGGATTGGGTGGCCGATTTGGACAGGATTACACAAGATGGATATGCTGATCAATTATTGGGTTCTGTTGAGATATTATAATGTGTGTAGACGATGGAGACTTCAGGGACGTTGGGGACTTCGTCTGGCCCTCTCCCTCTTCTTTTTCTTCTCTTCTTGAGCCTTGAAATAGGCTACCGGTTCGTCCACAACCTCGTTCAAAGTTCGAGGTGCACCTCGATGTGGGCCACAATCTGTCAAGGGGGAAATCTATGCCGGGTTCGGTTTGCCAGCGCTGTACCCATGTCAAAGCGATCATGTTGCGCCGCACCGCCCTACCATACGCTCGCAGAAAGAACTTCCCCGGTTCGCTCCAACGTATGACCTCGTGCGTTCAGACGAGCTGGACTTGTATATACGATACCTGCCTGAGCTCGATTATCTAAAGAGAAAAACTTCCAGACTGCGAGCAATTCCCATTTCGTGGTCATGGGAGATATATACATGTACTCACCTTGTTTAAACGAGCTTTCATAAGTCTCTTTCAGCCAGGTAAGAACACCATTCGGATTGAAGGCATCTAACGTAATTTCACTACTTGTGCCACCAAAATCGTTCATGCGCTGAGCTCGTGCAATACACCTCTCGGGATCTTGTCTGCCGCTATCAATGAATATCTTTGTACAGCGGTTCTGGCCATATCTTTTCCACACTGAGTAGCTTCTGGCTGGCTCGAGCCCGCAAAATAGGAGAAGGTGGGACGATTTAAATTCTGTCTTTCTATGAGTGCCAAAGAGTGGCAGAACGGTCGGCTGTTCGCTACTAAATGAAAGGTCGTCGAACCTACCGTAGCGGGCCCTTGTATATACCATTCGTAGTCTTGCAATTCTGCCGCTCTCTTGCGCTGCCTTGAGCAAATACAAACAATGCAGCTTCGGCATAGTAGAGACGTCTACCACTACGGACGATCCCGTATCTACAGACCTGCACAAATTTTTATAAGCACGGTAGGAATCATAGATGATGTAGGGCTCAAGCTCCAGGTACTCAATCAAGCCAGATTGGGAGCATTTTTTTGCGAGCGAGTCCAACATCGGCTCGATGCCTCTGACTCGCTGACGAATTGCGCTATCACCTCTGTCATCGAATCGCACTCTAAGTACTCGCTTGCATGAATATTTTTCGGTCTGCGATGTTACGTGCTTCAGAAAGCCCATGCAGCGATGTTCGAAGCTGCTGCATACAATAAGCAGATCGTCATGCCTGCTATCTCTGGCAGGAAGAAAAGTATCAACTTTCCTCGGGATCATTTCCTCATTAATCTGCCGAGTTGAGTACGCCGAGCGATATCTTCCAATAAGCGATCAATGTCTTCCTCATCAATATTTCCGCGCTCAGTCCAAGCAAACCTGCTTCCGGGAAACATTGCAATAGGATTCAATCGCGAGTCAACTCGATTATTCCATACTTCGATAACGTGATCCGGTCTCAGAGCCGCTGCGACGCCCAACTCAAGTGCGTACTCGTTTATACCACCGGTACAATCTATGACAGCCAGTTCTGCTTTTGCGACGGTCTCGACTAGTCTTGCCCCGTCATCCGACGCAAAGTCCCGCGGGGTTATTAGTTGCATACGAGGAAATGTCCTGGCTATGCGCTCGGCAATCCACTCCTCTGCTTTTTGGTTTCTCGGCTGGAATGATAGATATGCAATGGGATTTGACGACTCCCCTCCTTTCGAACCAGAATCCTCGTTGAATGGGTGCTCCCACTTCCCAGATTGTGCCACAAGAGTCTCGTGAACAGGCCGATATGCTTCATAGAAACTCGTTTTCTGCCCCTCTCCCCATATAAGGACAGTTTGACCGCGCAAATATCTCGGAAGTCTGTCGACGTCGAAGTTGCGCTCTGCGTACTGCGTGTTGTAAAACATTGCAAATGGTTTTCGAACACCGACGGCTAATCCTATTTCAAAAAACACGCCCGGTGATAGCCCTGAATCCCTACCCATATCTGTTACATCAGCCACGCAGTAATTTGAATCACGGAGGTATTTTGGAATGTCGTATCTGAAAGATCCCGTCCTCGGCATAGAGAACACATCAACATACGAAGTGCCAGGTCCCCCCTGCTCGCCGGTCAGTTCCTTGTATATTCGGTTGATCGCCTTTCTTAATACGCGATTCCGGTCCTTCTTCTTTGCATCAAAAGGGATTGAGACAAATACGCAGAAGTCATGGCGAAAAAGATTTGCCTGTTGCTTACCAGCTTTGGGACTGATTCGCGGGCGCATTCTCTTCAGAGATGTCCGATATCGACGGGTGAACTCACCTCGACTTAGATCGACTCGATCGCCCATGATCGGAGTTCTTTTTTCACCGGTAAGAGGCCTCTGTTCAACTCGAATTCCACCGGAGATCCCAAAGGTAGACCCGCTTGCGCATTTCTGTTTGTAATCGGATCAACCGCTATCAGAACGCGATTCGCAAGCATTTTAGGAATAAATGTCTTACTTCTCTCGGATGCGATGTCAAACACGAAGCGCGGTGAGTATCGATTGGCTTGGCTCTTGTCCGGAGCAAAAGACAGGGCTACATCGCAAAAGGTCTCCGCCTCAAGAGTGGACGGACCCATTCTCTCCCCAATTTCATGATTCCAAAACCTATCTGAATAATGCTTTATACTAGAAATACGACACCGTCGCTCTAGTGGAGTGGCCCCCTTAGACTCGCTTTCACCATCATATCTTTGAATCTGAGCAGCAGTATCAATCAACTCGTAAACCGAAAGTAGATTACCGCTTGAAATGCTACACAATGATTCAAATGAGCCTCCATCTTCCGGGGCGCTCGAATCGTAACACAGCAATTCAATTATCTCGCCATCAGAAAGGCTACTTGCGATTCCACAAAACTTGCGTACTCGCCTAACAATAGCCGCTCGTACGAAATCATGGTATTGCTTGTTGTCTGGGGACCGGTCAAGCGACAAGACCTGGAAATCTCGATCAAGCTCCAACCTGCGACCTGCGGCAGCAAAACCATCTACGACATCTAGAGTACGCGAGGCAATTTTACACACGAGTTGGACACTACTATCAGACTGCAGGAGCGGAGCGATCACACGTCCCAGTCGTTGATAGTAGTCGAAGGAGTCCAAAAATAACCCTATTCTTCGAAAGGACTTATCTTGCTTCTCTAAGGTGTGTCCGATTTGTTTCAGCGTGTCAACGAGGTCAACTATTCGCAGAGGTGCTCTCGTCACCCACTCTACTTTTCTTGCATCTGTAACAAGTTCTTCTCTGATCTTCCTTTGTACTTCATCACAGGTTCTGGCGAATATGGGTACGAGCGATTCTAGGTCCAGGTGTTCTGGAAGCTCATTGCCTTTCAGTTTTTCTATCAGCAATCGTGCAATAGTGTGATTACGCTCCAGATTCAACACGACTTCCCATTGCGAGCAGAGTTGTGTGAAAACCGAAGCCACGAAATAATGCTCGAATAGCGTCGTGTCTTGACCCTCATTGTCTAATGGGACAAAGCCTGACACGTCTGAGTATGCCATTGGAACGTATATACCCATATAGGGTAACTCTTCCAATCCGGGCTGTCGGAGTTGCCAGGCTTCGGGTGTGAGCGCCCGCAGTACTGTCGATTTTCCTGTTCCTTTTACGCCCAGGATGATGTGATTCTCGAGTTAACCCCGAAAGTTGTGTACGGGTGAAAAAGGTATAGGCGGCGTATCCTGATGATGATTACGTCATTGTCAATCCGAAGATTGGAGGATACACCGCCCATGAAGACGAATAACGCACACGAGAACGAGAACTACAATAGCACAGAGGATGTGTTGACAGAAGTATTGCGAACAGGGGCCGCAAAGATGCTGGCCACAGCCGTTGAGGCCGAGGTTGAAGCTTTCTGCCAGCGCTACCAGTTCCTGCGCGGCGAAGAGAATCGCCACCGCATCGTTCGCAATGGATATCTGCCAGAGAGGAAGATTTTGACTGGTATCGGGGAGGTCGCTGTAAAGATGCCCCGCATACGCGACCGTACGGGTCGGGGTGAGGATAGAATCGGTTTCCGCAGTTCGATACTACCAGCCTACCTCCGCAAGAGCCGCTCGCTTGAGGCTCTCATTCCATGGTTGTACCTGAAGGGAGTTTCAACGGGCGGCTTTGAGGCAGCGCTCTCGGCCCTTGTTGGTCCTGATGCCCCAGGGCTGACCTCCTCGACGATTGCGCGCCTGAAGACGCTTTGGACAAGGGAGCACGAAGACTGGCAAAAGCGGAGCCTGCAGGAGAAGCACTACGTCTATTTCTGGGCCGACGGTATTCACGTAAACGTACGCATGGATAAACAGAAACTGTGTCTGCTGGTCGTGATCGGCGCTACGGCCGATGGAAGGAAGGAGCTTATAGCACTCGAGGACGGCTTTCGCGAGAGCAAGCAGTCGTGGCGAGAGTTGCTCCTGGAGCTGAGGCACCGCGGGCTGGATCAAGGACCGAAGCTGGCTGTTGCCGATGGAGCCATGGGATTCTGGAGTGCTCTCGCAGAAGTTTATCCCGAGACGCGAGCCGCACGCTGTTGGGTGCACAAGACAGCAAATGTGCTCAACCGCCTGCCCAAGTCCGTTCAGAAGAAGGCAAAAGGTCACCTCACGCAGATCTATACAGCAGAAACAAAAAAGCAGGCAGAGAGCGCCCTTCTGTTTTTCATCAAAGCCTACCAGCAAAAGTATCCGAAAGCAGCAGAGATTCTGGTGAAAGACCGAGAAGAACTGCTCGCTTTTTATGACTTTCCGGCAGAACACTGGATCCATCTTCGGAGCACAAATCCGATCGAATCTACGTTCGCGACCGTGCGCCTCAGGACCGCCAAAACGAGGGGATGTCTGAGCCGAGAAACAGCTCTTGCAATGGCCTTCCGTCTATGTAAAGAGGCTCAGAAGAAGTGGAGGAAACTGAATGCACCGCACCTATTGCAACTTGTAAAAAAAGGAATCAAATTCACCGACGGAATTACATCAGAACGACACGCTGCCTAAACCTTCCATACACAACTTTTGGGCATAGCTCGTGATTCTCTGGGCGTTCCACTATATCCATCTCCGGAACCCGATGGAACAGCTCCGGAAGACTACTCAGTTCGATGGATTCACCCCGATCTCGTCCAAATACGCTCGCAATCCAAGTATCCATGCGTCAAGAGAAACAGTTAATCGGCTGAAGTACCACGCCGTTGGAGGGCCAAATATTTCAGTTCACGAGATTTGCTTAAGTAAGGATACATCTTTTTGTCTCAAGGTCAATAGGCGTGTTACACCAATTGTGCAAAATAATACATATGTGATACATGTATGCTACAATATCTATGCGTCTATTGGAGTGTTCGCTCGGCGACCGCTAGCAAGAGAACGCGTAACCGGCAGCGCTTGGCTGAGGAATCGGTAGAGACTCGAGCTCCCTGGATGTGCCCCGCATATCTAAATCAGCCAGTCTCGAAGTTGTGAGTACCTACGTACCCGCACTCCTCACCGGCGTTGGCGGTTCTTTAATTGGCTGTCGCTGGATGGCCTTGGAGACTATAACCGACGTTCAGCAGTTTCTTTTCAAAGAGGACTTTCGATTGCTCTTGGGAGCTATGCCCAAAAGTTGTGTATGGAAGGTTTAGGCAGCGTGTCGTTCTGATGTAATTCCGTCGGTGAATTTGATTCCTTTTTTTACAAGTTGCAATAGGTGCGGTGCATTCAGTTTCCTCCACTTCTTCTGGGCCTCTTTACATAGACGGAAGGCCATTGCAAGAGCTGTTTCTCGGCTCAGACATCCCCTCGTTTTGGCGGTCCTGAGGCGCACGGTCGCGAACGTAGATTCGATCGGATTTGTGCTCCGAAGATGGATCCAGTGTTCTGCCGGAAAGCCATAAAAAGCGAGCAGTTCTTCTCGGTCTTTCACCAGAATCTCTGCTGCTTTCGGATACTTTTGCTGGTAGGCTTTGATGAAAAACAGAAGGGCGCTCTCTGCCTGCTTTTTTGTTTCTGCTGTATAGATCTGCGTGAGGTGACCTTTTGCCTTCTTCTGAACGGACTTGGGCAGGCGGTTGAGCACATTTGCTGTCTTGTGCACCCAACAGCGTGCGGCTCGCGTCTCGGGATAAACTTCTGCGAGAGCACTCCAGAATCCCATGGCTCCATCGGCAACAGCCAGCTTCGGTCCTTGATCCAGCCCGCGGTGCCTCAGCTCCAGGAGCAACTCTCGCCACGACTGCTTGCTCTCGCGAAAGCCGTCCTCGAGTGCTATAAGCTCCTTCCTTCCATCGGCCGTAGCGCCGATCACGACCAGCAGACACAGTTTCTGTTTATCCATGCGTACGTTTACGTGAATACCGTCGGCCCAGAAATAGACGTAGTGCTTCTCCTTCAGGCTCCGCTTTTGCCAGTCTTCGTGCTCCCTTGTCCAAAGCGTCTTCAGGCGCGCAATCGTCGAGGAGGTCAGCCCTGGGGCATCAGGACCAACAAGGGCCGAGAGCGCTGCCTCAAAGCCGCCCGTTGAAACTCCCTTCAGGTACAACCATGGAATGAGAGCCTCAAGCGAGCGGCTCTTGCGGAGGTAGGCTGGTAGTATCGAACTGCGGAAACCGATTCTATCCTCACCCCGACCCGTACGGTCGCGTATGCGGGGCATCTTTACAGCGACCTCCCCGATACCAGTCAAAATCTTCCTCTCTGGCAGATATCCATTGCGAACGATGCGGTGGCGATTCTCTTCGTCGCGCAGGAACTGGTAGCGCTGGCAGAAAGCTTCAACCTCGGCCTCAACGGCTGTGGCCAGCATCTTTGCGGCCCCTGTTCGCAATACTTCTGTCAACACATCCTCTGTGCTATTGTAGTTCTCGTTCTCGTGTGCGTTATTCGTCTTCATGGGCGGTGTATCCTCCAATCTTCGGATTGACAATGACGTAATCATCATCAGGATACGCCGCCTATACCTTTTTCACCCGTACACAACTTTCGGGGTTAACTCTGTGCTTGAAGAATCATGACATCAAAATCTCTATGGATGGCAAAGGACGCTGGATGGACAACGTGTTCGTTGAACGTCTGTGGCGTAGCCTGAAATATGAAGAGGTGTACCTTAAAGCCTATGACAGTGTGGCTGAAGCCCGCAAATCCATTGCTGTATACTTCGACTACTTCAATAACGAAAGGCGACACAGCTCACATGGAAGAAAGACCCCTGATCACGTATTTTTTAATCACCAGCCGCTTCAAGAAGCAGCATAATCAATCCGCAAGATTCCACCTAAGACCCTGTCCAGTTTTATAGGACCATCTCTTAATCAACTGTCCAGAAAACCGGAGTAAGGTCAGTATTTCGGAAGCGAGTTAGTGCTGACAATGGACGAGAGCGATGTGTACTCTTCAATAGCGGTATGGAGTCGTGCCAATTTTTAAAGCACAAGCTATTCTAAGCTCTGCATTTCTAGCGGTTTTGTTGATTTTTGTTGGTTGCGGGCCACGAGGTTCGGAGATAGCAGAAAAGGAGGATCAAAAGGGGGAGAAGTCCGCATATGAAAGCACCTCGAATATGGATTACCTTATCGTCTATGTTGGTTCAGCTACATGTGTGTGGTGTACAAGCCCGTTAATGGCCGAGACGTTTGAGAAACTAGTTAAGGAGGTTTCAGATTTAGCAGGAGTTAACCCCGAAAGTTGTGTACGGGTGAAAAAGGTATAGGCGGCGTATCCTGATGATGATTACGTCATTGTCAATCCGAAGATTGGAGGATACACCGCCCATGAAGACGAATAACGCACACGAGAACGAGAACTACAATAGCACAGAGGATGTGTTGACAGAAGTATTGCGAACAGGGGCCGCAAAGATGCTGGCCACAGCCGTTGAGGCCGAGGTTGAAGCTTTCTGCCAGCGCTACCAGTTCCTGCGCGACGAAGAGAATCGCCACCGCATCGTTCGCAATGGATATCTGCCAGAGAGGAAGATTTTGACTGGTATCGGGGAGGTCGCTGTAAAGATGCCCCGCATACGCGACCGTACGGGTCGGGGTGAGGATAGAATCGGTTTCCGCAGTTCGATACTACCAGCCTACCTCCGCAAGAGCCGCTCGCTTGAGGCTCTCATTCCATGGTTGTACCTGAAGGGAGTTTCAACGGGCGGCTTTGAGGCAGCGCTCTCGGCCCTTGTTGGTCCTGATGCCCCAGGGCTGACCTCCTCGACGATTGCGCGCCTGAAGACGCTTTGGACAAGGGAGCACGAAGACTGGCAAAAGCGGAGCCTGAAGGAGAAGCACTACGTCTATTTCTGGGCCGACGGTATTCACGTAAACGTACGCATGGATAAACAGAAACTGTGTCTGCTGGTCGTGATCGGCGCTACGGCCGATGGAAGGAAGGAGCTTATAGCACTCGAGGACGGCTTTCGCGAGAGCAAGCAGTCGTGGCGAGAGTTGCTCCTGGAGCTGAGGCACCGCGGGCTGGATCAAGGACCGAAGCTGGCTGTTGCCGATGGAGCCATGGGATTCTGGAGTGCTCTCGCAGAAGTTTATCCCGAGACGCGAGCCGCACGCTGTTGGGTGCACAAGACAGCAAATGTGCTCAACCGCCTGCCCAAGTCCGTTCAGAAGAAGGCAAAAGGTCACCTCACGCAGATCTATACAGCAGAAACAAAAAAGCAGGCAGAGAGCGCCCTTCTGTTTTTCATCAAAGCCTACCAGCAAAAGTATCCGAAAGCAGCAGAGATTCTGGTGAAAGACCGAGAAGAACTGCTCGCTTTTTATGACTTTCCGGCAGAACACTGGATCCATCTTCGGAGCACAAATCCGATCGAATCTACGTTCGCGACCGTGCGCCTCAGGACCGCCAAAACGAGGGGATGTCTGAGCCGAGAAACAGCTCTTGCAATGGCCTTCCGTCTATGTAAAGAGGCTCAGAAGAAGTGGAGGAAACTGAATGCACCGCACCTATTGCAACTTGTAAAAAAAGGAATCAAATTCACCGACGGAATTACATCAGAACGACACGCTGCCTAAACCTTCCATACACAACTTTTGGGCATAGCTCATTTAGCAGTGGCTAAAAAATCGTACGTGAAAACTCTCGGTATTGCTGTTGACAACGGTGCGAAGATTGGTGCGAATCATCTTTATCAAACATATGAATTCGACGAAATAGCAGCCGGCGGTCTCTGGAACAACTACGCCATATCAGAACTGATGAAAAGTTACAACCTTGGTCCTGGAGCGACTCCAACCCTTCTAATTTTGGAGCGAGCGTTATCGAGAAATAGTGTTGCTGGATTGATCTCGGTTGATTCATCGAAAGAAATAGCAGTTCTGACAGGATTAAAGGCAATCCAAGCGTTTGATGCAAGCCAGAGCATTTACTAGATCTGTTGGTAGTCGATGCGAATATTGAATATTCTAGCGGTCGGCCTAACAACCACGGGGATCGTCGCGGCAATATTATTCTTTCAGTTCGGATCTCAACTAACTCACTATGACAACGCAGAATATGCCGACGAATTGTATCGGCTGAACTACAAGATTACCAGGAACGGCAGCGAAGTCCATACTGCGTTGACGCCAAAGCCGTTGGCATATGAATTGTTGAAAGGTTTGACCGCGATCAACGGAGCTGGGCATCTGGAACCCATTCTGGGTGTCAACGCCGGGTTAAAAATGACCCAGGTCGACAGCTTTAAATTGACCCACCCACGGCGGTGGATGGTTGATCGTTTTCTATGTGGTTACGCATTCTGTAGGAGCGTCCGTTAATGGTGATGACCTCGGCGTGGTGCAGCAGACGGTCGAGCATGGCAGTCGCCAGGACATCGTCTCCGAGCAGGTTGCCCCAGTCATTGAAGGAGAGATTACTCGTCAGGATGATGGATCCACGTTCATATCGTGCGGTGATAAGTTCGAAGAGACTGTTAGCGTTATCGGGACTGAGCTGGGAATAACCAATCTCATCAATGATCAACAAATCTGGTTTTAGATACGCCCGCAGCGTCTTGACCTCACGTCGTCCGAGTCCTCCCAGATCCGTGATCAATGAGCGAAGCGTTGTAAAGCGTGCCGTATGTCCGCTCTCGATAGCTTTAACGGCGAGCGCACAGGCCAGATGGGTCTTTCCCACGCCCGGTGGCCCGAGCAGGATTACGTTAGTAGCCGTATCGAGATAGGATCCTTGCGCCAGTTCGCCAACCAGGCGCTCAGAGATCGAGGGCTGGAAGGCAAAGTCGAAGGTCTCTAAACGGGCTTTCAGGGGTAAGCGGGCCGAACGCATCCGGCGCACGAGTGCACGATCGTCGCGTCCACGCAGTTCGGTCTCGAGAACGGAGGCCAGGAATCGTTCGTACGATAGTTTCTGCTGCCGCGCTCCTTCGATCAGCTCTGGAAGCTGCGAAGCCAACTGTCCAAGACGTAGGCGGCGCAGAAGATCATCAATGGCAAGGGTCGTGCTCATATCACAACCTCTTGCGCCTTGAAGAGATCATCATACTCGGTGAGCGAGCGACGCGGCGCTTCAATGGAGGGCACCTGGTATGCAACGGGAGCGGGCAAGCGGTGGCTCTCAGCTGCGGGTGGAATCGTTTTAAACTGGTCCGCATGCCAGACCGTTAGTCCGGACTCGTGGCGCACTCGGTGACGAACGACGAGGTGTCCTTTGTACCAGACGAGGATCTCCTGATCGCGGTAGGTGACATCGACCAGGTCGCCGGCCGTCAGTGGTTCGCTCGGAAGGCCGTAGAGTACGCCGTCAAAGGAGATAAAGCCATCCCACGTTACTCGCCTAGGCTCACTCCGGAATCGTTCCCATGCGTAGCCCACAGGCAAGGAGCTCAGTTTTTCCCTCTGGTGTCGCTCATCGGGCCGCTCATGTGTCGTTCGGTGAAGACGTGAGTTGCGGGATGTGTACCAGATTCTGGCCTGTTCGTTGAGGTGGCCAACATCGCCAAAGCGCACACCGGGCCAGAAGCTCTCTTTGATGACCCGGATGGAGCGTTCGACCTTTCCCTTCGTCTGTGGCACTCTCGAGCGACACACCCGTGGCACTACGCCAATCGCGGCTAAAAAATCGGCATAAACACTGTTCCAGATGAATTGTCCGTCTTCGACCGTGAGCAGCACACTCTTCATGCGATCACTCAGGATGGTCTGTGGCAGGCCACCAAAGTATTCCAGCGCGTCTTGGATGGCACGAATCAGACTGGCTGTGTCGCAACGCTTCGAGAAGATAACATATCGCATGCGCGAGTAACTCATGACCGCCGTCATGCCGTAGATCTTCTTGCGAACACCTCCTACTTCGTACATAAAGGTTCCCCAATCGATCTGCATCTGCTCGCCAGGATCGGTCTCATAGCGCCGAACCGGTCGGCGGCCTCCTTTCGCCGGACGAAGTGGCCGAACATAATCTTTCAGGATCGTCAGGCCCCCGCTATATCCCATCACCTGCAGTCGTTCATGCATGGTCACGCAGTTGAGGAGTCGATCCTCGAGTACCCAACGGCGAACCTGCTCTTTGAAGGGTTCCAGTTTGGAATACCGTTTAGGCCGAGGAGCAGGCACCGGTATGGTCCGCAAGTACTTACGGACAGTGTTACGAGAAAGCCCCATGCGTTTGCTGATCTCCCGGATGGAGTGACCGTCAGCGGCCAGTTCACGAAGTGTGTTCACAGTTCTACTTTTTAGCATGCGGTATTCATCAATCTGGTTTTTCCAGACTAATGAATACCATGCCGGGGTGGGTCAATTCTAAACCGTCGTTGGTGGGTCAAAAGTAATCCGTCGTTAACACTGGGCAACCCTATGATACGGTTCGACAATGAGGTATTTAGATTCGATGCAGCTTACTTCACCTCTTATCAAAGTTACAATCTCATTTTTGGAGACGCTATTGCCATACGCGCCTATCCGACTGTGCTTTCGAAGCGTCTAATTGCCAAGTCTGACGGACCAGACTCTGTTTATGTGAATGTTATCGCTGAAGACAATTCAATCCCAACTATTATCAATCATGCGCGTCCCCAGCTCAAACACAACTCACACATCGATTTCGGATATCTCGTTCTCAATCCATCTGAGGTTTACGTAAGCAACGAAAAGAACTCAGATTCGGAATGGCGCCTTTCAAATAGTTACTCGTATGTGAGAATTGCACGTGGTGTACAAGTGCAAGAAGTCGAAGACAACATGAATGACTACTTGAGGACGATCGTTCCCAGAATGTATAGCATTCATGAATGGAATGGAGGTCAGGCTAGGATTACCCTTCGTCACGTAAGAGAATTAAGTAAAATACGTACGATCCAAGATGACCCAAGTATAAAAGCGCACTCTGTACTGGGCGCCTCTCTTTACATATACTCGGTGCTCTTGCAGATAGTCGCTTCAGCACTTTATATGCTATTTCTATGGCATCGAAATTTACTCAAGTTCAAGAGTTTCGCTATAAGAATCGTCTATGGCGCATCCAAGTCAAATATTGCCAGACTATTGCTGTTGTCATTCAGCGTCCAGGCCGGGCAGTTTATTCTAGCTGGTATTCTTGTTGTGAGCATATTGGCTATTTCAGGAACGTATGGCAATAGTGTTGGCGGTCATCTCGCTTTATCTGCCCTTTTGTTTTGCGCAATTGTATTTGCACTGTTATCAATTGGGTTTTTGATGTCTTATGTCACATTTAAAAACGCCTCGCTGCGAACAGCGGCAACACAGTCGTTGTCATCCACGAAGCGAACAAATGAGATTGGAATCCAGCTAATACTGGCGGTCTGTTCTGTCGTATTAGTATCAAGTTCGTTGTTGCTTAATAAACATATGAACCAGTTGCTGCAACCAGACTATGGATTCGAAGTAGAGAATTTGGCTGGAATTGACGTGACTGCTTCTGAAAGGGGCTTTTTATCAGAGATCAAACAGAAGCTTCTGACATCCTCTCTCATTGTTAGCTCCAGTGATGTTTTCGTTCCATATCCTGGCTCAGATTTTCCGAAAATGTTGCAACCACTGAAAGAAGAACCAATATTTAGTGATTATCCGTCAACACTGATGGTGTCTGAAGGTTTTTTTGATGTCTTGGATATAGAGATCTTATCTGGATCAGTAAATTCCGGGTCGAATCTAGATGACTTCGTTCCGGTGATATTGAACCGAAAAGCGGTGGAAGTCGAAGGAGAAAGTATCAATACCATTTTAGGCCGGGAGTATAAATGTTGCTTTGCGGGTTCTCCGCGAGTGACAGCAATCGTGGAGGATTTTAAGTTCCAGTATTTAGATGCTCCCATCACGCCCTTGGCTATACTATTAATGGACGCCAATCCCATTCAAATCATTGTGAAAACTTCCCGTCCTGTAACTAGCGAGGTGATTAGAGAAATACAATCATTAATACAGTCAGTTACAAAAATCGCACCGTCAGTCTATTCAATTGAATCTGCCTATGCGAAACCCTACCGAAAGATTATCGAGGCGAAGGTATTTGTGGCAGTCATGTCTTTGTTTTCTGTTATTCTATGCATGGTTATGGGGCATTTCGGAGCTCGCGCGACAATTACCGCAAACCTTAAAAACTTGGCTATTCGACGTTATTGCGGTGCTACTACCCTAGAAAATGTTAAAACGTTGATGAGACCTCTTCTAGTACCCAATGTTATTGCTTTTATCGTATCACTGGTTGTTTTGATCGCCTGGAACGAAAAATGGTCCAGTCAATTCGGATCACAAGTCCCGGAATTGTGGTTAATGGTAGTTGGAGTAGAGCTATGCCCAAAAGTTGTGTATGGAAGGTTTAGGCAGCGTGTCGTTCTGATGTAATTCCGTCGGTGAATTTGATTCCTTTTTTTACAAGTTGCAATAGGTGCGGTGCATTCAGTTTCCTCCACTTCTTCTGGGCCTCTTTACATAGACGGAAGGCCATTGCAAGAGCTGTTTCTCGGCTCAGACATCCCCTCGTTTTGGCGGTCCTGAGGCGCACGGTCGCGAACGTAGATTCGATCGGATTTGTGCTCCGAAGATGGATCCAGTGTTCTGCCGGAAAGTCATAAAAAGCGAGCAGTTCTTCTCGGTCTTTCACCAGAATCTCTGCTGCTTTCGGATACTTTTGCTGGTAGGCTTTGATGAAAAACAGAAGGGCGCTCTCTGCCTGCTTTTTTGTTTCTGCTGTATAGATCTGCGTGAGGTGACCTTTTGCCTTCTTCTGAACGGACTTGGGCAGGCGGTTGAGCACATTTGCTGTCTTGTGCACCCAACAGCGTGCGGCTCGCGTCTCGGGATAAACTTCTGCGAGAGCACTCCAGAATCCCATGGCTCCATCGGCAACAGCCAGCTTCGGTCCTTGATCCAGCCCGCGGTGCCTCAGCTCCAGGAGCAACTCTCGCCACGACTGCTTGCTCTCGCGAAAGCCGTCCTCGAGTGCTATAAGCTCCTTCCTTCCATCGGCCGTAGCGCCGATCACGACCAGCAGACACAGTTTCTGTTTATCCATGCGTACGTTTACGTGAATACCGTCGGCCCAGAAATAGACGTAGTGCTTCTCCTTCAGGCTCCGCTTTTGCCAGTCTTCGTGCTCCCTTGTCCAAAGCGTCTTCAGGCGCGCAATCGTCGAGGAGGTCAGCCCTGGGGCATCAGGACCAACAAGGGCCGAGAGCGCTGCCTCAAAGCCGCCCGTTGAAACTCCCTTCAGGTACAACCATGGAATGAGAGCCTCAAGCGAGCGGCTCTTGCGGAGGTAGGCTGGTAGTATCGAACTGCGGAAACCGATTCTATCCTCACCCCGACCCGTACGGTCGCGTATGCGGGGCATCTTTACAGCGACCTCCCCGATACCAGTCAAAATCTTCCTCTCTGGCAGATATCCATTGCGAACGATGCGGTGGCGATTCTCTTCGTCGCGCAGGAACTGGTAGCGCTGGCAGAAAGCTTCAACCTCGGCCTCAACGGCTGTGGCCAGCATCTTTGCGGCCCCTGTTCGCAATACTTCTGTCAACACATCCTCTGTGCTATTGTAGTTCTCGTTCTCGTGTGCGTTATTCGTCTTCATGGGCGGTGTATCCTCCAATCTTCGGATTGACAATGACGTAATCATCATCAGGATACGCCGCCTATACCTTTTTCACCCGTACACAACTTTCGGGGTTAACTCGTTGGAGTATTTGGTGGAATATTCGCATATAATATTATAGTAGTATTTTTGAGTTATGTGATACAAGGCGTTGATTTGATTCGCATGTATGAGAACACTTTTTCCGCTTAGTTGATGACATTGCGCGTCAATAGGTAGGAATCATGACAATCTTGCACATGCCCAGCAACGTTCAGGTGGTAAGTAAGGTGTTCAGCAGAGTCATTGATTTCCATTATCGAGGTGAAAACTCAATAAAATCCTTAACCCAGAAGAAGTTAATGCGCGTTAAGGTTAGCAGTACAAGGAGTTATAAAATGAGCTATGCCCAAAAGTTGTGTATGGAAGGTTTAGGCAGCGTGTCGTTCTGATGTAATTCCGTCGGTGAATTTGATTCCTTTTTTTACAAGTTGCAATAGGTGCGGTGCATTCAGTTTCCTCCACTTCTTCTGAGCCTCTTTACATAGACGGAAGGCCATTGCAAGAGCTGTTTCTCGGCTCAGACATCCCCTCGTTTTGGCGGTCCTGAGGCGCACGGTCGCGAACGTAGATTCGATCGGATTTGTGCTCCGAAGATGGATCCAGTGTTCTGCCGGAAAGTCATAAAAAGCGAGCAGTTCTTCTCGGTCTTTCACCAGAATCTCTGCTGCTTTCGGATACTTTTGCTGGTAGGCTTTGATGAAAAACAGAAGGGCGCTCTCTGCCTGCTTTTTTGTTTCTGCTGTATAGATCTGCGTGAGGTGACCTTTTGCCTTCTTCTGAACGGACTTGGGCAGGCGGTTGAGCACATTTGCTGTCTTGTGCACCCAACAGCGTGCGGCTCGCGTCTCGGGATAAACTTCTGCGAGAGCACTCCAGAATCCCATGGCTCCATCGGCAACAGCCAGCTTCGGTCCTTGATCCAGCCCGCGGTGCCTCAGCTCCAGGAGCAACTCTCGCCACGACTGCTTGCTCTCGCGAAAGCCGTCCTCGAGTGCTATAAGCTCCTTCCTTCCATCGGCCGTAGCGCCGATCACGACCAGCAGACACAGTTTCTGTTTATCCATGCGTACGTTTACGTGAATACCGTCGGCCCAGAAATAGACGTAGTGCTTCTCCTTCAGGCTCCGCTTTTGCCAGTCTTCGTGCTCCCTTGTCCAAAGCGTCTTCAGGCGCGCAATCGTCGAGGAGGTCAGCCCTGGGGCATCAGGACCAACAAGGGCCGAGAGCGCTGCCTCAAAGCCGCCCGTTGAAACTCCCTTCAGGTACAACCATGGAATGAGGGCCTCAAGCGAGCGGCTCTTGCGGAGGTAGGCTGGTAGTATCGAACTGCGGAAACCGATTCTATCCTCACCCCGACCCGTACGGTCGCGTATGCGGGGCATCTTTACAGCGACCTCCCCGATACCAGTCAAAATCTTCCTCTCTGGCAGATATCCATTGCGAACGATGCGGTGGCGATTCTCTTCGTCGCGCAGGAACTGGTAGCGCTGGCAGAAAGCTTCAACCTCGGCCTCAACGGCTGTGGCCAGCATCTTTGCGGCCCCTGTTCGCAATACTTCTGTCAACACATCCTCTGTGCTATTGTAGTTCTCGTTCTCGTGTGCGTTATTCGTCTTCATGGGCGGTGTATCCTCCAATCTTCGGATTGACAATGACGTAATCATCATCAGGATACGCCGCCTATACCTTTTTCACCCATACACAACTTTTGGGCATAGCTCGAAAGAGTCTGCACCCGTCTTCTCCATTTCATACTCAACTCTCCAAATTCCGCTTCGCTTTACCATATCCTGTCCTTGAAGCTGAAGGACATCGGAAACACGCATACCAGCATTGTAGAATGCGAACACAAAGCAGTTACGAACATCTATGATTCTGCCCTCGCCGAGGTCCGCGTCTTCGATTTTCCAGACATCTTCGATATCAATCGATTTGTTCTTCGTCCTTTTCTGTTTTTCCATCCGAATCTGGAAGAAGGGGTTCTTTTCCTGCGGGAAGCGTCCTTCACGGATCGCTGAATAAAGAATCGTGCGAATACTTGCCAGATTTTTGTGGACGGTGTTCTTGCCGTTGCCACAGTAACCGATGAGGTATGTCCGGAATCCTTCAATGAAGGATACTGTCAAGTCGTCGAAGTCAAGTGTCGTTCGTCCGCTCGACCCGCGGGTGTAGTCACGTAGCTTTTTGAGAGCTACCCGGTACGCTTCCGATGTTGCCCATTGCTGTCTTTGTCGATATGCATTAAGCTGGGATTCATAGTAGGCAAAGAAATCTCTTTCAGCGTCCGAAGCATCTCCTAATATTGATGCTTTGATTCGGTGCGAGGAGATAGTTGTATCCTCTAACAGTGCGTCCTGAAGGGCAGCTCTCGCTTTGCCGAGTACCTCCAAGAGACGGAGATTGAGCCTCACGTGGTCTGGATTTGAATTGCGAATTTCTCCACGCCTGGGATTCCAGTCTTTCATCTTTATGCGGACAGGCAAGGCGATGGTTGAGCGCCTGTTCTTATGGTGAATGACGAGATAGAGTGGCATTCTACCCTCGGCATCTTTCTTACCCGTCCACGGGACAATGCGAACTTTAGCCACCGGTGTAATGGGGGTTAACTTAAATGAAATAGGTGACGGATAAGGTGACGGATTTTTTCTAGATTTGCAATATGTTAGAAACGGTCCAGAGAAATTTCACTCTGTAACGCCCATATAGGCATGATATCCAGCGAAACGTTCGCGAAACCGAGATAAGGTTCGACTCTCCTTAGCTCCACACTCTTTAGTCAGCCCATTCGCCCTAACCACTGCATTGCAGTGTGTTAGGGCGTTTTTTCGTTTTGCGACGTCTGCGAATCGCTACAGAGAATACCGAAAACTTAATCACCGCCTTAAGTCTTTGTTAATATTTCACTTAATCAGCCGATACTAGACATGAGGGATTCCCCGAATCGCCAAAACTGAGTCGAAAAATCGGGTAATCATCATGAAACGACCCCTCACACATAGACTCGCCATCACACTGGCGTTTATCCTCCTTACGAGCTTCTCCACCACAGGGTGTAGAGATTTTATAGTAGATGCCTCCGCAGAGGAGCAAGCGGCCATGGCCCGCCCCGATTCATTGCTTCAACCCTGCCTCTCCAAGAACGAGTACTGCTACGAGCCCTCGAACTAGTACCCAACTCTATTCGTAGCGAAGACTGACAATTGGATCCGCGAGAGCAGCCTTGATGGATTGGTATGCGACCGTTGCAATGGCGAGCACCAGAGCTGTCAGCCCAGCAAGTCCGAAAATCCACCAGGACAGGTCAATACGATAGGCAAAGTTTTCAAGCCAGCCGGACATGGTGAACCAGGCGAACGGAACGGCTATCACAACAGAGATCAGCACCAGACCGGTCAGTTCGGAGGTCATCAGCACGAATATCTGACCAACGTTGGCTGCCAGGTTACGACTCTACATTCTTGAGAGTTCTACCGTGGCTCAGCGCCTGCGACCCAGAGATACGTAGGAGCGTTCTCCAAGCCCAGGATGGGTCGCGCGGAAGCGTATCTGACGATCTTCCCAGGTGGCCTCGTCGATCTCGATCATCACATCGTGATCCATCAACAACATCTGACGGTGTTCGATGTACTCGTCAAAGGCGCCTAGTTTGTAGGCCAACAGTGTCATTGTAAGGAGAAGAACTATCACCATGGAAATTCAGCCAGGTCCTGTATCGTAATGGAAGGTAGAATATTTGCTTACCCCCGGATTATACATACAATAAAAGAATCCAGTTGCAGAAAGACACGCCAATTCACGATACCCGGTCGAATCGCGCATTAATGTCGACGCTTTCCTATAGTTTCGTGTTATTAGCCAGCCAAATCTCGTGGCAGATAAGCACCATATCGATATTTTAGACCAGGGAATTGAAGCCTGGAATGCGTGGCGGACAGAAAATCCAGACATCACGCCTGATTTGAGCGCGCACGATCTGACAGGACGCTTCCTTCAGGGTATTAACTTTGAAAGGTCAGACCTGAAAGCCACTCTCCTGACCGTTGCTGAATTGGATGATGCCAATTTGAACGAGGCCGATTTGACGGAAGCCAATCTAACCGGAGCCGACTTGAGCAAGGCAACCGTCCGAGGTGCGCGACTGATAGGCGTGGATCTGAGCTACGCTACGCTGACCGGGTGTGACCTGGATGGAGCAGATATGACTCGCTGCCGACTGTCAGAGGCCATCTTGTTCAACGCTACCCTGAGAAACGCCTGCCTGGTCGAGGCACATCTGCGTGAAACCATCCTGACGGGGGCAGATCTAACGGGCGTCAATCTGGAAGGGGCTCTTTTGCAGGACCTGATTACCGACGGAGCAATCCTTCCAATTGGTATGCCCAAGATGCGACGTAAAAAACTCGATTAGCGACCGGTTCCGAGTAACTCGTCGTCAAACCAATGGTCTGCATTGATAAATGAGCCGGGCTCAAAATATCCATCACCAAATTCTGTCCCGATTTCGATGCTGTGATAACGTTCAATCAGAGTGATCGTCGAATCAGCATAGAATCGTACTTCCGGAGCGATCCAGCCGCCTCCAAGCGGTTGATAGTCATTGAATAAGATCTCTTGTCGGACGGATCTGTTGCGGCCAACCCCCTGCAGGAGTCGCACGAATACGAGTCTCTCTGCGTCTATCCAGAACTGAGAGGTATCCAGATCACCTTCGACGTCTGTTCCGATCACGTACGCATTCCGATCCTGCCACGAGGCTATATGCATTCTCTCAAGATCGAATCCCAGACTATCAAGCTTTGCGCGTGCCTCATCCGTGGGCATTCCATAGACATCAAATCCGAGACGCAGGAGCGGATGAATTGTCGCTGCGGCATTGGCGAGTTGTCCATCCCGAAAAACGTAGATGGAGTCTTCCCGAAAAATCATCGTATTCCCAGACGTGGGAGATCCGATATCGATTCGCAGCTTCCCGGGAATCTCAATTCCCTCGAACCAGGAGGTGGTATCCACTCCACCGGTCGGATCGAACTGGATGGTTGTCTGGACAAAGGTGAGTGTTTCGTACCACTCACCGTCGTACGTGGATTTCATAGCAGCCAGGACAGCCGAAGCATCTTCGAGGGTCGGTTGGTCAGAATCTGAACGAGCACATCCTGAATTCAGAACCACGACGATTAGCAGAAGGAGAGAAAAACGACTCATCTAATGAATGTGTAGGTGTACTTGAGGAGAAACGTTCGGTTGTTTGAAAGGGGTAGTGCTGGACTTTCACGGAACCGATCGGAGTTCAGGTTTTCAGTGTAGACGAGCCAAAGGTCGTTTCCTTCCGACAGGTTGTAGCGAAATCGGACATTGGAGGCGACTACCTTCGCAGACGTGTTGTACTGCACAAAGGAGTTCAATGATACCTTGGTGTTGAAACCGATCTGGGCCCTGACTCCGACCAGGTGAATATCGGCGGACTGATCGCGATCCGGAAATTCCAAGCGGGTAAATTTGTAGCTGCCTCCCAGTTCAACAAATCGACTGACATTCCAGGTGGGGTTGAACCCCGCCTCATACCGCCAGCCGTCGTAGAAAGAACCAATCTGCAACTGATAACGGCCCCTAAAAAGGTTGCCACTGGACATATTGTAGCTCGTCTCCCACTCGACAAATGAATATCGGCCCTCAGGGACCGAGGTATCATTTGGAAACTGAAGCTCGCTCGTGAGGTCCTCTACGATGAAATTCACATTGCTCCTGGCACTCGCACTCGACTTGAAATCGAAGTCCCAGCTTCCTCCAGCCCGTACGGACTCGATACTACCGTCCTCATTTCTGAAATAAACATTCCCGTACACCGACCCGTCGTGTGTCCGAAGCTTCGCCTCGTCCGAAGAAAGCCATCCATACTGAACGTCCCACGATACCTGAGTGTAGTCGTTTCGCTGGACGAAGCCAATGCCCGGATTAAAGTCGGTACCCGAGTAGGAGACCCCAGACCGAAACGATAGACCAATGTCGTTGCGCCGGGCAATCTGCGCTGAAGCATAAGCCGCCCCGGTAAAATCAAATCCGGTCGTGTCGATAGTGTCATCATCGAAGGTCTGTGCCCATTTCAGGTCCAGATAATCGTCCCTTCCGATCTTGAACGAGCCATCCAATCCATAAACCGCGTTGTAGGAACCGTCATCTCCCAGGCGACTCGTAAACATGCCTCCTGCATAGGACTGGTCGTTGATCACCTGCCGGCGAAGACGCAGAATGCCGAAATTTTCGGAGGGAAGATCACCGGAGGATTCAGTCTGCATATCGATAAAACCCAGATCCCATGATCCTACCCGCCCAACGACACGCCCCCCCGCCAAAATGCGTACCGTCTCGCCGTCATTGATGCCTATCTGTCTACTATGAAAAAGTCGATCTCGGCGACCCGTTGAAAAATCGAATAGACCCGCTCGCTCCTGAAAAAACTGTCTCTTTTCAGGGAAAAACAGCGAGAATCGGGAAAGATTGACCTGCTGATCGTCTGCTTCAACCTGCGCAAAATCCGTGTTGACGGTCGCATCCAGGGTAAGATTGCTGTTGATCGCATACTTGAGATCCAGGCCGACCTGCCGCGTGAACTCGCTATCAAACTCGTAAGCCGAATCGTCGTCGTTCAGGGCATTCAGACCCGTGCTACCGCCCGTCAGATACGGCGTGATATAAATTGGTTTCTTGCTGAGAACATTTTCCAATATGACCTTCTGGGCCTGGGACGGTTTGGCAAAGCCCATACTCCAGTTGGGGGGAATGAGGGGATAGATGTGACGTTCACCCTTTCGTGCAATCAGTCGATAGGTGATCATCCCCATTTCTATACGTCCGTCCTTTTCCTGAAAACTGAGGCTCGAATAGGGAATCCTCATTTCAGCGAACCAGCCTTCGTCCGTCCGGACTGTTTCTACATCCCAATAGGTATTCCAGGAACTGTTTATCACGCCACCGCCGAATGTCGAAATTCCACCAAATCCGTTTGCATCCTTCGATACTGCGTAGTCCAGACGCACACCTGTGGGCGTAGTGTAGAACCACAACGCGTTTTCATTGTCGTTGAACGTGTCCAGTACGATGGCGAATACGTCGTCTCCCGAATACCGGTCTCGATAGAGCGTATTGCCTCGAATTCCATCTGCGTCGGAGTCATACATTTGGCCGGATACGTAGAGAAAATCATCGTCGTATCCGACTTTGATTACGGTTCGTTCCGTCATCGTCCCGCCAGAAATAGGTTCGTACATGCTCAGAGGGACGGGGTCGATACTTTCCCACGCTGGCTCGTCAGAGATCCCATCCAGTTGAACGGGGCCCTCGATTCTCTGAAGGACGACGGGGTCCTGAGCACTTGCCGCGGACGCGGCGAAGAGGAATAGTAGAACAGGCCAGATCAAACGGATCATGTAGCGGTGACGAGTAATAATTTTGGCGGTTCAGTAAACGGCGATGGTCGGATCGATATGCTGTGACCAGGCAAGAATGCCGCCGTCGAGGCTTTGTACATTTTCATAGTCCTGTTTGCCCAGCCACGCCGCGACGTTTGCTGATCGAACACCACTGCGGCACATCACAACGATTTTCTGCTTCTTGTCCGGCGCGACCTCATCCAGGCGCTCCGGAAGCTCATTCATGGGCACCGACACGCCGCCGATGTCCGCTATCGATAGTTCTTCTGGTTGCCGAACATCGAGGAGCAGGAAGTCTTCTCCACTCTCTCGAATTTCCTTGAGCTGGTGGACGTCGATGAGAGATGCCTGAGGTGAAAACAGCAAGTTGTTGGACGCAGTTGAAGTCTTTGGCGGGGAATCGGACGGGTCTGGTAACGATTGCGAGCGATCCGCTGAATCACTCGTATCAATTCCAGCACAGAACGACTCGTAGTCTATCAATTTATCTATCGTTGGACGTTCCCCACAAACCGCGCATTCCACATCCTTCGAAATTCTCAGGGTCTTAAAATGCATCGTCAGGGCGTCAATCAAGAGCATTTTGCCGATCAGCGATTCTCCGAGGTCCACCAGCATTTTGATGACCTCTGTGGCCTGAAGAATACCAAGAATACCCGGTAGAACACCCAGAACCCCTCCTTCCGCGCACGACGGTACGGATCCGGCAGGTGGCGGCTGGGGAAACAGGCACCTGTAACAGGGTCCATCCTTCGCTCCGAAGACCGACAGTTGGCCGTCAAATCTAAAAATGGAAGCGAACACGTTGGGTGTGGAGGTCAACACACAGGCGTCGTTCACCAGATAGCGCGTCGCGAAATTATCCGTGCCGTCTGCGACAATATCATAATCAGAAATAAGCTTCATGGCATTCTCGGAGGTCAACCGCATCTCATGAAGTTCGATGTCAATCAACGGGTTGATATCGCGCAGTCTTCGACTTGCCACCGACAGTTTGGAGGCGCCGACATCATCTGTTCCGTACAATATTTGTCGGTGAAGATTGCTTGCGTCGACCGTATCAAATTCCACGATCCCGATTCTTCCGATTCCGGCAGCGGCCATGTACATCAGCGCGCCCGAACCAAGTCCTCCCGCGCCGACGACGAGCACTGAGGATTCCTTCAACCTGCGCTGACCCGCTTCTCCGAATTCCGGTAGCAAGAGGTGACGACTGTATCTCGTCTTTTCGTCGAACGTGAGCATTAAGGCAGCTGTAAAGTTTGGTCTTCAGGCGAGCATTGACGATACTCCGACGCCGGATTCCGACCGGGTAGCTTCAACGTACTGAGTTCATTTAGGTCCCTACCAGCTTCATCATGACAGAGTCCGCGTATATCATTGGCGTTCTGAGTGCTATCGTCTTCGTCACGGAAATGCTAGTCCGGCGGACGGTCCTGAAGCACTTTGGCACGGCGCTGCTGGTTATTCTCGTGACCGCGATAGTAGCCAATGTGGGTCTGCTACCGACGGGTTCATCTGCTGCAAATCCAGCACCCGCCTACGACTACATTTTTTCGACGATAGCGCCTCTCGCCATTTTCTGGCTCCTTTTGCCGGTCAATCTCCGGGATGTTCTCCGGGCCGGAAGACAGATGGTTTTTCTCTTCCTTTTTGGTTCTCTGGCGACAGCAATCGGCGTCTTCGTGGGAATGTGTGTAATCGACGGCGCCGAGACAATCGGACCACTCTATAATGCTATCGGCGGGATGTTCGTGGGCACCTACACCGGAGGAAGCGTCAACTTCAATTCCCTGGCATTGACCTACAATGTCATGGAGGAGGGCCTGCTGTTCAGCGGCTCGGTTGTTGTTGACAACATCATCACCACGACCTGGATGATCATAACCCTTGCGATTCCACGGGCAATTATTCACGTATGGCCGCGACCCAAAGGTCGCGAGATCGAATCCATAATTGGAGACGTATCAACTGGTGTAAAAGAGGATACGGAAACGGTTGACCCCGTCGATCTCGGGGTGGTCTTGGGACTTGGTTTTGGCGCAGTTTGGCTCTCCGAACAGCTTGCTACGCTGGTCCCGAGCGTGCCATCGGCACTGATCCTCACCGCGATTGCCCTGATTCTCGCGCAGATACCGACCCTTTCGAAGCTTCCCGGACTGAAGGTCTTGGGAATGTTCGCCGTCTACTTGTTTCTAGCGGTTATCGGGGCATACTGCGATATCGGAGCAATGGGAGAGCTGGGTGGGCTCGGCGTAAATCTTCTGATATTTACGTCCGTTACCGTCCTGATTCACGGCGTGCTTGTCTATTCGGCCGCTCTGTTTTTCAAGATCGATCCAGTGGTCGCATCTATCGCCTCGCAGGCCAACATCGGAGGTGGCACTTCCGCGCTCGCACTCGCCCGTAGTCTGGGGCGTGAGGATCTGGTTCTTCCCTCGATCCTGATCGGATCCCTCGGCTACGCAGTGGGCACCTTTCTCGGATTCTGGGTGGCCGAAAGCTGGCTACCGCTCATCGGCTGAGGCGAAAGAATTCGGTCAGAAGTGATGGTGCGTCAATATCTCCAATCGGCCATTCGTGGGTTCCGTTTACGATTTCGTCCAGGCGCACCCTGGATCCTCCCATGCATGACTCAATGAGATGAACGTGGGTGGTCCGACCACCGTTGCGAATCGTTTGCGGATCCCTGAAGTTCGGGCAGCCGTTTTTGGCCCCCCACATAAAATAGGTCTCAAGCGCGCCCTTGAGGGAATAGGAGCCGTCTGATCTTCCTCGATACGGTACCGATTCGTCATCGGTACCGTTCAGCATCATGATGTCGACTACTGAATCAGGTTCACAGTTTTGAGATAGTGGCAGGGAGATGAGGGATCCCACCGTGAAAAAACCAGCGTACGTTTCGCTTCGCTCGCAGGCCAATCTATGGACAAACATTCCACCTTGAGAATAACCTGCGGCATAAATCCGGGCTCGATCGATCTCATAGAGATCATCGAGCAGCTCGATGGTCTGATCCGCGAAACCAACATCGTCCACTCCGTCCAGGTCCGGTCGTCTACAATTACAGCCTTCCGCCCAGTTGCTGCCGAATGCGGAGGGATAGGCTACAATGAATCCGTGCTCATCCGCTTCTCTGTCCAGACGTGCTCCCTGCTGGAATCCGAGACCGGAGCCATTTGCCCCGTGAAACGCCAGTACGACAGGCATTGGATCGGCTTCGTCATATCCATCAGGATAGTGGACATGAACAAATCGATTGACATCCTGGAAAAGGATGCTGTGCCGTTCATCTGTTCCAGAGGGGTCGCTGGATGAGCAACCAGTAGAGAACAACATGAAGACGATGGAGCTGAATGCCAAAAGACGAAATGAAGTGGTCATGCACACAAAACTAGCTTCTGGTGCGCTAGCATCCGGGGCAATACAACCTACCTCTACTGAATACTATTCATTTTGTATCCTCATAAACTTAACTATTTGCACATAATACTTTAATTATTTATATATATACTAACAATATCCTTAAATATGTCGACTCGCTAGTGACATCTGGGTAACTTATCATGCATAATCCCGTAGTGGGGAGAGTTTTCAAGGAGTTCGCACCATGGATTCAGTTTACCTCATCAGTTTAATCGTCGGCGGTTTTTTCGTCCTTCTGTCGGTATTCGGCGCTGGCGAAACCGATTCTGACGTGGACGTGGACGTGGATGCGGATTTCGATCACGATTTCGATTTTGATGCAGACCACGACTTCGACAGCGATTTTTCGGTCGATGCGGGTTCAGGACTCGGGGTTGTGGATCTGCTGAGCATTCGAGCACTCTTCCTGTTCGCAGCATTTTTCGGCCTGACCGGAGTGATCCTTGGTTTAATGGGTTCTTCTGAGCCCCGCACCGCGATCCTCTCCGCAGCCACGGGCCTACTCGTAGGAATCGGCGGCAACTTTATTATCAAGCGCTTTGCGTATGAACACGTATCAAGCCAGGTGTCAGATGCGGACATCCAGGGGCGAACCGCCCGGGTTTTGCTGCCCTTCAAAGGAAGCGAGAATGGGAAGATTCTCGTGCAGGCTGCGGGAAAGCGGCTCCAGATAACCGCCCGTCTTTTTGAATCGACCGATATGGAAGAGGTTCAGGACGGCGATGAAGTGGTCGTGGTCCGCATGACGGGTCGGATTGCTGAAGTAGTCAAACCCGACTGACGCTCACCTGAAATCATCAACAGATCAACATTATCCAATTTTTATTAACACCGTTAACCGAGCACGAAGAAGTATTCGAGACACTATTCGTCAAAATGGAGAAGCACCATGGACATACTTGTCATTCCCGCCATTATCATTCTTGGCTTTCTGGCCGTGCTTGGCATTATTCGGGCCAATCTGAAGATTTGTCAACCGAATGAAGTGCTCATTTTCTCAGGTCGATCGAGGGCGCTCAGTGATGGATCGAGGGTCGGTTACCGCGTCATCCAGGGAGGTCGAGGATTTCGCATCCCGATCATCGAAGAAGTAGACCGCCTCACGTTAAACACCATTCCGATTGACCTTACAGTGTCGAACGCCTACTCAAAAGGAGGAATACCGCTGATGGTCCGCGCCATAGCCAACGTAAAAATATCCTCGGGTGAGCATGAGTTGAACAACGCGGTCGAACGTCTGCTCGGAAAAGATCTCGAGGAAATACAGACGATCGCGAAGGAGACCCTCGAAGGAAATCTTCGCGGCGTGGTCGCCTCCTTGACTCCGGAAGAAGTAAACGAGGATCGACTCAAATTTGCGAAGGAATTGCTCGACGAGGCTGACAATGATTTGTCTGTGCTGGGACTGCAACTCGATACATTGAAGATCCAGAGTGTCGAGGATGATCGAGGCTATCTGGACGCCATCGGAAGACAGAGTACGGCACAGATCATCGCTACCGCACAGGTAGTCGAGGCCGAAAAGAGAGAGCAATCCAAGCTGGCCGAAGCAAAAGCCGACATGGAAATAACCAGGGCAGAAAACGGCGTGCGGATTCTGAAGGCTCAATTGGCAGCCGAGGCTTCGGCCGAAGAAGCCAAAATCGAGGTAGCTGCCAGGGTCGCAGAGGCGGTTGCCGAGCAGGAGCTCGCTGAGCAGGAAATTTTGCTGGCCGAAAAGAGGCAGCGCGCTGATGTGATCGTCGCCGCGGAGGCCGAAAGGAGGGCCAAAGAGGAAGTCGCCATCGGGAACGCTGCGCGTATTCTGGAAGACGGAAAGGCCGAGGTTAACGTGCTGGCTCAGAAACTTGAGCTCTGGCAGGCTGCCGGAAACGATGCCGAACGGTTGTTCCTGATTCAGATGCTCCCCGAGATCCTGAAGGATGTTGTCCAGACGGTTGACAACCTGAAAATCGACAAGCTGACCGTTGTGGACAGCGGTCAGGGTGGATCTGGAAGCGGTGTACCCGCGGTCTTCAGTCAGATTGCGGGCGCCACTCCGGCACTGCTTGAAAGCCTGAAGGCTTCAACGGGCGTGGACATCGCCGGGATGCTAAGCCGGGCTTCCGAACCACGCAGCAACAAGACAACAACCGCAAGCGCTGAGGAAGCTACTCCTGGCGCCGACGACTAGTCGCAAAATCGCTCTGGTTTATTGACGCTAGGAGTGGCGATCCCGATTGGGAACAATCGGGATCGCCGCCCTTCGTCGAAACAGGCCTGCCCGTCTCCGGGATAGCGAATTTTATTCCCAATCAACTTTGTTAAGGGGCTCGCTTTCCCGATTTTGGTGCAACTCATCCTTGTCGTTTCATGCGCCGTTCAATAGCCATTCTCCTAGCCGTCTTCGCGCTGAACGCAGGCAGTCCGAATGAAGCATTTTCGCAGCTTCTCTCCGAGCGATTTTTTATTGAAGCCCGCATCAGAACAGCTCTGTACACGGGCGATAGAGGCCTTCAGAACGTGAGTGGACTGGAATGGCTTATTGAAAGCATGGGACCGGGCACAGAACTCAGCCTCGGCTACCGCTGGAGCGAATCATTCGATGTGGTCGGACAATTCTCGAGAGGAGTCTATCCCGGAATCACCTCCAACAGCAGTAATCTTACCACCTTGATCCGCGGGTATCTGACGACAGCAGGACTTCCATCGTCGTGGAAGCTCGGTACCGCCTCCTCCCCTTCGGAAAGTATGAACCGTCATTGTCCGCGGGAATTGGCATCACATCGGGATCCGTGAACGGAGAAGGAAAGACAGGCTTTGGACCTGTGCTGGGAATTGGACTCGCCCGGCCTCTTGGTCCCATCGTTCTTTTTTCTCAGATCCAACAACACCTGGTCTTTCCCAACACGGCCCTGGATGCCGCGGGCTCGGGCAATTCACCAGACGCGTTGACTTCATTCAGCACGGGAATCCGATATCATTTCAGGAAAAAAACAGCCCGCCTGGGTAGGGTAAAGATGTCGGCTCCCGGCTCACTGAACACGGGAGAAGAGGGGGTCTTTACGCTTACGACCGATCTGGATCCCGTAGATTATTCTGTCAGATGGGATTTTGGCGATGGCTCGACCTCGAGTGGATACGCAGTCAAGCACACGTTCGTCGAGGAGGGCCACTATCTCGTTCGGGCCGAGGCCACCAGAAACCGACAGAGCGTGACCATCGAAACCAGTGTCGAAGTCGCAATGACGGTCGAGGAGGTGTTGATCGTATCGATATCTGCCGTTCCCCAGTCGGCGAGGGTGGGTGATGTCATATCGTTCAGTCCCCTCGTGCGCGGTGGCGAAGTCTCCTGCGAATGGGAATTCGGAGACGGATCGACGGCTTCAGACTGCGATACCAGCCATATCTATGAACAGGCCGGGGCTTATGAGGCATCTTTAACTGCCTCAAATGCAAGATACTTCGACACTTCTGCTCGTTCGATCGTCATTACGGAAAATGCGTGCGACGAAATTCCGACCCTCAAGCAGGTCTTTTTTACACCGCATTCGTCCGACCTGACGCTGGAAATGAGACAGCTTCTTCGGGATAATTTTTCCACCACCATGCCGTGTACCGATCGGATTATGGAGGTTAATGGGTTTGCATTCGACACAGAACGCAACGCCTCCAATCTTGCTGAACAGCGAGCAAGAGTGGTCATTCAATATTACTTGAACCTCGGCGTGTCCTCTCAAAAAGTGGACCTGGGCACGGTTAATGTGCAGATGATGGAGAGATATAGTGACCTTGCCTGGACAGGACGCAAAGCCTCCACGAATCTCGTGGACCGTTAGGCGCGCTTCGCAAAGCGGCGGCCCGCGTCCAGAGCGCGTTCAAACGGGTCTACCCAGTCTGAAGCAACGCACAGGCGCATTCTTGTCAGACAGACTTCATCCGTATCGATAAGAAAGTTGGAACGATCTTGCCGCGTGCAGGTCTCGAGCAGCGTTTCATCCGATACTTTTCGGCCAACCGACAACCGACCAAAATTGGTGAACCAGCCGGCTCGGTCGCACATCACCATATAGACTATATCGTCGAGAACTTCCTCTGTCGGATTGCCCCCGAATCTATAGAGCGCCTCAAAGCCTCCGTAGACCAGCGCGACTGCATCTGAACATTGTGGATTCTGGCCGTAATGCCTCGAGTCGCAGATCGCGATGCTTCTGTCGCGGTGCTGAATTACGAGTCCCACCTCCTTCTCACCATTGGGAGTGGAAATCCATACACCGACATCGATTCGAGTCTCACTAACGAGTACCTGTCGAAATCGAGATGCTAGCTGATTGATAAAATTCGTAGACATCCTGTCACTCGGAACTGAGTGGTCTCGAGGAAATACGGGCCCGCGATCGTGGGCTCTTGTGCGGAGCCATTCGAGGGTCGGGTATGCGGTTACTTGAATCATGGTGTCGTAATCGAAGAATTATTGTCTCGCTTGATTCCATGATAGAGACAGGGTATGACACCTTTTTGTCATACCTGCAAATTAGCTCAGAAGGCCCTTTTCGCAGGACCTCGATCCTTGACCACGGTGCGTCAACGAAGCGATTTTCCTAATCGAAAGAAAAATCCCCCACTGCTCGTTGTGGCGAAGTCGAGCCTGACTGGAAGACCGAACGGGTAGGACAGCCCAACTCCGAACTCGTGATGATTTTTACTGAACTCGCCGAAGTTGACGGAGGAAGAAAATCCGTGACCTCCAAATAGTTGAATCCCCATGCCCCCGTCGGCCAGTCTCCAAAGCCCGAATTTTTCGAATAGTGCCGTGGTAAAATCGTGCGTCCAGAATATTCCCAGAACCTTATCGGCCAAGAAAGGCGTCTTTCCGAGCGACCGGAAGCCCGTAAATTCAGAGAACGGGCCCGCCGATCCAGTAATTGAAAACTGCCTTTGAACCGGTAAGTCACCGCTGCTCCTGCCGGCCAAAACCGATACGCGGAGCCAATTGGGTCGACTGCGCCTTCGGTAAAAAGTCTTTAGCTTGAACGAGCCTCGAAAGCTGTAGCGGCGAAACGTAAAATCCGAGCCCCAGACCGAACCTGGCGCGTATTCCAAGAGAAGATCCGCCGAGACGGACTCCCGATTTCCGAGTTCGGTTTCAATCTCGAATGAGCGAAGGATTCCGTCTGCAATCTGGGGATTTTCGCGTTGGACGTTTCTGAATAGCCAGCCATTGAAATCGGACAGTTTTTCCAGTGAACTGTGAACTTCGGTGTTGGCTCTAAGAGTCAGCAGTACTGGTACTGTAGCAGGAACGAACGAGTTAACCCCGAAAGTTGTGTACGGGTGAAAAAGGTATAGGCGGCGTATCCTGATGATGATTACGTCATTGTCAATCCGAAGATTGGAGGATACACCGCCCATGAAGACGAATAACGCACACGAGAACGAGAACTACAATAGCACAGAGGATGTGTTGACAGAAGTATTGCGAACAGGGGCCGCAAAGATGCTGGCCACAGCCGTTGAGGCCGAGGTTGAAGCTTTCTGCCAGCGCTACCAGTTCCTGCGCGACGAAGAGAATCGCCACCGCATCGTTCGCAATGGATATCTGCCAGAGAGGAAGATTTTGACTGGTATCGGGGAGGTCGCTGTAAAGATGCCCCGCATACGCGACCGTACGGGTCGGGGTGAGGATAGAATCGGTTTCCGCAGTTCGATACTACCAGCCTACCTCCGCAAGAGCCGCTCGCTTGAGGCTCTCATTCCATGGTTGTACCTGAAGGGAGTTTCAACGGGCGGCTTTGAGGCAGCGCTCTCGGCCCTTGTTGGTCCTGATGCCCCAGGGCTGACCTCCTCGACGATTGCGCGCCTGAAGACGCTTTGGACAAGGGAGCACGAAGACTGGCAAAAGCGGAGCCTGAAGGAGAAGCACTACGTCTATTTCTGGGCCGACGGTATTCACGTAAACGTACGCATGGATAAACAGAAACTGTGTCTGCTGGTCGTGATCGGCGCTACGGCCGATGGAAGGAAGGAGCTTATAGCACTCGAGGACGGCTTTCGCGAGAGCAAGCAGTCGTGGCGAGAGTTGCTCCTGGAGCTGAGGCACCGCGGGCTGGATCAAGGACCGAAGCTGGCTGTTGCCGATGGAGCCATGGGATTCTGGAGTGCTCTCGCAGAAGTTTATCCCGAGACGCGAGCCGCACGCTGTTGGGTGCACAAGACAGCAAATGTGCTCAACCGCCTGCCCAAGTCCGTTCAGAAGAAGGCAAAAGGTCACCTCACGCAGATCTATACAGCAGAAACAAAAAAGCAGGCAGAGAGCGCCCTTCTGTTTTTCATCAAAGCCTACCAGCAAAAGTATCCGAAAGCAGCAGAGATTCTGGTGAAAGACCGAGAAGAACTGCTCGCTTTTTATGACTTTCCGGCAGAACACTGGATCCATCTTCGGAGCACAAATCCGATCGAATCTACGTTCGCGACCGTGCGCCTCAGGACCGCCAAAACGAGGGGATGTCTGAGCCGAGAAACAGCTCTTGCAATGGCCTTCCGTCTATGTAAAGAGGCTCAGAAGAAGTGGAGGAAACTGAATGCACCGCACCTATTGCAACTTGTAAAAAAAGGAATCAAATTCACCGACGGAATTACATCAGAACGACACGCTGCCTAAACCTTCCATACACAACTTTTGGGCATAGCTCCGCTGCCTTCAATGGCACAGGATGCCTCCTCCGTCTTCGTACCCGTTAGAGGCGGAATATCGGAATTAGGTCCCCTTCAAATAGGCAGGCTCATGGCCAGAATCAAGGGAGAACAAGGGGCCGAGCGTAGTTTAGTGAGGGTTCAATCTCCAATCACCAACCTCATCGCCTCAAAGTCGAATATTGTTCTCCCAAACGGACAATCCTTGGAAATAATTACACGTGGTATCACCCGAAAGGGTCTGTTAGAAATCATTTGGCAAGGCCACGTTGGTGATTCTCGACATGTCAACACTCTTTCCGTCGAAGGAAATGATGTACGGGGTGCGCTCGTAATCGATGATGAAGAGTGGAGCTTCACGCCGCTGGGCGATGGAATTCACCTCATCATAAATCAAGGCACTCTAGGGGCGGACAGGGATGCTAACGACTTTAGAACCCAGGCCGGAAATCGTGGCGGGAGAGGAAAGAATTCTGATAGCGTACAAAGATCCGGAAGTAGCGCTACGACCTTGCCTTCGGTGGAGGAGATTGACGTTATGTTTGTCTATACGTCAGGGGCGAAATCGGCTCAAAGTACCATTGTCGCCGACATTGATACCTATGTTTCGAATATAAATACAGCTCTGGGAAGTGGTGAGTCGGACGATACTATCGAGCTGAACGTCGTCCACACTATGGAAGTGACATATACAGCATCAATTACTAGGCAGAGCTTTTTAGATAAGTTAACGGCTGGCACCTCTCCGTTTGGCGGCGTTGCGTCTGCCAGGACCACCTCTGGTGCGGATCTTGTAATTGCCCTTCACGACACTTTAAGTGACGGATACGGTCTAGCTGAAGAGATCTTTGCAGAACAATCGGGTGATGGATTCGCTGTCGCAAACCTATTTGGAGCAAACCACAGAAAAACGGTCTCTCACGAAATTGGGCACCTTATTGGCGCAGTTCACGATATCGACACTTTTACGGACGGCTGGCCCAGCTACGACCCAGACAACCCAAGCGAAACAGTATCGACATGGGACTGGCCCTCACATGCTCATGGAATCACTCACAATTCCAGAACAGAAGGCACGATAATGTCCGTTAGTGCAACCCGAGTCAACAACTACTCAGAATTCGGGGCCAAATTTTCAGATGATGATGACATGGGAAGCGAGGGATACGAAGACGTAATTTTAATATGGAATGACAATGCGAGTACGTCTGCCGGTCTTGTGGCGTCACAGCCAGAGAAAGACCCACCAGGCGAGACCCTGTTAACCGATCTTGGTCTGGCGACCATCGAGAAAGAGTGGCATGAGGATATTAACCTTGACTCCGATCCAACCTATGATCCGTCTGAAGTCAGTTGCAGCGAATGCACCTATAAGTGGTATGAGAAAGACACCCCAACGGGGGATCCATACTTTACGGGTATCTCGACAGAAACGTACTACGATCTGATGAGATGGGACCTGAGTTAACCCCGAAAGTTGTGTACGGGTGAAAAAGGTATAGGCGGCGTATCCTGATGATGATTACGTCATTGTCAATCCGAAGATTGGAGGATACACCGCCCATGAAGACGAATAACGCACACGAGAACGAGAACTACAATAGCACAGAGGATGTGTTGACAGAAGTATTGCGAACAGGGGCCGCAAAGATGCTGGCCACAGCCGTTGAGGCCGAGGTTGAAGCTTTCTGCCAGCGCTACCAGTTCCTGCGCGACGAAGAGAATCGCCACCGCATCGTTCGCAATGGATATCTGCCAGAGAGGAAGATTTTGACTGGTATCGGGGAGGTCGCTGTAAAGATGCCCCGCATACGCGACCGTACGGGTCGGGGTGAGGATAGAATCGGTTTCCGCAGTTCGATACTACCAGCCTACCTCCGCAAGAGCCGCTCGCTTGAGGCTCTCATTCCATGGTTGTACCTGAAGGGAGTTTCAACGGGCGGCTTTGAGGCAGCGCTCTCGGCCCTTGTTGGTCCTGATGCCCCAGGGCTGACCTCCTCGACGATTGCGCGCCTGAAGACGCTTTGGACAAGGGAGCACGAAGACTGGCAAAAGCGGAGCCTGAAGGAGAAGCACTACGTCTATTTCTGGGCCGACGGTATTCACGTAAACGTACGCATGGATAAACAGAAACTGTGTCTGCTGGTCGTGATCGGCGCTACGGCCGATGGAAGGAAGGAGCTTATAGCACTCGAGGACGGCTTTCGCGAGAGCAAGCAGTCGTGGCGAGAGTTGCTCCTGGAGCTGAGGCACCGCGGGCTGGATCAAGGACCGAAGCTGGCTGTTGCCGATGGAGCCATGGGATTCTGGAGTGCTCTCGCAGAAGTTTATCCCGAGACGCGAGCCGCACGCTGTTGGGTGCACAAGACAGCAAATGTGCTCAACCGCCTGCCCAAGTCCGTTCAGAAGAAGGCAAAAGGTCACCTCACGCAGATCTATACAGCAGAAACAAAAAAGCAGGCAGAGAGCGCCCTTCTGTTTTTCATCAAAGCCTACCAGCAAAAGTATCCGAAAGCAGCAGAGATTCTGGTGAAAGACCGAGAAGAACTGCTCGCTTTTTATGACTTTCCGGCAGAACACTGGATCCATCTTCGGAGCACAAATCCGATCGAATCTACGTTCGCGACCGTGCGCCTCAGGACCGCCAAAACGAGGGGATGTCTGAGCCGAGAAACAGCTCTTGCAATGGCCTTCCGTCTATGTAAAGAGGCTCAGAAGAAGTGGAGGAAACTGAATGCACCGCACCTATTGCAACTTGTAAAAAAAGGAATCAAATTCACCGACGGAATTACATCAGAACGACACGCTGCCTAAACCTTCCATACACAACTTTTGGGCATAGCTCTTGTCGCTAGTCTGTTTCAGCCTGATGTCGAGAGTAGATCCTTCACCATTGTAAGGAGCGCTACAGGATGAAGAAATCTGGACATTTCGGATACCTGACCAATCGGTTTCGTCGTTGTCATCCGTGACCTCAACTTTCAAACTGAAGTCCTGATGATTCGAGAGGTCCAGCGTTGACTGGCTTCCGACTGAGGTCCATGAATCACAAGGCAATGCTGGACTACCTTCGCAATCTTGGTAAAACTGCCAATCATACGAATATGGCGGCCTGCCGCCGAGTACTGAAGTAGAGAAGTATCCAATTTCGTTCTCGTCCAAGCAAAATAGTCCGTCCGTCAGAACTTCAAGATCATCCGGCCCATCAACATCTCCCGTACCGATAGCTTCAAATTCCTCTTCGACAAATGCTATGTAGTGCGACTGATTCACGGCCCGGTCCTCGGCAATCAGAGATTGTGCCACGTTTTTCATCGTGAGGGTAGAAATGCGATTTGCAGCACCGAACAATATTTCAATAAACAGATCTTCATCCACATTGACGTTATCGGCGATTGCATCCAAGGTTGTAGTTAGCATTGTCCCGCAAGTATACCCGGTACCCTCGTTTATGCAGGTCTGAACGCTACTGTTTCCACCGGAGTCGATCGTTCGCTCGTAAGAAGGGAAAGCATAATCCAAAATATCATCGTCTCCTGAGAAGTAGTATGCGAAATAGTCCGCCAGTCCCTCCTGTACCCCTCGAGATTGGTCAAAGTAAAACCCCCCGGCCAGCTTCGAGTTCACCTCATGGAAAACGTGGTGCATATACTCATGATAGATTACAATGGCCTCAAGACCAATGTCAGTAGTCCCCGCAGGATCCATAACCAGTCCATTTTGGAAATAGAGCTTGTCGTTTGATGTCGAATACTTAGCATTCGGCGCTTCTTCATCATCGAAGGTATTATTGGCGTTAGCCCATACAATTTGCTCGTCAAAATCGTCGAAATCCAACTCATCGGACACAAATTCCTCTCGGATCTTGTCTATGTGGTAATAGATGTTTACCTGACTGAGTTCTTCCGCATCGCTGGTGCCGTACATGAAGTCATCATTGGCATCAACCTGCGCCCGCGTTCCAATCTGCGACAGTACGTCGGCCCATTCTCCAACAAGTCCGGTAATTTCATATAAAGCATCTAGTCGATTTAGTGTGGTTGTCGAGAGTGAAGACGTATTCGGGTGGACTGCATATGTGTAGCCAGAGGCCGTGTCCCGATTACTCGTTGCTTTGGAAGAAGCAGACGAAGTGTGAGAAAGCGTTGGCCCCGTTTCGAATTCGGATGGATATATTGCAAAGTTCGCAGTGTATCCCTTTCTCAAAACTTCTCCGGTCTCGGAATCGACCCAAACATCGAAATCATTTTTTGAAAAATGCCATGCCAGCGACACGCCAGGCTCGTCGCTGGTAGCCGTATATAGCAGCCGGGCCTCCTCGGCCTCTACTTTACCGAATTTCTTCGGAATGAAGTGGTTGCTAATGAAGGCTGCATCGGAGGCTGAAAGCGAAGGTGCAGAGCGCCCAGGCGTGAGAGGGACCAAGCTATTGCTGATCATATCAATAGATCTGTCTGCTGCAACGTGGACTCCCAAAAAAGCATCCTCCACTGGGATCCCGAAAAAATTCTGCTCAAATCGATAGTGCGTAACACCGTTATAGGTTCTTTTATTCTGCAAGGTGAGCTTGTTGGGAACCTGGTTTGGTATTCTGAAGAAATTACTACGTTTTTTTATGTATTCCAGAGCAGCTTTTTCCGTGTTTTCAGGAAGCGGTGTCGTGGATCCGAGGTAGACCAAGCTGGGCCAGTCAAAGTCCGTGTTCCATTCAACAACCCAGTTACTGCCAGATGATATGATGAAGTCTGCGATGGCAGACTCAACGTCTGCCGAATATTCGTCCTGCAGACTGATCTGCGCGAACGAGTAATGCGAGCACAGCGCAAAAACTGTAACTAGTGACAGAAAAGACGATTTAAACATAATTCACCTGCCTATTAATGTTATTCAATATTTTTGAAGTGGGCACATCGACCTTGGAAATCCTCAATCAGTGACGTTATTTCGGGCCCCTCGGTGTTGAAAAGGCCAAGGATTTGATTCTCTAAGCCTCCAATGTGGGCGGCAGCCAGTTTGACATTTGCTAGAGATGTGCCGCCAAGAAATCGTAGATTTTCGATGCCCATTTCATTTAAGGCTGACGCAGAGACAAGCGTAGTGACCTCATTGGTTGATAGATTAATTCTGGCAACGCGGCCACCTTGAATACTTGCGTCAATATGGGATTCGTACTGAACAGCACTGGTGACGACCCCCTCGATACTGAAAACACCAGAAATTGCCCGATGTGGAAAGTCTATATATTGACCTTCGGTCCCTGCTTCACTCGTAATGATGGCCAAAAGCCGCTTTGTGTCCGGATGAAGACTTATGTGGCTGACATAGCCATTAACCTCGATCGTACTGCTTTCAGACGTGATCAGGTCGTATTTGACAATCGCATTTGTCTGTGAAGTCCTCTTCGTGTAGTAAACGACATCGTTCCCGTCCAATAAAAAATGATCGGGTATCTGGGTGATGGTCGGGAGATCGTACTCTGAAAGAGTCTCTTCATCTGAAAGTCTGAAAATTGAGACCTCGGAGATGTGAGCATTGATACCCTCCTCTTGAAGGGCAAGCAACAAGTCTCTTTCATTTCTCCACCTCACGCAAGCCACTCCAGAAGATGCAAGAGACGATACATCTGTACGATTTCCTGTTGAGGTGTTTAATAGACGAACGTGGGATCCATCGGAGGCAACGACGTCGAAGTTCCTGAAATCGATCTTGTCAGTAGATTTAAAAGCATCGCATGAAACCAGCCCAACGAGTGACAAGCAGACTAATAAGGGGAACGAAATTGAACGGACTGATCGAGTATGAATAGGAGTCATTTAGTGTACCAGCTGGTTTGAAACTATGTCCTTTCAATTCGCAGCGAGGAGAGATGGTCCCGTTTGACTGGACAGCCTGGCTCTGATTATAGGTGGAATCTTGCGATCTTATCACCCTCAAGAAAGGATACAAACGATGAGTCGCAAAAGAAGAAATCACAGCAATGCCTTCAAAGCAAAAGTAGCACTGGCGGCGGTTAAGGGAGACCGCACGATGGCCGAGTTGGCAGACCAGTTCCAGGTTCATCCGAACCAGATTCAGACGTGGAAAAAGAAGCTGATTCAGGACGCTGAAGAGGTGGTTGAAAAAGGGCATTCCGGAAAACGCAATGAAGAGGGCCAGATCAAGGAGCTTCACGCCAAGATTGGCGAGCTTTCGATGGAGAAGGATTTTTTATCCAAAGCGCTCGGTCGCACCCAGTAGGTGAGCGCCGCCAAATGATCGACCGAAACCATAATCTTTCCATCAAACAGCAGTGCATTCTGCTGGAGCTGAACCGCTCGACGGCCTACTACAAGCCGGTGGGCGAAAGCGAGGAGAATCTGGTTGTGATGAGAGCGCTCGATGAGCTCTACCTTGAGCGGCCCACGCGAGGATCGCGCACCATGAAGGATGCGCTCGAGGACAGAGGTATTTTTGTGGGCCGCCATCGAATCCGGCGATTAATGCGTCTGATGGGCCTTATTGCCATTTATCCTAAGAAACGGACCTCGATTCCGGGAAAAGGTCACAAGATTTATCCGTATCTCTTGCGTAAGCTCAACGTGACGCGGCCCCGGCAGGTTTACGCAAGCGACATTACGTTCATCCCGATGAAAAAGGGCTTTCTCTACCTGGTTGCCGTCATCGACTGGTACAGCCGAAAAGTACTCTCACGCCGGATCTCCAATACGATGGACACCGACTTCTGCGTGGAAGCTCTCGAAGAAGCAATCGCCGTGTATGGAGCGCCAGAGATCTTCAATACGGATCAGGGCAGCCAGTTTACATCCGTGGCCTTTACCGATGTTCTCAAGAAACACGACGTTCAGATCTCAATGGACGGAAAAGGTCGCTGGATGGACAATGTCTTCATCGAGAGACTCTGGAGAAGCCTGAAGTACGAGGAGGTATACTTGAAAGCCTACGAAAGTGTGGCTGATGCGTGTCGCTCAATCGCCGATTACTTTGACTACTTCAACGGAGAACGGCGCCACAGCTCGCTTGGAAGACGAACTCCGGATCACGTATTTTTCAATCACCAGCCGCTTCAAGAAGCAGCATAATCAACCCGCAAGACTCCACCTAGGACCCTGTCCAGTTTTGTAGGACCACTTCTAGGCATCGTTGATCCTTTCCCAAACGAGGTGTTTCAAACCAGCAATTTCTTTCCAGTAATTTCTTTGGTTGGCAGTACCACTCCGGAATTTTAATGTTAGAATTCTTCGCTTTGAAATGCATAGGACTAGTAACCCTATTATCTAGTACAATCGTGCCATTTTTTGTCAGTAGGATTCTTTCGGGACCAAGCTGAGGGTTCGCACGACTGGCGGAGTCGGTTAAAAAAAGTTTCTGGTGTAAGCTTGAATCGATTGAGCCGAAATACTCTTCTAACTCATCGGGTTCTACCCCGAATCAGAGGGCGGTTGAGTTAAGGACATTGGGGACTTCAGGGGCTTTATTTCCTGCCCTGCCTCTTTTTCTCTTCTTCAGCACGGAAGTATTCAACCAACTCGTCCACAACATCGTTCAAAGTTCGAGGTCTGTCTCGACACGGGTCACATTACATGCCGGATCCGGCACCATTCACCCACAAGAGCCCTCGATTGAGGGCTCTTGTCGTGTAAAATAGTTTTGAGGAACGGAAACCTAGAAAATCTCATTCCTCAATACTCTCAATTCCCCAAAACTATAGCCGTGTATCAGAATCAAGAAGTTCGAGGATGTTGCTGAGAACACCGCTTTTCTTCCACTCACTGTAATAGCGATAACATGTCTTGTGTGGTGGATAATGTTCTGGCATGTCTACCCAACGTGAGTTATCTGTATTCAGATACCAGAGTATTCCCTCCAGGACATTGCGGCAATCTGCTTTGGGACGACCTGTTGACTTGGCTACTTCCTCCGTGCTGCTGAGCAAGAGAGATATTTTAGTCCACTCGGTATCTGTGATGATGTGCTGAGGATCCTCCCAACCATTAAGAAAATACTTCGCACCTGGTCCCCGACGTTTGACAATGCTGTATATAATGGATGCCCAGTTGTGGAGAAATTGATCGACTATTTCAATGTCTTCATCAGACAATTCGGGATACTCCTTTTTTAAGGTTTCCCTTGCCTCCCTGATTTGCTCAGGTGTGCGCTCGTGCATGTGTAATTGATGAGCTAGTAATCAAGGTGCTCATCCCAGGAAAGACTATAGTACACGGGCACTACAGAAGAGTTGAACCGGTCACCGATATTGTGGTAAGATTTGAGATACAAATATTACAAGAGGTTAATCAAAAATCATCATGGCAAAACGAGTATTTATTAGTTTCGCAATGGCGGACAAAAGTGCCCGCGATCACCTACGCGGACAAGCAAGAAATGAAAATTCTCCTTTCGAATTTGTCGATATGTCTGTAAAGCAGCCTTGGAGTACCGACTGGAAGAAAAAATGCAGGACACGAATTAAAGGATGTGACGGCGTTATTGTTATGGTTAGTTCTAAGACTCGCACTGCAAGCGGTTAAAAATTCGAAATGAAATGTGCAAATGAAGAAGGCATTCGTCTGCGTGGCATCTACATACACTCGGACGATAAAGACAAAATTTCTCTTCCTACAGAGCTCGCAGGAAAGAAAGTGGTTTATTGCACGTGGGCAAACATTAAGTCATTTATGAGTTAACCCCGAAAGTTGTGTACGGGTGAAAAAGGTATAGGCGGCGTATCCTGATGATGATTACGTCATTGTCAATCCGAAGATTGGAGGATACACCGCCCATGAAGACGAATAACGCACACGAGAACGAGAACTACAATAGCACAGAGGATGTGTTGACAGAAGTATTGCGAACAGGGGCCGCAAAGATGCTGGCCACAGCCGTTGAGGCCGAGGTTGAAGCTTTCTGCCAGCGCTACCAGTTCCTGCGCGACGAAGAGAATCGCCACCGCATCGTTCGCAATGGATATCTGCCAGAGAGGAAGATTTTGACTGGTATCGGGGAGGTCGCTGTAAAGATGCCCCGCATACGCGACCGTACGGGTCGGGGTGAGGATAGAATCGGTTTCCGCAGTTCGATACTACCAGCCTACCTCCGCAAGAGCCGCTCGCTTGAGGCTCTCATTCCATGGTTGTACCTGAAGGGAGTTTCAACGGGCGGCTTTGGGGCAGCGCTCTCGGCCCTTGTTGGTCCTGATGCCCCAGGGCTGACCTCCTCGACGATTGCGCGCCTGAAGACGCTTTGGACAAGGGAGCACGAAGACTGGCAAAAGCGGAGCCTGAAGGAGAAGCACTACGTCTATTTCTGGGCCGACGGTATTCACGTAAACGTACGCATGGATAAACAGAAACTGTGTCTGCTGGTCGTGATCGGCGCTACGGCCGATGGAAGGAAGGAGCTTATAGCACTCGAGGACGGCTTTCGCGAGAGCAAGCAGTCGTGGCGAGAGTTGCTCCTGGAGCTGAGGCACCGCGGGCTGGATCAAGGACCGAAGCTGGCTGTTGCCGATGGAGCCATGGGATTCTGGAGTGCTCTCGCAGAAGTTTATCCCGAGACGCGAGCCGCACGCTGTTGGGTGCACAAGACAGCAAATGTGCTCAACCGCCTGCCCAAGTCCGTTCAGAAGAAGGCAAAAGGTCACCTCACGCAGATCTATACAGCAGAAACAAAAAAGCAGGCAGAGAGCGCCCTTCTGTTTTTCATCAAAGCCTACCAGCAAAAGTATCCGAAAGCAGCAGAGATTCTGGTGAAAGACCGAGAAGAACTGCTCGCTTTTTATGACTTTCCGGCAGAACACTGGATCCATCTTCGGAGCACAAATCCGATCGAATCTACGTTCGCGACCGTGCGCCTCAGGACCGCCAAAACGAGGGGATGTCTGAGCCGAGAAACAGCTCTTGCAATGGCCTTCCGTCTATGTAAAGAGGCTCAGAAGAAGTGGAGGAAACTGAATGCACCGCACCTATTGCAACTTGTAAAAAAAGGAATCAAATTCACCGACGGAATTACATCAGAACGACACGCTGCCTAAACCTTCCATACACAACTTTTGGGCATAGCTCATAAAACGTTCGGCCGATCACTATCCGTGGAGTTAGTAATCTCATTAGAGTTGCAGCCCGCGAGCAGAATGGTGAAAAATAGAATATTGGAAAGAGTCCAATCAGTCATGTTCAGCATTTTGGAAGGCGCATAACGGCTGGCGGATTTGCGGCGAGCATTCGCTCCCCTTCCAGAAAGTAACTGTTTCCAACCGGCTCAGCCAGTCGTGCGAGCCCGCAACATGCACTTGTTATACGGTCTTTCTCGACCCGAAATAATTTGCGATGTCTGACGGGGATGCTCCCAAGCTAAAAAGAGACTTCATCATCAAGTCAGTACTCACTGATGAGTCAGCTGACTCCATCTTCGCAATTCTGGACTGACTTGAACCAATCCTTTTAGCCAGCTCAACTTGGGTGAGCCGTTTAGCTTTTCGAAGTCGTTTAATTGCTGCAGCTAAAGTCAACTTTAACTCGACAAACTTCTCTTCTTCAGGAGAGAGTCCAAGAAACTCAGCAGCGTTACCAACCGACCATCCGGCAGCTTTGAGCTTATCTAATTTGTCTTCTTTCATGGCTAGACCTCTATAAAGATCGATATAACCGAATACGCTCTCGAGAGATGTTCAAAACCAAATTAGGAGTAGTTCCTGTCTTCTTGGGAAAAACTTCCAAGATCACGATCGCGTCAAATTCGATCGCATACATGATTCGCCAGGTCTTATATACGTCCTTGATTCTAAGTTCGTGACACCTTTTCTCAACCGAGGGCATCGGTCTAGAATGCGGCATTTCAAGTTTCTCACCCATTTGAAGCCGGCGAAGTAGAAAACCAGCCTCCAATCTTGCATTCTTGGAGAACGGCGGCGATTTCACCTCACCATGCAACCAAACGAGTGGTTTTTCTTGACTCATACGGTAATATATGTCATTTGTGACATAATGTCAATTTTGACATATTACAAAGACCGTATTGTATCTAGAAAACAGTCGGTTTCCCGCCTCTCGTTATGTTGAGGTTTCTGGGGAAGGCTGTAGCTGCATTAGGTCCTGTTTGTCAGTGAACCTGTCCGTTATATCAGCCCCCCGCCTGACCCAAGCAGAAGGCTGAGGAGTTTACGAGGCCCGGATCATTTCGCGTGATACTGTGAGCCTGCATATACAATGTCCGCCGCCTGGGTCGGGATGGGAAACCGGAATCATTATCCGTTTCACGTTACAAACCGGAGTGACTCATGTGCACTAATGTCTTTGTTGGCTGCGATATAAGCAAGGCGACGATCGATGTATGTATCCACCAAGAAAATCGTTCTGCTCGCCAGAAACAGTTTTTAAATACCGCAGCAGGTCATGGCCAGCTCATCAAGTGGATTATGGAGCCTGGAGCGTTCGTGCGTGTGGTGATCGAGGCAACGGGCAATTACAGTCTCGACCTCGCGCTGACCCTTGATTCGTGTTCCGCTGTTGAACTGATGGTAGCCAATCCATCTGCCACGCGTCAGTTTGCACGAGCACAAATGCGCCGATCAAAGACAGACCGCGTCGATGCCGATATGCTGGCCGATTTTGCAAGCCGCATGGTATTTGTGCTCTGGACACCTCCGAAAGACGAGATTCTAGAGCTCAGAGGCATGTCGCGCCGCATGCATGCCCTCACCACAGAGAGAACCCGCGAGCAAGCACGGTTGCACCAAGCCTGTGCAACTGTGACCACATCAGCCATCGTAATCAATGACATCGAGGTGAACATTCGACATCTGGAACGCAGACTCGCCGCCATGCTAGAACAGGCAATTCGTTTAATTGAAGGGCACGACCAGATGAATTCCGCATTTCTGCTACTCACCAGCATTCGAGGAATTGCACAGAAAAGCGCTGTCATGATTCTGCCAGAAATCTTGATTCTGCCCGATGGCATGTCCGTACGTCAGTGGGTAGCACATGCAGGACTTGATCCTCGCAAATACACTTCTGGCGACTCGGTCGCAAAGCGTGAGCGTATTTCAAAGATGGGAAACGTCAAGCTCAGGCGAGCACTCTACATGCCCGCACTCGTAGCCATCAAATGGGAGCCCAACATCATGGCCTTCTACGAACACCTGATCGCCCAGGGCAAAAAACCACTTGTGGCCATCGTTGCAGTCATGAGAAAACTGCTGCACTCCATTTTGGGGATGCTCAAGAACGAAACTCCTTTTAAAGGAGAGAAATTCTACCAGATACCCGCTGTGAAGGCTTGATTTTCAAGAGAGTATATAACGGCTGGCGGACTTGCGGCGAGCATTCGCACGCCTTTCAGAAAGTAATCGTTTCCAACCGGCTCAGCCAGTCGTGCGAGTCCGCAACATGCGCTTGTTCTACAGCACGCCAAACAATCAAATGTTGACATACCTAATAGTGTCAGGTATATTATGCCTAGAACTACAAGGGTATCGACGTGCTTAGTAAAGACCTGACAGCTGCGACACTTCGTCCTGCGGTCCTTGCCATACTAGCTGAAGGTGAAAGCTATGGCTACGAGATTATTAAAAAGGCATTTACGGCTTCCGGTGAAACTATTGAGTGGGCGGAAGGAGCAATCTATCCTATGCTACATCGTCTTGAACGTCAGGGGTTCGTTCAATCTTCCTGGAGGACGGCAGACAATGGTCGACGAAGAAAGTATTATCGCCTTAAAACTAAGGGTGTTCGAGAACTAGAGCGCGAACGAGCGCAGTGGAATCTGGCGAGCAAGTTGTTGAACAATTTGTGGGGAACGAAGCCATCTTTGACATAATCTCGGAATTGAGAAAATGGAGAAAACCGTTCAAGGTTCGCCCATTTTACGGCGATGACGACGTCGCCGAACTGGAATCTCATCTACTGGATTGCTACTCCAACCTGCTGGCTCGAGGCGTAGCTGAACAAAATGCATTCCGAGAAGCGGTAGCTCAAGTTGGACCAGAATCTCAACTTAGATGCGATTATCGCTCAGAGTGGCTGAAATCCGGATCCGTTCGCAGATACTTTTCACTGTTCAAAGCTGAATTGGGCGTATATGACTCTAAATTTGGAGTCATCACGTACGGCGTGGGTCGATCATTCTCCCTCGTGATGGGTGTAGTCTCTGCATACTCGTTTGGATACACTCTCGTACGAGCATCGTGGCCTCTAGAAATCTGGCGATCAGGGAGACCGTTGCACCAGCAGGGAATGATTTACTTTATCATTATCGGTTGTTTGGCCCTGTTCAACTTGATTCCTTTTCTTCTCGACGAAAAGGTCTGGACGATAAGATTGAGAAGGCTGTTCGTTCTTGCCCTCGCAGTGATGTTCTCAGCGGAATGGTATGCCGCAATCGTTCACTGGGCATTGCGGGATGATCCTTTGTGGACACTCCTCCTCGCCCAGTTGGCCGTAGGCATTGGCCCGACACTTTGGATGCATCAAAGGACAAAACGAAACGATCATCGAATGCTGTTAGGAACTCCAAAAACGTGAGAGTAACCACCTAGTCGAACGAAGAATTATCCAGGTTCAATACGAGTTCTTCGGCGTGCTGTAGAACATTTACTCTGCGGATCAGTGATATCGCAATACACGCCATCGTCCGAATCCGAAGATGAAATAAGTGTAACTGTTACAAAGGCTTAACACAAATGGACGGGCGAATCGATTTTGGATTAAGGCATCAACTGCGATCGGCATATCATCCGTCGGCATATCATCCTCGCCGCATATCATCCGTCGGCAGATCAAGCGGTCTGCATATCACATTTGGATTTGTTGTGTGTCGACTGTGGTGAGTATTGGATGAGATAGGGATTTTCTTTCAGATTGAAGAGGGGATTACCTCGCGCTTCGCGCTCGGTTAGCCCCTGGTACTCCTTACCAATGTACGCCCCGCGCGAGCTTCGCTCGCCCTGATCTTTTTGTGTTGCCCCTTGGAAGCAAGCTTCACGGGCTCAACACAAAAAGCCCCGGCTGCTTTCGCAGTCGGGGCTTTCGCTGGGTGCGGAGAGGGGGGGGAACACAACAGTCACGTGGTCTCACAGGGTTTTCGTCGGATTTAAGCTAGATTCAAGCATATCTAGGATGATAACGAGTGATACCAATCTATATATATTGACTTCAGCGATAAAAATCGTCACCTTACACGTCACCTATTTAGTCATTGGACTCATCTTTTCTATAGAACTTCTGGCATATGGCCAAGATAAGTATTGTGCCCTGGAGAGGGAAGAAAACGCGTGACGGCACTGTTCCTCTTTATCTCGTTATCCATCATAGAAGTAAGCGCTCGACGATTGCTCTTCCCGTTCGAATCAAGGAAAAGGATTGGAATCCGCTGCAGAAGGAAATCAGAAAATCGAATCGGCACCACGCCAGACTAAATCCATACCTGAAGTCCATCGTGATGAAGGCAGAGGATGCAATTCTTGATGCCGTAGTCGAAGGGAAGGATTTTTCGGCCGCTGCGATCAAGCGCGCCGTTCAGGGCACTGCCGATACTGAAACACACGACTTCCTCGTTGATTTTCAGAATCGGATCCAGGAGTTCCGTGATCGAGGTCAGCACGGATCAGTGGATGCCTACACGCCCGTGCTTGCAAAGCTTAAAGACTACACTCTGCTAGCAAATAGAAGTACCGTACTACACTACGACGATCTCACCGTCTTGACCTTACTCCGGTTTTCTGGACAGTTGATTAAGCCTACACTGCGGTGGTTTGTTGGTTAATATAGTGTTGTTCAAATTCCATCGGCGTCTGGTATCCAAGGGTTGAGTGTCGACGTTGGCGATTGTAGAAAACCTCGATATATTCGAAGAGTCCTCGTTTTGCTTCAGCATGTGAATTGAATGGATCTCCTCGAAGGTGCATCTCCGTTTTGAGTGTCCCGAAGAAGCTCTCGGTTGGAGCATTGTCGTGACAGGATCCGCTCCTGCTCATCGAGATGGTGATCCCTTCGCGCCGCAGCATTCGTTGGTACTCATAGCTCGTGTACTGGCTACCTCGATCCGAATGATGAATTAGCCCTGCCCGTGGCCGCTGATGCTCAATCGCGTTCTGAAGCGCGTTGGTGGCAAGTTCTTTTGCGAGAGAGGGACGTACTGACCATCCAACGACTCGGCGTGAGTACAAATCCAGCACGACAGCCATCGGCGATAGAAAATCGCCGAAGCCATCCTTCAGCCGTCGGTAAATATGTAATGTCGGCTGTCCACACGGCGCCTGGCCTGTCAGGCATGAATTGACGATCCAGCACGTTGGCCTTGATAGCCTCAAGAGGAGCGGATGGAGCCTGTACACGCCTCTTGCGGCGCCTGAGCGCCTTAATCCCGTTCTGCTGCATCAGACGAGCCACGCGACGACGCCCTACCGCGACGCCTTGAGCGCGAAGCTCGGCATGCACTCGCGGAGCGCCATACGTACCCCTGCTGGCCCGGTGAATCGTTTGAATCTGAATCAACAGTCCACGGTTTTCATGCTCTCGAATACTCAGTGCGCGTCCCCTCCATGCGTAATACCCGCTCGGCGATAGCCGCATAAACGTACACGCTCGCACGACTGGCACCAACCCTCTTACTTCGTCCACAACCCGGTATCTCATCGAAGGTCTCTGCTGAAAATACCGGCGGCTTTTTTTAGAACGATGTTCTCCTCTTTGACCCGTCTGAGCTCTTTGCGGAGTTTGACGAGTTCCTCATCACGAGGAGTACCGTGCCCGGGAAACGCTCGTTTACCATCCTCTTCGAATCGCTGCTTCCAACGCCTGATCAATCCGGCATTGATGCCCAATTCCCTGGCCGTCTGACTCGTGTTGCCACTGATCTCAGCTAACTGGACGGCTTCCAGTTTGAACTCTTTGGAATACTTCCTTCTCGTTCCCATTGCGTACCTCTGTATTGATGCAAAGTACGCTTAACTACCTGTCCACTTTATGGGAGTAAGGTCAGGAGTTGAAAAAGGAAGGGACTAGAATAGGCTTTGAGAGATGGTCCCGTTTGACTGGACAGCCTGGCTCTGATTATAGGTGGAATCTTGCGATCTCATCACCCTCAAGAAAGGCTACAAACGATGAGTCGCAAAAGAAGAAATCACAGCAATGCCTTCAAAGCAAAAGTAGCACTGGCGGCGGTTAAGGGAGACCGCACGATGGCCGAGTTGGCAGACCAATTCCAGGTGCACCCGAATCAGATTCAGACCTGGAAGAAGAAATTGATTCAGGACGCTGAAGAGGTCTTTGACAAAGGGCATTCCAGAAAGCACAACGAGGAGGGCCAGATCAAGGAGCTTCGCGCCAAGATTGGCGAGCTTTCGATGGAGAAGGATTTTTTATCCAAAGCGCTCGGTCGCACCCAGTAGGTGAGCGCCGCCAAATGATCGACCCAATCCACGACCTCTCCATCAAACGGCAGTGCAATCTGCTGGAGCTGAATCGCTCAACGGCCTACTACAAGCCGGTGGGCGAGAGCAAAGAGAACCTGGCCGTGATGAAAAAACTGGATGAGCTCTACCTTGAGCGGCCCACGCGAGGATCGCGCACCATGAAGGATGCGCTCGAGGACAGAGGTATTTTTGTGGGCCGCCATCGAATCCGGCGATTAATGCGTCTGATGGGCCTTATTGCCATTTATCCTAAGAAACGGACCTCGATTCCGGGAAAGGGTCACAAGATTTATCCGTATCTCTTGCGTAAGCTCAACGTGACGCGGCCCCGGCAGGTTTACGCAAGCGACATCACATTCATTCCGATGAAAAGGGGATTCGTTTACCTGGTCGCCGTCATCGACTGGTACAGCCGAAAAGTACTCTCACGCCGGATCTCCAATACGATGGACACCGACTTCTGTGTGGAAGCGCTCGAAGAAGCAATCGCCGTGTATGGAGCGCCAGAGATCTTCAATACGGATCAGGGCAGCCAGTTCACATCCGTGGCCTTTACTGATGTGCTGAAGAATCATGACATCAAAATCTCTATGGATGGCAAAGGACGCTGGATGGACAACGTGTTCGTTGAACGTCTGTGGCGTAGCCTGAAATATGAAGAGGTGTACCTTAAAGCCTATGACAGTGTGGCTGAAGCCCGCAAATCCATTGCTGTATACTTCGACTACTTCAATAACGAAAGGCGACACAGCTCACATGGAAGAAAGACCCCTGATCACGTATTTTTTAATCACCAGCCGCTTCAAGAAGCAGCATAATCAATCCGCAAGATTCCACCTAAGACCCTGTCCAGTTGAGTTAACCCCGAAAGTTGTGTACGGGTGAAAAAGGTATAGGCGGCGTATCCTGATGATGATTACGTCATTGTCAATCCGAAGATTGGAGGATACACCGCCCATGAAGACGAATAACGCACACGAGAACGAGAACTACAATAGCACAGAGGATGTGTTGACAGAAGTATTGCGAACAGGGGCCGCAAAGATGCTGGCCACAGCCGTTGAGGCCGAGGTTGAAGCTTTCTGCCAGCGCTACCAGTTCCTGCGCGACGAAGAGAATCGCCACCGCATCGTTCGCAATGGATATCTGCCAGAGAGGAAGATTTTGACTGGTATCGGGGAGGTCGCTGTAAAGATGCCCCGCATACGCGACCGTACGGGTCGGGGTGAGGATAGAATCGGTTTCCGCAGTTCGATACTACCAGCCTACCTCCGCAAGAGCCGCTCGCTTGAGGCTCTCATTCCATGGTTGTACCTGAAGGGAGTTTCAACGGGCGGCTTTGAGGCAGCGCTCTCGGCCCTTGTTGGTCCTGATGCCCCAGGGCTGACCTCCTCGACGATTGCGCGCCTGAAGACGCTTTGGACAAGGGAGCACGAAGACTGGCAAAAGCGGAGCCTGAAGGAGAAGCACTACGTCTATTTCTGGGCCGACGGTATTCACGTAAACGTACGCATGGATAAACAGAAACTGTGTCTGCTGGTCGTGATCGGCGCTACGGCCGATGGAAGGAAGGAGCTTATAGCACTCGAGGACGGCTTTCGCGAGAGCAAGCAGTCGTGGCGAGAGTTGCTCCTGGAGCTGAGGCACCGCGGGCTGGATCAAGGACCGAAGCTGGCTGTTGCCGATGGAGCCATGGGATTCTGGAGTGCTCTCGCAGAAGTTTATCCCGAGACGCGAGCCGCACGCTGTTGGGTGCACAAGACAGCAAATGTGCTCAACCGCCTGCCCAAGTCCGTTCAGAAGAAGGCAAAAGGTCACCTCACGCAGATCTATACAGCAGAAACAAAAAAGCAGGCAGAGAGCGCCCTTCTGTTTTTCATCAAAGCCTACCAGCAAAAGTATCCGAAAGCAGCAGAGATTCTGGTGAAAGACCGAGAAGAACTGCTCGCTTTTTATGACTTTCCGGCAGAACACTGGATCCATCTTCGGAGCACAAATCCGATCGAATCTACGTTCGCGACCGTGCGCCTCAGGACCGCCAAAACGAGGGGATGTCTGAGCCGAGAAACAGCTCTTGCAATGGCCTTCCGTCTATGTAAAGAGGCTCAGAAGAAGTGGAGGAAACTGAATGCACCGCACCTATTGCAACTTGTAAAAAAAGGAATCAAATTCACCGACGGAATTACATCAGAACGACACGCTGCCTAAACCTTCCATACACAACTTTTGGGCATAGCTCTGTCCAGTTTTATAGGACCATCTCTTTGTACGTTCAGAATAAGTATATTTTCCTATCAGAATAGGTAGAAATACCCATATATACTCAAATCTTCAGGTCTAACTTTATGCCTTCTAGTGGCCAAATTGTGCTCGTGAGAATCATCAAATCTGCATTTCTGACTATGTCGTATTTCTGGTTGACCAGTTTGGCCTTAGCCCAGCAATCCCAGGTAAAGTTTCTGCCGTTGGAAATAGACAGCCAGTGGACCTACCTCTTTTCGCATAGCGATGCCACGAATCCCGACACTGATGATGCAGTCTATTTCACCATCGACACTACACAGATCGTAAATGATACCCTCTACCATCGTGTCAACGAGCACATCATTTACTTTGGCATCCAATTGGTAAGGCTGGATGGAGCTGGAAATGTATGGGCTCGGTATGACGATCAAGACTTTCTGATGCTGGATTTCAGCTTGGCAGAAGGAGACACCTATTCATTCCCGAATCCCGAAAATCCCACATCCCAAGTCGATGTCACAATCGATCGAGATGTGACCTCACCAGTATTCGCAGGAACCTTCGATGGCTCTCTTCGGATGTATTTCGACGACGTAAGCGGTCGAGATGATGAACGATCATATACGTTTTCTCCTGACATCGGCGTGTCAAAAATTAACTTCCGTTTTGCCCAGTACGAGTTGTATAGAGTCATAATTGGTGGACAAATAGTGGTGGGTCTGCAGAATCCCCGGCTCCCTTCAGTTGCGAATCCTGTAGTCAATGTATTTCCCAATCCAGCCGGTTCAACGGTTTCAATTCGCATTGGAAACGACAATCAACAGAATGCGACAACGTATGTGTACAACTCAGCCGGAAAGCGTGTGGCAATCAGCAGGATGAAATGTGAACCTAAGCAATGTGGAGTTGACATCAACGTCAAGGCACTAGTTCCTGGAATCTATCACGGTGCGATTGAAGGGGACTTCGGACTCTTTTCGACCTTTCTGTTCGTAGTTCTTCGTGAGTAGGGTCAGCCATTTAGCTCCGACATGAAAACGCTTGGCTACAACCAAAGAGATGGTCCTATAAAACTGGACAGGGTCTTAGGTGGAATCTTGCGGATTGATTATGCTGCTTCTTGAAGCGGCTGGTGATTAAAAAATACGTGATCAGGGGTCTTTCTTCCATGTGAGCTGTGTCGCCTTTCGTTATTGAAGTAGTCGAAGTATACAGCAATGGATTTGCGGGCTTCAGCCACACTGTCATAGGCTTTAAGGTACACCTCTTCATATTTCAGGCTACGCCACAGACGTTCAACGAACACGTTGTCCATCCAGCGTCCTTTGCCATCCATAGAGATTTTGATGTCATGATTCTTCAGAACATCAGTAAAGGCCACGGGTGTGAACTGGCTGCCCTGATCCGTATTGAAGATCTCTGGCGCTCCATACACGGCGATTGCTTCTTCGAGCGCTTCCACACAGAAGTCGGTGTCCATCGTATTGGAGATCCGGCGTGAGAGTACTTTTCGGCTGTACCAGTCGATGACGGCGACCAGGTAAACGAATCCCCTTTTCATCGGAATGAATGTGATGTCGCTTGCGTAAACCTGCCGGGGCCGCGTCACGTTGAGCTTACGCAAGAGATACGGATAAATCTTGTGACCCTTTCCCGGAATCGAGGTCCGTTTCTTAGGATAAATGGCAATAAGGCCCATCAGACGCATTAATCGCCGGATTCGATGGCGGCCCACAAAAATACCTCTGTCCTCGAGCGCATCCTTCATGGTGCGCGATCCTCGCGTGGGCCGCTCAAGGTAGAGCTCATCCAGTTTTTTCATCACGGCCAGGTTCTCTTTGCTCTCGCCCACCGGCTTGTAGTAGGCCGTTGAGCGATTCAGCTCCAGCAGATTGCACTGCCGTTTGATGGAGAGGTCGTGGATTGGGTCGATCATTTGGCGGCGCTCACCTACTGGGTGCGACCGAGCGCTTTGGATAAAAAATCCTTCTCCATCGAAAGCTCGCCAATCTTGGCGCGAAGCTCCTTGATCTGGCCCTCCTCGTTGTGCTTTCTGGAATGCCCTTTGTCAAAGACCTCTTCAGCGTCCTGAATCAATTTCTTCTTCCAGGTCTGAATCTGATTCGGGTGCACCTGGAATTGGTCTGCCAACTCGGCCATCGTGCGGTCTCCCTTAACCGCCGCCAGTGCTACTTTTGCTTTGAAGGCATTGCTGTGATTTCTTCTTTTGCGACTCATCGTTTGTAGCCTTTCTTGAGGGTGATAAGATCGCAAGACTCCACCTTATTTGTTGTTCAGACTGTCCGATGAATCAGGACCATCTCTAACTGCATCAACATGAAAGGAAGTAAACACACCGCAGGCCAGATCATCGAGAAACTTCGCACGGTTGAATCGCTGAGTGCTCAGGGCCAATCGATAGCTGAAGCTGTCAAATCCATTGAAGTAACTGAACAGACTTACTAGCGATGGAAGAAGAAGTACGGCGGGATGCACAAGCAGGACATTCGTCGTCTCAAGGAACTCGAGAAGGAGAATACCCGGCTGAAAAAGCTGCTGGCAGATCAGGTTCTTGATAATGCCATCTTGAAAGAGGCAATAACGGGAAAGTATTAAGCCCGTCGCGTCGCAGATTGGCCGTTCGTCATGTTCAGAAGAGTCTGAATGTGAGTGAGCGGCGGGCTTGCCTGGTACTTTCTAAAGCACGTTCAACTCAGCGATATCGGTCTACATTGGCTGATCGCGACCTAGGCTTGGCGCGTGCCGCCGTAGACCTCTTCCATAGCGGCGTGGAATCCATCTCGATCGCCCTTCCAATGCAGGCGAGCCGAAACGATGTCTTTCACGTGCTGGGGGAAGGTGCCGCCCAGCATCCAATTCATGTATCTGATGTCGTGGTAACCCAACAGTGGCCTCCCGTTGGACTTTCCGAACCCGAAGCTGAGGCCCCACGGCTCCCACACGAAGTGCTCGCTCGGCCCGCACCAGTGCTTCATGTCAGGGAAGCAGGCGTCGCAGAGCTCGTCTGTACTGAGGTCCTCGAGCCCAAACTCCCGGATCATCTCGTAGAGGACGGCCTCGGTCGCGGTGACATCCGAAAGAGCATCGTGCTGATCCGTCATTTCGGATCCGACGAATTCGCGATATGCGTCCTCGAGTTTTCTGGGACGCCGAGCGAGCCACAGCTTATACGGGTCGATCTTCGTCTTTCCGACGAAGGGGTCGGCCAGGCCGCAGCGCTTCAATTCAGCCGCTACGATAGCAATGTCAAAATCAACATTGTAGCCGACGATGACGTCGGCGGCGAGGACCTGTTGATAGATGAACTCCGCGAAGTGCGAGAACGGCTTCTCGTTTTCGAGCATGGCCGCGGTGATCTTGTGGACAGCCAGGGCCCCGGGAGATATCTCTATTGTGGGCTTCATGAGCCACTTGTAGGACAGGCGCCCCTCTCCCTTTTCGAGGATCATGGCCAGCTGTACCACCTGGTCTTTGTCGCGCTGGGTGCCTGTCGTTTCGACGTCCAGGAATAGCTTGGCGTTTGAATCATTCTTCTTCATGATTGGCCTCGTGATGAGAGTCCCTGCAGGCGGGCCTCAGAGATGGTGTGATAGGTGTCGGCGCTGCCTCCAGGCACATCGGGGTGGTGTAGCTTGGCCAGGCGCTTGAAAGCCCGATCGATCTCATCGGCTGAAGCCCCCATATCGATTTCGAGTACGTCCCACCAGGCGGCGCCCGAGCCTTCGCCGGCTGCCGGCAACATGCGCTCCTCGAGGCCGGAAAAAACGCCCTTCATGATGTCGGTACATTTGTAGCGATCGAGGCCGCGCAGATTCTTGATCGTTCTGGCAATGGCGCGAATATTATCCTGTATGTTGTTCCAGGCATCACACGCAATCACCTTCTGCTGGTCGCCCAGGACGAAATAGACAGCAATGGCCGGGTCATCAGGATTGCGCCGCTGCGAGTAGAACTCTCCGTCCTGCCGAAGCGGGATATCGGTCGAGACCACTACGTTTTTCGCCTTAAGCAGACGCAATTCCGTTCTGAGGAATGTGCGCTCGGCTTCGAGCGTGCGCCGCAAGGTCTTGCCGAGATCGTAGTCGTAGCGGGTCTTCTTGAACGGAGACAGCTTCGGGTACTTAGTTCGCGGATATCCGAGTGGCCAGCGCAGTGGATATGCTTCGATGTCCTGCATGCTTTCGTGCCAGGTGTTGGGGTTCAACAATTGTGATGTGTGGGCTTCGTATGGAAAACCCGACCTCGCCGATGCGCCAGGCCATGAGGTCGACGAAGTACATATTCCACTGCTGGCCGCGCTTGAAGGCTGGCAGGCCCCAGTGCTTTATCCACTCATCGATCACGGTCTCTCGCTTGACAGCCGATAGGACGGCTGCGTCGGACGCCGAAATGACGGTCTTCATCCGGATGGCGTGCTGGCGCCAGAGCTCGAGCTCGCGCTGCACAGGGCTCACGGCCCGCTCGACAGCGCTCTCGACGATACTGGCGAGTTCGCTCCTCGAGAGCCGGTCGATTTGAAGGACTTCGTTCATAGCGGCGCCTCCTCGAGCTCCATTTCTTCGGGCTCGGCCTGTGCCGGCGCCGGCGTCTGTTTTCCGAGCTCAATGCGATCAGGAATGCGGGAGGCGAACGAGGGGTTGTGCGTCACGAGAATGACACGCGAGAACCGATCCTTGAGCCGCTCGAACATTTCGATGACCACGATCGCGCGCTCCGTGTCGAGCGCATCGAAGGTCTCATCGATTCTAATGGCGCCGGCGCTGCGCCCGGTGAGGCGGGCAATCCACCTGGTCATCGCGATGCGCAGAGCGATCTGAAATAGTCGCTTCTCTCCTCCTGAGAACCGAGAGACGTCGCGGCGTCCGTGCTGGTCGATGGCCATGATCGCCAGGTCTTCTTTCATGGATCCGTCGGCATTCTGGGTCTGCGTCTTGATCTCGATTGCAAACCTTCCGTCGGTCGCCTCACTGACGATCTCGTGGGCGTCCTGTTCGAGATCTGCCATCGACGCATCGAGCAGAAGCGCTTGGGCGCCCTTCTTGCCGAAGGCCTCCTGGAGCACGCGCAGCAGCGCCACACGGGCTTTCTTTGCGGAGGTGCGCTGGGTGTTTTCCCACACCGTTTTGCGGCGGACATTCAGCGCCTCGAGAGCCTCGGCAGTGCGAGCTCGGTGCTCTTTCGCCTCCACAACCTGCCCGTCGATCGAATCCTTGCGCAGCACAGCCTCGGTGGCCTCGAGCGCTGCCGCGGTGATGGCGCTGCGAAGGACATACAGGTCTGGGAGCAATTTTATCTGCTGTTCAGCAGCGGCCAGAACCCTGTGCCTCTCGGTCGTTCTAGCCTCGAGCTCTTCTTTTTTTGAGGCGCGATCGCGAAGAACGGGAAGCTGTTCAACTTCCGGCCGCAGGACCTTGGCCGTGGTCGTCAGGTTCGCCGCCTGCAGCTCTGTCAGGTCAGAGGGCGTAGGCGGAAGTTTTCGATGCGACTGCAGTTGGTCTTCGTACCCCTTCAGCGCTTCTCGGGCAGGGGCCAAATGAACTGCAGCGCTGGCGATCTTCAGGCTTGCCGCTTTGCACAGTTCCAGTCTGTTTTCCTCGGCTTCGATGAGCGGCCCCAGCCGCGCCAGGCCTTTCTTATTAGATTCCAGGCCGAGCTCCGCATCACGACCACGGGCTTTCCACTCTTCAGTTGATCCAACCTGAGCCTTCAGAGACGCCAGGATTGGGCACGGCGCGCAGTCGGTGCCGAACAGCGGGGAGAGCTGGCGTGACTCCTCGAGGGCCTTTACCTGATCGGCTGCCGAGGCGATAGCGGCGTTGAGTTCTGCGTTTTTCTCAACAAGCTGGCCCGCCTCTGTGTTGAGTTGGTCCAGCTGCACCTTGACCGTTGGTTGAGCCGCCGCGTTTCCCCGATCCGCATCGGTGATATCATAGAGCGCGATTGTGTTTTCCTGCGTGGCTATCGAGGTCGTTAGGTTGTCGTCAATCGTTTTCCATGATGAATATTTCTGGTGGGCTGAGAGTTGACCATCCGCGTACTCGAGCCGCGACGCTTTCGCCTCGAACGACGGGAGACTGGCTGCCGCCTGGGCCGCAGCGTCCGAGTCAAGCCTTGCTAGTTGGTAGTCGGTTCTCAACCGCGGGATATCGGGAGCTCCTTTGTGGGCCTCCTCTCCGCGGGCGAGGATTTCTTTGCGCCCCACCAAGGTGTCGGTGAGATTCTTAAGAACTGTGTCCGCGCCAGTCTGCTCTTTACCCAATTCGAGCAGCTGTCCATCGACCCGGATGAGTTCTTCGTCCTTCGCCCTTATCTCCTCCGGCAGGCCCGCTTCGGCCTCGATGCTGCGCTCGATTTCGCCGAGTTCGGCGGTCTCCTTTGCGGCCTCCTGTTTTGAGCGCTGTGACAGCTCCTCGAGTCCGTCCGAACCCATGAGCTCGCCGAAAACACGGCGCCGATCGACAACGGGCAAAAGACAGATGTCGCCGGTACCGCCCTGGCCCGAGAACCACGACACTAGCGCGCTCTGCTTACTTCCCAGAAGGTGCTCGATCGCCTTATCGAAATCTCCCACCTTGGGGCCGGCCACGATCCGAGGGGCGCCTGCCTCCATGATTTCGAGTGTGGCCTCGTGAGATTTCGTCTTCGCCGTCTGGTGAAGCCGTCGGCTGGCCACATAGCGATCCTCCCCGTACTTAAAGACCGTTCTGAGCTCGGAGGTGCCGCTACCGTTCTGGGTCATCACGTCGTAGAGTGGCCCCGGGTAGGATGGGAATTCCCCGTGGAGGCACGCAAAATCAGCTTCTGCGAGAATAGTCTTGCCCGTCCCGTTCGCGGCGAGAATCGCAACCAGGCTTCCGAATTCTGACCAGTCAATTGACAGATCAAGGTGCGGTCCGATCTCCTTGATGTGGGTCTCAATGATATCGAGCGTGCCGCCCCGGGCCGATCGCTGAAGACCTGACGCGGAGAGCGCGCCCATCTCGAGAAGCCTCGCCAGCTCGTCGTGCAGCTCCTTCGTGATCTCGATATCGTTGGCCTTCAGATAGAGATCCAGGACGGCGTGCATGTCCGAGAGTATGCCCTCGGGGATGTCGTCGATTCGGCGCTGAATCGCCTGGCGCTCAATTACCGGATCAATCTTGTCGCGCGGCCCAATATCACCGATTTCCGCCGCTGTCGGCGTCCATCCTTCCGTCCGAATTCGGGTCACCTCTGCCGGATTTGTCACGGGTTTTGGCTCGCCCTGCGTCCAGATGAGTGTCCGATACTGAGGGGCCTCGCGGAGCTCTACCCACTCGACCTCGTTCGAATCAGTGTCGTAGATCTCGAAGCCCTGGGGGTTGCCTTCTTCTCCGTGATTCAGTTGGCGCAGCGCCCCCACGTAGAAGGGCTGGCGCCGGTGAAAATCGCCGAGCGCGATATGATCGAAGCCGTATGCCAGGAGTTCATTTGAGCCGATCGCAAAGTGGCCGTGCTCGCAGTACTGAGTCCCCGACATGTGGGCACCGCGCACCTGGCCGTGGCCGATCAGTACTCTCGTCTCTGCCCTGACATGCTCGTCCTGGAGGCGAAGTGCTTCCTCAATACGGGGAGCCATCTGCGCCTCGTAGTACCACGGCACACAGTAGAATTCGATTCCTTCTCCCATCGGAATGCGCGATGGTTCTGAAATGACGGTAACATTGTCGAGGGAGGCCAGTGACCAGTTGGCCGAACGCGTCGTGTCGTTGGGCTTGTCGTGATTTCCATCAACCAGGTACCAACGAATTCCAGAGTTAGCCAGGAGACGGGCGACGGTCCACGTGATGCGCCCTGTTGATGCAGATCGGTCGTGAATGTTATCTCTATCGAACGTATCGCCGGCGACAAATGCCGTGAATACGTCCCGCTCTACCATCGCGCGAATGGCCGCGCTCATCTGTGCTTCGAATACGTCGAGATCTGAGCCTCTGACGTGCAGGTCTGCTAGGATGGCAATCTTCATTGGGGTCTGATTTATCGGTTCAAAGGGCCAGTTTCTCGTAAAAGGTGACAGAGTCCCGCCCGGCGGTGGTGAAGCCACCCGCGGCCAGCGCCGCCAGGCAGGATCTGTCTGTGACCCGCGCCTCTGGAAAAGCGCCGATCACGTGGAGGAAAGCTCTGGGATTAGTCGGCCTCTACCACCTCCGAATCCTCGCGCGTTTCCTCCGGTTCATCCGATCCATCTTCGGACGAAGTTTCTATCAGGTCGCGGTAGTAGTCCAGCATGTTTTCGGCATCCGCATAGGTGATGTCGACGAGATCACATGCGTAGTTTTCCATGCAGATATCTTCCATCTGCGTCCCCTCGTCGCCAGCCTCAGCTGCAGCGCGTTTCAAATCCTCCATGAGATCTGGTGTGGCCTTGAGCTCGACGGGAGAGAACTCGCGGAAGGGATTGTCGGGCTCCTCGTCCTGCCTGTACACCTCATCCAGGTGCGCGCACACCTCGTCTTTCGTGAGCGCCGGATAGTCCGCGTTCTCGAACAAGAAGGCGGATGCGGTCGCGGCGTGATCGTGAGAGTATCCAGCTGCAAGTGCGCTGAAAACAAGCTTCTTGAAAACGCCGATTCCGATGGTGACCACACTTCCGAGCATCTTGATCAGGATCGCCGCCTCCTGGTGGGTCAGGTCCGAGAGCATCGTCTCTTCGGGAAGGCCAAAGCGCTGGATTGCAGCTTCGTGGGGAACGTCTTCCTTGAAGCCACACTCTTGGCAAAGTCGCTCGATCGTTTCGAGCTGGCCATCGGTGACCTGGGCCTCCTGGTTTCGGCGCGCATTTTCCTGTTCGGCCTCGAAGAGATCCTTCTCATAGTCCTCAGCCAGTAGATCTTCAGCCAAGATCTCGGTGTCAGTGGCCAGGTCGATCCACCGACGTTTGCCAGCTTCGAAATCCTTCACCAGGCGGCAGAGATAGCTTCGCGGGCGAGTACCCGTTCTGTGCTGATCACACAGCCGCTTCAGGTTCTTTTTCTCGCCCTCGATACCGGCTTTATCATCTCGAGCGTTTTCTTTTTTCTCCTCCTCGAGCTCATCGATCCGGCGAACAGAGGTGACCATCTGATCGCCCACTGCATTGAGCTCCTCGGCCGTGAGCTTGTGCTGGCCCTTAATCGACTTATGGGTCTCGCCGCTCGGCAGTTTGCCCTCCTTGAAGACCTCGGCGGTCACGAGCTTGAGGCCGTTGACATCCCCGTTACTGACGACGGATCCGTTTTCGTCTGAATCGTGTTCTTCGACACCCTCAGAATCCGGGTGTGTCTCGTCGTCGTGGTCGTGCAGCTGGCCACCAACCTCTTTTTCGGGCGCGCTGCCGCCAGTTTTGTCAGCGGGCGAACCACCCCCGACGTCCTTGCCGTCGACGATGTCGCCGCCCGGCATGACGCTGGATCCGGACGTCTCGTCAGGCCCCGCCTTGTCGATTGCTGGCGCTTCACCGCCGTCCATTGAGGCTAAAAAATGTGGAAGTGGAAAAAGGTGTGTTTTCATGATTGTTTGTTCGGTTAGAAGTCGTACACGAGCCGGCCGGCGTCTCGCGTATGTTCGTTGGTGCGGCCTTCATATCGCGTAAAGCGGCGAAATAGGGCAGCATCCCATTTTTTCTTGGTCGGCTTGACGGCCACAAACCGGAGGTGGTGGCGCTCGCAGTACTGGATCATCAGGCGCGCGAAAGCCTTGTTGCTCCCCACATCCTGGGCCATTTTGAGTTTGATGGCCAGGTCATTACCGTCAATATTTTTGCCGAATACAGGGCGGTTCTGGCCCGGATCTTCTATCAGCACGACAAGGCTGGCGGCTCGTGATAGGCCGGAAATCAGGCCAATGCCGTCCCAGAAGTCAACTGTCTTCAGCCAGAGGAAGCGGTGGCCGCGGCGATCCCAGACGGCCGCGCCCGTGTGGACACCCGCATCGATGCCGAGAGCGACACTTCGCCCGGTGGATGCTTGTATGAGCTCTGGAAATCCTTTCATCCGAGCCCCCCAAGAACTGCGACGATCATAGCCACAATCAGTAGCAACTGGATGCCGGCTGAAATCCGCCCCTCGCCCTCTGGAATAAATTGATATCTCATGCCGCGTCACTCCGTCTCCATTCTTCCTTCAGCTGCAAATGCTTGCGCTGCAGGCGAGCGAATTCGTTTTTGAAGTACTCCGCAGTCTCTTCTGCACCTTCCCTACGCTCACGCTCGAGCTCGAGGGCGCGGCGAGCGCTCTCCTCGAGGACGTCGTATTCGCGGGACCGGCTCTCGATGGCCACCCTGACCACCAACATCGCGGCGCGAAAGCCTCGCCAGAATGCCAGGAATTCACCCTCTGGCAATCCTCGCTGCGCCTTCTTTGCCGCTATCCATGCGGGCCGGATCCAATCCATGATGGCCGCGGAGAATGATTCGTAGACGTCGGTGGTCGGTTCAGACATTTGTCGCCTCCGGAGGATGAATTCGAAAATTGCGGCCGGCCATCGGGAGAAAGGCGCTCATCTCGTAGAGGCGGTTGAATGTGCGCTCTCCGAAGCGTTCTTTGAAGTGCGCCGGGGCGATCAGATTGCTGGTCATGATCGTCGGCAGCGACCAGGAATTGCGGTGGTCGATGATTTCAAAGAAGAGGCGCTGGCGGTCCTCGGTCTCCTTCTTGATTTCGAGATCGCCGACGTCGTCGAGAAGCAGCACTTTTGCCTGCGCATATTGATCAATGCGGCGCTTGGTCTCGCCACCGGAATACGCCTCCTGGATGTCTCGAATCATCGCGCTGAAGGTGGTCCACCTGCCCCCTTCGCCGATCTGGGCGAGCAGCTCCTTGAACACCGCCGTTCCCAACCAGGTTTTTCCCTGGCCGAAGCTGCCGGTCAGCATAATGCTGAAACGATTCTGGCTACGGCCGGGAATACATCCCTCGAGCGCCATCTCTGTGGCTCGCTGCAGCGCTACGGCCTTATCGGGCTCCTTGTTGAAAATCTGGCAGTTCGTCTCGATATCTGCACCGAAAAAGATCTTCGGCACGTGAGCGAGCTCCATCAAGTAGTTCAGCTTCTGAGCTGGCGTCTGTGGCGCGGCCAGGTGGCGCTCTTGCGCGCCGATCGGCTCGTTCGGATTCTCGCGCCCGCCTTCGAATTCGGCATCCATCCTCTTCTTCACCTCGTCGGACAGATAGCTGGAGTTGCTCCACGCATCGCGCATATTTCCCATCTGGTCGGAGATGGGTTTGGGGGCGTCAGTTCTCATAGGTGTCCCCGAATTCGTCGTTGAAGGCGGTGTCGTCTTCGCGCCGTTCGATCCCGGATCCAGCCTGCGAAGCGAAAACGTCGAAGACGCGCTCCTTCTGCCTGTTGAGCGATCGCAGTTTTATCGCGGTGCGAATGTTGCGGTTGGCAATCCACCAGTTGTCAGGCTGGAAGAGCCACTCGAGAATGGTGGCCACCTGGTGTTCGCTGTATCCGTCGACGCGGATCAAGAGATCAAACTCCTTTGCCCAGATCTGCATCCGGTCTGCACGCTTGGAAGCGTTCAGGCGAGAGGTGGCCACATCCAGGCATCCGAGGCGGGCAAGGCTCTCTGCGAAATAGATAGCTGTTTGCAGAGGCCAGGAGTCTTCTTTAAAAGTTGGAGCCTCTTCTTCTTTATCTATATCTAAAGGTTCTTCTAAGGAAGTATGTTTTAAATCTATCGCGCGTGCCCGTGAAGCAAGACCTGTGCCATTCCCACCGGCGGGTATGGCTTTCCCGCCCGTGGGAATAGCCGCTCCTGATTCGTCGCCATTCCCACCCGTGGGTACAGCGTTCCCATCCGTGGGCATGGTATTCCCACCCGTGGGAACCTTGTGCCCATCTGCAGGCGGCAGAACGCACCGGAATCCGTCGTTCTCGGCGATCAAAATCGAGGCATCTACGAGCTGGTCGCGGCTGCGATAGAGCGTAGATCGGCCGAAGGGAACGACAGGCAGCAGGGCAAACAAATCTCCGAGCATGATGCCTTCGGCGTTCTGGTTATGTCGTATTGCGAGCCAGGTCACGATTGCGTTGGAAGAGACGTTTTTAAGGTGTTCGAAGGGTATCGGGTCACTGTGGAAGGAAGGAGTCACACGAGCACGTAGCTAAAGGGTGGCAAGGCCGAAGCATGTGATTAGTAAGGGAGGTCGTCGTTGGGCCTGAATCCAGGATCCTCGGAAGGCGCGCCCACAACAGTATCGAGCGGCGTTCCACCCATGTCCCTGGTGATGGGAGTACCTGGCGGCAGCGCTGCGGCCGGCGCAGTTGTGTGAGGTTCATCAGACTCATAGAGGGCTCCTTGAGCTGGCACCTGCGTTGTGTGACCAGCAGGCGCCGGCGCGGGAGCATCCGGTGCGGGACGAGGGGCGGCGGGTGTGTCCTCTTGCCCGCCGTAGCGTTTGCGCGCCGCCTCCTCATCCGCTGCCTTATCCGCTGCACCGGTGTTCGCCGATCCGTTCCGATCCAATGCATCACGGTCGTTCTGGCGAACATATCTTCCAGAAGGCTGCAAGGGCTGCATTCCCTCCATCAACGGCATCACGTTCCTGACGTTGATGTAGGGATCTTCTGGATCACTGGCGTTGTGGCCGTGCACGATCTGAACCATACAGGAGCGCCCGACGAACCACTCGAAGTCGACTAGAGCTCCCTTCGGTGGCGACTTGCCAGTCCAAGAAGTGACGAGGGCGTAGAGATTCGACTTCTCGGTCAGCACAAATGTGTAGAATTCCCTCACCACGAAGTGCCGGCCGTCTTCATAGTCCGGGTTTGGGACGTCAATTTCCCACCGGAAATGGATCTGATCCTTTAGCCCCCAGCGCGTTGAAACGTCGTTTTTTATGTACATGTCGACGCACACCGCCCGGGTCACGCAGGGGTTGGGGTGCGCAAATTTTCGGTCGCCGTCGCCGACGGTAAGCGTAGTATCTGACATAGCTAAATCGATGGATTAGATGGAATGGATGTGATGCCGGCCTATACGAAATCAAGCTGCGGTTAGAGCGCGATCATCTTGCGCTCGCGAACACTCGTCAGCACACTCGCCTTGACCAGGCCCAAGCCCTTGCGCTCCTGGGCGCGGTGGTGCAGCTGAAGCAGCGAGAGATATTCGGGCCGGATGTAAGCCTCGGTCTCGAGCGCCTTTTCGGTGATCTTCTCCTCTCGGATCACGTAGCCGCGGCGCAGGTCAGTGATGATCTCATACCGAAGCGATCGCCGGAGGTGTTCGAACAGGAGGCAGTCGGCCTCGGCCTTGGCAGCGATTTCGCCAGCCAGCAGAATTTCCAGATCAAGCTCTTCCAGTGAGCCAGAAAGAAGGGCCTGCAGCTGCTCGGGGCTCGGGAGCTCGAGCTCCGTTTCTGCCTTTGATATAGCCACGGCGCCCTGTAGGATTTTTACCGTTTCCAAGTGGTGGAGCGTCTGCTCCGGTTTCGTTGCTTCCATGGGGGTCTGATTGATTTGGTCGTGAAAGGACCGTGTATCCGAGCCGCTCGATAGCTTCGAGCAGATCGTAGTCGTAAGTGACAATGACTCGCCAGCCGGCGAGGTCAGAATAGCTGGGTTCGTCCCGGGTGAGGACGGCCACGATCAGGCAGCAGGTGCCCCACCCGAGCAAAAAGAAGAAGACGGCGATCCAGATCGGGTCGATATGGTTGAGCAGCGCGGTCATGGTGTCATGTCGCTGGCCAGCAGCGCGCGCTCGGCTTCCATATTTGGAAGCACTTCAGTTTTAATGATGTTGATTGATCGATCAACTCGAGAGAGGTCTCTGTCCTCAAGTCCGCGGGCAAAACCGGAGGCGGTGTGCACAATCTCGACGACCTCGTTGTCAGCTGATCCATCGGCAGATCCCATGACACGCTTGACGGCGTCGCCAGAGGTAGGCATGAAGAGGCGCGAGTATCGCGGATCGTCCATACTGAATCGGTATTTACACCAGCGTATTGCCTGGCTGACCTCTATCTGGGCTTCACGCCTGATAATTTTGCGAACCTGCGATGCCGATACACCCATGACCTGGACGATCTCAGGGACATCGATGACCTCGGCGTAATAATCCCGGATGAGCAGCTCGTGAAAGGGAGTAGAGAATCGTGTGATGGATGTAGGCACAGTGTTACAGGATCAGCATTGAAATGGTGAATAATCTCACCTTACGTTGATGCCAGTTCAGCGGAGGAGTTTTGAGCGGCCTCGCCGGCCTCTTCCAGCACCCTGTTAATTGCCTCGAGCGTGTG